>CAVYWU010000003.1:0-479060 GCA_963772415.1 uncultured Actinomycetota bacterium | reverse complement strand
GAGTACCCCCGGGTCGGGGCGATCCGGCGCCGGACGGGCGGTGATCCCGGTCACCGGGGGCGATCGTCGGAGGAGACCTTCCCGTTGTCGGGGAGCCGCCACGCTGCCGCGTTGTTGTCGAAGGCCGGCAGCCCGCGGGTCTGCCGCAGGAAGCCCCAGGCGAGCGGGCCCAGGAGGAGGAGCCCGGCTCCCACGATGCCGACCAGCTCCGGGGAGAGTCCGAGCATCTTCAGGCCGGTGAGGGTCAGCACGATGACGATGCCGCGCCGGATCACCGACTGGGAGACCCAGTTGGCCAGCCGGGCGCCGAGGAAGGTGCCGGGAGTGCCTCCGACGATGAGCGGGATGAGCACGGCCCAGTCGACCCCGGTCACGAGCACGTGGCTGATCGCAGCCGAGAGCACGAGCGGCACGGCCTGCACGAGGTCGGTGCCGACGAGCTTGAGAGCGCTGAGCGTCGGGTAGAGGAGCAGCAGGGCCACCATGATCAGCGACCCGGACCCGACCGAGGTGATCCCGACCAGCAGGCCTCCGACGGCGCCGACGAGCAGGGTCGGTATCGGCCGGATCGCCGGGTCCTCCTCGGAGATCGTGTTGCCGGAGGTGACGTGCCGCAGCTGGAGATACATCCGCAGGGCGTACGTCGACGCGGTGAACAGCAGCGCGATGCCGATCGCGGTGGTGAGGAACGACTCGGTGCCCTCGCCCTCGCCACCTCCGACCGCCTTGACGATGAAGGCGCCGGCGAAGGCGGTCGGCACCGACGTGATCACCAGCATCATCGCCAGCTTGAGGTTGGGCTTGCCGTGTCGCCAGTGCACGCCGGCCCCGACCGACTTGTTGACGCTCGCGGCGACCAGGTCGTTGGCGACGGCCGCCGAGGGGTTCACGCCGAGGAAGATCAGGGCAGGCGTCATCAGGGCGCCGCCGCCCATCCCGGTCAGCCCGACGACGATGCCGACCCCGAAGCTGACGAGCAGCACGGACAGTGCAGCGGTGGTGAGCAGGTCGGTCATCGGGCGTCCTCGGAGGCGTCACGGTCGGGTCGGCCCAGGTAGCCGGCGTCGAACAGGTGGGTCAGCACGTCCTCGAGAGCGTCCTCGATCGTCCGCCCGGTGGTGTCCACCCGGACGTCGGCGTCGGCCGGCTCCTCGTAGGGCGAGGAGATCCCGGTGAACTCGGGGATCTCGCCGGCCCTCGCCTTGGCGTAGAGGCCCTTGCGGTCGCGTCGCTCGCACTCCGCCAGGGGGGTGGAGACATGGACGAGCACGAAGGCGCCGCCAGCGTCGTCGACCAGGGCGCGCACCTGCTGGCGGGTCTCGTCGAAGGGTGCGATGGGGCTGCAGATGGCGACGCCGCCGTGGCGCGAGATCTCGGCTGCCACCCAGCCGATCCGACGGATGTTGGTCTCCCGGTCGGCCTTGGAGAAGGTGAGGCCGGCCGAGAGGTTGCGACGCACCACATCCCCGTCGAGGCTCGTGACCGTGCGCTCGCCGGACTCGAGGATCAGGTCGTGCAGCGCGCGGGCCAGGGTGGACTTGCCGCTTCCGGAGAGCCCGGTGAAGAACACCACCAGGCCCTGGTCGCCCGGCGCCGGCTGGTCCCGCTCGACGATGGTGGCGATGTCGTCGTCGAGGTCGCCCTCGCCGGTGACGCCCATGACGGGTCCGGGGGCATAGGCCTCGACCACGCGCTGCCCGAGGAGGTGGTCGGCCTCGGCGTCGCCTCGGCTGGCCAGGGGCACGGCGACCACGCGGGCGTCGCCGAGCTGCTCGGCCGCGACGAGAGAGGCGCGCAGGAGTGCCGGAGCCGTGAGCAGAGGCGTGCCGTCGCCGGTGAGGGCCAACAAGATGACGGGATCGCCCCCGGACCGCTGGCGGATCCGGTCGAGGTCGGCAAGGGTCAGGGCGTCGGTGACCGGGACGGTCAGGGTGTTCGCACCGGCCTCGGCGTGCACCTCGGCCGGGGTGCGGCGCAGGGAGCGGAAGGCGCCGTACGCCGCGTGGGCCAGCGGCTCCACGGTCCAGCCCGGCACCGCGACGCGTGCCAGCGGCAAACCTTCGGGATCGACCAGCTCGACCGACCCGGCCTCGGCTGCGCGCTGGTGCACCTCCTCAGGGAGAGTCAAGGTGATGGGGCTGTCGGGCTCGTTGAAGGCGGTCACCGGCGCGAAGGCGCCGTGCAGCAGGAGCTCGAGGTCGTCGAGCTCCCGTGGGCTCGGGCAGTGCTGGGGTGCAGGGGAGTCGGGCACCGGCTCAGTCTGCCGCATCGGAGGTCCCCTACAGTCGCGGGCATGTCTTCGCCAGTGATCGTTGCCGAGATCGTCCGGTCGGGTTTCGTGGAGGGACACCACTACGGGTCCGTCGTCGCCCTCGGAGCGGACGGCGAGGTCGACTGGTCGGTGGGTGACGTGCAGTCGCCGATGTTCGCCCGGTCCTGCAACAAGCCGGTCCAGGCGCTGGGCATGCTCCGCGCGGGTCTCGATCTCGACGGCGAGCTGCTCGCCCTGGCGTGCGCGTCACACTCGGGCGAAGAGATCCACCTCGACGGGGTGCGGCGCATCCTCCAGGGTGCCGGACTGGACGAGTCCGCCCTCCAGACGCCGCCGGACTACCCCATCGACGAGGTCGCCAAGGACGCCTACATCCGCTCCGGGCGGGAGCGCTCCTCCATCGCCATGAACTGCTCGGGCAAGCACGCCGCGATGCTGGCGACCTGTGTCGTGAACGGCTGGGACCTGGCCGGCTACCGCGACGTCGCCCACCCGCTCCAGCAGGCCATCGCGGAGACCTTCGCCGCGCTGACCGGCGAACCCGTCGAGGCCGTGGCCGTCGACGGCTGCGGTGCTCCGCTGCTGTCCACCAGTCTGGTCGGTCTCGCTCGAGCCTTCCGCACGCTCTCGGTCGCCCACGACGGTCCGGAGCACCGGGTGGCCGAGGCGATCCGCGCGCACCCGGAGTACGCCTCCGGGACGCGCCGCGACGAGGCCACGCTGCTTCGTGCGGTTCCCGGGGCGATCGGCAAGGCCGGAGCAGAGTCCTGCTACGCCGTAGGGCTGCCCGACGGGCGCGCGATCGCCCTGAAGACCGACGACGGAGCCGCGCGGGTGCGGCCGGTGCTGATGGCGGCGGCGCTGGAGCGCCTCGGCGTACCCGAGGAGGACGGCGTGGACGCGGACGCGGTCCGCAGGACCGGCGTGGTCGAGCTCCTCGGCGGCGGCGTCGCCGTCGGTGCTCTGCGTCCCGCCTTCTGAGCCGCCTCCGCGCCCGTCGGCGCACGGCGGGGCCCCTATGCTGGCCGCTGGGACAAGGGGGTGTCAGTGACGGCGAAGCGGCCAGGCAGGGTTCAGCAGATCGCGTACGACGCCACGCCCCTCAACTCGGTCTCCGTCGACGTCGAGGCCAGGATCGGCTGGCTTCTCGCGATGTCGCGCCTGCACCATCCCGATGCATCGTTCCGGGACGGGCGGGTCTTCATAGCGGCCCTGGGCGACGAGGGGATGCCCACCAGTCGCAGCCTGCTCTCGCGGTGGGAGTCGGGGGAGATCCCGATCTCCTACGAGGCCATGGCTGCCTATGAGCGTGTGCTCGGGCTGGAGTCGGGCCGGATCTCCTCGATCACGGCATACGTCGGTGCCATCCTGCCCCGGGTCAAGGCTCGGCTGGCCCGCCCCCGGCTCGACCCGGCCGAGCCCGCCTTCAGCGACCGGCTCGACGAGCTGGTCACCCTCGCCGAGGACGGCGGCGCTCTCTCCCGCGACTGGCAGGACCTCGGCTGGCACCTGGCGGCCGTGCCGCACGCGTTCCTGCGCTCGAGCACCTGGTCGGCGATCTGCGGGAATCTGATCAACGAGCTTCCCCGAACGGTCAAGCTCGCCTACCGGCAGTACAGCGCGGCGGCGTTCAACCTGGCCCAGGTCCCGCGCGCCCAGGGCTACCTGGTCGACTCCATCGCCGACTACGTCGCCGATCCCGGGGCCCAGGTGCTCACCAGCCCGGTCGGGCTCCTCGACAGGCTGCCGACGCGGGAGGCGTCCGCCCTGGTGCTCGACATGGTCGAGCAACCGCCGACCAAGAGCGTGTTCCGGGTCGGCGTGTGGCTGGCGGCGCAGAAGCTCACGGACGGGCACTTCGACGAGTCCGAGCGAGCCCGGCTCGACATGATCGTGCTGCAGCTCTGGAGGCGCAACCCGGCCCAGGCCAGTGACGACCTCGCCGAGCTCATCGCGGGCATGCCCGAGGGGATGCGAGCGACGTTGGTGCATGCCGCCGAGCGGGCCGGGCGGCGCAGGCTCGGCTACGCCGTCGAGCACGGCGAGGAGGTCATCGCCACCCGCGCCCGAGCGATCTCGTCCCAGATCGCCGATCAGGCCCGGACCCTGGTTCCCCAGGAGCCCAACTACGCCGAGGACAGGATGCTCTCCCGGCTGGTGCGCGAGGCGCTCTTCCACCGCGACTCCGAACGCCGCCACCTGGCCTCCCTGCTCATCGCTTCCTCGCCGTTCGGGAGGGCGGTGACCGACTGCCTCCTGATGGCCCTGCGCGATTCCGCCCAGCCACCGCCGATGCGATCCCGGATCGCCACGCTGGCGCGATACCTCAGCGACGAGACCCATCGGCTGAGGATGATCGGCCTTCTCGACGACGGCTCCGAGGACGTGGTGACGCCGATCGCGCAGGGGATCGGGCACATGCCCTACAGCGCCATGTCCGACCAGGTGCTGCGCTCCACCCTGGGCCGCGAGCTGACCACCTCGGCGCGCGGCAAGATGTATGCCCTGGGTATGTCCGGCTCGCCGGGACTTGCCACCATCGCCTCCTCCGAGGGACCCCCCGGGTGGCAGCGCGAGGCGGCCGCCTGGTGGCGCGAACGTGGTCCGGCCATCCGTCCGGACGCTGCCCCCACCCGGCCGCGAACTGAGCGGGGATAACCGGAGCACGCGGGCGGGCGAGGTGGATTCTCCTTGTCTGTCAGGCCTCTGTGTCCCTGGTCACGCGATCCTGACTTGCATCTGCTTGCAAGAGTTAGCACTATGGGGACATGGCCAAGTTCGGGGTCGGGAAGACCGTGGGAACGCTCGGCGACTACTTGCGTGAGCAGCGCGTCGCCGCGCAGCTCTCCCTGCGTCAGCTCGCCGAGCAGGCGGGCGTTTCCAACCCCTACTTGAGCCAGATCGAACGTGGCCTGCGCCGACCGTCGGCCGAGGTGCTCCAGCAGCTCGCCAAGGCTCTCCGGATCTCCGCCGAGACGCTCTACGTCCGCGCAGGGATCCTCGACCCGGATGACGGGGAGGTTCGCTCCGTGGAGCTGGCCGTCCTCGCCGACACAGGCCTGACCGAACGACAGAAGCAGTCGCTGCTGGACGTCTACCAGTCCTTCCGCTCTGCGAACTCCCAACCCTGAAGGAGACAACCCTCATGGCTACCAAGACCAAGAGCGCCCCGAAGTTCGACGCCACCCGCCCCTTCTACGCCGCTGTGGGCGCCGGCGACCTCGCCGTCGCGTTCGCCCGCACCGCCGCCACCGACGTGCAGGCCTCGCTCGCCAAGGTCGAGCTCGAGCCCCAGGCGATCCGCGCGCAGGCCAGCACCCTGGTCAGCACCCGGGTCGAGGGCTTCCAGGGCGACGCCAAGAAGGCCCAGGCGGCCCTCGAGTCCCGCTTCGCCGCGGTCCAGGCCGACGCGAAGGCGCTGCCGACCAAGCTGGAGAAGCTCGTCACCGACTACCTCGGTGAGCTGGCCAAGGGCTACACCGACCTGGCCGTCCGCGGCGAGGGCTTCGTGGCCAAGGTGCGCAAGCAGGAGGCCACCCAGGAGACCGTCGCGGCCGCCAAGACCACCGTGACCAAGGCCAAGACGACCAAGACGCAGGCCAAGAAGGCCGCCAAGAAGACCACCAAGTCGACGACGTCGTCCGCCAAGGCCACGAGCACGGCGGCCAAGAAGACCGCGTCCGCCGCCACGAAGGCCGCCGCCGACGCCGCCGACAAGGCCGGCGCCTGAAGCGATCCGGATCAGCTGACGCTGTTCTGACTGCGCCCCGTGCGCGGTTCACGCCGCGACCCCCGACCCGCCGACGGTGGGCCGGGGGTCGCGGCGGCTCTGTATCCTGGTGAGCGTGTTCGGACTCTTCGCCCTCCAGAACGGCCTGATGCTGGCCGCCTCCCTCGCGATGTTCGTCGTCCAGGCCTGGGCGTTCATCGACTCCGTCACCCACAAGCCGGAGGCGTACGTCGCCGCCTCCAAGCTCACCAAGCCCGCCTGGCTGATCATCCTGGGCATCGCTCTGGCCGCACACATGCTCATCTGGAGCCCGATGAGCTTCCTGAACCTCATCGGCACCGTCGCGGCGATCGTCTACATCGTCGACGTACGCCCCGCCCTGCGGGCGCTCACCCGCGGCTGACGGCCCCGGACCGAGGCGAGGAGCCGTGCGCCTCACCGTCGTGCAGGGCGACATCACTCGCCAGCACGTGGACGCGGTCGTCAACGCGGCCAACCGGCGGATGCGTGGTGGCGGTGGTGTCGACGGCGCCATCCACGCGGCCGCCGGACGGGGGCTTCTCGCCGAGTGCGAGGAGCGTTTCCCTCGGGGTCTGGCCACGGGGGACGCGGGCTGGACGACGGGCCACCGGCTGCCGGCCCGGTGGGTGATCCACGTCGTCGGCCCCAACTTCGCCGCGGGCGAGCGGGACCGGTCACTGCTGGTCTCCTGCTATGCCCGAGCCCTCGCCGTCGCCGACGAGATCGGCGCGCCTCGGTGGCCTTCCCGCTGGTCTCCGCCGGCGTCTACGGGTGGCCGCTCGACGACGCCGTCGCGGCGGCGGTCGACACCCTGCGGGAGGCGCGGACCGACGTCGCCGAGGCTCGGGTCGTCGCCTTCGGCCGACTCGACCTACGACGTGGTCGGCCGGCCGCGTCCTAGCCGGCGCCGCTAGCGGGGCGCCATCCGCAGGGCGCCGTCCATCCGGATGACCTCGCCGTTGAGGTAGTCGTGGTCGATGATCGCCAGCGCGAGCTGGGCGAACTCCTCGGGACGCGCCGAGACGCTGCGGGAACGGGACTCCGGCGGCGAGGCCGGCGCGGAACTCCTCGGAGACCGTGGCCAGCATCGGGGTCTCCACGATGCCGGGCGCGATCGTGTTGACCCGGATGCCGTACTGCGCCAGGTCGCGGGCGGCGGGCAGGGTGAGGCCGACGATCCCGCCCTTGGACGAGGCGTACGCCGCCTGGCCGACCTGGCCGTCGTAGGCCGCGATCGACGCGGTGTTCACGATGACGCCGCGCTGTGCCGTCCTCGAGCGGCTCGGTCGCGGCGATCTTCTCCGAGGCGAGCGCCAGCACGTTGAAGGTGCCGATCAGGTTGACCTTGATGACGCTTCGCGTAGGCGTCGAGGTCGTGCACACCCTTCTTGCCCAGGATCCGCATCGACGGGCCGATCCCGGCGCAGTTGACGACCGTGCGCAGCGGGCGCGTCGCCCGAGGCGGCCTGGTCGACGGCCGCCTGCACCTGGGCGGGGTCGGTGACGTCGGTGGCGACGTAGGTCACGCCGTCGACGGCAGCGGCCGCCGTCGACCTCGCGATCGAGGGCGAAGACCGCGACGCCCTGCGCCGCCAGCGCCCGCACGGTGGCGGCGCCGAGGCCGGAGGCCCCGCCGGTGACGATGGCGGCGGTGCTGTCGAGCTGCATCGTGATGCTCCTTCGGTGGGTGTGCGGGTCAGCGCGACACGGTGACGGTGCCGCCGCGCGAGCCCTCGGCGGCCAGCGATCGCCCGATCACCATGCCGCTGGATCTGGTTGGTGCCCTCGAAGATCTGCATGACCTTGGCCTCGCGCATGTAGCGCTCGACCGGGAAGTCCCGGGTGTAGCCGTAGCCGCCGAGCACCTGGACGCGCGTCGGTGGTCACCTTCATGGCGTTGTCGGTGGCGACGAGCTTGGCGACCGATGCCTCCCGCGAGTAGGGCAGGCCGTGGTCCTTGAGGCGTGCGGCCGCGAGGTAGGTCGCGCGTGCCGACTGGACCGCGGCGGCCATGTCGGCCAGCACGAACGCCGAGGCCCTGGTGGTCGATGATCCGCTTGCCGAAGGTCTCCCGCTCGTGGGCGTAGGCGACGGCGTGGTCGAGAGCGCCCTGGGCAAGTCCGGTGGCGACCGCGGCGATCCCGAGCCGGCCGGCGTCGAGACCGGCGAGCGCGATCTTGAGTCCCTCGCCCTCGTCGCCGAGACGTCGGTCGGCGGCGACCCGGACGTCGTCGAAGCGCATCGTCGTGGTGGCGCTGCCGGTGAGGCCCATCTTCTTCTCGGGTGGGTCTGCGGTGAGGCCCTCGGAGTCGGCGGGCACGAGGAAGCAGGAGATGTCGTTGCGGCCGTCGCCGGTGCGGGCCATCACCTTGTAGAAGTCGGCGTGCCCGCCGTGGGTGGTCCAGGCCTTGGCGCCCGTCGAGCACGTAGTAGTCGCCGTCGCGGCGGGCCCGCGTCGTCATCGCGGCCGGGTCGGAGCCGGCCTGCGGCTCGGAGAGGCAGTAGGCGCCGAGCAGCTCGCCGCCGAGCATGGTCGGCAGCCAGCGCCTTCTTCTGCTCGTCGGTGCCGCGCGTGAACAGGCCGAAGCAGCTCAGCGCGTGCACGCTGACTCCGACGCCGACGCTGCTCCAGACCGCGCCGATCTCCTCGAGCACCTGGAGGTAGACCTCGTAGGGCTGGCCGCCACCGCCGTACTCCTCGGGGTAGGGCAGGCCCAGCAGCCCGGCCCGGCCGAGCAGCGCGGAAGACGTCGCGCGGGAACGTCTCCGACGCCTCCGCCTCGGCGGCGCGGGGCATCAGCTCGCGGTTCGCCAGGTCCCTGACCAGGCCGATCAGGTCGGCGGCTTCCTCAGTCGGCATGACGCGGTTGGCGGGCATGCCCGCACTCTAGTTGGACGTCCAGGTATCGCTGCCCGCGGTGTCGCGCCGGGGTCAGCGCCGGCGGGTCGATGCGCGAGCGACGAGCTCGGGGGTGAAGAGCACCTGCTCGTGGTGGTGGTCCGGGTTGGTGGCCTCGTCGAGCAACAGCTCGGTGGCGCGGGCGCCGAGCTGCCGCCTGGGCTGTCGCACGGAGGTCAGCGGCACCGCGGCGGCCCCGGCGAACTCGATGTCGTCGTAGCCCACGATCGCGAGGTCCTCAGGGACCCGGAGGCCGAGCCCGACACAGCTCTGGAGCAGGCCGAGGGCAAGCAGGTCGTTGGCGCAGAACGCGGCGGTGGGACGGGTGGCCGCCGGCATGCCGGCGATCCGTTCGCCGGCGCTGCGCCCCTCGGCCACGGTGAGCGCCTCCGTGTCCACCGCGACCAGCTCGACCTGGCTCGCGCCGGATCCGGTCAGTGCCGCGGTCGCGCCGTGGCGGCGGTCGCGCACCTGGCCGATCCGCTCGGGGCCGCCGACGAAGGCGATCCGACGGTGACCGAGGTCCAGGAGGTGCTCGATGGCGATCCGGCCCCCCAGCACGTCGTCGACGGCGACGCGAGCAGTGGGTGTCCACGTCACGCACACGGTCGACGATCACGACGGGAGTGCCGCTGTGGACGAGCTCGTCGAGCAATGGATCGCTGGGGTCCAGCGGCGTGACCAGCACGCCCTGCACGCGCTGCTCCCGGAGCCGGGTGAGGTAGGTCCGCTCGCGCGCGGCGCTGTTGTCGCTGTTGCACAGGAACAACGACAGGTCGGCCCGCTCGGCCGCCGCCTCGATGCCCCGGGCGACGTCGGTGAAGAACGGGTTGCCGGCGTCGAGCATCACGTAGGCCAACGTGCTGCTCCGCCCGTTGCGGAGCAGGCGGGCGGACTCGTTGCGGACGAAGCCGAGGTCGACCATGGCCTTCTCGACGCGCTCCCGGGTGCGGGCGCTGACCCGGTCGGGTCGGTTGAGCACGTTGGACACCGTCCCGAGGGACACACCGGCGGCGGCCGCCACGTCCTTGACCCCGGCCGAGCGTGCGGTCGAGGCCGTGCCGCGCGCAGGCGTGTCGCTCATCGCCCCTCCTTCGGTTGAAACGTATCTTGCCGCATCCTCCCAGGCTACGGGCTGCGGGACCGGACACCCCAGGGCGGGTAACCGCTGCGTGAGCGGGCTGGAACCAAACTTTCGCCTCGGGGTGCTTGACCGCTGTGCTCCTCGTCACGTAACGTCCGTCACGCAGGAATTGAAACCTTTCAGTCGGAGGAAAGCAATGCCGGGAACCAACCCCGCGACGGGCACCGCAGCGCTGGAGCTGCGTGGGGTGACCAAGTCGTTCGGTGCGGTGCGGGCACTGAGCGCCGGCAGCCTGCGAGCCGAGTCCGGCTCGATCCACGCCCTGGTGGGGGAGAACGGCGCCGGGAAGTCGACGCTGGTCAAGATCGTGGCCGGGGTGCACCGACGGGACGCCGGCGAGCTGCTGCTCGGGGGCCGCAGTGTCGACTTCAGCTCGACCGCTGAGTCCAAGAGCCTCGGCATCGCGGTGATCTACCAGGAGCCGACGCTGTTCCCGGACCTGTCGGTCACCGAGAACATCTTCATGGGCCGCCAGCCGGTCGGCGCCGGCCGGCGGATCGACCGCGCAGGGATGTATGCCGAGGCGGACGCGCTTGTTCGCCCGTCTCGGCGTCCACATCGACCCCCGTCGTCCAGCCCTCGGGCTCTCCATCGCCGACCAGCAGATCATCGAGATCGCGAAGGCGATCTCGCTCGACGCGCGAGTGCTGATCATGGACGAGCCGACCGCGGCGCTGAGCGGGGTCGAGGTGGAGCGGTTGTTCGCCGTGGCGCGGTCGCTGCGTGACGAGGGTCGAGCCCTGGTCTTCATCTCGCACCGCTTCGACGAGGTCTTCGACCTGTGCGACACCATCACGGTGATGCGCGACGGCGCCTACGTCGACACCGTCCGCACCGAGGAGGCGACCGTCGACCAGATCGTCGCGATGATGGTCGGCCGCGAGGTCGGGGAGCTGTTCCCCAAGACCCCGGCCCCGATCGGTGACGTCGTCCTCTCCGTCGAGGGCCTGAACTCGACCGGTCTCATCCACGACGTCTCCTTCGAGGTCCGCGCCGGGGAGATCGTCGGCCTGGCCGGCCTCGTCGGCGCCGGCCGCAGCGAGATCGCCCGCGCCGTGTTCGGCGTGGACCGCTACGACAGCGGCAGGGTGACGCTGTCGGGCACTGCCGTGCCTGCCCACAACCCGAGCGGCCGCCATCAGTGCCGGCATGGCGTTCGTGCCCGAGGACCGCCGCAAGCAGGGCCTCGTCGTCGAGGCCTCGGTCGCCCGCAACATCGCTGGAGTCATCCGCGGGGGTCTCACCCGGGCCGGCCTGCTGAGCGGCATCGGCCGAGGCGCAGTCGGCCGGGCCCTGGGCCGGCAGGCTCGAGGTGAAGACCGGTGCCCTCGACATGAACGCGACGACGATGAGTGGTGGCAACCAGCAGAAGGTCGTGATCGCCAAGTGGCTGGCCACCGACCCACGACTGCTGATCATCGACGAACCCACCCGGGGCATCGACGTCGGCACCAAGGCCGAGGTGCACCGCCTGCTCTCCGAGCTGGCCGGGCAGGGGATGGCGATCCTGATGATCTCCTCCGAGCTCCCCGAGGTGCTCGGCATGGCCGATCGCGTCCTCGTCGTGTGCGAGGGACGGATCACCGCCGACATCCCGCGCGACGAGGCCACCCCCGAGAACGTCATGCGAGCCGCGACCAGGAGCGAGGAGGGCGCACGATGAGCCACCTGACCACCCGGACCGACCACACCCTCTCCGACGCCGAGCACGAGCGACTGCTCGCAGCCCAGCCGTCAGTCGCCGGCCCGTCGTGCCTTCGACACCGTCGTCCGCTCCCGGGAGATGTCGATCCTCCTCGTCTTGATCGTCGTCGTCGTCGCCGCGACCATCAAGACCCCGAGCTTCTTGTTCAGCGGCAACTCCTGGCGGGACCTCCTGCTGACCCCGGCGATCCTGCTGGTGCTCGCCGCCGGACAAGCGGTGGTGATCATCACCCGCAACGTCGACCTGTCCGTGGGGTCGGTGCTCGGCTTCACGGCGTACCTCACCGGCCGCCTCTTCGTGGACCTCCCCGGCATACCCATCGTGGTGGTCGTGCTCGCCGGGCTCCTCGTCGGCGGTGTCCTCGGCCTCATCAACGGCCTGCTCGTCTCCCTGGGTCGGGTGCCTGCGCTCGTCATCACGCTGGGCACGCTGTACGTCTACCGCGGCGTGGTGCTGACCTGGGCGGGCAGTGACCGGATCAACGCCGGCGACATGCCCCGCGAGTTCCTGCGTCTGGGCACCAGGTCCGTCCTCGGCTTCCCGGTGCTCTTCCTCGTCGCCGCCCTCGTGGTGGTGCTGGTCGGCTACTACCTCTACGCCCAGCGGGGTGGCCGCGA
Source organism: uncultured Actinomycetota bacterium (assembly GCA_963772415.1). Lineage (GTDB taxonomy): Bacteria > Actinomycetota > Actinomycetes > Propionibacteriales > Nocardioidaceae > Nocardioides_B. The sequence continues at coordinate 466,672 of CAVYWU010000003.1, read as the reverse complement.
GCTCTACGCCATCGGGTCCGACCCCGAGGCTGCCGTGCTCTACGGACTCCGGGTACGCCGACGGGTGCTCTCGGCCTTCGTGCTCAGCGGCGCTCTCGCCGGCCTCGCCGGAGTGATGCACGCGGCCCGCTACGGCACCGTGAGCTCGGGCGCGGGCGCCAACATCGAGCTCGAGGCGGTCGCAGCCGTCGTCATCGGTGGTGTCGCGATCTTCGGTGGAAGCGGCACCGTCTGGGGCGCCGCCATCGGCGCGGTGCTGCTGGTCACCATCGACCGGGCGCTGCCGATCCTCGGGATCCCGGACTTCTGGCAGCGCGCCGTCGTCGGCGTGCTGATCATCGGCGCGATCGTGCTCGACCGGGTGCTGGCCGCCCGGGCGGCACGCAAGCTCATCGAAGCGAGGGACGAGTCATGACGACCACGTCGGAGGCCCCGGTCCGCAGCTACCAGGCCCACGAGCAGCCACTGTGGCGTCGGCTCGTGCTGACCCGCGAGTCCGCCGTCATCGCTCTGCTGGTCGATCGTGGTCGTCTACTCCCTCGGCAACGTCGCCAACTTCGACGGCCCGCTCACCTTGACCTTCCTGCTCCTCGACACGGCACCGATCCTGCTGATCGCCCTGCCCATGACGTTGGTCATCGTCACCGGCGAGATCGACCTGTCCGTGGCCAGCATCGTCGGGCTCAGCAGCGTCCTCGTCGGCGTGCTGCACGAGGGCGGGCTCTCCATACCGGTCGCGGCGGTGGTAGCGGTCGCTGGCGGGCGTGCTGTGCGGTGCGCTCAACGGGTTCCTGGTCGCCTACGTCGGCCTGCCCTCGCTCGCGGTCACGATCGGCACCCTGGCCCTGTTCCGCGGGCTGGCGGTCGGCCTGCTGGGCACGAAGGCGGTCACCGACTTCCCGGACCGCTGGACCGACCTGGCGACCGCCGAGATCGGCGAGACCGGCGTCCCGCTCGTCATGGTGCTCTTCGTGGTGCTCGCGGTCGTGTTCGCGCTGCTGCTGCACTTCACCCCGTTCGGGCGGGGGGTGTACGACATCGGTCTGAACAGCGAGGCCGCGCACTTCACCGGTGTCGATGTCGAGCGGACCAAGATGACGCTGTTCGTGTTGTCCGGCGCGGTGTCCGCGCTGGCCGGCATCTACTTCACCCTGCGCTTCGGCAGTGCTCGTGGCGACAACGCGACGGGTCTCGAGCTGCAGGTCATCGCCGCGGTCCTGCTGGGCGGCGTCTCCATCTTCGGTGGGCGCGGGCGCCTGCACGGTGTGATCGCCGGCGTCCTGCTCATCGGTGTCATCTCCAGCGCCCTGCGTCTGGAGTCGGTGACGGTCAACGTCATCAACATCATCATCGGGCTGCTCCTGATCGCCTCGGTGATGGCTCCCAGCGTCCTGGCAGCGGTCTCGGCTGTGGCCGCCAGACGGAATCGGCCACCCGCCTCATCGGGTGACGCCGCACCAATCGCGCCGGTCGGCGTCGAAACAGAAGGAAGGTAGAACAGATGTTCCACTCCAAGCGGGCGACCGCGTTCAGCGCGCTGCTGCTCAGCGGTGCCATGCTCCTCACCGCCTGCGGCGGGGACGACACCTCGACCGGAGCCGACGGGGGTGACACCGGCGGGGACGAGAGCGTCTCGATCACGATGCTGCCCAAGAACCTCGGCAACCCCTACTTCGACACCAGCACCGCGGGTGCCGAGAGGGCCGCCGACGAGCTCGGGGCGTCCCTCGAGGAGGTCGGCCCCGAGACGGCCAGCCCCGACGCGCAGGTGCAGTACATCAACACCGCGGCCCAGCAGGGCGTCGGCGGTCTCATCGTGTCGGCCAACGACCCCACGGCGATCTGCGACGCCCTCAACCAGGCTCGTGACGCCGGCATCAAGGTCGTCACGTTCGACTCCGACACCGACCCCGAGTGCCGGGACCTGTTCATCAACCAGGCAACCTCGGAGGGCATCGCGGCAGTGCAGCTCGAGCTGATCGCCGAGCAGATCGGTGGCTCCGGCGAGGTCGCGATCCTGTCCGCGAGCGCCAACGCGACCAACCAGAACGCCTGGATCGAGATGATGGAGGCCGAGCTCGACTCCAACCCCGACTACGCCGACATCGAGCTGGTCGACACCGTCTACGGCGACGACGACGACCAGAAGTCCTTCGACCAGACCGCGGCGCTGCTCCAGTCGCACCCCGACCTCAAGGGCATCATCTCGCCCACCACCGTCGGCATCGCCGCGGCAGCCCGCTACCTCGCGGACTCTGACAAGAAGGGTGAGGTCATGTTGACGGGCCTGGGCACCCCCAACCAGATGCGTGAGTACGTCGAGAACGGCACCGTGGCGGGATTCGCGCTGTGGAACCCGGGTGACCTGGGCTACCTGGCCGCCTTCGCAGCCAACGCGCTCGCCTCCGGTGAGATCGAGGGCAACCCCGGTGACACCTTCGAGGCCGGCGACCTCGGCGAGTACACCGTCGAGGACGACAACTCCGTGCTCCTCGGCGACCCGTTCGTGTTCGACGCGGACAACATCGGCGACTTCGACTTCTGATCGAGCGAGCCGGAGCCCGCGAGGGCTCGGGAACGCGATCAGGTCGAGGAGGGTCTTGCAGGCCCCGCGAGTGAGGGCCTGCAAGACCCGTCGCCCGACCGACCACCGGCTGAACCACTGACTGAGGTGACCACGATGCAACGCGTGTGCTTCCAGCTCCAGGTGAAGCCGGAGCGGATCGAGGACTACAAGACCCGTCACGCGGCGGTGTGGCCGGAGATGCTCCGGGCACTGGCGGACAACGGCTGGCACAACTACTCGCTCTTCCTGCGAGCAGACGGACTGCTCATCGGGTATGTCGAGACACCGTCGCTGGCCGACGCACGAGCGGGGATGGCCACCACCGAGGTCAACGAGCGGTGGCAGGCCGAGATGGCGGAGTTCTTCGTGGAGCTGGGCGATGCACGTCCCGACACGGGGTTCATCCAGCTGGAGGAGGTCTTCAACCTCGAGGACCAGCTCTCAGCGGCACAACGAGCAGCGCAGGACGAGAACGAGACGAGATGAGTGAGATGACCAGCTTCCAGGCGGTGAGCCGCCGGCTCGAGGACCTTGCGATCGAGGTGCCCTCCTGGGCCTACGGCAACTCCGGCACCCGCTTCAAGGTGTTCGGCACCCCGGGCACACCCCGCGACGTCGAGGAGAAGATCGCCGACGCCGCGACCGTGCACCGCTTCACCGGGCTCGCCCCGACAGTGGCGCTGCACATCCCTTGGGACCTTGTCGACGACTTCGGCAAGCTCAAGGCGTTCGCCGAGGACCATGGCGTCGGTCTGGGCACGATCAACTCCAACACCTTCCAGGACGACGACTACAAGCTGGGCAGCCTCACCAACGCCGACCCGAAGGTGCGCCGCAAGGCAGTCGAGCACAACCTCGCCTGCATCGACGTGATGGACCAGACGGGCTCGCGCGACCTGAAGGTCTGGCTCGCCGACGGCACCAACTACCCCGGCCAGGGCGACATCCGCGCGCGTCAGGACTGGTTGGCCGAGGGTCTCGCGACCATCTACGACCGGCTCGGCGACGACCAGCGGCTCGTCCTGGAGTACAAGTTCTTCGAGCCGGCGTTCTACCACACCGACGTGCCCGACTGGGGCACCTCCTACGTCCACGTCAGCGCGCTCGGCCCGAAGGCGATGGTCTGCCTCGACACCGGGCACCACGCCCCCGGGACCAACATCGAGTTCATCGTCGCCCAGCTGCTGCGGCTCGGGAAGCTCGGCTCCTTCGACTTCAACAGCCGCTTCTACGCAGACGACGACCTGATCGTCGGCGCCGCGGACCCCTACCAGCTGTTCCGCATCCTCGTGGAGGTCGTGCGGGGCGGTGGCTACGGCGAGGGCAGCCAGACGGCCGCTGATGCTCGACCAGTGCCACAACATCGAGGACAAGATCCCGGGCCAGATCCGGTCGGTGCTCAACGTGCAGGAGATGCTCGCCCGCGCCCTGCTGCTCGACACCGTGGCGCTCGATGCCGCGCGCAGCGAGGGCGACGTCCTGCTCGCCAACGAGATCTTCATGGACGCGTTCTACACCGACGTACGACGCGACCTCGCGGGCTGGCGCGAGGAGCGTGGCCTGCCAGCCGACCCGACGCGGGCCTACCTCGCGTCGGGCTACCAGGACGACATCGAGGCCGCCCGCGTGGGCGGCACCCAAGCAGGATGGAACTGACGCGTGAGTGACATCGCAGCCACGACGCCCGCTGAGCTGATCGCACGGTCGAACCGGCTCGGGGCCGACCCCCGCAACACCAACTACGCCGGCGGCAACACCTCCGCCAAGGGCACGGCGACCGACCCGGTCACCTCCGAGCCCACCGAGCTGCTCTGGGTGAAGGGCTCCGGTGGGGACCTCGGCACCCTGACCGAGGCCGGCCTGGCCGTGCTCCGCCTCGACCGGCTCCGCGCACTCGTGGACGTCTACCCCGGCGTCGAGCGAGAGGACGAGATGGTCGCGGCGTTCGACTACTGCCTGCACGGCAAGGGCGGTGCCGCGCCCTCCATCGACACCGCGATGCACGGACTCGTCGACGCCGCGCACATCGACCACCTCCACCCGGACTCAGGCATCGCGCTGGCCACGGCCGCTGACGGCGAGGCGCTGACCAAGGAGTGCTTCGGGGACCGGGTCGCGTGGGTCGACTGGCGCCGCCCGGGCTTCCAGCTCGGCCTGGACATCGCCGCGGTCAAGAGCAACAACCCGCACGCGATCGGGGTGATCCTCGGGGGCCATGGAGTGACCGCCTGGGGGAGCACCTCGGAGGAGTGCGAGGCCAACTCGCTGGAGATCATCCGCACCGCCGAACGATTCCTCGGCAGCCACGGCAAGGCCGAGCCCTTCGGGGCGGTGGTGCCCGGCTTCGAGGCACTCGCCGAGGACGAGCGTCGGGCCCGCGCCGCCGCGCTCGCGCCCGTCGTGCGCGGACTGGCGTCGACCGACGCGCCGCAACTGGGTCACTTCACCGACTCCGACGTGGTGCTGGACTTCCTTGCGCGCGAGAGGCTGCAGCCGCTCGCCGAGCTCGGCACCTCGTGCCCCGACCACTTCCTGCGCACCAAGGTCCGGCCGCTCGTCCTCGACCTGCCAGGCACCGCTCCGCTCGACGAGGTGGTGACCCGCCTCAAGGAGCTGCACGTCGGCTACCGCGAGGAGTACGCCGCCTACTACGACAGGAACGCCGTCGAGGGCAGCCCCGCGATGCGTGGTGCCGACCCGGCGATCGTGCTGGTGCCCGGCGTCGGGATGTTCTCGTTCGGCAAGGACAAGCAGACCGCGCGCGTCGCGGGCGAGTTCTACGTCAACGCGATCAACGTGATGCGGGGCGCCGAAGCGGTGTCGACCTACGCACCGATCGACGAGAGCGAGAAGTTCCGCATCGAGTACTGGTCACTGGAGGAGGCCAAGCTCCAGCGGATGCCCAAGCCCAAGCCGCTCGCCGGCCGGGTCGCGCTGGTCACCGGTGCGGGCTCGGGGATCGGGCGGGCGATCGCCGAGCGGCTCGGCGCCGAGGGCGCTTGCGTGGTCATCGCCGACCTCAACGCCGAGGGTGCCCGCGAGGTCGCGGAAGGCATCGGCAACTCGGACCGCGCGATCGCCGTCGTCGCCGACGTCACCGACGCCTCGGCCGTGCAGGCCGCCGTCGATGCCGCCGCCCTGGCCTTCGGCGGGGTCGACCTGGTCGTCAACAACGCCGGCCTGTCGATCTCGAAGCCGCTGCTGGAGACCACCGACAAGGACTGGGACCTCCAGCACGACGTGATGGCCAAAGGCTCCTTCCTGGTCTCGCGAGCCGCCACCAAGGCAATGGTCGAGCAGGGGATGGGCGGCGACATCGTCTACATCTCCTCGAAGAACTCCGTGTTCGCCGGCCCCAACAACGTCGCCTACGGTGCGGCCAAGGCCGACCAGGCGCACCAGGTGCGACTGCTCGCTGCCGAGCTCGGCGAGCACGGCATCCGCGTCAACGGCGTCAACCCCGATGGCGTGGTGCGCGGATCCGGCATCTTCGCCCAGGGCTGGGGCGCCCAGCGGGCAGCGGTCTACGGTGTCGAGGAGAAGGACCTGGGTGAGTTCTACGCCCAGCGCACCATCCTCAAGCGAGAGGTCCTGCCCGAGCACGTCGCCAATGCCGTCTTCGCCCTGACCAGTGGCGACCTCACCCACACCACCGGCCTGCACATCCCGGTCGATGCGGGTGTGGCCGCCGGCTTCCTGCGATGAGCCGGACCCGTCCGCTGCGTGTGGTCGCCGTCGACCTCGGTGCGACCAGCGGACGGGTCATGGTCGGCACGATCGGCCCGGGGCAGCTGGGAACAGAAGAGGTGCACCGGTTCGCGAACGGTGCGGTCGAGCTCGACGGCGTGCTCACCTGGGACGTCCGCGGTCTCTTCCGCGAGATCCTCGTCGGTCTCCGCGTCGCGTCGGCGGGCGGGCCGGTCGACGCGATCGGAATCGACTCCTGGGCCGTGGACTACGGACTGCTCGATGCGTCCGGTGGGCTCGTCGGCGCAGCCGTCTCGCACCGTGACAGCCGCACCGACGGAGTCCGCGAGCGTGTCGTGGACATCGTCGCCGAGGACGAGCTGTACGCCACCACCGGTCTCCAGCAGCTGCCCTTCAACACGCTCTACCAGCTCGTCTCGACGCCCGCGCTGCTCGACGACGCGGAGACGCTGCTGCTCGTCCCCGACCTGCTGGCGTTCTGGCTGACCGGCGAGGTCGGCGCCGAGCGCACCAATGCCTCCACCACCCAGCTGTACGACGTGCGGGGGAGGTCGTGGGCGACGGGTCTCGCCGAGAAGGTCGGTGTGCCCTCCCGGATCCTGCCGCCGCTGCGCGACCCGGGGACGACGATCGGCACCTTGCTGCCGGACGTGGCGGCGCAGGTCGGCCTCGCCACGACGACTCCGGTCGTCGCGGTCGGGTCGCACGACACCGCCTCGGCCGTCGTGGGGGTGCCGTTCGACGACAGGTCGCGGGCCGCCTACGTCTCGTCCGGCACCTGGTCGCTCGTGGGGCTCGAGCTGGACGAACCGATTCTGACCGCGGGCGCGCGGGAGGCCGACTTCACCAACGAGGGCGGCGTCGACCGGACGATCCGCTTCCTGCGCAACGTCTCCGGCCTCTGGGTGCTGTCGGAGACGATCCGGACCTGGGAGTCACGCGGCGAGAGGATCCGCCTCGACGAGCTCCTCCTCCAGGCCGGTGACGTCCCCGCGCTCCGGTCGGTGGTCGACCTGGAGTCACCGGACTTCCTGCCGCCGGGCGACATGGAGGCCCGGATCGCGGCAGCGTGCCGTGCCACTGGCCAGCCGGTGCCCGCCTCGCACGCGGAGGTCGCCCGGTGCGTCCTCGACAGCCTCGCCCTGGCCTACCGACGCGTGGTGCGGCAGGCGGCGGAGCTGGCGGGCGTCGAGGTCGACGTCGTGCACGTGGTCGGTGGGGGAGCCCGCAACGAGCTGCTCTGCATGCTCACCGCTTCGGCGTGCGGCGTACCCGTCCTGGCCGGGCCGGTCGAGGCTGCCGCGTTGGGCAACGTGCTGGTGCAGGCGCGAGCGCTCGGAGCCGACCTCCCGGACCTGCGTTCCATGCGTGGCCTCGTCCGGGCAACCCACCGGTTGAACCGTCACGAGCCCGTCGAGATCGGCGACTGGGATGCCGCCGACCGGGCTGTGCGAGGGTAGGCCGCATGCGGGTGGCCCTGATGGTGACATGCATCAACGACGCGCTGTTCCCTGATGCAGGGAAGGCCGTGGTGACGGTGCTGCGCCGTCTCGGCGTCGAGGTGGACTTCCCCGCCGCGCAGACCTGTTGTGCCCAGCCGATGGTCAACACCGGCTACCTCGACGAGGCGGTGCCGGTCGTGCGCAACTTCGTGAGCGCCTTCGAGGGCTACGACCACGTCGTCACCCCGTCCGGCTCGTGCGCGGGATCGGCCCGTCATCAGCACGGCCTGGTCGCCCGACGCTCCGGCGACAGCGGTCTGGAGGCTGCGGTGGCTCAGGTGTCTCCGCGGGTGCTGGAGCTCTCCGAGTTCCTCGTCGACGTCGTCGGCGTGACCGACGTCGGCGCCACCTTCCCGCACACGGTCACCTATCACCCGACCTGCCACTCGTTGCGGATGCTCGGAGTCGGCGACCGGCCGCTGTCGTTGCTGCGCGAGGTGCGTGGCATCCGGCTCGTCGACCTGTCCGCCGCGGACTCCTGCTGCGGCTTCGGCGGCACCTTCGCGGTGAAGAACTCCGACACCTCGGTGGCGATGGGGTCCGACAAGGCACGACACGTCGTCGCCTCGGGTGCCGAGGTGCTGGTGGCCGGGGACAGCTCGTGCCTGATGCACATCGGCGGCACCCTCTCCCGGCAGCGGGCCGGGGTCCGCACCATGCACCTGGCCGAGGTCCTCGCCGCGACCGAGGGGATGCGATGAACACCTCACGAGACCACTCGCCGCGCTCGCGCTGCGCCAGGGACCGGGCATGAGCGCCACCTTCGTCGGGATGCCCGCCTTCCCCTCGGCGGCGCGTGCGGCGCTGGCCGACACGCAGCTGCGTGCCAACCTGGCGCACGCCACCGCCACGATCCGCGCCAAGCGAACCGCGGTGGTCGGCGAGCTGGAGGAGGCCGGCGACTGGGAGACGCTCCGACTCGCGGGGGCGGCGATCAAGGACAACACCTTGCGTCACCTCGACGAGCACCTGGTCTCGCTCGAGGCCGCGCTGACCGCACGCGGTGCCACCGTCCACTGGGCGCGTGACGCCGAGGAGGCGTGTGCGGTCGTGGCCGCCGTGGCCAAGGACAACGACATCGACGAGGTCGTCAAGGTCAAGTCGATGGCAACCCAGGAGATCGGCCTCAACGAGGCTCTCGCCGAGGCGGGGATCGCCGCTTGGGAGACCGATCTGGCCGAGCTGATCGTCCAGCTCGGCGACGACCTGCCCTCGCACATCCTGGTGCCGGCGATCCACCGCAACCGCGCCGAGATCAAGGCGATCTTCGAGCGGGAGATGGCCGGAGTCGGGCGACCGGCACCCGACGACCTGACCGACGAGCCGGTGCGGTTGGCCGAGGCCGCCCGCCTGCACCTGCGGGAGAAGTTCCTGCGGGCCGAGATGGCGGTCTCGGGTGCCAACTTCGCGGTCGCCGAGACGGGCACCCTGGTCGTGGTGGAGTCCGAGGGCAACGGCCGGATGTGCCTGACGCTCCCCGACATCCTGGTCTCCGTGGTGGGGATCGAGAAGGTGGTGCCCACCTTCGCCGACCTCGACGTCTTCCTCCAGCTGCTGCCGAGGTCGTCGACCGGCGAGCGGATGAACCCCTACACCTCGGTGTGGACCGGGGTGACTCCCGGTGACGGGCCCCAGCAGGTGCATGTGGTCCTGATCGACAACGGGCGCACGCGAGCGCTGGCCGACGAGATGGGCCGGCAGGCGCTGCGCTGCATCCGCTGCTCGGCCTGCCTCAACGTCTGCCCGGTCTACGAGCGCACCGGTGGTCACGCCTACGGCTCGGTCTACCCGGGGCCGATCGGCGCGATCCTCAACCCGCTGCTCAAAGGCGTCGGCCATGACGAACAGACCGACTCGCTGCCCTACGCCTCCACCCTGTGCGGCGCCTGCTTCGAGGCCTGCCCGGTGCGGATCGACATCCCGAGCGTCCTCGTCGACCTGCGGGCCCAGGTCGTCGACGCCCACCGGCCGGACGCGCGACCCTCTCGCAAACCCGAGGCCGTGGCGATGCGCAGCGCCGCCTGGCTGCTGTCGAGCGCGTCAAGACTGGCTCGCGTCGAGCGCGCCTCGGGCCTCGTCGGCCGCGCGGCGTCGCGCTTCGGTCGACGTACGTCGCCGGGGGGTCGGTCAGCGTTGTCCCGACTGCCCGGTCCCGGTGCCGCCTGGACCGACGCCCGCGACCTCCCGGCCCCACCGGCCGAGTCGTTCCGGGCCTGGTGGGCGCGGACCCGAGGAGGCGCCGATGAGTGAGCCGACGAGCGCCCGCGAGGCGATCCTGGGTCGGGTGCGCGCCGCCCTGGCCGACAGCGACAGGTCCGAGGTCACCGTCCCGCGCGGCTACCGGGACCGCCCGACCCGCGAAGGGCTGGTCGAGAGGTTCGTCGGACGCGTCGAGGACTATCGCGCGACCGTGACCCGCTCTCATGCCACGGAGCTCGAGAGCACCCTGGCCTCCATCCTGCCGCGGGACACACGCGTGCTGCTGGCACCCGACCTGCCCTGGCCGGTCCCGGGGATCGTCGACACCGGGCAGTCCGCGGCCGAGCTCGACGACTTCGGCGCCGTCGTCACCACCGCCACGGTCGGCATCGCCGAGACCGGGACGATCGTGCTGACCCACGGGCCCGGGGAGGGGCGACGGGCGCTCTCGCTGGTGCCCGACCTGCACGTGTGCGTCCTACGCGTGGACCAGGTCGTCCCCGACGTACCGGAGGCGGTGGCGCTGCTCGGACCCATCCTCGCCGAGGGCCGGCCGCAGACCTGGATCAGCGGACCGTCGGCGACCAGCGACATCGAGCTCGACCGGGTCGAGGGTGTGCACGGTCCGCGGACCCTGCACGTCGTCCTCGTCGACTAGCCCCGACGTCGAAGCACCACGACGCACGGTGCTCGAGGAGGGGTTCCGGGACGCTCGCGAGCTCGCTCCTCAGCCACCGTGCCGGGAGGCGTCGAGCGCCTTGATCGCGCGCTGGGTGGCGGTCATCCGCCAGGCCTCCTCGATCAGCTCGGCGACCTCGTCGGGGTCGGCGAGGTCGAGGTGCACGGTGACCCAGGCTGTGGAGCTGGTGGTCCAACCGGCGACGTAGACCGCAGGGGCCGTGGCGACGAGCGCCTCGCGCTCGTCGCGGTGAGCCTTGATCATCGCCCGGCCCTCCGGGTGGTTGACCCAGGCGAAGCCCTTCCCCTTGAAGGTGATGTTGGTCCAGGTGTCGCTCTCCTTGAGCACGACCTCGGGGAGCCGGCTGGACAGCTCGACGAGATCGACGGTGCTGAGCCCCCTCGGTCTGGTCACGTCGCAGATCCTGCCAGCATCCGGCGGCGGTGGCAGGTCTCACGTTGTGCCAGGCGGACGACCGGGCAGGCTGGTTGCATGGAGTCCACCCAGATCCGCCTCGCCTCCCGCCCAGTGGGCGAGCCCGACGCCGACACCTTCGAGTCCGTGACCGTCGACCTGCCGGGGCTCGAGGAGGGCCAGGTGCTGCTGCGCACCCTCTGGCTCTCCCTCGACCCCTACATGCGCGGTCGGCTCAGCGCCGCCAAGTCGTACGCCGCGCCGGTGGAGGTGGGCGACGTGATCGTGGGAGGGACGGTCTGCGAGGTCGTCGAGTCGCGCAACGAGCGGCACCCGGTCGGGACCACCGTGCTGGCCTACACCGGCTGGCAGACCCATGCCGTCTCCGACGGTCGGGGGCTCCGGCGCCTCGATCCCGACGCAGCCCCGGTCTCCACCGCGCTCGGGGTGCTCGGGATGCCCGGCTTCACCGCCTACGCCGGGCTCCTGGAGATCGGGCGCCCGAAGGCCGACGAGACGGTCGTCGTGGCGGCGGCCACCGGTCCGGTCGGCTCTGCCGTCGGCCAGATCGCCAAGCTCCGCGGCGCGCGGGCGGTCGGGATCGCCGGCGGACCGGACAAGTGTCGTGCGCTGATCGAGGAGTTCGGCTTCGCCGCCGCCGTGGACCACCGCTCGCCCACCTTCGTCGAGGACCTGGCCGAGGCGACCCGCGACGGCATCGACGTCTACTTCGAGAATGTCGGTGGCGCCGTCTTCGACGCCGTCTGGCCACGACTGAACACCTATGCCCGGGTGCCGGTGTGCGGGCTCGTCGCCAACTACAACGCCACGTCCGCCCCGGGGGGTCCGGACCGGCTGCCGCGCCTGGTCGGCTCGATCCTCACCCGCAGCCTGACCGTGCGCGGATTCATCCAGGACGAGTTCACCCGGTCCCACGGCGCAGACTTCCTGCGTGACATGAGCGGCTGGGTCGCCGACGGGTCGGTGCGATACCGCGAGGACGTCGCCGAGGGGCTGGCGTCCGCGCCGGAGGCCTTCGTGGGGATGCTGCGCGGACGCAACTTCGGCAAGCAGCTCGTGCGGGTGGCGGCTCCGTCGGCCTGACCGGCCGGGTCACCGCACCCGCCCCCGTCAATCCAGGAGCACCTGCGTGAACCACGGGACGTAGGTGACGACCAGGAGGGCGAAGAGCAGCACGGCCGCGGAGGGCAGGGCCGACCTCGCCACCCGGAGCACGCTCAACCCGGAGAGGCCGCTGGCCACGAACAGGTTGAGCCCGAGTGGTGGGGTGATCATGCCGATCTCGAGGTTCATCACCACGATGATGCCGAGGTGGATCGGGTCGATCCCGAGCTCCATCGCGATGGGGAACAGGATCGGCGCGATGATCAGGATCGCGCTCGAGGTCTCCATGAAGCAGCCGGCGATCAGCAGCAGGATCGTGACCATGGCCAGGAAGCTCCACGGTGCCAGGTCGAGTCCGAGGAGCGCGTCGGTGATGTCGTTGGGCACCCGCTCGGAGGTCAGCACGAAGGAGAACAGGATCCCGTTGGCGATGATGAACATGACCATGGCCGACGTACGCGCCGAGGCCAGCAGGATCGAGCCCAGGTCCTTGACGGTGATCTCGCGGTAGACGAACAGCGACACGACCAGGGCGTAGAAGACCGCCATCGCGGCGGCCTCGGTCGGGGTGAAGATGCCGCCGTAGATGCCACCGAGCACGAAGAGTGGCAGCAGCAGGCTCAGGCCGGCGTCGCGGAACGCGCGCAGCTTTTCCTGGCGGTCCATCACGAACGCGTTCTCGCCCGAACCGTAGCCGCGTCGCCTGGAGACCACGACGACCATCGCCAGCAGCAGGAGGCCGGCGAAGAGGCCGGGGACGACGCCGGCGATGAAGAGGTCTCCGATGGACTGCTCGGTCGCGATGCCGAAGACGATCAGCGGGATCGAGGGCGGGATCAGGATCCCGAGGGACCCGGAGGTCGCGACGATGCCCGTGGAGAAGTCGCGGCTGTAGCCGTTGCGGACCATCGCCGGGATCAGCAACGTCCCGACGGCGACGACGGTGGCCGGGCTCGACCCCGAGATCGCGGCGAAGAAGACGCACGAGAGGACCGCGGTCATCGCGAGGCCGCCGCGGAAGCCGCCGACGGCGGCGATGCCCACCTTGGTGAGACGCTCGCTGATGCCGCCGCGGCTCATCAGCGTCGCGGCGAGCACGAAGAACGGGATCGCCATCAGCGGGAACGTGTTGAGCGCGTTGAACAGCGTCTCGGGCACCTGGGTGAGCGGGATGGTCGTGAAGTAGAAGAAGTAGGCGAACGTGGTCAGGCCCAGGGCTACGGCGATCGGTGCCGAGGAGAACAGCAGCGCGAACAGCATCACCACCAGGGCGATCGTTGCCTCGCTCACGGGCGCTCCTCCCCGTCGTGAGGACGATCGCCCGGACCCGGGTCGTCGTCGGTGCGCGAGCGCGGCAGCCGCCCGTCGAGGGGTCCCTGTGAGTCGGCGAGCTCCAGGGCGATCCCGCCCTCGGCCTCGAGCAGGGTGCTGGCCGCGTGCGGATAGGGATCGCGACCGCGCAGCAGTCGCACCAGCACCTCGAGCGACCGCAGGAACATCAGGGTCAGACCGATCGGCAGCGGCAGCGTCACCACCCACAGCGGCAGCTCCAGCGCCGGCGTGAGCGTCGCGCTCGAGCGGGGCTCGAAGATGAGGAGCCAGGCGAGATAGCCGATGATGCCGAGGTAGACCAACGTGACGACGGTGGCGATCATCGCCATCACCCGTTTGCCGCGCTCCTTCAGGAACACGGCGATGACGTCGACGTTGACGTGCTCGTTGTGGCGCAGCGTGATCACCGCACCGAAGAACGTCGAGCAGATGACCAGGTAGATGATCGCCTCCTCGGACCAGAAGATGATCTCGTTGAAGAGGCTGCGGAGGATCACCGCGACGATGGCGAGGAGGGCCGCTGCGGCCAGGGAGCCGGCCGCGAGGACGTTCTCGACCTTGGTCAGGGCGGCGTCGAGGGCGGACATCGGTCCTCCGGAGTGAGGGGGGCGGCCGCTTCGGGCCGCCCCCGCGAGGTCATCAGGCACGATCAGCGCTGGGCGAGCAGCTCGTCGATGAGGTCCTGGCCGATGACGTCGGCGTACCGCTCCCAGACCACCGGTACGACGGCGTCCTCGAAGACCTGTCGCTCCTCGGGGGTGAGCTCGGTGATCTCGGTGGTGTCGGCATCGACGATCGTCTGCTTGGCCTCCTCGTTGAGGTCGGCGGCGATCTCACGGTTGTAGGTCGCGGCCTCCTCCGAGGCGTCCGAGACGCAGGTCTGGAGCTCCTCGGGCAGGGAGTCGAAGAACTCCTTGTTGATGGTGTGCACGTAGCCGATGTAGCCGTGGTTGGACTCGGTGATGTGCTTCTGCACCGTGTGCATGTTCTGCGACTCGATGTTGGAGTAGGGGTTCTCCTGGCCGTCGATGACGCCCTGCTGGAGGGCGTTGTAGACCTCGGCGAACGCCATCGGCGTGCTCTGGGCGCCCCACTCGTCGAACTGGCTCTTCAGCACGTTGGACGGCTGGATGCGGAAGCGCAGCCCGCCCAGGTCGTCGGGCTTCTGCATCGGGTCGTTGGAGGAGAGCTGCTTGAGGCCGTTGTCCCACAGGCCGAGGACCTGGATGCCGAGGTCGGCGAGCTCCCCGTTCTCGTAGATCGCCTGGCCGGCGGCGGAGTCGGGTGAGACGACCTCGGGGATGTCCTCCACCGAGTCGAAGAGGAACGGCAGGTCGAGCACCTGGAGCTCGGGTGCGATCGTGGTGAACTTGGCGCTCGACGGTGCGAGCATCTGCACGGCACCGGACTGGAGGGCCTGCAGCTCGTCCTCGTCGCCGTACAGCTCGGAGTTGGGGTAGACCTCCACGGTGACCTGGTCGCCGCAGTTCTCCTCCACCACCTCCTTGAACTTCTCCGCCGCCTGGCCCTTGGGGGTCTCCGGCGTCACGACGTGGGAGAACTTGATCGTGAAGCTCTCGTCGTCACCGCCGCCGCCACCGGCGGAGCGGGCACCGCCGCAGGCGGCGACGCCGAGGGCGAGCGAGAGCACGGCTGCCGTGCTGGCCACGGCGCGCGCCCGGGGGCGGGTGCTCAGGTGGCTGCGGAGCTGAGCCCTGGGGGTGGCTCGGGGATCGTTCGACATGGTGCTTCTTCCCTTCCGGCGGTGAGCCGCCTGGCCGGGGGATAGCACGCTCGGGCACGGCAAGGCCAGAGGTCCCGAGCTCCTCCGGCGACCCGTCGGCGGCCACCGCACGGGGTGCGGTGTGGCGTCCGGGTCTGGCCAATAGGTACGGCCATATTCAAAAGGAGAGACCAAAGTGTGTCAAGGGTCACGCCGGGAGGCGGTCGGGCCGAGCAGCGCCACCCCGTGCCGCCGGACGAAGGCGACGAAGGCTGCCGCCGGCGGAGAGAGTGGTGGCCGGACGAGGTGCACCATGCCGATCGTGCGGCGTGCGCTCGGGTCGTGGACGTCGACCTCCACCAGACCGGCCGGGAGGGGGCGGTCTGCCCGCGGCAGCAAGGCGACGCCGAGTCCGGCCGCGACCAGACCCCGCACGGTGCCGATGTCCTCGCCCTCGAAGGCCAGCTCGGCGCGGAAGCCGGCAGCGCGGCACCACTCCTCGGCGATCTGCCGCATGCCGTAGCCCGGCTTGAAGCCGATGAAGGTCTCCTCCGCCAGGCTCGGCAGCGGCACCCGCCGACGACCAGCGAGACGGTGCCCTCGGGGAACGGTCAGGCACAGCCGCTGGCGCTGGAGCGCTGACGACACGACGTCGGGGGCGCTGGGCAGCGGGGCAGTGAGTGCGAGGTCGACGTCGCCGGCGCGCACGCCGCGCATGACGGCGTCATGACCGTCCTGGACCAGCCGGAACCGGATGTGCGGGCGTTCGCGGGCGAACCCGCCCAGCAGTCGCGGTACGGCGTCGGGGCCCAACGTGTGCAGGAAGGCGAGCGTGACCAGCCCGCCGTGCTCGTCGACGTCGGCGCCGATGCCGCGCACCACGCGGTCGAGCTCGCCGAGCGTCGCCTGGGCCGAGGCCGCGAGCGTCCGGCCGGCCCGGGTCAGCACGATCCCGCGCCCCTGCCGGCGCATCAGGGAGGTGCCGACGCTCGCTTCGAGGCGCGCCAGCCGACGGCTCAGCGTGGGTTGCGGGATGTCGAGCTCGCTGGCCGCCGCGGTGACGTGGCCGAGCCTGGCCACCGCGACGAACTCGGCCAGCCCGCGCAGGTCGGGGAGGTCGAGGGGGGTCGGCGAGTCATGCGTCATTGCATGAATCTAGCCCCATCCATGCATTGGACGCATGAGAGCGCCTCACTCTACCGTCGTGTGGTGACCCTGGAGGCGGTGCAGACCACCGGACACCCGGCCGGGACGCCGGGCTTCCGCCGCCTCAACGCTGCCCTGTGGTGCGCCGGGGCGGGCACGTTCACGTTGCTCTACGCGGTCCAGGGTCTGCTGCCGGCTTTCTCGTCCGAGTACGGCGTCTCACCGGCGACGGCGAGCCTGAGCCTCTCGGTGGCGACCGGCGCGCTCGCGCTGGGCATCATCCCGGTCAGCGTCCTCGCGGAGGCCTGGGGCCGGGACCGGGTGATGGCGGCATCACTGACCACGACCGCGCTGCTCGGTGTGCTCGCGCCCCTTGCTCCGTCCTTCGAGGTGCTGGTGGCACTGCGTGGACTGCAGGGTCTGGCGATGGCGGGCGTCCCCGCCCTCGCGATGGGGCACCTGGCCCGGGAGGTCGACGGTCGCGCGCTCGGAGCGGCGATGGGCGTGCTGATCGCCGGCAACACCGTGGGCGGACTCTCGGGCCGGGTGGTCGCGACCCTGCTGGCCGACCTCGGCGGTTGGCGTCTGGGCATGGCCGGCGTGGCTGTGGTGTCGTTCGGCTGCCTGATCGGCTTCCGGGTGCTGCTGCCCACGCCGCGCTTCGACCCGCCGCCGCGGGTGCCTCTGCGCCTCCTGGGTGGCCAGCTCGCGGCCCACCTGCGCGATCCCGGCGTGCGCCGGGTGTGTGCGGTGAGCTTCTTGCTGATGTCAGCCTTCGTGACGGTCTACAACTACCTCGGCTACCGGCTTCTCGCCGCGCCCTTCGACCTGACTCCTGCCCTGGTGGGCGGGATCTTCCTGGCCTACCTCGCCGGGTCGCTCAGCTCGACCCTTGCCGGGCTGCTGGGCGACCGGGTCGGCCGCCTGGTGGTGCTCCGCGGCAGCATCGTGCTCGGCGTGGTCGCGGCGCTCGCGACCTACCCGGACCTGCTGACGGTGGTGCTGGTGGCTCTGGTGCTCTTCACCGTCGCCTTCTTCGCTGCGCACTCGAGCGCCAGCGGCTGGTTGAGCGGCCGCGCCACCGGGGCGCCCGGCCAGGCCTCGGCGCTGTACCTGTTCAGCTACTACGCCGGCAGCAGCATCGGCGGAACGACCGGAGGTCTGGCGTTCGAGGGCGGAGGCTGGGTCGGCGTGATGGCCTTCGTGGTCGGACTCCTCGGCGTCGCGCTTCTCTTCGCCTTCCGGCTCCCGCGCGCTCCGGGCGGTTGAGGAGCCGGGCCGTCCACGCTGGTTGAGGAGCGAGCTTGCGAGCGTCTCGAAACCAGTGCGCCGAGTGCGGTGGCTTCGAGACGGGCTCGGCTAGCGCCTCGCCCTCCTCAACCACCGGGGGTGCTCAACCGCCGTGGGGGTCGTCGGTGGTGGCGCCGCGGCCCAGGCGCAGCCGGTGGGAGTAGTGCTCGGGAAGGAAGTCGCTGATGGCGAGCTCGATCGGGAGCCCATTGGCGCCGATGTAGAGGCGCTCGATGTGCAGCAGCGGCGAGCCGGGTGCGCAGCCGAGCAGCTCGGCCTGGCGGTCGGTCGCCGCCACCGCGGTGGTGACCTGCTCGGCCTCGGCGATCCGAGCACCGCGTGACTCCAGCAGTCCGATGACGGTGATCCCGCTGACGTGGCCGGGTTCGACCAGCTCGGGCATGGTCTCCAACGACGCGCCGACCGCCGCAGGCAGGAACACCTGGGTCGTGCAGAAGACCTCCCCCCGGTGCCGGCGGCGTACCAGCACCGAGTACATCGACCGTCCGGTGAGCTGCAACCGCTCGGCGATGGCCTCGTCGTAGGTCCCCGTCAACGGGTCGACGACCTCGAGGTCGGTGTCCAGCGTGAGGTTCATCAGGTCTTGCACCGAGCTGAACCGGCGACGGTAGCGGGAGTCCTTGGGGGTGACGAACGTGCCGCGGCCCGGCACCCGGAACACCAGGCCCTCCGAGACCAGCTCCAAGAACGCGCGCCGCACGGTCTGCCGGCTCAGCGAGAACCGCTGCGCCAGTGTGGCCTCGGTCGGCAGCGGCTGCGCGTCGGCGAACTGGTCCTCCAGGATCGCCTCGCGCAGCGAGCGGGCGAGGAGGCGGTAGCGGGACTCCCCGGGGTACGGCGCCCGCATCGCCAGCTCTGGCCCCACGTTCATGCCGCTCCTCGCCTCGGGTGGGACCTCCGTTTTCGTCCGTGGTGTCCGGACGGTCCCGGGCCAAGGCTACTGATCGGGCACGCGGCCCGGTCAGGATCCCGTGCCACCCTCGTGCACCTCGATCGACGGCTCCAGGCCCTCGGCCCCGGTGACCTCGCGCCACGCGTCGAAGCCGGTCTGGAAGGCGACGATGCCGGCCTCGGGCAGGGAGATCTCGATCGCCTCGAGGATCTCCCGCGGGGTCACCCCGAGGTCGAGTGCGACCCGGATGTGGCTCTGGATGTGTCCCTTGGAAGCCCGCATCACGGTCAGGCTGACGATGAAGATCAGCTCCTTGGTGCGTCGGTCCAGGGTGCGCTGGTCGAGGTAGGCCGCGTTGACCAGGCCGTTGGTGGCCTGGAGCACGTCGAAGTCCTCGGCTGCCATCACCTTGTGGTAGTCGAGCACGTAGCCGCGGGCGCGCGCCATCTCGTCGATGTAGTCCTGCGCAGGCTGGGAGTCCTGCTCGTGGTCGGTCACCTCGTCGGATCCTCTCCTGCTGGGTGGTTGCTGCCTGACGCCGTGGGGTCGGTGGGGGAGCGCAGCGAGGTCGCGTTGACGTGCTCGACGTAGCGGACCAGCTCGGTGTGGTCGGCACCGACGCGGTCGAGGTGGTCGCGGGCGGCCCTGGCGGCGGCGACCGCGGCCGCGGTCACGGGAGCGGCGGCACCCACTTCGGCGGTCAGTCCGGCGGCGATCCCGAGATCCTTGACCATCAGGTCCAGCTCGAAGCCCGAGGCGAAGCTGCCGGTGAGCACGTGTCGGGGGTACTTCACCTCGGTCGCCTGGCTGCGCCCGGTCGAGGAGTTGAGCACCTCGAGCATCACCTCCGGCTCGATGCCGGCGCGCTGCGCCACCGAGAGCACCTCCGCGGCCGCGGCGAGGTGGGTGGCCGAGAGCAGGTTGTTCAGCGCCTTGGCCGCGTGGCCGGCGCCCGGCGGTCCGACGTGCACGATCGTGGCGCCGAGTGGCGCGAGATGCGGCCGGGCAGCCGCGACCCAGGGCGCCTCGCCGCCGACCATGATCGCGAGCTCACCGGTCTCGGCCCGGCTCACCCCACCCGAGACCGGTGCGTCGACATAACCGACGCCGAGGTCGGCCGCGACCGCCGCGAGCCGTCGGGTGCTCGCCGGGACCGAGGAGCTCATGTCGATCACCAAGGACCCGGGGGTCAGCGCCGCCAGCAGGCCGGAGCCCTCGAGCACCAGCTCCACGACGCGGCTGTCGGGCAGCATCAGCAGGACGACGCCGACCGAGGACACCCGGTCCGGCGCGTCGAGGAGCTCCTCGAGTCCGCTCAGCGCGACGGCGCCGGTCGCCTCGGCGACCCGCCGGGCGGCCGCGGGGTCGGCGTCGTGCAGCAGCGCCGGCCGGGTGGCGGCGTAGCGCCTCGCCATCGGCGTTCCCATCCGGCCGAGGCCGATGAAGAGGGTGGTCCCGTGGCGCGTGTGGTCCATGGACTGCTCCCTCCGGCGTCGGTTGACATGGTTGTGCGCTCATTTCTAATATGGCCGCACAAATCGGTCAACCCCCGCATCGGCCGGTGCCGGCCGTCGGTTCAGGGAGGGTGCGCATGCGGCCACTCGAAGGGCTCACCGTGGTCTCGGTCGAGCAGGCGGTCGCCGCGCCCTTTGCCACCCGTCAGCTCGCCGACCTCGGCGCCCGGGTGATCAAGGTCGAGCGGCCCGGGGCCGGTGACTTCGCCCGGCAGTACGACGAGGCCGTCCGCGGCATCTCCAGCCACTTCGTCTGGCTGAACCGCTCCAAGGAGTCCCTCGCCCTCGACCTCAAGGACGAGCGCGACCGGGAGGTGCTCGACCGGCTCCTCGCCCAGGCAGACGTGTTCGTGCAGAACCTTGCGCCGGGTGCGATCGAGCGTCTCGGTCTGGGAGCGGCCGACCTGCGCGAGCGGCACCCGCGGCTCGTGCACTGCTCGATCTCCGGCTACGGCAGTGGTGGCCCGGTGACCCGCAAGAAGGCCTACGACCTGCTCGTGCAGTGCGAGGCCGGCGTCGTCTCGGTGACCGGCACCCCCGAGGCGCCGGCCAAGGTCGGCATCCCCGTTGCCGACATCGCCGCCGGCATGTATGCCTACTCCGGGATCCTCACGGCGCTGCTGCGCCGCCACGCCACCGGCGAGGGCGCCACGCTCGAGGTGTCGATGCTGGAGGCACTGGCCGAGTGGGTCGGCTTCCCGATGTACTACGCGGCGTACGGCGGGACCCCACCGCCGCGCAGCGGTGCCGCGCACGCCGCGATCGCGCCCTACGGACCCTTCCCCTGCGGCGACGGTCGCCAGGTCTTCCTCGGCGTCCAGAACGAGCGCGAGTGGGCGGCCTTCTGCGCGGACGTGCTCGGCGACGCGGGTCTGGCCTCCGACGAGCGCTTCGGGACCAACAGCCAGCGGGTCGTGCACCGAGACGAGCTCGGCTCGGCCGTGGCCGAGGTCTTCGCACGCTGGACCAGCGACGAGGTCGTCGACCGCCTCGACGCCACCGGGATCGCCAACGCGCGGCTCCGGGAGGTCACCGAGCTCGCGGACCACCCCCAGCTCGCCGCCCGCAACCGCTGGCGCAGGGTGGACTCCGAGGTCGGTGAGCTCCGTGCTCTGGTGCCGCCGGCCACGCTCGACGGCGACGAGCCGGTGATGGGCCCGGTGCCCGCCTCCGGGCAGCACACCGCGGCGATCCTGGCCGAGCTCGGCCTCAGCCGGGAGGAGACGTGATGAGCCTCGCTGAGGAGCTGGCCCGCTGGGCGACCTCCTTCGAGCCATCGGCGGAGGACCTCGCGCTCGCGGACCGCTCGCTGGCCGACACTGCCGCGGTGGCGCTCGCATCCCGAGCCGAGCCCATTCACCGCGCCCTCGACGGGCTCGGAGCGCGTGGTGGGTTGGGTGAGGCGGGGCGCTGGGCGGTTGCCGCCCACGTGCTCGACTTCGACGACCTGCACATGCCCACGACCACCCACGTCAGTGCGGTCTGCGTGCCGGCGGCACTGGCGACCGCGACCGGCGCGCGGGGCTATCTGGCCGGAGCGGGCGTGATGGTCCGGCTCGGCGCCCGGCTCGGCTGGCAGCACTACGCCGCCGGGTGGCACGCCACCACCACGACCGGCGCCCTCGCCGCCGCTGTCGTCGGCGCGGTCGGACACGGGCTGGATGTCGAGGCGACGGCGCGGGCGCTCGCCCTCGCCGTCCCCGCCTCGGGCGGGGTGCAGCGCAGCTTCGGCACCGACGCCAAGTCGGTGCAGGTAGGGCTGGCGGTCGACGCGGGCCTGCGGGCGGCGGATCTCGCCGCGGCCGGCGTCGGGGCGGAACCCGAGGCCGTCGACATCTGGGCGGCGCTGCTCGCAGGCGGCGACGCCTTCAGGACCGACGCACCCGGACCGAGGGGGGAGGCGGTCCCCGGCGGCCTCGCGATCAAGCTCTCACCGTGCTGCTACGCCCTCCAACGACCGATCGCCGCCACCGCGTCCCTGCGCGGCGAGGTGGACCCGGCCAAGGTCGAGAAGGTCGTGGTGCGTGCCCCCGTCGGCACCGTGCAACCGCTGATCCACTCGCGCCCCCAGACCGGGCTCCAGGCCAAGTTCAGCCTCGAGTACGCCGTCGTGGCGGCCCTCCTGGACGAGCACACGGGCTTCGCCAGCTTCACCGACGAAGCCGTGAAGCGCCCCGAGGCGCAACGCCTCGTCGAGCTCGTCGAGGTCGACCTGGGTCCGGGAGGCGACTGGCTCCTGGCCGGCTCGACGGAGGTGGAGGTCGGGACCTCCTCGACCACCCACCGGGTCAGTCTCGAGCATCCACCCGGCTCGCCGGGACGTCCGCCCACCGACGAGCAGCTGCGCCGCAAGCTCGCCGACTGCCTCAGCGGACTGCCCGTCGGACCAGCCGACCTCACCTGGTCCGACGCGGCCGGGCTGCTGCGCCGAACCCTCGCGACCCCCGCCCCGACCCCCGCGCCGAGATCGGAGACATGACATGGAAGGACTCCCCGAGGAGGAGCGAGCCATCGTCGAGCTGGTCCGCGACTGGGTCGACGGCTCGGTCAAGCCGGTGGTGCGCGAGCTCGAGCACGCCAACACCTATCCCGAGGCGCTGATCGAGGCCATGAAGCAGATGGGCGTCTTCGGGCTGGCCATCCCCGAGCCGTGGGGCGAGGCGGCCGTCAGCGCACCCTGCTACGTGCTGGTCACCGAAGAGCTGGCTCGGGGTTGGATGAGCCTGGCCGGCGCGATGGGTGGCCACACCGTCGTCGCCAAGCTGCTCCTGGACCACGGCACCGAGGAGCAGAAGCAGACCTACCTGCCCCGCCTGGCCACCGGCGAGCTGCGGGCCACGATGGCGCTGACCGAGCCGGGTGGAGGCTCGGACCTGCAGGCGATGCGCACCCACGCGCGGCGGACCGACGACGGCTACGTCGTCAACGGCTCGAAGACCTGGATCACCAACGCGCGGCGCGCGGGCCTGGTGGCGCTGCTGTGCAAGACCGATCCCCAGGCCGAGCCGACCCACCAGGGAATGAGCATCCTCCTGGTCGAGAAGGGCGAGGGGTTCGAGGTCTCCCGCGACCTGCCCAAGCTCGGCTACAAGGGAGTCGAGAGCTGTGAGCTGTCCTTCGACGACTTCGCGGTGCCGGCGACCGCGCTGCTGGGGGAGGAGGAGGGTCACGGCTTCGGGCAGATGATGCGAGGTCTGGAGATCGGCCGGCTCCAGGTGGCGGCTCGCGCACTGGGCGTCGGCCGGGCCGCGCTGGAGGACAGCCTGGCCTATGCCCAGGAGCGGGAGAGCTTCGGCGTACCGATCTGGAAGCACCAGTCCATCGGCAACTACCTGGCCGACATGGCCACCAAACTCGCCGCCGCCCGCCAGCTCACCCTCGCCGCCGCACGCCGGTACGACGCCGGCGAGCGGGCCGACCTCGAGGCCGGGATGGCCAAGCTGTTCGCGTCCGAGACGGCGATGGAGATCGCGCTCGACGCCGTCCGGATCCACGGCGGCTACGGCTACTCCACCGAGTACGACGTCGAGCGCTACTTCCGAGACGCGCCGCTGATGATCGTGGGCGAGGGCACCAACGAGATCCAGCGCAACGTCATCGCGCGGCAGCTGGTCAAGCGCGGCACCGTGGCCCCATGACGGCGACGAGCGACCCCGAGATCGGTCTGCGCGAGGAGGTGCTCGCGCCCGAGCCGGCCGAGGGGCTGGCCGCGATGCTCGACCTCGACCTGCCCGTGGGCGCGGGCGTCGAGCTGCCGCCGCTGTGGCACTGGGTCTACCTGCTCGAGCGACGACCGCAACGAGACCTCGGGCCCGACGGTCATCCGACCGAGGGCATCCCGGCTCCACCCGGCCCGGGGTTCCGGCGGATGTTCGCGGGCGGGCGGGTCGTGCACCTGCACCCGCTCGTCCTCGGCAGGGCGGCGCATCGGCGCACCTGGGTGGCGGCCACCGAGCACAAGACCGGGCGCACCGGGGAGCTGACCTTCGTCACCGTCCGCAGCGAGGTCAGCCAGGACGGCCGGCTCGCCGTCGTCGACGAGCAGGACATCGTCTATCGGCCGCCCGGTCCTGCCCTGCCGCCCGCTGGGAGTGCCGCTGCAGCCCCGGCTGCCGGCGACGCGCGCCTCGACCTGGACGTCGACCCCCGGCTGCTCTTCCGCTTCTCGGCCCTGACCCACAACGCGCACCGCATCCACTACGACCGCGACTTCGTGCACGAGGAGGGCTACGACGACCTCGTCGTGCACGGTCCGCTGCAGGCGCTGATGATGGGCGAGCTGCTCCGGCGGCACGGCGTCGCGCTGCTGGGTCGCGAGTTCTGCTACCGCCTGGTCGCACCGATGACCGGGCCGCAACGCCTCAGCGTGGTCGGCACACCCGGGGCGGCCGAGCCCTCGGTGACAGCCTCCGGCAGCGCAGGGATCGTCACCGCGCAGGGGAGGTTGCGGCCCACCAGCACCTAGATCCGACTCGTTTGGCCCGCCGCGAGGTGGGCAACCTCACCTGAGCCCCTTTCTCGGAGGGCTCCCATCTCGGAGGAGTTGCTGTCCATGACCAGCCGCCCTGAAGCATCCCCGGGCGCCACCGCAGGGCCCGCCGGTCCGGGCGAGGCGGAGACGCCCCACAAGCTCCCGATCCGTACGCTCATCGCCGCCAGCGTCGGCAACGCGGTGGAGTGGTACGACTGGACCGTCTACGCGACGTTCTCGATCTACTTCGCCACCCAGATCTTCTCCGCGGAGAACGAGTCCCTTGCGCTGATCGGCACCTTCGCGACCTACGCGCTCGCGTTCTTCTTCCGCCCGCTCGGTGGCGTGCTCCTGGGTCGGTACGCCGACCTTCGCGGTCGCAAGCAGGCGATGCTGCTGACGATCACGCTGATGGCCGGCGGCTCCCTGGTCATCGCGATCCTGCCGACCTACAACCAGGTCGGCTGGCTGGCCCCGATCCTGCTGCTGCTCGCGCGGGTGGCGCAGGGCATGTCGCTGGGTGGTGAGGTCTCCAACGCGTCGGCGTACCTCGCCGAGATCGCGCCTCCCGAGCGTCGCGGCCGCTACTCCTCGTTCTTCTACATCTCCACCGGCAGCGCGATCCTGATCGCCTCCCTCGCCGGCGCCCTGCTTGCCTCGACCCTCTCCGACGACCAGCTCGCCAGCTGGGGCTGGCGCGTCCCGTTCGTGATCGGTGCGCTGCTGGGCCTCGTCGGCATCTGGCTGCGCCGCGACATGGACGAGACCGAGCAGTACGAGGAGAACAAGGCCAAGGCCGAGGCGATCAAGAACCCTCTTGCGCTGACGTTGCGCGAGCACCCCAAGGCGGTGGCCCAGCTGATCGGCTTCACGCTGCTGAGCACGCTGTGCTACTACACCTTCTTCTCGGCGATGACGCCGTTCGCGGTGGCCGGCAACGGGCTCGACGACGGCATGGTCTTCTGGGCGCTGTCCGCGGCCACCGCGCTCTTCATCGCGTTGCAGTACCCCTTCGGCTGGACCGCCGACCGCTTCGGCCGCAAGCCGCAGATGTTGGTCTGGTCCGGTGCGATCGCGCTGCTGATGGTGCCGGTCTCGACCCTGGTCAACCCGGACGCCGGCTTCGGCAGCATGCTGCTGGTCTTCTGCTTCGGGCTCGGGCTCTACCCGATGCTCAGCTCCATCGCGCCGGCGATCATGAGCGAGCTGTTCCCGACCGAGCTGCGTGGACTGGGCATCGGTGCCTGGTACAACCTCACCGTCGCGGTCTTCGGCGGCACCGCGCCGCTGGTCATCCAGTGGCTCGGCGATGCCGGGCACTCCAACTGGTTCTTCTGGTACGTCTCGGCCGGGGCTGCGATCGCGTTCGTGGCGACGTTGAGCCTGCCCGAGACCAAGGGGTCGGTCCTCAAGTGAGCCGGGCGACCGATCTGCTGGCCGAGCTCGTGCGCGCCGACACTGTCGGCGCCCACGAGGCGGAGCTCGGCGCGCACTGTGCCGAGCGGCTGGAGAAGGCAGGCCTCGAAGGACGCTGGGTCGACTTCGAGGACGGGAGGGAGCAGTACGTCGCCCGCGCGGGCGGCGACGTGCCCCTCACCTTCACCGGCCACCTCGACGTGGTGCCGGTCAGCCGCGACGACTGGAGCGTCGACCCGTTCGGCGCCGAGGTCGACGGCGACACGATGGTGGGCCGCGGCACCAGCGACATGAAGTCGGGGGTGGCCGCCCTCGTCGAGGCGGTGGCGGCGCACGCTGCGGTGCCGCACCGCTGTCGCGGGGTCCAGGTCGTGCTGACCGCGGGCGAGGAGACCGGCTGCACCGGCGCCCTGACCATCCCGCGTGACGCGCTGCTCCCCGGAGGCCCCCTCGTCGTCGCCGAGCCGACGCGCAACGCGCTCGTGCCGGGCCACAAGGGCGCCCACTGGATGAGGCTGTCGGCGACCGGGAAGGCCGCGCACGGGTCGGCGCCGGAGCTCGGCGACAACGCTGCCGTGAAGGTCGCCCGCGCCGCCGTCGCGCTGCACGACTTCGACCGGTGGCCCGCCGGGGTGACCGCCAACGTCGGGGTGGTGCGCGGCGGCGTGCAGACCAACGTCGTACCGGACACCGGGGAGCTGCTCCTCGACGTCCGCACCGTGCCCGACCACCAGGGCGACGTGATCCGGGACCTCGTCCGCTCGCTCGTGGGCGACGACGTGCGCGTGGACGACCATGTCGTGCTGCCGCCGGTCGACACCGCGATCGACGACCCGTTCGTCGCCCTCGTGGGCGAGGCCCTGACCGCGGTCGGGCTCGACGGCTCCCCGGTCGAGACGGCCCGCTACTTCACCGACGCGGCCGCGCTGATCCCCCTGCTCTCGACCGCCGCGACGACGCCGACGGTGGTGCTGGGCCCGGGTGAGCCCGAGCAGTGCCACGTCGCCGACGAGTGGTGCTCGCTGGCTCGCGTCGACGAGGCGGTGACGGTCTACGAGGCCCTGCTCGAGCGGTGGTGCGCGGGCTGAGCCGGTGCTGGGCTACTGCAGGCCGTGCCGGGCGAGCGGCTCGACGAGCTGTTGCTCCTCGTAGGCCAGGTGGGAGAGCAGGGCGTCGCTGAGCAGGTCCACCGCGCGGCGAACGCCGCTGACGTCCTGGGCGGGGTCGGCCACCATCGCCACCAGGGCCCGGTCGACTCCTTCGAGGACGTCGTGGATGGCCAGGTGCTCCTCCTGGAGCCGGTCGATCACCGGCGACAGCCGAGGCTCGAGGCCGCGCAGCCGGGGGAACATCGAGGCGTCCTCGATGGTGTGGTGGGTGGTCACGACGCGGCAGTAGCTCTCGCAGTAGGTGCCGAGCGTCCAGGAGTTCTGCCGCATCGTCATCTCGCTGATCGCGTTGCGGGCGGCGCCGACGCCGAGCTGGCCGCGAGCGACCTGTTCGACGAGGTCGCGCACCTGGGCGAGCTCGCCACGCAGGTGGTCGTGCACGTCGACGAGGTGCTGGCTCTCGGCCCGGCCGCGGTCGGTGTAGGCGATGCCGCCCGCGGCAGTCACCCGGGGACGCGACGTCTCGTCCCAGGGGAGCTCGGCGGCCAGCAGCGGTTGCGGGCTCGGCGTCGGGGTGACCCCGAGGTCTGCGGGAAGATGGTGGTCGCGGGAGCCCACCTCGGGGGGCGGACCCGACAGCTCCACCGGCGCGGGCGTGCCGACGGCCGACCCGGGCAGCAGCCGCTCGGCCTCGACCAGCTCACGGGTGGCCGGTGCGACCTCCTCGGCGAAGGTGCGCAGGGCACGGTCGTCGCCCAGGTCGACCGCGAGGACGAAGTGGGACATGCCGTCCTCGAGCGCCAGCTCGGCCAGCTGCTCGACCCACGTGCCGGCCGGCCCGCGCAGGAACTCGGTGCCGGCACCGGTGAACGACCCGGAGAGGTTGTAGAGCCGGACGATGTCCCTGGGGTCGCGCCCGGCCGTGGTCGCGGCATCGTCGATGGTCCGGTTCATCGCCGTCAGCTCACCCGGGGCGGCGTACGCGGAGCTCGGCAGCCAGCCGTCGGCAGCCCGGCCGGTCAGCCGCAGCATCCGCGGCTTGTAGGCGCCCAGCCAGATCCCGAGGTCGTGCACCGGGAACGGACCGGACTTGGCGCCGTCCAGCGAGTAGTGCCGGCCCGAGAGCCGCGGCGTGCGGCCCGGCGTCCAGAGGGCGCGGATGACAGCGACCGCCTCTCCGAGCGCCTCGACCGCCTCGCCCGGACTGCGCCGCGGGCCGCCCAGCGCCTCGATCGCGTCCCAGAAGGCCCCGGCACCGAGCCCGAGCTCGGCCCTCCCGGTGCTCAGGATGTCGAGCGTGGCCGCCGACCTGGCCAGCACGCCCGGAGGCCGCAGCGGCAGGTTGGCGACGTTGGGGAACAACCGCACCCGCTCGGTGTTGGCCGCGAGATGGGTGAGCAGCGTCCAGGTGTCGAGGAAGGCCGGCTGGTACGGGTGGTCCTGCAGGCTGACCGAGTCGAGGCCGAGCAGGTCGGCGGTGGTCGCGAGCCGGACCACCTCGTCGACGGCGTCCGCGGCAGGGGTGACGAAGATGCCGAACTGCAGGTCGTGGCCGTAGTCGGGCACGGTTCTCCTCCTCGTGGGTGCGCCCGTCCCAACACCGGGTCCGGGCCGACGATTCCCGCGGTGAGGGCCGGGGTAGGAGGCAGCCATGGCTTCCATCGCAACGACCGATCGCGTCGACCGTGAGCAGCTCCTCGACTTCGCTCGCACCCGGCACCAGCTGACGCTGGTCACCACCCGGCGCAACGGCCGCCCGCAGATGTCGCCGGTCAGCGGGGGTGTCGACGACTCCGGCCGGATCGTCATCGCGACCTACCCCGACCGGGCGAAGGCGGTGAACCTGCGCCGCGAACCCGCCGTGTCGGTGCTGGTGCACTCCGACGCCTGGGACGGCCCCTACGTGCAGGTCGACGGCACCGCCGAGGTGCTCGACATGCCCTCGCAGGACGCCGAGGACGGCCTGGTCGAGTACTTCCGCTGCATCGCAGGCGAGCACTCCGACTGGGAGGAGTACCGCGAGGCGATGCGCAAGCAGGGCAAGTCGCTCATCCGGATCACCGTGGAGTCCTGGGGTCCGATCGCGACCGGGGGCTTTCCGGCGGACCGTGCGCCGGGGTGATTACCACGTTCCCGTGGTAATTGCCCGGTTACCGCAGCGAGCTCCCTGCGGTAACCCGGAGATTGCTGCGGGAAGTACGGCGCCCCGGGCCAGGGCCCGCCCGCCGCACGAGACGCGGGAATGGATGGCGCCTCCACCGGCGTTCACCCGAGGATGTCCGAACGCGCTGACGCCACTCGTGTCTCCCTGCTCGTCGGTGCCCTCTTCGGGCTCGCCGGGCTGGGGAGCTCCTCTGCCGCCATCGCGCTCCCCGTGCTCGCCGAGGACCTGGGGGTCAGCACCGGCGTCAGTGCCTGGGCGATCAGCCTCTATGCGCTCATGCTGGCGGTCACCACCGCGGTGTACGGCCGGGTGTCCGACCTGGTCGGCATCCGCCGCCCGCTGATGGTCGGTGTCGGCCTGATGGCGGTCGGCGCTCTCGCCGGGGCGTTCGCGCCAGGCTTCGACGTGCTGCTCGCCGGACGCTTGCTCCAGGGTGCCGGGGCCGCGGCGATCCCCACCCTCGGCGTCGCCATCATCAGTGCCCGCTACAGCGGCAGCATCCGGGCGGCAGCCCTCGGTCGCGTCGCGGGCGTGGCCGCAGCGATCTCCTGCCTGGGCCCGTTGGCCGGCGGCGTCGTGGAGGACGTGTGGGGGTGGCGCGTCGTGATCGCGCTGCCGCTGCTCGGGCTGCTGCTGGTGCCGTTCCTGTGGCGTTCGGTGCCCACCGAGGGCAGTGGCGCGCGCCTGGACCTGCTCGGTGCCGTGCTCGTCGCCGGTACGTCGGCGGGGCTGGTGATGCTGGTGCAGTCACCCTCGACCGGAGTCACCATCGCCATCGTCGGCGCGGTGCTGCTCGTCGTCGGGGTCCCGGCCGTGTCGCTGCGGGTGCGTCGTCGCCCGCACGGCTTCCTGCCCGTCTCGGTGCTGCGCAACGCCGTGGTGGTGCGGAGCTCGGTCGCGGCCGCCGCCGTACCCGCCGCCTGGTTCGCCCTGCTGATCGCGGTGCCCGCCGTGCTGGTCGGGGTCGGCTGGGAGCCCTGGCAGGTCGGGGTCGCGTTGCTGCCCAGTGCCGTCACGGGGCTGCTTGCCCCGCGGATCGCGGCTCCGCTGCTCGAGCGCATCGGTGCGACCTCGTCCCTCCGGGTGGCCGGCCTGACCGCCGCTCTGGCTCTCGCGGTGGCTGCTGGCGGAGCCGCCGTCGAGTCGGCCACCCTCCTCGTCTCCGCCGTCGTTGCGGTGACGTTCGGGTTCGGCCTCGGACAGCCCGCGCTGATAGCCGCCGTCGGGGACGCGGTGACCGACGACGTGCGCGGTGTCGCGCTCGGCCTGGCCACGCTGATGTTCCTGGTGGGGGGTGGCGTCGGCTCGGCCGTCGTCGGTGGTCTCGCGGCGCTGCTCGGCATCGGCGGCAGCCTGCTGCTGCTCGCCGCACTACCGCTGCTCGGGCTGCTCGCCCTGACCGACCAGCATCGTCGTGAACCGGAGCGCACCCCGGTCGACTGAGGTGACTACGGTGTTCGGGTGGCCCTCCGACAGCTCCTCCTGCGTCTTACCCAAGCCTTCTGGGCCATCCCGGCCGCGTGCGCGTCGGCGGCCGCCGCCCTGGCGATCGGGCTTGTGCGCCTCGACGGACTGGGCGATCGGTTCGGGGTGCTCTACGGAGGGGGCCCGGACTCCGCCCGGTCGATCCTGGGGGTGGTCGCCTCGTCGGTGCTGACATTCGCGGCGCTCACGTTCTCGATCACGATGATCGCCTTGCAGCTGGCGTCGAGCCAGTTCAGCCCCCGTGTGCTCAACACCCTGCTCCGGGACCGGTGGACCCAGTCGGCTCTGGGCGTCTTCGTCGGGACTTTCGTCTTCGCCCTCCTCACCCTGCGCGAGGTCCGCGGCGGCGCCGACGCCTTCGTCCCCGGGCTCGCGGTCACCGCTGCCATCATCCTCGCCCTGGCCAGCATCGGGACCTTGATGGGCTTCATCCACCACATGGCGCAGTCCCTGCGCGTGGTCACGATCATCGACCGCATCCACCGGGAGACGTCGCGCGCCCTCGACGCCTGGTACGACGCCGACCGGCCCGCCGCGGACGCCGAGCTCGTCGACGGTCCTCGGCGCGAGGTCCGGTCCCCGGCCGACGGGGTGCTCACCAGGTACGACCGTTCCGCCCTCCTCGACAAGGCGGTCGAGACCGGTGCCACGATCGAGCTGGTGGTCCCCGTCGGGGCCTGGGTGTGCGCGGGACAGCCGCTCATCCTCGTGCACGGCCACGTCGACGACGACCTGCTGGAGTGGCTACCGGGTCAGGTCGGGTTCGACCGTGAGCGTGAGATCGGCGGCGACCCGGCGTACGGCTTCCGCCAGCTCGTGGACATCGCGGAGCGGGCCCTCTCGCCGGGAGTCAACGACCCGACGACGGCGATCCAGTGCCTGGACCGCCTCCACGCCCTGCTCAGGCAGCTCGCCCGGCGGGACCTCGGTGTCGGCGTCACGGTCGTGGACGGGGTCGCACGACTCCGCGTGCCGGTGCCGGGCTGGGACGACTACGTAGCGCTCGCCTGCGACGAGGTCCGGCACTGGGGCGCCGGATCGCCCCGGGTGCTCCGACGACTTCGTGTCCTGCTCGACGACCTCGCGCTGGTGGTGGAGCCCGGCCGCCGTGCGTGCCTGACCGAGCAGCTCGATCGTCTCGAGCATCGGGCTGCTGAGGTTTCCTTCGAGTGGGACGCCACCGCGGACGGAGCCGGCGACCCGGCCGAGCACGCCAACGTGCGGGTGCGCACCGACTGAGGCCGCTGCCCCGGGCGACATGGTCAGCCCGGGGCATCGAGAGGTGGTCGGCCGGGTGCGCCGGCCTCGGTCAGACCCTGCTCGGCTCGCTCTCCCGCAGCCGGGCGTCCTCCGCCGGGCGGGACGCGGGCTGGTCGGAGTCGTGATGCTCGTCGATCATGGTGCGCTCGTCGAAGGGGTCACCACCCGACAGCACGGTGTCGAGCCGCTCCTTGTCGAGGGTGTCGGTCCACTGACCGATGATCACGGTCGCGACCGAGTTGCCGGCGAAGTTGGTCAGCGCGCGGGCCTCGGACATGAAGCGGTCGATACCGACGATGAGGCCGACCCCGTCGAGGAGCTCGGGGCGGTGCGAGGACAGTCCGCCGGCCAGCGTGGCCAGGCCTGCTCCGGTGACACCGGCAGCGCCCTTGGAGGCGATGATCATGAACACCAGCAGGGAGATCTGCTCCCCGATGCTCAGCGGGTCGCCCAGCGCCTCGGCGATGAACAGCGACGCCATCGTCAGGTAGATCGCGGTCCCGTCGAGGTTGAAGGAGTAGCCGGTCGGGACGACGACCCCGACCGTGGTCTGGCCGACGCCGGCGTGCTCCATCTTGGCGATCAGGCGCGGCAGGGCCGACTCCGAGGAGGAGGTCGAGAGGATCAGCAGGAACTCCCGGCCGAGGTACTTCAGCAGCGAGAAGATGTTGATGCCGGTGGTGATCCTGAGCAGGCCGCCCAGGATGACGAACACGAAGATCGCGCACGTCGTGTAGAAGCCGACCATGATCACGGCCAGGCTCTTGAGGGCGTCGACGCCCGTCTCGCCGATCACCGCGGCCATCGCGCCGAACGCGCCGACCGGCGCTGCCCACATGATCATCGACAGGATCCGGAACACGAGCCTCTGCAGGTGCCCGACGCCGCGCAGGATGGGTTCGCCCGCGCGTCCCATCGCCTGCAGCGCGAAGCCGACGAGCAGCGCGACCAGGAGAGTCTGGAGGACCTCCCCGTCGGTGAGTGCGGAGACCAGGCTGGTCGGGATGATGCCGAGCAGGAAGTCGGTCGTGGAGGACGCCTCGCCGGCCTGCTCCTGGCCGGCCGCCGCGACGTCCGCGGTGAGGTTGAGCCCCTCGCCCGGGTGCAGGACGTTGCCCACCAGCAGCCCGATCGCCAGCGCGAACGTCGACATCACCAGGAAGTAGCCCAGGGCCAGGCCTCCCACCTTGCCGACGCTGGCGGCGCTGCGCACCGATCCCACTCCCAGCACCAGGGTGCAGAAGATGACCGGCGAGATCATCATCTTGATGAGGTTGACGAACGCGGTGCCGATCGGCTTGAGCTGCACGGCGAGGTCGGGCGCCACGAAGCCCACCAGGATGCCGAGGACGACCGCGGCGATCACGGCGATGTAGAGATAGTGGGTGCGGTCGCGGCGCGGTCGCACCGAGGTGTCCGGGGATGGCTGGTGTGCCATGGTTCCTCCAGCGGTCGGGTGCCCGGCGGGCAGGGGAGCGGGTCGCGTCCTACGTTGCGGGGCAGCGTGACCGCCGTCACGCTTGTGTTCGTTGTGTTCACGACCGGGAGGACCGCAGGTGCCCTTGCGCGAGCGTTCGGTGGCGCGGCAGATCTTCCTGCTGCAGCTCCTGACCGTGCTGCTCGTGGTCCTGATCGCCGTCGGACTGGCCTATGTCGATGCTCGCGCCGACCAGCGTGACTCGGCCAGGATCAGGTCGGTCAACGTCGCCGAGGCGGTCGCCGATGCCCCGGACGTCGTACGCGCCCTCGACGATGCCGATCCGTCACGCTCGATCCAGCCCTACGCGGAGCGGGTGCGCCGCGACACCGGCACCGACTTCGTCGTGGTGATGGCTCTGGACCGCACCCGCTACTCGCACCCGGACCCCACCCAGCTCGGCAGGCCCTTCATCGGCGACCTCGGCACGGCTCCGGAGGGAAGGGTCTTCAGCCAGGAGTACACCGGCACGCTCGGACGCTCCATGCGGGCCGTCGTGCCGGTGCGCCAGGACGGCGAGGTCCTCGCGCTCGTCTCGGTCGGCATCACCCTCGATCGGATCGACCAGGCGCTCCAGCGACGGCTGTTGCCGATCGCCCTCGCAGCAGGGCTGGTGCTGGCGATCGGTGCGTTCGGCGCCGGGCTGATCAGCCGGCGACTGCGCCGCCAGACGCACGGGCTCGGCGCACTGGAGATCACCCGCATGTATGAGTACTACGACTCGGTCCTCCACGCGGTGCGGGAGGGGTTGCTGCTGATCGACGCCTCCGGTCGGGTGCAGCTCGTCAACGACGAGGCCGGGCGCCTCCTCGACCTCCGGGAGTCCGTCATCGGGACGGCGGTCGACCGGCTCGGGCTCCCCGCCGCCCTTGGCGAGGCGTTGCTCGCAGGGGAGGCCGGACCCGACGAGATCCAGCTCGTCGGCGACCGGGTGCTCGTGGTCAACCAGGCCGAAGCCCGGTGGGAGGGTCGGTCGGTGGGATCCGTCGTCACCTTGCGCGACCACACCGAGCTGCAGGCGGTCTCCGGCGAGCTCGACACCGTCCGCGGGCTGGCCGAGACCCTGCGTGCCCAGAATCACGAGGCGTCCAACCGGTTGCACACGGTCGTCTCCCTGATCGAGCTCGGACGCGTGGACGAGGCGGTGGAGTTCGCGACCGAGGAGCTCCAGGCCGCTCAGTCGCTGACCGACACGGTGGTGGAGTCCGTGGAGGAGCCGGTCGTGGCGGCGGTGCTGCTGGGCAAGGCGGCGCAGGCCTCCGAGCGCGGCATCGACCTCGACATCGCCGAGTCGACCGCGGTGGACGGGCTCCCGGTCGAGGCCCGTGACCTGGTCACCATCCTGGGCAACCTGATCGACAACGCCTTCGACGCGGTCTCCGCGGGTGGTCCGAGCGAGCGGCGGGTGCGGGTCGCCGTGACAGCCGACGACGCACGGCTCGAGGTGGTCGTCGACGACAGCGGCGCCGGGGTGCCGGCCGATGCCCGCGAGCGCGTGTTCCAGCACGGGTGGTCCACGAAGCGCGGCGGCGACGGCGCCGCGCGCGGCCTCGGGCTGGCCCTGGTCGGACAGGTCGTGCGCAAATACGACGGAATCGCCGAGGTCGACGACTCGGGGCTCGGCGGCGCCCGGTTCACCGTGCGGATCGGGGCCCCCCGGTGACGATCAGGGTGCTGGTCGTCGAGGACGAGGAGGTCGCGGCCGCCGCGCACGCGGAGTACGTCGGGCGGGTGTCCGGCTATGCCGTCGTCGGTGTCGCCCGCTCCGGCGCCGACGCCGTACGACTGCTGCGTGAGGGCCTCGAGGTCGACCTGGTGCTCCTGGACATGCATCTGCCCGACGTGCACGGTCTCGAGCTTCTGCAGCGGCTGCGTCAGGACGGCCATCTCCTCGACGTGATCGCGGTGACCTCGGCGCGCGACCTGGCTGTCGTGCGCAAGGCGGTGGCACAAGGGGTCGTCCACTACGTGCTGAAGCCGTTCACCTTCGCAGGGCTGCGCGGCAAGCTCGAGCAGTACGCCGCCTACCGCGACCAGCTCGGCTCAGCCGACGCGGAGGTCGTGCAGGACGAGGTGGACAGCCTCCTCGGCCTGCTCCGGCCGGCCGGCGGCACCGAGCTGCCCAAGGGGATGAGCGCGGAGACTTTGCGACGGGTCACCGACCACCTCCGCGCCGGCGCCGCCTCGGCCAGCGAGGTGGCGGCCGGCACCGGCACCTCGCGGGTCACCGCGCGCCGCTACCTGGAGCACCTGGCCGCGACCGGCGTGGTCGAGCGGCACTCCCGCTACGGCAGCGGACGGCCCGAGGTCGAGTACCGCTGGGTGCACCGCAAAGACGACCGCTGACTGCCGGACGGCATGGGCGCGGGATGATCAGGCTGCGTGGTAGGCGCGCAGCTGCGCCAGCATCAGATCGCGCGGTTCGCGACCCGTCGCTGCGCCGACGTACCACTCCAGCGAGGCGGTGGTGGCCTCCTGCCAGCTCCACCGGTTGCCCCACCGCAGCGTCGTCTGGGCCAGGCCCGGCTCGAGGGTCAGGTCCTGGGTCTCGGGCATGCCCGGCTCCGGAACGACCTGCCACGACGGTGTCGCCGCCCCCGTGAGTCGTTGCCATTCGCGGGCGGCGTGCTCGACCAGCTCGACGACCGGGACCGCCTGCTCGCGGTCCGGTCCGAAGTTCAACGCTGTCGGGAGTGGGTCCCCGGCGGCGAGACGCTCGATGTAGGACAGGTAGCCGGCCAAGGGCTCGATCACGTGCTGCCACGGTCGCACGGCGGTTGGCCGGCGCAGAGTGAGCGCGTCACCCTTCGACCAGGCGCGCACGATGTCGGGGACGATCCGGTTGATCGAGTAGTCGCCGCCGCCGATGACGTTCCCGGCCCTCGCCGTCGCGACCGGGGTGCTCAGCCCCGGCCACGAGTGCGTGACCAGCTCGGCGCAGGCCTTGCTGGCCGAGTAGGGGTCGCTGCCGCCGAGGAACTGGTCCTCGCCGTAGGGCGCGGGCTGCCGGGTGTCGTAGACCTTGTCGGTGGTGACCACGAGCGTCGCGAGCAGGTCGGCGAAGCGGGGCAGAGCCGCCATGACCTGCACGGTGCCCTGCACGTTGGTGAGGAACGTGGTAGCCGGGTCGCGGTAGCCCTCGCTGACCAGCGACTGGGCCGCCATGTGCACGACGACCTCCGGGTTGAAGCGGACGGCGTCCTCGACCCATGAGTCAGTGGACAGGTCCGCTCGGGTCTCCGTGACACCCTCGAGCGCGAGGTCGTTCCAAAGACAGGGGTCGCCGTGGTCGCCCGGCAACGAGACGCCGTGGACGACGGCACCGAGATCGCGGAGCCAGCACACCAGCCAAGAACCCTTGAAGCCGGTGTGACCGGTCACGAGGACACGGCGCCCCGACCAGAACGAGCGACTGTGCGGCTGCTGCATGGATCCTTCCATCGATGGCGTCCTGGAGGCCTCGTGGACTCTCGGACGACTGATTCAACCACGGTCGACTGCGACCTCGGTGACTGGTGCGGGCGTGCCGAGGAGTAGGGTCCTGGGCACACCCCTCACCACCGCTCGTCGAGGTGTTCGGCCAACCGATTCCTAGGAGATTCGCCCGCTGTGCCGGATGAAGCCAGCGCCCGGGGAACGAGGCGAACCCCCAGTCTCGGCCGTCAGATGGTCGGCGGCACTGCCGTGGTGGCCGTGGGCCTGACGGTCACAGGTCTGGCCACGATCGTGATGATGGCGTTGTCCGCGCGGTCATTGATCCCGGAAGAGTATGCGGCGTTCGCGGTCTGGTGGACGGTCGCCACCCTGCTGGGGACAAGTTTTGGGGTGTTCGAGGCCTACCTGGCCCGCTTGCTCATCCGCGAATCCGCGCGAGGACAAGAGACTCGTGTCGTGACCGGCTTGATGATCGGTAGGTCGGGCGCCGTGGTCGCCGTTCTTGCCGTCGGCTTGGTGGCCAGCTCCAGTGTGCTTGCTTCCCGCTTGTTCGCCGGTCACGTCGCTGCGGCCGTTGCGCTTCCGCTGTTCATCGCCCTCGCCGCAGCACAGGCGGTTCAGCGCGGCGCGATGACCGGTCGACGTGACTTCGCGGCGATCGCGGTCCAGCTGTCCGCGGACGGCCTCACGCGCACGGTTTTCGTCGTCATCCTGGTGTGGTCGGGCCTCGACTCGGTCACCACGCTTGCGCTCGCGTGCATCGCTGCCGCGGCACTGAGCCTGGTCGCCGGCGGCAGGAAGCTGGGGCCGTGGCTGGCGACGCCTCGACTCCGCGGCAGGGAGGCGGCGATCGGCCCGCTGCTGTATCTGCTCGCCGGTTCCGTCGGGCCACTCCTGGCCAACAACGGCTCTGTGCCCTGGCTCGCTGCGACTGACAGCGTCGACGCCTATGTCCTGGGGGCGTTCGCGGGAGCGGTGACTCTCAGCCGGATCCCGACCCAGTTCATCTCGGCAGTGTTCAGTCCGCTGATGGCGCACCTCTCACAGGCCGTTGAGGCAGGCGACGAGCGGACGTTCCGACACCTCCGTCGACGGGCCGAGGTGCTCGCCGCCATGTTGGGCGCTCTCTACGTCGCCGCCTTCGCAATCCTTGGGCCTTGGGTGCTCTCGGTCTACCTTGGCCCGGACTATCGGCTCAGCAGAGGTGTCCTCGCGATCCTGGCCGCAGCGAGCAGCGGCATGTTCGTCATCGTGGTCCAACAGGCCGGACTGGCTGCACTCGACCGCTGGGCGCGGATCGCCTTCGCTTGGGCGTTCGGGACCCTCGCCTTTGTGCTCGTGCTGGTGGTGCCGGTCGATCCGCTGATGCGGGCGGCGTTGGCACCGGCTGCGGCGGTTGCTACGGCACTGCTGGCGATGAGCTTGCTCGGCCGGGGATTGTCGAGCGTCCCCGGCCGTGTGCCTGGAGCAGGTTCCTGATCGTCAGACTCGGCGCAAGATCCCGTCCCGGAACTCGCTGAGCAGCGCCCGGCGCCCCCAGTCGTCGGCGGACACGAATTCGTCCGTCGAGTCGAGGAACGCGCGGACGGCGGTCATCGGGTTGTTGCCGCGGTCCCAAGGTCGGCCTTGGTAGTGCCCGACGGGGAACTCCTCGACCAAGGTGTCGGCGACAAGGACGAGCCCTCCTCGAGGCAGCAAAGGCGCGAGCGCGTGCAGCTCGGCCAGGACGTGGTCGTGGGTGTGGTTGCTGTCCAAGATGAGCAGGGCACGCTCGGCGCCTCCCAGGAATGCCCTGGCTGCCTCCACAGCGGACTCCGCCGTCGAGTCCGACTCGAGCAGCTCGACTCCCTCGCTCAGGGGATGCGTCCGGATGGTCTCTGTCGCGTGCGGGTAGAGCTTGTGGTCGATGCCGAGGACCGCGGGCTTCTGGCCGCACATCGTCATGAGGCTTGCGTCGAGCAGCATGCTGCCACCCCGGGCGACGCCGGTCTCGACCACGCGTTGGGGCCGGTAGGACCAGAAGATCTCCTGGAGGACCACGATGTCGTCGGGGACGCGGATGATGGGCACACCGGCCCACTCCCACTGATAGGTGTAGCCGTGCTGCTCGGCCTCGACCTGGAGGTCGACGGCCTGCTGTCGAAGTGCTTGATCTGCGGCGAGGTCGTCCCGCATCTTCTGACGAGTGGCGGCGAACTCATCGGCGTCGGGGACGTAGTCCCCGTGGGAGCTGCGCTGCGCGGCCGTGTCTTGGTTGTCGGTCATGGTCCGAAGAACTCCTCTGTTTGACGTGGGCTCCAACCCAGCCGGTGCAGACGGCTCGGATCGGTTGCCGACGCGGCATGGATCGTGGGGGTGTGCGTGTCGCTGCAGTCCGCCTGCCATTCGACGCCGAGCGCTGAGACGAGGTCGGCGACGGTGCGCGCCCGACCCGATCCGATGGGGATCAGGCCACGTAGGTCCTCGGCGACCGCGAGCACGACGGCCCGGCCGACATCGGAGGCGTGGATGAAGTCGTGGCTGCTGTGCGGGGAGCGCAGCAGCGCGTGGTCTCCGCGATCGCGGGCCCCGAGTGCGTGAGCGACCAGACCGGGGCGGCGTGCTTCCTCGTCGAAGACGTAGGCAGGGCGCAGCCAGCCCACGTCGCCGGAGTCGATCTGTGGCGCGAGTGCCTCCCGGAGTCGTGACTTCGCCCGGGAATAGGCGTCGGCTGCGTCGCGGGAGTCGTCGACGACCGTGCCGGTGAGCCACTGTCGTACGCCTTTCCTGTGACACGCCTCGGCGAGCTGCAGAGAGGCGTCGACCCAGCGTTCGTTGTCCGGCGAGGTGCGGTAGTCGGCCATGCCGCTGGCAGACCAGGCCAGGTGCACGACGAGGTCCGGACGATGCTTGTCCAGCAGTCCCTCAGCGGCTCCGTGGGCCAGCAGGTCGCTCTCCTGCCGCGACACCGGCACCGCCTCGATGCCGAGGACGTCCCAGTGTCGGAGGGTCCAGGTCCCGAGCAGGCCGGCGGCGCCGGTGATCAGGGCGCGGGTGGCCACGCGTGACCCTCCTGGTCGCGAGACGAGATGGTGCTCACCGGCAGTGGCCAGTCGATCGCGACGTGCGGGTCGTCCCACCGCAACGTCCGGGCGTGCCCCGGGGAGTAGCTCGCGCCGATCAGGTAGGTCAGGGAGGTGTGGTCCTCGAGCGTCTGATACCCGTGCGCGAGACCGGCCGGCACGTGCAGGGCGAGATCGTCCTCACCGGTCAAGGTGATGGCCACCCACTGCCCGTAGGTCGGCTCGCCTGGCCGCAGGTCCACCAGGACGTCGACGAGTCGGCCGCTGGTGACCCAGAGAGTCTTGGTCTCCTCGTGCGGGGCAACCTGGTAGTGCATGCCCCGGACCGTCCCGGCGACGTTGTTGACGGTGGTGACGACCTCCTCGACCGCGAGGTCGAGCCCGGACGCGCGGGCGTCACTCACGACACAGACCTTTTGCAGTTCACCACGTTCGTCACGATGCCGCGTTCCGTGCAGCACCGCGGCACCGCGCAGGGTGAGAGGCTCGACCCTCATCAGAGGTGCTGCATGGACGGTACCGCGATCCAGCAGGTCGCATTCGGTGACAGCGAACGCACGAGCGCGCCGATCTCCGGGGCGATGTTCCACGGAAGGATCAGCACGTCGTCGACGGGGTGCTCGGCCAGCGCCGGCGGCGCCGCCACCGGCAGGTGGCTCCCGGGGAGGAACTTGCCTTGCTTCTGCTCGCTCCCGTCGACGACCAGCACCATCTCGTCGGAGGCCACCCGGGCCGCGTTCATCAGGGTGTTGCCCTTGGCCGCCGCGCCGTACCCGGCGACCACGCGCCCCGCGGCACGCCGCTCGTCGAGCCAGGCGCGGAGCCCATCGATGGCAGAGGTGCTCGTGGCGGCGAAGCGTTCCCAGAGATCGGGGTCGAGCAGGCCGCTCTCGAGCTCGTGGGCGATGGTCAGGCCGACGCTCTCGTGGACCGGGCGGGATCCCGCAGGTGTCAGCCAGTAGCGGTTCGATCCTCCGTGCGTGGTCAGTTGCTCGACCCGCACCAGCTCGAGGCCGTGTCGGGCGACCGCCTTGGCTACGGAGTGCGCAGTGAGGTAGGAGAAGTGTTCGTGGTAGATGGTGTCGAACTGTGCTTCGCGCAGGAGCGTGAGGAAGGAGGGGTTCTCGACGGTGATGACCGTGTCCGCGTCGCACAGGTGGGCGAAACCGGCCACGAAGTCGTCCAGGTCTGGCACGTGGGCCATCACGTTGTTGGCAGCGACCAGACGCGGGTGGCCGTGCTCGTCCACCAGGCGTCGGGCCAGCTCGAGGCCGAAGAACTCGGCCACCGTCGGCACACCCTTGTTGCGGGCGAGATCAGCCACGCCGTGGGCAGGCTCCACCCCGAGGACCGTGAGGCCCCGTTCCTGCAGCTGTGAGAGCAGGTAGCCGTCGTTGCTCGCCACCTCCATCACGAGGTCCCCATCGCCGAGGCCGAGCGCCTTGATCATGGAGTCGGCGTACTGCCCGGCGTGGGCGACCCACGAGGTGCTGACCGAGGAGAGGTAGGGGTAGTCCGCGCCGAAGATACGTTCGGGGAGGACGTACTCGCCCACCTGGCCGAGGCCGCACGCGGCGCAGACGCGCAG
This sequence comes from uncultured Actinomycetota bacterium, assembly GCA_963772415.1. Lineage (GTDB taxonomy): Bacteria > Actinomycetota > Actinomycetes > Propionibacteriales > Nocardioidaceae > Nocardioides_B. The sequence goes on along the minus strand of CAVYWU010000003.1, from coordinate 425,094 downwards.
GTGCAGGGGGAAGGCCGGGTCCGGACTTCCCTGGGACAGGGCCATCTCGTTGGCGAGGGGCTGCTCGCCGAGGTCCAGCACGGAGATCAGCTCGTCAGCGTCACAGCCACGGCAGCTCTTCGTACCACGGGGGGTCAGTTCGGTCATGCGTTCAGCCACGGGGCGTTGCCCTCCTCCCAGATGCGGTTGAGCTCGTCGCGCTCGCGGATCGTGTCCATCGGCATCCAGAAGCCGTCGTGCTGGTAGGCCGCGAGCTCTCCCCGAGCCGCCAGGGTGGCAAGTGGCGTCGACTCGAAGGGCGTCCCGTCGCCCTCGATCAGGTCGAGGACCTCGGGCTCCACCACGAAGTATCCTCCGTTGATCCAGTCGTGTGAGTCCTGCGGCTTCTCCCGGAAGTTGGTGACACGACCATCGTCGAGGCCAAGCGCGCCGAAGCGCGGCGGCGGGTGAACGGCCGTGACGGTCGCCTGCGCCCCTGTGCGCTCGTGGTGCTTGATGACCTCGTCCACGGGGACGTCGGACAGGCCGTCACCGTAGGTCAGCAGGAAGCGCTCGTCGAGCAGGCTGCCGAGACGCTTGACGCGGCCGCCGGTCATCGAGTCGGCGCCGGTGTCGATCAGGGTGACCTTCCAGTCGTGCTGGCCCTGGGAGAGGTATTCGACCGAGCCGGTCGCGAGGTCGACCGAGATGTCGCACTCGTGCAGCAGATGGTTGGCGAAGTACTCCTTGATGACGTAGCCCTTGTAGCCGAGCGCCACCACGAAGTCGGCGTATCCGTGGGCCGCGTAGTGCTGCATGATGTGCCACAGGATGGGTCGCCCGCCGATGGCCACCATCGGCTTGGGGATGGCGTGGGTCTCCTCGGCGAGGCGGGTTCCCCGGCCGCCGGCCAAAATGACTGTCTTCAAGGCGTGCTGTGGCCCTTCGCTGGATATGTGTCGACTACCTGCGCGACTCCGGTGCTGGTGTGACTGGCTGCGCGACGGTTGCACCTTAGCGAACAGACCCGCTCGGTTCAGTCGCGGGCGGCCCTACCTGGGTGTGCGCACGAGGAATCGTCGTCGCGCGTCGCCGGCAACCAGATAAAGATCCCATGCAATGTGATGGATCCAGTGTCGATGGAACAACGCTCGGACGAGTTCCCTCCTGGCGAGGCGCATCACCGAACGCTCCACACCCTGCCCCGCTGCCTCCCGCCACAGATTCACCCACAGGGACGTCATCAACCATCGGCGGCGAAGCGCATTGGGGTTCAGGGACTCAACCGTCGCGTCAGCAGACTTCTCTGGATACCTGCGGTACTCGACCAGAGGCTCGTCGAGCACGAGCAGGGGCTCGCGGAGCAGGAACCACCACGTCAGCAGGACATCCGCTCCGAACTCGTCGCGAAACATCGGCGACTCCAACAGGCTGCTGCGCCGGTAGAGGCCGTAGACCTCCGTCCAGCGGGGTCGCCTCAAGTAGGACCGCAGCCGCTTCCGGACATCCGGTGAGGCCAGATCGTGACCAGTCTGGATCGAAAGCTTCTCGCCCTTGGGGTCGATGTACTGGATCGCGGGGAGGCAGACCGAAGCTTCTGATGCGTGCAGCGCGGCGGAGGTCAGCTCCACGAACTTCGGTGCAAGGCGATCGTCTGCGGCGAGCCAGGCAAAGTATTCTCCCGTGCATTCTCGTACCGCTCGGTTGAAGTTGACGACCGCGCCGACGTTCGCCGAGGACGGGCGCAGGGAGGTCTCGGGCAGGTGCTCTGCGGCGATGGCACGCGAGCGGTCGGTCGAGGCGTTGTCGAAGACCAGGATCTCGTCAGGGGGCCGGGTCTGTGAGGCCACGGACGTCAGGGCCTCGGCCAGGTAGTCCTCACCGTTGTAGACCGGGATGGCCACCGAGACAGTGCGGCCTCCGCTGGTGCCCATGTGCGACATCGTTCCCTTGTCCTCAGTCGGTCGGTCGACTCGCCACCATAGCGGCGGAGATCGTGATCAGTTGCGACGGGCGCGCGAGGCCATCCGGCCGCGCAGGTTCTGGTCGAGGACGACCTTGCGGATGCGCGCGGTGTCGGGGGTGACCTCGACGCACTCGTCCTCGCGGCAGAACTCCAGGCACTGCTCGAGCGAGAGCTTCTTCGGGCGGGACGAGCTTCTCGAAGTTGTCCGAGCTCGAGGCCCGGACGTTGGTCTGCTTCTTCTCCTTGGTGATGTTGACGTCCATGTCGTCCTCACGGGAGTTCTCGCCGACGATCATGCCCTCGTAGACCTCGGTCGTCGGCTCCACGAACATGGTGCCGCGCTCCTGCAGGTTGGTCATCGCGTACGACGTCGCAGCGCCCGCGCGATCGGCGACGAGGGAGCCGGAGGCGCGCGAGCGGATCTCGCCGGCCCAGGGCTCGTAGCCCTCGAACACGTGGTGGGCGATGCCGGTGCCGCGGGTGTCGGTGAGGAACTCGGTGCGGAAGCCGATGAGGCCACGCGCCGGCACCAGGAACTCCATCCGCACCCAGCCGGTGCCGTGGTTGGTCATCTGCTCCATCCGGCCGCGGCGGACCGCGAGGAGCTGGGTGATCGTGCCGAGGTACTCCTCGGGGGCGTCGATCGTCAGCCGCTCCACGGGCTCGTGGAGCTTGCCGTTGATCTCACGGGTGACGACCTGCGGCTTGCCGACGGTCAGCTCGTAGCCCTCGCGGCGCATCTGCTCGACCAGGATGGCCAGCGCCAGCTCGCCACGACCCTGCACCTCCCACGCGTCGGGGCGCTCGGTCGGCACCACCTTGATCGACACGTTGCCGATGAGCTCGGCGTCGAGGCGGTCCTTGACCAGGCGTGCGGTGACCTTGGTGTTCTTGGTCGGGCCGCGGCCGGCCAGCGGGGAGGTGTTGATGCCGATCGTCATCGAGATGGCCGGCTCGTCGACGGTGATCAGCGGCAGCGCCACCGGACTCTCGGGGTCGGCGAGGGTCTCGCCGATCATGATGTCGGGCATGCCGGCGATCGCGACGATGTCACCGGGGCCAGCCGACTCACCGGGCTTGCGCTCGAGGCCCTGCGTGATCAGGAGCTCGGTGACCTTGACGTTCTGGACCGAGCCGTCGCGCTTCATCCACGCGACCTGCTGGCCCTTCTTGAGGGTGCCCTCCTTGACCCGCACCAGGGCGAGCCGGCCGAGGAACGGGCTGGCGTCGAGGTTGGTGACGTGGGCCTGGAGCGGGGCGTCCGCGGTGAAGAGCGGCGCCGGAATGGTGTCGAGGATCGTCTGGAACAGCGGCTCGAGGTTCTCGCTGTCGGGGAGACCGCCGTTCTCGGGCATCTCCATCGAGGCGCGGCCGGCCTTGGCGCTGGCGTAGACCACCGGGAAGTCGAGCGCGTCGGCGCTGTGGCTGTCGTCGAGGAGGTCCATGAACAGCTCGTAGGTCTCGTCGACGACCTCGCTGATCCGCGCGTCCGAGCGGTCGACCTTGTTGACCACCAGCACGACCGGCATGTCGGCGTTCAGGGCCTTGCGCAGCACGAACCGGGTCTGCGGCAGCGGGCCCTCGGAGGCGTCGACGAGGAGCACGATGCCGTCGACCATCGAGAGGCCGCGCTCGACCTCGCCACCGAAGTCGGCGTGGCCCGGGGTGTCGATGATGTTGATCGTCATCGGGGCGTCGCCGGCTGCCTCCCCGGTGTACCTGATGGCGGTGTTCTTGGCGAGGATGGTGATCCCCTTCTCGCGCTCGAGGTCACCGGAGTCCATCGCCCGCTCGTCGACGTGCTGGTGCTCGCCGAAGGCGCCGCCCTGCCAGAGCATCGCGTCGACGAGGGTGGTCTTGCCGTGGTCGACGTGCGCGACGATCGCGACGTTGCGCAGGTCGTTGCGGCGGGAGCGGTTCTCGGTGGCGTTGCTGGGGGCTGCCTGTGACATGGCGGAGCGGTGCTGCTTTCGCTAGAGGAGCCCAGCACGCGTCGTACGACGGGGGGCAAGGCGGATTCTATCGGCGCGTGGCCCACCGGCCGAATCGCCGCGTAGCGTGGGCGGTCGTGAGCCACGCACCCGACCTCGTCGACCTGCTGCGGGTCTCCCGCGACGTGGTCGGGTTTACCGGCGCCGGAGTGTCGACCGAGTCGGGCATCCCGGACTTCAGGTCGCCGGGCGGGCTGTGGACGCGGTACGACCCGATGGACTTCACCTTCGGGCGGTACGTCGACTCGGCGGACGTGCGGGCACGCTCCTGGGAGATGCGGCGCGAGTTCTTCGCGGTGCCGTTCGCGCCCAACCCGGCCCACGACGCGTTCGCGCGGCTGGAGGCAGCAGGCCGCTGCCTCGGCGTCGTGACGCAGAACATCGACGGGCTCCACCAGCGGGCCGGGTCGCGAACTGTCGTGGAGCTGCACGGCACGGCCGTCGAGGTGATGTGCATCGGGGCGGCTCCGACCGCGGGCACGCCTGACGGGTGCGGCTTCCGGGAGGCGTTCGCGTGGGCGACCGAGCAGGTCGACGCCGGTGACCCGGACCCCGCCTGCCCCCTGTGCGGGGGCCTGGTGAAGTCGGCGACGGTGTCCTTCGAGCAGCTGCTCTTCCCCGGCGTGGTCGACGCGGCCTACCGCCTCGCGGCGCGGAGCGACCTGATGATCGCGGCCGGGTCGTCGCTCCAGGTCTACCCGGCGGCGGCCCTGCCCGAGGTGGCCCTGGCCCACGGTGCCCGCCTGGTGATCGTCAACGACGAGCCCACCCCGCTCGACGACCTCGCCACCCTGGTGGTGCGGGGACGGGCGGGGGAGACGCTCGGGCCGGCGGTCGAGGCGCTGCTCAGCTGAGCGCGTGGTCGAGGGCGGCCTCGACGTGCAGGGTCGTGCAGGGGAAGACCGGGAGGTCGGCGTCGGCCTGCTTGACCAGGAGCTCGAGCTCGGTGCAGCCGAGGATGACGCCTTGCGCGCCGGCGTCCCACAGCTCGTCGATCAGCGACACGACCGTCGTGCGACTCGTGTCGAGCACCTTGCCGTGCACGAGCTCGTCGTACACGATCCGGTTGACGGTCTCGTGGTGGCGGGTGTCGGGCACCACGACGTCGACGCCCTGGGAGGCGATCCGGTCGGCGAAGAACGGGCGGCCCATCGTGAACGACGTGCCGAGGAGTCCGACCTTGGTCAGTCCCTTGGCCTTCGCGGCGGCGGCGACGACGTCGGCGAGGTGGAGGAGCGGTACGTCGAGGGCGTCGGCCACCTGGTCGGCGACGACGTGGAAGGCCGTCGTGCACATCATCACGACGTCGGCACCGGCGGCCTGGACTCCGCGCGCGGCCTCGGACAGCAGGGCGGCGACCTCGTCCCAGCGCTCGGCCTGCTGGAGCTCGGTGAGCTCGGCGAACTCGACGGAGCTCATCACGACCTTGGCGGAGTGGAGTCCGCCCAGCCGGTCCTCGACGCCGGTGTTGAGCAGCCGGTAGTACTCCAGGCTGCTCTCCCAGCTCATGCCTCCGACGAGGCCGATCGTCAACACGAGCAGGAGTCTGGCACAGACAGCCGCCCTTTACTTCCGTCGGTGCCCCGGTGAAGGGTGCTCCCATGCCCTCCTGCCACTTCGTCCCGCCGTACCTCCTCGAGCGCGTCGCGGCGATGCATCCTGACGACCTCACGGGCGGGGACTGTCGCGGCACCCTCGCGATCGATGCCGAGCTGCGCGAGCGTCGGCACCTGGTCGGTCTCTCCGGACGGGGCGCTGCGCCGGCGACGACCGCGGCCGATGCCGCGTTCGCCGTGCACAGCGCAGACAACGGCACCGATCTCCCCGGACGGCTGGTGCGCTCGCCCGGCGACGCACCCCTCGACGACGCCGCGGTCGACGAGGCCTACACCGGCGTCGAGGCCTCCCTCGCGCTCTTCCGGGAGGTCTTCGAGCGCGACTCCTTCGACGACGCCGGCGCACCAGTGGTGGCGACCGTCCACTACGGACGCAACTACGACAACGCGTTCTGGGACGGCCAGCAGCTCGTCTTCGGCGACGGCGACGGCCGGGTGTTCACGCGGTTCACCAAGCCCATCGACGTCCTGGGGCACGAGTTCACCCACGCCGTGACCGAGCGGACCGCCGGGCTGGTCTACCAGGGCCAGTCGGGCGCGCTCAACGAGTCGATGTCGGACGTGTTCGCCTCCTGCCTCAAGCAGCGGCTGCTCGGCCAGAGCGCCGCGGAGGCCGACTGGTTGATCGGCGAGGGGATCTTCACCCCGTCCGTGCAGGGCCGGGCGCTGCGCTCGATGTCCGAGCCGGGCACCGCCTACGACGACCCGGTGCTCGGCAAGGACCCGCAGGTCGGCTCGATGGACGACTACGTCGAGACGACCCAGGACAACGGCGGCGTCCATCTCAACTCCGGCATCCCCAACCGCGCCTACCACCTGGCGGCGGTCGCCCTGGGCGGCAACGCCTGGGACGGCGTCGGCCGGATCTGGTACGCCGCGCTCACCTCGGGCATCGGCCCGGACACCGACTTCGTGGCGTTCGCCGCAGCGACCGTCGCGGCGGCGGAGGCGGTCTCACCCGAAGCCCGGGCCGCGGTCGCCGACGCCTGGGCCCAGGTCGGCGTGACCGGGTCGGCGCCGCCCCCGGCGTCCGTGCCCGAGCCCGCAGAGCCCGAGCCGACGGTCACCGTCACCCGCAGCGGCGGCTTCGCCGGCCGGACCGAGCAGGCGCAGCTCCGTCTCGGCGAGGATCCGCGCACGTCCGAGGTGGAGCGGCTGCTCGCGAGGATCGACCTCCAGGGAGTCGGCGGCGGCTCGCGCTCCCCAGCCGGACCGCTACGTCTACACCTTCGGCGTGCGAGGTCGCGAAGTCGTCCTCGGCGAGCAGGACCTCACCCCCGACCTCGCCGAGCTGGCCCGCCTCCTCCTCGGTTGAGACGTGCCTGCGGGGAGTTGAGACGTGCCTGCGGGGAGTCGAGACGTGCCTGCGGGGAGTCGAGACGTGCCTGCGGGGAGCTCATGCGCGCGCTTGGTGGGTCACCGATCCAGCTGCAGTGCGTCAGCGATCCTCCGGGTCCATCCCGGCACAGCTTCGAGCGTCAGGTCGTGTCGGGTGACGACGATGACGGTCCAGCCGTGCTCCCTCAGCCACGCCCGGCGCTCGCGATCACGTCGCCTCGCCTCGGCGGTGTCGTGGAACTTCTCCCCGTCGTACTCGACCGCGACCTTGTGCTTGGGGTAGCCCATGTCCAGGCGGTACGTCGGCACACCCTCGACATCGACCCAGACCTGCAGGTCCGGGCGCGGGAGGTCCGCCTCCAGCATCGCCTGCCTGACCCACGACTCGCCATGGGACTCCGAGCGACCGTCGGCGGCAGCGCAGAGAGCCCTGGCTTGCACCACCCCGCGACGACGACTGAAGCGAAGCAGCCCCCGGCGGAAGTCCTCGTTGGTCAGACCGTGCTCGCGCACGAAGGAGTCCAACGCGGCCAGCCCCGCTCTAGCCGACAGCCGACAAGCCAAGTCGAGGGCTGTCCGCAGTGGCGTCGTCACAAGGAGCCCGTGCAGCTCGACGAAGTCCTCTGGGGTCAGGTCCCGGGTGCCGCCGACGCAGCCTGCCCGCGTGACGCGGGCGTGACCGCGCAGTGCCCAGGTCTCCACCGGCGGTAGGAGCTCCAGCTCGCGGTAGTCGAAGGTGTCCACACCCCAGATCCACGCCGCTGTCCGGTCGCAGACGACGACGTGCGGCGCAGTGACGAGGCGGGCTGCCGCACAGCGCAACAGGACGGAGTCCTCGGTCGCAGCATCGACGTACACCCCTCGAAGGACGCGCCGAACGGCCAGCGATGCCGTGAGCGCCTTGAGGCCGTCGCGGTCGATCCCGACGTCGGCGGCCTGACTCACGGTGAACGGGGAGGGAGGAAGCAGTGGTCCGGTTGGACCCAGGAGTGCAGGGAGCGTCATGAGCTCAGGGTGCAAGAGGGAGGAACCCAGGCAGGCTCTGAGCATCGAGCCTGTGGAACAGCTGCGGCACGCGGCACATGTGCGCAGGATCCGGCGCGGACGTCCGCACCGGGACGCCCCCGAAGCCCCAAGTGCACGTTTCGGCGCCCCCAACCCGCGACTCAACTCCCCGGAGGCACGGTTCAACTCCCCGGAGGCACGCATCTCAACTTCCCGGAGGCACGTTTGAAGGGGTCAGGAGGAGGTGCGGTGGACCTTGTGCTGGGCGGCCTGGGCGCGCGGGCGGATCACGAGCTCGTCGATGTTGACGTGGGCGGGGCGGGTGGCCACCCACGCGATCGCGTCGGCGATGTCGTCGGCGACGAGGGGGGCGTCCACGCCGGCGTACACGGCGTCGGCCTTGTCCTGGTCGCCACCGAAGCGGACGGTGGCGAACTCCTCGGTCTTGACCATGCCGGGGGCGACCTCGCAGATCCGGACCGGCTGGTCGTAGAGCTCCAGACGCAAGGTCTCGGTGACGACCTGGGTGCCGTGCTTGGCCGCCGTGTAGCCGCCGCCGCCCTCGTAGGCGATCCGGCCCGCGGTCGAGCCGAGGTTGACGATCACCCCGGCGCCGGAGGCGATCAGGGCCGGCAGCAAGGCCTGGGTCACGCGCATCAGCCCGATGACGTTGACCTCGTACATCGCGCGCCAGTCCTCCGCCTTCGCCGTCGCCACCGGATCGGCGCCGAAGGCTCCGCCGGCGTTGTTGACGAGCACGTCGAGCGTCGGACCGACTCGGGACGCCAGCTCCGCGACGTCCTGGTCAGAGGTGACGTCGCAGCGCACGGCGGTGCCCCCGATCTCCTCGGCGAGCGGACCGATCCGATCCTCGCGGCGGGCAGCGCACCACACGTGGAAACCCTCCGCGGCCAGGCGGCGGGCGGTCGCTGCCCCGATGCCACTGCTGGCTCCGGTCACCACGGCATTCTTCGTCGTCATCCCCTCATTCTGGCCCGGCGACCGCGCCGGTGCCGTCCGGGGGCCGGGCAGCGGAGTGATCCGGGACACGGCAGACTGACTCCATGGTGGCGAGCAGGCTGGCGTCAGTGGCGGCAATCCTGGTCGGCGTGGCGTGGCTCGCGTCGACCCTCCTGGACTGGGGCGCACCGCCGATCCGCGAGGCGTACCTCGTCGGGCTGGCGCTGTTCGTGCTGTGCCTGGCCGCCTTCGGCTACTCCCTCGTCGCGACCGGGCCGATCTGGTTGCGCGCGGTCGTCGCCCTCGCCACTCCGGCGCTGGGCGCCATGGTCTGGCTCAGCGTCATCGAAACGCTGTCGACCGACCATGTGGCCGTCCTGGGCGCCGGCATCGTGCTCCTGGTCACCGGCGCGATCGGGCTCGCACGCTCCCGTCGGGGTCGGTCGCGACCCGGGCACGCGCGCCCGGTGCACGGGCGCCGCGCCGCCCGCTGACTAGTCCCGGAACGGCCCCGCGGTGGCATAGGCAAGGCTTACCTAATATCCTGGTCCGGTGAGCCTCACCCGACCCGAGCCGTTCGCCGCTGCCGGCGACGTCGCGGTCGAGGGTGACTTCTGGTCCGACCTCCGCCGGTACGGCGACCGCACCGCGCTGGTCACCGACGACGGCCCGGTGAGCTATCGAGACCTGGCCGATCGGGTGGACGGCCTCGCCGCGTGGCTCGGCCCGACGCGTCGCCTCGTGCTGCTCGCCGGCGCCAACGACCTCGAGACGGTGGTCGGCTACCTCGCCGCGCTGCGCGGAGGTCACCCGGTGGTGCTCGTCCCCGGCGACAGCGCCACCAACCTCGCGGCCGTCGCGGAGGTCTACGACCCCGACGTCCTGATCGCCGGCGACGGCCCTGTCGAGCGACGGGCCGGTACCCGCCACGACCTGCACCCCGACCTGGCGCTGCTGCTCTCCACGTCCGGCTCGACGGGCTCGCCCAAGCTGGTGCGGCTCTCGGCCGACAACCTGGCGGCCAACGCCGCCTCCATCGCGAGCTACCTCGGCATCCGCCCCAGCGACGTCGCGGCGACCACACTGCCGTTGCACTACTGCTACGGCCTGTCGGTGCTCAACAGCCACCTCGCGGTCGGGGCGACGGTGCTGCTCACCGACCTCTCCGTGGTCGACCCGTGCTTCTGGGATGCCTGCCGCACGCACCACGTGACCACCTTCGCCGGCGTGCCCTACACCTTCGACCTGCTCGACCGCACCGACTTCGCCGGCCTCGAGCTGCCCTCCCTGCGCTACCTCACCCAGGCCGGCGGTCGGCTCGCACCCGACCGGATCCGGGGCTACGCCGAGCTCGGGCGGAGCCGCGGCTGGGACCTCTTCGTGATGTACGGCCAGACCGAGGCGACCGCACGGATGGCCTACCTGCCGCCCGACCGTGCGCTCGAGAGCGCCGGCAGCATCGGCGTCCCGGTGCCCGGTGGCTCCTTCCGGCTCGAAGCGATCCCCGAGCTGCCCCTCGACGGAGGCAACCCCGGTCACGACATCGGCGAGCTCGTCTACTCCGGGCCCAACGTGATGCTCGGCTACGCCACGACCGCCGACGACCTCGCGCTCGGCCGAGAGGTCCACGAGCTGCGCACCGGCGACGTCGCCCGGCGCCGCGACGACGGCCTGCTCGAGATCGTCGGCCGACGCACCCGCTTCGCGAAGATCTTCGGCGTCCGGGTCGACCTCGACCAGGTCGAGCGGGTGTACGCCGAACGGGGCCATGTCGTGCTCTGCGCCGACGCGGGCGATCGACTGGTGCTCGTCGCCGATGCGTCGGCCCGGTCGGCCACCGAGGCTGAGCTGCTCCGGGTGGCCAAGGAGCACCTCGGACTGCCCCGCGGGGCAGTGCAGGTGATGGTGCTGACCGACCTGCCGCGGCTGCCCTCCGGCAAGCCCGACTACCGCCGCCTCGTGACGCTCGCGACCAGCCGGCTCGAGCCGGCGGCGCCGGCTCCGTCCGCACCGGTCGACGACGCCCCTCGTCGCTCCGCCGAGCTGAGGGCGGCGCTCGGCGCCGTCCTGGGTCGCGACGACGTCACCGATGCGGACTCCTTCGTGGGTCTCCAGGGCGACTCGCTCTCCTACGTGGAGGCCTCCGTGCGCGTCGAGGACGTCCTCGGCAGCCTGCCCGTCGGTTGGCACACGCTGTCGATCGCCGACCTGGCCGGCCGGCACGCGCCCGCCCGTCCGGGTCGCACGCTGGAGACCAACGTGCTGCTGCGGGCGCTCGCGATCCTCGCCATCGTCGGCAGCCACGCCAACCTCTTCGTCCTCGCCGGCGGCGCCCACGTGCTGCTCGCCGTGGCCGGCTTCAACTTCGCCCGCTTCCACCTGACCGCGGCGCCTCGCGCGGCCCGCGTCCGCCACCTCGCCCGCAGCGCCGCCCGCGTCGCCGTACCGTCGGTGGCGTGGCTCGCCGCAGTGGCCGTGCTGACCCGCGACCTCGGCTGGACCAACGTGCTGCTGCTCAACGGCGTCCTCGGTCCGCGGTCGTGGTCCGAGCCGCAGTGGTGGTACTGGTTCGTCGAGGCCCTCGTCTGGACGCTCGTCGCCCTCACCGCCCTGATGGCGGTGCCGTGGGTGGACCGCCTCGAACGCCGCTGGTCGTTCTGGCTCCCGCGTGGGACTGGCCCTGGCCGGGCTCCTCACCCGCTACGACGTCGTCACGGTGCTTCCCGGTGACGAGATCCACCGGGCCTCTGTCGTGTTCTGGCTCTTCGCCCTCGGTTGGGCGAGCGTGAAGGCGTCCGGTCCCGGCCACCGGGTGCTGGTCTCGGCCATCGTGGTGGCGACCGTCCCCGGCTTCTTCGGCGACCCGGCCCGGGAGACCGCGGTCGTCGCCGGCGTGCTCCTCCTGGTCTGGCTGGGTGCGGTGCGGGTGCCGGTCCTGTGCGCCCGGCTCCTCACGGTGCTGGCCTCGGCGTCGCTCTACATCTACCTCGCGCACTGGCAGGTCTACCCGCACCTGGAGGACGACGCGCCCCTGCTCGCGACGCTGCTGAGCCTGGCGGCCGGGATCGCGTTCTGGCGGGCGTCCCGCTGGCTGACCGCACGCATGCCGCGCCCACTGCGGGGGTAGGACCAGGAGGGTCGGCCGTCGTCGGGAATAGGTCCACGGACGGACGGGTTCTCCCCGGTGGGCCAGGTCCCGCAGACGTCAGGAGCGATGCATGGTGCAGGGCAGTGGCGGGGCTCCGGTCGTGCCCCGCGAGCACGGGCGCGTGGCGATGATCAGCCTGCACACCTCGCCGCTGGACCAGCCGGGCACCGGGGATGCCGGCGGCATGAACGTCTATGTCGTCGAGCTCGCCAAGCGCCTGGCGGCGCGCAACATCGCGGTCGAGATCTACACCCGTGCCACCTCGTCGTCGCTGCCGCCCACGGTGCAGGCCTACGACGGCGTCAACGTCCACCACGTGCACGCCGGCCCGTTCGAGGGACTGTCCAAGGGTGAGCTGCCCGGCCAGATGTGCGCCTTCGCGCGTGAGGTGCTCCGGGCCGAGGCGATGCACGACCAGGGCTGGTACGACGTCATCCACTCCCACTACTGGCTCTCCGGTCAGGTGGGCGCCCTGGTGCGCGACCGGTGGGGAGTGCCGCTGGCGCACTCGATGCACACCATGGCCAAGGTCAAGAACGAGTCCCTGGCCGAGGGTGACACCCCCGAGCCCGAGGGTCGCGTGATCGGCGAGGAGCAGGTCGTCGAGGCCGCCGACATGCTCATCGCCAACACCGACATCGAGGCCAAGCAGCTGATCAACCTCTACGACGCCGATCCCACGCGCGTCGAGGTGGTGCACCCCGGGGTCGACCTCGAGGTCTTCCACCCGGTGACGGGCGCCCGCTCCCGGCTCGGCGTGCCCGACGACGCGGTCGTGCTGATGTTCGCCGGCCGGATCCAGCCGTTGAAGGCCCCGGACGTCCTGCTGCGCGCGGTGCGGCTGATGATCGAGCGCGACCCCTCGCTGCGCGGCCGGCTCGTCGTACCCGTCGTCGGTGGCCCCTCAGGCAGTGGCCTGGAGCACCCCGAGTCGCTCGCCCAGCTCGCGGCGGCGCTCGGCATCGACGACGTCGTCCGCTTCGTGCCGCCGGTGGCGCAGTCCACCCTCGTCGACTGGTACGCCGCCTCGACCCTCGTGTGCGTGCCGTCCTACAACGAGTCGTTCGGACTCGTCGCCGTCGAGGCGCAGGCCGCCGGCACGCCCGTGGTGGCTGCTGCCGTCGGCGGACTCCCGACCGTGGTGCGCGACGGCCACTCGGGGCTGCTGGTCGAGGGCCACGACCCGGCTGACTACGCACGGGTGATGGCCCGGATCGTCGACCAGCCCGCCCTGCGTGAGGAGCTGGCCCGCGGGGCGGTCACCCAGGCCGCCGACTTCGCGTGGGAGCGCACCGCCGACCGCACCGTCGAGGTCTACCGTCGGGCAGCTCGGGCGATGCGCCACGACCTGGACCGGGTGGGCGACCCCGCATGAACCCGCCACGAGGCAGCTCGTGGGACACCGCGTGAACGCCGGTGCCGACGAGCGTGAGCTCGCGGTCGACGTCGTCCGGTCCAGCCTGGGCGAGAGCGACCTGGAGTGGACCGAGCCGTCCCCGGGCGTCTTCGTCGTCGTGCTTCCGGGAGAGAAGAAGCTGCAGACCCCGGTGCGGCTCGACATCGGCGCCCACGCCCTCGGTGTGCACGCCTTCGTCGCCCGGCGGCCCGACGAGAACCACGAGCGCGTCTACCGTTGGCTGCTCGAGCGCAACCTGAAGCTGTTCGGGGTCGCGTTCGCGGTCGACCACCTCGGCGACATCTACCTCGACGGTCGGCTGCCGCTCTCCACGGTGACCCCCGACGAGGTGGACCGGCTGCTCGGGTCGGTGCTGACCTACGCCGACGAGTCGTTCAACACCATCCTCGAGCTCGGCTTCGCCTCCTCCATCCGCAAGGAGTGGGAGTGGCGCCTCTCCCGCGGGGAGTCGACGAAGAACCTCGAAGCCTTCCGTGGCCTGCTGGACCGCCCGGTCCCCGACGGTCCTGGCTAGGCGGTCCTGGCGAGGCGGTCCTGGCGAGGCGGTCCTGGCTAGGCGGTCGTCGCGACGCGGGCACGCGGCCTGTGCCGGGCCAACGCGACGCCGGCCAGGCACAGCGCGCCACCGACGTAGGCCAGCACCGGCGGTGTCTCCGCGAGGAGCACCCAGGCCATCAGCACGGTGATCGGCGGAACCAGGTAGGTGGTCACGCCGAGGCTGCTCGCACTCATGTGGGTCAGCGCGAACGCGTAGGTCGTGAAGGCGATCGCCGTCGGGAAGACGCCGAGGTAGACCACCCAGCCGATGTCCGCCGCCGAGGCCGACGCCAGGTCCCCGGCGAGAGCCGGTGCGAACGGCAGGCACGCGACGGCACCCACCGTGCACGCCACCCAGGTCACCTGGATCGCGGAGACCCGGGCCATCAGCGGCTTCTGCAAGATGACGCTGACTGCGTAGACGACCGCCGCGAGCAGGCAGAGCAGCACCCCGAGGACGTCGCGGTCACCGCCCGCCGCGCCACCGGAGAGGCTGATGACCGCGACGCCGCCGAACGCGATCACGAGTCCCCACCACAGCGTCGGGGTCGCGCGTTCGCGCAGGAAGAGCACCGCCAGCACCGCGATCAGCACCGGCGAGACCTGGATCAGCATCGCCGCGGTGCCGGCGTCGACGAGCCGCTCGCCGGCGTTGAGCGCGACGTTGTAGACCGCGAACCACAGCAGACCGATCGCGACCAGTCCGGCCCAGTCCCCACGGCTCGGGCGGCGCCAGGCCCGGCGGGCGAGCAGGACGGCGCCCAGGCACAGCGACCCGATCGCCAGCCGGCCCAGGGAGAGTGCCCCCGGCCCCACGTGGTCGCCGAGGTGGCGGATGGCGACGAAGGCGGATGCCCAGAACACCAAGGTGGTGCCGACGGCGAGGAGTGGCAGCAGGGCAGGACGTTCGCTCACGCGAGCACGCTAGCCCTACCCGCCGACAGGACCGACACGATGGGTGGCCGCTGTCAGGTCTCGAGCTTGTAGCCCAGCCCGCGCACCGTCACGAGGAAGGCCGGAAGACCCGGGTCGGGCTCGATCTTGGCCCGCAGGCGCTTGACGTGGACGTCGAGGGTCTTGGTGTCGCCGACGTAGTCCGAGCCCCACACCCGGTCGATGAGCTGCCCGCGGGTCAGCACCCTCCCGGGGTTGCGCAAGAACATCTCGAGCAGCTCGAACTCCTTGAGCGGCAGCTTGGTGTCGGTGCCGTTGACGGTGACGACGTGCCTCTCGACGTCCATCCGCACCGGACCGGCCTCCAGTGACGGAGCCGCCGTCTCGACGTCGTGGCCGCGGCGCAGCACCGCCCTGATCCGGGCGACCAGCTCGCGGGGCGCGTACGGCTTGGTGACGTAGTCGTCGGCGCCGAGCTCGAGGCCGACGACCTTGTCGACCTCTGAGTCCTTGGCGCTGACCATGATCACCGGGACGTTGGAGACCTGCCGGATCCGGCGGCACACCTCGGTGCCGGGGAGGCCGGGAAGCATCAGGTCGAGCAGCACGATGTCGGCACCGGTCTTCTCGAACTCGACCAGCGCGTCGGGGCCGGTGCCGGCCAGCGAGACCTCGAACCCCTCCTTGCGGAGCATGTAGGCGAGGGCGTCGCTGTAGGACTCCTCGTCCTCGACGACCAGGACTCGGGTCACGGGGTGGTCTCCTCGGTGGGATCGATGGTGGCGGCGCGGGACGTGCGGCGCGGCAGCTCGAGGGTGAAGGTCGACCCCTGACCCTCCACCGACCACACCCGTACGTCGCCGCCGTGGGAGGCCGCGACGTGCTTGACGATCGAGAGGCCGAGGCCGGTGCCGCCGGTGGAGCGGTGCCGGGCCGGGTCGACGCGGTAGAAGCGTTCGAAGATGCGGTCGATCTCGGTGGGCGGGATGCCGATCCCCTGGTCGGTGACGCACAGGTCGACGCGGGTGTCCTCGGGTCGGGCGACGACGACGACCTTGCTGTGGTCGGGGGAGTAGGCCACGGCGTTGGCCACGAGGTTGCCCAGCGCGAGGGCGACCTCGTCGAGGTTGCCGAAGATCTGGAGCCCACGAGCGCCGTCCTGCACCACCTCGATGCCGCGCGACTTGGCGTCGATGTGGCTCTGGTCGATCGCACGGGCGATGACGGTGTCGACGTCGAGGGGCTGCGGGTCGGAGAGCGGGTCGTCGCCCTGGAGCCGCGACAGCTCGATGATCTGCTGCACGAGACGGGTCAGCCGCGCGCTCTCCATCTGCATCCGGCCGGCGAAGCGGGTGACCGCCTCCGGGTCGTCGGCCGCCTCCTGCACCGCCTCGGCGAGCAGGTTGAGCGCGCCGACGGGCGTCTTGAGCTCGTGGGAGACGTTGGCGACGAAGTCTCGGCGGATGGTCTCGACGCGGCGCTCACGGGTGCGGTCCTCGACGAGGGCGAGCACCAGCCTGCTGGAGAGCGGTGCCACCCGGGCGGTGACGTGGGCGGGAGGTCCGCTGCGGCCGTGGTCCATCACCAGCTCGGTCTCGCGGATCTGACCGTCCCGGCGCACCTGCCGGACCAGGTCGGCCAGCTCGGGGGAGTGCAGCGTGTCGCCGCTGACCAGGCCCATCACGTACGCCGGCGCGGATGCCTTGACGACCTGGTCGCTCTCGTCCACGACGACGGCGCTGGAGCGCAGCACGCTGAGGACGGTGGCGACCCCGGGGGGCACGATCGGCTCGCTGCGCGGCGGGACGGTCGTCAGCTGCCGCTCGGAGAAGCGCCACGCCAGCACCACGCCGGCGCCCAGGACGCCGCCGAGCCCGGCGAAGAGCAGCGCCTGAGACCACATGTCCACGGGCACGATCGTACGCACCCTGATGCCGGCTGTTCGCCTGCGTGACCCGTCTGACCTGCGCTTTCGTCGACTGTTCACCTCTCGTTCACGCCGCGTCGCCCGCTGGTCACCTCCTCGTCAGGAGGTGCGCCTAGCCTTCCCTGCATGCGCGATGCCTACTTCGACCAGCTCGACTCGATCGTCGACGACCTCGTGGCGATGACCCACGTGGTCCAGACGGCTGTCTCCCGTTCCACCCAGGCGCTGCTCACCGCGGACGCCGACGTGGCCGAGAGGGTGATCTCCGACGACGCCGACGTCGACGCCTCGCGGGAGAAGGTGGAGGCGCGCTGCTTCGAGCTGCTCGCGCTCCAGCAGCCCGTCGCCAGCGACCTCCGCATGCTCGTCGCGGCGCTCCGCATGGTCGCCGACCTCGAGCGCATGGGCGACCTGTCGGTGCATGTCGCCAAGGTCGCCAGGCTGCGGGTGCCCGACCGGGCCATCCCCGACGAGCTGGTGCCGACCATCGAGCGGATGGCGGCGGTCGCCGAGAGGATGGTGGGCGAGGCCGCCTCGATCATCGCCGAGCGCGACGTCGAAGGGGCCCTCGCTCTCGAGGAGAGCGACGAGGAGATGGACCAGCTCCGGGCCTCATCCTTCCGCCGGATGCTCGCCGACGACTGGGCTCACGGCGTGGAGCCGGCCGTGGACATCGCGCTGCTGGGTCGCTACTACGAGCGGATCGCCGACCACGCCGTGTCGCTGGCCAGGCGGGTCGTCTACCTCGTCACCGGCGAGACCGTCACCGCAGACCCGGGCTGAGCCCTGCGGAGCCGGCCGCCCGGCCACGACGGCCTGCCATGATGACCGAGTGACCTCTGGGACGGCCACGGGACTGGACCCGCTCGCTCTGTTCGCAGCCGAGGCCGATCGGCTCGCGAAGCGGATCCCGAGCCTGGACCTTGCAGCGCCGGTGCCGGCCTGCGCGACCTGGACTGCCTACGACCTGCTGGTGCACCTCGGCAACGTGCACGCCTGGGCCGCCACGATCGTGGAGACAGGCAGGGCCGCTGCGACGCACAACGACGAGCCGTCCTCCCGCAGGGCCCGCACGGTCGCGGACTGGTACGCCGCCAAGGCCGAGGACCTCTACGAGGTGCTGCGTACCACCGACCCCGCGCAGCCCTGCTGGAACTTCGCCTTCGGGCAGGGCGAGGTCGGCTTCTGGCGTCGTCGCCAGCTCCACGAGGTCACGGTGCACGCCTACGACGTGGAGGCGGCCGGCGGTGCCCCCCAGGTCCCGGCTTCGGACGTCGCCACCGACGGCGTCGACGAGGTGCTCACGGTGATGCTCGCGCGCATGCACGCCCGCGGCCACCCGGTCGACCTCGTCGCGCCGCTGTCGGTGGTCTGCTCCGACACGGGCCGCGCCTGGGCGCTGACCCCGAGGCGGGGGGCGGACGGTCCGCCGTACGTCGCCGACCGGCGGCAGCCCGCCTCCGACGAGCTGTCGGGGCCGGCCGCGGCGCTCTACCTCGCACTGTGGAAGCGGGCGCCCGCCGACCTGCTCACCCGCACCGGGGACCGGGCCAGGATCGAGGCCTTCCTGGCCTCGCGTCTCGTCCCCTGACAAGTAGGCGCGTCGTTTCGGTAGGTTTTGGGGCGCAAGGTCCTGGAGATACTCGGACGCAGACCACGACGGGGGAGAGGGCATGCCAGACGTAGCCATGTCGGCGCAGGCGGCGGAGCGGATCAAGAACCGCTTCAACGACCTGAGCGCCGAGTTCAGCAACACCAGGTGGACCATCCTGGGCACGACCGCCGCCATCAACACCGCGACCGGCGAGTTCGACGCGAGCGTCGCCGACGGCACCGACACCTTCTCGATCGCCTGGCGGGAGACCTTCGACCTGTGCCGGACGGCATCGGCGCTGATCGCCGGCAACACCAACACGTTCAGGGTGGAGCTCGACCGGCTCGACCAGGACTACGGCCACACGCCGACGCTCTGAGGCCCGGGGATGACCGACAAGCACTTCACGCTCGACATCGACCCCGAGGGCCTGCGCACGGTCGCGACGCGGCTCGGCACCCTCAAGGGCCACATCGACGACAAGGCCACCACCGTCACGGGCACCCCGGGCGAGATCGGTGACTCCTGGAGCGGGGACGCGGCGGCGTCCATCAAGCAGGAGATGACCGGGCTCGGCACCCAGATGGGGCGGTACGCCGACAAGCTGCCGCCCGCCATCGCGGCGTTGCGCTCGCTCGCCCGCGACTACGACGACGCGCTCGACCAGCTCCCCGACCTGAACCGCCGGTGGGAGCAGGCCGAGACCGACTACCAGGACGCTCTCGACGCCAACCAGCAACGGGTCGACGCCACCGAGGAGCAGTGGCGCAGGGACGGCCTGACCGTCAACCGCACCCTCCAGCACGAGCTCGAGACGATGCGGTCGAGCGGCGCCAGCGCCGCGTCCTCCGACAAGCAGACCACCCAGCACAACCTCGAGATCAGCTTCGGCTACCTCAGGCAGTGGCTCGGCCAGCAGACGCGTGGGCTGGGCAGCATCCTCACCGACGCGGTGCCGTTCCCGATCTCTCCCGAGGACCTCGACAAGTGGCAGGCGGGCGAGAATCCGCCCACCCCGCTCTCCACGGTGCTCGCCGGGATGAGCCTGACCCGTCAGCTCAAGGAGGACGAACGCGCCGAGGAGCTGGCCGAGGAGCTGCGCAAGCTCCACGAAGACGCACGCGACGAGGCCCGCGACGACCTCGCCGCGCTCGACGAGGCGATCGAGGACGGTGACCCCGAGGCCATCCAGGACGCCATGGACGAGATCGGTGACAACGCCGACGACCCGATCTACTCCGAGGAGCTGGTGCGTGAGCTGGGGCCCGACGGGGTCAACGAGCTCTACGGCCAGATCGAGGAGCTGGTGTCCGACGGCACCCTCTACTCCGAGGAGCTGTGGCCGCACCTCAAGGGCCTCAACGACGCGGTGGCCCACGGCCTGGAGACCGTGCCGCCCGAGGACTTCGCCGACTTCATCAGCGAGTTCAACGACAACGACTACTTCCAGCGCCAGCTCGCCCTCATCGCCGGCTCGGAGTACGCCGGCGGGCAGGTGTGCTCGGCCGCGATGGCCTACTACTCCGAGGTGTACAACTACGACGGCAGCGGCGGGATGGGCCCGAGGCTGTACCCCGAGATCTACCACTACGCCTACGGTCTCAACGACGTGAACATGATGGAGGACTGGGACGCGAAGACCAGCGGCGACGATCTGGCGGCCTACTTCCAGCACATGGGCGAGGAGGACCGCAAGGACCTGCTGGACAGCCTGATGATCTTCAGCCGCAGCGGGACCAGCCCGACGGTGAGCGACGAGGAGTGGGAGTCGCTCGCCCGGCTCTACGGCGAGGCACTGGAGTCCTTGCGCGACCAGGGCAACGCGGCCGTGGGGGTCGAGGGCTCGACGTTCCCGTCCGAGGCTGTCCAGACGATGCTGGAGTACGTCAACGCACCCAGCAACTTCGCCGATTCCGATGCCTACAAGGACTACGTCGCCGACGTCGTGAACGACCCGGAGTTCCTCACGTGGTACATCCGCGACGTCGTCGACCAGGGGGTCAGCCCACGTGCCCTCAACGACGCCATCAAGTTCGTCGACGGCAACGCCGACGACCTGATGGAGGACATCATCGAGTACCAGGTCTCCACCGGGGTCAACGAGGACGAGATCGCCGAGTTCATCGGCTACATGTTGCGGACCGAGGAGCTGCTCGGCGACAAGGTCCAGCTCGGCGGCGTCCTCAAGAGCCTGCTGGAGAGCGGCGTCTCGGCGGCGGTGAAGAACCCCGCCACCGGTCCCGTCCTGGGCGTCTTCAACGCCCTTCTCGCGGAGTACCAGCGGATGGAGGGCGACATCCAGGCGTGGGAGGACGCCATGGGCGACAACGAGCTGCACAACCAGCTCGGCTTCGCCTTGTACGTCCGCATCTACGGGCAGCCCCCGGAGTTCGAGCGCTGGCTCACCGAGCACGACCGCCAGGACGACAAGGACGCCATGGTGGACTTCCTCCAGGAACAGAAGACCAAGGGGACCGATCTCTACAACGAGATCAACAACCTCGTCGACATCATCGACGAGAGCAGGGACGAGAGGTAGTGGCCGTGCGACAGCTTGTCTCGGGACTGACGGCTACCCTGGCCGGCCTGCTGCTGCTCGCCGGCTGCACCAGCGGTGGCGGCGTCGCCGACCAGGCCGCCGACTCGGACTTCGCTGCCTGTGTCGAGCGCGCCGGGCTCTCGCTCGACGGCGCGGACGACTGGTCGGAGCAGGAGGAGCGCGACTTCCTGTCCCAGCCACGGGCCCTCGACTGCGTGGTGAGCGACGTTCCGGAAGATGATCGGGCAGACCTGCTCTCCCGGGCGTTCCCCGACGACTCGGGCAGCGACGAGGAGGCCCGCGAGAAGCGCGCTGCCAAGACCGATGCGCTCGTCGCCTTCGTGACCGCGCGGATGGAGGTCGGTGAGGGCGCCCGCGAGCAGACCGTCGCCGACGCGGCCGCCCTGATGGACGCGTTCGGTTGGGACGAGACCGACCCGTGGGTGGGTGACCGCAAGCAAGTCGCGCTGGCGATCACGCGGGCCGAGGGTGGCGCGGCGTCGTACGACGAGTGGCTCGACGACACCGGCCGCGACGACGACTACGCCGGTCGCATCGACTTCGTCCAGGAGCAGGAGACCGAGGGCACGCCGCTGGCCGAGGAAGTCCGCGCCCTCGCCGCCGAGACTCGAGGAGTCCTGACCCTCGGCGAGCAGGAAACGGGTCGCTGACGGAGGGTGCCGCCGACTAGGTTCGCTGCCATGTCCTCAGCACTCTCGGAGGGTCCCGTCGTCCGGGCCCAGGATCTTCGACGCAGCTACCGCACCCGCACCGGCACCTTCCGACGTGAGCGGAAGGAGGTCGAGGCCGTCCGCGGTGTCAGCTTCGACATCGCGGCAGGGGAGCTCTTCGGTCCTGCTCGGCCCCAACGGTGCGGGCAAGACCACCACGATCAAGATGCTGATCACCCTGCTGCTGCCCACGGGTGGCTCCGCCGAAGTGCTCGGTCACGACGTGGTCGCCGACGCCCGTGAGGTGCGTCGGCACATCGGCTACGTCTTCGGTGGCGACCGCGGGCTCTACGAGCGCCTCAGCGCCCTGGACAACCTGCGCTACTTCGCCGAGCTCTACGGTGTGCCGCCGCGCGAGCAGCGCGAGCGGATCGGGATGCTGCTGGAGATGGTCGGCCTCACCGGTCGGGAGAAGGAGCGGGTCGAGGGATTCTCGCGCGGCATGCGCCAACGACTGCACATCGCCCGCGGCCTGCTGCACGACCCCGAGGTGCTCTTCCTCGACGAGCCGACCATCGGCATCGACCCGGTGGGCGCACGTGAGCTGCGGGGGACCATCGCCGCCCTCAAGGAGCAGGGCAAGACGATCCTGCTCACCACCCACTACATGTTCGAGGCCGACGAGCTGTGCGACCGCATCGCGGTCATCCGGGGCGGCGAGATCGTCGCCGAGGGAGCCCCGTCCGTCCTCAAGCAGCGGGTGACCGCCGGCCACGTCGTGGAGGTGGAGACCTTCGGATTGCCCGACGAGGCGGCCGACGCGGTACGTCGTCTGGCCGGCGTGCGCTCGGCCACCGTCGAGGAGCGCGGACAGGCACAGGTGCTGATGGTGCAGGTCGAGCCGGGGGCCGAGATCACCCCCTCCGTCCTCGGCCTGCTCAGTGGCGTCAACGTCGGCCGGGTCAGCTCGCGGGAGCCGAGCCTCGAGGACGCCTACGTCGAGCTCGTCTCGAACGGGTCGCCGGTGAGCGCGACGTGAGACTGCTTCGGCTGTTCGCGCTCTCCTACTGGCTGCACCTGAAGATGCTCGCGGTCTCGGTCTTCGACGGCATCTTCCAGGTCGTCTGGCCGCTCTACTTCGCCACCGTCGCGTTCTTGCTCTACGGCCGCGCCGCCGACGATTCACTGCTGATCTACGCCGGGCTCGGTGCCGCGGTGATGGGCATCTGGTCGGTGGTCACCACGACCGCCAGCAGCCTGCTCCAGCGCGAGCGGTGGCTGGGCACCCTCGAGCTGCTGGTCGCCTCACCGACGCGCTTCGCGATGATCCTGGTGCCGATCACGACCGCGATGGCCTCCCTCGGCCTGTTCAGCCTGGTCTCGACCCTGGTGTGGGCCCGGCTTCTCTTCGGGATCACGGTGCCGGTGGAGAGCCCGCTCGCCTTCGTGCTCGCCATCGTCGTCTCGATCTTCTCGGTCGCGCTGCTCGGCTTCCTCCTCTCCGTGGCAGTGGTGCGCTACCGGACCGCCTGGGCGATGGGCAACCTGCTGGAGTACCCCGGCTGGCTGCTCTGCGGCTTCCTGGTGCCGTTGACCCTGTTCCCCGGCTGGGTCACGTGGATCGCCTACGCGCTGCCCCCGACCTGGGGGATGCAGGCCATCCGCGCGGCCGCCGCCGGTGCGTCGCCGTGGCTCGACATCGCGATGTGCCTGGTCGTCGGCCTCGCCTACGGCGTCGTGGGCTCCCTGATGTCCGAGACGGTGCTCCGCTCGGCCCGACGTCACGCCACCTTGAGCCTGACATGACGAGCCTGCGGATCTTCTTCATCGGTGGGCTGATCAGCTTCCGGGCCTTGTTCAACTGGCTCAGCCCCTGGATCTACGTGCCCTCGATGCTGGTGGCGCCGATCGTGCAGATCCTGCTGTTCGCCTACATGGGCAGGTCGGCCCAGGTCGGCTCCGACGCGTTCTACGTGATCGGCAACGCGGTGCAGTACTCCGCGATCCCGTGCCTGTTCGCGATGGCCAACACGGTCGCCGGCGAGCGTTTCACCCAGACGTTGGGCATCGTGCTGGTCACTCCGGCCAGCCGGGTCGCACTGTTCCTGGGCCGGTCGCTGCCGGTCGTGGTCAACGGCGCGATCGTGTCGATGTTCTCCCTGGTCGTCGGCTCGATGCTGCTCGGCGTCAGCTTCCCGTCGTCGTCATGGCTGCCGCTGACCTTGGTCGTCGGGATCGCCGCGGTGTCCTGCACGGGTCTGGGACTGGCCAACGCCGCCCTCGGGCTCCGGGTGCGCGAGACGGCCGTGATGTCCAACGTGCTCTTCGGCCTGCTGCTGATCTTCTGCGGCGCCAACATCCCCGTCGACGCCCTTCCCGCCTGGATGGAGGCGGTGTCGCGCTGGCTGCCCCTGACGCACGCCATCGAGGCCGCCCGTGAGGTCGCCTCGGGCGGCACGCTCGGCTCGGTGACGGGGTTGATCGCGCGTGAGCTCGGCCTGGGCGTGCTCTACGGCGCCGTCGGACTGGTCGCCCTCCGGCTGCTCGAGGTCGAGGGCCGTCGCCGGGCCACGCTCGAGATCCAGTAGTCCTCAGTCCTGCTGCGCGGTCCCCTGGTCGGCCGCCTCGGTGGCCCCCTCGCTCGACTCCTGGGTGGGCGGCCCAGCCTGGCTGACGACGTGCGGCGCGTCCGAGGGCGGTGGGTGACCCGGCTCCGGGTCGGCGTCGAACACGGCCTCGCTGCTTCCGGCGAACTGCCTCATGGGAGACCTCCCTGCCCCCAGCCTGCGTCGCCCGCGGGCCATCCGCCATGACCCGCCTGGGTCATTCGCCTGTCGGCGCGGTCGTCAGCGCGCACCGGTCCAGGTCAGCGACCTTGGTTGGCCACGGCGGCGATCGCGTCCTTGGCCGCCTCGGGATCGAGGTACTCGCCGCCGATCCTCAGCGGGCGCATGTCGGCGTCGAGGCGGTAGACCAGCGGGATGCCGGTCGGGATGTTGAGCCCCACGACGGTCTCCTCGGACATGCCGTCGAGGTGCTTGACCAGTGCGCGCAGCGAGTTGCCGTGCGCGGCGACGCAGACGGTCCGGCCGGAGCGGAGGTCGGGGACGACGGCGTCGTACCAGTAGGGGAGCATCCGGCTCACCACGTCGGCGAGGCACTCCGTGCGCGGCTTCACCTCGTCGGGCAGGGCGGCGTAGCGAGGATCGGCGACCTGGCTGAACTCGTCGGCGTCGTCGAGCGGCGGCGGGGGCGTGTCGTAGGACCGACGCCACAGCATGAACTGCTCCTCGCCGTACTCGGCGAGCGTGGCCTTCTTGTCCTTGCCCTGCAAGGCGCCGTAGTGACGCTCGTTGAGCCGCCACGAGCGGCGCACCGGGATCCAGTGCCGCTCGCACGCCTCCAGGGCCAGCTGGGCGGTGGAGATCGCCCGGCGCAGCACCGAGGTGTGCAGCACGTCCGGCAGCACGCCGGCCTCGGCCAGGAGCCGGCCACCGCGCGCGGCCTCCTCGCGGCCCTTCTCGGTCAGGGCGACGTCGACCCAGCCGGTGAACAGGTTCTTGGCGTTCCAGTCGCTCTCGCCGTGACGGAGCAGGACCAGGGTGTGCCCGGAGGTGTCAGCGCTCATGGTCTGAAACCCTACTGCCGGATCGGCAGCAGCCTCCCCACCCGTGTCTCAGGTCAGGGGAGGGGTACGTCGGCGTAGGGGCCGTCCTGGGCGACCACGGGCGCCTTGACGGTGGCCGAGGCGGCCTCGTCGAAGCTGAAGGTCAGCGTCACGAAGGCGCCCGCGCGCACCGCGTCACCGGTGACGGTGAGGCGGTCGTCGGAGAGCACGACCAGCCCGCCCTCAGGGATCGTGACGTCGCCCGAGACCGCGACCTCGGCACCCTGGCCGGCGACCCCGGCGAGCGCGTCGGGATCGGCCTGGTCGTTGTTGGCCAGGCTGACCACGAGGGTGCCGGAGCCGTCCTCGGCGGACACGATGAGCGCGTTGAGGACGTCGACCTGGCCGTCCTGGTTGTTGACGCCGACGGCCGGGGTGTAGACCTGGTCGGTCGGGGCGTCGAAGCCGCAGCCGGACAGCCCGAGCGGCAGCGCGATCACGGCCACGGTGGCGATGCTGCGACGAAGGTTCACGACTCGAGTCCTCTCCTGCACGGGCCCTGGCGCAACGCACCCTATCGGCTGACGCGCGGGTCGTGGGCGCCGAGCCCTCACTGGCGCAGCCCGACCGTCACTGCTGCCGCGACGAGCCCGGCGGCGACCACCGCCGTGAGAGCGCCGGCGAGCACCAGCAGGCGCGGAGCGCCGATGCGCAGCGCGATCCTCAGGGGGAGGTGCTGCAGCCCCGTGGCCTTGTCCTCGACCAGGTCGGGCAGGGCGAGAAGCACGTGCACACCGACGCCGAGCAGGGCCGCGAGGGCGGTGACGGCGAGGGTCGGCGGCGCCCCGTGCAGGCCGCCTCCCCAGCCGCCGTACGACAAGAACGCGGGGTAGAGGCCGAACGAGATCGCCCAGGGCAGCCACGAGAGCCAGGTGCGCCGGAGCCACAACGCCCCGATCCAGCCGGCGACGACCGCGCCGAGGTGGGCCAGCCCGGCCGCGGTGCCGTTGGCGATCGAGAGCGGGATGACCAGCAAGGTCGCGCAGGCGACCACGAACGCGACCGTCCCCGGGTCGACCCAGCCCATCGCGAGCGGCCGGTCCTGGCGACCGACCTCGCGGTCGCGGTGCCGGTCGGCGA
Organism: uncultured Actinomycetota bacterium; assembly: GCA_963772415.1. Classification (GTDB taxonomy): domain Bacteria; phylum Actinomycetota; class Actinomycetes; order Propionibacteriales; family Nocardioidaceae; genus Nocardioides_B. Next base: position 398,765 of record CAVYWU010000003.1, on the reverse strand, counting down.
GGTCGCTGACCCAGCCCACGGTGAGCTGGCCGGTGAGCACGGTGACGGCGACGAGGGCGCACTCCCGGGCCGGGCGTCCCGACCCTGCCGCGGCGGCCGTGAGAACCGCCGCGAGGACCGCCGCCGGCACCGGGTGCGCGGTCAGCACGAGCGCCGCCGGGGTGCCGCGTCGCTTGCGGAACTTCATGCGCGGAGTATGTCCCAGCGCGGTCCGGCGGAGGGTCCCGGCAGGCCGTTCTACCTGGGGTTATGTGCCCCGGCGAGGGCCGGACGACCAGGTCGCAGCCCCCTCGAGATGCCTGTCATCTGCACACGAATCGCGCTCCTGTCAAGCCCCGATGTGCCCTCTGACCTGCGCAAACGCTTCGGGAGCAGTCCGCGGGACGTGTTATCCTGGTCACCTAGGAAGGGGTACTTGGCACATGACATTTACCGTGGGCGAAACGGTTGTTTACCCGAATCACGGCGCAGCAGTAATCGAGGACATCGAAACCCGGCAGATCAAGGGGGAAGACAGGCAGTACCTCGTGCTGCGCATCGTCGCCCAACAGGATCTCGTGGTGCGCGTCCCCGCATGCAACCTCGACCTCGTCGGCGTTCGCGACGTCGTCGACAAGGAGGGCCTGGACCGGGTCTTCGAGGTGCTGCGCGCCGCACACACCGAGGAGCCGACCAACTGGTCGCGTCGCTACAAGGCGAACCTCGAGAAGCTGCACTCCGGCGATGTCATGAAGGTGTCGGAGGTCGTGCGCGACCTGTGGCGCCGAGAGCGTGACCGCGGCCTGTCCGCCGGTGAGAAGCGGATGCTGGCGAAGGCGCGCCAGATCCTCGTCTCCGAGCTCGCGCTCGCCGAGCACACCAACGAGGACAAGGCCGAGGCCCTCCTCGACGAGGTGCTCGCTTCCTGATCGCTGACCAGCGTTCACTGGCAACGCCCCGGACCTCTGGTCCGGGGCGTTGCTGCTTCCCCGGGCGCCGACGGCTCCTCCGCCGGCCGCGTCACCGCGCCTGACCGAGGCGCACCCGGGTCGATGCTGCACCAATAGTTAGGTAAGGCTAACCTTGGCGCATGAGTGCAGCGACGGTCGTCGACATCCCCGTCTGGCGGTTCTACCGGGTGCGGGTGGCCGACATCCGCCGGCTGAGCCCGAGCTTCGTGCGGATCACCTTCACCGGTGAGGACCTCGACGAGGTCGCCGACAACGGCTACGACCAGCGGGTCAAGCTGCTCCTGCCTGCTCAGGAAGGCGGCTTCGCCCACCTGCCGGCCGGAGCAGACTGGTACGCCGCCTGGAGGCAGCTGCCCGCAGCGCGGAGGCCGCCGATCCGCACCTACACGGTGCGCGCCGTGCGCCCCGAGCGCCGCGAGCTCGATCTGGACCTGGTGCTGCACGGCGAGGTCGGGCCGGCATCCCGCTTCGCCACCCGCGCCACCGTGGGTGACGAAGCGATGCTGCTCGGCCCGAACGCCGACCACGACGGGGCGCACGGAGGCCTGGAGTTCCGTCCGCCGACCGGTCACGTCGGCCCGACGCTGCTCGCCGGCGACGAGACCGCCGTACCCGCCGTCCTCTCGATCCTCGAAGCGCTGCCGTCGGGCGCCCACGGGGAGGCAGTGCTCGAGGTGCCGCGGGCCGAGGACTTCGCCGAGGTCGAGCTCCCTGCCGGCGTGCGTATCACCTGGCTGGTCCGGGCCGGGGACTCAGGACTGCCCGAGGCCGTGCGGGCGGCGGCACGGCGCCTGGGTCTCGGCGCCGGGACGCCGCGGCCCGCGGTCGACGAGGGTGAGGAGATGAGCGCGCCGGGCGACGAACCCTTGTGGGACGTGCCCGAGCAGGCGGAGACCGGCGCGGTGTACGCCTGGCTGGCAGGAGAGTCCTCGGTCATCACCGGGCTGCGTCGCTACCTGGTGCGCGAGCTCGGGGTCGACCGACGCGGGGTGGCCTTCATGGGCTACTGGAAGCGAGGCCGTGCGGAGTGCTGACTCTCGCCGCCTTGCTAGCCTGACCGGCACCCCGGCAGGGACCGGGACGGGCCGAGACGCTCGAGTGGGCAGCGAGGAGCGGATCGGCGTGGGTGGTGTCGTCGGGGTCGTGCCCCTCGAGGGCCGCGCCGGGCTGCCGTGGGTCGACCTGCACGGGGAACCGATGTTCGTGCACCCCGTGCGCGCCCTCCAGGGCAGCGGCCGGGTCGGCCGGGTCGTGGTGACCTGTGCGGCCGAGGACGTCGGCCGGGTCTCCGCGCAGCTCAGGGGTCGCCGGGTGCGCGCCGACACGGTCCCCGCCCCGGCCTGGTGGTCGGGCGCGCACGCCGAGGGGGTCGTCCTGGCCGACCCGCTGTGCCCCCTGGTTCCCTCGTCGTTCGTGACCCGCGTGCTCGACGAGGCTGGTCCGGGGGCTGCGGCCGGCTACCGCCCGGTCACCGACACCGTCAAGACGGTCGTCGACGAGCGCATCGCCGGCACCCTCGACCGCGACACCCTGGCCGTGATCACCTCGCCGATCGTGCTCCCGGGTCGGTGGTGCCGCGGCGAGGAGGTGCTGCCGACCCACGACTTCGCCCTGCTCGCCGGCTGGCTCCGCGAGCGAGGTGGGCTGAGTCTGGTCAAGGCGCCGTCGATGGCCCGTCGGGTGGGCGACGAGTCGGCGGTGCGGGTCCTCGAGTGCCTTGACGAGCTCGGTCGCCGCGTGCACGAGGCCTGACCGGTCGCTCAGCGGCGTACCAGCGACCAGAACTCGCGCACGAACTTCGCCGGCTGTCGCAGCACGGCCCGCGGCAGCGAGATCACGAAGCCGCGCGGGTCGCGGGCAGCGCGGCGCAGGAGCCGCTGCGGCTTGCTGGCCACGCGCTGCTCGAGGTCGTGGAGGTAGGCCGGCAGCAGCGCACGCTGGGTCATCGCGATCTGGTGTCCGCACCGTGTGCAGCGCACCGACTCCAGCAGCCGGCCGGCGTAGTGGAGCTCGTGCTCGGTGACCAGCTCGCAGCTCTCACAGGTCAGGTCCGCGTGCTCGATCGTCATCTCGGCTCACCGGTGCCCGACCGTCGCCGCCGGTGCGTGGTGCGCGCGGCCGGGGCGGCGAGGTCGTAGTCGGCCTTGGCCAGCAGCCGCTCGGCCAGGAAGAGATCCTCGGGGAAGGTGATCTTGATGTTGCGAGCGTCCCCCGCCACGCAGTGCACCGGCAGGTCGGTGTAGCGCTCCACGCAGCTCGCGGTGTCCGTGCCGACGAACCCCTCGGACTGGGCAGCGGTGTAGGCCGCGAGGAGGGGGACGGCCCGGAAGGCCTGCGGTGTCTGCACCGCGACGGTGCGCTCGTTGACCGCTTCCCCGTCGGCGTGCAGGGACGTCAGTGCCGGCTGCTCGGTCACAGGGAGGGCGCCGCCGAACCTGGCAGCGGCGTCGATGACGTCGGCGAAGAGCTCGGCCGAGGAGAGCGGCCGGGCGGCGTCGTGGATCACCACCACGTCGGTCTCACCGGCCTCGATGGCCGGACGCAAGGCGCACAGCGCCTTCCACTCCGACTCGTGCCTCGAGGACCCGCCGGTCACCACCGTGACGTCGAGCCCAGGGAGCTCGCGGGCCAAGGTGGCGCCGACCGTCTCCTGGTCGCCGTCGCGGATCACCAGCACGACCTGACTCACCTGGGCCAAGGTCGTGGCCCAGCGGACCGCCCAGGTGAAGACCCGGCGACCGGCCAGCGGCAGCAGCACCTTGTTGGTGTCGTGGCCGACCCGGCGCCCCTCGCCCGCGGCCAGCATCACCAGCGCGGCACGCGGGACGGGCGGGCTGGATGGCACCGGGCAACCGTAGCGCCACGGCCCGGGCCCGCCGGAGCGAGCCAGGGCCGTGGCCGGTGGAGCGAGACATCAACCGCGCAGCAGACCAGCGAGGTCGTCCAGGGATGGCACCCCGGACGCGGCCATCTCGTCCTGCATCCGGCGGAGCCGGACGATCGTGGAGGCCTCGTCGAGCTCCACGTCGTCGTAGGTGAGCAGGTGGTCGACCGGCACGTCGTGCCGCAGGGTCGCGCCGGCCAGCACGCCGAGCGGTACCGCGTTGTCGCGGGCGAAGTCGTCCGCGTCGTCGATCAGCCCGCGGACCATCGAGCCACCGACGCCGTCGACCCGTTCGCCCGCGGAGAGCGGACGCTTGCTCACCGCCCCCACCTCGGCTGTCCAGTGCTCGGCCACCAGTGAGGGCCGGTTGTCCAGCGCAATCTCGTAGACGGTGAGGGGAGCCTCGATGCTGGCCAGGTGGTAGGGCCGGTAGAGCGCGAAGTAGGGCCCGTCACCCATCTGCAGGTAGGTCATCTCGTGGTGGACGTAGGGGTCCTCCGTGCGAACCACCACGAAGACGCCCGGGGCGACCGGACCCGTGCAGTAGTCGACGACGCCGGCCCTCTCCAGCACGCCGCCGTCCTCCTTGAGCGCGAAGGTCTGGTGAAGCGTGGGCACCGTCGAGGGCGGACCGTGCATGCCGCGCGTGCTGACGCCGAGTCCGGTCGTGTTGGCCAGCGCGGCCATCTCGATCATCGCCTTGGACCCGTCGACGAAGCTGCACAGCATCTTGGGGTTCATCTGCTTGGTCCGGGCACGCTCGGCGAGCGACTCGGGGGTCGCGTAGACATCGAGCGGGTTGTTCTTGCCCTTGCCGGCGCAGACCACGTCCAAGGACAGGTCGCGGGCGTAGTCCACGAGGATCTTGGTCTCCACCGGCTCGTCGCCACGGCACACGGAGTAGACCGCGCCAGCCTTCTCGGCCACCGTGGCCATCAGCTTGCCGATGGTCACGTCGGACTCGACGTTCAGCGTCGCGATGCCCTTGCCGCTCAGCAGTGACTCGAGCGCCACGCGTGCACCCACGTCGGGCACCCCCGTCGCCTCGACGACCACGTCGAGCGGCAGCGCACCGAGCTCGTCGATGCCGGCGAGGGCAACCGACTCGCCGTTCTCGATGGCCAGCACCGCCTCGTCGGTGGTGGCGGCCGCCGACGGCGTCAGACCGGACTGGGTGAGCGCGTCCTCGGCCCGGGCGCGATCCACGTCGAGCACCGCCGAGAGCGAGATGCCCGGCATCCGGAGCAGCTGGGCAGCGAAGCCGCGGCCCATCTGTCCAGCGCCGACGAGTCCCACCCGGAGCGGACGACCGACCTCGGCCTCGCGGGTCGCGAGCCTCTCGCGGTAGCTCATGAGGACACCCCCGACGCACCGGTGGCACCGCGCAGGATCTTGATGCTGTCACCTTCCTGGAGGAGCGGGAGCGTCTGCGGGTTGACGCAGACGTCGCCCGGCAGCTTGGGCTCGGTCAGGCCGTCGGCCTTGAGGTCGAGATGGCCGAGGTTGAGCAGGTTGTCGGAGACCACCTCCCCGACGGCGAGGATCTCCATGGAGTGGCCGCCGAGCACGATCGCGTCACCTGGACGCGGCCCCGCCTCGGCCACCGTGGGCCGGTGCTGCACCGAGATGTCGTGCAGCTCCTTGGGCGAGTCCTCGCCGAAGAAGATGAGGAGGCCGTGGCCGAGGAACTCCTCGACCTGGCCGCCGACCCCGGTGACGGTGCTCTCGTAGAGGACCCGCGTGGCCTCCGTGGTCTCGTTCATCCGGTCGCCTCCACATTGTCGGGCTTGACGCCCGAGACGAAGAGCTCCTCGGTGATGAAGTTCGCCAAGGGGCCTGCCGGGGAGGTGGCGTGGATGTCGACGGTGAGCACCTTCTTCATCGGGTAGACCCCGACGCGGGCGGTGCCGCCACAGTCGATGACGGCAACGGCGATCTTGTCGAAGGGGGCCGAGCTCTTGAAGCCGTCGAAGGCCTCCCCGCCCGTCAGGTCGGCGATCCGCTGGGCCACCGGGTGGATTCCTCCGCCGGTGACGGAGTAGATCAGCGGCTTGTCGTCCGTCGGTGTGATGGTCAGCGGACCACCCCAACCGCCGCGGCCCTGGGTGACCTTGACCGACTTGTACTCGCTCATGGGTGTCTCCTTGTCTCTGGTGGGCGGTGGGCTAGCTGGTGGTGGAGCTGTACAGACCGAAGCTCGCGAAGTAGGCGATCACCACGGACAACGGCCCGGTGATCAGTCGCGAGAACAGCACCGCCGGTACGCCGACCTCCACGGTCTCGGTCTCTGCCTCGCCGAGCGCCAGGCCCACGGGGATGAAGTCGCAGCCGACCTGGGGGTTGATCGCGAACAGCGCCGGCAGGGCGTACTGCGGCGGGATGTCGCCGGCCCCGATGCGGGTGCCGAGCAGCACGCCGACGACCTGGGCGATGACGGCGCCGGGGCCGAGCACCGGCGAGAGGACCGGGATGGCGCAGAAGACGCTGATGGCCAGCAGCCCGATCAGGTTGGAGGCGAGCGGCGCGACCAGGTTGGCGAGGAAGTCGCCGATGCCGGTCTCGTTGATGATGCCGATCAGGACCGCGATGAAGGCCATGAAGGGCAGGATGTTGCGGATGATCGTGTCGATCGAGTCGCGGCCGGCCTGGTAGAGCGTGCCGACGACGCCGCCGACGCTCTTGCCGATGGTGACCAGGACCTTGTTGAAGCCGTCCATGGCCGAACCCTTGTTGGCGGTCGTCGTGCTCATGCCGAGGCTCCTTCGGTGGTGGTGCGGCGAGCCATCATCCGGACGGTGATGAACTCGGTGACGATGCCGCGGATGAGGATGACGACCATGCCGACCAGGAGATAGCGGATGGCCAGGTCGCCGAGGTTGCCGCCCAGCGTGGTGATGCCGGCGGCGATGCCGAGGTAGACGAAGAGCTCGCCGGGGTTGGCGTGCGGGAACAGGCCCGTGATCGGGTGCACGAAGCTGACCGCGGAGTCGTAGAACGCGGGCTTGTAGCGCTCGGGCAGGAAGCGGCCCATCGTGTAGGCCATCGGGTTGGTCAAGAAGAACACCGAGAGGACCGGGAGCAGCAGGTAGCGCACCGGGTACCAGACCAGCCCGGGCCGGCCGGCGGCCTCGCCGAGCTTGTCGATGCGCTCCGGGCCGATCAGGCGGATCAGCGCGTTGACGGCCGTCAGGAGCACGACGAGCAGGGGGATGATGCCCGTGACGAGGCCGAGGAACACCTCGCCGCCGGCCTGGAAGAGACCGATGAACCATTCGGCCGCGTTGGCGAGGACGCCGAAGAATCCATCGGGATCCTCCAGGGTCGGGGCTTCGGAGGCGAACACGAGGTTCGCCGCCGTGTGGAGCAGTGGCATGATGACTCCTCATCGAGTGGGCCGTGGACGTTGGCCGTTGAGGTGCCTTTCGGCACCGCTGGTTGGTGAGGTTTCCCTCGGTGGTGGCGTCGGCCGTGGGCTGTATCCCGTGGTCGGCGCCGTTCTCCCTCAGGCGGGTGCGGCCGTCTGGTTCGTGAGCAGGGTGGCCGCCTGGCGGGCCGCCTCCCTCTGCTGCGGGCTGAGGCCGTCGATCGAGCGGTCCCCGCGGACCTTGGCGACCTTGACGTCGAAGAGCGCCGGCAGCGGGCGGCTGCGGGCGAACGTGGTGAAGCCTTGGAGGGTGACGGCGTTGCGGATCAGGCCCCGGTCGTCGACGGCGATCGCCACGAACGCGCGGCCGCCGCGGTAGCGACGCCCGCCGGAGCCGACGCTGACGGTGCCGTCGCGCCGGAGCGTGGCGACGGTGCTGTTGAAGGACATGCTCTGCAGGTAGGTGAGGTAGAGCTGCACCATCCAGCCCGCGGCTACGGCGCCGAGAAGAACGAGTGCGGTCATCAGGAGATCCTTCGCTGGGGTGGGACGGGGGTCGGTTCGCTGAGCAGGGAGCGGGCGAGCACCTCGTCGCAGACGAGTGAGTCGACCAGGCGGCCGCGGAGGGCGCCGAGGACACCGGGCGTCTTGGCGCGTCCGTGCGCCACCCCCACGACGTTGGGGATGCCGCGCAGGTCGTCCAGGTCGATGGCCAGGATCCGCTCGGAGACGGCTCCCTGCACCTCGCGACCCTCGGCGTCGTAGTAGCGGGCCGCGAGGTCCCCGACGGGCTCGGCAGCCCAGAACTCCTTCTCCTGCTCGGGCGTCAGCTGGAGCGAGGTGAGGATCGCGGCCGACGACCCGTGGCTCGGGGTGCCGATGCCCACGAAGGCGAGGTCCGCGGACCCGGCCAGCTCGAGCGTCTCGCCGATGGACTTCTCGGACACCAGCGCGGCCCGGGCGGCGGGCGAGGCCAGAGTGGCGGGAGCGTGCAGGCTGACGTAGTCGGCCCCGAGGCGACCTGCCAGCTCACGGACCAGCTCGGCCCCACTGATCTCGTTGCTGATCGAGGACAGGCCCCCGACCAGCTGGGTGAGCTTGAGGTGGTAGTCGCGCTCGGCCTCGACGGCGTAGACCATCGCCTGCAAGGCGTGTCCCCAGGAGAGTGCGACGGTCATGGAGTCCGCCACCAGGTCGGTGAGGAGCTGGGCGGCCTGGATCCCGACCTGGTCCTCGACCTTGACCGAGGAGGCCGGTCCACGCTGGGCCACCCGCACCTCCGTGAGCCCGAAGCGGGCCCGCAGCTCCTGCTCGAGCGCCGTCATCCGTCCCGAGGGGTCGTTGATCGTGATGGTCACGATCCCCTGGCGCTGGGCCTCGGTGAGCATCCGCGAGACGTTGGACCGGCTGGTCCCCAGCTCGGCGGCGATCTCGGCCTGCGACCGGTTCTCGAGGTAGTACAGGCGCGCTGCGGCCAGCAGGGTGCTGGGATCACGGGGAGCCGGCATCGTCACCTCTGTGCGAATAGTTTTCACATCTGCCCGAGCATCCCAACATGTGACGCCCGTCACGTCAAGAACCTGGGTGATGGTCATTTCGGGTGGTCTCAGACCTGCGCGAGCTTGCCGACGAACCGGTCGAGGAGGCTTGCCGCGTGCGCCCCGTCGCCGACGCGGTGGTCGACGGTGAGGCCCGCGGTCAGGGTCAGTGCCAGGCCGACGCCCCCGGGGATCGCGACCGGGCGCGGCCTGATCGATCCGAGCGCGAGCACACTGGCCTGGGGCGGCGTGACGAGGGCCTGGAACCGGTCCACGCCCAGTCCGCCGAGGTTGGACAGCGAGCCGTTGGCGAGGCCCAGGTACGCCGGGTCGAGGCGACCGGCGTGGGCCGCGGTGACGACCTGCTTGACCTCCCCGTCGAGGTCACCCGCGTCGCGGGCGTCGGGCTCGACGAAGACCGGCACGAGGAGGCCGCCGTCGGTCGCGACGGCGAGCGCCACGGCTGGTGGCCCGCTCGCCACAGGGCCGCCGTGCTTGCCGGCGCCGACGTCCCAGCGGTTCAGCAGCTCTGGCACCTCCCGCAGGGCCGCCGCGTAGGCCTGCAGCAGCGTCGTGGTCCACGAGACGCCCTGCTGGCGCCGTACGACATCGGCCTGGTCGAGCACGATGTCGCGCCAGACGGTGAACTGCGGGACCGTGGCGGACTCGGTCATCTTGCGAGCCACGGCGGCGCGGATCATCGCGCCACGGTCCTTGGCAGGCTTCGCGGCCGCGGACGCGGCCGCGGGCGCCGGCTGCCCCAGCCGGTTGACGTCAGCCACGGTGACGAGCCCGTCGGGGCCGCTGCCGGTGACCGTCGCGAGATCGACACCGCGCTCGCGGGCCAGGCCGCGGGCGCGGGGGACCGCGGCGATCACTCCGGTCGACGGGGGCACTGCCTCCGGCTCGGCGTGGTCGTCGGCCCGGGCCGGCAGATCGACCGTCGGGGCCCCGGCGTGGGAGGCAGCACCCGGCGTGGGCTCGGCCTGGGGCTCGGGCGGGCCCGCCAGCAGGTCGCCCAGTCCGAGTCCGTCGTCCTCGCCCTCGAGGAAGCCGATCGGCTCGCCGACAGCGACCATGCCGGAGTCCGCGACGATCTCGACGAGCGTGCCGGCAGAAGTGCTCTCGACCTCCATGTCGACCTTGTCGGTCATCACCTCGCAGACGACGTCGCCGACGGCGATCTCGTCACCCACCTTGGCCAGCCAGGACGACACCTCACCCTCGGTCATCGTCATCGACATCTTGGGCATCAGGATCGGGATGCGTGCCATGGGTCAGGAGTCCTTCATCAGCGAGCGGGCCGCGTCCACGATGCTGTCGACCTGTGGCACCGCCGCCGACTCGAGCTGAGGGGCGTAGGGGATCGGGATGTCGAGGCCGCTGAGCCGGCGGATCGGCGCGAGCAGCCGGTAGATCGCCGACGACTCGACGATCCGTGAGGCGATCTCGGCGGTGAACCCGACGTGCCCGGGCGCCTCCTGGACGAGCAGTGCCCGACCGGTCCGCGAGACGTCCTCGATGATCGGAGCGTCGTCGAGCGGCGAGAGCGTCCGCGGGTCGATCACGGACACGTCGATGCCGTCGGTGGCCAGTCGCTCGGCGGCCTCGAGGCTGCGCGAGACCATCACGCCGGTGGCGACGATGGTGACGTCTCGACCTCGGCGGCGCACGGCCGTCTTGCCGAGGGGCACCCTGACGGCGCCCTCAGGCACCGGGCCCGAGGTGCGGTAGAGCAGCTTGTGCTCCAGCACGATCACGGGGTTGGGGTCGTCGATCGCGGCGAGCAGCAACCCCTTGGCGTCCTCGGCGGTCGCGGGCATCACGACCTTGAGTCCGGGCACGTGGGCGAACCAGGCCTCGAGGCTCTGGGAGTGCTGCGCGGCCGCGCCGGTGCCGGACCCGAGTGGTGCGCGCAGCACCATCGGTACCTCGGCGGCGCCACCGAGCATGAAGTGGATCTTGGCTGCCTGGTTGACGATCTGGTCCATCGCCTGGCAGGTGAAGTCGGAGAACTGGATCTCCACGACGGGCCGCATCCCGGCGAGGGCGGCACCCACGGCCGCACCGACGATGCCGAGCTCGGAGATCGGGGTGTCCCGGACGCGTTCCGCGCCGAAGCGGTGGTAGAGGTCGCCGGTGACGCCGAAGGCGCCGCCGTACACGCCGATGTCCTCGCCGAGCATGAACACCCGCTCGTCCGCGGACATCGCCTCGCCGAGCGCTTCGCGCACTGCCTCTGCGTAGGTGAGCGTCCTGTCGGTCGCCGGGGTGGTGGCTGCTGCAGTCATCATGCTGCCTTTCAGGCCGGGGCGAAGACGCCGGCGAGGAGGTCGTCGGGTTGGGCGTCGGGAGCCGCGTTGGCGGCCAGTACGGCTGCCCGGATGTCCTGCGTCGCCTGGGCACGGATCGCGTCGAGAACGACCCGGTCGAGAACGCCTCGTTCGAGGACGACGCCCTCGAAGCGCACGATCGGGTCCTTCTCGCGCCACTCGGTGATCTCGTCCTTGGTCCGGTAGAGGTTCTTGTCGGACTTGGAGTGGCCCTTCCAGCGGTAGGTCACCGCCTCGACGAGCGTCGGTCCGTCTCCCGAGCGTGCGCGGGTCACGGCCTCGCCGACTGCTGCGTTGACGGCCTCGACGTCGTTGCCGTCGACAGTCACCCCGGGGATGCCGTAGCCGAGGGCGCGCTCGGAGATGTTCTCGATCGCCATGGACTTCTCGGTGGAGAAGGACATCCCGTACTTGTTGTTCTCGCACAGGAACACGACCGGGAGCTTCCAGATCGCCGCCAGGTTCACCGCCTCGTGGAAGGCGCCCTCGTTGGCTGCGCCGTCCCCGAAGAAGCTGAGCACGACACGGTCGAGCCCCTGCAGCCGGTAGGCGAGGCCGGCCCCGGCGGCGATGGGAATCCCCCCGGCCACGATGCCGTTGGCGCCGAGGTTCCCGGTGGCGACGTCAGCGATGTGCATCGAGCCGCCGCGGCCTCGGCAGTAGCCGGTCTCCTTGGCGAGCAGCTCGGCCATCATGCGCTCGAGGTCGGCCCCCTTGGCGATGCAGTGGCCGTGGCCGCGGTGGGTCGAGGTGATCGCGTCGTCGTCCCGCAGCGCGAAGCAGGCGCCGGTGGCCGACGCCTCCTGGCCGATCGAGAGGTGCATGGTGCCGTGCATGAGGCCGCGGGCGAAGAGGTCGTCGACGGCCTCCTCGAACCTGCGGATCTGCCACATGGTCCGCAGCGTGCGGGTGGCCGTCGTCGGGTCGTCGCCCAGAAGGGTGCTCATCGTGGAGTCCTATCTGCACGTATGTGCATATGGTTTTCACGTATGTACGGAAAGTAGTGACCGCGATCACGGTTGGCAAGACCCCGAGCGGGACTTTCTCGACACGTGGGCGGGTGCGCACCCGGTGAGATCGAGTTCACAGAGGTGACACGCGGCTTCCGCGTCGCCGAAACACGTGCGACCTAGCGTCCTTCCCACGACCCCGGGAGCCCGGCCCTCCCTGGCGCTCCCGGGGTCGTCGTACGAAGCGGTCGCACCGGCCACGCTCCTGCCCTTGGGACTGGTCGAGAAGCAACGGGCTCCGGGACAACGACGTCCCGGCGGTTCGTGGCCGGTGACGATCGTGGTGCGCCGCCGGCCGGGTCTTGTGCGCACTCGTTCTCCTGCCCGAAACATCGGCGCGACGTGCTGAACACCTGGCGCTCCTACGGTGGCGAGCGAGCCGGGGTCGCAGATGACCCCGCGGACGACAGGGAGTCCGGTGGGCACGATCGCGACGACCCCGGAGGCGACGGGGAGCTCCTGGGCGCCGGTGTGCGCCTTCGTCAACCTCCCCGTCGAGCGTGGCGTGACCGCGCTGGCCCACGGCACGGCCGTGGCGGTGTTCCGCACCTACGACGATCAGGTCTTCGCCCTGGCCAACCACGATCCCCTGACCCGGTCGGGGGTGCTGGCGCGCGGCATCGTCGGCACCCGCGACGGGGTCCCGTTCGTGGCCTCTCCGGTGCACCGCAAGGCCTTCGACCTGCGCACCGGCCGCTGCCTCGAGGAGCCGTCGGTCTCGGTCCCGTCCTACCCGGTGCGGGTGGTCGACGGGATCGTGCAGGTGGGTCCGCGCACGGTCGTGGAGCACCTGTGAGCGGTCACGAGACGGCGCGCGTGAGCATCCGGGTCGCCGACCACGACCTGATGATCGATCGCGACGGCGTGCAGGTCGACGGGGTGGCGGTGCACCTGTCGGGCGCACCCTTGGCAGTGCTCGAGGTGCTCGCCGAACGGCCCGGTCACGTGGTCTCCCGGCTGGAGCTGATGCGCCGCCTCCCGAGCGGGCTGGCTACGTCCGAGCACGCGGTCGAGGTCGCTGTCGCGCGGCTGCGCCGTGGCCTCGGCCGGCCCTTGGTGCAGACCGTCGTCAAGCGCGGCTACCGGCTGGCCACGGTGACCTGATCACGCCAGGGGTACGACGAGGGCGGTCGCGATCGCTGCGAGGCCCTCCCCGCGGCCGGTGAGGCCGAGGCCGTCGGTCGTCGTCGCCGACACCGTGACCGGGGCGCCGGCGGCCTCGCTGAGGGTGCGCTCGGCCTCCGCGCGACGCGGCCCGAGGCGGGGACGGTTGCCGATCACCTGGACGGCGACGTTGCCGATCTCGAATCCGGCCTCGCGGACCCGTCGCGCGGCCTCCGCCAGAAGCGTCGCCCCCGAGCGCGCCGGCCCACTGCGGGTCCGACGTGCCGAACTGGGAGCCGAGGTCGCCGATGCCGGCCGCCGAGAAGAGCGCGTCGCAGCAGGCGTGGGCGGCGACGTCGCCGTCGGAGTGACCGCAGAGCCCTTGAGCCTCGTCGGGGAACGCCAGCCCGGCGAGGTGGATCGGGGTGCCCTCCGCGCACTGGTGGACATCGGTGCCGACACCGATGCGGGGCAGGGCGGCGTTCACTTGGCAATTATGACGGTTCTGGACCTCTCCGCGTCGCCGCCCGTCCGCGCGGTCTCGATGAGCGAACATGGGGGTGTGAATCCGCAAGCACCCAGGACCGGTCGCTACCGCGCCCTCGCCGGCGCCGTCGCCGGTCTGGCCGGCGTCGCGGTCTGCCACGCGCTGACGAACCTGCTCAACGCGCGGGCCACCCCGGTGCAGGCCGTGGCCGAGGTCGTCATCGAGGTGACGCCCGGAGCCGTCTGCGGAGTTCCTGATCGGGCTGGTCGGCGCCTACGACAAGCCGCTCCTGATCGCCGCATCACCGTCGTGATCCTCGCGCTCGGTGCGCTGGCCGGGCTGCTGAGCGCGCGCAGCCGGCTGGTCGCCAACCTGCGTCATCGTCGGGATGGGCGTGGTCGCGCTGGCCGCGACGATGAGCCGGCCGGGCTTCACCTCCGCCGCCCTGCTGCCGCTGGCCGCCGGCGTGGCCGACGTGGTTGGTCGTGCTGGCCGTGCTGGTCGACGCGGGTCCCGACGGCTGGCCGCTCCGATGGCCGGCTACGTCCGCCGAGCCGGAGAACACTACCGGCAGCGACGTCGCGGCGCTTCCTGCTGACGCAGGCGGCGTCGTGGCGGTCGTCGCCGGCGTCGGCGCGAGCGGCCGGATCGTCGGTCGGGACCTGCGGGCCGTCGAGAGCCGCTCGCCGGCTGCTCCGGCTGCCCGTGCGAAGGGCGTGCGTTCGCCGGACGGACGCCGAGCTCGGGCTCAGCGGGCGGCATCGCCGTGGCGGGTCCCCAACGACGTCTTCTACCGGATCGACACCGCCCTGGTGCTGCCCGTCATCGACCCCGCCGAGTGGACGCTGCGCGTGCACGGCCTGGTCGACCAGGAGCTCGCGGCTCACCTACGACGACCTGGTCGCGCGCCGAGCTGACCGAGGCCTGGGTGACGCTGTGCTGCGTGTCGAACCCGGTCGGCGGCGACCTGATCGGCAACGCCTTCTGGAGCGGCGTCCGCATCGCCGACATCCTGGCCGAGGCCGGGGTCTCCCCGGATGCCGACGCGGTGCTGCAGACCTCCGCAGGACGGCTGGAACTGCGGCACCCCGCTCGAGGCGCTCACCGACGACCGCAACGCGATGCTGGCGATGTGCGATGAACGGCGAGCCGCTGCCGGTCGAGCACGGCTTCCCGGTCCGGATGGTGGTGCCCGGGCTCTACGGCTACGTCTCCGCGACCAAGTGGCTGGTCGACCTCGAGGTCACCCGCTTCGACCGATTCGCCGCCTACTGGACCGAGCGCGGCTGGTCGGCCGAGGGACCGGTGAAGACCCAGTCCCGGATCGAGGTGCCCCGCGACGGCGGCGACGTGGAGGCCGGGGCGGTGCGGATCGGCGGGCACGCGTGGGCGCAGCACACCGGCATCGCCACGGTGGAGTACCGCCTCGACGGCGGCGCGTGGCGCGAGGCCGAGCTGGGCGGCGTACCCAACGACGACACCTGGGTGCAGTGGGCCGCCTCGGTCGACCTGTCCCCCGGGGAGCACACGTCGTCGCCGTGCGCGCCACCGACAAGTCCGGCTACACCCAGACCTCGGCGCGCACCGACGTGGTGCCCGACGGGGCCACCGGCTGGCACACCGTCGAGCTTCACCGCGTCCTGAGCCGGGTCGCAGGTCGCGGACTACCCGCCGAGAGTCCGGCGGGGGCGACTCCCCAGCGGGGGTCGGGTGACGGCGCGGAGGGGTACGTCGGGCGGGCGGATGACGTAGACCAGCCGCCGGCCGCGCCCTGCCAGGCCCGCTCGAACTGGTCGCGGTCGTAGACCACGCGCACCGCGTCGTTGCTGGGCACCTGGTGGGAGGCCGGGTCGTTGCAGATCACCTGGCCCGGCCTCGTCGAAGCCGATGATGATCAGCAGGTGGCCGCGACGTGCCGTAGCCCGCGCCGGCGAGGTCGTCCTCGGCGAAGGCCACCGAGGCCACCAGCGGGATCCCGGCGGCGACGAACAGCTCCGCCTCGGCGAGCGAGCGCAGCCGGGTCACGAACGCCTCGGTGCCGTAGCGGCGCCGCGTAGGCGGTGTTGAACGACCAGTTGCCGGCGCCGCCGTACGCGTGGTCGAAGACGTGGCGGGCGGCGTGGTCGACGAACCGGTCGGGGTAGCCGGGGCTTCGACCCAGGCGTACTCCTCCTCGGTCGGGCCCGAGCCCCCAGGTGCCCAGCACCATGGCCGTCGAGGTGGGCGAGCACCAGGTGCTCGCCGCCGTCTGTCCCACTGCGGGTACTCACCGCGGTGCACCTGCTGGGAGAAGGGCGGCACGGGCAGCTCGACGCCGTGGGCGACGCCGCCCGGCGGGGTCGGGCGGGACCGCGCCGGTCGCCCGCCGCGACCACGCCCGACCAGCGAGACCGCGGGACGAGCCGTCGCCGGCCGCGGCGGCGGAGCAGCCCCAGCCGGAGCTGGTAGGCCGTCCAGGCTGACCCCGGGCCGGGCGCGGACAGCACCTCGATGCGCACGTGGCCGTGGTCGTCGTCCTGGTCCGTCGGTCGTGGTCGGCTGGATCTCCTGCGTCCGACTCCGCCCAGCGGCCCAGCAGTACCAGCGTGACCAGGCAGCGCCGTCGGCGGAGATCCGGCCTCGACCTCGAGCCAGCTGTCGGCGGGGGTGCGGGCGTTCCAGGACGGCACCACGGCGGTGAACCCGTGGCCCGGGCGTGACCACCGGCGAGACCCAGGCCGCCCACGCGTAGTCGTCGGCGCCGGGTGCCGGCGCCGGTGCGGGTCGGGGTAGCGTCGTCGTGCCGACCGGCGCGTCGAAGCGCAGGCCGCCGTCGCCGTCGCGACGGTGCCGAGGTGGGTGCCGTGCGCCAGGTCGCCGCCCGCGCCAGGCCCGGAAGGAGACGTCCGTCGCTTCACCAGCTTGACGCCTCGCCGGGCGGCGGCAGCGGGTGCGCGGCGTCGCGGACCACGTAGGCGACCCCGCCGGAGCCGCCGGCCGCGACCGCGCTTGAGCCAGGCGTTCTCGAACTGGGCGCGGTCGTAGGTGCGGCGGACCCGGGCGTTGTCGGCGGCGGCCGGGTCGTTGACGACCACGTCGCCGGCCGCGGTGAAGCCCACGACGACCAGCAGGTGCCCGTTGGAGGCCGAGATCGGCGCGCCGTCGAGCTGGCCGCGGCCGAAGGTGATCGAGGTGACGACCGGGATGCCCGCGGCGACGAGCCGCTCGACCCCGACCAGCGACCGGAACCGGGTGACGAAGGCCTGCTCGGTGCGGGTGGCCGCGTAGGCGGTGTTGAACGGCCAGTTGCCGGTGCCGCGGTAGGCGTAGTCGTAGGTCTTGCGGGCGAGGTGGTCGACGACCCGGTCGCGGTGGCTCGGCGCCGACCCAGGCGGTCTCCTCGACCGGGCGGGAGCGCGTCGTAGTAGGCGAGCACCATGGCCAGCGAGGTCGGCGAGCACCAGGCCTCGCCGCCGCCGCCGTACTGCGGGAGTGGCCCGCGTGGATCATCTGCGAGTAGCGCGGGACCGGCAGGGTGACGCCGCGGCCGCGCCGCGGCGGCTGGTGGGCACGCTGGTCGACGGACGGGATCCGCGAGGCGACCGCGCCCACCGCGTCGACGCGCGGGGTCCGGCTGGTGCCGACCCGGCGGTGCAGGGTCACCCGCAGCCGCCAGGAGGCGAATCGGCGTCGTGGCGACTCGAAGGTGTCCACGGCGACGTCGGCGAGGTCGTCGCCCTGGCCGCCACCGGGAGGTGCGCCGGAACTGCTGGTCGCCCGAGGCCCAGCGGCCGAGGCACGTCCCAGCTGCTGCGGCGTCCGTCGGCGGTGCGGCCCTCGGACCGGACCTCGACGAAGGTGCCCTCGGGCGTGCTGGCCTCCCAGGACGGGATCAGCTCGGTCAGGTCGAAGCCGGGGGTGCACCCACGGCGAGGTCCAGCGGCCGACGTCGTACCTGGTGCCGCCGACCCGGCGACCGCGGCGGGCGGCCGTCCGGCGCGATCCGAGCCGCGGCTGCTGCCGCGCGCGACCGCGGCGCGCGGTCCCGGCGGTGCCGCGGACGCAGCGGCGGCGCCGGTCGCAGGACGCCGTAGTCGCATGGCGGCCGCTCCGCGGAGGCGGCCGTCGGACGGGGTGCCGCGGCCGAGGCGGCGGGGGGGTGACGGTGCCGAGGGCGAGGCGCGAGGAGGGACGGCGGAGTGCGCGCGGGTGACGCACCGCATCGAGGTCCGCACAGGAGTACGACCGTTGTTCCCCAACCTCCCCACCGGTGGGCGCAGCGGCCGGCTCGGCGACGCGGGCCGCTGTCGAGCGTCCCGTGGTCGAGCCGTCGAGACCGACCTCCGCGCTCGAATCGGGACCCGCGGCCGTCGCCCGTTAGCATTGGCCGGTGACACCGACACCCCCGCACCCCGGCGCACTGCGGCTCTACGACACCGCGACCCGGCAGGTCCGCGACTTCGTCCCGCTCGAGGCGGGCAAGGCCGGGGTCTACCTGTGCGGCCTGACGGTGCAGTCCGAGCCGCACGTCGGGCACGTCCGGTCGGGGGTCAACTTCGACGTGCTGCGTCGCTGGCTGACCCACCGGGGCTACGAGGTGACGTTCATCCGCAACATCACCGACATCGACGACAAGATCCTGGTGAAGTCGGCCGAGCAGGGCCGGCCCTGGTACAACCTCGCCTACGCGATGCGGCGCGAGCTCGACGCCGCCTACGACGCCCTCAACGTCGATGCCGCCGACCTACGAGCCGGCCGCCACCGGGCACGTCCCGGAGATGATCGAGCTGATCGGCCGGCTGATCACGCGCGGCCACGCCTACGCCGCCGAGGACGGCTCCGGCGACGTGTACTTCGACGTGCGCTCGTGGCCGTCGTACGGCGAGCTCACCGGCCAGCGCATCGACGACATGGAGGCCGCCGAGGACGCAGACCCGCGCGGCAAGCGCGACCCGCGCGACTTCGCGCTGTGGAAGGGCTGGAAGAAGGAGTCCGAGCCGGAGACCGCCGCCTGGCCCTCGCCGTGGGGCCCGGGCCGGCCGGGCTGGCACATCGAGTGCTCGGCGATGGCGCTGAAGTACCTCGGCGGCGGCTTCGACATCCACGGCGGCGGCGTCGACCTGCGCTTCCCGCACCACGAGAACGAGCAGGCGCAGTCCCGCGCGGCCGGGTTCGGCGTTCGCGTCGTACTGGATGCACAACGCGTGGATCACCACGGCCGGCGAGAAGATGAGCAAGTCGCTCGGCAACTCGCCTGACGATCCCGTCGGTGCTGGAGCGGGTGCGCGCGATCGACCTGCGCTTCTACATCGTCGCCGCGCACTACCGCTCGCACGTCGAGTTCTCCTTCGAGGCGCTCGACGAGGCCGCCGCAGGGCTTCGCCCGGATCGAGCACTTCCTCACCCGGGCCCGAGACCTGCTGGGCGACCGGTCGAGCTCGGGACGTCCTGCGCCCGGACTTCGAGGCGGCGATGGACGACGACCTGGGCACGCCGGCGGCGGTCGCCGCGATCTACGACGTGGTGCGCGAGGGCAACAAGCTGCTCGCCGGCGGCGCCGTCGGACGCCCTGCGCGGTGGTCGCCTCGTCGGTGCGGGGGATGCTCGGCGTGCTCGGCGTCGACCCGTTCGACCCGCACTGGACCGCCGGCGGTTCCTCGGCCCGGGAGGACCGGCTGACCTCGGCCGTCGACGCCCTGGTCGCCACCCTGCTCCCGCAGCGCGCCGAGGCCCGGGCCGCCAAGGACTTCGCGGCGGCCGACGCGATCCGCGACCAGCTCAAGGCCGCCGGCATCGACCTCGAGGACACCCCGAGGGCCCGAGTGGACCTTGACGCCGACCCCACCGCAGCACTTTCCCGGGCCGCGACGTGTCGCGGAAGAACGACCCAACCGAAGGACATCTGATGGCAGGCAACTCGTCGCGTCGTGGCGCGATCAAGAAGACCGGCAAGGGCAACCCCACCGCCGGCTCGGGTGGCCGGGTCGAGCGCGGGCCTCGAGGGTCGTGGTCCGACGCCCAAGGCCAAGGACCGCGAGGGCCACAAGGCCTTCAAGGCGGACAAGCGGGCCCAGAAGTCGACCGGCGCCCGGCCCGAGCGGGCGACCAAGGGCGGCGACTCGGAGTGGGTCGCCGGCCGCAACTCCGTCGTGGAGGCGCTGCGCGCGGACATGCCGGTCACCACGGTGTACGTCGCCGAGGGCGCCGAGCGCGACGGCCGGCTCCGCGAGGTGTTCCGGATCGTCGCCGAGCGGGGGATCTCGCTGCTCGAGGCACCCCGCGCCGAGCTGGACCGGCTCACCCAGGGTGCGGTCCACCAGGGGCTCGCCGCGCGGGTGCCGGCCTACGAGTACGCCCACCCCGACGACCTGCTCGACCGGGCCGCGGCCGCCGGCGAGCCGCCGCTGATCGTGGCGCTCGACTCGGTCACCGACCCGCGCAACCTCGGTGCCGTCGTGCGCTCGGCTGCCGGCTTCGGCGCCCACGGCGTGCTGATCCCCGAGCGCCGCGCGGCCGGCATGACCGCCTCGGCGTGGAAGACCTCCGCCGGGTGCCGCCGCCCGGATCCCGGTCGCCCAGGCGGTCAACCTGACCCGGCAGCTCAAGGCCTACCAGGAGGCCGGCTGCATGGTCATCGGTCTGGCCGCCGACGGCGAGGTCTCGCTGCCCGACCTCGACCTGGCCGACGGTCCGCTCGTGGTCGTGGTCGGCTCCGAGGGCGACGGTCTGTCTCGACTGGTCGCCGAGACCTGCGACCAGCTGGTCTCGATCCCGATGGTCAACTCCCTGGAGTCGCTCAACGCCGGGGTTGCCGCGTCGGTGACCCTGTACGCGATCGCGCAGGCGCGCGGCACCCTCTGAGCTCGCATGGTCCCGAAGGGCTGACGCGGGACGCGCGGGCGGGTTAGCGTCGTGGGCGTGAGGCGCGCCCCGCACGAGAACGTGGCCACGGTGCTGGTCGAACCCGGCCTGCTCGCGGACTTCGAGCTCGAGCTGATGGCGATGGACCTGAGGGTGTGGCCGGTGAGCACCGCGCCGATCTGTGTGACGGGCCCCGCCAGTCCTTCCAGGTCCGGCACAAGCTGCTGATGAAGCACCAGGACGACTGGTCGGTGGCCGTCGGCTGGACTCCGGTGTGGATCGGCTTCGGCCCGAGCTGGCACAACGGCGACGAACCGTTGCCCTGGGCCGCCCACGAGACGCTGTGGCGGGTGCTCGGTGTGCACGCCGACCAGGTCCGCTTCGAGCGCCGGCTCGGCGGCGTACCGCGGCTGCCGGTCCCCGAGGACGTCGGCCCCTGACCCCGGCCGCGGCCCTGCGCAGGCTGCGGATTGGTCCCCAACCGCAGCTTTCGGGGCGGCGAACCTGCAGTTCGTGACCAATCGACGACGGCGGTGCGGCTGCGTGGGTTGCTGGGGTTGCGGTTTGGTCCCCAACTTCGCGGCACTGCTTGTGACCATCGACGACGGCGACGGCTGCGGAGTTGCTGGGGCGTGCCGCAGCTCGCAGCTTCGTGACCAATCGACCTGACGGCGGTCGCGGCTGCGGGGTGTTCGCTACGGCTCGAGCTCGGGCTCCGAGGTGCTCACCGCGGTCATCTCCGCGGTGGTCGGGCTGTCGTCGGCGAGGGCGGCCATCTCGGCGGTGGTCTCGGCCGTGGTGATCGCCTCGTTGCGCCGGGGGGCCAGCACCCGGGAGAAGTAGTCCCGGGCGCTGTCGAAGATGTCGGCCTCCTGGCCACCCTGCTCGGAGAGGTACCAGCGGTGCTCGAGGACCTCGTGGAACACCTCGGCCGGCTCGAGCCGGGCGCGCAGGTCGTCGGGGATCATCGCGACCAGGCGCTCGTAGAACTCGGTGAGCCACCGGTGCGCGACCACGGCGCGTTCCTCGCCTGCCGAGGTCGGCGCTGGGCGGTGAAGCCGGCGATGTCGTTGAGCAGCCGCCGCGCCTGGTTGTCCTCGACGTACAAGCCGGTCAGCCACTGCAGCTCGCGACGGTGGTGACCCGCCTCGACCACGCGCGGCTGCACCCGGACCGTCTCGCCGTCCCAGTCGGTGACGATGTCGAGCTCGTCGACGTCGAAGCCGAGCTCGTTGAGCCGCTCGATGCGCTGCTCGATCCGCCACATCTCCTGGGTGGTGAACTCCTCCGTGCTGGTCAGCTCGGCCCACAGCGCGTCGTAGCGCTCCTGCAGCCGCTCGACGATCGCCCAGGCGTCGATCTCGCTCGTCGAGCAGACCACCGGCCTGGAGGTCGAGCAGCTCGCCGAAGATGTTGGTCAGCGCCACGTCGAGGTCGTTGCTCGCGCTGGCCGTCGGCTGAGTCGTGTCGTGCAGCTCGCCGGTCTCGGCGTCCACGAGGTACGCCGCGAACTCGCCGGCGCTGCGCCGGAACAGCACGTTGGACAGCGACACGTCGCCCCAGAAGAAGCCGGCCAGGTGCAGCCGCACCAGCAGCACCACCAGTGCGTCGACCAGGCTGGGCAGGCTGCCCGAGGGAAGCCCGTGGCTGAACAGCGACCGGTAGGGCAGCGAGAAGCTGAAGGTGCCGGGTGACCAGGCAGGGCTCGATCTCCTTCGTCGTCGTGCGGTCTCGCGGCCCTCGACGACACCCACCGGCTCGACGGCGGGCAGCCCGAGACGGCCGCAGGTCGCGCAGCAGGCGGTACTCGCCGGAAGGCGAAGTGCTCGCGGGTCTCCTTCACCGCGTAGACGTCCTTGCCCAGGCGCACGATGCGGACGACGTGGCGAGAGATGCCGCGCGGGAGCTGGACGACGACGTCGTCACCCCACTCCTCGAGCGGGAGTGCCCAGGGGAGCGTGACCAGGGCCGGGTTGGGTCTCGTGGCGACGATGCGCAGCGCCATGTCCGGAAGCCTAGGGGTTGGGGCGCCGGGCGGGCAGCCGAGGGAGGCCGTCGCCCGGACCGCCGGTTCCACTACAGTCCGCCCCATGAACGACATGTGGAGGACCGTTGCGGCCGAGCGCGGCGCCCTGGCCGACGACCTCGCCGGCCTGAGCGACGAGGAGTGGGAGACCCGTTCGCTGTGCGGCGACTGGAGCGTGCACGACGTCCTCGCCCACCAGTGCGGGACCGCAGACATGAATCCCGGCAGGTTCTTCGCGCGGTTCGCCAAGGCCGGGTTCCGGTTCGGGCGCTTCGCCGAGGCGCAGGTCGAACGCTACCGGGAAGCCACACCGGCCGAGACGCTCGCGATGTTCCGCCGCCTCCAGCACTCGACGTCCGCCCCTCCCGGACCCAAGACCTCCTGGCTCGGTGAGGTGATCGTGCACTCCGAGGACATTCGTCGTCCGCTCGGCATCGACCACGAGTACCCGCCGCAAGCCGTCCGTCAGGTGATCGACTTCTACTGCGGCTCCAACGCGCTGATCGGCACCAAGACCCGGATCGCCGACCTCACGCTGCGCGCCACCGACCAGGATGGACCCACGGCAGCGGTCCGCTCGTCGAGGGACGCCTGATCGATCTGCTGATGGCGGCCACCGGGCGCGCGCAGGCGTGCGACCGCCTCGGCGGCGATGGGGTCACGACCCTGAAGCTGCGCTGCGAGAGCTCCTAGGCGGAGCGGACCGGCTCGAGGGTTCGAGGTACACCGCTCCCGGGCCACGGTCGGCCGCCTCGTCGTCGGGGTTGTTCAGTGCGCACGTGCGCAGGCTCAGGCAGCCGCAGCCGATGCAGCGAGTCGAGCCTGTCGCGCAGCCGCTCCAGCCGCTCGATCTGGGCGTCGATGCCGTGGGCGCCACGAGCGCGAGAGCCGCGACCAGTCGGCCTTGGTCGGGGTGCGGGTCCTCGGGGAGCGTCGCCAGCGCCTCCGCGATCTCGTCGAGGGTGAGCCCGACGCGCTGGGCCGATCGGACGAAGGCGACCCTGCGCAGCGTCGGCTGCGGGTAGCGGCGCTGGTTGCCGGTCGTGCGCTCCGACGTGATCAGGCCGAGCTCCTCGTAGTAGCGCAGCGCCGAGGTCGCCACGCCGCTGCGGTCGGCGAGCTGCACCGATGGTGAGGCGCGCGTGCGGTCGACATGCTCCGCAGCCTATAGCCCTTGACTTCAAGTCAACTTGAACTTGCACACTCGAGCCATGACGACTCGCAACTGACCATTCGCCGCCGCGTCGCCGGGCTACGACGACCTCGCCCGGCTGATGTCCCTGATGACCGGCGACGAGAAGCACGATGCCGCGGCCACCTCGACCCTGGACGTGCTGTGGGTGCTCTACGACCGGGTCCTGCGGGTCAGCCCGCGCCGACGGTCGACGACCCGGACCGCGACCGGTTCCTGCTGTCCAAGGGGCACGGTCCGATGGCCTACTACGCCGTGCTCGCCGCCAAGGGGTTCATCCCCGAGCGACTGGCTGGCCGGGCTGGGCGACGTACGACTCGCCGCTCGGCCACCACCCCGACCGCATCTGGTCCCGGGCGTGGAGATCTCCAGCGGCTCGCTCGGCCACGGGCTGCCGCTCGCCGTGGGCACCGCGCTCGGCCTGCGGGCCCAGGGGATCGACGCCGCGGTCGTCGTGCTGGTCGGTGACGCCGAGCTCGACGAGGGCAGCAACCACGAGGCGATCGAGCTCGCCGGCGCCGCTCGGGCTCGACCGGCTGACCGTCGTCGTGGTCGACAACCGCTCGTCGACGCACAACCGGCCCGGGGCTCATCGAGCGCGCCGGCTTCGCCACGAGGGCTGGCACGCCGTCACCGTCGACGGTCGCGACCACGACGCGCTCGAGACGGCCCTGCCGGCGCGGTACCCGGGACGGCCGGACGTGGTCGTCGCCGAGGTGGAGGAGAAGTGATGAGCGATCCCGAGAGCGACTTCGCCGGACCGCGCGCGATGCTGGTGGACGAGGACCTGTCGGTGGCGCTGGTGTACGCCGAGATCAGCGGCCAGTTCTTCGGCGAGGTCGAGCGCCGCCACCCCGACCGGGTCGTCAACGTCGGCATCCGCGAGCAGCTGCTCGTCAACGTCGGCGCCGGCCTGGCGCTGACCGGGATGCGGCCCGGTCGTGCACACGTTCGGCTCGTTCCTGGTGGAGCGCGCCTTCGAGCAGATCAAGCTCGGCTTCGACCACCAGGACGTCGGCGGCGTGCTCGTCGAGCTCGGGCGGCTCCTTCGACGTCTCCTCCGGCGGGCGCACCCACCAGGCCCCGGGCGACGTCGCGCTGATCGACACGCTGCCGGGCTGGACCGTCCACGTGCCCGGTCACGCCGACGAGGTCGAGGACGTCGCTGCGGCGGGCGGTCGCCGGCGATGGCCGGGACTACGTGCGCGTGGTCGGCCAGCAGAACGCCGAGCCGCTACCCGGTGCGGCCCGGGCCGCTTCCACGTCGTACGTCGCGGGAGCGGGCGCGACCGTCCTCGCGGTCGGGCCCACGCTCGACGCGGTCCTCGACGGCCACCGCGGGCCGCGACGTCACGGTGCTCTACGCCAACACCGTGCGCCCGTTCGACGCGCGCGGCGCTGCGAGCGGTGCTCGCGACGCCGGAGGTGGTGCTCGTCGAGCCGTACCTGGCCGGTACGTCGAGCCGGCTGGTCGCCGACGCGCTGGTCGACCGTACCGCACCGGCTGCTGGCCCTGGGCGTGCAGCGCGGAGGAGCTGCGGAGGTACGGCACGCCCGCCCAGCACATCGCCGCTCACGGCCTGGATGCGGCGGGTCTCCGGCGGGCGCTCGACGGGTTCCGCGTCGGTCGCGCGGGCGCGGCCGCCTCCTGAGACGGCCGCGCCCGCGCGGCGTGGTTGCCGAGGGTGCTGCGTCAGCCGCCCTCACGACCGCGCTCAGGCCGGCTCAGTCAGCGCTTGAAAGCGTCCTTGACCTTCTCGCCGGCCTGCTTCATGTCGGCCTTGCTCTGCTCGGTCTTGCCCTCAGTCTCCATCGACTTGTCGCCGGTCGCGTCGCCGAGCTTCTCCTTGGCCTTGCCGACCAGGCCCTCGGTCTTGTTCGCGGGTCTTGTCGTCGTTGCTCATGTCGTGCCTCCGTCCGTTGGTGCGTGCCCCCGGCTCGTACCCACGTCGGGCGGAAGCCATTCCTGCCCGCAACTACGATGGGGCTCCGCCGCTTTAGCTCAGCTGGTAGAGCACTCGCCTTGTAAGCGAAAGGTCGTCAGTTCGAACCTGACAAGCGGCTCCGACGGCTCCGACCCGACGTCCTGGGTTGGCGCCGAGCCGACCGGGGTACATCTTCGGGGACTGACCACAGGAGGTCACCATGTTCGGTCGCGCCAAGACCAAGGACGACACCGCCATCAGCCATGACACGCTCTCCTCCGAGGACGGGTCCTACGACACCCGGGTCGTGCCCGCCGACGCCGAGCAGGCCCGGCGGGACCGGTTCGGCGGGATCAACTGGGGTGCCGGCTTCTTCGGCTGGCTGGTCGCGGTGGCGGTCTCGCTGCTGCTCGCCGGGATCATCGGCGGGGTCGGCGCCGGCACGGGTGCCGACCAGGAGCTGTTGCCGACGGCGTCCACCGCGGAGATCGGGCTGGTCGCGATCCTCACGCTGACCGTCGTGCTCTTCATCGGCTACTACGCCGGCGGCTACGTCGCCGGCCGGATGTCGCGCTTCGACGGCCCGCGCCAGGGCGTCGGTGTCTGGGTGATCGGCCTCCTCGTCACGCTGATCACCGTCGGGACCGGCGCCTTCTTCGGTGACCAGTACGACGTGCTCAGCCAGATCGACATGCCGGCGGTCCCGCTGTCCACCGAGGACATGACGACGGGCGGTCTCGCCCTCGCCGGCGTGGTGCTGCTCAGCACGCTCATCGCGGCGATGCTCGGTGGCGGCGTCGGCCGGCACTACCACGCGAAGGTCGACCGGGCCGCCTGAGCGCGGGCCTGCCGGGCTCAGCGCAGTCGCTCGACCTCGAACGACCGGGTCGGGGCGGCGAGCTCGTCCTGGCTCTGCACGATCCGCAGCTCGCGTTCGCCGGCGTCGGCCGTGGCCGAGACGACCGCGAAGACCGCCGCCGTCGTGCGCGCGAGCGCGACGTCGAGCGGCCGTCCTCGAGCAGGTGCGCCAGGAACACGGCCGTCGTGAGGTCGCCGGCGCCGGGTGGGTTGACCGAGAGCCGCGGGAAGCGGGTCCGCCAGGCGCCTTCGCCCGAGATCGCGACCATGTCCAGCGCGTCGTCGGGAGTGTCGTCGACGATCACGCTGGTGACCAGCACGGTGCCCGGTCCGTCGGCGCGCACCGTGTCGGCGGCGGCGAGCAGCTCGTCGTACGTCGTGGTCGTGGAACCGGCCAGGAAGTCGAGCTCGAAGTGGTTGGGCGTGATCACGTCGGCTGCAGGCACCACCCGGTCGCGCATGAACTCCGGGATGCCCGGGCCGCACGAACATGCCCCGACCGACGTCGCCCATCACCGGGTCGCAGCAGTAGATCGCGTCCGGGGACGCCGCCTTGACCGTGGCGACCGCGTCGAGGATCACCGAGCCGACGTCCTCGGCGCCCTGGTAGCCCGAGAGCACCGCCTCGCAGCGCTCGAAAGCACCCCGGTCGCCGACCCCGGCGATGACCTCGGCGACGTCGGCGGCGCTGAGCAGCGGCCCCTTCCAGTCGCCGTACCCGGTGTGGTTGGAGAAGTGCACGGTCATCACCGGCCAGACCACCTTGCCGAGCCGTTGCAGCGGGAACACCGCCGCGCGGTTGCCGGCGTGGCCGTAGGCGACGAGGGACTGGATCGAGAGGATGCTCACCCGGACGATCCTGCCAGGCGGTGCGGTTCAGGCGACCTGCAAGGACCGCTTCGACAGGCCCATCCAGTAGCCGTCGACGACCTGCTTGCCGGGCGCCTCCGGGTCCGCGGCGGCGCCCAGGGTGACGAAGAGCGGGGTGAAGTGCTCGACGGTCGGGTGGGCGTAGGGCATGCCCGGCGCGCGGTCGCGGTAGGCCGCGAGCTCGTCGACATCGCCGCGGGCGAGCGCCTCGGCGGCCCAGGCGTCGAACTCGCGGGACCAGGCCGGGGGCCTCCGCCTCGATGCGGAACTCGCGTGAGGAAGGGCAGCCCGTGGGTGAGGAAGCCGGAGCCGATGATCAGCACGCCCTCGTCACGCAGCGGACGTAGCCGACGCCGAGCTCGACCAGCCGGTCGGGGTCCTGGGTGGGCAGCGACATCTGCAGCACGGGGATGTCGGCCGCCGGGTACATGATGCTCAGCGGCACCCAGGCGCCGTGGTCGAGGCCCGCGGCTGGCGTGCTGGTGGACCGGTCTCGGTGTCGGGCATCACCGCCGCGACCCGGCGCGCGAGCGCGGAGGCGTCCGGGGTCGCGTAGGTCAGCTCGTAGTAGCGCTGCGCGAAGCCACCGAAGTCGTAGACGAGGGACGTGCCCGGACCGCGAGGCCGAGAGCGTCACCGGCGCGGACTCCCAGTGCGCGGAGACGATCAGGATCGCCGTCGGCCGGGGCAGGTCGGCCGCCCAGGCTGCGCAGCTGACCGCTCCACAGCGGGTCGTCGAGCAAGGGGGGTGCGCCGTGACCGATGTAGAGCGCGGGCATGGGTGCGGCCGGGATGGCGGCGGTGCGGCCGGGGTCGGTGTCATGGGGGGCTCCTCGTTCGGATCTGGCACCAGGGTAGCCAGGCATAGTTGAAGCGTCAAGTGTTGGCGGAGTATGCTGCCCTCGTGACTCGATGGCTCTCCGACGACGAGCTGCGTGCCTGGCTGAAGCTGGCCGGCGTGATGCTCAAGCTCGCCCCGACCCTGGACTCCCAGCTCCAGCGCGACAGCGACCTCACCCACTTCGACTACCTGTGCCTCGCGATGCTCTCGGAGAGCGACGACAAGCACCCGCACGATGAGCCAGCTCGCCGGCGCGACCAACGCCTCGCTCTCCCGGCTCTCCCATGTCGTCACGCAAGCTGGAACGCCGTGGCTGGGTCTCGCGCTGCCCCTCGCCGACCAGCCGGCGGGTGACGCTGGTGCGGCTGACCGACGACGGGTGGGACGTCCTGGTCAAGGCGGCGCCCGGCCACGTCGAGACGGTGCGCGATCTCGTCTTCGACGGGCTCGGCCCCGAGGACGTCGAGGCGCTGGAGCGGATCGCCGGACACGTCGTGAGCCGCATCGAGGGCTCGCGGCTCGACTCCACCTGCTGAGCGGGTGGGCGCCGACGAGGTGTGCCTGCCCGGAGGTCGGGTGGTGCAGGTCCGAGACGGTGGTGGTGAGAGAGCGCACCGCCCACCTCGGCACCCTCCTGGGCCACTGGCCCGAGGTGCTGGCGCCGCTGGCTCAGGCCCCCGGCACCGACCGGGGGGCAGGGCCGGTGTAGTCGGGGAGGAGCGGAGGAGGCAGCGGTCCCTTGATCCGGCCGCCCTCGGCGCGTTGCTCCCACGCGTGCGCCAGGATGCCCACCGAGCGGGAGAGGCAGAACAGGCCTCGGGCGAGCTCGGGGTCGAAGCCCAGCTCGCCGTAGATGATGGCCGTCGCGCCGTCGATGTTCATCGGCACCGGCCTGCTGCGCCCCGCGGCGAGCTGACGCTCGAGCTCCAGCGCCGCGGCCAGGTGCCGGCCCTCGACGGTGCCGGCCGCGACGGCGGACTCGACGGCCCCGACGAGGGGGTCGCGTCGCGGGTCCAGTGGGTGGAACCGGTGACCGAAGCCGGGCACGTGCAGCGCGCGGGCGCGGTGGTCGGCCAGGACGTCGGCCACCGCCACGACGAGGTCGTCGGCTTCGGCAAGGCGCCGCAGCAGAGCCAGGCACTGCTGCCCCGCCCCGCCGTGCACGTCGCCGAGCAGGCCGACCCCGGAGGCGATCGCGGTGTTGAGACCCACGCCGCACGTGACCGCCATCCGGGCCGCGGCGATCGAGGGTGCCTGTGGCCCGTGGTCGACGGCCGCGACCAGCGCGTGCTCGAGCAGGGCGGCCTGGTCGGGAGCGGGCAGGTCGCCGCGGGTGAGCAGCCAGACCACGTCGACGAAGGACGCCTGCCCGATGAGCTCCTCGACCGGGTAGCCGCGCAGCCGGATGACGCCCGGCTCGATGTCGCTGACGCCGGTCGCCCACCAGGCGGTGGTGTCCTCGGTGGTGGTCGCGGCGTGGGCAGACGCGCGGGCGTCGCTGTCGTGGACCGGGCTCACAGCGCCCCTTCCTCTCGCAGTCGGGTGATCTCGTCGGTGCTGAAGCCGAGGCCGCCCAGCACCTCGTCGGTGTGCTCGCCCAGCACAGGGGGAGGCGACGCGGGCGCGACCGGGGCGCCGTCGACGTGGGTGGGCAGGCCCACGAGGGTCACGGGTCCTGCGGCGGAATCGACCTCGCTGAGCAGGCCGCGGTGCCGCACCTGGGCCGAGGCCAGCGCCTGCGGCACCGTGACCACTGGTGCCGCCGGCACGCCGGCCTCTCGCAGCAGCGCGTCCCAGTGGTCCGCCGGATGCTGGCGCAGGGTCACCTCGAGCGCGATCGTGAGCTCGTGGCGCCGGGACTTGCGGTCCTCGCGGGTGCGGAAGCGGGGGTCCGTCGCCAGGTCGTCGCGGTTGATCGCCGTACACAACCGCAGCCACTGCTCCTGCTGGTTGGCGGCGATGTTGAGGTCGCCGTCAGCGGTGGCGAACGTGCCCGAGGGAGCAGAGGTGCGGTTGTCGTTGCCCATCGGCACCGGCTCGCGTCCCGCCGTGAGGAAGTCGGAGACCACCCAGCCCATGCTGCTCAGGGCCGCGTCCAGCATCGAGACGTCGAGGTAGGCGCCTTCGCCGGTGCGGGCCTTGCGGACCAGGGCCGATGAGACCGCGAAGGCCGCGGCGAGGCCGCCGATCGAGTCGCACACGGGGTAGCCCACGCGCAGGGGCGCGGTGGCGGGCGAACCGGTGACGCTCATGATCCCGGACAGGCCCTGGACGACCTGGTCGTAGGCGGGGCGGTCGCTCTCGGGGCCGGTGGCGCCGAAGCCCGAGACCGCGCAGTAGACCAGGCCCGGGTGGTCGCGACGCAGGGACTCCCAGCCGAAGCCGAGCCGCTCCAGCACCCCGGGCCGGAAGTTCTCCAGGAGAACGTCCGCGTCGTCGAGGAGCCGCTCGAGCACCTGCCGGCCGCCGCTGGTCTTGAGGTTGACCGTCACCGAGCGCTTGCCGCCGTTCTGGGCCAGGAACGAGGCTCCCAGCCCACGGCTGCTCAGCTCCGGGTCGGCACCGAGCCGGCGGGCCAGGTCGCCGGTGCCGGGCACCTCGACCTTGACCACGTCCGCACCGAGGAGTGCGAGCTGGTACCCCGCGACCGGCCCGGCGAGCACGTTGGTCAGGTCGAGCACGCGCACCCCCGCGAGCAGCCCGCCGCTCACAGCAGGGCCGCCACGCTGCCGAGACCGATGCGGTCGAGCTCGCCCGCCGTGGCGACGACGGCCTCGACGTAGCCCGGCACCCGGTCGGCGGTGAAGCGTGAGGTGGGTCCGCTGACCGACAGTGCCCCGAGCACCCGGCCGTCGTCGCCGTGCACGGGCGCAGCCACGGCAGAGGCGCCGAGCTCGCGCTCGCCGTGGGAGACGGCGTAGCCGGTCTCGCGGACGGAGGCGACCTGGCGCGCCAGCGCGGCGGCGTCGAGGTCGGGGTCGGCGGCGCGCAGCACCTCGATGAGGTCGGCGGGCGCGCCGGAGAGGAGCACCTTGGCGGTGGCACCGCGCCCCAGGGGCATCGGCTCCCCGACGGCGACGACGCTGCGCACCGTCGCCGTACCTTCCTCCTGCGCGATGGAGACGCGGTCGGCACCCTGGCGCACGTACAGGTTGACGGTCTCGCCGCACTGCTCGACCAGCCCGCGCATCTGCGCGCGCG
This sequence comes from uncultured Actinomycetota bacterium, assembly GCA_963772415.1. GTDB lineage: Bacteria > Actinomycetota > Actinomycetes > Propionibacteriales > Nocardioidaceae > Nocardioides_B. Next base: position 367,342 of record CAVYWU010000003.1, on the reverse strand, counting down.
CTCCGGGGGAGACCTCCCACAGGGTCTCGGCGAGCCGCACCCACCGGAGCAGCGCCGGGCCGCACGAGTAGGTCGTCTCGCCCACGCGAGCGAGCAGGCCGCGCCCCTCGAGGGTCGCCAGCACGCGGACGACGGTCGTCTTGGGCAGTCCCGAGTCGGCGACCAGGTCGCGCAGCGGACGGGTGGGATGGTGCTCGTCGAAGAGGTCGAGCAGGTCCAGCGCGCGCTGGATGCTGCGCACTCCGTCGTGGGTGGCGCTCATGGCGATCCGTTCTGTGGGTTCCAGAGACCACTGTACGGATCATCGACGAAAGTGGACAGAGCGTTGAGCGCGACCACAAAGACCAAAAACTATCTGATGGTCTCAACAGTCCAGATCCGCGCGGGGCGACCTAGCGTGACGCCGGTCACCTGGTGACGACCTTCACCCACCCGCCCAGTACCGCACGATTCCCAAGGAGGACCCGATGCGCGGATCCCGCCGCTCGGTTGTTCGTCGTTCCACTGCCCTCGCCGCGGGTGTCACCGCGGCCGTGACCCTGGCCGCGTGCGGCCAGACCGCCGGCGGCGGCTCCGCCTCGGAGGAGGCGTTCCCGTCGAAGACCGTCGACATCATGGTCCCGGCGGCGGCCGGTGGCGGCTGGGACTCCACCGCTCGCGCGATGCAGCAGGTCATCGAGACCGACGACGTCATCACCGAGCCGGTCGAGGTGTTCAACGTCGAGGGCGGCGGTGGTGCCACCGGGCTCTCACAGCTGCAGAAGGACAAGGGCGACCCGCACGCGCTGATGGTCACCGGCCTGGTGATGATCGGCGCTCTCGAGCAGGCGAACTCCCCGGTCTCCTTCGAGGACGTCACCCCGATCGCGACGCTGACCAGCGAGGCTGAGGCCTTCGTGGTGCCGGCCGACTCGGAGTTCGAGAGCATCGAGGACGTCGTCGCGGCCTACGAGCAGGACCCCTCCTCGGTCACCTTCGGCGGTGGCTCGGCCGGGGGCTCCGACCAGCTCGTCGTGGCCGAGCTGCTGAAGGAGGCGGGCGCCCAGCCGAGCGAGATGAAGTACGTCGGCTACTCCGGCGGCGGCGAGGCCATCGCCGGCATCCTGTCCGGTGACGTGGCCGTCGGTGTCTCGGGTGTCAGCGAGTTCGAGGAGCAGATCGAGGCCGGCGACATGCGCCTGCTCGCGATCAGCACCGCCGAGACCCAGGAGGTCGCCGGCGAGGACGCGCCGACCCTCGCAGATGCCGGTTACGACATCGACTTCTCCAACTGGCGTGCCCTCGTGGCCGCTCCGGGGATCTCCGACGAGGCCAAGGCCCAGGTGACCGAGACCGTGGACGCGATGCACGAGACGCAGGGCTGGAAGGACGCGCTCGAGACCAACGGCTGGGCGGACTTCTACAAGACCGGCGACGAGGCACAGGAGTACATCGACGGTGAGGTCGAGCGCGTCGCCGCGCTCTACGAGGACCTGGGACTGTGAGCGAGGCTCCCGGCACCGCGACCGAGCCGGCCCTGGGTGAGGCCCCGGGCCGGCCGGTCGGCCCGTTCGCCTTCGGCGCCGGCATCGTGCTGTTCAGCGGCGTGCTGCTCAGCCAGGTGTTCGCGATCGAGACCACGGTGGGCTTCGCCCCCGAAGGTCCGCGCTTCCTGCCGCTGGTGGTGCTCACGCTGCTGCTCGCGCTCGCTCTGGTCTACGTCGCGCAGCAGCTGGCCGCCGTACGTCAGGGCGGTGGGCTGCCGGCGGAGCCGTTCGCGCACATGCGCGCGGCCACGCTGCTGGTCCTCACGCTCGTGGTCTACGCCTTCGTCGTCGGCCCGGTCGGCTACGTCCCCGCCACCGCGGTCTTCTTCGTCGTCGCGGCGCGCACGATGGGCTCGCACCACCTGGTGCGCGACATCGTCATCGGCGTCGGGCTCTCCCTGCTGGTCTACCTGTCCTTCACACGCGCCCTCGGTGTGTTCCTTCCCCAGGGGGTGTTCCCGCTGTGAACCAGTTCGGTGACCTGATGGGTGGCTTCGCGGCCGTCCTCAGCCCCGACCTGCTGCTGTTCGCGGTCATCGGCGTCACGCTGGGCACGCTCGTCGGCGTGCTCCCGGGGATCGGGCCGGCCGTCACCATCGCGCTGCTGCTGCCGGTGACCTACGGCTTCGAGGACCCCGCCCCCGCGCTGATCATGTTCGCGGGGATCTACTACGGCGCCATGTACGGCGGGTCGACCACCTCGATCCTGCTGAACACTCCCGGTGAGTCCGCCTCCGTCGCGACCGCGATCGAGGGCCACGAGATGGCCAAGCGCGGTCAGGCCCGGGCGGCGCTGGCGACCGCTGCCGTGGGCTCGTTCGTCGCGGCGCTGGTCTCCACGGTCCTGCTGGCGCTCGTGGCCGAGCCGATCGGGCGGCTGGCGGTGACCTTCCGCGCGACCGACTACTTCGCGCTGATGATCCTGGCGCTGGTGACCGTGACCGCGCTGGTGGGTCGCTCGATGGTCCGGGGCCTGATCTCGCTGCTGCTGGGCATCACGATCGGGTTCATCGGCCTCGACGGGATCTCGGGGCAGCCGCGCCTGACCTTCGACAGCCCGACGCTGTTCAACGGGATCGACGAGGTGCTCCTCATCATCGGTCTGTTCGCGATCGGCGAGACCCTCTACGTCCTGGTCAAGGGCCGCACCCGCCCCGGCCAGGTCACCCCGCTCGAGCCGGTCAAGGGTGGCTTCATGTGGCTCACCCGCGACCAGTGGCGTCGCTCGTGGGGCCCGTGGTTGCGTGGTGCCGGTTTCGGCTTCCCCTTCGGCGTGCTGCCCTCCGGTGGCGCCGAGCTGCCGACGTTCCTGTCCTACTCCTACGAGAAGAACCGCTCGCGCGGCAAGCAGGAGTTCGGCAAGGGCGCCATCGAGGGTGTCGCCGGTCCGGAGGCGGCCAACAACGCGTCGTTCTCGGGTGTCCTGGTGCCGCTGCTCACCCTCGGCCTGCCGACCTCCGCCACCGCTGCGGTCATGCTGGCGGCGTTCAAGACCTTCAACCTCCAGCCCGGTCCCCAGCTGTTCGAGAAGTCGGCGGACCTGGTCTGGGCGTTGATCGCGTCCCTGTTCATCGGCAACGTGATCCTGCTGGCGCTGAACCTGCCGCTCATCCGCGTGTGGGTGAAGGTGCTCGAGATCCCGCGGCCGGTGCTCTACGCAGGCATCCTGCTCTTCGCCACGCTCGGCATCTACTCCGTCTCGGGCACGGTGACCGACATCCTGATCGCCTACGCCATCGGCGTCGTCGGCTTCTTGATGCGGCAGTTCGACTTCCCGATCGCCCCGACGATCCTGGGCGCGATCCTCGGCCCGGAGCTGGAGAACCAGTTCCGCCGCGCGCTGAACGTCGCGAACGGCGACCTGACGGTCTTCGTCACCCGCCCGCTCTCGCTGGTGATCCTGCTGCTCGCGCTCTCCGCGCTGCTGCTGCCCTACGCGCCCCGCATCATCGCGCGGCTCCGCGGGAAGGACCCCCACGAGGCCAAGAAGCTCTCCTTCGCGGACGAGGACTGATTCGATGACGACCGACAGGAGCCGGACATGAGCAAGGACGTGATCGTGGTGGGCTGGACCCCCACCGCTCCGGGACAGGCGGCGGTCGAGGCCGCCGTCGCCGAGGCTGGACGCCGCGACGCCGTGCTGCACGTGGTCAACGCCAGCAGCGGCGAGTCCTACGTCGACAAGGGCATCGCCAGCGACGCCCAGCTGGACGCGCTGCGTCAGCGGCTCTCCGACCAGGGCGTGGCCCACGAGGTGGTGCAGAGCGTCGGCCGCTTCGAGCCTGCCGAGGAGATCCTCGAGGCCGCCGAGCGTCTCTCTGCGGCCCTGATCGTGCTCGGCATCCGGCGGCGCACGCCGGTCGGCAAGCTGCTGATGGGCAGCACGGCGCAGCGGGTGCTGCTCCAGTCGACGTGTCCGGTGCTCGCCGTCAAGGCCTGAGGCGCGGGCAGGCGGCGCGCCCCGTGCGTGGCCGCCGGCTAGATCCCGAGCCGGTCGAGCACCTGTCGCACCCGCGCGGACTCCGCGGCCAGGAACCGGCCGAAGTCGGCGCCGGTCACGAAGGCGTCGGTCCAGCCGTTGGCGGACGCTGCGGCGCCCCAGGACTCGGAGCCGTGCACGCGCCGGACCAGGTCGAGCAGCCGGTTGCGCTGCGTCCCCGAGAGGCCGGGCGGGGCGACCAGCCCACGCCAGTTGGCGAACTCCAGCGGCACCCCGGCCTCCCGCAACGTGGGTGCGTCGACCCCGGGCACGCGGCGGTCGCCGGTGACGGCCAGCACCCGCACCGCCCCGGCGCGCACCTGGTCGATGTTCTCCAGCACGCCGGAGACGGCGACGTCGACCTGTCCGTTGAACAGGGCGGCGAGCAGCGGCCCGCCTCCGTCGTACTGGAGGTAGCGGACCTCGCGCACGTCCAGGCCGACCGCCTCGGCGACCAGGTGGGTGGCGAGGTGGTCCGGTCCGCCGGCGAGCGAGCCGCCCCCGACGGTGAGCCGGCCGGGTCGCCGCCGCCAGGCGGAGACCAGGGAGGAGAGATCGCCGTGCGCGGAACCGTCGGCGACGAGGAGCACCTCCGGCTCGCTGAGCAGCCGCGCGATCGGGGTGACCTCGTCGAGCCCGGCGGCGGTGCGGTTGGAGTGCACGGAGCCGACGACACCGAGGCCCATCATCATCAACAGGTCGGGGTTGCCCCGCTCGTGCACGGTGCGCACCAGACCGGCGCCTCCGCTGGCGCCCTCGAGGTTGAAGATCTCGGGCCGTTCGCCGAGCCCCTCGTCCTCGACGACCCCGGCAAGGATCCGGGCCGTGGTGTCGTAGCCGCCACCGGCCGCGTTGGGCACCATGATCCGCAGCTGCTCGGTGTCGAGGGTGCCGGTCTCGAGCCGTCCCGCGCCGCACGCCGAGAGGAGCACGGCGGCGCCGGCCCCGGTCACGAGCGCGCGTCGAGTCAGCACCGGGCGAGCATAGATCCACGCGATGGGTGAGACTCGCCCCGTGAGACGACGACGCCTCTCCCTGGCCGGGCAGCTGCTCGCCCTGCAGGCCGTCGTGGTCCTGCTGGTGGTATTGGGTCTGACACCCGTGCTGCTCGTGCAGAACGACGTGGCCTTCCGGCGCAGCGAGAGCCGGCGGGTGCTGGCCACCGCGGAGAACATCGCCGGCACCCAGGTGCTCGAGGCGGGGCTCGCGTCGGGCACCTACGAGGGCGTCCCCGGTGAGGCCGAGCGGTCACGGGCGACGTCGGGGTCGTCGTACGTCATCGTCACCGACGAGAACGGCGAGGTCGTGCACTCCTCCGACCCTGGCGACATCGGCACGACCGTGATCCGGCCGAATCGTGAGGCCTCGTGGGTGGGCGTGGTCGACGAAGGGGGCGAGAGCGCGGTCGAGGCGCGTGCGCCCGTGCAGGCGGTCCGCTCGCGTGGCGACCTGCTCATCGGTGAGACCGTCGGCTACGTGATCGTCGGGCGCGACTACCCCACGTCCTGGGAGCGTCTCGGGGCGACCGCGCCGACCCTCGTCATCTACGTGCTCGTCGGCTCGCTGGTCGGACTCGGCGGCAGCCTGCTGCTGTCCCGCCGGATCAAGCGCCAGACGCACGGCCTGGAGCCCAACGAGATCGCGGGGCTCGTCGAGCACCGCGAGGCGATGCTGCACGGCCTGCGCGAGGGAGTCGTAGGAGTCGACACGACCGGACGGATCACCCTGGTCAACGACGAGGCGCTTCGGCTCTTCACCCTCGACGGGGACGTCGTGGGCCGGCCGGTGAGCGACCTCGGTGTGCCTGCCTCCGTCATCGACGTGATCTCCGGTGGCTCCGGCGCCAGCGACCTCGCGGTCGCCTCCGGCGGGCGGGTGCTGGTGCTCAACCAGATGCCCGTGGTCAACCAAGGCCTGCGCATCGGCTGGGTGACCACGGTGCGCGACCGCACCGAGCTCGTCGACCTCAACCGTCAGCTGGACGTGTGGCGCAGCACCACCGACACGCTGCGCTCCCAGGCCCACGAGTTCAGCAACCGGATGCACACGATCGCCGGGCTCATCGAGCTCGAGGAGTACGACGAGGTCGCCGCCTTCGTGGCCACGCAGTCCCGCGCTCGTGAGGGCTGGGTCGACCGTGTCGTCGAGCGGATCGAGGACGCCTCCGTCGCCGCGCTCCTGGTCGCCAAGGGCAGTCGGGCCACCGAGCTCGGTGTCACCCTCGACCTCGAGGACGACGCGCGGCTCCCCGTGGTGGCCGACGACCTCAGCGCCGACCTCCTCACCGTGCTCGGCAACCTCGTCGACAACGCGATGGAGGCGGTCGCCGCCACCCGCGGTGCCGTCACCGTGCGGGTGCTCGTGGTCTCGGCGGCGGACGGCCGCGCGGTGGAGGTCCGGGTCAGCGACGACGGTCCCGGAGTGCCGGCCGACCTCTCGAGCCAGGTGTTCGCGCAGGGGTTCAGCACCAAGCCCGCCGCCGACCCCGGTCAGCGAGGCTGGGGGCTGGCGCTGGTCCGGGTGGTCTGCGAGCGGCGCGGCGGTGCTGTCGACGTCGCCCGGTCCCCGGATCGACGTACCGTCTTCACCGCCATGCTTCCCGTCGTCGTCACGAAGCCCGCACGTCCCGAGGAGGTGCGACCGTGACCCCTGAAGTGATCGGGGAACCCCTGCGGGTGCTCGTCGTCGATGACGACTTCATGGTCGCGCGGGTGCACCGCAAGTTCGTCGAGCGGGTGCCGGGCTTCGTCGTCGTCGGTGAGGCACGCACCGGGACCGAGGCCCTCGACGCCGTCCGTGAGCACCGGCCCGACCTGGTCCTGCTCGACATCTACCTCCCCGACATGACGGGGCTCGAGGTGCTGCGCGAGCTGCGGGCCGAGGCCGATCCCGTCGACGTGCTCGTGGTGAGTGCCGCCCGCGACCTGGAGACCGTGCAGGAGGCATTCCGGGGCGGCGCTGTGCAGTACCTGATCAAGCCGTTCACCGCCGAGGCGATGCGCGAACGGCTCGCCGAGTTCCAACGTCGGCAACGCTCGGTTGAGGCCGCGGGGTCGGACCGCGAGATGGCCCAGCGCGAGGTGGATGCGCTCTTCGGGGCGGGTGGCCGGGCCGGCCGCCCGCGCGACGAGGAGCTGCCCAAGGGGCTCACGGTGCAGACGCTGCAGCTCGTGGGCTCGGCGCTGCGCGCGCACTCGGACCACGACCCGCCGTCGTTGAGCTCCGCCGAGTGCGCCGACGAGGTCGGCCTCGCCCGGGTCTCGGTGCGGCGCTACCTGGAGCACCTGGTGGCGACCGGGCACGCCGAGGTCACGCTGAAGTACGGCCGGGCCGGGCGGCCGGAGCGGCGCTACACCTGGACCTCTTAGGGGAGAGCCCAGTCGACGGGGTCGCCGCCCTGCTGCTCGAGGAGTCGGTTGACCCGGCTGAAGGGCTTGGACCCGAAGAAGCCACGGGAGGCCGACAGTGGTGACGGGTGCACCGACTCCACCCACGGGACGTGGCCGGCCAGCATCGGCTTGAGGCCCTGGGCGTCTCGCCCCCACAGGATCGCCGCCCGCGGTCCCCCACGCGCGGCGAACGCGCGGATCGCCTCCTCGGTGACCAGCTCCCAGCCACGGCCCCGGTGGCTGGCCGGCGCTCCCGGTGCCACGCTGAGCACCCGGTTGAGCAGCATCACGCCGCGCTCGGCCCAGGGCGTCAGATCACCGCTGCTCGGCATCGCGCAGCCGGTGTCGCTGACGAGCTCGGTGAAGATGTTGACCAGGCTGCGCGGGATCGGGCGTACGTCGGGCGCGACCGAGAAGGACAGCCCGACCGGGTGCCCCGGGGTGGGGTAGGGATCCTGGCCGACGACGAGCACCCTCACCTCGGCCAGGGGTCGGCTGAACGCGCGGAAGATCTGGTCGCCCTGGGGGAGGTAGGCCCGGCCGCCGGAGAGCTCGGCCCGCAGGAAGGTGCCCATCGTGGTGATGTCCTGGTCGACCGGCGCCAGCGCCTCGGCCCAGTCGGGTGCGACGAGCCCACGCTCGACGAGTCCGGCCAGTGCGCTCATGGGGCCCGACCCTAGTCGGGGGCGCGCTCACCACGAGCAGTGGCCGCTCCCCACGAGGTGTGACTCGTGTGGAGCGTCGATAACCCCGCGTTACAGCCGGTCGGGGCCACGCGTCGGGCGGGCGAGCCGGTCCAGGAACGCGATCAGGATCGCCTCGCGGAGCGCGGGGGCGGCCAGGTCGAGCAGGGCGTTGACCTCGGCCATCCGCTCCGGCAGGCCCAGGCTGCCACCGGAGCCGGCCATGCCGGCCGCGGCGAGCAGGCCGTCGAAGTCGTCGTCGGAGAGCACGGCGGGGTCGAGGGCGCGCACGAAGTCGGCAACGCCCGGGTCGACCCGCACCGGCCCGGCGGCCACGGCGGCGTCGAGCGCCGCCCGCAACGCGGTGAGGAAGTCCTCGACGTGGCCGGCGGTCGCCGCCGACAGGGTCAGGTGCAGGTTGGGCGGGTTGCCGTCGTGGCTGAGCTGCGGTTGCACGTACCAGCCGGCGGTGAGCATCTCGTCGGCGAGGGTGAACACGTCGCACGACCCGTCGGTCTCCAGCGCCACCAGCGTGGAGTCGGGCCGAGCGACCACGTGCAGCGCCGACAGCTCGGCCAGGCCGGCCAGCAGCCGGTCCATCCCGTCGAGGACCTCGATGGTGAGCGCGGCGTACCCCTCCTCGCCGATGGTGCGCACCACTGCCCACGCCGCCGCGATCGGCCCACCGGAGCGGGTGGACTGGGTGGTGGAGTTGAGCATCGTGTAGCCCGGCCAGTCGGCGCGCGCGAAGAACTGCGGCTTGCGCAGCGCGGGCGTGCGGTGCAGCAGGATCGAGGCACCCTTGGGGGTGTAGGCGTACTTGTGCAGGTCCACCGAGACGCTGGTGACGCCGTCGACGGCGAACGTCCAGGGCGGTACGGCGCGGCCGGTGCGGGCCGCGAACGGCAGCACCCAGCCGCCGATGCAGGCGTCGACGTGGCAGCGCACCCCGCGAGCCGCGGCCGCCGATGCGACCTCCGGCACCGGGTCGATGACGCCGTGGGCGTAGGACGGCGCGCTCACCGCCACCAGCACGGTCGTGTCGTCGATGGCGGCCGCCATCGCGGCGGCGTCCGCCCGGAAGTCGGGACCGACCGGCACCATCACCTCCCGCACCCCGAAGTAGTGCGCCGCCTTGAGGAACGCGGCGTGGATCGTCGAGGGCAGCACCATCGAGGGAGAGGTCACCTCCGGGTGCGCGTCCCGGGCGGTCTGCACCGCGAGCAGGATCGACTCGGTGCCGCCGGAGGTGACCGAGCCGACCGTGGTGGCCGGCCCGTCGAGCAGATCGGCTGCGACCCCGACGAGGTCGTTCTCCATCTTGAGCAGGCTCGGGAAGGCCGTCGGGTCGAGGCCGTTGCTGCTGCCGAACGTGGCCAGGGCCCGCCGCCCGACCTCGTCGGCCTGGGCCAGGCCGCTGTCGTAGACGTAGGCCAGGGTGCGGCCACCGTGGGTCGGCAGGTCGTGGGCCCGCAGCTCCTCGAGCCGGGCCAGCACGTCGTGGGCGGGCAGGTCAGACACGCGGCACCTCGGTGTTCAGGGCCGCCACGTCGGCGGCGGTCAGTGAGTAGCGCACCAGCCACACCAGGCTGAGCAGGACGAGCGCGGCTGGCAGCAGCGAGAAGCCGAGCGTGATCGCGGTGACGGCCGAGTCGGGTTGCGCCGCGGCCCCGGACGTCGAGGACACGTAGCCCCCGAGCGCCAGCGCGAGTGCGAAGACTCCGGGACCGAGAGCCAGCCCGAGGGTCTCGCCGGCGGTCCAGACCCCGGTGAACACGCCGGCCCGGTTCTCCCCCGAGCGGACGGCGTCGACCGCGGCCGTGTCGGGCAGCATCGACAGCGGGAAGACCTGGGCGCCCGCGTAGCCCACGCCGACCAGCGCCGTCGCCACGTAGACCACTGCGGCCGGGAAGTCCGCAGCTCCGACGAGCAGCAGTGCGCCGGCCGCCAGGAAGCACGACGACACGAGGTAGCCGCGCTTCTTGCCCACGCGCGCACCCCACCAGGCCCACACCGGGGTGAGCAGCAGGGCCGGGCCGACGAAGCACACGAAGAGGATGGTGGCCGCGCCCGGTTGCTCCAGCACGTGGCGGGCCACGTAGTCGACGCCCGCGAGCATGGCTCCGACCGCGAGCGCCTGCACCACGAACGTGGTCAACAGCAGCCGGAAGTCGCGCGAGCGCGCCACGATCCGCAGCTGGTCGGTGAGGGAGCCGCCGGCGGCGACGACGCTGCCGACGGGCGCTCGTCGCGTCCCGACGTACGAACCGATCGTGCCGACCAGGATCAGCAGTGCCACGAAGACGCCCATCGCGCGGTAGCCGTCGCGGCCGCCGACGGCGTCACGGATCGCCGGCGAGAGGGCGCCACTGAGCAGGATCGCCAGCGCCAGCAGGGCGACCCGCCACGACAGCAGCCGGGTGCGCTCGTCGTAGGAGTCGGTCATCTCTGCCGGCATCGCGACGAACGGCACCTGGAAGAACGCGTAGGCGCTCGCGCACGCCAAGAACACCAGCACGACGTACGCCGCGTCGGCCGCGACCGAGCCGAGGGACGGGCCGGCGAAGAGCAGCGCGAAGCAGACCGCGAGCGCCACGCCCGCCCGGAGCAGGAAGGGCCGTCGCGGCCCGAGCGGCGACACGTGCCGGTCGCTGATCCGGCCGGCGATCGGGTTGAGGACCACGTCCCAGGCCTTGGGCAGGAACACGATCACGCCCGCGGCCGCGGCCCCGACCCCGAGGGTGTCGGTGAGGTAGGGCAGCAGCAGGAGCCCGGGCACGGTGCCGAACGCGCCGGTGGCGACCGAGCCCATCCCGTAGCCGACCCGCACCGACCGGGTCAGCCCCGTCATCGCCCCGTCACCGCCCGTCACCGCCCCTCCACCGACATGGGCCCCTCCACCGACATGGGCCGGAGCCTAGCCACCCGGGCAGGTCAGCCGAGGGGTTCCCGCAGTGATGGCCGGGTTACCGCAGCGAACTCCCTGCGGGAACCGGGCAATTACCACGTGAACGTGGTAATCGCCCAGCGCCCTCAGATGCCGCAGCTCGGCGCGCTCCAGACCTGCCCGGCGCGGATGTCGACGTGCACATGGTCGTCGTGGCCGGGGTAGCCCGGACCGAAGATGCCGCCGAAGCCGGTGTAGCGGGCGTTGGAGGCGATCGAGCAGAACGACGGGTTGCCGCTGAAGCCGGTCAGGTCGATCGCGGTGCCGTAGGTGTGCTGGCCCGAGCCGCTGCCGCCGACGGAGGCGTCGCAGGCCGTGGACCGGAAGCCCGAGGTGACGCGCAGCGGGATGTCGCCGAGGCGGTGCCGCAGTGCCTCGGCCCGCCACATGGCGCGCTTGAGGTTCTCCTTCACCGTCGACGACGAGACCGAGCCGCCGCTGTATCCGCCGGCGCCGCAGCCGCCGTCGACCTCGGCGAAGGAGAAGTGAGCCGGCGAGCAGTCCGGGTCCTGGAGCTCGTAGATCTTGGCGAAGGTCTGCGGACCGGCGACGCCGTCGACCGGGAGACCGTAGGCGGACTGGAAGCCGCGGACGGCCGTGGTGGTCTGGCCGCCGTAGCTGCCGTCGATGGCCATGTTGACGCCGTAGCCGGCGTGGCCGGCGACCCGGATCTGCAGCTCGGCGACGTCGGAGCCGCTGGTGCCGCTGGTGAGCGTGCGGGTCCAGGTGTAGCACTCGTCGGCGACCGCCGGGGCCGAGGTCGAGACGCCGACGACCAGGAGGCTGGAGAGGAGGAGGGTGAGCGCCGCGAGGGCGCGCTGGAGGGTGTGCTTCATGTGGTGTCCTAGATTCCCGAGATGGACAAGACCCCTTGATCCTCGCCGTCTCCCGCGCGTCCTGACAAGGGTCCGACCCCGGTCCGGGCGCAGCAGTCCCGGCCGACGAAGGGTCTAGGACGAGCCGATCAGGTCCTCGAGCAGCGCCGCCGTCGCGGCGGTTCCGGCGGCCAGCGGGTGGAAGGCGAGGGCCACCCCGGCCTGGGTGCGGCGCCCGTTGACCCAGGGCCGGGTGGCGCAGACGTCGTGCCCGGCGGAGGCGGTGTAGAGGTCGAGGTAGTCGGCGTTCTCGCGCCGGGCGGCCCGGCGCATCGCCCGGTCGAGCGTGCGCAGCACCCGGTCGCCGAAGGCCACGTCGCCGGTGGCGAACGGCAGCCGCCGCGGGCAGTCGGCGCGGGTCGGCGCGATCCGCGGATACCCCACCAGGATCACGCGGGCCTCGGGGGCGCGCCGGTGCACCCGGCGCAGCGCCCGCTCGAGGTTCTCACCGATCCGGGTCGTCGCAGCCAACAGGCTCCGCCCGAGGTCGGAGCGTGCGCACGGGGAGCCGGTCGGGTCCTGGGCGCGCAGCTGGAGGCAGGTCTGCACCAGACCGCTGAACAGGCCACGGTCGTTGCCGCCGATGCCGAGCGTGACCAGGTCCGTGTCGCCGTCCAGGGCGTCGAGCTGGGCCGGGACGGAGGCGTCCTGGACCGTCGGCTGGCGACGCACCAGGTCGCGGGTGGTGGCCCCCGAGCAGCTCACGTCGGTCAGCTCCAGGTCGAGGGAGCTCGCCAGCAGCGAGGGGTAGTTGCCGGTGGAGCGCAGGCAGCCCTCCGCCAGGTCGGTCACCGGCACCAGCGGTGCCGCGGTGAAGGAGTCGCCCAGCGCCACGTAGCGCACCGGTGCCACGTCGTCGAGCTCTCCGGCCTGCTCGGGGGACGCCGCGCTCGTGGGCGGCGACGGCGGGGGTTGCGTCGCCGTCGGGATGCCGGTGCAGGCGGTGAGCAGGGTCAGTGACGCGGCGAGGGCGGAGACCAGGCGGCCGGGTCGGCGCATCGGTCCTCCTCACCGGGGACGGGTCGGTGTCATCGTGGATAGCGGTCGGCCAGGTCGACCCGGACCACGCGAGCGCCAGCGACCAGCCGCAACAGTACGGCGGCCGTCAAAGCCTGACCGGCCATCAGCCCCATCAGCACCAGGATCTGCGCGGCGCCTGCCTGCAGCGCCGTACCGCCGCCGAGAAGGACGCCGATGAACGCACCGGGCAGCGTCACCAGGCCGACGGTCCGGGTCTGGTCGAGCCCAGGGGTGAGCGCCTCCTTGGCGGTCGGCTGGATCACCTCGTAGGAGGCCTCGGGCGAGACCAGGCCCAGGGCCAGCCCGGCCTCGTAGACCCCGAAGTGGCCGGCGAGCTCGTCGAAGGCCCGGCGGCCGGTGAGCGTGGCTGCCGTCATGGTGTTGCCGATGACGATGCCGGCGATCGGCAGCACGCCGGGGCCGTTGAAGGGCACGGTGCCGGACCCCAGGACGAGCGCGAGCACCGGCATCGACCCCGCCGCGACCGCAAGCATCACCCAGGGCAGCTGGCGGCGCGGCAGCCGGAGACGCCCGGCCGAGGTCACCGACGCCACGACGAACATCAGGCCCACGAAGGCCACGGACCACCACACCGACTCGAGGGCCACCGCGATGACCAGGGAGACGATGCCCAGCTGCACGGTTGCGCGCACCCCCGCGGTCACGTGGTTGCGCTCGACACCGAGGCGCCCGACGTACGACGCGGCGGCCGCGAGCGCGACCAGCGCGATCAGGACCAGCGCGAGCCGCAGGTCCGGGTGCGGCGCCGTCGCGGTCCCGGCCGCCAGCACGCGCCCACTCACCATGTCGCTACCTCTTCGCCGCCAGGCCGCGGCTGGACCGGGACCCGTAGCGGCGGCTCGGGTTGGACCCGATCGCGCCGGTGGCCGGCGCCCGGCTCTCGTGCTCCTCGAACCACGCGTCCATCACCTCCCAGGTCGTGCCGCGGGCAGCGCGGCCGGTGAGCATGCCGAGGTGACCCCCCGGCACGACCTCGAACCGGGTCTGGGCCGAACCACTCGCGAGGTCGACGATCGGACGCACCGACCCGATGGGCGCGATCCCGTCGCCGGCCCCGCCGAAGGCGAGGAGGGGTGCTCGCAGGTCCGCCACCGAGATGTCACGGTCGTCCATCGTCACCGTCCCGCTCGCGAGCTGGTTGCCCTTGAGCAGCCGGTGGTAGAGCTGCCCGAACGTGCGGCCGGGGTAGGCCGTCATCCGGGAGGCGAACCGGTCGACGGCCTCGATCTGGGCCAGGAACTCGGCGTCGTCGAGCTTGGTGGCGAGCGCGATCGGCTTGGTGAGGAGCTTGTTGACGCTGGAGAGCTGGAAGGCGCGGCGCACCAGGGGCTTGGGCGCGCCCCCCAGGATCCGGTACGTCGCCGTGACCAGACCGGCTCGTTCGCCCGCGAGCCCGAGGAAGGGACGGATGGGCGCGACCAGAGGGACCTGACGCACGTCGACAGGGGAGCCCACCGTCGTCAGGGAGCCGATCGGCAGGTCGGGCCGGTCGGCGGCGGTGAGCAGCGCGAAGATCCCACCCAGGCTCCAGCCGACGACGTGCACGGGCCGGCCGCCCGCATCGGCGCTGGCCGTCCGGATCGCACTGGGCACGACCTCGTCGACCCAGTGCTCCATGCCGAGGGCGCGGTTGGCGAAGGAGACCTCGCCGTACTCCACGAGGTAGGTGGGACGGCCGGCCCCGACGAGGTGCTCGACCAACGAGCAGCCGCGGCGCAGGTCGAAGCAGAGCGACGGCGCGGCCAGCGGGGTGACCAGCAGCACCGGATCTCCCTCGGCGCGGGCGTCCGGGCCGAGATCGCGGTAGCGGTAGACCTCGCGGAGCACGCCCTCGTCGATGAGCGTGCGCGGCATCGGACGCAGGTCGGCGAGCCCGCCGTAGAGCACCGAGTGCGCGACGTTGGCGGCCGCGGCGCGGATCTGGTCCGGCTTGGGGATCAGATCCATGCGCGCAAAGTACCAGCGCGCTGATCGCGGACGGGGAGGGCGGCGTCGGCGTCGTCCGCGGGACGCTGGGCGGAAAGCAAAATCCCCACGAAAGGATCCAGTCCCGCACCATTCGTCGCTAATGTCTCTTATCAGATGGTCTCGGTAGCACCACGGCGTCGGGGGACGCCCGCATGGGGATGGGAGGCCCGATGTCATCACGCACGAAGGCACGATCGGTGGCGACGGCTCTGTCCGTCATCGCACTCGGTGCGACAGGACTGGCGGCGGCCCCGGCCCACGCCGGACTGCTCGACCCGCTCGATCCGCTGGTCGGACCGGTGCTGTCGCCTGTCGTCGACCCGCTCGAGCCGCTGCTCAACCCGCTGCTCGACCCGCTCGAGCCGGTCGTCGGGCCGGTCCTGTCGCCCGTCGTCGGCCAGCTCGAGCCGCTGGTCGGGCCGGTGCTCTCGCCCGTCGTCGGCCAGCTCGAGCCGGTCGTCGGGCCGGTCCTGTCGCCCGTCGTCGGCCCGGTGCTCTCACCCGTGGTCGGGGTCGTGGAGGACGTCGTCCAAGGCTTCTTGCCGACGGGGTGGCTCTATGACGACACCGAGACCAGCATGGGCGAGGTCCGGGCGGCCATCGGAGCCAATGCCCTGTTGAGGCGTGGCTACACCGGCCGTGGGATCGGAGTCGCGCTGGTGGACACCGGGGTGGTGCCCGTCAAGGGCCTTGACTCCGGCAACGTGACCAACGGTGCCGACCTGTCGTTCGAGAGCCAGGATCCTGCCGCGCGCTACCTCGACACCTTCGGTCACGGCACCCACATGGCCGGCATCATCGCGGGGAGGACGCCGGGTCGACGGCTCGACCTCGACAAGTTCCAGGGCGTCGCGCCGGACGCCCAGCTGACCAGCCTCAAGGTGGCCGCCGGGGACGGCGCCGTCGACGTGTCGCAGGTCGTCGCCGCCGTCGACTGGGTGGTGGCGCACCGCAACGACGACCCAGCCAACCCGACCCGGGTGCTGAACCTGTCCTACGGGACCGACGGCGTCCAGGACTACCGCGCCGACCCCCTCACGCACGCGGTGGAGAACGCCTGGCGCGCCGGGATCGTGGTCGTGGTCTCGGGCGGCAACGCGGGCTTCGGCGCACCGAAGCTGAACAACCCTGCCTACGACCCCTTCGTGCTCGCCGTCGGCGCCTCCGACACCCGGGGCACCAGGCGGGTCTCGGACGACGTGGTGCCGGACTTCTCCAGCCGCGGCGACGCCAGCCGTCGTGTCGACCTGGTCGCACCGGGGCGGTCCATCGTCTCCCTGCGCGACCCCGGCTCCTACCTCGACGAGGCACATCCCGGGGCGCGCTCGGGCAACAGCTACTTCAAGGGCAGTGGCACCTCGCAGGCGGCGGCTGTCGTGTCCGGGGCCGTGGCGCTGCTGCTCGACCAGCGTCCAGGCCTCACCCCTGACCAGGTCAAGGCACTGCTGGTCGGCACGGCGACACGGATGCCCGCCGCCGACGCGGCCGGCCGTGGAGCCGGCGCGATCAACCTCGCCGCCGCAGCGTCCACCCGGCCGCGGAAGGCCAGGCAGTCGTTCCCCGCCTCCACCGGCACCGGCTCGCTCGAGAGCGCTCGCGGTAGCTCACACGTCGCCGACGACGGCGTCGAGCTCGCCGGCGAGTCCGACATCTTCGGGGCGTGGAACGCCAAGAAGTGGGCGAAGGCGAGCAGGGACGGCAAGGCCTGGAAGGGCGGCAGCTGGAACGGGAACGACTGGACCAGCGGTTGCTGGTGCGCCGAGACCTGGGCCGGCGCGGCGTGGGAGGGACGCTCCTGGGCGGGCCGGTCGTGGGCGGGTCGGTCCTGGGCGGGTCGGTCCTGGGCGGGTCGGTCCTGGGCGGGTCGGTCCTGGGCGGGCCGCTCCTGGGCAGGCCGCTCCTGGGCAGGGGACGACTGGGCCGGCGGGCACTGGTCGTGACCATCGGTCCACCAGCGGGCCGGGCCGCTGAGGTGAGCAGGACATGACGCGGGGGCGCGCGGTCGGCATCTGGGCGTTCATCGTGCTGATGGCCCTGGGCGCGGCGAGCGTGCACTGGTGGGCCGTGCGCCCGCTGATCGACCAGGGGCGCGACTGGCCCCTCGCCTGGCTGTTGCTGGTCGGGATCGGGTTCTTCGCCGCAGAGCTTCTGGTGGTGCACCTTCGTCTCGGGCGGGAGGCGTACGCCTTCTCCATGATGGAGCTGCCGCTGGTCATCGGACTCTTCTTCGTCCGGCCCGACCTCCTGGTGGTGGCGCGGCTGGCCGGCTCGCTGCTGGCCTTCGTGATCAGGCGCAAGGCCTTCCAGAAGGCGACCTTCAACTGCGCGATGTTCGCCCTGGAGACGACGTGCGCCGTCAGCCTGTGGCACTTCCTGCTCCACGGGGCGCAGCCCCTGGGGCCCTGGGGCTGGCTCGCGACCCTCGTCGTCGCCCTGCTGATCAGTGCCCTGAGCTCGGTGCTGGTCAGTGCTGCCATCACGATCGCGACCGGTCAACGGCCCCGGTCCGTGGGCGAGGTGGTCGGGCTCGGTCAGATCGGCGACGTCGCGAACGCCTGCTTCGCCCTGATGGCGGTCTTCATCCTGACCGTCGACTGGCGGGCGGGCTGGTTGCTCGGCGTGCTCGCAGGGGTGCTGCTGTTCGCCTACCGCTCGTACGAGGGGGCTCGGCAGCGCTCGGAGAGCCTGGAGCGGGTGAACCGTTTCACCGAGCTCGTGGGCAGGGACGTCTCGCTCGACGCCGTCGTGGCGAGTGTCATGTCCGAGGTCGGCGCCTCGTTCGACGCCACGACCGTGGAGCTCCGGATCAGCGGTCCCTCGGAGCAGGGCCGTGGCTGGTCGCTCTCCGGGGGCGATCTGGTGGGCGGCCCGACGCCGGTGATCGACGGCCTGGTCGAGCACGCCCAGGAGGGCGCCCTGCTCGTGCCCCGCGGCAACGCGGCACCCGGCCTGATGAGGGTCATGCGCGACGTCGGCGTCCGCGACTGCGTCATGGTTCCTCTGCGCGACGAAGAAGGGGTCAGCGGCAGTCTCGTCGTCGCGGACCGGGTGAGCGACGTGGCCACGTTCGGAGCAGCCGACCTGCGTCAGATGCGCGCGCTGGCCAACCACGCCGCGGTCGCGCTGGCCAACGCCGCACGCGCGGAGCTGATGATCCGCCAGGCGGAGGCGGGCGAGCACGCGGCGCTGCATGACGAGCTGACCGGCCTCGCCAACCGACGGCTCTTCGCGCGCCGGTTGGACGAGGCGCTCGTCGGCGGGTCGGTCTCGCTCTTCCTTCTCGACCTCGATCGCTTCAGCGACGTCAACGACACCCTGGGCCACGAGATCGGCGATCGTCTCCTCGCCGTCGTCGCCGAGCGCATCATCGATGCCTCGCCGCAAGGTGCGGTCGTGGCGCGGCTCGGCGGCGACGAGTTCGCCGTCCTGCTGCCGCGGGAGGCCGGCCGCGACGACGCCTTGGTGGCGGCCGCCGTCCGGGACGCCCTGGTGCGACCCGTCGTGCTCAACGGGCTCTCGATCTCGGTGGACTCCAGCGTCGGTGTGGTCCTCGACGCGGGCGGTGACTCCGACTCACTCCTGCGGTGTGCCGACCTGGCCATGCACGCAGCCAAGCGCTCCCGGCTCGGACTCGAGACCTACCGTCGTGAGCTCGACAAGCGGGACTTCTCCCGTCTCGGACTGCTCGCCGACCTCCGCGACGCCGTCGCGTCGAAGGGGCTGGAGGTCCACTACCAGCCCAAGCTGGACCTGGCGTCCGGCGTGATCGTCGGGGTGGAGGCGCTGGCGAGGTGGACCCACCCGACGCTCGGGCCCATCCCACCTGACGAGTTCATCCCGCTGGCCGAGCACAGCACCTTGATCACGCCGCTGACCCTGACGGTCCTCTCGACCGCCCTCGAGGCCGCGGCCCGGTGGGGAGCGCGGGAGGGGACCTTCTCCATGGCGGTGAACATCTCACCGCGGAGCCTCCTCGATCCGACGTTCGTCGACCAGGTGAGCTCGACCCTGGCCGGGGCCGGCGTGCCGGCGGACGCCCTGACGCTCGAGATCACCGAGACCAACCTGATGGCCGACCCGGACCGGGCGGTGGAGGCCCTGGTGAGGCTGCGCGAGCTCGGGGTCCGGCTCTCCGTCGACGACCTCGGCACCGGCTACTCCTCGCTGGCCTACCTGCAGCGCCTCCCCGTGCACGAGGTGAAGATCGACCGGTCCTTCCTCGCGGACTTCCAGGACGAGTCGTCCCAGGCCGTCGTGGCCGCCATCGTCGAGCTCGGCCACCGGCTCGGCTACCGGGTGGTCGCCGAGGGCGTGGAGAACGCCGGTTCGCTGGACGCCCTGCGCCGACTGGGGTGCGACACCGCTCAGGGGTTCCTGATCGCCCGACCCATGCCGGAGGATCGGATGACTGCCTTCCTCGCCTCCGGTGCGCCGAGGGGCGCTGACCCGCTTCGCCTGGTCCGATGAGTCTGCTGCCGGGCTGAGAGCAGTCAGGCCAGGTCGAGCCGACGCCGGAGGTCCTCCAGGGCGCGCGCTGCCGCCCGGCGTACCTCCTCGGACTCGTCGTCGAGCCCGGATTCCGCCGCAGCGACGTGCTCGACGTCACCGGCGGCCGCCAGGGCACGCATCGAGGCCGCGCGCACCCGGGGCAGCTCGTGCCCTGCCAGCCGCACGGCGTCGTCGCCGGCGGGCAGGTCGCGGTGCGCGGAGACCTTCAGGCACATCTCGGCGACCCGCCAGGCCTCGTGACCCAGCCCGCCGAGCACGGCCGGGGTCGCGTCGTCGTCCCACACGTAGAGCAGGCCGCGCGCGCCCCACACGTTGCCCCAGTAGGGCAACCACGAGGGGGAGCCCTCGAGGATCGCCCGACCGGACGCGTCGCCGAGCCACCGCAACATCTGGGGATGGTCGGTGGGGTCAGCGGAGGCCAGCAGGTCCGCACACAGCAGCGCCGCCTCGCGGGTGCCCACCACGGCCTCCAGCCGGGCCAGTCGATCGCGCGGTGACTCGCGCTCCTCGGGCGGTGGCGGGAGGGGCACGCTCAGCCCTGTCGGGTGCCGGCGAGTGCGTCGAGGAACTCCGCTGCCCAGGTCGTGACGTCGTGCTCGGACACCGTCTTGCGCATCGCCTTCATCCGCTTGGCCTGCTCCGACGGGTCGGCCCGGACGGCGGCCATGATGGCTTCCTTCATGCCGTTGATGTCGTAGGGGTTGACCATGAAGGCCTGGCGCAGCTCGCCCGCCGCGCCGGCGAACTCGGAGAGCACCAAGGAGCCGTTGTCGTCGTAGCGGCACACGACGTACTCCTTGGCGACCAGGTTCATCCCGTCGGCGAGCGGGGTCACCACGCAGACGTCGGCGGCGCGGAACAGCGCGGCCATCTCCTCGCGCGGGTACGACGAGTGCAGGTAGCTGATCGCCGGACGGCCGATGCGGCCCTCGTCGCCGTTGATCCGGCCGACCAGCCGGTCGATGTCGTCGCGGAGCCGGCGGTACTGCTCGACCCGCTCCCGGGACGGGGTCGCGACCTGCACGAAGACCGAGTCCTCGACCGACAAGGTGCCCTCGGCGACGAGCTCGCCGTAGGCACGGAGCCGGTTGTAGATGCCCTTGGTGTAGTCGAGCCGGTCGACCCCGAGAAGCACGTGCCGGGGGTTGCCGAGCTGCTCACGGATCTCCTTCGCGCGCGCCTCGACGGAGGCCGACCGGGCCAGCTCCTCCAGCCCCGGGGCGTCGATCGAGATGGGGAACGCGGCTGCCTGCACGGTGCGGCCGTCGGGCAGGAAGACCTGGTCCCGGTGGGTCTTGTGGCCGACCCGCTGACGCACGAGCCGGACGAAGTTCTGGGCATTGTTGGGCCGCTGGAAGCCGACCAGGTCGGCGCCGAGCAGGCCCTCGAGCAGCTGCCGTCTCCAGGGCAGCTGCTGGAAGAGCTCGGCGGGCGGGAAGGGGATGTGCAGGAAGAACCCGATGGTCAGGTCGGGCCGCGCCTCGCGCAGCATCGCCGGCACCAGCTGGAGCTGGTAGTCCTGCACCCAGACCGTGGCATCCTCCGCGGCCACGGCGGCGGCCCGGTCGGCGAAGCGCTGGTTGACCCGCACGTAGGCGTCCCACCACTCGCGGTGGAACTCGGGCTTGGCGACGACGTCGTGGTAGAGCGGCCACAAGGTGGCGTTGGAGAAGCCTTCGTAGAAGTCCACGACCTCCTGGGCGGAGAGCGCCACCGGCACCAGGAACATGTCGTCGCTCTCGAACGGCTCGTCGGCCTCGTCGGTGCCGCCGGACCAGCCGATCCAGGCGCCGTCGTTGGCGCGCATCACGGGCTCGATAGCGGTCACCAGGCCACCGGGCGAGGGCCGCCAGTCCACCGATCCGTCGGCGTCGACCACCCGGTCGACGGGCAGCCTGTTGGCGACGATCACGAGGTCGGCCTGGTGTCGGGAGGTCACGCCCTCAACCTACCCAGCGCGGCGATCGGCACGCCTGGCGGAGTGACGGGGCCTCAGTCGCCGTCCCGCCCCTCGTCGGCGTCGTAGCGGACCCCGACCTGGCGGCGTACGTCGTCCATGAGGCGCAGCAACGCCACGGTGTCGTCGAGCGGCACCAGCGGGCTCTCGGTCTCGCCGTTGCGCAGGCAGCGCATCACCTCGAGCGCCTCGTTGGCCAGGCCCGAGCCGATCACCGGTTCCGCGACGGTCTCGACGTGCTCCTCGCTGGTCCAGGTCGCCGTCGTCGGGTGGTGGAAGCCGTCGGGCAGGTCGAAGCGTCCCCGGTCGGTGGTGATCGAGGCGGTGCGCGGCGTCGGGCCGATCATCGAGGAGGTGAGTGCTGCCACCGCGCCGGAGGCGTAGCCCAGGGAGAGCGCGAGGTTGAGGTCGACGCCCGCGGGAGAGAGCCCGGCGACGGCGGCGACGCGGTCGGGCGCGCCGAGGAACAGGTGCGCGAACGTCACCGGATAGATGCCCATGTCGAGCAGGGCGCCGCCGCCGAGCGCCGGGTCGAGCAGCCGGTCGGTGGGGGGCCTGTCGACCCGGAAGCCGAGGTCGGCACGGACCTGGGTGACCGGCCCGAGCTCTCCGGTGGCGAGCAGCTGCTGGAGTCGTCGGACCAGCGGGTTGCAGCGCATCCACATGGCCTCCATCAGGAACAGCCCGCGCTCGCGAGCGGCGGCGACCAGGTCGGCGGCATCGTCGCCGGTGAGGGTCAGCGCCTTCTCGCACAGCACCGGCTTGCCGGCCTCGAGCGCCAGCAGCGCGTGCTCACGGTGGAGGGCGTGCGGCGAGGCGACGTACACCACGTCGACGTCGGGGTCCGCCACGAGCTCCTCGTAGCCGGCATAGGCGCGGGCTGCCCCGTGCTCGGCGGCGAACGCGTCGGCGGACTCCTGCCGCCGCGCCCCGACGGCGGCGATCTGGGCGTCGGGGAGCAGCGCCAGGTTGCTCGCGAAACCGGCGGCGATCTTCCCGGCGGCCAGGATGCCCCACCGCACCGGCCGGTCCGGCGGCAGCGGGACGGCGCGGGTCGGACCCGGGACCACCTCGAGGACTGGCACGTCCAGCGGCAGCCGGGTGGGGACGGGCGCGGGGTCGGTCGTCATGGCAGCATTGTGCCGTCCCCGGCGATCCCGCCACGACACTCTCGCCGCCGTCCGCCGCGTCGAATGACATCGTTGGGATTCGTCGCCTACGATGGGGTCCAGCCACGGAGCCCACCCGTGAGCCCGCCCGGCAGGTGCCGGGCCACGACAGACGAGCCGGGGAGAGCCACATGGACGCCGCGAACGCCCACGAGGTCGCCGTCACCGGTGACGCCGCACAGGCGGGTCTCTCGGAGCGCGACCGCGAGATCCTCAACTTCGAGCGCCAGTGGTGGAAGTACGCAGGGGCCAAGGAGCAGGCCGTCCGGGAGAAGTTCGACATGTCCTCCACGCGCTACTACCAGGTGCTCAACGCCCTGATCGACCGTCCGGAGGCGCTCGCGTTCGACCCGCTCCTCGTCCGTCGCCTGCGCCGCCTGCGCGCCGCCCGCCAGCGTGCCCGCTCGGCCCGGCGCCTCGGCTTCGAGGTCTGAGCCCGGCCATGCTCCGCCGCGACGAGCGCGGCTTCGCGCTCTCTTCCCCTCTGGCGCTGCTCTCCGCGGCCGCCGTCGTGACTGCCGGTGTGGTCTTCTTCGCCACCACCCCCGAGCCCCGGACCGAGGAGACCGCGCGTCCGGTGACCTCGACCCCGGACCCGCCCCCGACCACGGCGCCCGAGCCGGTGATCACCAAGAAGGCGCGGCCCGAGCCGGCCAAGCCGGTCGTGCGCCGGGCGAAGACCTACGTCGAGGTCTACAACAACTCAGGCATCTCCGGACTGGCCGGGCAGACCGCCACCAAGGCCGGCGCGATCGGCTGGCAGGTGGTCGGCTCCGACAACTGGTACGGCACCATCCCGGCCAGCACCGTCTACTACCCGCCGCGCCTCGAGGACGCCGCCGCGCTGCTCGGCAAGGACCTCGGGATCAACCGGCTCAAGCCCGCGATCGCGCCGATGCGGCTGGACCGGCTGACCGTCATCCTCACGGGCTGAGCCACTGCACCAACCGGTGACCCGGACCTGAGAGGCTGGCGCCATGGAGCTCTCCGCCGAGGCCGCACGCCGCTACGACGCGCTGCTCGCAGTCGCCGGGCAATGCGTCGTCGCGCTCGACTTCGACGGCACTCTCGCACCGATCGTGGACGACCCCGCCCGGGCGGTCATCCACCCCGACGGTCCCGAGGTGCTCGCCGTCCTGGCCGCCCAGGTGCGCACGGTCGCGCTCATCACCGGCCGGCCTGCCCGCCAGGTCGTCGAGCTCGGGCGCCTCGACGACGTCGCCGACCTGCTGCCCTCCGGCGCACGGCTGCTGGTGCGGGGGCAGTACGGCCATGAGCACTGGGACTCCACGACCCGCGAGTTCCGCACTCCAGGTGTCCCCGACGGGTTGGCCGCGCTGGCCGAGGAGCTCCCCGAGCTGCTGGAGGCCGAGGGCGTCCAGGACGCGTACGTCGAGGACAAGGGCCTCGCGCTCGCGGTGCACACCCGTCGCCTCGACGAGCCTGCCGAGGCCTTCGCCCGGCTTGGAGCCGCGGCTGGCCGACGCCGCCGAACGGCACGGCCTGGGGCTGGAGCCGGGCAAGTACGTCCTGGAGGTCCGTGCTCCCGGCATGCACAAGGGTCGTGCTCTGCGCGACGTCGTCGCAAGCACCGACGCGTCCGGCGTGCTGTTCGCCGGTGACGACCTGGGTGACATCGAGGCCTTCGAGGCGGCGCGGGCGCTGAGCCGGCAGGGGTTGCCGGCGCTGCTGGTGTGCTCCGGGCCGACCGACGAGCCCGCCCTCGCCGAGGTGGTCGATGTCGTCGTGCCGGGTCCTGTCGGTGTGCTCAGCCTGCTCAGGCGCCTTGCCGCCGACGCTGCCGGGCGCTGACGGTCGGGTAGCCGCCGTCGCTCGAGCCCCGCGGCCCGTTCGAAGACGTTGTGCACGCCGACGTCGCCGCCGCGGACCCAGGACCAGCCGGCCGCCACGAAGTACAGCGGCAGCATCGGCAGGCCCAGGCAGACGACGTACTGCCAGGTGTGCCGCTCCTCGTGGCGCAGCAGCCGCGGCCGCTCGGCCAGCCACGTCTCCTCGTGGCGGGTGACCACCACGTTGCCGACGGTGAAGGCGGCCGCCTTCGGCTGGGGCAACCGGTAGCCGCTGCCGATCACGAGTCCGCGGGGTCCGGAGGTCGGCCGGGCCCGGCCGAGCAGGGCGATCCCCGCCCCGACCAGCGTCGAGCCGTTGAGCAGGTTGACCACCCGCTTGACCTGCCACCACGTGATCACCCGCCCATTGTGCCGACCCTCGCGGCGTCTCGGATCCTGGTCTCGGTGTGCACATCCTGAGACGGCTGCCTAGAGTTGTGCCTGCTCATCGAGAGGGGCAGAGGGACACGGCCCGACGAAGCCCCGGCAACCCGCCGCACGCGACCTCCGACGCACCAGCAGCACCAAGTGCCCGACCCAGGGCCACGGAGTCGCGACGGTGACGGTGCTAATTCCGTCCCGGACCGAGAGTCGGCCTCCGGGGAAGATGAGAAGGAGGCTTCCTTTGAGCACCTCGGTCATCGACACCACGGCCACCACCCAGGTCCGCGACGGCGCGTTCGGCAACGCCACGGGTCTGGTCTGCCGCGAGTGCGGCCACACCATCGAGCTCGGGCCCCACTACGCCTGTCCGGAATGCTTCGGCCCGCTCGAGATCGCCTACGACTTCCCGGCGGTGACCCGCGCCGAGATCGAGGCCGGGCCGCGCAACATCTGGCGCTACAAGGCGTTGCTGCCGGTGCCCGACGACATCGAGCAGAGCCGCAACATGGAGCCGGGCTTCACCCGGTTGCTGAAGGCCGACAACCTCGGCCGCGAGCTCGGTCTCACCAACCTCTGGGTCAAGGACGACTCCACCAACCCCACCAACTCCTTCAAGGACCGTGTCGTCGCCTGTGCGCTGAGCGCCGCGCGTGAGTTCCACGCCAAGGTCTTCGCCTGTCCCTCGACCGGCAACCTCGCCAACGCGGTCGCGGCCGCCGGCGCCCGCGCCGGCATCAGGACCGTGGTCTTCATCCCCTCCAACCTCGAGAAGCCCAAGCAGGTCAACTCGGCGGTCTACACGAGCAACCTGGTCGCCGTCGAGGGGAACTACGACGACGTCAACCGGCTCGCCAGCGAGATCGCGGGTGAGGAGGAGGGCTGGGCGTTCGTCAACGTCAACGTCCGTCCCTACTACGCCGAGGGCTCCAAGACGCTCGGCTACGAGATCGCCGAGCAGCTCGGCTGGCGGCTGCCGGACCAGATCGTCATCCCGGTCGCCTCGGGCTCGCAGCTCACCAAGGTCGACAAGGCCTTCCAGGAGCTGATCACGCTCGGTCTCGTCGACGACAAGCCCTACAAGGTGTACGGCGCCCAGGCCACCGGCTGCTCGCCGGTCTCGGTCGCCTACAAGGACGGCGTCGACGCGATCCGCCCGGTGAAGCCCGACACCATCGCCAAGAGCCTCGCGATCGGCAACCCGGCCGACGGTGTCTACGTCCTGGACATCTGCCGTCGCACCGGCGGCGCGGTCGAGGACATCAGTGACGACGAGGTGCGCGAGGGCATCCTGCTCCTCGCCCGCAACGAGGGCATCTTCACCGAGACCGCCGGCGGCACCACGGTCGGTGTGCTCAAGAAGCTCGTCGACACCGGGCAGCTCGATCCAGAGCTGGAGACGGTCGTCATCAACACCGGCATGGGCCTCAAGACGCTCGACGCCGTAGCCGACCACGTCGGTCCCGCGGCGACCATCGACGCCTCGTACGCCGCCTTCACCGCCACCGGGCTTGCCTGACCTCGGCCCGATCGCCGCTATCGTCGTGTCCTCCAGCACCACCGGAACGCACCGGGACTTGCACCGGGACTTGCACCAGGACTAGGAGACCCACCTCATGAGCGTCAGTGTCCGCATCCCCACCATCTTGCGCACCTACACCGGTGGCGAGTCCGAGGTGTCTGCCGAGGGCCAGACCCTGTCCGAGGTGCTCGACGACCTGGAGAGCAACCACTCGGGCATCAAGGCGCGGATCCTCGACGAGCAGGGCGCGATCAGACGGTTCGTCAACGTCTACGTCGGCAACGACGACGTCCGCTTCCTGGAGGCGCTCGAGACCAGCACCCCCGACGGCACCCAGATCTCGGTCATCCCCGCCGTCGCCGGCGGCTAGACGCCGAGGGGTCACTCAATCAGGGATTCTGGCGGCGTGTCGCCGCACCCGTGACCCCTCGGCCGGTCTCAGCGACGGGGTGTCGGCGTCCGCCGGTCCGCGGCGGCGGGCCCGGCGTGCCCGCCCCCGGCCGTCCGGCGATCCCTCGCAGTGCTCGCGCTCGAGTCCTTCCAGGGTGCCGCGCGAGGGAAATCTGCGGATCGAGGAGTCACTCGTGCGGCGACACGCCGCCCATTGCCCTGAATTACTGACTCCTCGGCCGTAGGAAGGGGGCATGTACGGCGACCGGCCTGAGCCCGTGGAGGCGGCCACCGCGTTCGTGGCGGAGCGGTTCCCCGAGGCGCGGGTGGCCTTCGTCGGTGGCAGCGTGCTCACCGAGCACCGCACCCCGACCTCCGACCTCGACGTCGTGGTGGTGCTCGGCGAGGGCGTCGTCGCCGCGAACGGTCTCGTCGCACCCTTCCGTGAGACCTCGGAGCACGCCGGCTGGGTGGTCGAGGCCTTCGTGCACACCCGGGCGAGCATCGACCACTACATCGGTCAGGACGTCGCCCGCCGGAGGCCGACGATGATGCGCCTGTGCCGCGACACCGTCACCCTGGTCGACCTCGAGGGCGCCGCCGAGGAGATCCGGGAGGCAGCCGAGGCAGCGCTCGCCGCCGGGCCACCGCCCTACGACGAGGCCGAGCTGCGGGCGGTCCGCTACGCGCTGACCAACCTGCTCGACGACATGGCCGGGAGCGAGCGCGAGGACGAGCTGGTCTACCTCGCCAACGCCGTCGTCGACCAGGTCGCGGAGATCGCGCTGGTCGCGGGCGGTCGCTGGTCGGGCGGCGGGAAGTCGCTGGCCCGCGAGCTTCGCGAGGCCGAGCCGGATCTCGCTGAGCGACTGGTCAACGGGCACCGTCATGTCGTCGTCTACGGCGACACCGCGGTCCTGCACCGGGCGGCGGTGGAGGTGCTGCTGCGCGTCGGAGGTCCCCTGCTCGCCGGATATCGAGTGGGCGGGGACCAGCTGCCTCGCTAGCCTCTCGCCATGGCTGACGTGCTGCTCGCGACCTGTAGGGAATGGCCGGACGGCGAGCCCGGCGGCGACCGGCTGCTCGAGGAGCTGACCGCCCGGGGCGTGTCCGCGGAGTGGGCCGTCTGGGACGACCCCGGCGTGGACTGGTCGGCAGTCCCGCTCGTGCTGGTGCGCAGCACCTGGGACTACCAGGACCGGCGGGCGGAGTTCCTCACCTGGACCCGGTCGGTGGGGGACAGCCTGGTCAACGATGCCACCGCCGTGGCGTGGAACACCGACAAGTCCTATCTCGTGGAGCTGGCCGCCACGTCCCTCCCCGTGGTGCCGACGGTCTCGGTCGACGACGAGAGCGAGCTGGCCCCGGCGGTCGCGGCGTTCGTCCCTGCTGTGGTCAAGCCGAGGGTCGGAGCGAATGGCCGCGGGGTGGTCGTCTTCGACGGGGAACCGGGCGGGCCGACCGACCTCGACGAGTCCCACCTCCAGGTCGGGCCGTGGGTCGTGCAGCCGCTCGTCGAGTCGGTGCGCACCGAGGGGGAGACCTCCGTCTACGTCTTCGCCGGAACCGCAGCCTCGCAGGCCCAGAAGCGACCCGGCGGCGAGGAGATCAGGGTGCACGAGGAGTACGGCGGCAGCACAGCGGAGGTGCCTCTCGCCGACGAGGCTGCCGCCCTGGCGCTCGACGCCGTGTCCACCGTGGAGCGGTTGCTCGGGTCGTCACTGTCCTACGCCCGGGTTGACCTGATGCGGCTCGACGACGGGGTCCTGGCCCTCAGCGAGATCGAGATCGTCGAGCCTGACCTCTACCTCGAGGTGATCCCCGGGAACGCGTCGGCGTTCGCAGAGATGGTCGCCGGGCTGCTCGCGGCGAGGCGCTGAGAGCGGACCCGCCGAGGGGACCGAGCCCGAGGCAAAAGGTCGGGGCGGTGGTAGAACCACCGCCCCGGCCGAAACCCCGTCGCACCCACGAGGTTTTCTCAGGTTAGGACCGGGCCCGAGGGGGGTCAATGGCCCAGACACGCCATCCGGGATGGTCTAGACCGTGACGCAGGTGGGCGACAGGTGGGCTCGATCCCGACCGGGCGGGATCGCAGGATCGTCATGGTCGCCGCACCGTGGCCGGAGGGCGGTCCGCCGCCTTGCACTCGGGGGGCGAGAGTGCTAACAATTGGGTTAGCACTCTCCTCTCGAGAGTGCCACCCGTGTCCGTCAAGGACACAGTCATCAGGTTCGGACCGATGAGGTCTCCGAGCACCGGCGGGAAGGGTCTGCCGGCTGGTCGAGGCCGTCCGTCGCGGGCATCGCCCGGGCCATCCATATCGACGCGTGAGGAAACGCTTCAATATGCCGAAGCTTATTGCGTTCGACGAAGAGGCCCGTCGCGGCCTTGAGCGTGGCATGAACGTGCTAGCGGACGCCGTCAAGGTGACGCTCGGCCCCAAGGGTCGCAACGTCGTCCTGGAGAAGAAGTGGGGAGCCCCCACGATCACCAACGACGGTGTCTCCATCGCCAAGGAGATCGAGCTCGAGGAACCCTACGAGAAGATCGGTGCCGAGCTCGTCAAAGAGGTCGCGAAGAAGACCGACGACGTTGCCGGTGACGGCACGACGACGGCCACCGTCCTCGCCCAGGCCCTGGTCCGCGAAGGTCTGCGCAACGTCGCGGCGGGTGCCAACCCGATGGCGCTCAAGCGCGGCATCGAGCAGGCCGTCTCCGCCGTGAGCGCGCAGCTGCCGAGCATGGCCAAGGACGTCGAGACCAAGGAGCAGATCGCCTCGACGGCGTCTATCTCCGCTGGTGGCGACACCGAGGTCGGCGAAATGATCGCCGAGGCCATGGACAAGGTCGGCAAAGAAGGCGTCATCACGGTCGAGGAGAGCAACACCTTCGGCCTCGAGCTCGAGCTCACCGAGGGAATGCGCTTCGACAAGGGCTACATCTCGGCCTACTTCGTCACCGACCCCGAGCGCATGGAAGCCGTCCTCGAAGACGTCTACATCCTCATCGCCAACCCGAAGATCTCCAACGGTCAAGGACCTGCTGCCGATCCTCGAGAAGGTCATGCAGTCCGGCAAGCCTCTGCTGATCCTCTCCGAGGACGTCGACGGCGAGGCCCTCTCCACCATCGTGGTCAACAAGATCCGTGGCACCTTCCAGTCCGTGGCCGTCAAGGCTCCTGGCTTCGGTGACCGTCGCAAGGCCATGCTGCAGGACATTGCGATCCTCACCGGTGGTCAGGTCATCTCCGAAGAGGTCGGCCTCAAGCTCGAGAGCACCGGTCTCGAGCTCCTCGGTCAGGCCCGCAAGGTCGTCGTCACCAAGGACGAGACCACCATCGTCGAGGGTGCTGGAGACGCCGAGCAGATCGCTGGTCGCGTCAACCAGATCCGTGCCGAGATCGAGAAGAGCGACTCCGACTACGACCGCGAGAAGCTGCAGGAGCGCCTGGCCAAGCTGGCCGGCGGCGTTGCGGTCATCAAGGTCGGCGCGGCCACTGAGGTCGAGCTCAAGGAGCGCAAGCACCGCATCGAGGACGCCGTGCGTAACGCCAAGGCGGCCGTCGAAGAGGGCATCGTCGCCGGTGGTGGCGTCGCGCTCGTGCAGGCACCGACTCGGCGTTCGAGAAGCTCGAGCTCGAGGGTGACGAGGCGACTGGCGCCCAGATCGTGAAGCTTCGCGATCGAGGCCCCGCTCAAGCAGATCGCCATCAACGCCGGCCTCGAAGGCGGAGTCGTGGCGGAGAAGGTCCGCAACCTCGAGCCAGGTCACGGCCTCAACGCTGCGACCGGCGAGTACGTCGACCTGATCGCTGCGGGCATCATCGACCCCGCCAAGGTGACCCGCTCGGCGCTGCAGAACGCAGCGTCGATCGCCGGGCTGTTCCTCACCACCGAGGCAGTCGTTGCCGACAAGCCCGAGAAGGCCGCGCCCTGGGTGGCGACGGTGGCATGGGTGGTATGGACTTCTGATCGCCAGGTCCCCAACGCTCCCGGAGCCTGCCGTCCGGCAGGGGCTCTCGTCGCGTTCTCGCCCGGTCCGTTCACCTGGGGGTGGACGTGGCGTCGCGGGTCGGCGAGAGGAGGTCCCCCGGCGTTCCCGCAGGCAGCGCAGGTTGCTCAGCGAGAGGCTGCCTTCGGGTCCCGCGCGTGACCACGGCGACCACTCCCGAACGTCGGCGGCCCTTGACCCGGACCGGGTCACGAGTCACGGACGGCTCGCCGGGACTGCCCGATCGGGACGACTCCCGCCGGACATGACGCACCATGTGATGGCGGCGGCGCCGGGTTGACGGATCATGACAGTGCGTCGCGGGCTTCGGGATGTCGATACTCGGGCCGTAGCGACCTGACGTGGGACACAAGGCTCGGGACCTGTGCTCTCCACCACTGTGACCGACGTCGTCGTCCCCTCGGGAAGGACTGTCATGACGTCGAGCACGAGTAGCAGAGCACCCCTCGGGAAGCGGAGGGGTCACGGATCCCGTCCCGTCGGCCCGTCCCCCGGCTCTCGCGGTCGTGATGTACGCGACGTTGCTGCTCTCCTACGTGATCAACGCGATGGACCGGCAGCTCTTCTCGGTGATCGCCTCCGACGTCGGTGAGGAGATCGGCTTCACGCTCCCCCAGCTCGGGTTGCAGGCCACCATCTTCACCCTCGGCATGGGGGTCGCCCGGGATCCCGACGGGGATCCTCCTCGCCCGTGCCTCGCGCCGTGTGGTCGCGCTCGCCGGTCTCGCCGTCTTCTCGGCGGCCACCTTGTGCACGTCGTTCGCCGTGGTTCTGGGACCTGCTCGCCTACCGGTTCGCCCTCCGGGGTCGGGGAGGCGATGCAGCTGACCGCGCTGCTCGCCATCGCCACCGGCTACTTCGTCCGCCATGGGCCTGGCCGTGGGCGATCAACTTCACGTTCGGCGTGGGCGCCTGGGTCGGTCCAACCTGGTGACGTTTCGCTGAGGGCGGGTGGCGGTTCCCGCTGGTCGTCTTCGGCGTCGCGGGCTTCGCGGTGCTCGTCCTGGTGGCGCTGGCGGTGCGGCCGTGGCTCACCGAGGCCCGCGGGGGAGTGCTCCAGAGGCCGGACTGGTCGACGACGGCGCGGACCGCATCGTGTCCCGTGACCCGATGCTCCTCGCCGCCGGCACCGTGTTCGCCGGTCTGGCGATCTACGCCTACCTCGGCCTCTACCCGACCTACCTGCGCGACGAGCTCGGCTACACCCCGGAGCAGGCGGGCCTGGCGCTCAGCATGTACGGCCTCGGCGCATTGTTCTCCCTGGTCGGGGGGTGGCTCGGCGACCGGTTGGACTTCAGACGGCTGCTGGCGGTGGCCCTGGCCGTCTCCGCGGTCACGGGCTACCTGTTTCAGCGGGATCGCCTCGATCGGCGTCCGCTGGCGCTGTCGCTCGTCTACGGCGCGGCGATCAGCGGCGTGGTCTACCTCAACCTGGCGGCCGGGATCATCCGCTCGGTCCGGCGGCAGGTGACACGGTCCGGGCTCTTCGTGGCGGCGATCTACGTCCCGACGGTCTCCGGCTACCTGCTGGGGGTTTTTGCCGGCCGGTTCGGGTGGAGCCCGGCGCGGCTCCGATCCAGATCTCCGGGTTCTGCCTGATCGCGGCGGCGCTGGTGCTCGTGGAGCGCCCAAGCCTCGCACCTGACCGGTCGGTGTCGCCGACCCCCTAGGTTTGGGCGATGACCGTTGCCGTCTCCCTCCCGCGCCCGCGTCGTCGTCATCGGCGGCGGCGTGATCGGCTGCTCCGTGGCTTACCGCCTGGCCAGCACGGCTGGACGGACGTCGTCGAGCGCGACCGCCTCACCTCGGGAACCGCCTGGCGCCCCGCAGGCCTTGATGACCTGCTTCGGGTCGACCTCGCAGACCTCGACCGCGATCCAGTCTTTCCGTGATCTCTACGCATCGAGCAGGAGACCGGCCAGGCCACCGGGTTCAAGCCGGTCGGCCTCATGACGGCAGCGGCAGCCCGTTGGAGGATGTACCGCCGGGTGGCCACTTCCAGCGGCACCTCGGGTTCGAGGTCGAGGAGATCTCGCCGCGGGAGATGGCCGACCTCTTCCCTGGGCGAGGACCGACGACCTGCTCGCCGGCTTCCACGTCCCCGGCGACGGTCGGGTCAACCCCGTCGACGTCGCCGACGCCCTCGCCAAGGGAGCCCGCCCGGCTGGGGGTCAGGATCATCGAGGGCGTCTCGGTCGAGGACGTGCTCGTCTCGTCGGGCGCGACAGGCGGGGATCGGCGGGTGGCCGGGGTGCGGCAGCCCGGCGCGATCACCGTCGGCTGGATCGAGGCCGAGTACGTCGTCAACTGGCCGGCATGTGGGCCCGCGAGCTGGGCGCGAGGAACGGCCTGGTGATCCCCAACCAGGCGGCCGAGCACTACTACCTGATCACCGACACCATCGAGGGACTCGATCCGGAGGCGCCGGTCTTCGAGGACCCTGACTCCTACGGCTACTACCGCGAGGAGGGCGGCGGGATGATGGTCGGTCTCTTCGAGCCGCAGGCGGCGCCGTGGAAGCTCGAGGGCGTCCCGCGCGACTTCGCCTTCGGCACGATCCCGCCCGACTGGGACCGGATGAGCCCGTTCCTGGAGAAGGCCATGGCGCGCGTCCCGGTCACCCTCGACGTCGGCGTGCGCACCTTCTTCTGCGGACCGGAGTCGTTCACCCCCAACCTGGCACCAGCGGTCGGCGAGGCTCCGGGATCCGCCACTACTTCGTCGCCGCGGGCATGAACTCGTCGGCATCCTCTCCGCCGGAGGTCTCGGCCGGGTGCTGGCCCACTGGATCACCACCGGCCGCCCCGACGTCGACGTCACCGGCTTCAACGTCGACCGGTTCCGGCCCTGGCAGGCCGACGACGGCTACCGCGCCGCGCGCACCACCGCGGAGATACGGCGTTACGCCGCGCACACGCCCGGCAAGCAGCTGCGCAGCGCTCGCAATACGCTGTCCCCGGTGCACCAGCGCCTCGTCGACCAGGGCGGCCACCTGCGCGAGGTGTCGGGCTGGGAGGGCGCCGACTGGTTCGCCGGTTCCGGGACCACCCCGACCGCCGAGCCCACGTGGGGCCGAGCGCCGTGGTTCGAGCAGTGGCAGGCCGAGCACCGCGCCGTCCGCGAGGGCACGTCGGGCTGATGGACATGAGCTTCATGGCGAAGCTCCGCGTGCAGGGCGCCGACGCCGGCGTCGTGCTCGACTGGGTCTCCGCCGGGGCCGTGAACGACCAGGCCGAGACCATCACCTACACCCTGGCTTCAGGACGGCCGGATCGAGGACGACCTGACCGTCACCAAGCTCGGCGAGGGCGACTTCTTGTGGTGGCCTCCGACACCGGCCACACGCTCGCCTGGCTGGCCCGGCACGCCGCAACTGCACCGTCACCGACGTCACCGCCGACTACGGCCAGCTCAACGTCCAGGGGCCTCGTTCGCGCGAGGTGCTCCCGGCTGACCGACGTCGACCTGTCCACGGAGGCGTTCGCGGCTTCCGCACCGCGCGCTGGATCGAGGTGGCCGAGCGCGGAGGTGCTGTGCGTGCGGATCACCTACCTCGGCGAGCTGGGCTACGAGCTCTACGTCCCGCGCCGACACCCTCGGTGTCTACGACGCGTTGCAGGCCGCCGGGTCGGCCCACGGTGCCGGTCGGGCTCAAGGCGCTGTCCTCGCTGCGGATGGAGAAGGGCTACCGCGACTTCGGCCACGACATCGACAACACCGACTGCCCGCTCGAGGCCGGGCTCGTGCGCTCGCCCTGGACAAGCCGGCCGCTTCATGGGCCGGGACGCGGTCGTGACCGCAAGGCGGCGAACACCGCAGCGGGCGGGATGGGTCAGCGGAACGTGCAGGTCCTGGTGCTCGACCCCGACCCGCTGCTCCACCATGCGGAGGTGCTGCACCGCGACGGTGAGGCGGTCGGCTATGTCAGGGCGGCGTCCTACGGCTGGACGCTCGGCGGGGCCGTCGGCCTCCGCCATGGTCTCCCGGCGGCGAACCCGTCACCCCCGAGTGGCTCGCGGCCGGCACCTGGGAGGTCGACGTCGCCGGTGTCCGGCACCCGGTCGAGGTGTCCCTGCGCCCGATGCACGACCCGACCTCGGCCCGGATCAGGGTCTGACCACGAGGGTGCCCGGCGACGTGGCGGGGGGCCGGACCTAGCGCACGTCGTGGGGGCGGAACTGGATGCTGACCCGGGGACCGACGGGACGGGTGCTCTTGAGAACCGCGTGCTCCCAGGTGCGCTGGCAGGATCCGCCCATCACCAGCAGGTCGCCGTGGCCCAGGTCGAAGCCGGCGGAGGGGCCGCCGAGGCGCGGCCGCAACGAGAGCCGCCTCGTGTCGCCCAGCGAGACGATGGCGACCATCGTGTCCTGCGTCTTGGACCGTCCGATCGTGTCGCCGTGCCAGGCCACACTGTCGCGTCCGTCGCGGTAGTAGCACAGGCCTGCTGTCGTGAACGGCTCGCCGAGCTCGCCGGCGTAGTGCAGGCCGAGCGCGTCCCGGGCCTCGGCGAGGATGGGGTCGGGCAGGGCGTCGTGCACGCCGTAGAACGACAACAGCCGGGGTACGTCGACCACCCGGTCGTACATCTGCCGCCGCTCGGCCACCCATGGCACGTCGCTGACGAGACGGGCGAAGAGGTCGTCGGCCCCGCGCAGCCAGCCGGGCCGCACGTCGACCCAGGCGCCCCGGTCGAGGTGGTGGCGCAGCACCGACGACCCGAGGACGCCGACCTTCGCCGCGGCCGCGTCGACGTCGTCGAAGAGGGAGGTCTGGAAGTCCACCGTCATGGCACCAGGCTACGCCGGTTCGAACGTGTGTTCTAGTAGTCGGGGACGGGTCTCAGGGTGGACTCAGGGGGCGACCAGGGATGATTGGGGCTGTCATCGGGTGTCGCGACTGTCGGGAGTCACGGGATCGTCCTAGATGTTGACGCGAGCGGTGCGCCAAGGCGCCGCCCACAGGAGAGGGAACAGTCGTGGACGACCAGACGATCGCCAGGGGCACGGGCCCGGCTGCCCGGGTGCACAACCTGACCAAGACCTATGGCTCCGGGCAGGCCAAGGTCGTCGCGCTCGACGACGTGACCCTGGACCTGCACCGCGGTGAGTTCACCGCCGTGATGGGCCCGTCGGGTTCTGGGAAGTCGACGTTGATGCACTGCTGCGCCGCCCTGGACACCGCGACCAGCGGGTCTGGTGCTGATCGGCGACACCGACCTGTCCGAGCTCAAGGACAAGGAGCTGACCCGGCTCCGCCGCGACCAGATCGGCTTCGTCTTCCAGTCGTTCAACCTGGTGCCCACGCTGACCGCGGAGGAGAACATCCTGCTCCCGCTGTCGATCGCCGGGCGCCGTCCGGACGCCGACTGGTACCGCACCGTGGTCGAGACCGTCGGGCTCTCGGACCGGCTCGGGCACCGACCCAGCGAGCTCTCCGGTGGTCAGCAGCAACGGGTCGCGGTGGCCCGGGCCCTGGCCAGCAGGCCGTCGATCGTGTTCGCCGACGAGCCCACCGGCAACCTCGACTCGCGTTCGGGCGCCGAGGTGCTCACGCTGCTGCGCCGCTCGGTCGACGAGTTCGGCCAGACGGTCGTGATGGTCACCCACGACCCGGTGGCCGCCGGCTTCACCGACCGGGTGGTGTTCCTCGCCGACGGCAAGGTCGTCGACGAGATCCGCGAGCCGGACCGCGAGACCGTCCTGGACCGGATGACCCGGATGGACGCACGCCAGCTCGAGGCCGCCCAGCGGACCTCTGCTGAGTTCACGGGGGACCGGGCCTGATGTTCAAGGCAGCCTGGAAGTCCCTCCTCGGGCGCAAGCTGCGCCTGCTGATGAGCACGTTCGCGATCGTGCTCGGGGTCGCCTTCGTGGCGGGCTCGCTGATCTTCACCGACACCCTGAGCCGCTCCTTCGACGCGATCTTCGCCTCGTCCGTCGGGGACGTCGTCGTGCGTCCGGTCGGCGGCACCAGCAACGACGGCTCCCCGACCACGCGCACGATGCCCGCCTCCCTCGTCGAGGAGCTGGCCGGCGTCGAGGGCGCCGCCCGCGCCGACGGCAACGTGGCGTCGTTCGGCGTCTTCGTCGTCGGTGACAACGGCAAGGTGATCGGCGGACAGGGCGCCCCCGGCATCGGCCTCAACTGGAACGACGCCCCCGCCGCCGGCGGTCTGGAGGGCCTGACGATCACCGACGGTGCCGTCCCCGAGCGTGCCGGTGAGGTCGCTCTCGACGCCGGGACCGCCGAGCGCGCCGGCTACGAGGTGGGCGACACCGTCCACCTGGTCACCTCCAGCGCGGAGTCAGCCGTGCAGCGTCCGACGCTGGTCGGGGTGGCCGACTTCGGTGAGGGCGGCTCCACCAACGGGGCCACCATCACCATCTTCGACACCGCCACCGCCCAGAGCCTCTTCGTCGACGGCAAGGACGCCTTCAACGACGCCTGGGTGACCGCGGCCGACGGGGTCAGCCAGGACGAGCTGCGCGACGCGGCCGCCGCGGTGCTGCCCGACGGCTACGAAGCGGTGACCGGTGAGGTCGCGGCCGACGAGGCCGCCAGCGACCTGGTCGAGGCGATCTCGTTCCTGAGCACGTTCCTGCTGATCTTCGCCGGCATCGCGCTGGTCGTCGGCTCCTTCCTGATCGTCAACACGTTCTCGATCCTCGTCGCCCAGCGCAGCCGCGAGCTCGCTCTGCTGCGCGCGATCGGCGCCTCCCGGCGACAGGTGACCCGCTCGGTGATGTTCGAGGCGGTGGTGCTCGGCTTCGTGGGGTCGACGATCGGCCTCGGCCTCGGCGTGCTGCTCGCCATGGGGATCCGCGCGCTCTTCGCGACCTTCGGCCTCGACCTGTCCGGCCAGGACCTGATCTTCGCGGCGCGCACCCCGCTGGCGGCCTACGTCGTCGGCATCCTGGTCACCGTCGTCGCGGCCTACGTGCCGGCCCGCCGGTCGGCCAAGATCCCGCCGATCGCGGCGCTGCGCGACGACGTCGCGATGCCGGAGTCGGCGCTGCGCTGGCGCCTGCTGAGCGGGGCGGCGATGATCGCCGCGGGCGGCGGCGCGATGCTCGCCGGTCTCTTCGCCGACGTCCCGCGGGCCGGCTGGTGGGTCGGGGGCGGCATCCTCGCGGTGCTGCTCGGGGTCGCGGCGGCCAGCCCGGTGATCAGCCGCCCGGTCGTGGCCGGTCGCGGCCGTGGCCTACCGGCGCATCTGGGGAACGGTGGGCAACCTCGCCGGCCAGAACGCACTGCGCAACCCACGTCGCACGGCGGCGACCGCCTCCGCGCTGATGATCGGGCTGGCGCTGGTGACCACCATGTCGATCCTGGGCTCGTCGGCCAAGGACAGCGTCGACCAGACGATCGAGGAGAACTTCTACGGCGACCTCGTCGTCTCCAACGTCATCGGGGTGCCGTTCTCCCCGACGATCGCGGACAAGATCGAGGAGACGGACGGTGTCGCCGCGGTGAGTCGGCTGCGCTACGCCAACGCCTCGTTCGACGGCGGCGGCCAAGGGGTCATGGGCATCGACCCCGCGTCCCTCGTCGAGGTCGCCAACGTGCCGATGGTCGACGGCTCGCTCGCCGATCTTCGCGACGGCACCCTGCTCGTCTCCAGCAGCCGCGCAGAGGACGACGGCCTCGCCGTCGGTGACGAGGTGAGGATGACCTTCCCCGAAGGGGAGCAGGACCTCGAGGTCGTCGGCGTCTACGACTCCGACAACGCGGTGCTCTTCTATCCCTTCACCACCACGCTCGGCACCCTGTCCGACGTGGCCGGCTTCCAGAAGGCCGACAACTACCTGCTCATCGAGACCGCCGACGGCGCCGACATCGGCGCGCTGCAGACCACGCTCGAGGAGCAGACGGCGGACCTGCCCACGGTCACGGTCAAGGACCAGGCAGGCTTCGCGGAGGAGCAGCGGGCACCGATCGACCAGATGCTGCTGCTGATCTACGCCCTGCTCGGCCTGGCCCTGGTGATCGCGGTGCTGGGCATCGTCAACACCCTGGCGCTCTCGGTGATCGAGCGGACCCGCGAGGTCGGACTGCTCCGCGCCATCGGGCTCGGCCGGTCGCAGCTGCGCCGGATGATCCGGCTGGAGGCCATCGTGATCGCGGTGCTCGGCGCCGTGCTCGGCGTCGGCATGGGCCTGGTGTTCGGGCTGGCGCTGATGAGCTCCCTGGCCGACGAGGGCCTCGAGGTGATCACGGTGCCGACCCTCGCAGCTGATCGGCTACGTCCTGGCCGCCGCATTCGTCGGGGTGCTGGCCGCGGTGTTCCCGGCTCGGCGCGCGGCGCGGCTCGACGTGCTCGAGGCGATCGCCACGGAGTGATGCTGGGGGAGCGCGCAGGAAGGCCGCGGACCCCGACGCTTCCGACGCACCAAACCCGATCGCACTCAGGGGACGACCCCTGCTGATGAGGCTAAGGTGGGGTGATGTCGAGGGAGGTGCGATGGGCGACGTGGTGACGCCAGACCGACCCCGGCAGACCGTGCACAAGCACGTCCAGGTCCGCGAGTACGTGCGGGGCCTCATCCAAGGTGCCGAGCCCGGCAGTCCCGCGCCGTCCGAGCGTGAGCTCGTGCAGCACTTCGGGGTCGCCCGGATGACGGTGCGGCAGGCGCTCGACGCCCTCGTCTCCGAAGGCCTGCTCGAGCGGGTCCCCGGACGCGGCACCTTCGTCGCCCGCGCCAAGATCGACGTGCAGGTCCGCCTCTCCAGCTACACCGAGGAGATGGGGCGGCGTGGGCTCGAGCCGGCCTCGCGCACTCTGCTGGCGCGGATGGAGTCGGCCGGGCCCGGTGTCGCCCGCGCGCTCGAGATCGCCGAGGGCGCCAAGGTCGTCCACTGGCAGCGGCTCCGGCTCGCCGACGGCACCCCGATGTGCATCGAGGACGCCTACCTCGCCGACAGCATCCTGCCCAACTTCCTCGACCAGCCGCTGCCGGAGAGCCTCTACGAGGAGCTCCAGCGTCGCGACCTGCTGCCCACCTGGGGCGAGGACTCCGTCGACGCGGCCGTCTCGCGGCCCGAGGAGGCCGAGCTGCTCGGCATCTCGGCCGGCGTGCCGGTGCTGCGGATCGCTCGCCGGGCCTTCGCCGGCAGCATCGCGATCGAGGTCTCCCGCTCGACCTTCCGCGCCGACCGCTACACCCTGTGGATGCCGCTGTCGCGGCCGAACACCCCGGTCACCCGCTCCCGGTGAGCACCCCTCCGCCCGTCGGCGTGATCGACGGCCACAACGACCTGCCCTGGACGCTGCGCGACCACTGCGGCTACGACCTCGCCGAGGTCGACCTCGTCGGCGGCGAGCCGGCCGTCCAGACCGACTTCCCGCGGCTGTCCGCCGGCGGTGTGACCGGGCAGTTCTGGTCGGTGTTCGTGCCCTGCAGCCTCACCGGTCAGGACGCGGTCCAGGCGACCCGCGAGCAGATCGACTTCGTGCACAGGCTGTGCGCTGCCCACCCGGACCGGCTCGCGCTGTGCGTGAGCGCCGACGACGTGGACGCGGCGCTGACCTCGGGCCGGCTGGCCTCGCTCATCGGGATGGAGGGCGGCCACTCCATCGACTCCTCGCTGGACACGCTGCGCGAGATGCACGACCGCGGCGCGCGCTACATGACGCTCACGCACAACGAGAACGTGCCCTGGGCCGACTCCGCGACCGACGTACCGCTGCTCGGCGGGCTCTCCGACTTCGGCCGCGAGGTCGTTGCCGAGATGAACCGCCTCGGCATGTTCGTCGACCTCTCCCACGTCTCCGATCCGGTGATGCGCGATGCGCTGGCCGTGACTACCGCGCCGGTGATCTTCAGCCACAGCTCCGCCCGCGCGGTGGCCGACCATCCGCGCAACGTGCCCGACGACGTCCTGGAGTCCCTGGTGGGCAACGGTGGCGTCTGCATGGTCGGCTTCCCGTCGTTCTTCGTCAGCCAGCGCTGGGTCTCGTGGTTCAACGACTGTCTCGACGTGACGACCGCTCGCGGCGGTGACCCGCGCTCCTTCGACGACGTCGACCCGGTGATGCGCGAGCGGACGCCGCTGGCGCCCCCGGCCCCGACCGTCGCCGAGGTCGCCGACCACGTCGACCACATCCGTGAGGTCGCCGGGCTCGCCCACATCGGCATCGGCGGCGACTACGACGGCGCCTCCAACTTCCCCGCAGGGATGGAGGACGTCGCCGGCTACCCGCTGCTGTGGGAGGAGCTCCGCCGTCGCGGGTACGCCGAGTCCGACCTGGCCGCGATCGGGTCGGGCAACGTCCTGCGCGCCCTGCGCGACATGGAGTCGGCGGCCCACTAGTGCGCAGCGCGAGCGTCGGCCCATGAGCGCGCTCGGGCTGTTGCTCGCCGCCGGGGCGGGGCGCCGGATGGGCTCGCCCAAGGCGCTGCTGCGTGACGGACACGGCGTGCCCTACCTCGACCGCGCCGTCGGCAGACTGCTGGACGGGGGTTGTCGTGGCGTCACCGTGGTGCTCGGCGCGTCCGTCGAGGAAGCACGCGGCCTGCTGGAGGAAGCGGGCTGGAGCACCGACCCGGCTGTCACGGTCGTGGTCGCCGACGACTGGGACGAGGGGATGGGTGCCTCGTTGCGCGCCGGCATCCGCGGCCTGCTGGACGCGCCGGGCGAGGTGTCGGCGGTCCTGGTGTCCCTCGTCGACCTCCCTGACGTCGACGAGGTGGTCGTGCGGCGCGTGCTCGGCGCGGCGGACGAGGACCACGCGATCCTTGCGCGGGCGTCGTACGACGGGGTGGCGGGGCACCCGGTGCTGATCGGCCGCAGCCACTGGTCCGGCGTCGTCGAGGTCGCGGCGGGGGATCGAGGTGCGCGTGACTACCTCCGAGGACGCGAGGTGCGACTCGTCGAGTGCTCCGACCTCGCCAGCGGCCGCGACGTCGACACCCCCGACCAGCTGTGACCTCACTGGGAGGTGGCTTTTGTCACGTCGTGGGTAGGCTCGACGGTATGAGCGACGGTGAGCAGCCCGGGGGCTTCGCGACCGCCGGTGACCTGGCATCGCGCCTGGGAGCCACGGGGTACCTCGCCGACGAGTCTCTGGCGACGATCGCGTTCCTGGCCCTGGAGATGCAGCGTCCGTTGCTGCTCGAGGGCGAGCCCGGGACCGGCAAGACAGCCCTGGCCGAGGCGCTTGCCCTCGCTCTGGAGGCGCCGCTCGTGCGGCTGCAGTGCTACGAGGGGATCGACGCGACCCAGGCGCTCTACGACTGGGACTTCCCGCGACAGATCCTGCACCTGCGTGCCCTCGAGGCGGCCGGCGAGACCATCGACGTCGACAAGGCGGAGTCGTCGCTGTTCGACGAACGCTTCCTGCTGGCCAGGCCGGTGCTCCAGGCGCTGCGGGCCGCACCGGCCGTGCTGCTCGTCGACGAGATCGACCGGGCCGACGACGAGTTCGAGGCGTTCCTCCTCGAGGTGCTCTCCACCTATCAGGTCAGCATCCCCGAGCTCGGCACCATCACCGCCGCCGTCCCTCCGGTCGTCGTGCTCACCTCCAACCGCACCCGGGAGATCCACGACGCCCTGAAGCGACGCTGCCTCTACCACTGGGTGGAGCACCCGAGCCTGGCGCGAGAGGTCGAGATCGTGCGCACACGCGCCCCTGAGGTCCCCGAGCAGCTCGCCGACCAGGTCGTGTCGCTCGTGCAGCGGCTGCGGGCCGACGAGCAGCTCCTCAAGCCGCCGGGTGTCGCCGAGACCCTCGACTGGGCGCGCGCCCTGCACCGGCTGGGCACCCGCCGACTCGACGTCGAGACCGCGTCGGCCACCCTCGGTGCCGTGGTGAAGTACCGCGAGGACGCGCAGCGCGTCCGGCAGGCGCTGGACCGGATGCTCCGGACATGACCGGCAGCCACGGCCTCGACACCGTCGACGTGGTCCACGAGCCGGTGGAGCTGTTGCTCGGCTTCACCCGCGCGCTTCGGGCGGCCGGGGTCGCGGTGACGATGGACCGGGCGCAGTCCTTCCTCGCCGCCGCCGCCGTGGTCGGTCTCGACGACCGCCGGGCGACCTACTGGGCCGGCCGCGCGACGCTCTGCTCCAGCCCCGACGATCTCGACCGCTACGACCAGGTGTTCACCTCCTGGTTCCTCGGCGACGACGTACCCACCGGGCGCAAGCCGGCCGAGCCGCGGCCGCCGATCAACCAGGCCGCCCTGCAGGAGGACGAGGGCGCGGGGGAGTCCGAGGGTGAGGACGACCCCCTGCGTGCGCGGGCGAGCGACGCCGAGGTGCTCCGGCACCGCGACATCGGCGACATGTCCGCGGCCGACCGGGCTCGCCTCGGTCTGCTCTTCGACCTGCTCAAGCCCCGGGCACCGCGCCGGCGTGCCCGCCGTCGGGTGGCCTGGCACCGCGGCGATCTCGACGCCGGCCGCACCCTGCGTCGCTCGCTCCAGCGGATGGGCGAGCCGGGCGAGATCGCCTACCGGCGGCGAGCCACCCGGCCGCGGCGCATCGTGCTGCTGGTCGACGTGTCCGGCTCGATGAGTCCCTACGCCGACGCGCTGCTGCGAGTCGCCCACCGGTTCGTGCTGTGCACCGGGCCTCTCACCGAGGTCTTCACCGTCGGCACCAGGCTGACCCGGATCACCCGGGCGATGCGGTTGCGCGACGCCGACCAGGCAATCATCGCCGCAGGCAGGACCGTGCCCGACTGGTCCGGTGGCACCCGGCTCGGGGAGACCCTGCAGCAGTTCCTGGACCGGTGGGGTCAGCGGGGACTGGCGCGCGGCGCCGTCGTCGTGGTGTTCAGCGACGGCTGGGAGCGCGGCGACACCGCTCTGCTCGGCGCCCAGATGCAACGGCTCAGCGGTCTGGCGCACGACGTCGTCTGGGTCAACCCGCACATCGGGCGCGAGGGCTACCAGCCTGTCCAGCAAGGCATCGTCGCCGCCCTCGAGCACTGCGACCACTTCGTCGCGGGGCACTCGCTCGCGGCGTTCTCCGAGCTGATCGAGGTGGTGGCCGATGCGTGAGGTGCTTCCCGACCTGATGCGGTGGTGGGAGGCCGGCGAGAGCGTCGGCGTCGGCACCGTCGTAGCGACCTTCCGCTCGGCTCCCCGTCCGCCCGGCGCGTCGATGCTCGTCGGACCTGCCGGCGAGGCGGTCGGGTCGGTGTCCGGCGGCTGCGTCGAGGGTGCTGTCTACGAGCTGGGCCAGTCGGTCGTCGCCGACGGCACCTCGGTCCTGCACCGCTACGGCGTCAGCGACGACGACGCCTTCGCCGTCGGGCTGACCTGCGGCGGCATCCTCGACGTGTTCGTGGAGA
This sequence comes from uncultured Actinomycetota bacterium, assembly GCA_963772415.1. Lineage (GTDB taxonomy): Bacteria > Actinomycetota > Actinomycetes > Propionibacteriales > Nocardioidaceae > Nocardioides_B. The sequence continues at coordinate 323,345 of CAVYWU010000003.1, read as the reverse complement.
AGGTGGACCGGGAGACCTTCCCCGAGCTCGGCGACATCGCCGCGGACATCGCGGCCGGCCGACCTGTCGCGGTGGCCACCGTCGTGGACCACCCCGACGTCGCCCGCATCGGACGCCGCGTCGTGGTGCGGCCCGCCGACGCGGAGGACCTGCCACCGGTGCAGGGTGGTCTCGGCTCCGACCGCGCGGACGATGCCGTCGTCGACGACGTGCGCGGCCTGCTGGCCGCCGGCCACCACCAGACGCTGACCTACGGACCCGACGGCGAGCGGCGCGGCGAAGGCATGCGCGTCTTCGTGTGGGCCTTCGCGCCGCCGCCCCGGATGCTGGTCTTCGGCGCCATCGACTTCGCGGCGGCGGTCGCCCGGATGGGCGGCTTCCTCGGCTACCACGTGACCGTGTGCGACGCCCGGCCCGTGTTCGCGACCAGCTCGCGCTTCCCGGCGGCCGACGAGGTCGTGGTGACGTGGCCGCACAAGTACCTCCGGGCCGAGGCCGACGCCGGCCGGATCGATGCCCGGACCGTGGTGTGCGTGCTGACCCACGACCCGAAGTTCGACGTACCGCTGCTGGAGGTGGCGCTTGCGGCTGCCGGAGGTGGGCTACGTCGGTGCGATGGGGTCGCGGCGCACCCACGACGACCGGATGAAGCGTCTGGACGAGGCCGGGCTGACCGCCGCGGAGCTGAGCCGGCTCTCCTCGCCGATCGGCCTCGACCTCGGCGCGCGCACGCCCGAGGAGACTGCGGTCAGCATCGCCGCGGAGATCGTCGCGCTCCAGTGGGGCGGCGGCGGGCAGCGGCTCGTGACGCTCGATGACCGGATCCACCACTGAGGCCGGGGCGATGACCACACCACGTGAGGAGCTCCGCGGGCAGCGGGTCGACGCGGTGCGCGCCTGGACCGCCTTCGTCGAGCAGGCCGACCCGGGCCCGGACGGCGGACAGACGCCGGTGCGGCCGGAGATCCTGCGCAGCTGGCAACGCTCCGGCGTGGCGATCACGCCGGACGTGTCCGAGGCGCCGATGGCCGACGAGTCCGACACACGTGCCTTCTGGGAGGAGTCCCCGCTCCAGGTCGCCGTCCACCGTCTCGAGGACGAGCTGCGCCGCACCGCCGACGACGGCGACCTCGTCCTGGCGGTCACCGACGCCGACACCCGCATCCTGTGGACCTACGGCGGCCGGGTGATGCGGCGGAAGGCGGAGTCGGTCAACTTCGTGGCCGGCGGACGATGGGGCGAGAGCCACGTCGGCACCAACGCCCTCGCGCTGGCCAACCACGACGACCGGCCGTCGATGGTCTTCAGCGCCGAGCACTACGCCCCGATCGTGCACAACTGGGTGTGCTGGGCGGCCCCGGTCCACGACCCCGCAACCGGTCTCCAGCTGGGGGTCATCGACCTCTCCACCACCTGGGACCGGACCCACCCGATCGGTCTGGCGACCGCCCGGATGATGGCGCGACTGATCGAGAACGCGCTGCCGGCAGCGGGGGCGGCGTCGGCGCCACCGGCGTTGGTCGGGCACTCCTTCAACACCGGTCTCGAGCTGCACCTGCTCGGTCGGGTCGAGGCCGTCCTCGACGGCCAGCGGCTGCTGCTGACCCGGCGCCAGAGCGAGATCCTGGCGCTGCTGGCGCTGCACCCCGAGGGGTTGGCGCTGGAGCAGCTGCACACGCTGTTGTACGGCGACCACGCGGTGACCTTCTCCACCCTCAAGGCCGAGATCTCGCACCTGCGCAGCGCCCTCGGCGGCCAGCTCGCGTCCCGGCCCTACCGCCTGATGATGCCGGTCGACACCGACGTCGACACCGTGCTGGACCTGCTGCGTGCGGGTGAGGTGGAGGCGGCCGTCGGCGCGTTCGGCGGCGAGCTGATGCCGGGCACCAGCTCGCCGGCGCTCGCCGAGCTCGGCGACTACGTGGCCGTCGCGGTGCGGGAGGCGCTGCTGGCCGACCCGAAGCCGGGTGCGGTGCTGCGCTACAGCTCCCTGGCGCCGTACGACACCGAGGTGGTGGAGGTGGCCCTCGCGGCACTGCCCCAGCGGCACCCGGCGCGGCCGCTGCTCAAGGGTCGGCTCGCGGCCGCGGGCGACTGACCGGTCCGGCCGCCGGTGCGCACGAGACGTCCGCCGGCTTCCCGCAGAGACCTCCCGGTTGCCGCAGCGAACTCCCTGCGGGAACCGGGCAATCACCACGTGAACGTGGTAATTGCCCGCCGGGAAGCCCACCCCGCCTCCAGCCACCGGCCGCCGGAGGCGCACCAACCTTTGGCCAACCTCGACGGCCTAACGTGGCCCTCGTCACACGACCAGTCCGACGTCTGTCCTCACCAGGGGTGCCTTGATGGCCAAGATCGAAGTCACTGTCGACGGCGCGAAGTATGCCGACGACGTCGAACCACGCATGCTCCTCGTCCACTACCTCCGCGAGCGGCTCGGCAAGACCGGGACCGTCGTGGGGTGCGACACCAGCAACTGCGGCGCATGCACGGTGCACCTGGACGGCAGGAGCGTGAAGTCCTGCAACATGCTCGCGGTCCAGGCGGACGGGCACGACGTCACCACCGTGGAGGGTCTCGCACAGGACGGCGAGCTGCACCCGATGCAGAAGGCGTTCCACGAGTGCCACGCCCTGCAGTGCGGCTACTGCACTCCCGGCATGATCATGCAGTCGATCGACCTGCTCAACGACAACCCGAACCCGTCCGAGGCCGAGATCCGGGTCGGGCTCGAGGGCAACCTGTGTCGCTGCACCGGCTACCACAACATCGTCAAGGCCGTGCAGACCGCAGCGGGAGGTGCCCAGTGACCGCAACGCAGGAACGTCCCACCGCCGAGGTGGGCCGCGACCGCCGTCGCAAGGAGGACCAGCGGCTGATCACCGGGCGCACCCGCTGGACCGACAACATCCAGCTCCCGGGCATGCTGCACCTCGCCATGGTGCGCAGCCCCTTCGCCCACGCCACCATCACCAACGTCGACGTCAGCGAGGCGCAGGCCGCCCCCAACGTGGTGGCGGTGCTGACCGGCCAGGACGTCAAGGACGAGCAGGGCGGACTGCCCAACGCGTGGCCGATCACGCCCGAGCAGGTCACCCCCGACCACCCCTCGATCGCGGTGGACCGGGTGACCTTCGCCGGCGAGATCGTCGCCGTCGTCATCGCCCGGTCGGCCGCCGAGGCGCGGGACGCCGCCGAGCTGGTGGACGTCGACTACGACGAGCTGCCCGCTGCGCTCGACCTCAAGGAGGCCGCAGCGGACACGGTGCTCGCGCACCCCGACCTCGGCACCAACAAGTCAGCCTTGTGGCAGTTCGACTCCGCCAACGCCGGCACCGGCGGCGCGGTCGACGAGGCCATCGACAAGGCGCGCGGCGACGGCATCGTGATCGAGCGCGAGTACCGCCAGCAGCGCTTGATCCCGGCGTTCATGGAGCCCCGCAGCGTCGTGGTCGACCCGACCGGTGAGCAGATCACCGTCTGGTCAGCGACCCAGATCCCGCACATCCTGCGCTTCCTGATGGCCGCCGTGCTCGGCGTCTCCGAGGCCAAGATCCGGGTGATCGCGCCCGACGTGGGCGGCGGCTTCGGTGGCAAGCTGCAGACGACGCCCGAGGAGTGGATCACCTTCATGGCGGCCCGCCGCCTCGGCAAGCCGTGCAAGTACACCGAGACCCGCTCCGAGTCGCTGATGGCCGCCCACCACGGTCGCGACCAGTGGCAGAAGCTCACCCTCTCGGCGACCAAGGACGGCACCGTGACCGGCCTCAAGGTCGAGCTCCTCGCCGACATGGGTTCCTACGTCTCGCTCATCGGCGGCGGCGTACCTGTGCTGGGTGCGTTCATGTTCAACGCGATCTACAAGTTCCCCGCCTACCAGTTCAACTGCCAGACCGTGCTCACCAACAAGACCTGGACCGACGCCTATCGCGGAGCCGGTCGCCCCGAGGCGACCTATCGCCATCGAGCGTCTGATGGACGAGCTCGCCGTCGAGGTGGGGGTGGATCCGCTCGCGATCCGTGAGCAGAACTGGATCAAGCACGAGGAGTTCCCGTTCACCTCGGTGTGCGGGCTCGAGTACGACTCCGGCAACTACGAGGCGGCCACCGCCAAGGCCAAGGAGATGTTCGGCTACGACGAGCTCCGCGCCGAGCAGAAGCAGCGCCGGGAGGCCGACGACCCCGTCCAGCTCGGGCTCGGGATCTCGACCTTCACCGAGATGTGCGGACTGGCCCCGTCCCGTGTGCTCGGGTCGCTCGACTACGGGGCCGGCGGGTGGGAGCACGCCTCGGTGCGGATGCTGCCGACCGGCAAGGTCGAGGTCACGACCGGCGCCTCGGCGCACGGCCAAGGTCACGAGACCGCCTGGTCACAGATCGTGGCCGACCGTCTCGGCGTCGCCTTCGAGGACGTCGAGGTGCTGCACGGCGACACCCAGATCGCCCACAAGGGCCTGGACACCTACGGCTCCCGCTCCTTGGTCGTCGGAGGCGAGGCGCTGGTGCAAGGCCGCCGACAAGGTCATCGAGAAGGCCAAGTCGATCGCGGCGCACCTCCTCGAGGCCTCCGTCGACGACCTCGAGTTCTCCGGCGGCAAGTTCTCGGTCAAGGGCACCGACAAGGGGATGGCGATCGGCGAGATCGCGCTGGCGACCTTTGCCGCGCACAACCTTCCCGACGGCGTCGAGCCGTCGATCGACAGCGACGCGACCTACGATCCCGTGAACTTCTCCTTCCCGCACGGCACCCACCTGTGTGCGGTGGAGATCGACACCGAGACGGGCGGCGTGAAGATGCGCAAGTACGTCGCGGTCGACGACATCGGCAACATCGTCAACCCGCTGATCGTGGCCGGCCAGGTGCACGGCGGCCTGGTGCAGGGCATCGCCCAGGCTCTGTGGGAGGAGGCGATCTACGACGATGCCGGCACGCTGGTGTCCGCGTCCTTCGTCGACTACCTCGTGCCGACCGCGGCCGACACGATCAGCTTCGACACCGCGCACACCACGTCGCCCTCGACGACCAACACCTTGGGCACCAAGGGCGTGGGTGAGGCCGGCTGCATCGCCTCGACCCCGGCCGTGGTCAACGCGGTGGTCGACGCGATCCGTCACCTCGGGGTCAACGACGTGCAGATGCCGTGCACTCCGGCCCGGATCTTCAAGGCCATCCACAGCCATGACGGGGGAGGTGGCACGCCCACACCGGGCGACGCCGCGCCCCACTTCGACGAGAAGGACACCGCAGACCGCACGGCTGGATCCAACGACGGAGGTGCCCGGTGATTCCCGCGAAGTTCGACTACGTGAGCCCCTCGACCGTCGAGGAGGCCCTGCAGGCCATCGCCGCTGCCGGCGACGAGGGCAAGGTGATCGCCGGCGGGCAGAGCCTGCTCCCGGTGCTCCGGATGCGCCTCAACGCACCCGAGATGATCATCGACCTGGGCAAGATCGAGGCGCTGCGCGGCATCCGCGAGGACGGCGACGCGATCGTCATCGGGGCGATGACCACGCATGCCGAGGTGCAGACCGACCCGCTCGTCCGCGAGCACGCGCTGCTCCTCACCAAGGCGACCGCCGAGGTCGCCGATCCGCAGGTGCGCCACCGCGGCACGTTCGGTGGCGCGCTGGCCCATGCCGATCCCGCAGGTGACCTCGGGGCGCCGGCGCTCGCGCTCGACGCCGAGTTCGTCGTTGCAGGCTCAGGCGGGACACGCACGGTCGCGGCGGCGGACTTCTTCGTCGACCTGTTCACCACCGCCATGGACGACGGCGAGCTGCTGACCGAGGTGCGGATCCCGAAGCGTTCCGGTTGGGGCGCCCACTACGAGAAGTTCGTGCGGGTGGCCCACCAGTGGCCGATCGTCGCCGTCGCCGCCGCGGTCAAGGTCGAGGGCGGGACCATCAGCGAAGCCAGGGTAGGCCTGACCAACATGGGTTCGACCCCACTGCGGGCCACCTCGGTCGAGCAGGCCCTGGTCGGGCAGCCCGCCACCGACGAGGCCGTCCGCGCGGCCGCCGCGTCGGCCGCCGAGGGCACCAACCCGCCCAGCGACCTCAACGGCGACGCCGACTACCGGCGGCACCTCGCCACGGTCCTGACCCGACGGGCCGTGCTGGCCGCGGCAGGAGGCTAGGCGCCCGGCATGGGGATGGAGCTGACACACACGTTCACTGTGCCGGCGAGCGTCGAGGAGACCTGGGCGGCGTTCCAGGACATCGAGTCGGTGGCCGGGTGCTTCCCGGGCGCGACCGTGACGGAGGTGACCGGCGACGACTTCAAGGGGTCCTGCAAGGTCAAGCTCGGTCCGATCGCGCTGGTCTACTCGGGCACCGGCACCTTCGTGGAGAAGGACGAGTCCGCCAAGCGGTTCGTCGTGGACGCGAAGGGCAAGGACAAGCGGGGAAACGGTACGGCGGGCGCGAAGGTGACGGCCCGGCTGGTCGACGCCGGCGGATCGACCGAGGTCACCGTCGCTCACCGACCTGGCCATCACCGGCAAGCCCGCCCAGTTCGGCCGCGGGGTCATGCAGGACGTGTCCGACAAGCTGCTGGGCCAGTTCGTGTCGTGCCTGGAGCAGAAGGTCGGTGACTCCTCCACCCCGGTGGCCGAAGAGTCACCGGCCGCGTCGGCGAGCGGCTCTGGCACGGTGGGCACGCCACCTCCTCCGACGGGAGAACCGGCCGTCGAGGCGGTGGACCCGGCCAGCGCCGAGGCGGCTGCGCCAGCGGCCCCGGCGGCACCATCAACACCGGCGGCACCAGCGGCACCGGCGAAGGCAGCCGCTCCCCGTGCTGCACCGCCCCCTCACAGGGAGCCCGCGAAGGACGACGACGCGCTGGACCTCGGTGCGACCGTGCTGCCGATCCTGGCGAAGGCCTACTGGAAGCAGGCCCTGGCCGGGCTGGCCGTCGTGGCGATCATCATCTGGCTGATCGTCCGCGACTGACGCCGCGTCATCCAGGCCCCGGCGGGCCAGCCGGACCAGGTCCGCGGCGGCGCCGGTGGGGCGCACCGAGGTCGGCCAGACCGCACGCAGCTGCCGGGTCAGGTCGAGTCCGGTCGGTCGGCACCTCGACGAGAACGCCGGTGCGAAGCTCGGAGCCGACCGCGAGATCGCTGAGCACGGCAGGGGAGTGACCGGCTGCTGCCGCGGCCTTCACGGCGGCGGTGCTGGCCAGCTCGAGGTGTGACTCGCCGAGCTCGGCGCCGGCCCGCGCCAGTGCGCGGGTCAGGGTCTCACGGGTGCCAGATCCGCTCTCCCGCACGACGAGGTCGGCCGCGGCAGAGCTCCACGGCGCCGACCGGACGTCGGCGACCGGCCCACGGGTGGTCGGCTCCGACGACGACGACGAGTGTGTCCGTGGCCACCGTGCTCGAGGAGACGGCACGTGGCGCGGTGGGAGTCTCCACGAAGCCGACGCTCACCCGGCCGCCGACGACCTGGGCGATGACCTCGGAGGAGTTGCCCACGGTCAGGCTCACCCTGAGGTCGGGGTGCCGCCGCCGCAGCCGGGAGAGCCACTCGGGGGCGAGGTACTCAGCGATGGTCAGGCTGGCCGTGACTCTGAGCTGAGGGGTCCGCTGGGCCGCCAGGGACCGGGCGCCGACGACCACGCGGTCGACACCGGCCAGCGCCTCCCGCGCCCACTCCACGACGACGCCGCCCTCGGTGGTGAGCCGGGAGCCGCGCGGTCCTCGGGCCAGCAGGACCACTCCCAGCTGACGTTCCAGCCGGGCGATCGCCCGGCTGGCGTTGGGCTGGGCGATCCCGACCTCGCGTGCCGCGGCTCCCAGAGACCCGCTCTCGGCGACCCGGACAAGCAGGTCCAGCGCGGCGAGGTCCGGCCGGCTGCTCATGCCCAGATGATATGACTGCTCGCGCACCCATATCAATCGCGCATGAGGTGATGCCCACTCTGCGACTACTGCCGGACACGATCGCGAGGCAGGCTGGGGGCATGTCCACAACTGTCGGGGCCGTAGCCGCCCCGGACGGGGAGGAGGCCGAGACACCGGAAGCGACGCCCTGGCCCGGACTCGCGGTCGCGCTCGCCGGCGGTCTGGCCGCCCTCGCCCTGAATGCCGTCCTGCCTGTGGTCAGCGCACTCCTCATCGCCATCGTCCTCGGCCTCGTCGCCGGCAACCTCGTGGGTCCGCGGCGCGCGTTGGCACCCGGGCTGTCGATCGCGTCGCGCCGGGTGCTCCGGGTCGGTATCGCCCTGCTCGGTCTCCAGCTCGCCCTCCGGGAAGTGCTCGCGCTCGGCTGGGGCGCCCTCGCTGTCGTCTTCCTCGTCGTGTGCGGGGGGATCGGACTCACCCTCTGGACCGGTCGCCTGATCGGCGTCCCTCCGGCGCGGCGTCTGCTCATCGCGTGCGGGACGTCGATCTGCGGCGCCGCCGCGGTTGCTGCGGTGGATGGAGTCTCGGAGTCCGACGAGGAGGATGTCGCCGTGGCCCTGTCGATGGTGGTGGCCCTCGGCAGCGTCGCGATGGTGGTGCTACCGCTTCTCTCCGGGCAGCTCGGGCTGACTGATCGCGCCGCGGGCGCCTGGGCGGGCGGTGGCATCCACGAGGTCGGTCAGGTGGTCGTCGCCGGGGGGATCCTCGGGACCACCGCGCTCCAGGTCGCGATCGTGGTCAAGCTCGCCAGGGTGTTGATGCTGGCGCCGGTCCTCGTCGTCGTGTCGTGGCGTCGTCGTGCGACGGAGGTGGCGCCGGGGCGGCGCACGCCCCTCGTCCCGGGCTTCGTCGTCGTGTTCGTCGCCCTGGTCCTGGTGGGGAGCCTGACGTCGGTGCCCCCGGGAGTCCGTGACGTGGTGGCCCTCGTGCAGGGTGTGGCGCTCGCGACCGCGATGTGCGCACTCGGCTTCGCCGTCGACATCCGGGCGCTGCGAAGACTGCGTCCCACGGACCTGATGCTGGGGGTGGCGTCGTCCCTGGTGGTCGCTTCGCTGGCGCTGGCGCTGGTCCTGCTCGTCGCCTGATCGCCGGCACCACATTGCAGGCGGGCGTGCCGCGTTCAGGATCAGCGGGTGAGCTTGCCGAGGGGCGCGACGGCGATCGCGCTGTTCTCGCAGACCCACATCGGGTCGGGTCCGCCGAGCTCGGGATGGATGTACATCGCATGCGGGTCGAGCTCGTCGCAGGCGTGGCACAAGGGCCATCGGCCGACCTTCTCCAGCAGCGCGTCCTGCACGTCCTGGGCGATCAGCCCGGCGACGTACACCCGGCCCTCCTCCCACTGGGAGGCCCACCACCGGCGGGTGGTCAAGGAGTCCTCCAGCGCCGAGACCGACTCGGGACCGGCCGCACCGGTCGCTTCGAGGTCGTGCAGCACGAGGGCTCGTGCGGTCATGAGAGCGTCGGGTGGCTCGTCGTCGGCAGTCACCCTTCTATTGTGAACTCATGTCCCTCACCGAGCCCGGCGACCCGCGCACGCCTGCGCCGCTGCTGGAGGTGGCGGTGCTGCACCCGCGCGACGTGCCCGGGGCCGACGAGGGTGGCGCCGACCGGGTCGTGTGTGCCGACCGTCGGGTGCCCGGCGGCACGTCTCCCGAGCCCGGACTGGTCTCCAGCATCTGCAAGGAGACCGAGCTGCCGGTGCGGGTGCTGCTGCGTCTCAACGACTCCCACACCACGACCGGCGGCGAGCTGACCCGCCTCGTCGGGCTCGCCGAGTCCTACCTCAGCGTCGGAGCCGAGGGAGTCGTCTTCGGCTTCCTCGACGTCGACCTGCTCGTCGACGTGGAGGTGTGCGGACACCTCGCCGACGCGCTGCCCGGGGTGCCCTGGACCTTCAGCCGCGCGCTCGACGACTCGCTCGAGGCCGACCTCGCCTGGCGTCAGGTGCTCAGCCTGCCGGGCCTCGACGCGGTGCACTCTGCCGGCTCACCCCAGGGTCTCGGCGTGGGCTTCGACGACCTCGTCGACCGGGTGGGTGCGGACCCCGAGGTCGCCCGGGTGCTGATGGCCGGTGGCGGCCTGGCGGGGGAGCACGTGCCGTGGTTGCTGCGCGCCGGCGTACGACAGTTCTCCGTGGCCTCCTCGGTGCGGCCGGGAGGCTCATGGGACAAGGCGTACGTCGATCCCGGACACGTGCGTGCCTGGAGGATGCTGCTCGACGACTCTGCCGCTCGCGCGGCCGGCTCGGCCTGAGCGGGCGCCGTGACGCTGCTGATCGACCCGCCGAACGCGCCCGGCCACGGCCGGATGTGGTCCCACCTGGCCAGTGACGCCTCCTTCGCGGAGCTGCACCGCTTCGCCCGCGGGCTCGGCATCCCCGAACGCGGCTTCGACCGCGACCACTACGACATCCCCTCCGACCGCTACGAGTCGGTGGTCGCTGCCGGCGCGCTACCGGTGTCGAGCCGCGAGCTCATCACCCGGCTCCGCACCGCAGGGCTCCGGCGACGCAAGTCCGAGGTGCTGGGGTCGGGACGTCCGGGTCGAGCCCTGGTGCGGCCCGAGCGGCTGGCCCCGGGTGCCCGGGTCACCGTGGTCGCGCCCTCCGGGCCGGTGCCGTACGACCGCCTCGAGGGCGGACTGCGAGTGCTGCGCGGGTGGGGGCTCGAGGTCGACGTCGCACCGCACGTCACCGGAGGTACTCCGTCCCTGCCCTACCTCGCGGGCACCGACGAGCAGCGTGCCGCCGACCTGACCGCGGCCTGGCTCGACGACGGGTCGGGGGCGGTGCTGTGCGCCCGCGGTGGCTACGGCGCCCAACGGATCGTCGACCTGCTCGACTGGGACGTCCTCGCCCGGGCCCGACCGAAGGTCCTGCTGGGCTTCTCCGACGTCACCGCGTTGCACCAGGCGTTCGCGGCCCGGCTCGGCCTGGTCACCGTGCTCGGCCCGGTGGTCGCCCAGCTCGGCAGCCTCGGTGCGGACACCAGGGATCAGCTGCGGCGCAGCCTCATGGAGCCCGGGTCCGCGCTCGACCTGGCGCCGGAACCCCTCGACGTGCTGGTGCCGGGCACCGCGGACGGTGTGCTCGTCGGGGGCAACCTCGCGGTCCTGGCGGCCGGGGCCGGAGCATCGGGGGCGATGCCTGCCCGGGACTCGATCGCGGTCCTCGAGGACGTGGCGGAGGACCCCTACCGGCTCGACCGGCTGCTGACCCAGCTGCTGCGCGCCGGCTGGTTCGACGGAGTCCGCGGCGTCGTCGTCGGCCACCTGAGTGGGAGCGGGCCCGACCACGAGGTGGCGGCGACCCTGCTGGACCGGCTGGCGCCGCTCGGCGTACCCGTGGTGCGTGGGGCGCACATCGGTCACGAGCCGACCAACCTCGCGGTGCCGCTCGGCGTTCCTGCGACCTTGCGGGCGCTGCCGGGAGAGACCGGGCTGGCGTTGGACGGCCCCGCCCTTCGCTGAGCCACCTGACCCTGGGCGTCCTCGACCTCAGCCGGGCGGAGGGTCTGTAGCCGGACCGGCGCTGAGCTCGGCGATCTCGCGGGTCAGGTTGGCGCGGGCCTCGTCCTCCCACAGGCCCCTCGCCGTGGTGGTGTGGAAGAGCCACCGCCGCGCCACCAGCTCCTCGGTGACGGCGAGCCGGCCGACGCGGAAGGCTCCCGCCTCCACGTGGGCGTAATCATGGCGCACCCCGGCGACGTAGGCGGCGTACCGCTCCTCGTCGGACGCCAGGATCGCCAGGTCGGCGTCGCACAGGACGGCGCCGACGGGGTCGTCGGCGGCCGGTCGGTGCGAGGCGGTCAGCCGGACCAGCCGGGCCACCTCGGCGACGACGGCGGGGTCGCAGCCGGCCGCCGCGAGCTCGGTCTCGGCCAGCACGGCCGAGCGCTCCTCCAGGTCGGCGCCGCCGTCATAGACCGCGTCGTGGTACCAGGCGGCGAGCAGGATCGCGTGCAGGTGCGGCGGCGGCCAGAGGGCGATCTCCTGCTCCGGCCGCGGCAGCTCTGGACGCAGCCGACCGATGTTGGCGACCACCTCGCTCAGGTGGATCCGGTCGTGGTAGCCGCGGGCCGGGTCGTCGTAGGCCGCCAGCAGCCGGTCGCGCAGGTCGGGCCGGTCGGTCAACGGCCAGGACTCCAGCAGCTCCATGGCGCTCACGCTAGGGCATGCCGGGCCAGGCCCTGATGCTGCGGTTTGGTCCCCAACCGCAGGATCCGGGGCGCATTTCCTGCAGTTCGTGACCAATCGTTGACCGGCCGACGTCGATCCTGTGCGCCCCGTCCGACGCTGGCCGGGCCGGGCTCGACGGTGGGAAGCAGCCGGGGTACGGCCCGGCTCCCCCGGCACCGACATCGGTGGCCCGGGAGCGACCCGGAGGTCACCCACGGACCACCGACGTCAGCGGTGAGGCAGGTCAGCCCTCGTAGCAGGCACCCGTGAACTCGTTCGCCTCGGCGGTGGGACCGACGAAGAAGTCCTCGCTCTTGGTGATGCCGGTCGGCGCGTCCGGGTCGACCGTGCTGAGCACGCTCTGCCGGAACACCGCTCGTTGGGCTCCCCGCCGTAGTTGCCGGCCTCCTCGGGCAGCATGCCCTCGTAGTCGACCTGGTCGAGAGCCTGGACCGCCTCGAGCAGGCCCTCGCGGGTCTTGTCGTAGTCACCGTCGAGCCACTCCTCGAGCGCGGCCTTCAGCGGGTAGGACCAGACCCAGCCCGAGGTGTAGCCGTCGTTGGCCTGGACGTCGCCGACGGCGTCGCGCATGGCCTGGTGGCCCGGGGTGTCGGTGTCGAAGGAGCCCCAGGACCCCGAGGCGCAGGTAGAGCGCCTCGAGGGCCGGCGCCGCCGGGGACTGCAGCAGGGCCGGGTTCCAGGTCGGACCGAGACCCACGAACTGGCCCTCGAAGCCCTGGGCGGCCGCCTGGCCGACGATCACGGCCGTCTCGGTCGGTCCGGTGCCGAGGATCACCAGGTCGGGCTTCTGCCGGACGACCGCGCCGATGGCGGTGCGCCTGGTCCTCCTGGCCCGGTCCGGTCTCGACGCTGGTGAAGTCGAGGCCGTTGGCCTCGGCGGCGATCTCGGCGCCGGCGGCAGCGTCGCCGCCGTAGTCACCGGGGAACTCGATGGACATGACCGTCTGGACGTCCGTTGTTCTCGACCGCGTAGTCGACGACGTTCATCGCCTCGACGCAGTAGGTCGGTGCCGGACTCGAGGATGGTGTCCTCGAAGCTCCCACAGCGACGTCCACGAGGCCGGGGCGGCGACCATCGCTCGCGCCTTCAGGTCTCGAGGATCGCCAGGGTCGTGCGGCGAGCCGAGGGTCTGGGCGAGCGCGAGGACGTCGGGCTTGATCTCCTCGTAGACCTGGGCGTGCGTCTCCGGGTTGTAGAGGTTGTCGCGGACGTACTCGGTGACGTCGACGTCGTAGCCGCCGATGCCGCCGTCCTCGTTGACCCGCTGCCAGAACGCCTCCTCGACTCGGTGATCGGCACGCCGAGGGGGGCGAACGGGCCGGCGGTGAGGTCGGAGATCTGCCCAGGTAGATGCAGCCGTTGTCCTCGTTGACCGCGTCCGGGCACGCGTCGGAGGTCACGCCGGGGGCGTCGATCGCAGCCTCGTCGTCGCCGCCGCCACCGCCTCCTCCGTCGTCGATCCGCGGCAGCCCGTGGCGACCAGGGCCAGCGACAGCCAGCAGGACGCCTGTCGTGCGCACTTTCACAGCAGTTCTCCTTCGTTGTTGGACGCGACGCCGTCGCTCAGTAGCTGAACGGCCAGCCCTTCCAGTAGTTGCGGATGCGGACCCAGATGCCGAACAGGCCGCGCGGCTCGAACAGCAGGAACGCCACGATGAGCAGCCCGTAGAGGATCGTCTCGACCTGGAAGACGTTGGGCGTCTCGGTGGCCGAGCCGCTGACAGCGGGAGGTAGGTCGGGCAGCTCGCGGGTCAGCCGGGGCAGCAGCGAGATGAACAACGCGCCCATGATCGAGCCGGAGATCGTGCCCGCGCCGCCGATCAGCACCATCGCGATGAACTGCACCGACAGCAGCAGGTCGAAGCGAGCCGGGGTCGAAGAAGCCGGATGATCGTGTAGAGCAGCGCCCCGGCGCAGCCGGCGTAGAACGACGAGATCACGAAGGCGAGCCGCTTGGTGCGGGGCAGGTCGACGCCGATCATCTCCGCGGCGATGTCGCGGTCGCGGACGGCGGCGAAGGCGCGGCCGACGCGGACCGGGCGAGGTTGCGCGCAGCAGCGCGAAGACGCAGCAGCAGCACGAGCATCAGCAGGTACAGCTGCTGGTCGTCGGTGAAGGAGTCGGTCGCCTGGTCGAAGGCGACGCCGAACAGCACCGGGTCGCGCTGCCGCGCGGCCGACCCCGGCCCCGCCGGTGAGCGTCGCTCCACTCGTTGAAGACGTGCTCGCCGAGGAAGACCAGACCGAGCGTGACGATCGCGAGGTAGAGCCCGCGCAGCCGGGTGGCCAGCGGCGCGACGAGCAGCCCGGCAGCGCCGCGACCAGCCCGGCGGCCGGCAGCCAGACCGGCAGGAAGGTGATGCCGAGGCCGATCGTGCGTCCGTCGGGGTCGCCGGAGATCGCCGCCGCGGTGTAGGCGCCGATGCCGAGGAAGAACGCGTGCCCGAGCGAGACCTGCCCGGCGAGCCCGGTGACGAGGTTGAGCCCGATCGCACCGATCGCGAGCACGAACGCCGATCGCCAGGGTCCGCAGCAGCGGGTCGTCTCGAGCAGGAACGGCAGCAGCACGGCCGCGAGCACGATGGCCGCGACGCCGACCTGCTTGGGCCGGGTGTTGAACAGCGCCAGGTCCTGGCCGTAGGCGGCGGTAGAAGCCCGGGCGGCCGCGCAGCCGCGCCGTACGCTCGTGCACCGCGGGTCCCGACTCCCGTGGCGTGGTGTCGACGGTGCGCGGACGTCGGTCATACCCGCTTCACCTCCCGGGTGCCGAAGAGCCCGTAGGGCCGGACGAGCAGGACGAGCAGCATCAGCACGTAGGGCGAGACGCGGCGAGAAGTTGTTGCCCAGCCAGGGGAGCGAGCTCGCCCTGGTAGGTGCCGACCAGCGACTCCACGACGCCGACCGCGAGCCCGCCGACGACCGCGCCGTCGAGGGAGTCGAGCCCGCCGAGGATGATCGCCGGCAGCGCCTTCGAGCGCGATCATCCACAGCTGCTGGTCGACCCCGCGCCGGTGGCGAGCAAGGCGCCGGCGATCGGCGGCGAGGCCGGCGGCCATCGCCCAGGACAGCGCGAACACCGGCCGACGCTGACGCCCTGCACCAGCGCGGCCTCCTGGTCGAAGGCCGTCGCCCGCATCGCCAGCCCGTAGCGGCTGTAGCGGAAGAAGGCGAACAGCACCGCGACCACGATGAGCAGTCGTCGCGATCATCGCGATGTGGCGCTCCTGCACGCGGATGCCGAGCACGCTCGACGGTGCTGCAGCCCCCACGGGTCGCCGACGGGCGCACGTCCAGGCCGATGAAGACGTTGGCGACGACGCGGATCGCGATGTCGAGGCCGATCGTGATGATCGCGACGACGAACACCGGCCGGCCGACCATCGGCCGGATGGCGTCGCGCTCGACGCACCAGGCCGAGCACGGCGGTGGCCAGAGCGCGAGCCCGACCGAGGGACGGCGAGCCGGTAGATCAGGAAGCCGACCGCCGGGCGAGGTAGCTGACCAGCACCGCGCCGGCCAGCATGAACGCCGGCTGGGCGAAGCTGATCACCCCGGTCGACTTGTAGATGATCACGAAGCCGAGGGCGAGCAGCGCGTAGACCGAGCCGATGCCCAGCGCCGCGCATCACGGACTCGAGCAGCTCCGTCATCGGCGCGCCTCCCGGCGTACATCGAGTCGACCAGGTCCGCGAAGCGCGTCGGCGATCGCCGAGCGCTTGACCTTCTGGGTGGCGGTCAGCTCGCCGTCCTCGTGGTCGAGCTCCTTGGGCAGCAGCCGGAACGTCTTGATCTGCTCGACGCGGGCGAGCCGGTCGTTGACCTCGTCGACGATGCCCTCGACCAGGTCGCGCACCTCGTCGCTTCTCGGTGAGGTCGCGGTAGGTGGTGAAGGCGATCCGCGCGTCGCTGCGCCCAGTCGCCGACGGTGTCGAGCTCGATGCCGATCAGCGCGGTCAGGTACTTGCGGCCGTCGCCGATCGACCATCGCCTCCTTGACGTACGGCGAGGCCTTCAGCGCGTTCTCGATCTCCGACGGCGAGATGTTCTTGCCGCCGGCGGTGATGATGATGTCCTTCATCCGGTCGGTGATCCGCAGGTGGGTGCCGTCGACCCAGCTCGCCGACGTCGCCGGTGTGCAGCCAGCCGTCGGCGTCGATCGCCTCGGCGGTGGCCTCGGGCTTGCGCCAGTAGCCGACGAACGCGGCCGGGTGCCGGGTGAGGATCTCGCCGGTCGTCTCGTCGATCCGCACCTCGACGCCGTCGTGCGCCTCGCCGACCGTGCCGAGCCGCACCCGGCCCGGGCCGGTTGGCCGTGGCGACGCGGTGTTCTCGGTCATGCCGTAGACCTCGTGCATCGGCACGCCGATGCCCATGAAGAACCGCAGCACGTCGGGCGCGATCGGGGCGGCACCGGACGCGGCGTAGCGCACCCGGCGCAGGCCGAGCCGCTCCCGCAGCGCCCGGAAGAAGAGCACCCAGCCGACGGCGTACAGCAGCCGGGTCCGCGGGCGTGTGCCGGCCGCCGGTGCCCACCAGCGTCCGCCCGATCCGGTCGGCGACGGCCAGCCAGAAGCGTGGCGTTGCGCCGCTTGAGCCGGCTCGCCCGGACGAGCCGCGTCTCGACGCCGGCCAGCAGCTTCTCCCAGATCCGCGGGACCGCGAAGAAGAAGGTCGGCTGCACCTCGCGCAGGTTCTGCGGCACCGTCTCGATCGACTCGGCGAAGTTGACCTGGATGCCGGCGGCGGCGTTGTTCCAGGTGGTGAAGATCCGCTCGGCCACGTGGCACAGCGGCAGGTAGGACAGCAACAGGTCCTTCGGCCCGGGCGGCGGGTCGGTGAAGCGCGCCCTCGCTCGACGAGCATCTTGATCGCGAACTCGACGTTGGCGACGGTGAGCATCGCGCCCTTGGGCGGGCCCGTCGTGCCCGAGGTGTAGATCAGCGTCATCAGGTCGTCGGGCTGCGTCTGCGCCATCGAGTCCTGCGACGGCGCCGGGGTGCGCGGCGCGGTGCTCGCGGCCGCGCTCGAGGAAGTCCTCCCACGACATCAGCCGCTCGTCGTCGTAGCGGCCGCGGATGCCGCGCGGCTCGACGTAGACGATGTGCGCGAGGTCGGGGCAGTCCGCCGATCACCTCGAGCGCCTTGTCGACCTGCTCCTGGTCCTCGGCGAGCAGGACCCGGGCGCCGGAGTCGCCGAGCAGGTACCCCACCTCGGCGGCGGGGTTGGTCGGGTAGAGCCCGACGGAGGCGGCGCGCACGGCGACCGTGCCCAGGTCGGCGATCAGCCACTCGGGGCGGTTCTCGGACTGGATGGCGACCCGGTCGCCGGGCTCGACGCCGAGGTCGAGCAGCGCGTGGGCGACGAGCTCGACGCTGCGTCCCAGTACTCGCGCCCAGGTGCTACTCCTGCCAGACCCCGAAGTGCTTGTCCCGCATGGCGACCCCGGTCGGGCGTCGCCGCGGCGCGGTCGCGGATCCGCGTGGCGGGTGTCGTGGTGCTCGTCGAGGTCGGCTCATGCGCGTCCTGGCCAGGTCGCTCGCCGAGGTAGGCGCGGACCACGTCGGGGTCGCGCTGCACCTCGGCCGGGGTGCCGGTGGTGATCGGGACGCCGAAGTCGACGACCATGACCCGGTCGGCGAGGTCCATGACCAGGCCCATGTCGTGCTCGACCATGATGATCGGGACGTCGAGCTCGTCGCGGATGTCGAGGATGAAGCGGGCCATGTCCTCGGTCTCCTCGAGGTTCATGCCGGCGACCGGCTCGTCGAGCAGCAGCAGCTTGGGCTCCATGGCCAGGGCGCGGCCGAGCTCGACCCGCTTCTGCACGCCGTAGGGCAGCAGCCCGACGGGCAGCTTGCGCCACTGCCTCGAGCTCCAGGAAGTCGACGATCTCCTCGACCCTGCGCGGTGCTCGAGCTCCTCGCGGCGGGCCCGGCCCGAGCCAGCCGATCGCCGCGAGCGTGCCGTAGCCGGATGTGCTGGTGGCGGCCGAGCATCAGGTTGTCGAGCACGGTCAGGTGCTCGAACAGCTCGATGTTCTGGAAGGTGCGGGCCATGCCCAGCGCGGCGATCGTCGTAGGGCTTGCTGCCCGAGGATGTCCTGACCGCGGAAGCGCACCTGCCCTCCTGCGGCCGGTAGACCCCCGAGAGCACGTTGAACAGCGAGGTCTTGCCGGCGCCGTTGGGGCCGATGATCGCGAACAGCTCGCTCGGGGCGACGGTGAAGCTGACCCCGTTGATCGCCGTGACGCCGTCGAACGAGAGGTGGACGTCCGTCGAGCTCGAGCGACGGGCGTGCGGTCGCTCATGCCGACCACCGCTTCCTGCGCCGGTAGTGCTTGACGTCGCGGAACGAGCTTGCGCTCGCCGTCCTCGCCGGGTCAGGCCGAGGTAGAACTCGCGGACGTCGTCGTCGTCGAGCAGCTCGGCGGCGGGCTTGTCCATCACCACCCGGCCGGTCTCCAGGACGTAGCCGTGGTGCGGCGATCGACAGCGCCATGGTGGCGTTCTGCTCGACGAGGAGCACGCCGGTGCCGGCCTGGTTGATCTCCACGATGACGTCGCGGACCTGGCCTCGACCAGCTTGGGCGCCAGCCCGAGGCTGGGCTCGTCGAGCAGCAGGTAGCGCGGGTCGGACATCAGCGCCCGGCCCATCGCCAGCATCTGCTGCTCGCCGCCGGAGAGGTAGCCGGCGGTCGGGCCTGCGGCGCTCCTGAGCACCGGGAACAGGTCGTAGACCCGGTCGAGGTTGTCGCCCAGCTCCGTGCGGGCGGTGTGCGCGCCGACCCGGAGGTTCTCCTCGACGGTGAGCTCGACGAACACCCGCCGGCCCTCGAGCACCTGGCTGACGCCGTGCCGCACGATCGCTCGGGCGCGGACCGGTTCAGCGACTCGCCGTCGAGGGTGACCGACGCCCTTGGTGATCTCGCCGTCGTGGATGTCGAGCAGGCCGGACAGAGCGCGCAGCAGGGTCGTCTTGCCGGCGCCGTTGGAGCCGAGCAGCGCGACGATCTGCTCGTCGGCGACCTCGAGGCTCACCCCGCGCAGGGCGAGCACGACGTCGTCGTAGACGACCTCGAGGTTGCGCGCGGCCAGCACGTGCCTCCTGGGGGTCGGTCCAGCGTGGTGGCGACGCATCGGCGTCGTCCCTGCCACCACGGTGGCCGCTGCCGGGTCGGGTGTCACTGTCCGGATGTCCAGACCGGGCGGGAAGCTTCTGTTGCCCGATCACAACGATTGGATGAGGGTCCCGGCCCGAGGGGTGTGTGACGTCGGTCACCCGTGGCACCATCGTGCCACCGGGGGCGTCCGGGCCGCGCCCGGAGACGGGTAGCGACCACGAGGTGGAGGCGATGCGCGTGGTCCGAGCGGTAGCAGCCCTGCAGCCGGACGACGCACGGCACGTGGACGCACTCGCGGGGTGGGTGCGAGGCCGGGCCGACGAGATCGCGTCCCGGTCCACCGACTCCATCTGGGCCGAGGTCGATGCCTACGCCGACCTCGCCGACGACTCGCTCAAGGCCGACGTGATCGCGCACTGCCGGCAGGTCTTCACCAGCTTCCTCACCAGCGTCGAGCTGCGCCGCGACCCGCTGCCGGCCGACTTCCCCTGGACGGCGCAGCACGCCACCCGGCGGGTCGACCTCGGCATCTCGCTGTCGGCGTTCATGCAGGCGTTCCGGGTCGGCCAGATCACCCTGTGGGACGAGATCCTCGACGGCGTCCGGGCGCTGCCGGAGACCAAGGACGCGGCGCTGACGATCGTGCACCAGGTGATGAGCACGATCGAGGTGGGCAGCACCGCCGCCGCGGAGGCCTACCTCGCCGCCCAGCAGTACAAGCTCGCCGACACCGACCGGGTGGAGCGCGACCTCCTCGAGGACCTCCTCGCCGGGCGTCGACCGCACGTCGAGCGTCGGCTGGCGCTGCTCAAGTCCGCAGGCATCACCGACGACAGCCACCTGCTCGTGCTCACCGGCCGCCTCGTCGTACCCTAGGGGGCGGAGCCGGCGGGCCCGGACTCGATGGCCATGGTGCGCGCACCCTCGACTCCCAGGGCAACGGCCTGGTCGTGGTCCGCCACAACGAGATCGTCGCGGTGCTGCCGACACCGCCCGGGAAGGTCGAGCGCGAGCTCGCGATCATCCGTCGCGGGGTTGCCTCGCTGGCCGGTCGCAACGTCTTCCCCAGCGTCGGGGTCAGCACCCTGCGCAACGGCGTCGGCGAGGTGCCCGAGGCCTACGAGGAGGCCCGCCTCGCGCGGCGCACCCTGGCCGGCACGACCGGGGTGATGTCGCTCTCGCAGATGTCGACCCTCGACTACTTCGTGCAGTGCCACGACCGCACCGCGCGGCGGCTGATCCGGCCCGAGGTGCGCGCGTTCGTGCGCGACGACCTCAGCGGCGACGGGGTGCACGTCGAGACGCTGAAGCAGTACGTCGCCAACGACCTCAACGCCAAGCTGACCGCGATGACGCTGCACGTGCACGTCAACACCGTCTACTACCGGCTCGAGCGGATCGCGGAGCGCACCGGCTGCGACGTCCGCCGTGTCGAGGAGCTGATCGACCTGCTGCTCGCCGTCCGCCTGGTGCGCAGCGAGCGTTGACGGGTCGGGTTCTCTCGGTCCCGTCCTCGGGGTGTCGGTCGCTCGCGGCGAGGCGCCAGCCCTTGGGAACGCAGCACGGGATCGCCACGAAGCATTGATGGACCCCCGTGTTGGTGTGCGTTCGACATCCTAGACGCGCGACTACGACGCAAGGTTGCCTGTGCTCCCCAGCTCTTCGGGGACCGGGTCGACGTGCAGCACCGTCAGGCTGGTGACGGCCCGGGTCAGACAGACGTAGAGGCGCCGCAGGCCGGTGATCCGGTCGGCCTCGCCGGACACGACGGCGGCCGGCTCGACGAGCACCACGTGGTCGAACTCCAGGCCCTTGGCGAGCGAGGCGGGCACCAGGTCGAGGGGTACGTCGAACTCGACGACGCCCTCGGCGAGGTCGGCCGGCGTCTCCGCGCCGAGTCGCGCGTGGGCGATGCCGGCGGCGTCGAGGAGCGAGCCGAGCCGGTCGAGATCGACGTCCGGCACGATCAGCCCCACCGAGCCGACTCGCTCCCGGGCCTGCGTCACCGCCCGGACGAACGGCTCGTCGAGCAGGTCGACGCGACGAACGTCGAGATCACCGCGGGTCCGTCGGACCGAGCGGGGTGGCTCGAGCCCCGGGGCGATCACGGGCAGCAGCCGCGCGGCGTACTCGATGACCTCGCCGGGCACCCGGAAGCCGAGGGTGAGCTGCTCGACGTGGGCGGCCGGCTTGCCCGAGGTGGCCCAGGGCGGTCTCCCACGAGCGGCTCGCCCACGGCGTGGTCGCCTGCGCGAGGTCGCCCAGGACCGTGGCGGACCCGGTCGAGCAGCGGCGGCCGACGGCGCGCAGCATCATCTCGGAGAGGTCCTGGGCCTCGTCGGCCACGACGTGGCCGAGGGAGGGCGTCCGCTCGACGAGGTCGGCGACCTCGTCGATGAGCACGGCGTCGGCCAGGGACCAGCGCGCCGAGGTGGGGGCCTTCGGAGGCTTGGGCCACAGCAGCCGGGTCTGCTCGTCCTCGCCGAGCAGGCCGTCGGCCGCCGCGGCCAGCGCGGTCGGCTCGCCCAGCACCGACAGCACGAGCCGGGCGGGGTCGACGGCCGGCCAGGTGGCGTCGACGTACCGCTTCACCTCGCGGCTGCGGGCGACGGCGTCCTGCACCCGGTCGTCGGGCGATTCGCCGCTGAGCTCCATCTTGACCAGGATCCGGTGGGCGAGGCGTTGGGGGAGCATCGCGCGGGCGGCGCCGTAGCGGACGCCGCGGGTGCGCAGGTCGTCGAGCACCTCCTCGATCTCGTAGGTCGCCAGCCGCCACCGGCGGGCACCGCGCGGCACGAGGAGACCCTCGTCGGGCGACCGGACGCGCGACCACAACGCCCGCCGCAGCACCTCGGCCATCCGAGCGTCACCCTTGAGGGTGGCGACGTCGGGAGCGTCCTCCCCGCGGACGACGTACTTCGCGTTGAGCCGCGCCAGGGTCTTGCCGACGAGCTCCTCGATGGTGGTCTGCTGCGCGTCGATCTCGCCGAGCGCCGGCAGCACGTCGCCGATGTAGCGAAGGAACGAGGCGTTGGGCCCCACCACGAGCACGCCCTGGCGGGAGAGCTGGTCGCGGTGGGAGTAGAGCAGGAACGCGGCGCGGTGCAGCCCGACGGCGGTCTTGCCGGTGCCCGGGGCGCCCTGCACGCAGACCGACTCGGTGAGGTCGGCGCGCACGATGACGTCCTGCTCGGGCTGGATGGTGGCGACGATGTCGCGCATCGGGCCGACGCGCGGACGCTCGATCTCGGCCTCGAGGATCGCGCTGTGCTCCTCCTCGCTGGGCAGCGGGTCGAGGAGGCCCTCGTCCTCGAACGCCGTCATCGCCCCGTGCTGGAAACCGAACCGGCGCCGTCGCCGCACGCCCATCGGCTCGGTGCGGCTGGCGCGGTAGAACGGCAGGCTGATCGGTGCCCGCCAGTCGACGACCATCGGGTCGCCGACCTCGTCGCTGACGTGCCGGCGGCCGACGTAGAAGCGCTCGCCCTGGGAGTGCTCGGGTGCGCCGTCGGAGGGGCCGCGGTGCTCCTGGTCGTAGTCGAGCCGGCCGAAGAAGAGCGGCACCGTCGGGTCGTCGGCGAGCGCCTTCATCCGCAGGAAGATCGCGGACTCGAGGAACTGCTGGCTGACCCAGTCGCCGGCGGCGGAGGAGTCGAGCCCGGCGGTGCGTTCGCGCATGCGCACGAGCGCGGCACGCGAGGCAGCCAGGTGTCGCTGCTCGGTGTCGAGGTCGGAGGGACGGGAGTCGGGGACGGGGGTCGGGGGCGTGGGAGCAGGCACGCGAGGACCTCGCAAGGGTGTCGGGAGCCCGGTGACGCTACCAGCGGGGACGCGGCCGGGCACCTGGTTTTCGGTGGCCCTGCCGGTGCGAGACTGACCGCATGCTCGAAGACTTCGACCTCGACCCTGCCGTCGTCCACCTCAACCACGGCTCGTTCGGCACCGTCCCGCGGGTGGTGGCCGAGGCCCAGGGCGTCGTCCGTGCGCGGGCGGAGGCCAACCCGATGCGGTTCTTCCGCGTCGACAGCCCGGGTCTGAAGGAAGCGGCCAGGCACCACGCGGCCGGCTTCCTCGGTGTCGGCGACGACGAGGTCGCTCTGGTCCGCAACGTCACCCAGTCCGCCGCCGTGGTGCTCTCCAACCTCGCCGCGCGTGGCCGGCTCGGTCCCGGCGACGTGATCGTGATCGGTGAGCAGGGCTATGAGTCGGTACGTCGCAGCGTGGTGCACTGGTGCGAGCGCAGCGGCGCGTCCTGCGCCGTCGTACCGCACCCGGTCGAGGCGACGGATGCGGAGGTCGTGGCGGCCTGGGCGGCCACCTGCGCCGAGGTCGACGGGCGAGGTGAGCGGGTCGCACTGGTCATCGTCGACCACATCACCTCGCCGACCGGCTCGCTGCTCCCGGCGGCGCAGGTGTGTGCGCTGGCCCGCGACCTCGGGGCGCTCTCGTTCGTCGACGCGGCGCACGTGCCCGGCCAGGTCGAGACGCGGCCCAGCGCGCTGGGTGCCGACTACTGGACCGGCACCTGGCACAAGTGGGGCTTCGCCCCGCGCGGCACCAGCGCCCTGTGGGTGGCAGAGCCGGAGCGGGACGCGATCGACCCGCTGACGACCAGCTGGAACCACGGGATGCCCTTCCCGGCCCCCTTCGACACCTACGGCACCGACGACTACAGCGGCTGGTTCGCCCTCGCGGCGGCGATCTCGTTCTGGGAGGAGGCGGGCGGCTGGGGGATCAGCGAGCGCAGCATCGCGCTGCTCGACAAGGGCGCGGCTGCGGTCGCGGCGGCCCTGCCCGAGGTCGACGCGGCGCCGCCCCGGACACCGGCGCCTTGCCTGCGGCTGGTCGGCCTCCCGGACGGAGTTGCCGAGACCCCGGAGTCGGCGGACGTCCTCTACGAGACGCTCAGCCGCCGCGGCCTGGAGGTGCAGGTGACGCCGTACCGTGGCCGTGGCTGGGTCCGCCTCTCCGCCGCCGTCTACAACGAACCCGATGACTACGAACGACTCGCCGAGATCCTCCCCACCCTCCTCCGTCGAGACGTGCCTCCGGGGAGTTGAGTGGTGCTTCCGGGGAGTTGAGTGGGGCTTCCGGGGAGTTGAGTGGTGCTTCCGGGGAGTTCGGTGGCATGTCTGGGGAGCCGAAACGTGCGCTTGAGGCGTCCCGGAGGCGCGTCTCAACCTCCCGGAGGCGCGTCTCAACCTCCCGGAGGCGCGTCTCAACTTCCCGGAGGCGCGTTTGAACGGTCAGGCGGAGGCGACGTCGTCGGAGTCGACGATGCGGTAGGCGTAGCCCTGCTCGGCGAGGAAACGCTGGCGGTGCTGGGCGAAGTCGGCGTCGACGGTGTCGCGGGAGACGATCGCGTAGAAGCGGGCGGTGACGACCTCGCCGTTGGGTCCGGCGGCCTTCGGCCGCAGCAGCCGGCCGAGGCGCTGGGCCTCCTCCTGGCGTGACCCGAAGGAGCCGGAGACCTGGATCGCCACGGTGGCCGAGGGCAGGTCGACGGAGAAGTTGGCGACCTTGGACACGACGAGCAGGTCGAGCTCGCCGTGCCGGAAGGCGTTGAACAGCCGCTCGCGTTCCTTGACCGGGGTCTCGCCCTTGATCACCGGCGCGTCGAGTCGCTCACCGATCTCGTCGAGCTGGTCGAGGTACTGCCCGATCACCAAGGTGGGCTCGCCCTTGTGCTTGGCGACGAGCTCCTCGACCAGCCGGGTCTTCGACGCCGTGCAGGCGGCGAGGCGGTAGCGCTCGTCGGGCTCGGCGGTGGCGTAGGCGAACCGTTCCCCGTCGGGGAGGGTGACGCGCACCTCCACGCAGTCGGCGGGGGCGATCCAGCCCTGCGCCTCGATGTCCTTCCACGGGGCGTCGTAGCGCTTGGGCCCGATCAGGCTGAACACGTCACCCTCGCGACCGTCCTCGCGGATGAGGGTCGCGGTCAGGCCGATCCGGCGACGCGCCTGGAGGTCGGCGGTCATCCGGAAGATCGGCGCGGGCAGCAGGTGCACCTCGTCGTAGACGACCAGGCCCCAGTCCTTGGCGTCGAAGAGCTCGAGGTGGGCGTAGACGCCCTTCCGGCGGGTGGTCATCACCTGGTAGGTCGCGATGGTGACCGGGCGGATCTCCTTCTTGGTGCCGGAGTACTCGCCGATCTCGTCCTCGGTGAGGGAGGTGCGCTTGAGCAGCTCCTCCTTCCACTGCCGCGCCGAGACCGTGTTGGTCACCAGGATCAGCGTGGTGGCCTTGGCCTGCGCCATCGCGGCGGCACCGACGATGGTCTTGCCGGCGCCACAGGGCAGCACGACGACGCCGGACCCGCCGTGCCAGAACGAATCGGCGGCGTCCCGCTGGTAGCTGCGCAGCTGCCAGCCGGTCTCGTCGAGGTCGATCTCGTGTGCCTCGCCGTCGACGTACCCGGCGAAGTCCTCGGCCGGCCAGCCGAGCTTGAGCAGCGCCTGCTTGAGGTTGCCGCGTTCGGAGGGGTGCACGATCACGGTGGCCTCGTCGAGGCGGGCGCCGAGCATCGGCTTGACCTTCTTGGCCCGGAGCACCTCCTCCAGGACGGGCCGGTCGGTGCTGGAGAGCACCAGCCCGTGGGTCGGGTGCTTCTCGAGGCGGAGCCGGCCGTAGCGGGCCATCGTCTCGGCGATGTCGACCAGCAGTCCGTGAGGTACGGCGTAGCGACTGAACGCGAGAAGGGTGTCGACGACCTGCTCGGCGTCGTGGCCGGCCGCGCGTGCGTTCCACAGGCCGAGCGGGGTCAGTCGGTAGGTGTGCACGTGCTCCGGGGAGCGCTCGAGCTCAGCGAAGGGCGCGATCGCCTTGCGGCAGTCCTGGGCACGCTCGTGGTCGATCTCGAGGAGCAAGGTCTTGTCGGACTGGACGATCAGGGGTCCGTCGTTCACGACGCCGCCCCGGACGCTGCCTTCTGGCGGGCCCGGTAGGCCGCGACGTTGGCCCGCGAGGAACAGCGGTCCGAGCAGTAGCGGCGCGACTGGTTGGGGGAGGTGTCGACGAAGACGTGGTCACAGCCGGCGGCGTCGCACACGCCCAGCCTGGTGGCGCCCAGGTCGCAGATGAGGGTGGAGAGCCCCATCAACGACTCGGCGACCAGGAGCTCGGCGACCGAGGACTGCTGGTCGGCGACGTGCATGTGCCAGTCGGGCCCGGCGCCGTCCTTGCCGGCGTGACCTGCGATGTAGGGGGTCACCGGGTGCTTGGCCAGCAGCGTGTTGAGCTGCTCGACCACCTGCTGCTCGACGCCGTCGTTGCTGGCCTCGAAGACGGGCCGCAGCTCGCGCTGGAACCGGCGCAGCGCAGTCGCATCGCGCTCGACGACCTGGTGGTGCAGCCACGCCCGGTCGACGAGGAAGGTCACGACGGCCGGCCCGTCCTCCAGATCGGCGTTGACGAGCGCCGCGGAGCGCTCGGCGTAACGAACAAAGTCCATCCTTGAAGGTTACCCGTCCGGGCCAACGACGGTGCCCGGTAAGGACCGAGGTCGGTGACCGGGCGCCGCGGTGGTGATCACTCGTAGGTGCAGACCACGCTCTGGCCGCGCGCCGGGGACGGCACCACCGGGCACACCAGCTGCAGCGGCTGGTCCGGCTCGGGGGTGGACGTCTCGGTCTCGGCGGGCTCGGACGGCTCGGCGGGTCTCCGACGGCTCGGGAGCTTCCGACGACTCGGCGGGCTCGGACGGCTCGGCAGCTTCCGACGACTCGGCGGGCTCGGACGGCTCGGCGGGCTCGGACGGCTCCGGCGTGGTCGGCTCGCTCGGGGCCGGGCTCGTCGCGACCGGCTGCGAGGGAGCGGGCTCCGTCGGAGCGGGCTCGCCCCCGACGAGGCCGTTGAACCAGTCCTCGATGTTGTCGTAGCCGTTGCCGTTGGCATCGCCGGTCGCGTCCGCGACGTCCGGGTTGGTCCCGTGGGAGGACTCGTAGGCGTCGGGCATCGCGTCCCCGTCGCTGTCGACCGGGGCGGTGCCGGCGGCGAGCGAGGGATAGGGGCCCGCGGCGTTCTTGAACGAGCCGCCACCGCTGCTGACCTCGTCGAGGAGACGCTGGTCGACCGCGTCGCGCGTGATCGACGCGCCGGCACCGGCGAGAACGTCGGAGTAGGCCTGGGCAGCGGACGTGGTGGTCACCGGCGCGGCCGCGAAGGCCGTGCTGACCTGACCGACCGACTCACCCACGCGGGCCGGCAGCAGACCGGACGACGTCCACCGCATGTTGCCCTCGCCGTACCAGCCGTGCGTGGACCCGGTGGAGCCGTCGTACGTCGCGAACTCCGGCCGGGAGGCGTTGCTGCTCGGACCAGGCTTGTAGTAGTTGCCGACCCAGTTCATCTGGGGCTTGCCCTTGCTCGAGGAGAGCAGCGTGACCCCGTCGCCCGAGCCGTCGCCGTAGTTGTAGATGACGTTGTTGCGGACGTCTGCCACGCTGACGCCGCTGATCTGCGGGTTGCGGTCGACGTTGGAGACGAAGAGGTTGTGGTGGATCGACACGTTGTGGGCGTTGACGCCGCCGGCCAACATGCCCTTGGAGTGCTCCCCGTCCGGGTGTCCGGCGTTGCTGAGGCCCTCGGCGATGATCGAGTTGCTGATCGTGACCCCGTTCGCCTGGTCGTAGGTGTTGACGTTCTCGTCCACCGCCCAGCTGAACGAGCAGTGGTCGATGACCACGTCGCGAACGCCCGACTTGTAGATCGTGATGGCGTCGTTGCTGTCGTCGGCGTTGCCGCCGTCGCCCGGCCGGAAGCGCACGTAGCGCACGACCACGTCATGGGTGGCGATCTGCAGGGTGCCCTTGTCGGTCCCGGAGGTCGGGTCCATCCGCAGCGTGATCCCTCCCCCCGGGGCGGTCTGGCCGGCCACGGTCAGGAAGGGCGCTGTCGCGGTGATGCGGGACTTGAGGGAGATGGTGCCGCCGGTCTTGAACACGACGTAGCGCGGGCCGCTCGACTCCACGCAGGAGCGAAGTGACCCCGGGCCGGAGTCGGCGAGACTGGTCACCGCGCACACGCGGCCACCACGGCCGCCGGGGGTGGTGGTGCCGAAGCCCTCGGCGCCCGGGAAGGCCCGCACGGAGGCCGCTGCGGGCGTGAGGAGGACCTGCGGCGCCACGGCGGTCACCGTGACGGCAGCCGCGGCGGCAGCCAACAAAGGGAGTGAGACCTTGTTGAGAATCATGAAAAACCAGGTAACCCCTTTCTCGGCCGATCAACCAGTGTCAATCGAGATCGGGGGCGGGTGGGCTAGGCCGCAGCTCGGTCCGGTGCCGGGGGATCAGGTGCTGCCGCGTGCTGCCGGGAACGAGTTCACGTACGGCATCGCCCACGCGAAAGCCTCGGCCACTGCCTGGTCGAGGTCGGGGTCGGCGTCCGGCATCGCCGCGCCGAGCTCGGCGACGCCCGTCTGGAACCCTGCGACCTCGGCGACCAGGGCACCTACGGTCGTCTCGTGCCGGAACGCGGCGGCCGCCACCCGCTCGGGCACCTCCAGGCTCGCGGCGATCTGCTCGAGGGGAGCGCCGAGCAGCAGGTCGAGGGCGGAGAGGAGACCCGCGGTGAACGCGAACTCCGCCTCGTCGAGGCCCCGGCGCACCGCGAGGAGCTCGCAGGTCCTCGCCCGGATCAGGGCGGTCGCCAGGCCGTCGGGTCCGGCGCCCGGGCGTCCGGAGAGCAGCGTGAGGGCAACCCACTGCCTGATCCTGACGGTGCCCAGCAGCACGAGGGCCGCACGCACCGTGTGCACCTCGCGGCGCAGCCCGTGGTGGGCGCCGATGGAGGCGAGCTGGAGCACCTGGAGGACGAGGCCGGGCTCGCGCCGGAGGATCCTCTCGAGCTCGTCGAAGTCGATGTCCTCGGTGAGCAGGGTGGTCGCGAGCTGGACATGGGCGGCCACCGAGGAGGGGATGGCCCCCGAGCGCACCACGACCGGGCGCTCGACGGCGTAGCCCTGGAAGAGGTCGAACCCGGCCTCGAGGGCCCACTCGAGATCAGCGGCTGTCTCCACCTTCTCTGCGAGCAGCTGGACGTCGTACGGCGCGCACCGAGCGGCCAGGGCCTCGGAGGCGGCGCGGCCCAGGGCCATCACGTCGAGCTTGACGATCGAGGCGAGCGCGAGCAGTCGCTCCGCGCCGTCGATCCAGACGAAGTCGTCGAGGGCGATCCTGAAGCCGCGGTCCACCAGGTCCTGACAGCCGGCCACCGTCTCGTCGTCGACCTTGACCGTCTCGAGGACCTCGATGACGGTGCGGGCGGCGGGCAGCGTGACCGGGGTCGCGCCGGTGAGGACGCCGCGCTCTGCGTTGCAGAAGATGACCTTGTCGCCGACGAGCTGGCTGACGCCGATGGTGAGGGCGCCGAGGACCACGTCGGCAGTCATCTGGTCACCGGAGGGGCGGGCCACGTCGGGGTGACTGGCGCGGTAGAGGAGCTCGAAACCGACGACCAGGCCGCCTCGGTCGACGATCGGCTGTCGTCCCACGGCGACCGAGGGGAGGAGGGCTTCCGAGGCTGGCGCCGTCACTCCTCCCATCACATCTGCAGTCTGCCCCGCAGAGGAGGCCCCCGCAGGTCAACGAGGGCCAATCCTACGATCGGTCAGCCCGCCGTGGTCCATTCGAGCGGTACAGCCCTCAAGTCGGGTGTGCCATCCGCCGATCACCCAGGCAGACATCGGGGCCGTACGAGGGAGAGCGATGCGCATCACGCGGTCACTTCTGCCTGTCGCGGTGCTGGTCGTCGCTGGCGCGGGCGGGCTGCTGCTCGTGATGGACCCGGGGCCGGCCTGGCTGCGTGACGTCGTGCTGGTCCCGATGGTGCTGCTGCTGCCCGTGATCGCCCTGTGGCGCGCCGTGGGGGACTCTCCCGACGTGCGACCGTGGCTGGTGCCGCTGACGACCGGCATGACGATGTTCCCGCTCGGCACTCTCGTCTCCGCAGTCGGCTCCGTGATCGCAGGGCCGTCCGGCGGCTTCGTCGGGGAGGTGACCGTCCTGGTGGGGTATCCCTTCCTGGGCACCGCGCTCGTTGCCGCCCTGGCGCAGCGAGCCCCGGGATTCCGGCTCACGATGTGCCTGGACGGGCTCACCGGCGCGGCCGCGGGCGCAGCCGTCGGCACGCTGGTGCTCGCACCCCTCCTCGGCACGATCGGTGGCGGTCAGTGGTCGAGCGTGCCGATGCTGGCCTTCCCCTTCTTCGACGCCGTCCTGGTCGCGGCCTCGCTCGGTGCGCTCGCCCTGGTGGGCCTCGCGCACGGTCGGCAGTTCGGCTCGTGGGCCCTCGCGATGGTGATGCTCGGCGCCGTCCACGTCGCCCAGGCACAGTGGTCGGTTGAGCGCGCAGAACCCCTGCCGTGGTCTGCCGTGGGCCTCGTGATCGCTCTCGTCCTTCTCGTGGTCGGCGCGCTGGGCCAGGACAGTGCCAGGCCTGCCAGGCTTCCCGGAGCCCGCTCGCTCGGCGTACCCACGATGTCGTCGATCGCTGCCGTCGCCGTCCTGGCGCTGTCACCGTCCTGGGACCAGGCGCCCTGGCCCCAGGCCCTCGCGCTGCTCACTCTGCTCCTCGCCGCGGCACGCTTCGTGCGCGCCTTCCTCCAGCTGCGGGAGCTCGCGGCGGCCAAGGAGATGGCGCTCACCGACGAGCTCACCGGCATCCCCAACCGTCGCGCGCTCTACCTGCACCTCGACGCCTTGATCGCTCTCCAGGACGACGAGCCCGCCGCAGACGATCCGGGCTCCTTCGCCGTGGCACTGATCGATCTCGACCACTTCAAGGAGGTCAACGACACTCTCGGGCACGCGACCGGCGACGCCCTGCTGAAGGGGATCGTCGGCCGGTTCGCCGAGGCGCTCGAGCAGCTGGAGACGCCGCACCTCTTCGCACGTCTCGGCGGAGACGAGTTCGCCGTCGTGCTGCACGAGGCGACCACGCGCAACGCGGCCATGATCGTGGGGGAGGCCCTGCAGGACAGCCTGGCCGAGCCGCTGTCGCTCCCGGGTGCGATGCTGCACGCCCACGCCAGCATCGGGCTGGCGCTCGCGCCCCGGCACGGCCGCACCCGCAGCGAGATCCTCTTCGCCGCCGACGCAGCGATGTATGCCGCCAAGACCTCCGGTGACCACGTCCGCTTCCACGCGCCGTCACGGGACGAGAAGAGCCAGCAGCTCGGTCTCTCCGAGGACCTGCACCGTGCCTTGGTGCGGCGCGAGCTGTGCGTGGACTACCAGCCGATCGAGGACGCCGACGGCCTGCTCGTCGGGGTCGAGGCGCTGGTGCGCTGGGACCACCCGGAGCGCGGCGTGCTCCCACCGCAGGCGTTCCTGCCCGCGGCGGAGCGGTACCGCCTCACCGGCGCCATCGCCGAACGCGTGCTCGACGTCGCGCTCGGCGACCTGGTCCGCTGGCGGGCAGCAGGCTCCAGCCTGTCGCTGAGCGTCAACCTGAGTCCGGCCGACCTGCGCGACGAGACGATCGTGCAGGTGGTGGCAGGCGCACTCCTCGAGCACGAGCTCCCGGCCTCGGTCCTCGTCCTCGACATCGCCGAGACGACGTTCTCGGAGTCGCCCGACCGCGTGCGTGAGGTCCTGATGGCCCTGCACGGACTCGGCGTGCGCCTGGCACTCGACAACTACGGCACCGGCGGCACCGGGCTCGACATCCTGCAGGCCCTGCCCTTCCACGAGCTCAAGCTCGACCGCCGCTACGCGCGGGATGCGGCCGTCGACGCCCGCTCCACCGGCTTGGTCAGGTCGGCCGTCGAGCTTGCCCACGCCCTCGGACTCCAGATCGTCGCCGCGGGCGTCGAGGACCGTCGCGCCTCCGACAAGCTGCGCGAGCTCGGTTGCGACCGGCTCCAGGGCTTCCACCTCGGCAGGCCGTGCCCCGGCACCGACATCGAGAGACTGCTGGCCCGGCCGACCGGCGGCAAGCACCGGCTCCCGGTGCCTGAGCAGAGCGCCCGGATCCCGCTCCCCGAGCAGGGCGCCCGGATCCCGCTCCCCGAGCAGGGCGCCCGGATCCCGGCCGAGGAGCAACGACTCACACAGCAGTGACGCCGGTGATGCGGTGCACCGCGAACAGGCGGACGTCGTCGGCCCGGTGGTCGAAGGCGGTCAGCTGCCCCGCGTGCACGTGCACCGGGTCGACGACCCGGTCGACGGTCATGCCGGCGTTGTCGAGGTAGCCGATCATCACCGACCGCTTCCCGTCGGCGGCCTCGCGCAGGGCTGCCAGCACCTCGGCCGGAGCGGCCCGCCGAGACATCGCCGCGGCCTCGGACCGCACGAGGGGCCGGTGGGCGGCGGCCCGGTCGCCGGCCCGGATCGCGGTGACAGTCGCGGTCACCCGAGCGCCGGTGCGGGCGGCGACGCGCGGGTCGTGGGCGGCCCCGCCGGCCTGCGGGCGTGACCCCGTCCGGGTGTGTGCTCGATGCACCTCGCGGCGGGTCAGCCGCACGGTGCCGTCGGCGGCCTCCACGACCGGGGCTGCTCCGAGCTCGCGCAGGCGTGGCAGCAACGTGTCGAGGGGTACGTCGCTGACCACGACCGTGGGTGCGATCCGACGCAGCCGCAGCGACGCCGCCTGCGGGTGGTGGACCAGCTCGGCGAGGGCGGACTCGTCGTCGCTGCGCAGGAACGACTCCGCCGTACCGACCCGGACGGTGCCGAACTTGCGGGCCACGTCGTCGACGAGGTACCCCAGCGGCTGCGGCACCGGCGTGCGTGAGGACGCGGCGAGGAAGCTGTGGATCTCCGCGGCGGACCAGCCGCTGTCGAAGCCACGTCGCACGGACCGCTCGGTGAAGCGGTAGACGGTCGCGCCGCCACGGGACTCGACGTCGGCCAGGGTCGCGAGGTGCCGGCCGAGCTCCTGCTCGAGCGGGCCGGGCGCGACCGCGGTGAGGTCGGCCTGGAGGAGCATGTGGTCCACCGGTGCCGGCAGCAGGGGCTCGAGGGCGGCCGCCGCGTGGTGGGTGGGGTCGTCGTCTCCCAGGAGGGCCCGCCCGTGGCCGGCGAGCCCGCCGAGCGCGGTCACACCGATGGTCGAGGCCTCCTCGAGCACCCAGGCCACCGCTTCGCGGCGCGCGCCCGGGCGGCGCGGACGGATCCAGACGAGCCGGTCGACGAGGGAGGGGAGCCCGGTGCCGGCGGCCAGCACCTGCCCGGACGGGATGGCGCCGACCTCCTCCAGGGCGGCGCGGCGGGTCTGGGCCAGCCAGCCGCGCTCCAGGTCGGGGGCGAGTGCGTTGACGGGCTTGCCGGCGACCCGGCCACCGACCAGCCCGATGAGGCGGGAGGAGTCGAGCCAGGCGAGCGCCAGGCGGGTCCACTGGTCGGCGACCGTGCCGGCGCTCCAGTGGTCGAACGCGTCGGTGGGCAGCCAGGCGGCGTCCTGGTCGTCGGTGGAGCCGACGTCGATGAGACCCGCCGCCGCGGCGAGCTCGACGTGCAGCGCGGCGATCCGCTCCTCGACGTGCAGCAGCTCCGCGGCTGCCTTGAGCTCGCGCACCCCGAGCCCGCCGGCGCGCAGCGCGTTGGGAGGCCGGGTACCCCAGTGCTCGAGGAGCAGCTCGACGTGCCGCACGAGCTCGAACGCCGCACCGGCCGCGGCCCGGTCGACGAGCGCGGCGTCACGTTCGCCCGTGGCCAGGGCCGGCGGGCCGA
This sequence comes from uncultured Actinomycetota bacterium, assembly GCA_963772415.1. GTDB lineage: Bacteria > Actinomycetota > Actinomycetes > Propionibacteriales > Nocardioidaceae > Nocardioides_B. The sequence continues at coordinate 289,450 of CAVYWU010000003.1, read as the reverse complement.
CGACGGCTTCGCGGGTGGTGTGGCCACCCCGCAGGTGCACCGCGACCTCGCGTGGAAGGGCGACGTGACGGCGGTCCTTGGCGATCAGGAGCCCGCGCGCCAACAGGCTGTCGACGGGCCCGGCATGATCGGCGCGGCGTACGGGCCGGTCGGTCGCCTCCACACTGCCGTCCCGGCCCTCGTGCTCGAGGTGCTCGAGGATCGCCCGCGCCTTGTCGCCGACCTCGGCCAGCAGGCCGGCGAGCACCTCGGGGTCGTTGAGCGCGCGGGCCACGGCGAGGACGTCAGCACTCCGGTCTCCCGACGGTACGGCGCCCAGGTCGGCCGCCAACCACCCCACCCGGCTCGGCCCGTAGCTGCCCAACAGCGTCTCCACACCGGGCCCGAGGCCGCTGACGGGAGTGCCGAGTGCGTCGCCGAGCACGCTCAGCCCGCGCAGGCGTTCGTCGTCGCCCCAGATCAGCGCAAGGGCGAGCAGGTGATCGATCGCCACCTCGACGCGTGCGGCGTCGGCATGGACGAGTCCCCGGAGGGCAGCGCGCGTGGTGCTGCCGTCGCTGGCGACGACGGCGTCGAGCACGGTGAGCTCGAGCTGGTCGAGCTGGTCGACGGCCCGCAGCGCCGAGGCCCGGGTGCTGGCCCGGGACGCGAGCTGGCCGGAGTCCTGCGGTGCCGGCGTGGTCAGGTCAGGACGCTCGCGCAGCAGGCGTGCCAAGGACTCGTCGGACCAGCCGCGGAGCTGGTCGGCGAGGGTGCGAGGCGCTCCGTCTGCAGACATCCGCTCCACGTTACCGGGGCGGAGCCCACGCGACCGACCTGGCAGCGCCCACCGACACATCCGGTGTCGAAGTATGGGGGAAGCACACATACCCGCGCTGGTTTCCGGTTCGTAGCGTCCGGGGTAAGTACCGAGAGACGTAGGTCACGGCTTCGGTGACGCGTCGGCCCGAGGGTCAGGCGAACCACCGGCCGCGATCCGCGTAGCCGACGGGCGCCCCCGCGTCGTCCCTGCCGTCGGCCGCCCCGCGAAAGGAATCCACCCCCATGTCCACATCAGCCACGGGACACCCGTCCTCCCCGGCTCCCGGGTCGGCACCCGAGAAGAGCTCGATCGGCAAGGTCGTCTTCGCCAGCCTGGTCGGCACCGCCGTCGAGTGGTACGACTTCTTCCTCTACGGCTCCGCCGCTGCCCTCGTCTTCGGGACGCTGTTCTTCCCCGAGTCCGAGCCGGTGACCGCCACCTTGCTGGCGTTCGGCACCTACGCCCTCGGCTTCGTCGCCCGTCCGCTCGGTGGCGTGGTCTTCGGCCACTTCGGCGACCGGGTGGGTCGCAAGAAGATGCTCGTGGTGGCCCTGCTGATGATGGGGATCGCGACCTTCGCGATCGGGCTGCTGCCGACGTACGCCAGCATCGGGATCGCCGCGCCGATCCTGCTGCTGGTCTGCCGGCTCCTCCAGGGCTTCGCCGTGGGTGGCGAGTGGGGTGGCGCGGTCCTGATGGCCGCCGAGCACGGGGACGACGCCCGTCGCGGCTTCTGGTCCTCGTGGCCCCAGGCCGGCGTTCCGCTGGGCAACCTGCTCGCCACCGGGGTGCTGTTCGTGCTCGCGGCCGTGCAGAGCGACGAGACCTTCGAGGCGTGGGGCTGGCGGATCCCGTTCCTGCTCTCCGCCGTGCTCGTGCTCATCGGTCTCTACGTCCGTCTCCAGCTCGAGGAGTCGCCGGTCTACCAGGAGGCCAAGGCCGAGATCGCGGACAAGAAGGACTCCGACTCGCACCTGCCGATCCTCGAGGTGATCAAGACCTACCCCAAGGAGGTCTTCATCGCGATGGGCATGCGGATGGCCGAGAACATCTCCTACTACATCTTCACGATCGTCTCGATCACCTACGTCACGACCTACCTCGAGGACGACAAGAGCCTGATCCTGAAGATGCTGCTGATCGCCGCGGCGTTGCAGTTCTTCCTGATCCCGGCAGTCGGGGCACTCTCCGACAAGGTCGGCCGTCGACCGCTCTACACGATCGGTGCGATCGGTGTGGCCGTCTGGTCGTTCTTCTTCTTCGGCCTGCTGGAGACCAACAGCTCCGGCAGCGTCTTCATCGCCGTGGCCGTGGGCCTGTTCTTCCACTCGCTCATGTATGCCCCGCAGGCCGCCTTCTTCTCCGAGCTGTTCGGCACCTCCGTGCGCTACACGGGCGCCTCGGTCGGCTACCAGCTGGCCTCGATCTTCGCCGGTGCGCTGGCGCCGATCATCGCGGTGAAGCTGCTCGGCCCGGTGGAGGTGAGCAACACGTTCCTGGTGGGTCTCTACGTCGCGACCGCGTCCGTCATCACCCTCGTGGCGGTGTTCTTCGCCAAGGAGACCAAGGCCACCTCGATGCGCCACGACCGTGTCGTGCGCGGCGCGCACCAGTAGGTCTGGACCCGAAGAGCACGAGGCGCGTGATGCCCGATCGGCATCACGCGCCTCGTTCCTGTCCGGTGCGGTTCAGAGCAGGATCGGACGCAGCACGCGGTCGATGCCGTGCGCGATCTGCTTGTTGCCCTTGTTCAGGTTCTTGGCTGCCTTGATGATGCGGGGGTTGCGCGCAGGACCGTCCTGGTCGACGAGGCGGACGATGCCCTTCTTGACCACGACCGTCACGTGCGTGCCCAAGGCGCTCTCCAGGGCCGCACCATCGGCCCGCTTCGCCTGGCCGTACCTGATCGTGGCGCCAGGGACGACGTGGTAGAGCAGCACGTCCTCCACGGTGTCGAGGCCGAGCGACGCGACGGTGGCGAAGGTCGCCTTCTCGGTGGCGGGACGCTCGCCGGTCACGCTCTTGACGAGCTTGCGGAAGGCGCGGTCGGTCGGCACGAACGCCGTCAGCGCCGTCTCACCGTCGGCGAGCAGGCCGACGGGGCTGTCCGGGTTGTTCTCGAGCACGGCGAGGACGGCCTTCTCGGTGATGTCGAAGTCGTCCCAGTTGCGGTCGAAGCTGTTGCCGTCGGCCGCCAGGACCTCGGCGAGGCTGGTGCTGCCTTGCGGTGCCGCCTGCGCCGGAGCAGCGCCGACAACGGCGGCCGTGGCGAGTGCGACGGTCGTGAGCGCGGACACGAGTCGGGTGGTTGACATGTCAGTTCAGCTCCCTCAGGTTCGGCCGCTCCCCTCCGGAACGGCGCGGTGGTGTCGGGGGTTCGCTGATGTCACCGACCCGGCTTGGTTGAAGACTTGATCACTTCCGGATGGTCTAGGCCGGTGGCCGTCTGGCAGGCTTGACGACGATGAGTCCGTCTGTCTGGTATGTCAGCTATGGGTCCAACATGGCCTCCAGTCGGTTCGCCTGCTACCTCCTCGGTGGGCGACCTGCGGGCGGGACCCGCACCAATCCCGGCGCACGGGACAGGTCGTTGCCCACCCGGTCGGTCCCCGTCGACCTGCCCGGCACCGTCTACTTCGCGGGCGCCTCAGCGCAATGGGGTGGCGGGGTCGCCTTCTACGACCACCTCACACCCGGCGTCTCGGTGGGCCGCGGCTATCTCGTGTCGACGGCGCAGTTCGCCGACATCGCCGCCCAGGAGATGCGCCGCGTGCCCCAGGAGCACGATCCGCTGGAGGCTGTCGTGTCGGCGCCGCTCGTCGACGGACGGCACACCGCCGGGCCGGGGCGCTACGAGACCCTGGTGGAGGTCGGGCGCAAGGACGACGTACCGCTGTTGACGTTCACCTCGCCGCACGGCGCCACGCACGAACCGCACACCCGACCGAGCCAGGCCTACCTCGACCAGCTCCGACTGGGGCTGCGCGAGTCACAAGGCTGGGACGACGACGCGGTCGAGGACTACCTGAGGCGCATCGCGGCCTAGGGTCGACCGAGACCGCGGTAGGTCCATCCTGCGGCCCGCCAGGCGACGTCGTCGAGGCAGTTGCGGCCGTCGACCACCGCCGGGGTCGCGACGACGTCGGCGAGGACCACAGGATCGATCTCGCGGAAGTGTGACCACTCGGTCAGCACCAGGACGACGTCGGCTCCGCGGCAGGCATCCATGACGGAGTCCGCGTAGTGGAGGGTGGGCCACAGCCTGCGTGCGTTCGGTATCGCCTGGGGGTCGTACACGGTGACGTGAGCCCCGAACAGCGAGATCCGACCGGCCACGTTGAGGGCAGGCGAGTCGCGGATGTCGTCGGAGTCCGGCTTGAAGGCCGCCCCGAGCACCGCCACCTTCGCGTGCGCCCACGGTCGACGCAGCAGGTCGGCTGTCACGTCGACCACCCGCGCCCGCCGACGTTGGTTGATCGCGTCCACCTCACGGAGGAACGTCAAGGCATCGCCCGCGCCGACCTCGCCTGCCCGGGCCATGAAGCCTCGGATGTCCTTCGGGAGGCAACCCCCACCGAAGCCCAGACCGGCATTGAGGAACTGGCGTCCGATGCGGGGGTCGTGACCGATCGCATCGGCGAGCACGGTGACGTCTGCGTCGGTGGCTTCGCAGATCTCCGCCATCGCGTTGATGAAGGAGATCTTCGTGGCCAGGAAGGCGTTCGCTGCGGCCTTGGCGAGCTGTGCGGTTGCGAGGTCGGCCACGACCACGGGTGTCTCGCTGGAGATCGCGTCGTCGTACAGCACGCGCAGCATCTCCTCGGCTACGTCGCGTCCCGGGCCGGCGGGAAGGCCGAACACCAGGCGTCCGGGACGCAAGGTGTCGTCCACCGCGAAGCCCTCGCGCAGGAACTCCGGGTTCCACGCGAGCACCACGCCCTCACCAGCCGGTGCCAGGGAGTGCAGCATGGTGGTGAGCCGCTCTGCCGTGCCGACAGGGACCGTCGACTTGCCCAGCACGACGCAGGGCCGCTGCAGGCGCTCGGCCAGCGACGTCACCGCCTGGTCCACGTAGCGGAGATCAGCCGCCAGCTCGCCGTCACGCTGCGGGGTCGAGACGCACAGGAAGTGCGCGTCCCCGAACTCGGCCACTTCGTCGTAGGACGTGGTGAAGCGGAGCCGACCGGACTCGACGTGCTTGCGGAGGAGTGGCTCGAGGCCGGGCTCGAAGAAGGGCAGTCGCGCCTCCTGCAAGGCCTGCACCTTTGCCTCGTCGACGTCGAGGCCGAGCACCTCGAAGCCGAGCTCGGCCATGCAAGCGGCGTGCGTGGCACCCAGATAGCCGCACCCGATGACGGTGATGCGTGGCTTCATGTTGCGCGTCCTTCCCCTCGTGTTCGCGACAACGCCAAGCCTCACAGCGTGAACGCCGGGTGGCCCCCGTCGACTGCCGCACGCTCTCTACGCCGATTGACCGATGTTCCTCCTTCGGCATCGCGGTGTGCTGTCAGGGATCCAGACAACGGGGGAGAGGAGACGGCATGCGGCTACTCACTGTGGCGGCGCATCCCGACGACGAGACGCTCGGTGCCGGCGGCACCATGGCGTGGCACGCAGCGCGAGGGGACACCGTGTGGGCGATCGTGCTCGCCGACGGTGCGAGCTCACGGCACGACAAGGTCGAGCAGCAGGCTGAGTGCGCCCGCAACGCCGCGGAGATCCTCGGGATCGAACGACTCGTGATGGTGGGCCTCCCGGACCAGCGCCTGGACACCCTCAGCCTGCTCGACGTGATCACGCCCATCGAAGAGGCCATCGCCGAGCTGCAGCCCGACGTCGTGCTCACGCACTTCCCCGGCGACGTCAACGAGGACCACCGGCTCGTCGCGCGCGCCACCCTGGTGGCGACCCGGCCTGTGCCGGGAACGCCGGTCTCACGCGTGTGCTCGTTCGAGATCGCCTCGTCGACGGACTGGGCACCCCCGATCCCCGGCAGCATCTTCGCGCCCAACCTGTTCGTCGACATCAGCGAGACGCTCGAGACCAAGCTCACGGCGATGAAGGCCTACGCCGAGACCCACATCAGTGAGCTGAAGGCCTACCCGCACCCGCGGTCGATCGAGGCGTTGACCGCCTACGCGCAGCGTCATGGCGCAGCCTCCGGACTGCTGGCGGCGGAGCCCTTCATGCTGCTCCGCGAGTCCGCCAAGGCCGGCATGCGTGGCTCCTACGCCGACGGATCAGTGGCGTGATCCGCGACGCCTTCGACAGGATCGTCGCCGGGGCCGCTCTGCTCGTGCTCAGCCCGCTGCTCCTGGTCATCGCCGTGAGCGTGTGGACCACCAGCCCGGGTCCGGTGCTCTTCCGTCAGGTGCGGATCGGGCGCGACGGCCAGCCGTTCAAGATCTGCAAGTTCCGCACGATGGCGCACACCGGGTTGTCCGGATCGGCCGAGGTGTCACCGACCGGGGATCCCCGGGTGACCACGGTCGGTCGGGTGCTGCGGGACTGGTACCTCGACGAGCTGCCGCAGCTGATCAACGTGCTCCGCGGGGAGATGGGCCTGGTCGGGCCCCGCCCCGAGACCCCCGAGTTCGTGGCCCTCTACAGCGACTCGGAGCGACGGGTGCTCTCGGTCCGTCCCGGGCTGGCGGGGCCCTCGACCCTCGGGTTCATGAACGAGGCCGACCGACTCGCCGGCTTCGACGACCCGGCGCGCTACTACCGCGACGTCCTCCTGCACGAGCGGGTGCTTCTCGACCTGTCCTACCTCGAGCGCCGTTCCTTCGGCTACGACGTCCGGCTCTTGCTCCGGCAGGTGATCGCCATTGCACGCCACTAGGCGCACGTCCGCGCCGTACCACCAGAACTGTTGCAGGTCCCGTCGCCCAGGCGGTCCGTCCCAACCAATCGGCACCCGTGGGTGCCCGTGCTCAGGAGAAGTCTCGAAATGAGGAATCCGAAGAAGACAGGCGTCGCGGTCGCGGCGCTGACCACCCTCGCCCTGGTGGCAAGCACGACCGCTGCGCTCGCTGCCAACTTCCAAGCCACCCAGACGGCGGTTGTACCCGACGTCGAGCTGGACGCCGCCGAGCTCGGACCCCTCCGGCATCACGTTCATCCCCGGCCAGGGGCTACTCGTCAGTGATGCGGAGATCGAGGAGGTCGGGTTCACGGGGCCGATCACCCACAACAACAACCTGTTCCAGTCGAGCGTGACCGGCGTGCGGACCGGCGGTGGCAGCACCGTGGGTTGGTCCAACGAGCCCACCGGCGTCGCCTACGTCTCGGCGCCGGGGAGCCCGTGGACCGGGCACCTGTTCGTGACCGACGACGACCAGAAGCGGGTCTACGACATCTCCGGGGCAGGGGCTGACGGCCAGTTCGGCACCGCTGACGACGGCGGCCGGACGTTCTTCCGCACCTCGGCTTTCGGCAACACCGACCCGGAGGACGTGGCCTTCGACTCCCACCGCAACGAGCTGTGGATCGCCGGTGGCCTGTCCACGATCATCAGCCGGGTCAACCCTGGTCCGGACGGCAAGTTCGACACGGTGCAGGACAACATCACCAAGAACTTCTCGCTCCCCCACCTCGACCCCGACCCGCTGAAGCCGCCGAGCCCCGAGGGGATGGCCTACGACCCTGCCCGACAGACCATCCTGGTGCTCGATGGCGAGGCGGAGGCGATCTTCGAGTTCGCTCGCAACGGCGCGCTGCTCAACACCATCTTCTTGACCAACATCGACGTGCAGAGCCCCGGTGGCATCACCCTCGACCCGGCGTCCACCGGGCCGAACCGGACCTACTACCTCGCCGACCGTGGCCTGGACCCCAACGGCACCCGGCCGGCGACGTGCACGCCCGTCCCGCCAGCCACTGAGTGTGAGTCCTTCAACGACGGTGTGATCCACGAGATCCGGGTCACCAACCTGCCGGCGATCGGCAACCTGCCGCCGCTGGCGGATGCCGGTGAGGAACTCATCGCCGACACCAACGAAGCTGTGACGCTTCTCGGCTCGGGGGAGGACGGCACCGACCCCAGCAGCCCGCAGCCACTCAGGTACACCTGGACGCGGGTCAGCGGTCCCGGAACCGTCGCCATCGCGACGCCGAACCAGGCGACCACGACGGCGACGTTCACGCAGGCGGGTGACCATGTGATGCAGCTGACCGTCAGTGACGGCGCTCTGTCGCATGTCGACCAGGTCGTCGTGCACGTCTTCGCCCCGGGTGCGCCGCGCACGGTGGACATCCCGATCCGCAACGGCAACGACGACGGCCAGGAGACCCTCGGAGGTGCTCAGGACGGGTTCACCGACCTGGAGAGCGCTGACAACGAGCTCGGCAACACCGGCGCGGCCACCCCGGCCAACGTGATGACGGGGCTGCGCTTCACCAACCTGCCGATCCCCAGGGGCTCGATCGTCAACAGCGCCAAGGTGCAGTTCAGCGCCGACGAGGTCGGCAGCACCCCGGCCAGCTATGTGATCAAGGGGCACCTGAGCGGTGACGCCCCGCCCTTCATCCACGGTCGCACCGTCCCCGGTGCCAACAAGAACATGTCTCTCCGGCCGCCGACGGCCGCGAGCGTCGCCTGGAACAACGTGCCTGCCTGGGCGGTCGTGCGGGACGAGGGTCCCGCGCAGCTGACCCCTGAGCTCGCACCGATCGTCCAGGAGATCATCGGCCAGCCCACGTGGGCGCGCGGCAACGCCGTCGTCTTCACGATCCAGAATGCCGCGGGCAACGGCGGTCGCCGGACGGCCGAGGCCAAGGACGGCCGCATTCCGCCGTACCTGCGGATCAGGTTCCAGTCGCCGCTGGCCAACATCGCACCGATCGTCGAGGCCGGATCCAACTCGGCGGTCACCATGCCTGGCCTGGCAGCCCTGGACGGCACCGTGACCGACGACGGCAGGCCAGGTCCACTCACGACCACCTGGTCGAAGGTGTCCGGGCCCGGCAACGTCTCCTTCGGCAACGCCGGAGCGGTCGACACCACCGCCTCGTTCTCGCAGGCCGGGAGCTACGTGCTCCGGCTGACCGCGAACGACGGTATGCACAGCGTCTCCGACACGGTGACGGTCACCGTCTCGGCCGCTGGGCCGACCACCCCCGGTGGTGTGGTCGCGCCGAGCCTGACCGCGCAGGCGGCCAGCAGCTCGGTCGGCATCAAGAAGCAGGCCGTGATCACGGGAGCTCTCAGCCCTGCGTTCGCCGGTCAGCGGGTGACGCTCCAGCGTCGCAGCGGGTCGCGCTGGGTCGACGTCAGCCACCAGACGGTGGGGGCAGCCTCGTCATCGTCGGTGCGCTTCACCACGACGTCCACCTCGAGCGGCAGCACGCAGTACCGGCTGTCCACGCCCGCCACGGCCAACAGCAAGGCTGCGACCTCGAACACGGTGACGGTGCAGTACTACCGGGTCAGCGTGAAGCGGGTGATCTGGAAGGCCGGCGTCGTCAAGGTGAAGAACACCGGCAAGGTCAGGGTGAACCTCGACGGCTGGACGCTGAAGAACAAGAAGAACGGCAAGTCCGCCACGCTGTCGTCGTTCAAGCTCAAGCCGGGGAAGGTCGTCAAGATCCACACAGGTGACGGCCGCACGAACAAGAAGCACCTCTTCCTCGACACCACGAAGATGTGGGGCAAGCACGGAAAGGCGATCCTGACCGACGCGGACGGATCCCGGTCCAACCGGCTCCGCTACTGATGTCGGTCCGGTGGCCCGGCCAGCCAGGTCGGGCCACCGGAACCGTTCCGCCAACCACCGCCAGGGGAGTCAGCCATGAACGCGTTCTCGCGGAGCACCAGCGTCCTCCTGGTCCCAGCTCTCGTCGCGGCAGCGGCCCTCACCCACGTGTCGCGGCCCGTGCCGCAGGACCCTCTCGCGGGATCCGGTCCCGCGGACGGGGTGCTGCAGACGATCCGCGTGTTCTCCACCAGCGAGCACGGGGTTCCACGTCCCTCCAGCATGGTCTGGAGCGAACGGCTGGATGCCCTCGTGCTGACCGACGCCGCGCGCTCGAAGGTCCGACGGGCAATCCAGCCCGACGAGACCGACCTGGGCCGCGTCGCGGCGGCCTCCGTGCCCCGGCCTGACCGAGTCCCCCGTTCGGTCGCCGGGGCACGGGGGCACGACCTGCGTGGCTGGGCGGCGCATCCGGACACCGGGGAGCACTACACCTACGACGCGACCACCGAGCAGCTGCTGTCCGTGGAGGGCGGACGAGTCGCCTCCCGCTACGACGCCCGCGATCTCTCGGTCGACGACGTCCGGGGTGTCGTTGTCGCCCCCTCGGCCGATCCCACGGACGAGGACGAGCTCAGCATCTATGTGGTCGACCACGGGGCGCCCGGCAACTTCGGCGAGGTCGTCGAGGCCAAGATCGCCTCCGACATCGTGCTGGTCGCGTCGCTGACGCCCGTTGTCGATCCGTGAGGTGAGGACCTCGGACTACGACCCGCCGAGTCCAGATCCCTCCGGGGTGGCCTACATCCCAGGCACCGGTCTCTTCATCGCCGACGGCGAGGTGGAGGAGATGCCGATCTATGAGGACGTCAATCTCTTCACCACCACGCTCCAGGGCAACCTGACCGCGAGGGGGGACTCCACCGCCTGGTCCGAGGAGCCCGTGGGCGTCGGCTATAACCCCACCAACCATCACCTCTACGTCACCGACGACGGCCCTGACGTCGTCTTCGACATCGTCGCCGGTCCGGACGGTCTCTTCGGGACACCGGACGACACCGTCACCAGTTTCGACGTGGGAGGCTACGGGGTCGCGGACCCCGAAGGCATCGACTACGACGTGGCCGGCAACGCGCTCTGGTTCGCCGGCGGTGAGGCCGCCGACATGCACCGGGTGCGGGCCGGAGCGGACGGTCTGTTCGACACCGCTGATGACCTCTGGTCGCACTGGGACGTCGGGCAGTACGGCGCCGAGGACCCCGAGGGAATGGCCTTCGACCAGGAGAGCGGCACCGCCCTGCTCCTCGACGACAGCTCGGAGATGATCTACGAGTTCGATCGCAGCGCGAACCTGCTCAACACCTACGACCTCGAGTCGGCGAACATGACGGCAGCGGCGGGTCTCGCGGTCGCGCCGGCCTCCAACGGGTCGAACGCCCGCACCTTCTACGTGGTTGCGCGCGGCCTGGACAACAACAGCCACCCGGACGAGAACGACGGCATGCTCTACGAGGTCACCGTCGGACCCCCGCGCCCGACGCCGCCGACGCCACCCAACCCCCCGACGCCGCCGACGCCACCCAACCCGCCGACGCCGCCCAACCCCCCGACGCAACCGCCTACGCCGCCCACGCAACCGCCGACCCCTCCAGTGACGGCGGCCGGACAGCTTCAGCCGACACTGAGCGTCGGCCAACGTCGCGCACGGGCACTTGCCGGCGATCCGCTGGTGATCCGCGGGACCCTCAGTCCTGCGCTGGACGGACAGAGCGTCGTGCTGCAACGACGCAGAGGGTCCGGCTGGGTCGACTCCGACTCCGTGCGCGTCCAGGGGGGCCCGTCCGTCGACGTGACCTTCACGGTGACCGGGTCGCGAGGGAAGGCTCGCTACCGCCTGGTGGCGCCGGCACGGGGCGATCACGTCCGCACCGAGTCCAGGGTCGTGACGGTGCGCTTCGAGCGCGCCAAGGTGGTCCGGGTGCGAGGCGGCGCCGACGAGGTGAAGATCAAGAACACCGGCGCGGTGAGGATCGACCTCACCGGCTGGACCCTCGCCAACGCCAAGAACGGTCGGGTGGTCACGTTGCCGCGGGCCGTCCTCGGCAAGGGCAAGTCGCTGACGATCCACACAGGGGATGGCCGAAGCACCCGCCGCAACCTCTATCTCGACGCCAGAGCGATGTGGGGCTCCCACGGCAAGGCAGTGCTCCGCGATGCGACCGGCTCCGTGGCGCACCGACTGAGGTACTGAGTCCCGATGTGTCCTGATTCGGCTCGGGCATCCTGCCTCTGAGGTACGCCATTCGTCCGATGCGGTGTGGCCGGACGGCGTTGAAGACTCGACTCGACGTCGAGGGATCGGCTCTCGGCCAGCTCGGCCTTCGAGGACACCCATGAGCCACCTGTTGCGAGTTCCGACGGCGCTGTTGGTGCCGGCCCTGGTGGTGGCCGCGGCCCTGACGGGGCTGCCCACGACGTCGACGGTCGACCGTCCACCGCCGACCCGGTCGGCTGCTCCGCCGATCGACGGGGCGCTGCAGACGATCCGCGTGTTCTCCACCAGCGAGCACGGGGTTCCACGCCCCTCCGGGATGGTCTGGAGCAGGCGGTTGGATGCTCTGGTCCTGACCGACGCCGCGCGCCCGACGGTCCGACGGGCCGTCCAGCCCGACGAGACCGACCTGGGCCGCGTCGCAGCGGCCTCCGTGCCCCGGCCCGGACGAGTGCCCCGTTCGGTCGCCGGGGCACGGGGTCACGACCTCCGTGGCTGGGCGCTGCACCCGGACACCGGTGAGCGTTACACCTACGACGCCACCACCGAGCGCCTGTTGGCGGTCGACGGCGGTCGGGTGGTCTCGACGTACGACGCGAGGGACCTCTCGGTCGACGACGTCCGCGGTGTCGTGCTCGCCCCCTCGGCCGACCCCACCGACCACCCGAGTGCGCTGAGCGTCTACGTCGTCGACAACGGGGCGCCGGGCAACTTCGGCGAGGTGGTCGAGGCGACGTTCGCCGCGGACGTCGAGCTGGTCGCGGCAGTGACGCCGCTCTCGATCCGCACCGTGCCGACCTCGGCGTACAACCCGCCGAGTCCGGACCCCTCCGGAGTCACCTACCTGCCGGGCATCGATCGACTCGTCATCTCCGACGGCGAGGTGGACGAGATGCCCATCTTCCGGAACGCGAACCTCTTCACCGCGACCAGGCCAGGGGCCCTGACCGCCACAGGGGTCTCCCAGCCGTGGTCCAACGAACCGGTCGGGGTCGGCTACAACCCGACCAACAACCACCTCTTCGTCACCGACGACGACGAGAAGCTCGTCACCGAGCTGGTGGCGGGAGCGGACGGCCGCTTCGGCACACCCGACGACACCGTCACGAGCTTCGACGTCCGGAGCAAGGGGGTGCAGGACCCCGAGGGCATCGAGTACGACGTCGCCACCAACTCCCTCTGGTTCGCCGGAGGCGAGGCCGCCGACGTGCACCGGGTGCAGGCTGCCGGGGACGGCCGGTTCGGGACCGCCGACGACATCTGGTCGCACTGGGACGCCGGTGTCTACGGCGCCCAGGATCCTGAGGGGATGGGCTTCGACCAGGAGCGCGGCACCGCCCTGCTCCTCGACGACAGCTCCGAGAAGATCTACGAGCTCGACCGCAACGCCGTGCTGCTGAACACCATCGACCTGAGCTCGGCGAGCATGGTCGCCGCCGCAGGAGTCGCGGTCGCGCCGGCCTCGGACGGTTCGGGGGCGCGCACCTACTACGTCGTCGCTCGCGGCCTGGACAACGACAGCCACCCGACCGAGAACGACGGGCGCCTCTACGAGGTGACCGCCTCCCTTCCTCCCATCGCCGGCGGCCCGGCCAACCAGCCCCCCTCGGTGGACGCCGGCGCCGACACCAGCATCGTGATGCCTGCCTCGCTCTCCCTCGACGGCACTGTGTCCGACGACGGGAGGCCGCAGTCACCCGGTGCTGTCACGACGGTGTGGTCGAAGGCCAGTGGACCGGGCAACGTCACCTTCGGCAGCTCCGCGTCCGTGGACACCACTGCGTCCTTCTCCGCGGCCGGAACCTACGTGCTCCGGTTGACCGCCACCGACGGCCAGCTGACCGTCGTCGACGAGGTCACCGTGTTCGTCGCGCCTGTGGGCGGTGCGATCGCGACCGAACGGCGCGCCACCGCAGGGTCGGACGACGCCGAGCAAGGGGTGAACTCCGGTGCGACGAACATCGGCAGCTCCGACCTCGAGCTGACCACCGACGGCAACACCCAGCAGCTGGTCGGGGTGCGCTTCCCCAACCTCTCCGTGCCTCCCGGCGCCACCGTGGTGCAGGCCTACGTGCAGTTCTGGACCGACGAGACCACCGCCGGCGCTTCGTCGATGACGATCCGCGCCGAGGCCGCCGACAATGCGGCGGCCTATGCAGGCACCGCGAGCAACATCAGCGGCCGGCCCACCACGGGCTCGGTGCCCTGGTCGCCGCCGGACTGGCCGACCGTCGGCCAGGCTGGCAACGCACAGCGCACCTCTGACGTGTCAGCCCTCGTCCAGGCGGTCGTGGGGCGCGCAGGGTGGAGCAGCGGGAACGCCTTGGCGCTCCAGTTCTCAGGAACCGGACGGCGGACGGCGCGAGCCGTCGAGGGAGGCGCCGCGACGGCACCGCTGCTGCACGTCGAGTACACGACCGGCCCTGGCGGCCCGACGAACCAGGCTCCGGTCGTGGAGGCGGGCTCGGTGGCGCCGGTGCTGTTGCCGGGGTCGGCGTCCTTGGACGGGACGGTGACTGATGACGGTCTGCCGAACCCTCCGGGTGTGGTGACGACGACGTGGTCGCGGGTGTCGGGTCCGGGCACGGTCGCGTTCGGGAGCGCGTCTGCGGTGGACACCACCGCGTCGTTCTCGGCGGCCGGGACGTATGTGTTGCGGCTCTCGGCGAACGATGGTGCGGTGACGGCGAGCGATGACGTGACGGTGCAGGTGTCGGCGGCGACGCCGGGGAACCAGGCTCCGGTCGTGGAGGCGGGCTCGGTGGCGCCGGTGCTGTTGCCGGGGTCGGCGTCCTTGGACGGGACGGTGACTGATGACGGTCTGCCGAACCCTCCGGGTGTGGTGACGACGACGTGGTCGCGGGTGTCGGGTCCGGGCACGGTCACGTTCGGGAGCGCGTCTGCGGTGGACACCACCGCGTCGTTCTCGGCGGCCGGGACGTATGTGTTGCGGCTCTCGGCGAACGATGGTGCGGTGACGGCGAGCGATGACGTGACGGTGCAGGTGTCGGCGGCGACGCCGGGGAACCAGGCTCCGGTCGTGGAGGCGGGCTCGGTGGCGCCGGTGCTGTTGCCGGGGTCGGCGTCCTTGGACGGGACGGTGACTGATGACGGTCTGCCGAACCCGCCGGGTGTGGTGACGACGACGTGGTCGCGGGTGTCGGGTCCGGGCACGGTCACGTTCGGGAGCGCGTCTGCGGTGGACACCACCGCGTCGTTCTCGGCGGCCGGGACGTATGTGTTGCGGCTCTCGGCGAACGATGGTGCGGTGACGGCGAGCGATGACGTGACGGTGCAGGTGTCGGCGGCCGGCGGTGGGACGACCACGGTGGAGAAGCGGGTCGTGACCGGTTCGGACGACGCCGAGCAGGGCGTGAGCTCCGGCTCGACCAGCCTCGGGAGCTCCGACCTGGAGCTGTCCACCGACGGCAACACCCAGCAGCTCGTCGGGCTGCGGTTCACCGGACTGGGCATTCCCAACGGCGCCACCATCACCAACGCCTACGTGCAGTTCCGCGTGGACGAGGTCTCGACCGGCGCGTCGTCCCTGACCGTCCGTGCGGAGGCAGTGGACAGCGCGACGACCTACACCAGCGCCAGCAACAACGTCGCCGCCAGGGCGACCACCCCGCAAGGGGTGCCCTGGACGCCGCCGGACTGGCCGACCGTGGGTGCGGTGACGACCGCGCAACGCACCCCTGACCTCTCCGGGTTGGTGCAGTCGATCGTGGACCGCCCGGGGTGGCAGTCCGGCAACGCCCTGGCGCTCCAGGTCTCCGGCAGCGGACGCCGAGCGGCGGAGGCGTTCGAGGGGGGCGCCACCTTCGCGCCCCTGCTCCACGTGGAGTACAGCGGCGCAGGCGCCGGGCCGGTCAACCAGGCGCCGGTCGTGAGCGCGGGGCCCGACCGGGCGGTCGTGCAGCCGGGGAGCGCGGCTCTCGACGGGACCGTCAGCGACGACGGTCTCCCCGCACCCGCGGCCCTCACCACCACCTGGTCTCGGCAGTCCGGACCCGGCACGGCATCGTTCGCCAACGCGTCGGCCGTCGACACCACGGCCACGTTCTCGACGGCGGGCACCTACGTCCTGCGGCTCACCGCCGGGGACGGTCAGCGGACCGGCTTCGACGACATGGTGGTCGTGGTCCAGGCGCCCGGTGGTGGTGGTGGCTCCCAGGTCGCCGACGTCCGGGTCTCGGCCGGGGTGGACGACGTCGAGGAGTCGGTGAACTCGGGCAAGACCGCCACCTCCAGCTCGGACCTGGAGCTCACCACCGACGGCAACACCCAGCAGGTCGTCGGCATCCGGGTCGCCGGAGTGCCGGTGCCCGCCGGGGCGACGATCACCAGTGCCTACCTGCAGTTCACCACCGACGAAGTCTCGACCGGCACCTCGGCGCTGACCGTCAGGGTGGAGGCCGCCGACAGCGCGATCGCCTACTCGTCGGCGCTCCGGTCGGTGACGAGCCGCACGACGGCCACCCCTTCAGTCGCCTGGGCGCCACCGGGGTGGACGACCGTCGGTGAGGCGGGCGCGGCCCAGCGCACCCCCGACCTGAGCGCCCTCGTGCAGTCGGTCGTCGGTCGTGCCGGCTGGGGCGCCGGCAATGCGCTGGCCTTCCAGGTCTCGGGCACTGGTGTCCGGAAGGCGCGCGCCTTCGAGTCCGGCGCAGCGGTTGCGCCACAGCTTCACGTGGAGTGGACGACCGGCTGATCCGGGGTGCTCCGACCTGCCTGAGGCCGCCCCTGCCCTCAACCTCAGTGCAGGTCGGAGGCCCGCTCCGCCCCGCGGGCGTGGGCCTCGTGGAGCAGCTCAGCAGCTTGCGCGACGAGCGCGTCCAGCGATGAACCGCCTGCGGTGAGACGTGCCACCCGGACGGGCGAGGTGAGCAGAAGCTGGTCGAAGATGGCCTGCCCGCGCCGCAGCTCGCCGACCAGGCTGGTGGCGGGGCCCTGCTGGAGCCTGCTGTGTCGGGAGGTCCGGCGTGCCAAGCCGACGGGCCGCGAGATCTGGGCGGGCGTCGAGGTACAGGACGAGATCGGGGTGGGCGGCCGATGGGAGGCAGGACCACAGGTCCCCCGGATCAAGCCTTCCTGCCCGGAGCGTGGCCGTCCACACCGTCTGCACGAGTCCCTCCTCGAGCAGACGCACGCCCGACCCCTCCCGGCTGCGCGACGCGAGCCTCTCCGTGGCGAGCCACTGGGCCAGCACGGCGGCGGTGTCGCGACCCGCCTCCTGACGGCTGCGGACCAGGACGCCGGCGGCACGGCGGGAGGCGCCTGGCTCTCCGGCGACCTCGCGAAGCGCGTAGCCGGCCCGGCGTACCATCCGAACCTCCTTGCGTGCACGCGCAGAGATGTTGGCGTCCGCGACGGTGCACGGCACCCCGCTGCTGCGCATCTCCTCGACGAGACGCTCAGCCAGGGTGGTCTTGCCCGAGCCGGGGAGGCCGGCCAGCTCGACGACGGTGATGGCCACGCGGTCAGCCCACCTGGCCGATCGCCCCGCCGAACTCCTCGCGCCGGTCCCGCTTCTGGAGCGCTGCCAGGACAGTCTCCGCCTCCACTTCCAGGGGTACGTCGCTGGTGATCACGCGGATGACCTCGGCACCGTCCCGGGCGAGCGCGTCCGCCACCTGGTGGCAGGCCCGTCGCTCGGTGTCGAGATAGGTCAGGAGGCTCGCGTCGGCCAGCTGGTCGGCGGCATGGATCTTGTCCCGCCCGCGGACCCGCTCGGCGAGGACGTCCGGGTCGGCGTCCACCAGCACGACCAGGTCGAGCAGCGAGGCAGTTTCCGCGCATCGCTGGGACCACCACTCGTTGCCCTGCTGGCGCGAGCACATCTGGAGCATCCGCACCAGCGTGTAGGCAGGTCCCTGGTCGAAGACGACAGTCTTCGCGCCCTCCCCGATGCGGTGCGCGGCCACGTGCCCGGCCGCGGTCACCCGGGCTGCCCAGGCGGCCCACCGTCGGCGGTCGATGTCGGGCGGCGGTGCCACCACGATCGGCAGGGACCTGGCCATCGACCAAGCGAGCGAGGGGAGGTCGCCGCGGGTGTGGTCCTTGACGACGACGACCCCGTCGAGCGCGGCGAGGGCGTCGGCAAGGCCGGACTTCCCGGCCCCGGGAGCGCCGAGCAGCTCGATCACCGCGCCGCCGCGCCGGGCGTTCACAGCCGCTCCCAGATCGTGCGTCTGACGGCGTCGAGGACCTGCTCCGGCGGCAGCGTGGCGTCCACCACGACCGCGCCGGTGCCCGACCAGTCCGCGTCGTAGACCTCCGTGTTGCGGGCACGCACGTAGCGGCTCGGCTCGTCGTGCCGACGGGCCACCGCGACCTCCGGGTCGAGCCGCAGCACGACGAGCACGTCCGGCGGCTGGATCTGGTCGTAGATGCGCTGCTCGGCCCGCGCGATCCGCAGCGTCAGCCGCGAGAACTGCTCGGGATTGCGCAGGGTCCACGTGGTGCGCGGGCCGTCCATCGTGGCGATCTGGGGGAGGGGCCACCGATCAGTGACGACCAGCCCGCCCGTGTCCGCCTCGCGTCGGGCCTTGGTGTAGTCGCGCAGCCGGTCCCGGCCGGTGAAGAGGTGCCAGAGCGCCCATGCGTTGCCGGGGAACTCCTCGGGCGTCGCGGTGCGCGGGTCGATCGAGGCCCACGCGGACTCCAGCAGGCCGGCGCTGCGGGCGACGTACATCGGACCCTTGACCGCCAGCGTCAGCAGGGACGGCCGAGGCTTCCCGAGGTGCAGCTGCTTGACGCGGAGCGGGCCACCGAGCCACTTCGTCGTGCCGGCGACGGCGGTGGACTTGCCGGCACCGTCGCCACCCACGATCGCGATCGTCGCCCCGACCGGAGTGATCCGCTTGCGAGCGGGCAGCCGGAGCACGTAGGCACGTGTCCCCCAGGTGCCGCGGCGGGCCACCCTCAGGAACAGGTCGTGCGGCCAGGAGCGCCGTGCGTGCGGGCGCAGCGCGCGGATGATCCGGCGCCCCAGGACCAGACGGTGCATCAGCGGACGATGGGAGACCAGAGCGTCCAGGCACTGCCCCCAGAGGTCGACGCCCAGCCCACCGAGGTGGCTGCCCACCACCTCCAGCGTGCGACCGGAGTCGGCGCGCTCGACGAGCCAGTCCAGCTCGCGTTGCTCGTTGCCACCGAGCCGGCCCTTGCCGACCGCGACGGCGTCCCACGTGAAGTGCTTGAGCATCATCCGGACGACGAACACCGCCAGCTCGAACTCCGCCGACGGGATCGGGAACACGGTGTCGTGGCGACAGCTGGCGAGGTAGGCGTCCTCGATGGGGAGTCGGAAGTTCTTCGTGGTGTCGTCGCCCAGCACCAGACTGAAGTGGGCGTGCACGTGGGTGAAACCCCCCGACGGCGCGTCCAGGGCGTAGTGGTGGCTGACGCCGGGGTGGTCGCGCCGCCCCGGCGCCCGGGCGTGCTTGAAGCCGAGCCGGGCGAGCACCTCGAGGAAGCGCTTGCTGTCGTGGCGGTGCACCAGGAGGTCGAGGTCGTTCTCGCCCGTCGCCGACCGGTGCAACATGTCGTTGCTCTTCCAGTGGCAGTAGCGCACCTCAGCCAGACGCAGCTCCTCGCGCAGGGCGATCGCCAGGGACTGTGCGCCCGGAGGCATCCCGGTCATCGGGTCTGCCATCAGGGAACCGAGGTCCACCTCGTTGGTCGTCATGGCGTGCTCACCTTCGTTCCAGGTCGTGGTCTCGCCACGACGCGTCTTGACCAGCCCAGGCCGAGGCCCGGGTGTGTCCGTTTCTGTTGCGTGGGTGCTGCTGCTGCGGAATGGTCGCCGGGTCGAACTCGCCGGTGCCCCCGGCCGCCGGCGGCCTGCGGTCGAAGAGGTGGATCCAGCCGATGGCCAGCGTGAGGCCGATGAGGAGACCGACGACAGCCAGCACCACGGGCGTGGGGCGTAGCGGGGATCGCGTCGTCCAGGCTTCGTCGACGACGCCGAGCTCGCCTGCCTCGGAGGTGTCCCTGCCGTCGAGCTCCACATAGCTGCTGCGCAGCTCGGCCAGGGACCCCTGGAGCTGGACGAGTCGGCCGCGCAGGGCCGGCGCCACCTCGGCGGATGCCGTCACCAGCCGGTCGCGCACCCGCTGGGCCTCGCGCTCGGCAGCCGTGATGTCGTCCTCGAGGGCGTTCACCTGCTGCCGGAGGAAGAACTGCTCGTCAGACTCGATCGCCGATCGCGCTGTCCGCAGCAGCGACGCGGCCACGGCTGTGGCGAGCTCTGCGGAGCTCTCGCGGGCATCGGTGTAGACACTGATCTCGATCAGCTGCGGGTTCTTGTCGCTGACTCTGGCGAAGACGTCGCGCTGGAGATCTCGCCACGTCTCGGCCCACCCGTCGTCCACGAGCGGACCGAGCACTGGCTCGCGCCGCGTGAGGTCGGCATACCGGATCGCCAGCGCCGCGCTGGTCTTGAGGGTCTCCTCGTTGGCGGCGACCCCGATGTCCTTGCCGACCTGGACGGACGTCTCGCCCTTGAACACCGGGGACTGCACGAAGGCCACCCCGAAACCGACCGCTGCCCCCAGGACAGAGAGCGCCAGGATGAACGCGATCCGGCGCTTGACGCGGTCGAGGAGGCCGACCGTGCTTGTCCAGGTGCGTGCTGCGCAGCGGTCGTCCGACCTCTGCGCCACGGGGGACGTGAGCGCGGTAGAGGCGACCGTAGGACTCGTTCATGCTGCGCACGCTGAAGTGCTCGAGGACACACGCGCGGAGCCGCTGACCCATGACGTCTCGCTCCTCCGGCCCGGCAGCCTTCAGACGCGTCAGGGCGCGGGCGAAGCCTTCTGTGTCTCCCACGGGCACCAGCGGCAGCCCCTTCGCGACGCGCGCGACCTCTCGGTGCGGAGGGATGTCCGACGCGATCACCGGGAGGCCGCACGCCATGGCCTCGAGCAGAGCGACAGGGAGCCCTTCCCCGGCCGACGTGGTCAGGAACGCATCTGCCCGGTCGAGCTCGCGGTAGACGTCGTCGCGCGGGATCACGCCGCGGAGCGACACCTGGCGCAGGAGCCCCTCGTGCTGGACGCGGTCGTCCAGCTGGGTGCGGAGGGTGCCGTCACCGACGACGACCAAGGTGTCGCTGGCCTTGCGCATCGACATGAACGCGGACAGCACCGTGTGCGGGTGCTTGATCGGGATCAGCCTGCTGACGGTCACGGCGTGGAAGCCGTCACGCGGCTCCACCTCCTGACCATCGAGGACCTTGTCGATGCGGTCGACGTCGACCCCGTTCGGCACGACCTGCACCTTGCGGTGCCGGCTGCGCAGCCGGCGGGGCATCGACTCGTAGGCCGCCTGTCCACACACCACCACGAGCGGGAACAGGAGGAGGATCAGGCGGAGGAACAACCGGTTGCGCATCCGGAAGCTCTGCCAGCTGTTGTGCACCGTGAAGGCGAGATCGCGTCGGGACCGGTGCAGCCGGAAGTAGGTGAGCAGGGTGACGATCCCGCTCGCGGGGGCGTGGACGTGGACCACGTCGTACTCGCCGGCTGCCAGGGTCCGGCGCAGGGCCCGGAAGCAGCCTCCGACGGTGCCGTCGCCCTCGAAGAGGTTCAGCTCGTCGGGCGGCTGCACGTCGGCGGGGAACAGGGAGCACACCGTGATGCGTCGCGTGTCCAGCACCGGGAGGCAGTGCTCGTTGTACTGGCTGTTGGTCGGACCGGCCCTGACGATCACGTGCAGGATGGACAGTCCACTTGCGGCATCGGTCACAGCCGGAAACCTCTCTGCGAAACTGCGTCCCGGCACCCACGCACAGCGGCGAGGCCCAGGGCGGCGATCAACCAGTAGTGCCGGTCGAGCATCTCCGGCGCGAACATGAAGATGGTGAGGATGCCGGCCATCGAGGCGAAGAGACCCCAGATGAGGGTCCCGTCGCGGGGATGGGCGCTCTTGACGGTGCTGACCAGGTCGGTGCCCCAGACCACGATCCACACGGCGAAGGCAGCGGTGCCGACGAGACCGACCTGCACGAGCAGCTGGAGCCACAGGTTGTGCGGCAGCTGGGGCGTGACCTCGTCGTCGTAGCGGGGCGCGACGTAGCGGAAGTTGTCCAGACCCGTCCCGATCAAGGGCTCCTCGAGGAAGGCGGTGATCCCGGCGTTGAACAGGTGCTCACGGTCTCCCACCAGCTGCGACTGGGCGTTCTGGTCGCTGGTGTCGAGGCTCCGGGCGATCCGCTCCTCGAGATTCGACGGCAGCTGACCGGTCGCGGCGGCGCCGCCGAGGAGCAGCCCGCACACGACCACGAGCGCCGCGAGCCGTCCGACCGCCCGCCAGGGACCCAGGCCGGGCCGGATCACGATCACGACGAAGAGCGCGACCGCCGCGCCCAGCAGGCTGCTGCGCGAACCGGACGCGCTGACCGCCCAGATGCTCAGGTAGAGACCGGCCAGGACGCTCATCGTGGCGATCATGCGCACGGGACGGTCCGCCCGGCGGCTCAGCAACCACAGCACCAGGAGGAGCGGGATCAGGTAGGCCGCGGGATACCCGAGCCGATTGGGGTTCTCGCTGTAGAAGACCACGACGCGGCCCGCGCCCTGGGTGGGCCGCAGGATGTAGGCGTGCAGGATCGCGAGCAGGGTGCCGGTGCACAGGAGCGCGATCGCAGTGATCGCACGAGCCCTCGTGGTGACGACGCTGATCACCACGGGCACCTGGACGAAGAAGATGAAGGCGTACTGCAGCACCTGGGTCAGCGCCTCGGTCGCGTAGGACGCGCGGAAGGCGCTGGCGAGCGCAGCCAGCAAGAACAGGTAGGACGCAGCGAGGTAGGCCCATGCCGGCCACGCCAGCCTGCGCTCCCTCAGGAGGTAGAGCAGCGCGATGCCGATCAGCAGGTCGTAGACGCTGAAGGACCTGACGATCAGGAGGTTGAGGGGTGCGACCAGGGATCCCCCGATGACGAGGACGTCCGGGAACCGGAGCCGTCCGACGTCGACGGTGCTCTGTTGGTGCGCGTACGTGGTCACGAGACGCGCTCCTTGGCGATGACCGCCCGTGCCCGGGCGACCAGCCGACCCCGCTGTGGCCCGGACAGCCCGACGACCAGGGCCAGGCCGGTGGCGACGGTGACGGTGAGAGCGACGCCGGCCACCAGGGTGAGCCACGAGGTGTGCGGTACGGCGGGCGCCAGCTCGACCGCGCCGGCGAAGAGCACCACGGTCGCGATCCCCGGCCGCAGCACGGCGATGACCTGACGGTGCGGGGCGATGCCGAGGAAGCGGCCCACCGCGATCGGGGCGGTCAGGCCGAGGACGGCCCGACCCGCCACCAGCCCGAGGCACAGGCCCACCGGTCCGCCGTCGAGCGGGCCCACCGCCAGGGCGCCGAGACCGATCGAGACGACGGCCGCCACCAGGCCGGCCACCACCTTGACCCGTGGCACCAGGGCGACGTCGATGATGAAGGCGTCGGCACGGATCAGTGCGAGCTGGAAGGCCAGCACCACCAGGAGCAGGGTCACCGTGTCACCGGCGTAGAGGTACTCACCCACCCACAGAGCCACGAAGGTGTGGTTCCACAGGACGATCGTGACGCCGATGCCGGTCCCGAGCACCCAGACCAGCGCGACCACCTCGCTGCGGAGTGAGGCAGCCTTCTCCCGGGCGCCGGAACCGAGGTAGCCACCGATGCCGGGGATGGTCGCCTGCACGACCATCGAGAGCACCTGCGCCATCGAGTCCGCGACCCACTTGGTCAGCGCGAACGCGGCCACCACGGTGAGCGGGACGAACAGCGCGAGAATGAGGACGTCGCTGGCGATCATCAGCTCGAGCACGAACTTCCAGCCCAGGAACCACGCCGACAGGCCGACGAACCAACGGGACAGCCCGCGGGTGGGACGAGCGATGCCGAACCAGGCGAGTCTGCGCCGGGTGATCGACCAGAAGACGAGACCGGTGAGCAGGGTGGTGGCGAGCGTGGCCAGCGCAAGACCGGGCAGACCGAGTCCCAGCTTCACCGACCCGACGAGGAGGGCGCCGCCGACGAGGACGAGCGCCGTGGAGATCCCCATCCGCGTGTAGCCGAGGTTCTCCCCGACCAGGGCGGAGCGCGGGAGCGTCAGAAGCGTGACCGCGAGCGCGTCGACGACGAGGATGGCCGCCGCCCAGCGCAGCGCCGTCACCTGACCGGTCGGGACGTCGAGCAGGTGGGGGACCAGCCAGACTCCGAGCCCCCCGGCGACGAGCAGCAGGGGGATGAACAGGACCCACACCAGGACGGCCGCCCCCACCATCTGCCGCTTCTCGTGGTCCGAGGCGGTCCACTGGCGGTGCGCAATGGCGTACTGCAGCGCCTGGGCCGAACGTCCGCTGGCGCCCCAGACGTAGCTCGACCACTGCCAGAGCACGCGCCAGGCGCCGTAAGTGGCCGCCCCCAGGCCGGCGACGACGAGGGGGCTGACCACCAGCTCGACGGCGGCGCGGGCGCCGTAGTCGAGGCCGGAAGCAACCCCATTGAGCGACGCGCGCCTGCTGAGGTTGCGGGTCGGCGTCGGCGCCGCCCTCTCGGCTGCGCGGCCCCCAGTCTTCATGGTGCCCCCTGGATCTCGATCACTACGAATCCTGGTCGTGGGAGGCGCGGCGGACACGCGTGCTGCTGCGTATCCGGGCTACGCCGATCGGAGGACGCCGGTCTCGGACGCGGTGCTGGCGTCCGGTGAAGCGTCTGGGACGACCTGGCCCAGCAGGTCGCTGTAGAGCGTGTCGAGGGCCTCACACATGACGTCGACGGAGAAGTGCGAGCGGACGCGGTCGCGCCCGTTGACGCCCATCTCGGCGGCCTCGCCGGGGTGGTCGAGCATCCAGATCACCGAGCGTGCCATCGACTCCGGGTCACCCGGGGTCGCCAGCAACCCGGTGGCGCCCGGCTCCACGAGGTCGGGTACGCCGTTGACCGCGGTCGCCACGACAGGTCGCGCCGAGGCCATCGCCTCGGTGACGGCGCGGCCGAGCCCCTCGTACAGCGACGGGACGCAGTAGACGTCGAACGCTGCCGCGATGCGCGGAGCGTCGTCACGGAATCCGGTGAAGATGACCGGGACACCGAGGCGCTCGGCCTCGGCCCGGGTCTGCTCCTCCAGGCCGGCGGTCTCGAGGGTTGCGTCGCCGACCATGACGAAGCGCGCGTCCGGCCGCTCGGCGTACACGGCCGCACACATCCTGACGAAGTCCAAGGGTGCCTTCTGGGCCACGATCCGTCCGACCGTGCCCACGATCGGCGCGCCCTCGGGGATGCCGAGCTCCCGGCGGACCGTGGGGTCCTCCTGCTCGGGGATGTCCTCCAGCGCGACCGCCGACGGCACCACCGCGACGCGCCCCGGAGGCGCCAGGCGGTGCTCCACGGCCTCTCTGGCGACTCGAGGGGCCACGGCCACGTAGTAGTGGGCGAGGGACCTCACCGACCGGTCGAGGGCGAGGTAGGCCAGCCTGCGGCCCCGGCTCAGCCCGTCGTGGGCGGCGAAGATGTGGAAGGTGTGGACGACGACGGGCACACCCGCGATCCGGGCCGCCACCCGGGCGATCAGGCCCGCCTTGGAGCAGTGGGTGTGCACCACCGTGAAGCGCTCGCGTCGGATGAGCCGGACCAGCTCCCAGCAGGCGCGGAGGTCGTCCAGGGGGGCGATGGTCTCCCGCATGTGCGGAACGTCCACGCAGTGCACGCCGCCGGCGGCAGCCTGCTCCCACAGGGGACCGCCGGGCATGGCGGCGACCCAGACCTCGTAGCGCTCGGGATCCATGCCGACGGCCGAGAGGAGGGTGTTGCCGCCCGACCCGGCGATGAACCGGGTGATGACGTGCAGCACCTTGACCTTCGGCAGCTCAGGCTGAGCGGGCAGCAACCGGCGCGGAACGACGCGCGCAGGAATCCCCGGCCAGACCGAGCGGCTCACAGGGAGGCCTCCATCATGCCGTCGACCTCCCAGCCGAGCCGGGCCGCGTCGACCATGCTTGCCAGGCCCTCGTCGAGGGTCGTCTGCGGGCTGTAGCCGAAGCCCTCGAGGGCGACGGTCGTGTCCGCCGCGGTGTGCTTCACGTCGCCCCGCTGGCTGGGCAGGTGGACCAGGTTGATCGGCCCGACCAGATCCTGCACCTTCTGCACCACCTCGAGCATCGTGGTGCGTGAGCCGCCGCCGATGTTGGCCACGCCGGTCCACGGCGCGAGTGCTGCCTTGCGCATCGCGGACACGACGTCGTGCACGTAGGTGAAGTCGCGGCTCTGGGACCCGTCGCCGTAGAGGAGGAAGGGCTCGCCTTTGAGGGCCGACTCGACGAGCCGTGTGAACGCCATGTCGGGGCGCTGCCGGGGGCCGTAGACGGTGAAGAGGCGCAGCGAAACCGTCGGGACACCCGACGTCGACCGGTAGAGCTCGCACAGGTGCTCGGCGGCGAGCTTGCTCACGCCGTAGGGGGAGACCGGGCGCGGGGTCATCGCCTCCAAGGTCGGGTAGGACTCGGCATCGCCGTACACCGACGAGCTCGAGGCGTAGACCACCTTGTACAACGAGGCGTTCTTGGCCGCCTCGAGGACGCGCTGGGTCGCGTGGATGTTGCGCGCGAGGTACGGCGCGAAGTCCTCGCCCCACGAGCCACGCACGCCAGGCTGCCCGGCGAGGTGGTAGACGACCTCGGCCCGCTCGAAGAGCATGTCGAGTGGCGCCGTGACGAGGTCCAACCGGCACTCGACGAAGCCGGCGCGGTCGCGCAGCCGGGTCAGGTTGCGCTCCTTGCGCCGCGGGTCGTAGTAGTCGGTGAGGCAGTCGATGCCCAGCACCTCGTCCCCCTGGTCCAACAGATGCGCGCACAGGTGCGAGCCGATGAATCCGGCGGCGCCGGTGACCACTGCTCTCATGTCTCTTCCTCTCTCAGGTGCTGGTGGGAAGGACGCGCACCGCTTCGTGGAGCAGTGACAGACGACTGGCGTCGCCGCGCCCGAGCTCGGTGAGCGCCACCTCGAAGTGCGCGAGCAGGAGCACGTCGCGCCAGAGCTTCGTCGGCGCGTCCAGCAGCTCCATGCCGCTGCAGACGCCACGTCGGACGTGGGCAGCGAACCTGGTGCGGCTCTCGAAGACCTCGGGGAGCCGGTGGTCGGTCATGTCGACGGCGTAGCGCCCGAGCTCGCGCAGCGGGTCTCCGTGGGATGTCGCCAGCCCCCAGTCGTCGACGCCCACCCGCCCGTCGCCGATGAAGACGTGCTTGGCGCAGAGGCAGCCATGGGTCATGGCGCTCACGACCTCGAGCTGGGCGAGGCGACCGCGCGCCCGCAGCAGCGTGCCGATCGCGGGCCGGACCTTGGCGGCTCCGCGATAGCGGCTGAGTGCGAGGTCGACCGGATCCCTGCCGAGCTCGGAGCCGATCGGCGGTCCCACGGTGACGTCCCACAGCGTTCCGAGCCAGTCGAGCAGGGCGTCCAAGGACTGACGGGTCGAGGCTGTCCGGCGTGGCGGCTGGCTGGTCGAGGGAAGTCCAGGGACCGCGCTGACCACCAGTGCCCGGCTCTCTCGTGGCCCGAGCACCCACTCCCGGATCTGCGGCACGCTGCCGGCGAGCCGCTCGGGAAGGACCTCGTCGAGCCGGGTGAGTGCCTTGGCCTCGTGGGCCACCGCTTCGTCGCCACCCGCCGCATGGGCGATCGACACGGCGAGTCGGAGGCCACTGTTCCTCCCGTCGCCGAGGAAGAGTCGACGCGTTCCGGGTCCGGCCCCGGCGATGACGTCCACGATGACCAGCCGCTGCTGGAGCAGGAGCTCCTCGAGGACACGTGGGTGCACGCTCGGCCGGGTCGACGGGCGGCGGGGACGTTCCTTCGCGCGGGTGGTGGCACCGTCGTCAGAAATCATCGGGGTAGGGAGCGGCCTGCGCGGGGATCCGCGGCGTCTGGGGGTTGTACTCCGGCAGGAGATCGGTCAGTCCCCGACGGACCGCGTCGCGGTCGTTGACGAGCGCTGCGTGGTACAGCGTCCGCAACCTCTGGTGGAACCCCCAGGCCGGCGATGCGACCTCGGTGCGGAAGATGCGCGGGTGTGCGGTCAGCACCGGAGTCTCGTTCTCGCTGAAGAGTGTCTCGTTGAGCTTCTCCCCGGGACGCATCCCCGTGAAGCGGATCTGCACGTCGCCACGGTTCATCAGCCGGGCGAAGGACTGGACGATGTCGACGATCCTCACCGGATCACCCATGTCGAGCACGAAGACCTCGCCGTGCTCCGCCAGCCGTGCTGCCTCGACGACGAGCCCTGCGGCCTCCTCGATGGTCATGAAGAACCGGGTCATGTCCGGGTGCGTGACCGTCATCGGCAGACCCCGGTGGAGCTGTTCGGCCAGGACGCTGAGAAGGGACCCGCGGCTCCCCAGCACGTTGCCGAAGCGCACCGAGGCCACCTTGGTGCGACCACCCTGCTCCTGCTGGACGAGGAGCTCCGCGAGGCGCTTGGTGGCGCCGAGCACCGAGGTCGGGTCGGCTGCCTTGTCGGTGGAGATCAGGATGAAGCGCTCGGCCTCGTGCTTCAGCGCGGCCCAGAGCACGTTCTCGGTGCCGGCGACGTTCGACTTCACCGCCTCGCAGGGGTGCTGCTCGAGCAGGGGGAGGTGCTTGTGGGCCGCGGCGTGGAAGACGACGTCGGGCTTCACGTCTGCGAAGACCTGGTCGATCCTCTCGCGGTCCCGGATGTCGGCGACGACGCAGATCGTCGTTGTCCAGGAGCCCTTCACCGAGGAGCTCGAGCTGGAGCCGGTGCAGGTTGGACTCGTCGTGGTCGAGCATGATCAGCTTCTTGGGGGAGAACCCGAACACCTGGCGGCACAGCTCGGACCCGATGGAGCCGCCCGCACCCGTGACGAGGACCACCCGGTCCTTGATGATCGCCGCGGCCTCGTGAGAGACGACGTGCACCTCGTCCCGGCCGATGAGCTGCCCCACGTCGAGCCACCGCATGTCGCTTCCGACGACTCGCCGCTCGAGGGCGGCCACGAAGGAGGGCAGGTAGCGAACGCTGGCGCCTGCTGCCGCAGCGTCCTCGCTGACCTGCCGGAAGACCTCAGGGTCCAGACCGGGGATCGCGAGGACCACCACATCGATCTGTTCCTCCCGCGCGATCCTCGCCACGTCGAGAGAGCCGGCCCAGCACCGGGAACGGCGCCGGCTGGGCTACGTCGATGAGCGCGTCGTCAACGAAGGCGACGGGCTCCAGGCCGAACGCGGGCGCGGCAGCCAGGTCTCGGGCCAGCGCTCGGCCGGCTTCACCGGCGCCGACGACCAGTGTGCGCAGCAGCGCCACGCGATCCGCGCACCAGCATCGACGTCGTCCTGTCATTGAGCATCGTCACTGAAGTGCCTCCTGGTAGTGAGCGGACGGGACTGGCGTTGTCGTACGGACGATGGAGTGCGACTGCGTCGATCACGGCGTCCACGTCGTCGTCGGTCAGGCCTTGGTGGAGGGGTAGCGAGAGCGTCTCGGCGAAGACCGAGTCGGCACCTGGGAGCCCGCCGTTGCGGCAGGAGGCAGACATCACTGAAGTGCGGGAAGTGGTGCAGGGGGATGAAGTGGACCGAGGACCCGATGCCCCGTTCCGCGAGGGCGACAGACAGCTGGTCCCGGGTGACGGGGCCGCCCGCGGTCACCCGGACGACGTAGAGGTGCCACGCGTGCTCCCCTCGGTCGGGAGCGCTCGGCAGTCGCAGACCTGGCACCTCCGCGAGCCCGGCGGCGTAGCGCGCGGCCAGCTCAGCCCGGCGCCGTTGCCACTCGTCGAGGTGGTGGAGCTGGGCACGCCCGATGGCGGCGTGGATGTCGGAGAGGTTCGCCTTCACTCCCGGCTCGACGACGGAGTAGCGCCAGGAGCCACCGGGAAGGTATCGACGCCAGGCGTCGCTGGTCATCCCGTGGAGCCGGGTGACCCGGGCCCGCTCGGCGATCTCGTCGTCGCGGGTGGTCAGCATCCCGCCCTCGCCGATGGGGAGGTTCTTGGTGGCGTAGAAGCTGAAGCAGGTGGCCCGCGAGAGACTCCCGACCAGCTCGTCGCCCACGCGGGTGCCGAGAGCGTGCGCGGCGTCCTCCACGACGTCGTCGGGGGTGAGCCCCGCGGCTTCGGCCAAGGAGCCGACGTCCGCCGGGTAGCCGGCGAAGTGCAGGGCCAGCATCGCGCGGACCCCTCCGACGCTCCGGGCGGCTGCGGCGCAGGTGGCCGGTGAGACGGTGCCCGTCGCGGGGTCGACATCGGCGAGCACGGGCACCAATCCGGCGTGCACGATGGCCTCGACGGCTCCGCAGAAGGTGACCGAGGGCACCAGGACCCGTGATCGCGGCGGCAGCTCGCATGGCGCGGAACGCGATCTCGATCGCGGCGGTGCAGGAGGAGACACTGACCGCGTGGGGGACACCCAGCCACTGAGCGAGCTCCTCCTCGAAGGCGGTGCACTCGGGCCCGGTCGTCAGCCAGCCGGAACGGAGCACCCGTTCGACGGCGGCCCCGGTCTCAGGCGCGACGACGGGCCTCGAGAACGGAACACTGTGCTGCGTCATGGCCACCCACCTGCGATTTCCCGTCCCCCGCGGGACTACTTGAAATCTAGGAGTGGCTGCGTGTCGAAGAATCGGGCAAGCGGACTAACCGGTCTACGTCAGACTGCCGAAACCCGACCTTTCCGGCTCATCGCCGGGCGAGCGAGTTCAGGTACTCCTCGACGTTCGTCCAGCCGTCCTTGTCGACGTCGCGCGAGCCGTCCTTGGTCCCCGGCTTCGTGCCATGCGCGAGCTCCCACTTGTCGGGCATCCCGTCGCGGTCGCGGTCGCGGGGCGGTGCAGCAGCCGGCAGGGCCGGCCAGCCGCCCACGTCCGACGGGTCGTCGATGAGGTGCCCCGTCCGGGTCTTGACCTCGCGCACGATGCGCCTGTCGACGGCGTCACGGACGGGCCGCTTGGCGCCGGCTCCCC
Organism: uncultured Actinomycetota bacterium; assembly: GCA_963772415.1. GTDB lineage: Bacteria > Actinomycetota > Actinomycetes > Propionibacteriales > Nocardioidaceae > Nocardioides_B. Next base: position 258,707 of record CAVYWU010000003.1, on the reverse strand, counting down.
GGAGGACCTGCGCGTAGGCCTTCTTCGCCGAAGTTGTCCGGGTCCGGGGGGTGCGGAAGGGGGTGTTCACCATCGAGGAGCGACCCTCGGGCGACACGGTCCGGCTCTGCGGCTGGCTGTTCGACTTCCGGTGCGGCCCGAGGTTTCCCTGCACGTAGAACGCCCAGCCGACTCCTGATCCGTCGTAGACGTCGAGCTCCCACTCCGAGCGATCCGTGTCGGCACCCGGGATGTAGTAGTTGCCCACGAAGTTGAACGAGGGCTTGCCGTGGCTGTCGGAGGTCAGGGCGGCGTTCTCGCCGTAGTTGTAGACGATGTTGTTGCGGATGTCGGCGATGCCGGGATTCGTCGGCTGCGGGTTGCGGTCGTTGTTGTGCGCCAAGAGGTTGTGGTGGAAGGAGATGCGATAGCTGTCGTCGCCGCTGAGGTGGACGCCCTTGGAGTGCTCACCCTCCGGATGGGTCGCGTTGGACAGCGACTCGGACACGATGTTCCAGGAGAAGGTCACGTCGTGGGCGTAGTCGTAGGTCGAGAGGTTCTCGTCGACCGCCCAGGAGACCGACGAGTGGTCGACCACGACGTGGTGGGCGCCCTCCTTGTAGACCACGATCCCGTCGGCCGAGTCGCCGTCTCCGGCGCACGTGTCGGCGCCGCGCCGCACCCGCACGTAACGGATCACGACGTCGTGGGTGTAGATCCCGAGCGCCTGGTCCTCGCTGCAGGGGTCGACCCGCAGCGTGATCCCGCCGCCGGGCGCGCTCTGGCCGGCGACGGTGACGTAGGGGTTGGTCACCTCGAGACCGGTCTGCAACGTGATCGTGCCGGACACCCGGAACACCACGATCCGACGCCCGCTCGCCTCGAGTGCCGCCCGAAGGCTGCCGCGGCCGCTGTCGTCGAGGTTGGTCACCCGGATGACGCGACCGCCCCGGCCTCCAGGGGTGTCCGTGCCGAAGCCCTGCGCTCCGGGGAAGGCCTTGCGCGTCTTGGCCCGCCGGGCGGACCCTGCCGCGGCCGGAGGTGTCGGGTCGACGGTCGAGACGGCTTCGCTGCGCTCGATCGGGGTCGTCGGACGCGGTGAGCTGGGATGCGCTGGGCCGGCCACCAGCGCCACCGGGCCGGCGGCGAGGAGGAGGGCGAGAGCGGTCTTCAACATGGCTGGCCCATCTGTGTCGGCACGGGACTTCCGTGCTCAGGCTTTGTCGCGCATCTCCGGGAGTCCGACCTGGCGGGCGATCGAGACCGCAGCCAAGGTGCTGTGGACGTCGAGCTTCTTGAGGAGGTTGTTGATGTGGGTGCGCACCGTGTGGGTCGACAAGACATAGCGGTCGGCGATGTCTTGCCGGCTCAAGCCAGCCACGAGACAGGACAAGATGTCAACCTCTCGCGCCGACAGCGCCTTGAGGGCGCCGCCGAGCGCGTCGTGGGCGTCCTGTGCCGTCAGGAGCGAGTCCAGCACGCCGGTCAGCAGGCGTGGCGGGATCCAGGTCTCACCGGCCGCGACGCCGCGCAAGGTGGCGTCGAGGTGTTCGATGCTCACCGTCGGCTCGACCCAGCCACGGACCCCGGCACGGACGGCCCGGGTCACCAGACGGGGGTCGTCGGAGTCGCTGAGCCCGACGATCCCGAGAGCGGGGTTGTCCCGGCGCAGATCCTCGAGCTTGGTGGTCAACCCGCGATCGTCCGCCGTCAGGTGCATGAGCAAGATGTCGGCGCGGCCGGTCGAGACGGCGTGGAAGACCCACTCGGGGTTGGTGTGCGCTGCGACGAGGTCGATGTCCCACCGACTCTTCAGCAGCGACTCCATGCTGTCCACCCAGATGCGCATGGGGTGCTGGAGCACGACCCGGAGGATGCCCATGCTCCCCGCGGACGGGTCACCCGACGTCACCGTAGAGCCCGTCCACGCGATCGAGAAGGCCCTCGCGGCTCAGCAGGGCCACGGCTTGCAGGCGGGAGTGCACGCCCATCTTCATGAAGATGCTCTGGACGTGCGTGCGCACCGTGCTGGGGGTGACGCTCATCTTCTTCACGATCTCGTTGGTGCTGCAGCCCTGCACGAGCAGCTGGAGGACCCGGTGCTCCCGCGGGGTGAGGTCGTCGATCGGCGTGCGCTGGCGCGGGATGGCGCTGGTCGCCCGCATGCCGTTGAGCAGGCCTGTGTCGACCACCAGCTCGCCCGCGGACACCCGATCCAGGGTCCGGGCGATCTCTTCGATGCGTTGCGCCTTGCGGATGTAGCCGGAGACGCCGGCGTCGAGGGCCAGCTGCAGCGTGACCACCGAGTCGCCACCGGTGAGCATCACGACCTTGGTGCGCTTGTGCAGCTGCGCCACCTGTCGGGCCGCATCGATGCCCGACCCCGTGGGGAACGACACGTCGATCAGGAGTACGTCGGGATCGTGGAGGGCCACCGCCTCGACAGCGTCGGGTGGCGTCGTGACGGCCGCCTCGACCGAGTATCCGAGGTCGGAGAGAGCGGTGGCCAGCGCCTGGACCAGCAGATGGTGGTCGTCGCAGATGACGACTCTCATGCGGTCGTCCGGGCGCTGTCTGGGGCGATGTCCGTCCCGACCAGCGTCTGGACGCGCGGGATGGCCAGCCGCAGCAGAGCGCCGCCCAGCGGTGACGTACCGATCTCCAGGCTGCCGCCGCTCGCGGACGCGAACCGTCGCACGGTGACCAGGCCCAGGCGCTGCTGGGGCGGGATGAGGCCGAAGCCGGGACCGCTGTCACCGACCTCGACCAGGACGCTGCCGGCGGTGCTCACGACGCGGACCTCGATGACGCCTCCGTCGGCCGCACGCACGGCGTTCTCGACCAGGTTGCGCACCGAGCGGCCGAGTGCCAACGGGTCGACGCGCACGAACGCGTCGGACTCGCGCATCAATCGGAGCTGACCGCGCTGGGATTGCGCGACCGAGGCCCAGATCGACGCGACCACGTCGCCGACGTCGACGAGCTCGGTCTCCGCCTCGCCGACGTGGCCGCGCACCACACGAGACATGTAGCCGACCTCGTTGGCGATCTGGTCAAGGCTCGCCCGGATGTCCGGGCTGTCCAAGGGCTGACGGTCGACGATCGACGCCAGCAACATGACCAGGCTCAGCGACTGCCGCAGGTCGTGTCGCAGCCTCTGCTGACCGGACATGTCACCCGGCTGGCCATCCCCACCGACCTGCTCTACGTTGCAACTTCTCTGCAGTGACTCCATCGAGACACTAGACATCTGCTCCACCCGCCCCATTGACCCTCTTGGCCCGCGGAGACCAGTCGATAGCCCACCCATGACTGTTAGCCCCCGCGACACCGTCCCGCATCTGCTGATCGCGGACCCCCCCGGTCCCATTACCGTATGTTCATCGGCGGTTCATGTCTCCACTCCGGAGCGAGAAAGGCCTCTTATGGCCACAGGTTTTCACCGCTTGGCGGTCCGGCGTAGCCCAAGATGCGCAGTCGCCTACGTCAAAGTAACGAGTTGGGGCCATTTTCCCGGTAGTCAGGTGCTCCGGCCCGCTCGCGTCGTATCCGTCTGATAGTGCCGCTCCCGAGACCAAGGAGCGCCCCGGACCGGCGGGTGATACAGGCGTCTATACCAGTGCGCGCGCTGCCCGTCGCCGTCACGGACGCGGAGCCGTCACCTCGTAGCGCGCGCAGATGAAGTCCTGGTTGCGCATCGTCTCGACCAGCCTCAGGTCGAACTTGCGGGGGAAGAGCGGCCGGCCCCTCCCGAGGGTCACGGGGGCGATCGACACGATCAGGTCGTCGAGGAGCCCCCTCTCGGCGAACTGCCCGGCGAGGTCGCCACCCCCGACCACCCAGACGTCGCGCCCGCCGGCCGCCGCGACCATCGCGGCGTGGGCCGGGCGTACGTCGCCGGTCACGAAGCGCACGTCGGCGCCCTCGATGGATTCGTGAGCGTGGTGGGCGAACACGAAGGCGGGGACGTCATACATCCAGGCCTCCCCGGTGTCGGCCATCCGGTCGCGGATCCACTCGAAGGTGGTGGCGCCCATGCAGAGCGCTCCGACCGTCTTGATGAACTCCGCATAGCTCAACGGCCCCTCGTCACGGTGCCGCTGCACGAAGAGCCAGTCGAGGGAGTCGTGCTCATCGGCGATGTAGCCGTCGAGCGTCGTCGCGGTGAAGTACGTCGTGCGGGTCCGGTCACTCATCAGGGACTCCCTCGGCACGTGCACGCAGCCAGTTGATCGGGTCGGGGTCGGGCACGGCGATGCCCTCGTCGCGCAGGAAGTGCCGCACCAGCTGTCGCCGGTGGGCGGAGAAGGTCAGCACGTGGGCGAGGATGCTGCCGAGCACGAAGCTCTCGGGCGGCTCGCACAAGGCGTCGACGATCCGGTCACCCCAGGCGCCGCGGCGGTCGACGTCGCGAACCATGGCCAGCCACCGCGGGGCCAGCTCGTCGTGGAGCGCCGTCAGGGTCGCCAGGTCGTCGCACCCGGCGTCGAAGACCGGGAAGGCCCGGCCCTCGATCGAGGCGAGCCAGACCTGCTTGGTGCGGACCAGGTGGCTGAAGACGTCGCCGAACGTCTCGTCGGGGCCGTCCCACGCCAGGGTCTGGCTGCCGGGCAACCGGCGACGTCCCCATGCCTCGCGGTCGATCCCCTTGGCCGCGGTGAGGAGATCTGCGACGTCGTCGAGGTCGTGCTGCACCATCAGCGCGGTGACCTCGCCGCCGGTGCCGCCAGGCGCCTCCCGGCTGTCGACCCACAAGGACATCGGCGGGTGGAAGTGGATGCCGTTGGGCGCCGGCAACCAGTGCGCCACGCCCGTCGCGCCGGTCTGACCGGGCGGATGTCCGAAGGCGCGTCCGTACGCCCGGGCGAAGCCCTCGACGCTCTCGTATCCGGCGGCGAATGCGGCGTCGGTGACGGCGACTCCTCCCTGGAGCTGCCAGGCGGCGCGTTCGAGCATCACCCGCCGTCGCATCGCGACCGGCGGCTCGCCCGCGCCGCGTGAGAGCTGGCGACTGAAGTGGAAGGGGGAGGAGTAGGCACCCTCGGCCATCTCCTCGAGCGTCCGGTTGTCCTCGTCGAGGACCGCGTCGAGGAGCTCACGCAACCGGTCCCTGCCCTGGTGCCCTGCATCGTCGCCCATGACCCCCAGTCTGGCCCGCTGCCGGCCGGCGCCGCCCGACCGTTCTTGCCCGATCCGGCACCGATTCCGGCACCGGGGGCGGTTCCGCAGCGCGGTCGGGCTGGCTAGGGTCCGAGCCATGGAGTCCTACGCCGTCGGAGAGACCACCCCTGCCCTCATCGAGGAGACGATCGGGGAGAACTTCACCCGCATCGCGGGAGAGCACGCCGACCGGGAGGCGCTCGTCGAGGTGGCGACCGGGCGTCGCTGGACCTACGCCGAGCTCGACGCCGACGTCGACCGGGCTGCCCGGGGGCTGATCGCGGCTGGGATCGCCAAGGGGGACCGGGTGGGTATCTGGTCCCCCAACTGTGCGGAGTGGACGATCGTGCAGTTCGCGACCGCGAAGGTCGGCGCGATCCTGGTCAACGTCAACCCGGCCTACCGGACCCACGAGCTGGCGTACGTGCTCAACCAGTCCGGGGTGCGGCTGCTCTTCTCGGCCACCGCGTTCAAGACCAGCGACTACCGCCGGATGGTCGAGGAGGTCAGGGGCGGGGCCGACGCCTTGGAGCAGGTGGTGTTCCTCGGCACTGACGACTGGGACGACCTGATCGCCGGTGGCGTCGAGCAGCCCGGCGACGCGGTCGGGAACCGGATGTCGACGTGCGCCAACACCGACCCGATCAACATCCAGTACACCTCGGGCACGACAGGCTTTCCCAAGGGCGCGACGCTCTCACACCGCAACATCCTCAACAACGGCTTCTTCACCACTGAGCTGATCAACTTCACCGCGCAGGACCGGCTGGCGATCCCGGTGCCCTTCTACCACTGCTTCGGGATGGTGATGGGCAACCTCGGCTGCACCACCCACGGTGCCGCGATGGTCATCCCCGCGCCGGGTTTCGATCCCGCGATCACGCTGCAGACCGTCCAGGACGAGCGATGCACCGGCGTCTACGGCGTGCCCACCATGTTCATCGCGATGCAGAACCACCCCGACTTCGCCTCGTACGACCTCTCCACCTTGCGTACCGGGGTGATGGCGGGCTCGATCTGTCCGGTGGAGGTGATGAAGCGCTGTGTCGACGACATGCACATGGCGGAGGTTTCGATCGCCTACGGCATGACCGAGACCTCGCCGGTGTCGTGCCAGACCCGCAGCGACGACGACCTCGACCGACGCACCGCCACCATCGGACGGGTGCACCCCCATGTCGAGATCAAGGTGGTCGACCCGGCGACCGGCGAGATCGTCGAGCGCGGTGAGACCGGCGAGTTCTGCACCCGCGGCTACTCGGTGATGGTGGGCTACTGGGACGACGCCGCCAAGACCGACGAGGCGATCGACGCGGAGGGCTGGATGCACACCGGTGACCTGGCGGTGATGCGAGGGGACGGCTACGCCAACATCGTCGGCCGGATCAAGGACATGGTCATCCGCGGCGGTGAGAACATCTACCCCCGCGAGATCGAGGAGTTCCTCTACAGCCACCCCGACATCGAGGACGTGCAGGTGATCGGGGTGCCTGATGAGAAGTACGGCGAGGAGCTGTGCGCCTGGATCAAGATGCGCAGCGGCGCCGACGCGCTCGACACCGACAGCGTGCGGGCCTTCGCCGACGGCAAGCTCGCGCACTACAAGATCCCCCGCTACGTGATGGTCGTCGAGGACTTCCCGATGACGGTCACCGGCAAGATCCGCAAGGTGCAGATGCGCGAGGAGACGGCGGAGAAGCTCGGCCTCTGACGACCCCGGTGGTCGCAGGCTCCCTGCTCGACCACCGGGCGTGCGGCTAGTTGATCCGCACGAAGGTGCGTCGGTCGCTGTCGGCGTACCTGACCAGGCCGAGCCAGCGCTGGGTCGGGTCCACGCCGGACCACGAGACGGTGTAGTCGAAGGAGCCTCCGGGGCGGGCCGCCTCGCTGCCCGGGTTGATGTCCAGCGGGCTCCCCGCCGCCCCGATCACCCAGCTGGACAGCTGGGCGGTGGCCGCGGAGCCGTTGCCGGCAGCAGCGGCCTGCACCAGCACCCGGTAGCTGCCCGGTGCGGGGTCGTCGAGGGTGACGACCGCGTCGGAGGCGCCGCTGGTGGCAGCGGCCACCAGCACCTCGTCGCGGTAGACGTAGAGATCGAAGTCGTCGCCGGCGCTGCGGGCTGAGACCTCGAACCGAGCGGCTTCGCTGCCCTGGGCGACGTCCACGTCGGTGGCGAAGGTGTCGGCGTCGATGTCGGGCGCCGCCGGGTCGATGGTGCCGGGCTCGAGGGTCAGACCGAGCGGTGTGGCCGGGACCAGGCCGCTGGTGCGCATCGCGACCGGCCCGATGAGCGTGCTGCGCCCGCTGACGGTCAAGGATCCGTCGGTGCCACCTGCGGCGACCTCGCCCGGCGCGGACACCGCGCTGGTGCGCACCGCCACCGGCAGCCGAGCCTGGTGGGCGAGGCCGGTCCAGGTGATCGCCCCGGTGGTGAAGCTCCCGATCGGCACGTCGGCCAGGGCCTCCACCCGGATCCGCACCCGGCGGGACTCGCCGGGCTCGAGGGTGAAGGTGGCCGGGCGGACGGTGATGTCGAGGCCCGGGACCGGGGACACCGAGGCGGTGAAGGTCTCGGTGGTCGCGGCGACGCTGGTCAGGCGACGCACGACGGTCGTGCGCCCGACGAGCCCGCCCAGGGCGACGGACGGGAGGTTGAGGTTCTCGGCCTTGCGCTCTCCGCGCAGGTAGGCCCGCCACTGCACAGGGTCGGTGTCGAGCACGAGACCCGGGTCGAGGAAGCGGCGAGGCTCGACGTGGCCGGCACCCTGGGCCAGCGGGTCGACCGCGTCGGCGAGGTCGTAGGCCGTGGTGCTCATCGCCGAGCGGATCCTGGCCGGGGACCAGGTCGGGTGGGCCCCGCGGACCAGGGCGGCGAGCCCGGCGACGTGGGCCGCGCCGACCGACGTCCCCGACATCAGGTCCCAGTGGCGGCCCGAGCTCGCAGGCGGAGCGGTGGCGCCGACGACGGCGAGCCCCGGAGCACTGAGGTCGGGCTTGAGCACATCACCGCCCGCAACGGGTCCGCGCCCGGAGAAGCGGGCGCTGGTCGGGACCGGCAGGTCCTCACTGGCGGTCGGGTCGAGGCTCACCCGCGCCTCGGGGCCGGCCTCGCTCACGTAGGCGGCCAGGGACGTGGCGGCCTGGGCATCGAGGTGGACGGTGGGCACCGCGTGCACGTCGGCGTCCACACTGTCGGGCGAGGTGTTGGCGAGCACCATCCCCACGCCGCCCGCCTGGGCGACCGCCGTGGACTTGTCGACGCGGGCCGTCTCGCCGCGGTCGCACACCACGACAGCGTCCTGTGCGATCCGCGCGTCGAGGGTGCCCTCCTCGCACCTGGCGGCGGACGAGGGCTCGGCGCCGTCGGCCGCGGCGTCGGCAGCGAGCACCACACGGGCGTCACTGACGGTGGCGTCCGCGGTCATCGCCCCGACGTACGAAGAGCCGTCGGGCAGCCGTACTGCGCCTTGGTAGAGGTGGGAGGTGCTGGCCGCGACCGTCGTCACCCACGGGGCGGTGTTGCCGACGGTCCCGGGCTCGGGCCCACCGTTGCCGGCCGCGGCAGCCACGAAGACACCCGCCGTGGTTGCGGAGAGGAAGGCCCGCGAGAGCGAGTCGGCGGGGTCGTCGGTGCCGCTCACCGACAGGTTGAGGACGTCGACGCCGTCGGAGACCGCTCGGTCCACGGCGGCGACCAGGTCGGCAGTGGTGCACCCGTCGTCGGCCGGGTCGGGCGCGGTCCAGCACGCCTTGTAGATCGACAGGCGTGCCGCCGGTGCGACTCCGCTCGTCCGGCCGAAAGGCTGCTCGTCGATGCTCACCTTGACGTCGGCCTCGCCCGCCGCCACCGAGGCGACGTGGGACCCGTGCCCGACGGCGTCCCGGGCGGAAAGGATCTCCCGGCTGGCGAGGTTGTCGCTGCCGAAGCCGCGGACGAACCAGCGGGCCGAGACGACCTTGCCCGTGCAGTCCGAGGTGTTCCAGCGCTCCGCCGGGGTGCACGAGCCGTGGAAGCCAGGGACCCCCTTGGCCTGGCCTGGCGTGGCCTGGGCGAGCCCGGCGAAGCTCGGGTTCTCGGGCCAGATGCCGCCGTCGACGACGCCGACGACGACACCACGGCCGGCCTTCTCAGGGCCCCCGGCCTGCTGCCAGGCGCCACCGCTTCCCTCGAGGTCGAGGAAGTCGGTGCTGGCCGAGGCAAGTCGGCGGGTGCTGCTTCGCTCGACCAGGAGTACATCGGTGCGGGCGCGGAGGTCCTTGACCTGGCCGGCCTCGAGCACGGCGGCGAAGCCGTTGAGCGCGGTGGTGAAGCGGTAGCTGACCTCGGGGTCGCCGATCGCGGCGATGACGGCGTCCTGCCGGGCCAGGAGCCGCGCCTGGTGGCGCTGCACGTCGGACGACGTGCGGTCGAACCGCGTGCCCGCGCCGGGGCGGGTTGCCCGGTGCACGGCCGAGGGGGCCCCGGCGAGCGTCACGACGTACAGCCCGGGCGTGGTGGCCCGCGTCGGCGCGGTGGTGGGAGCGGCGGGGGCGGCGATCGCGTGGGGGAGCGCGGCCACGCCGGAGGCGAGGAGCATCCCCAGCCCGGCGGCGACGGCACGACGAGCCACGACGAGCCTCCTCACTGGTGCCGGGAGCCGAGCGACAGCCCGGCGGCGGCCCACCATCGTCCCAGGGGCACCACGCGTTATCAACGGTCGGGTGGAGAGGCCGACACCGGCGCCGCCGGCGTGCGGGTCGCGCCTAGAGTTGCCCGGTGACTTCCGCTGCGCCCTTGGTCGTCGGCTTCGACCTCGACATGACCCTGGTCGACTCACGTCCCGGGATCGCCGCAACCCTGCAAGCGCTGTCGGAGCAGACCGGTGTCGCGATGGACGTCGGGGCGATCTGCGCGCAGCTGGGGCCGCCCCTGGACCAGATGCTGGCGCCCTACGCGGACGCCGACGACATCGGTGCCCTCGTCGACCGGTTCCGGGAGCTCTACCCCGAGCGTGCGGTCGCGGCGACCGTGCTCCTGCCCGGTGCCCGCGAGGCGCTTGCCGCGGTCCGGCGCCACGGTGGCGGCAGCCTGGTGGTGACCGGCAAGTTCACCCGCAACGCCCGACTCCACCTCGAGGCACTCGCACTCGATGTGGACCACCTCGCCGGCGAGGTGTGGGGGGTCGGCAAGGCCGCGGCGCTGCTGGATCACGGTGCCGGGGTGTACGTCGGGGACCACGTGCACGACGTGGAGGGTGCGCACGCGGCGGGAGCGCTCAGCGTCTCGGTCCTGACGGGCGGCTCGACCGAGGCCGAGCTGCGGGAGGCCGGGACCGACGTCGTCCTCGCCGGACTCGGGGACTTCCCGGCCTGGCTGGACCAGCACGTCCTGGAGCAGCGGCTCGGGCGCCCTCGACCACGACCTGCGCGCTCGCGGCTCCGTGCTGGTCGCCTTCTCCGGTGGAGCGGACAGCGCTCTCCTGCTCGCCGCAGCGGTACGCGCGCTCGGCGTCGACCACGTGGCCGCGGCCACGGCGTACTCCGGACTCGCTGCCGCAGGCCGAGCGCGACCCGGCGCGCGCGTTCGCGGAGTCGCTCGGGGTGCGGGTGCTCACCCCGTGCACCCACGAGATGGAGCGGGAGGGCTACCGCGCCAACGCCGGTGACCGCTGCTACTTCTGCAAGGCCGAGCTCGCTCGACGTGCTCGGGCCGCTGGCCGCGGAGCACGGGCTGGCCCACGTCGCCACCGGGACCAACGCCGACGACGGGGTCGCCGGCTTCCGGCCCGGGCATCCGTGCCGCGGCCGAGCGGGGTGCGGTCACGCCGCTGCTCGACGCCGGTCTCACCAAGGAGCAGGTGCGGGCCGCGTCCCGCGCGCTGGGGGCTGCCGACGTGGGACAAGCCCGCCTGCCGCCTGCCTGTCGTCGCGGGTGGCCTACGGCATCGACGGCCGAGTCCCTCCCGGGTGGCCGCGCGAGCGAGCGTGCGGAGGTCGGCGCCCGTCGGCCCTGGCCGCGGCCGGCATCACGTCCGCGACGTCCGGGTCCGCGACCTCGGCGACCGGGCCAGCCTCGAGGTCGACACGGAGCGTCGAGGCGGCCTCGACCGAGCCGTCCGTGCTGGCGGCTGTGCGCTACGCGCCGGCTTCGACGACGCCGAGGTCGACCCGCGCGGCTTCCGCTCCGGCTCGATGAACGAGAGGCTCGTCGACGCCGACCGCTACCGGTAGCCGCCTCCCGACAACCGGGATGAAGCCCGCACGGCTCGCGCCGTAGGCTGGTCCCCTCCACCCCAGCAACGAACCGCGTCGCCTGCGGTGTCCAGAGGAAGGTCAGAGCCGTGCCGACTGGCAAGGTCAAGTGGTACGACGCCGAGAAGGGCTTCGGCTTCCTGTCCCGGGAAGAAGGCCCCGACGTCTACGTGCGCAACGATGCACTGCCCGCGGGCGTGACCACCCTCAAGGCCGGCACCCGGGTGGAGTTCGGCATCGTCCAGGGCAAGCGCGGCGACCAGGCGCTCCAGGTGCGGCTGCTCGAGCCGTCGCAGTCGGTGTCCAAGGGGCTGCGCAAGAAGCCCTCCGACATGGTCAACATCGTCGAGGACCTCTACCGCCTGCTCGAGAACGTCGAGCAGACCTACCGCCACGGCCGCCACCCCGACCCGAAGACGGCGGCGCCCACCGCCAAGGTGCTGCGTGCGCTCGCCGACGAGCTCGAGCTCTGACTGGCTGTCCCTAGCAAGCGGCGCCCGGGCGCGCTTGCAGTCCGAGATCGAGCGGCCTGCGCCAGCGTGCGGGCGCGGTCTTCCAAACCCAGGCCACGAGCCTTGTCTGCCCAGTAGGCGCTGACGAGGTCGGCGTCGGGAGGCATCACCGCGCCCACGATTCTCCCTGAGATCGGCGGCACGCACTCGGGGGTTGTCATGCCTGGCGCCTTGAACGCCGGCTCGGCAGGTCGCGCTGATCAGACGACTCGACTCACTCGCGGGCAGGCAGCGCCCTGATCCAGTGGCCGGTGGGCGGGGGTTGACCGTGGCGTGGTGGGCGTCGGAACTCGGGTTGTCGGTCGAGGGGGTTGAGTCGGACCTGCCAGGGGGTGGCGTGGATCAGCGTGTGGTGGGCTCGGCAGAGCAGGACGAGGTTGTCCAGCGAGGTCGGCCCGTCGTCGGCCCAGTGGGTGAGGTGGTGGGCGTCGCAGGCGAGCCGGCGTACCGCGGTGGCGCTGAGCTGGTCGCCGGTGTCCCGGGGACACGGCCCCGAGCCCTTCGCGGAGCTGGTCGAGGGTGACGGTGACGGTGAGGCGGGGCTTGGCGCCGTGCTGGTCCGGGAGCAGCCCGTCGACGGTCCCCGTGGTTGAGGACCGAACGAAGTGAGGGTCTCGAAACCGCCAGGGCGAGAGTGTCCGTGCCGTGGTTTCGAGACGCCACCCTCGCAAGCTCGGGTGGCTCCTCAACCACCAATGCCGGCGGTCTTGATCAGGGCGGCGTCCTCGACGGTGCCGCGGCCGCGGACCCCGCCGATGCCGTCCTCGCTCAGGGTGAGGAACCGGCCGAGGTGAGCGGAGCGTTCCAGCCGGTCCAACGCTGCCTCGTCGGCGCGGGCGGTGCCGTCGGGGTCGAGCACCTCCAGCAGGTGCTCGCCGGCCTTGCGGAGCTCGCTCGCGTTCAGGGAGGCGGCCTGGTCCAGCAGCACCCGTTCCGCCTCCGCGCGCAGCGACGGTTGTCCGGGGAGTCGGTCGATCACAGCGACGATCACCTCGGCGTACTCCGGCGACACCTCGCCTGCCTGCAACGCGACCAGGGTCGCCGTGCGGTCCCCGCACAACGGTCGGGCGGTGCGCAGCATCCGGGAGCCGTGGCCGTGCCGCCCACCAGCGGTGTGGGTGAGCCAGTCACCGGAGGAGACCCAGCCGGTGCTCTTGGCGGCGTCGGTGGCTTCGACCTCGACCGCCACCGTCGCCTGCAGGGCACCCAGCGCGGAGCGAAGCCGCTCGATCTCGACCGTCACGTCCAACAGGTCCTCGGGAAGCGCGGTCGCCCACAGGGTCTGGGTCAGCGAGGCGACCTGCTCCCGCGCAGACGCCAGCACAGCCATCGGGCTGGTCGGCGAGTGCGGGAGCATCTCCATGGCCTGACTCGCCCAGGAGCCGCCGACAGTTTTCGATCTGTTCGGATCCGATCGCCTTCGCCGTGCTGCTCTGCCCGTGGTGTGCCGACTGCGCCGCCTGGCCGTCCTCCGGCGTACCTTCAGGGGTGACTCGGCTCTTCCTGGGGGTGCGCCGGGCGCGCAGTGGGTGCATCGCGGTCCCGACGGACTGAGAGGACCACCACGACGGTCCAGGCCGCCAAGATGGCGCCGGTCACGCCGAATCCGATCTCCGGCACCAGTGGCAGCCCGATGCCCAGGAACCCGCCCACCACCCAGGACAGCTGCAGCAGGGTCTCGGAGCGGGCGAAGGCGCTGGCCCGGGTCGCCTCGGGGACGTCGCGCTGGATGAGGGCGTCGAGGGAGACCTTGCCGAAGGACTGGGCGAGGCCGGCGGTGAGGCCGATGAGCACGGCGGTGGGCAGACCGTAGAACACCGCGACCACGATCGTGACCGCCGCGTCGGCGACCAGGGCGAGAACGACCGTCACCTCGGGTTTGACGTTGCGCAGCAGCGACCCCAGGGTGATCCCGATCGTGCTGCCGAGCCCGGCCGCGCCGATCACCAGGCCGAGCAGCAGCGCCGGTCGGGCCTCCCATCCCGCGAAAGGTTGGTCGCGCAGCAAGAACGCCATGAACATGGTCAAGAAGCCCGAGAGCAGCCGCAGACCTGCGTTGCTGCGCAGGGCGAGCACGACCGCACGGGGCACCGCGGGCCGGGACCGACGTCGCCACCCGCCTTCCTTGTCGCCGGCCGTGTGATCGACACGCGAGGGCAGCAGGATCGCCAAGATGGTGCCGCCGACGAACACCGCGAAGGCATAGCGCAGGGACCACTGCGAGCCGAAGGTGGAGGCGGCGATCGCCAACGGAGCAGAGATGGCTGCTCCGGCGACCCCGGCAAGCGAGATGCGGGAGTTGGCCTTGACCAGACTGAGCTGCTCCGGGAGCAGCCGGGGTACGGCGGCGGCCCGGGTGACGCCGTAGGCCTTCGAGGCCACCAGGCAACCCAGCGCGGCGGGGAAGAGCACGGCGGAGTCGGTGATGACAGCGCCGGCAAGCACCCAGCACAAGAATCCTCTGAGCGCCATGGTGGCACCGACCGCCCAGCGCCGACCGTGGCTGAACCGGTCGAGGAACGGCCCGATCAGCGGTGCCACGATCGCGAAGGGCAGCATCGTCAGCCCCAGGAACATCGCCACCTGGCCGCGGGCCTGCTCGGTCGGCACCTGGAAGAACAGCGTGCCGGCCAGCGAGATCGCCACCGCCGCGTCGCCGGCGGCATTGAAGGCGTGCAGCTCGATGAGCCGGGAGAGGCCGCTCTGGCCGGCCCCCTCGGCGTGGCTTGCCCGGCGTGCCTGGCGGACCGTGTAGCCGGCCGCCGTACCTGTCGCGGTGGTGGCCCGGCGCGCACCGCGGGCCGACCAGCTGCCGGCCCGGGCGGCACCGCGCCCCGACGCGGCCGCGGCCCTGGCCGCGCCCCGCCCCGCCGAGCGCATCCGGTCGCGCGCCGCGGGTCGTGAGGGCCGGTCCCCGGCGCCGGTCCCCTCGGGGCGACCGGGACCACCTGCGGGACTGCCGCCAGAGCCGTCCTCGGCGCTGTTCCCAGCCCGGTCCTCGGGGCGGTCGTCGGCGGGCATGCCCCCATCTTGCCAAGGCGTGCGGACCCGTTGCGCGCCCCGGCGCGACAAAGTGCGCGAAGGTGAGGAACAATCGCCGCGTGACCACCCCGGCGAGCACGAAGACCAAGACCGCGAAGGCTGACACTGTCGGCGCACGCGCGGTCGACGATGCTCGCGCCGCGCTCTTGGAGTCCGTCGACGTCGTCGACATCGGGGAGCACCTCGGGCACGTCGCCGAGGACGAGCGCGTCATCACCCACTTCTTCGCCTGCGTGCGCCACGGCTACCGCGGCTGGCGCTGGTCGGTCACGATCGCCCGGGCGCCCCGGCAGAAGACCGTGACGGTCGACGAGGTGGTGCTGCTGCCCGGCGACGACGCGATCGTCGCGCCCGAGTGGGTGCCGTGGCGCGAGCGGATCAAGCCTGGCGACCTGGGCCCCGGCGACCTGCTGCCCACCGAGGACGACGACCCGCGACTTGCCCCGGGCTACACGGCCGGCGACGACATCGTCGACCAGGACAGCGTCAAGGCCGTCGCCGACGAGCTCGGCCTCGGTCGCGCACGGGTGCTCTCGCTCGAGGGTCGTGACCTCGCGGCGCAGCGCTGGTACGACGGCTCCCACGGTCCCGAGGCCGCGATCGCCACCTCGGCCCCGGGCAACTGTGGCTCGTGCGGCTTCCTGGTGCGGCTCGCCGGGCCGCTCTCCCAGGTCTTCGGGGCGTGTGCCAACGCCTATGCCAACGATGACGGCCGGGTGGTCTCCTTCGACCACGGCTGCGGAGCGCACTCCGAGGCCCGGCTGAGCAAGAAGAACCTGCCCCAGCCGTTGCCCGAGCCAGTGCTCGACACCCTCACCTGGGACGAGCTCGACCAGTTCTAGGTCGGGGACCGACTGGCCCACGAGCTGTCCGAAGTGCCAGCCCGGGCAGGATGCAGGTGCCGATCAGTTGGTCGGGTCGAGCGGGACCACACCTGGCGGACGGTTCTGGCGACGGTTGCGACGCCGCCGGCAGTAGTCCCACCCGATGACGCCGAGGCCGAAGCCCGCCAGGCACGTCCACAGCCACCACAGCCGGTCGGTCTCGGCGAGCCGTCCCGCGAAGGGCAGCAGCAGCACGAAGCCGACGAGCCACAGGATCGAGCCGACGGCTACCGTCCGGACGCCGTCGACGTCGAGCGGATCGACGTCGGCGACGATGTAGGTGCGCTTCCCGATCTCGTGGGTCTTGAGCTCGGCCGGCGTCGGTTCGTCGGGCTGGTCCACGCGACGAATCTAGCCCAACGCCCGCAGGCCGGAACGACCCGGATGATCCCCGGGGGGCGCGGACCCGGGAGCAACACGCGCGAAGCACGCATCTGGCAGGATGCGTCTGCGCGGCGGGGGAGTCCCGTCGGCCTTCCCCGCTGGCCCATCCGTCCCTGAGCACGTGCGAGGAGTCCCCGAGTGGACACGTTCTTCAAGATCACCGAGCGAGGTTCCTCGCTCGGCCGCGAGATCCGCGGCGGCGTCGTCACCTTCTTCACGATGGCCTACATCATCGTGCTGAACCCGATCATCTTGCTGACGGCGCCGGACGCCGACGGCAACCTGCTCGCCAACGGCGACTTCTCGGGCATCGCCGCGACCACGGCCCTCGTGGCCGGCGTCCTGACCATCCTGATGGGCGTCGTGGCCAACTATCCGTTGGCGATCGCGACGGGCCTCGGGCTCAACGCGTTCGTGGCGTTCTCGATCGCCTCGGGCATGACCTGGGCCGATGCGATGGGCCTCGTCGTGCTCGAGGGCATCATCATCTTGGTCCTGGTCCTGACGGGCTTCCGCGAGGCCGTGTTCCACGCCGTGCCCGCGCAGCTCAAGATCGCCATCAGCGTCGGCATCGGCCTCTTCATCGCCCTGATCGGCCTCGTCGACGCCGGGTTCGTCCGGCGTACCGGCGCCGGCCCGGTGCCGGTCGAGCTCGGCGCGGGCGGTGTGCTCGTCGGCTGGCCGGTCCTGGTGTTCGTGATCGGCCTGGTCCTGATGATCACGCTCTACGTCAAGAACGTGAAGGGCGCCATCCTGATCTCCATCGCCGTGACCACCGTCATCGCGATCATCGTCGAGTCGATCGCGAAGATCGGCCCGATGGTCGACGGGGACGACTTCAACCCCAACGGCTGGAACCTCAACGTCCCCGCGATGCCTGACGCGATCGCGGCGGTGCCGTCGTTCCCGACCCTCGGTGAGTTCTCGCTGCTCGGGTCCTTCGACCGGGTCGGGATCGTGACCGCGGTGCTGTTCATCTTCACGCTGATGCTCGCCGACTTCTTCGACACCATGGGCACGATGACCGCGATCGGCGCCGAGGCCGGGCTGCTCGACGAGAACGGCGCTCCGCCCAACACGCGCCGCATCCTGGTGGTCGACTCGATCGCCGCGGCCGCGGGTGGGGCGGCGGGTGTCTCGAGCAACACCTCCTACATCGAGTCCGCGACCGGTGTCGCCGAGGGTGCCCGCACCGGTCTGGCGAGCGTCGTGACCGGGCTGCTCTTCCTGCTGGCGACGATCTTCGCGCCGCTGGTGGTGGTCATCCCCAACGAGGCCGCCGTCCCGGCGCTGGTCCTGGTCGGCTTCTTGATGATGCAGCAGGTGAAGAACATCGACTGGGACGACGTCGAGATCGCGATCCCGGCGTTCTTGACCATCGCCCTGATGCCCTTCACCTACTCCATCTCGGTCGGCAGTCCGGGCCGGCTTCATCGCCTTCGTGATCGTCAAGGCGGTGCGCGGCAAGGCCGGCCAGATCCACCCGCTGATGTGGGTCGTCGCCGCGCTGTTCGTCGTCTACTTCGCCATCGACCCGATCCGCCAGCTGACGGGTTCGAGGGTCAACCGGTGTCTCTTCCAGCGCTCGAGCATCGCTTCCTGCTCGACCCGGGTGAACCGGAAGAACTCCTCGGTCTCGGTGAGCCGGAGGCCGCCCCGGGTCTCGCGGCCGACGGTGTCGGCCGCGTTGCGCACGGCTTCCTCCCACATCGCGAGCATCGGCAGGCGGGCGGACATGATCGTGGACCAGACATCCTCGTCGTAGACGCGGTAGAGGTCCGAGCGTGAGCCCGGTGCGCGCTCCTTGAAGAGCAGCCGCGTGCCGGTCAGGAAGCGGACCGCACCCGAGACCGCGGCCGGGCTGATCCGGAGGCCCTCGGCGAAGTCAGCGGCGGTGTAGCGGTCGGCGTCCTCGGCGAGGGCGTAGGCGAAGACGCGGGCGGCCATCCGGGGGATGCCGCCCTCGGCCAGCAGGGTGGCCACCTGTTCCACCGCGATGAGCAGCTGCTCGTGGTCCTGGGCAGGTCGCTCCACAGGTCGGTGGGAAGGTCGGTGGGCAGGTCGGACGGGATCGGCCATGTTGAACATCATACCCTTCAAAACATTCACAAAACTATGAAAGTTGTGCTGTGATGTCTCCATGAGCACAGCGATCTCCGCACGTGGACTGGTCAAGAACTTCGGCACCACCCGGGCCCTCGACGGCCTGGACCTCGAGGTCTCCACCGGCGAGGTGCACGGCTTCCTCGGTCCCAACGGGGCCGGCAAGTCCACGACCATCCGGATCCTGCTCGGCCTGATGCGCGCCGACGACGGCCGAGTCGAGCTGCTCGGTGGCGACCCGTGGCGCGACGCGATCGAGCTGCACCGCCGCCTCGCCTACGTCCCCGGCGACGTCAACCTCTGGCCGAACCTCACGGGCGGTGAGGCGATCGACCTGCTCGTCGCGGCTGCGAGGTGGTCTCGACGAGGTCGCCGGCGACGAGCTGCTGGAGCGGTTCGACCTCGACCCGACCAAGAAGGGCGCGCACCTACTCGAAGGGCAACCGCCAGAAGGTCGCCCTCGTCGCCGCGCTGGCCTCCGACGTCGAGCTGCTGCTGCTCGACGAGCCGACCTCCGGGCTCGACCCGCTGATGGAGACTGACCTTCCAGGAGCTGCATCCGGGAGGCGCGACGCGACGGGCGCACGGTGCTGCTGTCCAGCCACATCCTCGCCGAGGTCGAGGCGCTCTGCGACCGGGTCAGCATCATCCGCGCCGGACGCATCGTCGAGACCGGCACCCTCGCCGACCTGCGCCAGCTCACCCGCACCACCGTCGTGGTCGCGACCGAGCGGCCCGCCGACGGGCTCGGCGACATCCCCGGCGTGCTGCACCTCGAGCGCGTCGACGGCACGAGTCCGCTTCGACGTCGACACCGACCACCTCGACGACGCCATGGACTATCTCGCCCCGCTGCGGATCAAGACACTCGTCTCGCACCCGCCCACGCTCGAGGAGCTGTTCCTGCGTGAGTTCGGCGACCACGTCGAGACCTCCGACCCGACGGGTGTCGCAGTGGAGGAGTCAGGGGCTCTGCGATGAGTGCCCTTCGGGGCACCGGATCGCTGGTCCGGCTGGCCCTGCGTCGTGACCGGATCCGACTCTCGGTCTGGGTGATCGCGCTCGTCGGCGTCACCGCCGGTTCTGCCAAGGCGGTGGCGTCCACCTACGACACCCCGGCCGAGGTCGAGTCCTACGCACGCAACTTCGGCGACAGCCCCGCGACGGTCGCGGTGTCGGGACCGCCGTACGGCCTGGACCAGATCGGCGGCATCGTCGTCTACGAGACCAGCGTCCTCGTCCTGATCGGCGTCGCGTTGTTGGCGGCCTTCACCGTCGTGCGGCACACCCGCGCCGAGGAGGAGGTCGGTCGCACCGAGCTCGTGGCGTCGGCCGCGGTCGGTCGGCACGCCGGCACCGCCGCCGCCCTCGTCGTCGCCCTCGCCGCCTCGCTGCTCGTCGGACTCGGGGTCGCGCTCTCGGTCCTCAGTGCCGACTTCCCGGCAGGCGACGCCCTGTTGTACGGCGCCTCCGTCGCCGCTCTCGGAGCCTTCTTCGCCGCCGTCGCGACGCTGACCTCCCAGCTGATGTCGCACGCCCGGACTGCCAGCGGAGCCACTCTGGCCGTGCTCGGCGCCGCCTTCGGCCTCCGGGCGATCGGTGACAGCCAGGACAATGCGCTGTCCTGGCTCTCCCCGATCGGCTGGTCGCAGCAGATCAGGCTCTTCGACGGCGCCCGTGGCTGGCCGTTGCTGCTCTCCCTCGTCGTGGCCGCCGCGCTGCTGGCGGGAGCGGCGTGGCTGACCACCCGGCGCGACGTCGGCTCGGGCGTGCTGCCCGACCGACCAGGCCCCGCACGAGCCCGTCGCACGCTCTCCCACCCGCTCGGTCTGGCCTGGCGGCTCCAGCGGGGCAGTCTGTACGGCTGGGGGGCCGGCCTGGTGCTGATCGGCGGCGTCTTCGGGTCCGTCGGCCAGCAGCTCGAGGACATGGTCAAGGACAACCCGACCCTCGAGCAGTACTTCGCGCAGACCGGCGGCAACATCACCGATGCGTTCTTCGCCACCTCCCTGCTGCTCCTGGGCCTGGGGGCAACAGGCTTCGCGGTCGGGTCGGCCCTGCGGCTGCACTCCGAGGAGGGCGCCGGTCGCGTCGAGCCGATGCTCGCCGGGGCGCTCTCGCGCTGGCGGCTGCTGCTCGCTCCACTCGTCTTCACCCTCGGAGGGGCCGCGGTGCTGGTGACGCTGGGCGGCCTGGGGGTGGCGGTCGCCGACGCGCTCGCCAGGGACGACTGGTCGTCGGTGGGTCGGCTCACCGCCCTGTCGTGGGTGCAGCTGCCGGCCGTGCTCGTGCTCGTGGGTCTCGCCGTGCTCCTGATGGGCTGGGCCAACCGCGCCACCGCGCTGGCCTGGGCGGCCTTCGCGTTCGTCTTCGTCATCGGCTGGCTCGGAGGGCTCCTCCAGCTGCCGTCGTGGGTCAGCGGCCTGTCCCCCTTCGAGCACCTGCCGCAGGTGCCCGTCGAGGACCTCGCGGTGATGCCGCTGCTCACGATGACGCTGCTCGGCGTCGCCCTGATCGCCGTCGGCGCGATCGGCTTCCGGAGGCGCGACATCGGCTAGCTCGGCCACGTGCGGAATAGTTAGCAGAGGTAATGACTTATGCTAACGATATGAGCCCTACCGCAGAGCGCGTTGCGCGCACGGACACCGGCCTGGCTTCGTCGTTGCGCATGTCAGTCGCGCGGCTCAGCCGGCGGCTGCGGTCCGAGCGCGATCCTGACAACGAGCTGCTGCCGGTCGGTCAGCTCTCGGTGCTCGGCACGTTGCTGCGCAACGGCCCCTCCACCGTCGGGCAGCTCGCCGGTATCGAGCGGGTGCAGCCGCCCTCGATGACCCGCACGGTCAACTGCCTCGAGGACGGGGGCTACGTGGTCCGCCGGCCGCACGAGACCGACGGCCGCCAGGTCGTGGTGGCGCTCTCGCCGCAGGGCGAGGAGACCCTCGCCGCCGACCGGGCCAGGCGCGACGTCTGGCTGGCCCAGCGGCTTCGTGAGCTCACCCCCGACGAACGCCGCGTGCTGCGCGCCGCGGCTCCGATCATCGAGAGGCTGGCGCATAGTTGAGTCCCACCTTCCAGGCCCTGTCGAACCGCAACTACCGGCTGTACGCCGCTGGTGGCGTCGTGTCGAACACCGGCACCTGGATGCAGCGGGTCGCCCAGGACTGGCTGGTCCTCCAGCTCACCGCCAACAGCGGCACTGCCCTCGGCATCACCACCGGCCTCCAGTTCCTGCCGATGCTGCTGCTCTCGCCGTACGCCGGGCTGATCGCCGACCGGTTCCCCAAGCGTCGCCTGCTCCAGGTGACCCAGGTGATGATGGCCGCGCCCGCGCTCCTGCTCGGCGTGCTCGCCGTCACCGGCGTCGCCGAGCCCTGGCACGTGTATGTGCTGGCCTTCGTCTTCGGTGTCGGCACCGCCTTCGACGCGCCCGCCCGGCAGTCCTTCGTCAGCGAGATGGTGGAGCCGCAGCTGCTCACCAACGCGGTCGGTCTCAACAGCGCCTCGTTCAACCTCGCCCGCATCGTCGGCCCTGCCATCGCAGGGCTCGCCATCGCGGCGCTCGGATCCGGGGCCGAGGCGACCGGGTGGGTGATCATCGCCAACGGGCTCAGCTACGGCGCGGTGATCTTCTCGCTCCAACGGATGCGTGAGGAGGACCTCGATCCCGCCGAGCTCGCCGCACGCGGCAAGGGCATGATCCGCGAGGGGATGCGCTATGTCCGCAGCCGTCCCGACCTGATGCTGGTGATGGCGATCGTGTTCTTCGCGGGCACCTTCGGACTGAACTTCCAGATGACCTCGGCGCTGATGACCACTGACGTCTTCGGCAAGGGTGCGTCGGCCTACGGCCTGCTCGGCACGACGATGGCGGTCGGGTCGCTCGCGGGGGCACTGCTTGCGGCACGGCGGGGCCGACCGCGCTACCGGCTGGTCGTGCTGGCTGCCCTGGCCTTCGGCGTCGCCGAGATCCTCGCCGGACTCGCCCCGTCCTACCTGGTCTTCGCCTTGTGGACGCCGGTGCTCGGCATCACCGCGCTGACCATGATCACTGCGGCCAACGCGACCGTGCAGCTGGGCACCACGGCGATGATGCGGGGCCGCGTGATGGCGCTCTACATGATGATCTTCATGGGTGGTACGCCCGTGGGCGCCCCGATCGTCGGCTGGATCGGGGAGACCTTCGGGGCGCGCTGGACCCTCATCGGCGGCGGTCTCGGCACCATCCTGGGGGTCCTGGTCGCCGCCGCGATCTTCTCCCGCTCCCAGGGCATGCTCGACCCCGAGGTCAACGACCGGCCCCGGCTGCGCCGTGGGTCCCGCGCTGCCGCGGCCGTCCGATGACCGGGGGCCTCAGGCCCGCGAGGTGAACCAGGGCTGGTGCAGGTCCTTGAACTCGACGTCGTGGATGCTCTCCCAGAACGCCTTCAGCCTGTCGTGCTCGGGGCCGCTCGCGGGCATCGCCTTGCTCTCGCCCTCGCGCGCGGCGGCCTCGTCGGTGAACGAGACGGTCTCGATGAAGGTGCCGTCCGGCTCGATGGCGAAGGTGGCGCCGAGGATCTCGGGCCGGGCGTCGTGCAGCATGGTCTCCATCTCCCGCATGCCGGACTCGAGGGCGTCGGGGTCGTCGAGCCGTCCGCGCAGCACCTGCACGAAGCCCGCCTCGTCCGAGCCACCGTCCATCATCATCACCACCCGTGAGCAGTCGTGGAACTCCACGGGTCCGTCGTACAACGCCTCCGCCTCGTTCCACCACGCCTGCTGCTCGGGACGGGCCGCGTTGTCCCGCGCCGACTCCTCGGAGTCGAAGCGCACCACGGCGATCATCTCGCCGTCGTCGGTGAACCCGAAGGTGCCGCCGAGCCACCCGATCGCCCCTGGCGCGACCTCACGGATCCAGCGGTCGCCGAGCGCCCGCATCTCGTCCTGACGGTGGCACCTTCCCTGCATCACCTGGATGAACATGTCTCCTCCCTCCGGCGCGGTTCGGCGCGCGCCGCGGGGGCACCGTGCCCCCTCCCCGACGCTAGGACGGGCGGGAGCGGACGTGAATAGCGAGATCGGGGTGGCCCGAACGGGCGTCGGGGGAGCGCGGGAGGTCTGCCCCGCGACGGTCGATAAACTCAGCCCATGAATCCCCGCTACCGCCGACTGGTGATCCCCGGCGCCCTGGTGGGTCTGATCCTCCTCGTCGTGGTCGCCGCCGCGCTGAGGGGTTGAGCGACGTGAGCGAGCCGCTGCTGCGGGCGCTGGCGCGGATACGCGGCCTCCTGCTCGACGACACGGTGCTGGTCCGGGCCGTGGCCTCGGGACGCCAGAAGGGGCAGCGGCCGGCGTGGCGGCGCGTGGAGCTGCGGTACGTCGACCTCAAGGGCGGCCGCCACCTCCAGCTCACGGCCTACGACGACACCCAGGCCCACACCAGCAACCACGCCTCCGGCGACGAGGCCCGCGACACGGTGGACAGCCTCCTCGACGAGCCGTTCGGCAACTGGCACGTCGAGACCGCCAGCGAGGCCCACCAGCTGCGGGTGACCAAGAAGCTCGAGGCCATGGTGCACACGTCGGCCCGCTGCGACGCGAGGGCAGCCGAGGACGACCCTGGTGCCGAAGGGCAGGCGCGCGCGCACGACCGCAAGAAGCCGCGGCTCCTGCCCGAGGACTCGCCCGTGCTGCTCGCGCTCGGCATCTCCGACCAGGAGGGGCGGGTCAAGCCCAGCCGGCAGTCGAAGTACCGCCAGGTCGACGAGTTCCTCCGCGCCCTCGGCTCCGCCATCGACGATGCCCTGGCCTCCGGACGGCTGCGCACCCCGACGGTCGAGGACCCCCTGCGCGTGGTCGACCTCGGCTGCGGCAACGCCTACCTCACCTTCGCCGCCCACGCCTACCTCGACGGGATCCGCGGCCTGCCCACGCACCTGGTGGGCATCGACCGGCAGCCGCGGATGGTCGCCCGCAACAGTGACATCGCATCCAAGCTCGGCATCGAGGACCGCGTCGGCTTCTTCCCCGGCGACATCGCCTCCGCCGACCCGGCCGAGCGCCCCGACGTGGTGCTGGCCCTGCACGCCTGCGACACCGCCACCGACGACGCGCTCGCCCGCGCGGTGGAGTGGCAGGCCCCGCTCGTGCTCGCTGCGCCGTGCTGCCACCACGACATCGCCGCCCAGCTGCGCCGTGCGCCGACCCCGGCGCCGTACGACGAGCTGACCCGGCACGGCATCCTGCGCGAGCGCCTCGCGGACACGCTCACCGATGCGATCCGGGCCTCCCTGCTCCGGCAGGTCGGCTACCGCGTCGAGGTGGTGCAGTTCGTCGAGAGCCAGCACACGC
The DNA here is from genome assembly GCA_963772415.1 of uncultured Actinomycetota bacterium. Classification (GTDB taxonomy): domain Bacteria; phylum Actinomycetota; class Actinomycetes; order Propionibacteriales; family Nocardioidaceae; genus Nocardioides_B. Next base: position 234,082 of record CAVYWU010000003.1, on the reverse strand, counting down.
CCCGCAACACGCTGCTGCGCGCGGTGCGCACGGGTGCGGACCCCTCGGTGAAGGTGCAGGGTGACTACGAGGACCTGGTGCGCACCTGGGGCGTGCGGCCCGCGCTCGCTGAACGCCTGCACGACCGGCTCGCGTGAGCGGCGCCGGCGTGCTCGCCGGGCTGCTCCTCGCCTCGGCGGCGAGCGCACCCGGGGTGCTCTTCACCTTCGCCGACCAGGAGATCTCGGAGTCGAGTGGGCTCGTGGACCGCGGTGGGGTGGTGTTCACCGTCAACGACTCCGGAGCGGGGCCGGTGCTCTACGGCGTCGACGCGGCCACCGGGGAGACCACCAGCCGCACCACCTACTCCGACGACGAGGTCCGCGACGTCGAGGCACTCGCGCCCGGCCGCGGTGGCGCCCTCTGGGTCGGCGACATCGGGGACAACCTGGTCGCCCGCGACTCCATCGCGCTCTACCGCGCCAGCGCGGGAGCCGACACCTCCCAGCGCCTCGACCTGACCTATCCCGACGGCCCCCGCGATGCCGAGGCGCTGCTGGCGCACCCGCGCACCGGTCGACTCTTCGTCGTGTCCAAGACCTTCCTCGGCGGCACCGTCTACGCCGTCCCGCCCGGCGCCCGCCCCGGCCGCCCGACCACGATGCGTCGCTTCGCCCAGGTGCCGGGACTCGTCACCGACGGCGCCTTCCTGCCCGACGGCCGACACGTGGTGCTGCGCAGCTACGGCACCGCGACGGTCTACACCTTCCCGGGCTTCGTCGCGACGGGGAGGATCGACCTGCCGGCCCAGGAGCAGGGGGAGGCCATCGCGATCGGTGCCGACGGAAGGGTGCTGATCAGCAGCGAGGGTGTCGGCTCCGACGTCCTGGAGGTCGCCCTGCCGGCGCGGCTGACCGCTCCGGAGCCGGACCCGGCACCCGATGGGTCCTCGTCGCAGCCGCCCGGGCCGGAAGTCGTCGAGAAGGCACCGCCCGCGGACCCGGACCAGGACCGCGACCGGGCGCAGGGCATGTGGTCGCACCCCGCCAGCTTCGCGCTGCGGGTGGGGCTCGCGTGCGCGATGGTGCTGGGGCTGGTCCTGTGGTGGCGGCGGCGCCGCTGACTACCGATCGAGGCAACGGGGTATCTCGCCGACATGCCCAGGTTGCGGACCGTCTCGCCCCACAGTCGCGGCTGGACGCGCCGCCGGTCCGGCAAGGGCTTCCTCTACCTCGACGACAACGGGGTGCGGCTGACCGCCGAGCACGTGGCCCGGATCAAGGACCTGGTGATCCCGCCGGCATGGAACGACGTGTGGATCTGCCCGCTGTCCAACGGCCACATCCAGGCCGTCGGCGTGGACGACGCCGGTCGGCGGCAGTATCTCTACCACCCCGACTGGCGGGCCAAGCGCGACAAGCTGAAGTTCGACCGGGTGGCCCAGGTGGCCAGCAAGCTCCCGCGAGCACGGGCGGCGATCCTCGAGGACATCGCGCTCGACGGGATGCCGCGGGAGCGCGCGGTCGCGACCGCCGTCCGCCTGCTCGACCTGGGCTACTTCCGGATCGGCAGCGACGCCTACGCCGACGCCCACGGCAGCTTCGGACTGACCACGCTGGAGCGTCGCCACGTCCGCAGACGCAAGGACAACCTGATCTTCCGCTTCGTCGGGAAGTCCGGGATCGAGCACGAGATCGAGATCGACGACCCGCTCGCGGTCGCTGCCGTCGACACGATGAGACGCCGGCGCGGCGGTGGTGACCGGCTGCTGGCCTTCAAGGACAAGCGGGTGTGGTCGCCGTTGGACGGATCGCTGGTCAACGACTACCTGCGCGAGGCCACCGGCGCCGAGATCACCGCCAAGGACTTCCGCACCTGGCACGCCACCGTGCTCGCCGCCGCCGCGCTCGCGGCCAGCGAGGAGCCCGGCGACTCCAAGGCCTCGCGCAAGCGCGCCGTGGTGTCGGCGATGAAGGAGGTCGCCGACTACCTCGGCAACACCCCGACCATCGCGAAGAGCTCCTACGTCGACCCGCGGGTGCTCGACCTCTATGAGGACGGCGTCACGATCGAGACGGCGGTCCGGCGGAAGTACGACTCGCCCGACGCGCAGCAGCTCGGGATCGAGCGCGCCGTACGACGGATGCTGCTGCGCTGAGATCGTCGGCCGAGGAGTCACTCAGTCAGGTGCACCCGCGGCGTGTCGGCGTCAAACTGACCCCTCGGTCTCCGTGGGCACGTCACTCCCGGACCACCGGAGGTGGCTGGTCGGCGGCGAGCACGACGCCGAGCGCGCGCACCGTCTCACGGTCACGCAGACCGTCGCCGAAGAGCTCACGCACCTGGCCCATCCGGTAGCGCACCGTCTGGGGGTGGACGTGCAGCGCCTCAGCGACGTCGTCGCGGCGGCCCTGGTGGAACAGCCACTCGCGCAGGGTCTCGACGAGTCGCTCGGCGGTTGCCGGGCGGACGTCGTCGAAGGGGGCCAGCACCTGGCGGCGCAAGTCGGCGAGGGCCTGGTCGTCGGAGCCGACGACGATCGACGTGAGGTGTCGCTCGGTGTCCACGGGTCCGTCGCCGGTGGTCACCAGGGGCAGGCTCCGGGCGCGAAGCACCCGGAGGTAGGACGCCCGGGCCCCGGTCCAGGGCCGCGGTGGCCCGACGTGCGCCTGGTGGCCGCGCAGCGTTCGGAGCAGCGGACCACGCGCGGGACCGTCCGCGTCAGGGACCAGCAGCACCGCGATGGTCGACTCGTCCGCATCGGCGGGCAGGTCAGGGAGGTCCTCCTCGGGTCGCAGGGTGCGTTGGTCGAGGGAGCCCAGGACGCTGCGCACCTGCGAGCTCGGCAGCACCACCGCCGTCAGCGTGCGCGGCGGGTCCCAGTCGGCGCGCTCGGCGGAGGCCGCGAGCTGGTCGGCCGGGTCGCCACGCAGCAGGCTGCGTCCGAGTCGCTGCAGGTAGCGCTGCCGCACCCGGCCGGTGGTCGCGAGCTCGTCGGTGTGGCCGGCAACGCTCGCGGCGGAGAGCTCGTCGATGTAGGCGAAGACCAGCTCGGCGAACTGCGCCAGCGTCTCCGCGGGCAGTCCCGACTCGACCGCCGTGGCCGACAGCTCGCGCCACGACACCCGGGCGCCGACGCGGTAGGCGGCGAGGAGTGCGTCCATGCTGCGTCCGCTGCGGGCCTCTCCGCGGCCGAGCGCGTAGGCGCCGTCGAGCGCCGGGCGCGAGCGGGGTCCCGGGGTCGCTGCCGCGGGGACGGCCGGCCAGGCTCAAGAAGCCGCCGAGCGCGAGCTGCACCGCTCCCTGGATGTTGGCTCCCATCGGACCGGCCAGGGCGTTGGTGTAGCCGGGTACCTCGACGATGATGGCGCGGACGGTGTCCTCGGCCACGGCGGGCAGGCGGGAGCGCAGCAGGTCGGTGGCCTCCGGTCCCAGATCGAGCTCGGCGGCGCCGCGCGCGGTGCGACTGCCGTGGCGCGTGGGGTCGGACGGTTCTGACGACGCCATTGATTGTGCGCTCCGAACAAAGTCTAGGGATAGATTCACGTTCTCTGGTCATGAATCTACACCTGAAGTCGCGGATGCTGGAGTCATGACAGCTCTCGTGCACGATCACGCCGGCCCGGGCGAACCCCGGCGTCGCCTGCGTGACCGGGTCTGGCAGCTGGCCGCCGCCGCCGCGCACCCGCGCGACCCTGCCGACTACCTCGACATGTTCCGCCCGCTGCGCCCCGGCGCCGACCTGCGCGCCCGCGTGGTCGAGGTCCGCCCCGAGACCGCCGATGCGGTGACCGTGGTGCTCCGGCCGGGCGGGGCCTGGCGCGGCCACCGGCCCGGGCAGTACGTCCGGATCGGCCTCGACGTCGACGGCATCCGGCTGTGGCGCTCCTACTCGCTGACCTCGGCCCCGGGGTCGCCCGACGGACTGCTCACCATCACCGCCAAGGCGGTGCCCGACGGTCTGGTCAGCGCCCACCTCGCCCAGCAGCTCAGGCCCGGTCAGCTGGTGCACCTCGACCAGGCGCTCGGCGACTTCGTGCTTCCCGACCCGGCGCCCGAGAAGGTCCTCTTCGTCACCGGCGGGAGCGGCATCACCCCGGTGATCGGGATGCTGCGCTCGGGCACCGGCCGTCTGCGCGACGTGGTGCTGGTGCACTCCGCCGCTTCGGCCGACGACGTCATCTTCGGCGACGAGCTTCGCGGGCTCGCCGCCTCCGGTCGGCTCCGGCTCGTCGAGCAGCACACCGACCGCGACGGTCGTCTGGACGTGGCCGCGCTCGCCTCCGTCGTACCGGATCTCGCCGAGCGCGAGACCTGGGCCTGCGGACCGGCCGGGCTCCTCGACGCGATCGAGGAGCAGTGGGCCGGTCTCGGTCGCACCGACCGGCTGCACACCGAGCGCTTCCGCACCGAGCTGGCCGAGCCGGGGGAGGGTGGCAGCGTCCGCTTCACCCTCGCCGACCGCGTCGTCGAGGCAGACGGGGCCACCCCGATCCTCGACGCCGGCGAGCAGGCCGGGGTCTTGATGCCCTCGGGCTGCCGGATGGGCATCTGCTACTCCTGCGTGCTGCCGCTGCGAGAGGGCTCAGTGCGCGACCTGCGCTCGGGGGACGTGACCACGGCCGCCCCCGGCGACGGCGTGCTCATCCAGACCTGCATCTCCGCCGCTGCCGGCGCCTGCGACATCGACCTCTGAGACAGACCTCCACCGAAGGAGATCCACCATGACCGTGCTCCAGAAGAAGTCCGACAACCCGATCGCCCACCTCACGCCTGAGGACATCGAGGAGATCGGCCGTCGGCTCGACGCCATCCGCGCCGACATCGTCGAGCAGCGTGGCGCCTCCGACGCGGCGTACATCCGCAAGGTGATCGACGTCCAGCGCAAGCTCGAGCTCTCCAGCCGCGCCGTCCTGCTGTTCTCGCTCTTCCCGCCCGCGTGGCTGGTCGGCACCGCCGGCCTCTCGGTCGCCAAGATCCTCGAGAACATGGAGATCGGCCACAACGTCATGCACGGCCAGTGGGACTGGATGCGCGACCCCAAGATCCACTCCACCACCTGGGAGTGGGACAACGCCTCGCCGTCGGAGCAGTGGAAGCACTCGCACAACGAGCTGCACCACACCTACACCAACGTGATCGGCCGCGACAACGACCTCGGCTACGGCATCATGCGGGTCGACGAGGATCAGCGCTGGCACCCCGCCTACCTCGCGCAGCCGTTGTGGAACTTCATCAACGCCTGCTTCTTCGAGTACGGCATCGCCGCCTACGACCTCGAGCTCGGCAAGAACCTGCGCTCGGAGAAGCGCCGCAACAGCCCGGAGTTCAAGGCCCGCACCAAGCAGGTGCTGAAGAAGATCCGCGGCCAGGTCACCAAGGACTACGTCGTGCACCCTGCGCTGTCGGGTCCGTCGTTCCTGCACACCGCCGCGGCCAACGCGACCGCCAACCTGGTCCGCAACCTGTGGACTCACTCGGTGATCATGTGCGGTCACTTCCCCGAGGGTGTCGAGACCTTCGAGCGCCGCTCCATCGAGGGTGAGACCCGCGGCGAGTGGTACCTGCGTCAGATGCTCGGCTCGGCCAACATCTCCGGCGGCAAGGCGATGCACATCATGACCGGCAACCTGTCCTACCAGATCGAGCACCACCTGTTCCCCGACCTCCCGAGCAACCGCTACCAGGAGATCGCCCCGCAGGTGAAGGAGCTCTTCGACGACTACGGGCTCACCTACACCACGGGTCCGCTGCCGGTGCAGGTCGGCTCCGCGTGGTCGAAGGTGATCAGGCTGTCGCTGCCCAACGGCTACCTCGAGGAGACCAAGCGCAAGCTTGGCCGCAAGGTCGCGCGCCCCGTCTCGACGCTTCCCGCCCGTGCCGGCGCCCAGGACCGGCTCGCCTCCTGACGAAGGCTCCGCAGGTGGGGCGGCTCAGCCGAGCCGCTCCACCACGTGGTCGATGCAGGCCGTCAGTGCCTCGACGTCGTCCGGGTCGACGGCCGGGAACATCGCGACCCGCAGCTGGTTGCGGCCGAGCTTGCGGTAGGGCTCGGTGTCGACGATCCCGTTGGCCCGCAGGGTCTTGGCGACGGCGGCAGCGTCGATGGCGTCGTCGAAGTCGATCGTCCCGATCACCAGCGAACGGTTGGCGGGGTCGGTGACGTACGGCGTGGTGTAGTCGGTCTTCTCCGCCCAGGTGTAGAGCCGGCGGGAGGACTCGGTCGTGCGCGCGACGGCGAAGTCGAGACCGCCCTGGCCGTTGAGCCAGTCGAGCTGCTCGCCGAGCAGGAACAAGGTGGCGACCGACGGGGTGTTGTAGGTCTGGTTCTTCGTCGAGTTGTCGATCGCGGTCGGCAGGTCCAGGAAGGCCGGCACCCAGCGTCCGCTTGCGGCGATCTCGGCGGCCCGGTCGAGAGCGGCCGGCGAGAGGACGGCGACGAAGAGCCCGCCGTCCGAGGAGAGGTTCTTCTGCGGCGCGAAGTAGTAGGCGTCGACCTGGCTGAGGTCGACCGGCAGGCCGCCGGCCCCGGAGGTCGCGTCGACGAGCACGAGGGCGTCGTCGTCGGCTCCCTCGACGCGGCGCACCGGCGCCATCACGCCGGTCGAGGTCTCGTTGTGCGCCCAGGCATAGGCGTCGACCCCGGTCTCGGCGTGCGCGACCGGGAGGGTGCCGGGGTCGGACCTGATGACGGTGGGCTCGGCGAGGAACGGCGCCGCCGACGCGGCACCGGCGAACTTGGCGGAGAACTCTCCGAACGAGAGGTGCTGGCTGCGCTCGCGGATCAGTCCGAAGGTGGCGACGTCCCAGAACGCGGTGGCGCCCCCGTTGCCCAGCACGACCTCGTAGCCGTCGGGGGCGTCGAGAAGCGTGGAGATCCCCTCCCGGACCCGGCCGACGAGGTCCTTGACCGGGGCCTGCCGGTGGGACGTGCCGAGCAGGGAGTCGCCGGTCGCGGCCAACGCGTGCAGCGCCTCGACGCGGACCTTCGACGGCCCGGCGCCGAAGCGACCGTCGGCGGGCCGGAGATGCTCGGGGATGATGATCGTGTCGGTCACGACAGGTTCCTCGTCAGACGTCTCGGAGATGAGAGTGCGGCCTGACCTCGTTGTCAGAGCAGGCCGGCGCGGACCGGCTGCGATGGGCCCTATTCTGGCACCCGTCGCGAGGGTCGCAGGGACGGGGAGGGTTTGGTGAACGCTCCGTGCTGAGGATCGAGCGGGTCGCGATCACGGACGCTGCCGCGCAGGCGTTGATCGAGGAGGTCCAGGAGGAGTACGTCCGCCGCTACGGGGGCCGTGACGAGTCACCGGTCGAGGCCGCGGCCTTCGAGGATCCCGTCGGCGCGTTCTTCGTCGGCTACCTCGGCGACGTACCACTGGCGATGGGTGGCTGGCGGCGTCGACCCGACGTCCGCCGTCTCGACGCACGGGACCCTGCCGAGATCAAGCGGATGTACGTCGCACCCGCCGGTCGCCGCAGCGGCCTGGCGCGCCGGATGCTCGCGCACATCGAGGTGACCGCCCTCGCGGACGGCATCGACGTGATGGTGCTGGAGACCGGGACCGAGCAGCCGGAGGCGATCGCGCTCTACGTGTCGTCGGGCTATGCGCGCGTGGAGAGCTTCGGCCACTACGCCTGGTCGCCGAAGAACCGCTGTTTCGGCAAGACGCTGGAGCCTCCTGCGGGTATCACCGACCGGGTGGGTGGCTCCTCGCTGGCGACCGGCGGATAGTCCGTTCGGGTCTGGCCGACGACCCGACGGGCGGTCTAGTTTTCGATACCAGGACGCTGGCGAGGGGAGCGGGCCGATGCGGGCTCACGGGCAGGAGCGGTACGTCGTCATCGGGGAGGGCGAGCTGTCGCCGGAACCGGAGGACGCGGAGGATCCGGCAAGCGTCGAGGCCGACGCCGCGTCGGCGACGTCGTCCGCTGGGGAGCCGATGTCGCTGGCCCGGCGGGCGGAAGTGCCGTTCCGGTTCACCCGGCTCGGGCCGCGCGGTCGCCCGTTGAGCGAGCAGGTCCATCTCAAGATGGCCAAGGCGATGATCAAGGGCGGCGGCCGGCCCACCTCGGTGCCCGCCGGGTTCACCTACCTCGGCCAGTTCATCGACCACGACCTGACCTTCGACCGCACCGAGGTGACCCTGGGCGAGGCGGTCTCGCCGGCCGACCTGCTCCAGGCGCGCTCGCCGAGCCTCGACCTCGACTCGTTGTACGGCGCCGGACCGCTCGACCCCGAGTCCGAGAAGTTCTACGCCGACGAGCGGCACCTCGCGATGGGCCGGACCAACCCGGTCGGGCCTGATCCGGGCAAGGAGGGTTTCGACCTGCCCCGGGGTCGAGGACGCAGCGGTCGGGCCCGGCAGAAGGCGGTGATCCCCGACCCCCGCAACGACGAGAACCTCGCGGTCGCCCAGACCCACCTCGCGATGATCCGCTTCCACAACCGGGTCGTCGACAAGCTCCCCGCCTCGGTGGGGCCGGCCGCTCGCTTCGAACGCGCTCGTCGTCAGGTGACCAAGCACTACCAGTGGATGATCCGCAGCGACTACCTGCCGCGGATCGTGCGCAAGTCGGTCGTGGACGACGTCTTCACCAACGGTCGCAAGGCCTTCGAGGTCGGCGTCCCGGCGACCGACGTACCGACGATGCCGATCGAGTTCTCCGTCGCGGCCTTCCGCCTCGGCCACAGCATGATCCGTGCGACGTACTCCTGGAACCGTCGCTTCTCGGGCCAGGACGGTTCGCTCGGGCTGCTGCTCACGTTCTCCGCCACCGGGGGCGACCTCGGGGGAGACGTACGGCTGCCGAGCAACTGGATCTGCGACTTCCGCCGGCTCTACCGCTTCTCCGACACCGGCCGCACCGACCTCGACCCCCCGGAGGGGCACGCCAACCTCGCCATGCGGCTCGACACCCGGCTGGTCAACCCGTTGCGCAACCTGCCGCCCGGCTCGTTCGGTGGACCCGTGGTGCCTTTCAACGACCCGCGCGCCAACCTCGCCTTCCGCAACCTCGTGCGTGGCGGCATGGTCAGGCTGGCCAGTGGTCAGCAGATGGCCGAGTTCCTGCGGGCGCGCGGCGTCGCGGTGACCACCCTGACGCGCGCGCAGATCCTGCAGGGCAAGAACGGCGCCACCCTGGAGGACCTGACCTCGGCCGAGAAGGATGCACTGGCCGAGCGCACCCCGCTGTGGTTCTACGTGCTGCGCGAGGCCGAGCACAACGGCGGCAAGCTCGACGGCGTCGGGGCCCGGATCGTCGCCGAGACCTTCCACCGGGCCATGGAGGGCAGCCGCACCTCGATCGTGCGGCAGCCCGACTGGCGTCCGAGTCTCGGCCCCGACCCGGAGACTTTCCGGATGGTCGACCTGCTGCTCTTCGCCTTCGAGGGGAAGAAGGCGCTGCTCAACCCTCTCGGCGGCTGATGACCGGTGGCAGACTTCGCGCATGGAACCGCACATCCACACTCTCCGCCTCGAGGCCGACGCCGAGAGCGCCTTCGAGGCCTTCACGGCGCGGATGTCCGAGTGGTGGCCGGAGGCCTACACGCCCGACCCGGGCACCTTCGACGGTGTGAGCATCGAACCCGAGGTGGGCGGTCGCGTGCTGATGCGGACGACCGACGGGAGCGTGCACCAGGTCGGCGAGGTGACGGCGTGGGACCCCGGCGTCACCTACGCCCAGACCTGGACGCTGGCGCAGGATCCCGACGCGCCCAGCTCGCTGACGGTCCGGTTCAGCAGTACGGCGGAGGGCTGTGAGGTCGTCGTCGAGCATGGCGGGTGGCACGACGGCAATGCCGCCTATCGCGAGAAGTTCGGCGGGTGGGCGCTGATCCTGGAGCGCTACGGCTTCATCGCATCGACCTGAGGGGGCCCTCGTGCGGCTGTTCGGACGTCGCGGGCAACGCGAGCAGGACACCGAGGACCTCAGTGGTGTCCGCGTCCTCGCGGAGGAGGACGTCACCCGCCTCGGGGAGGAGCTGACCCGTCTCGACGGCGCGGTCGAGCGTCTCGACGAGGAGGGCCGGCTGGACTACCAACGGGCGCTCGACGCCTACGAGGCCGCCCAGCGGATGGTGCCCCGGCTCTACCGCGCCGACGAGATCAGTGGCGTCGTCGACACCCTCACCGACGGGCGGTACGCGCTGGCCCGTGTCCGGTCGCGGCTCGAGGGCGGCCCGTCGCCCGACCGCCGTACGCCGTGCTTCTTCGACCCGGGGCACGGACCCGCCGCACGGGACGTTCTCTACACGGCTCCCGGCCGCGGCACCCGGACCGTCCCCGCCTGCGCCCAGGACGCGGCTCGGGTCGCCGAGGGCGACGTGCCCTCCGTGCGCACGGTGCGCATCGGCCAGCGCACGCTGCCCTACTGGGAGGCGGGCGCCGCGGTGATGGCCTATGAGCGGGACCACGCCGTCGGCGGCCACCTAGGACGCGCGGCGCGGTCGGAGTGGCCGCCCGAGCAGCACCACACAGGCGATGGCCGCGGTGCCCAGGGCCGTGGGCAGCGCTGGCGCCGCTGGAGATAGCCCGCTCGTCGGTGAGGGACGGCTCTGCAGAGCTATTCAGGTGACCGGCGGCCTCGGCCTAGCATGGGGCACGAGGGAGCACGTCATGGACTGGTTGTTGTTGGTGCTGTCCGGCGGGGCCGTGGTCGTCGGGGGTCGTCTCCTGTGGGCCCGGCGCCGGGCACACCGCTCCGACGAGGCTCACATCGAGGTGATCCGCACCCTGGCGGGCGAGGACGTCACCTTGCTGGGTGAGGAGCTGGCACGCCTCGACGCCGAGGTGGCTCGCCTCGACGAGGACGGGCGCGAGGACTACCAGCGCGCGCTCGACGCCTACGAGGTCGCTCAGCGGGCGGCCCCGCGGATCCGCACCTCCGACGACATCACGGAGGTGACCGACGCGTTGGATCGCGGTCGCTACGCCACCGCCTGCGTCCGCTCGCGGCTCGCGGGTGCACCCCCTCCGGAGTACCGGGTCCCGTGCTTCTTCAACCCGCAGCACGGCCCGTCGGTCGCCGACGTGCGATGGACCAGGTCGGGTCGCGGCACCAAGACGGTGCCGGCCTGCGCGCAGGACGCGGCCCGGATCCGGAACCAGGAGAAGCCCGAGATCCGCACCGCCACCATCGACGGTCTGAGGGTGCCCTACTGGGAGGTGCGCACCGCCTCCGTCGGCTACGGCCAGGGGTCCTTCGTCGGCGCCGACGTGGCTGCCGGGGGAGCGAGCGTCGCGTGGGCGTTCGAATCGAGTCCTGTCGAGCACGGATGGCACGGGGACTTCGGGGACGGCGGCTTCGGGGACGGCGGCTTCGGGGACGGCGGCTTCGGGGACGGCGGGGGCGGCGGGGGGGACGGCGGCGGCGTCTAGCCGGTGCTCACCCTGGGACCGCCACGGCATCGGCTCGTGCCTGAGTCAGAGGCCGACCCTCGACGAAGGGTGCTTCCATCAGGACGTCCCGGGGTAGCCGTGACGTGCAGCTGTCTGCGAGGTCTCGACAGAGCCGACCGGATCGGCCCGGGACGATCGGGTGCGAGGGTCCCCTGCCCTGCAGACTGAGTGCCGAAAGAAGGGCCCCGCATGATTGCAGCTCTCAACGCGGTCGTCGAAGCCGTGGAGATCCACCTGGCGACCGAGCCGTCGACCCCGGTGGTGGCGATCGACCTGGCACGCCGGCTGGGCACGACCGAGCACCATCTACGGCGGATGTTCTCGTCCCTGGCCGGGATGCCGCTCTCGGAGTACGTACGACGGCGCCGCATGTCACTGGCCGCCGCCGATCTCGTGACGGGAGACGACGACCTGCTCACGGTTGCGGTTCGCCACGGCTACGGCTCGACCGAGGCGTTCGGTCGTGCGTTCCGCGCCGTGCACGGCAGCAGCCCGGCAAGCGTCCGTCGTGACGGAGGTCCGCTACGCACCCAACCGCGGATCAGGTTTCTCCTGGCCGTACAAGGAGGCAGTCCCATGGACACCCGCATCGCCACCCTGCCCGACATCCGACTCGTCGGGCACGCCAAGCGAGTGCCCCTCGTGCACGAGGGCCCGAATCCCGCCATCGCCGAGCACGTCGCAGCCATTCCGGTCGAGGAGACGGTCCGGCTCAAGATGCTGAACGACACCGAGCCGTCGGGTGTGCTCGCGGTCAGTGACGACCTGGACCCTGACCGCGCGGAAGGCACCGACCTGACCTACCTCCACGGCGTTGCCACGACCGGCCGGCCCGAGGGGCTCACCACCATCGAGGTGCCGGCTGGCACCTGGGCGGTGTTCCGCACGGAAGGCCCGCATCCGGCCGCCCTGCAGGAGGCCTGGGCTGCGACCGCGACGGAGTGGTTCCCCTCGCAGCCGTGGCGGTTGCGGCCCGGCCCAGAGATCGTCGCGACCCTCGCGTTCGACGGGGAAGCCCGAACGGCCACCTGCGAGCTCTGGCTGCCGGTCGAGCCCGCCTAGCGGTGTCCGGGCCGCATCGGTAGCGGCGCAGGAGGCGTCGGTGCCCGACGTCGAAGGGGTCGACCGGCAGCGGTGACCCTGTCCCGCTCCAGCGGTGGTTCCCAGTCGTCGGGCTTGCCTGCGTGCATGACACCTGATGGGCTGCGCTCGTGACCGAGGAGACAGCACGCAAGCGCCGCCACTTCTGGGTCGATCGAGAGCACGACCCGCGCGAGACCGACGAGCCGCCGGGGGGTGAGACGACGATCCTGCGGCAGTACCTCGACCGCTACCGGACGACGTTCGAGATGAAGTGCGAGGGTCTCGCCCCGGAGCAGCTGGCCGCCCGGTCGGTCCCACCCAGCACGATGAGCCTCCTCGGGCTGGTCCGGCACCTGGCAGAGATGGAGCACCACTGGTTCCGCCGCACGCTCGAGGGGCACACGGACCTTCCGCACCTGTACCACGCCGAGGAAGCGCCCGGCCTCGACTTCGACGGGGCCGTCGGGACCGAGGACTGCGTGGCGGACGCCTGGGAGTCGTGGCAGCGCGAGGTGGCGCATTCCCGCGAGGTCTACGCGCGCTACGACGACCTCGGCGGGACCTTCATCCCGGGCGAGCCGTGGGAGGTGCGCGGAGTCATCGTGCACCTGATCGAGGAGTACGCCCGCCACTGCGGCCATGCGGACCTGCTGCGCGAGTGCATCGACGGCCGCACCGGTCAGTGAGGCTCCTCCGCGGCCATCCAGGAGTGAGGCACTCACTCACTGGCTGCGGCCGGGCCGCGCTAGTCCTCGATGACGTCGAGCCCCTGCTCCCTGAGCTGGGCAAGGTGGTCCAGCATGCCCTTCAGGACATCGGGCTCGTGTCCCTGCCAGTCCCTGAGCTCGTCGATGACGCGCAGCGCGTGCTGGGTCCGGTAGGACTGCGTGGGGTTGCCGGGGAATCGCTTGTCGGTCACGTTGGGGTCGTCCTCGAAAGGGCCCGTGGGCTCGACGACGTAGACGTGCCCCCGCTGCCCGGTCTCGGCCAGCGCGGAGGCCAGCTCGGCTCCCCAGACAGCTGTTTCCACGAGCGCGGAGAAGTAGATGTTGTTGGAGATCCGGCCCGTCTGGAAGTTGGAGCCGTAGCCGGGGACGAGCTCGGTGCCGATCCCGACCGCGGACTTCGTGCCGTGGTAGAAGGGGCCCTCGATCTGGGAGCAGCTCTCGTGGGTGACCGGCGTGCGGGTGCTGGGGGGTTCGTCCATGGGTATCTCTCCTGGCTGATGACAGCCCACCGGGGCTCTCGTCGGCGGGCAGACTCTTCGCGACCGCCACCCCATCGTGCCGTCCGCTGATCGGCCGCCCACCCGCCGCTCGAGCCCGCCGCGGTCGTGGGCGATCCTTCACCGGTCATGACGGCGATGACATGCCTTGATCATCTGGGCTGTGCAGGAGCACAGTAGGTCCTCCGGAGGACTGGAGGGCAGTTCCGTTGGGCAAGTTGCTGATTCACATCACCGTGGGTCCGGAGGCCCCGACCCGAGCCGCACTCGGCCTGCTCGTCGCACGAGCAGGCATGGACGAAGGTCACGAGATCAGCATCTTTCTCGCCGGCGACGCCGTCCAGCTGATCCGCGACGCAGTCCTCGACTCGCTGACCGGACTCGGGACAGGGTCGTTGCGCGAGTCGTTCGACGCGATCGCACGCGGAGGCGGCCGGTTCTATCTCTCCGGTATGTCGAGCAAGGCCCGCGGCGTGACCGAGGACGACCTGAACGGCAAGCCAGCCGAGTTCGCGATGCCCACCCGATTGGTGCAGCTCGCCTTCGAGGCAGATCGAAGCATCACGTACTGAGCCCTGCCGGTGACCGCGCTGGGTCCCTCGGAACCGATCGTCGAGGGACCCGGGGCGCAGCGGGCGCTTGACCACGCTGAGCGTCCCGGGAGAGTGTGGCAGGGGCGGTCCGCGGAGACCCGAGCGGCAGCGAGGGACGTGGTCGGCCCACGTGGGCGAGTTTCAACTCACGTGCCGTGACGGCACCCTGAGCCCCCGGAGAGGATGATGCGGTGCGGACGCTCGTCGCCGTCCTCGCCCTCGGCCTCGGTGCCGTCCTTCCCGCAAGCGTGCCGGGTGGGTCCCTCGACGATTTCGTCGACAGCGAGATGCGTGCGTCCGGCGTGCCCGGTCTCGCCTATGCCGTCGTGGCCGACGGCGACATCACCGTGGCCGGCGCGCGGGGCGTCCTCAGGCGCGGGGGCGACGAGGAGGTCACGCCGGACACCCAGTTCTTGATCGGCTCGATCTCCAAGAGCTTCGCGGCAGTGTCCGTCCTGCAGCTGGTCGAGGCGGGCAGGATCGACCTGGACGCCGGAGTCGCCGACTATCTCGATGGCTTCTCGGGCCGTCCCGCAGGCGCCATCACGCTCCGCCAGCTCCTCAGCCACACGAGCGGCTTCTCCACGCTGCGAGGAAACGCCTCGCACACCGACGGCGCCGGGGGGAAGGACGAGCTTGCGCGGCGTGTCGACCTCCTCTCGGTGGTCACTCCAGCCGGAGCTGCCGACGACCAGTGGGAGTACTCGAACACGAACTACGAGATCCTCGGTCGCGTGGTGGAGGTGGTGAGCGGGCAGGAGTACCAGGCCTACGTGGCCCAGCACATCCTCGAGCCGGTCGGCATGGAGCGCAGCTTCGTGGCCGACGGCGAGGTCCACGAGTCCATGGCGACCGGGCACAGGCCTTGGTTCGGCACCAAGCGCCCGCTCCCCGAGAACAGGACCCACCGAGGAACCGCCCCGCAAGGGGGGATCGTCGCGAGCGCAAGCGATCTGGCGCGCTACCTGCAGACGCTGATGAATGGCCAGGACGATGTGCTGAGCGCAGCAGGCAAGTCCCTGATGATGAGACCGGCGAGCGCGGCATCACCCTTCTACGGCCTGGGCTGGTTCGTGGACTCGAGCAACGGGACTGTCTCGCACTCGGGGAAGAGCCCCGGGTATGAAGCGCTCGCGACGATGCTCCCCTCCCAGAAGAAGGCGGTGGTCGTGCTGGTCAACGGGGACAGCGGAATCGGCTTCGGTGAGACGGCCCAGCTCCGCAACGGCCTCACCGCCAGGGCGTTGGGCCTCGACTACGACGGCGAGGGGTCGCGCCTTTCCCAGAAGGGCCTGTTCATCTCCCTGGTGCTCATGCCACTCATCTACCTGCTCAGCATGGTCTGGGCCTGGCGGCACCGTCGCGAGCTACGCACCAAGCAGGGTGCCTTCGGCCTGTTCAGCCTGTGGTTCCCGGTGCTCACCACGCTTGCCGCAGCATGGGTCATCCTGCACGTGGTGCCGACCCTCTTCGGCTCACCGATGGGCAACATCAGGCTGTTCCAGCCCGACCTCGCCCTGGCGCTCATCGCCACCGCGGTGACGGGTGTGGTGTGGGCCGTGTTCAGGCTCGTGCTGGCCCACACCGACAGGTCTGGTCATCCCCGGCGAGCGAGGCCTGCCGCGTAGATCGGACGGCGGGGTCCGTGAGGTAAGGCGCTGTGCCTCGCGCGACCCGGGTGTCTCTGCCTGGATCAGCCGACGCTGACCGCGAGGTACCGCTCGTCGTCGATGGTCTTGCCCCAGTAGATCGGCTCGGGGAGGTGGCGGACGGCGACGCTGCGGCCGGTGTCGTGCACCAGCGCCTCCGTGTCGGCCGCGGTCAGTCCGCCGCCGGTGAACCAGCGGCCCTCGACGAGAAGGAGGCGCCCGGCGGGGGCGAGGAGGGTGACCCAGCGGGCCAGGCCGGCGGCCGGGTCGGGAAGGGCCCAGAGCACGTGGCGGGAGAGGACGACGTCGAACTCTCCAGCGGGAAGGTCCGGGTCGCTGGCGTCGCCGACCGCGAAGGTGGCGCCGGCGCCGGCTGCGGCAGCCTTGGCCTCGGCGCGGGTGACCATCTCGGGCGACAGGTCGACGCCGCGGACGTCGTACCCCTCCTGAGCGAGCAGCACGGAGAGGGTGCCGGTGCCGCAGCCGAGGTCGGCGATGCGGGCGGGCGCGGGCGGCAGGTGCTCGAGGAGCAGCTCGCGCCAGGCGGCGCGGGTGGCCGGGTCGCCGAGGCCGTGGTCGGGCTCGTCGTCGAAGGTCGGGGCTTCCGCGTCCCAGAGGGCGCGAGTCTCGTCGGTGCTCATCCGGCGGACTCTAGTCCGCCCAGGAGACGTTCCAGCCGTCGACCTCGTCGGCCTTGCGGGCGGACGGGCCGGTGTAGATCGCGGAGGGACGGATCAGCCGACCGGTGCGCTTCTGCTCCAGGATGTGCGCTGACCAGCCACCACCTCCTACACCGTGGAACTCTGACTCGTGATAGCGACAGGACACTTCGAGCCGGCGCACAACGGCGACGATGTACGTCGGGCGCACTGCGAATCCCCAGAGTTGAGGCTGGTGTCGCGACCCGTTTCACAACGGTCGATACACAGAGACGGGACGAGCGGCAGTCCGACGGCTTCGGCGGGGTGACAGCATCGCGAGCCTGCCGAGGTCGCGACCTGGCACGGCACGAGGATCCGGCATGGTGCCGGCGGCGTAGGGTCACGACGTGGACGAGGTGCCGGACGTGTTCCGGGCGAGCGTCGAGAAAGGCTTGTGGCCTCTGGTCGAGACCTTCCTCGGCTCGAACGAGGTGGCCGGCATGGCCGTCGCAGTGGTGCGCGGGGACGACGTCGTCTCCCGTGGGTTCGGCGTCCGTGACATCGGCAGCCGTGCACCGGTCACACCCGAGACGATCTTCCACCTAGCGTCGGTGTCCAAGCCTTTCGTCGCGACCGCGATCGTCTCATTGGCGACCGGTCGGGAGTCCGGCAAACCGGCACTCGACTTGGATGCCCCGATCATCGAATGGGTCCCTGAGTTCACGCTGGCCGACGGTCGCGCAGGCGATGTCACAGCCCGGGGTCTGCTGAGCCATTCCAGTGGTCTCCCGGACGTCTCGGACTACGGCTGGCACGACCCGCAGCTGGGCGACGAGGCCCTGAGCGACTTCGCGCGCAGCCTGTCGCACTGGAAGCTGGAGACGGAGCCGGGCTCGGCGTACTCCTACTCCAACGCTGGGTTCGAGCTGCTCGGGCTGGTGCTGTCCAGGATGACCGGCACGACGTTCGAGACCGCTGTCCGGCGGCAGCTCCTGGACCCGCTCGGGATGCGGCACAGCACCTTCCTTCGCAGTGAGGTGCCTGCCCACCTGGCTGCCTCACCCCACGTGGGCATGCCGCTGACCGTGCCCGAGGACGCCTACCCCTACAGCAGGCGCCACGCCCCCAGCTCGACCTTGCACTCCAACCTCATCGACATGTGTCGGTGGATGACGGCCCACCTCCAACCGGCCGAGGCGGCCGGTAGCGGTTCTGAGGGCGGACCGGCACGTCTGGACGCCGGGCTGCTCGACCTGATGTGGAGGCCGGTGCTCCCGGTGGGTCAACCGCCGTGGGAGGAAGCGGCTGCGCTCGGCTGGGCCCTGGGCCACTACCGCGGGCACCGAACGCTGAGCCACAGCGGCCTGGACCCTGGGTTCGGATCCAGGCTGGTGCTGGTGCCTGAGCAACGGATCGGGGTCGTCGTCCTCGCCAACTCCAACACCGTGCCGGCCTCGCCCATCGCCAAGGCTGCCCTCGACACCGCCCTGTCCGGTGCGGCCCTCCCGGTGATGTCCGGCGTGGTCCCCGAGGACCAGGGCCAGGGTGTGGCCGAGCTGCGCTCGTTGCTGCCCTTCGTCGTCGGTCCCGTCGCCGAGATGTTGACCTCGTCGGGTCCGGACGCCGCAGCGGTGGCCTTCCACCGCCTTGCGGCGGCCCGACCGCCCGAGTTCGACCTCGACGACGAGGGATTCGACGATGCCGTGTGGGGAGCCATCGAGCTGCACAGGACGGGCCTGGTCTGGCCACTCCTGCGTCTGTGGACCGCGGTGCGTCCGGACTCGTCGACCGCTTGGACGATGACCGGCTGGGCCCATCAGGTCGACGGGGACGTGGAAACGGCGAGGAGTGTTCTCCGACGGGCTTTGGATCTCGACCCCGACAACGACGACGCCGCACTGATGATGCGCAACCTTCCGGGCTGAACATGTGAGGTGCATTCGTCGGCTCCTCCGGCTGGCGCACCCCGGGCAAGGACCGTCAACGTCGCCATCGCCGATGTGTGCACGACGGGCAGGCTGCTGAGCTGGATCTTTGGTTGGCGAGCGTGACGGCCGATGAGCTGTCGGCAGCCGCGCCGGTTCCTGCGGGACCGGGCTGGCCGTCGTATTCGAGGGGGAAGACGGTGCTCGAGTGTCTGCACGTGGTCCTGAGCGAGGAGTGGGCGCATCACGGGGTTCTGCGTGCGCGACCTCGATCTGCTGGAAGGGTGACCGCCCGCATCGGGCTGTACGAGCATCGGCAAGGGCAACCCCGGCTGGACACTCCCTGGGAGTCGACAGCATGCCGACAGGCGACCCCCACGAGACCCGCCCGTGATGGTCATCAAGACCGGATTCACGCGACAACCTCGATCAAACGCGCTCCGGGTCGACCCACCAGCTCCCGGTACGCGACGGAAGGACTCGCTCGTCGCGGCAGGTTCGGATGTGCCTGCTGGACGGGCGACGTCGGTTCTGCGTGTGCGCCAGGGGAAGAACGGGCACTTTTCGCAGTATGACCGTGTACGTCGCCTGGACCTCGGCCGATCTTCACGAGTTCGACCCGTCGCGGGACCTGGTCGGGCCGTGGCGGGAGGTCGTTGTCGCGGCGGGTGGGCTGGTCTTCGTGGACAGTGACGACACGCTCTCGAGGGTCTACCACGAGTTGAAGTGGTCGCTTCCCGATGGCGTCGCCCTCGTCGTGGCTCCCGTCGCTGACCTGCCGAAGGCGAAGGGTCTGGCGCCTGGAACGAACAGTTGGCTCCGAAAGCGGCTCAGGTAAGCGGGACCGTCGTCCGGCCTACGGGGCCCGGGCTTGGCAGCGCAGGACGAGTCGAGCGGGCGAACGTCCGACCTGCGACCCGAGCGACCCGTCCACTCGTTCGGCATGAGCGGGCGACTGGCTGCCGACAGGCGGCGCAATGACTCACCGCCTCGCACTGGGCGATCCTCGCCGCATGCGGTTGATGGACTTCCATCTCGAAGGGTCGGTCGTCGAGTGGCGGGGTCCTGCGCCTTTCTACTTCGTAGCCATCCCGGAGGAGGACGGCGCGGACATCAAGTTTGCCGCCAAGGGCATGGAGTACTGGGGCCAGGTGCCCGTGGTGGGCACGTATCCGCGACACCGAATTCACGACGGCACTGTTCCCCAAGGACGGAAGCTACCTGCCGCTCCTTCAGCTCAACGGCCTAGCACGGCACGTTGCCTCCCAGCCCGAACTGCGGCCTATGCGTTGCGACCCTTCGCGTGATCGCGAGCGCGGCCCTCAGGAGCCGCTCAAATGCGCATGTAACCCGGGTGACCGGTGCTACCTTTCCACCCGCGTCCGGCCTGGGCGCAGTCGCCCGGTCCGGAGGTACGTCTTGAAGCTCAGGAAGAGGCCGGCATTCGCGGCCGCCGCTGTTTCGTTGGGGATGGTCATGGTCGCTGCTCCCGCACACGCCGCGGACTTCACCATCTACTCCAAGACGTGGGAGTCCAGCGTCTACTACAACGACCCGAACAACACGCTGCGCCTGTGCGACGTCGTCAACGGCGACGGCGACGGCGCCCACATCAGCACCTCCCTCGGGCACTGGACGTGGGTCTACAACGGCTGCACATGGATCCAGAACATCCCCGACGGGGTCCAGATGCAGGTTGAGGTATGCGACTGGGTCTACATGTACTCCAACCGGAACCGCTGGGACTGCCGAAGCATCACGGTCACCTCCTGACGGACGCCCCGATGGCGACGCAGAGCCCAACGATCCCTTGGACTGCTCGTCCGACCCTCCGAATCTCGGATTCGTAGATCGCTGCGCACGGGACCAGTCGCTGGAGATGTGCCTCGAGCAGTGACTGGTCGTGGTGAAGACACCTCCCGGCTGGAACCGTTCTCCGAACCCAAGATGGCGCACTCCGCGCGGGACCGCCTCCGGACTGACCCGTGTCCCGCACTGCCCGTCCGAGAATCTTCTCGTGACGGGGGACCTCATCCGGCGGTTACCCCAGGGGCCCAAGCCACGGCAGTGACCCGAGCGCTCATCGGCTTGTCCGTGCGTTCGGCTCGCGGCGAAATGGCGCACCTGCGGCAGAAGAACAAGTGCAGAGAGCGTGACCTGTTGGGATTGGACGTTGGTCCAATGGGCTCATGTCCGTGTTGTCACTGCGGTGGCGGTTCCTCCGATTGTCGTCCGAGGCTGGCGATGGCGCCCAGGATCAGTAGCGATCCGGCCACACCCGCGGCGGTGAGAACCTCGCCCAGGAAGAGCACAGCGATCACCACCGCAGTAATGGGTTCGAGCAGCGTGGCGATCACCGCGGACCCGCTGGCAGTGCTGCGTAGGCCGGTGAACAGCAAGGCGTAGGCCAGCGCCATGCTGACCACGCCCAGATAGGCGATGAGCAGCCACGAAGAAACGCTGGAGGTGGTCAGAGTCTCGCCTCGGGCAACGGCGAACACCAGTCCGCTGGGTACTAGCACGGCACCGGCGACCGTCATCGTCGCGGTGGTGATCGTCAGGGTGTTCAAACGACGGGTGAGGGGGCCGGCCACCTCGGCCGAGAGTGCGTACGCCGCTCCGGAGCCCAGCGCGGCGAGGATGCCCAACGCCGCCGGTGAGGTTCCTGCGACGTGACCTCCCGTCAGGCTCACGAGGACGAGGCCGACCACAGCGACGATGACGGGAAAGCTCTGTCCTCCAGAAGGAGGTCGCCGCTCTTGTGCGCTGCGGAGCACGAGAAGCAAGACGGGCGCGAAGCCCAGACAGACCACGGTCGTCACGCTCACGCCCGTCGCGACGACTGCGACGAAGAAGAGCATCTGGAAGAGCGCGGTGAGGGCGCCCACCGCCGCCACCCGACGCCACTGGGGGCGGGCCGCAACCCAGATCCTGGTCACCTGCCCCGTCGCGAGAGCGAAGCAGAGGAGCGCCGCCACGGCGAACCCCGCACGGTAGCCACTGATGGTCAGGGGGGCCAACCCAGAGCGATCGTGGATGAGCACCACGCCGGGACCGATGGTTCCCCACAAGATTCCTGCCAGCGAGACCAGCAGCAGCCCGCGCCGGGCCGTCCCGACTCGAGCTGCACCCACGATCACGCGCGCCAGTATGCCGAGGGCCGGCTAGTGCCCCCACCCGCGGCTACCGAGGGACACGGTGTCAGCACGGGCACTTGAGTGGCCGATGA
Source organism: uncultured Actinomycetota bacterium (assembly GCA_963772415.1). Lineage (GTDB taxonomy): Bacteria > Actinomycetota > Actinomycetes > Propionibacteriales > Nocardioidaceae > Nocardioides_B. The sequence continues at coordinate 212,353 of CAVYWU010000003.1, read as the reverse complement.
ACAGAGCCGAGCACTACGCACTCCTGGCTTCGCGCGGCACCTGCCCGGAACTTCTCGCAGCTACTTCGAGGTCTGGCCGTGGCCGCTGCCAAGCGGATTGCTGGATCAGTCGGCGCCGATGAGCAGGCCCCAGACGTTCTCGAACGGCACCCGGCCGACGATGTCCTCGATGTCGACGCCGCGGTAGCGCAGCGCGGAGCCCTCCTTGTCGGGCTCGGCGATCTCGCTCTCGAAGGCGACGACACCCTCCAAGCCGTGGTGGACCTCGGTCATTGCGGCGTCCTTCCCTTCGATGGCGGCCTGTCCTGCGCCAAACGTCCTCATCATGCCCGCCACGCGTGTGCCGCTCGTCACCGCCGGACCGGGCTAGGTTTGCGCCATGGCCGACGAACGCGACCTCGCCGCCCTGCGCCGCGACTACGCCCTGGGCGGACTGTCCGAGGAGGACCTCGCCCCCGAGCCGGTCGCGATGTTCCGCGGCTGGCTGCACGACGCGACGACGGCCGGACTCCACGAGCCGAACGCCATGGTCGTCGCCTCCTCCGCACCGGACGGGACCCCCGCGGCCCGGCTCGTGCTGCTCAAGGGGCTGGACCAGCGCGGCTTCGTGTTCTTCACCAACTACGCCTCGCGCAAGGGCGCCGAGCTCGACGCCAACCCCGCCTGCGCGTTGCTGTTCCCCTGGCACGACCTCGAGCGGCAGGTGCGCGTCGAGGGCAGGGCCGAGCGGCTGAGCGAGGCGGAGAACGCCCGCTACTTCGCCAGCCGGCCGCGCGCCTCGCAGATCGGCGCCTGGGCGTCGCCGCAGTCGGAGGTCGTGTCCTCGCGCGACGACCTCGACGAGCGCTACGCCGAGACGTCGGCCCGCTTCGGCGACGGCGAGGTCGCCCTGCCGCCGACGTGGGGCGGCTATGTCGTCGCACCGGCCGTCGTCGAGTTCTGGCAGGGCCGTCGGGGTCGGATGCACGACCGGCTGCGGTACGTCCGCGAGGACACGGCTGGCGCACCGAGCGACTCGGCCCCGGAGGGCGAGCCGCGACGACCACCTTGTGAGTGAGTGCTCACTCACTTACCCTCGACGACGTGACTCCCCGTGCCGCCCCGATGAGCCCCGACGAGCGCCGCCGCGCGATCATCGACGCCGTCCTCCCGCTCCTGATCGAGCACGGTGACGCGGTCACCACCCGGCTGATCGCCGAGGCGGCCGGGATCGCCGAGGGCACCATCTTCCGGGTCTTCGCCGACAAGGACGCGTTGATCCACGCCGTGGCCGCCGAGACGCTGAACCCGGCCGACGCCGACGAGGTCCTCCGCGCCGCGCTCGCCGGGCTGCGTGGACCTGCCCGACAGGGTCCGGATCACCGCCGACCTGATGCTGCACCGCTCCGAGCAGGTGATCGCGGTGATGACCGCGCTGCGCAGGGCTGGCTGCGGCCCACCTCGGGCGCGAGCACGAGCGCCGGTCGGCCACCGGGACCGCCGGAGTTCGTCGTCGACGCCCACCCGGCGCTGCTCGAGCGGCTCATCGAGGTGTTCGAGCCGTACCGCGACGAGCTCACCGTCGACCCCCGAGCGGGCCGCGCTGCTGCTGCGGACCCTGGTGCTCGGGTCCCGCCACCTCGGGGGCCGGCCCGAGGACCGGCTCGACGGCGACGAGATCGCCGACGTCCTGCTCACGGGATCCACCGACCGCACGAGAGGGGGGAGCTGAGCTGCTCGTCCGGCTGCTCCGGACGTTCCTGGCGCCGTACCGCCGGCAGATCGCCGTGATCGTGGTGCTGCAGTTCGTCGCCACCATGGCCGCGCTGTACCTGCCCAGCCTCAACGCCGACATCATCGACAACGGCGTGGCCCGGGCGACACCGGCTACATCGTCCGCACTCGGCGGCGTGATGCTCGCGGTCTCGATGGTGCAGATCCTGCTGCAGCGTCGCCGCCGTCTACGTCGGCGCCCGCACCGCGATGGCGGTGGGGCGCGACCTGCGCGCGGCGCTCTTCCACCGGGTCGGCACGTTCTCCGGCCGCGAGCTCGCCCACTTCGGCGCGCCCTCGCTGATCACCCGCACCACCAACGACGTCCAGCAGGTCGGCATGCTGGTGCTGATGACCTTCACGATGATGGTCACCGCCCCGATCATGATGGTCGGCGGCGTCCTGATGGCGGTCCGAGCAGGACCTCGGCCTGTCCTGGCTGGTGGCGGTGTCGGTGCCGCTGCTGTTCGCCGTCCGTCGGCGTGATCGCCTCGCGGATGGTGCCCGGCTTCCGGCTCATGCAGACCCGGATCGACGCGGTCAACCGGGTCCTGCGCGAGCAGATCACCGGCATCCGGGTGGTCCGCGCGTTCGTGCGCGAGCCGGTCGAGACCGAGCCGCTTCGCCGAGGCCAACGAGGACCTCACCGAGGTCGCGCTGCGCGTCGGGCGCTGGATGGCGGCGATGTTCCCGACCGTGATGCTGATCCTCAACGTCTCGACGCGTCGCCGTGCTCTGGTTCGGCGGCCAGCGGGTCGACGACGGTGCGATGCAGGTCGGCTCGCTGACCGCCTTCCTGGCCTACCTCGTGCAGATCCTGATGGCGGTGATGATGGCCAGCTTCATGCTGATGATGATGCCGCGGGCGGCGGTGTGCGCCGACCGGATCGTCGAGGTGCTCGACACCGACACCTCGGTCACCCCGCCCGGCCGACCCGGTGCACCGAGACCCCCGGCCGGGGAGCTCGCCCTGCGCGGCGTCACCTTCACCTACCCCGGTGCCGAGGCGCCGGTGCTGCGCGACGTCGACCTCGACGCCCGACCGGGGCGCACCCTCGCCGTGATCGGCTCCACCGGCGCCGGCAAGACCACGCTGGTCAACCTGGTGCCGCGGCTCTTCGACGTGACCGGAGGCGCGTCGAGGTCGGACGGCGTCGACGTACGCAGCCTCGACCCGGAGCTGCTCTGGAGCAGGATCGGGCTGGTGCCGCAGAAGGCGTTCCTCTTCTCCGGCACCGTCGCCAGCAACCTGCGCTACGGCAAGCCCGACGCCACCGAGGAGGAGATGTGGGCGGCGCTCGAGGTGGCCGCAGGCCCGCGACTTCGTCGAGGCGATGCCCGGCGGGCTCGAGGCGCCGATCAGCCAGGGCGGCACCAACGTCTCCGGCGGCCAGCGCCAGCGGCTGGCGATCGCCCGCGCGGTGATCCGCCGCCCCGAGATCTACCTGTTCGACGACGCCTTCTCCGCGCTCGACCTGTCCACCGACGCCCGGCTGCGGGCAGCGCTCGCGCCCATCACCACCGACGCCACCGTCGTCGTGGTCGCCCAGCGGGTCTCGACCATCGTCGAGGCCGACGAGATCGTCGTGCTCGAGGACGGTGAGATCGTCGGCCGCGGCACGCACGCCGAGCTGCTCGCCGACAACCCGACCTACCAGGAGATCGTCGCGTCCCAGCTCACCGAGGGGGCCGCGGCATGAGCGGCACGCAGCAGCCGGGGCCGCAGCCGGGACAGCCGCCGGGCAAGCAGCCGGCCCAGCTCAAGGACACCGAGCGCGTCCAGATGGGTGGCGGCCCGGGTCGCGGCGGCCCGATGGGCGGCGGCATGGTCGGCAAGAAGTCGATGTCGTTCGGTCCGTCGGCCAGGCGCCTCGTCGGGCGGCTGGCCCCCGAGCGCGCCATGGTGATGGCGGTGCTGCTCCTCGCGGTCGCCAGCGTCGCGTCTCACCGTCGTCGGACCGCGGATCCTCGGCCACGCGACCGACCTGATCTTCGCCGGTCTCTTCGGCCGCAACCTGCCGGCCGGCACCAGCAAGGCCGAGGCCGTCGCGGGGCTGCGTGACCAGGGCGAGGAGCAGATCGCCGACATGCTCTCAGCGGATGGACGTCGTGCCCGGTCAGGGCGTCGACTTCGGGGCCGTCGGCCAGGTGCTGCTGCTCGTGCTGGCGGTCTACGTCGCCGCCTCGGTGCTGGCGTGGCTGCAGGGCTACCTGCTCAACGGACGTCGTCCAGTGCGCCGTACGCCGGATGCGCAGCGACGTCGAGGACAAGATCAACCGGCTGCCGCTGAGCTACTTCGACCGGCAGCCGCGCGGCGAGCTGCTCTCGCGGGTCACCAACGACATCGACAACGTCAGCCAGACCCTCCAGCAGACGATGAGCCAGCTGCTCGTCTCGCTGCTGACCGTCGTCGGCGTGCTGGCGATGATGTTCTCGATCTCCCCGACCCTTGCCCTGATCGCGCTCGTCACCGTGCCGGTCGGGATGGTCGTCACCGGGCAGATCATGAAGCGCTCGCAGGGCCTGTTCGTCGCAGCAGTGGCGACGCACCGGCACGCTCAACGCCCACGTCGAGGAGACGTTCACCGGTCACGCGCTGGTCAAGGTGTTCGGCCGTCAGCGCGAGGTCGAGGAGGTGTTCGACGGCGAGAACGACGAGCTGTTCACGGCCAGCTTCGGGGCGCAGTTCGTCTCGCGGGCTGATCATGCCGGTGATGATGTTCCTCGGGAACCTCAACTACGTCGTGATCGCCGTGCTCGGTGGGCTGCGGGTCGCGAACGGCACGATGACGCCTGGGCGAGGTGCAGGCGTTCATCCAGTACTCCCGGCAGTTCACCCAGCCGCTGACCCAGCTCGCCTCGATGGTCAACCTGCTGCAGTCGGGCGTCGCCTCGGCGGAGCGGGTCTTCGAGCTGCTCGACGCCGAGGAGGAGCCGGCCGAGACCCGACGCGGCTCCGGCCGACGGGTGGCCGCGGCGAGGTGCGTCTTCGAGCACGTCTCGTTCCGCTACGAGCCGGACCGGCCGCTGATCGAGGACCTGTCGCTGGTGGCGCGCCCCGGCGCAGACGGTCGCGATCGTCGGCCCGACCGGGGCCGGCAAGACCACGCTGGTCAACCTGGTGATGCGCTTCTACGACGTCGACGCCGGCCGGATCACCCTCGACGGCGTGGACGTCGCCACGATGCGGCGCGCGCGACCTGCGCGGTCGCACCGGCATGGTGCTGCAGGACACCTGGCTGTTCGACGGCACGCATCCGCGACAACATCGCCTACGGCCGGCCCGACGCCAGCGAGGAGGAGATGCTCGCGGCGGCGCGGGCGACCTTCGTCGACCGGTTCGTGCACAACCTGCCCGACGGCTACGACACCGTCATCGACGAGGAGGGCGGCGTCCCTCAGTGCCGGCGAGCGCCAGCTCGTCACGATCGCCCGCGCCTTCCTGGCCGACCCGGCGCTGCTGATCCTCGACGAGGCGACCAGCTCGGTCGACACCCGCACCGAGCTGCTCGTGCAGCAGGCGATGGCGGCGCTGCGCACCGACCGGACGCAGCTTCGTGATCGCCCACCGGCTCTCCACGATCCGCGACGCCGACCTGATCCTGGTGATGGAGGACGGCCGGATCGTCGAGCAGGGCACCCACGACGAGCTGCTGCGCCGCGGCGGGCGCCTACGCCGCGCTGTACCAGGCGCAGTTCGCGGCGCCGGCCGACGACGCCGCGGTGGCGCAGGACGAGCTCGGCACGCCGGTCGCGCTGAGCGCTGACCACGGCGAGGGGTCACGGGTGCGGCGACACGCCGTACCAGGGGCTGAATGCCTGACCCCTCGGCACAGAAAGCAGCCCGTGGGCGGTGCGGTTCCCCTCAGGGAGGGGGTCCGCTCTCCGGTCGGACTGCTCGGAGCGCCCACGGGCCGGGTGACTGCTTGGTATTGCCAGCGCGCGCACCCCGTCGGTGACGGAGGGCCGCGTCGGCCGGTGCGCTGCTAGGAAGCAGCCACCTCACGAGTCCTAAAAGAATTCACTCCTGGACCACCTCCTCTCCGTGTCCGATCAGGCTACGTCGGGGCGGGCGGCCCCTCAAGAGGTTTCTCACCGCGGAAGTGAGAGGCTCCTGCCCGTGGCGGGTGGATCCGGGGCGGGCCGATCTGGTGGTCGCCGTTGGCGCAGGGTGCTGACCGACGTGCGGCCGCTGCGCGCATCGGCGCCGTACCGCCGGCTCCTCCTCGGCAACACGGTCGGTCAGCTCGGCCAGCAGATGACCGTGGTGACGGTCGCGGTGCAGGTCTACGCGTTGACCGAGTCCTCGTTCGCGGTCGGGCTGATCGGCATCGTCGGGCTGGTGCCGCTGATCGGCTTCGGGTTGTACGCCGGCGCGATCGCCGATGCGATGGACCGTCGGCGGCTCGCGCTGATCGCCTCGACCGGGTCGTGGCTGGTCTCGCTGGTCCTCGCCGCGCAGGCGTTCGCCGGCAACACCGAGGTCTGGGTCATCTACGTCTGCATCGGCGTTCAGTCGGCCTGTTTCGCCGCGACAAGCTCTGCGCGCAACGCGATGATCGCGCGGCTGCTGCCGATCGACCTGTTGCCGGCTGCGAGCGCGCTCAACGCGGCCTCGTTCAACCTCGGCTTCACCGTCGGGCCCCTGGTCGGGGCGCTGCTGATCTCCGCCGGCGGCTTCGAGCTGGCCTACTCCGTCGACGCGATCACCTTCACCGCAACGCTCTACGCGTTGTTCCGGCTGCCGGCCATGCCGCCGACCGAAGGCAGCCCGCGCGCGGGTCTCCGCTCCGTGCTCGACGGCCTGGCGTTCCTGCGCCGCTCGCCCAACCTGCGGATGACCTTCGTCCTCGACCTGTGCGCGATGGTCTTCGCGCACCCCCGCGCGGTGTTCCCGGCGCTGGCCTACAAGGTCTTCGGCGGTGGAGCGGCGACCGTCGGAATCTTGCAGGCGGCGCCCGCCGTCGGCGCGCTGGCCGCCTTCGTCGTCTCCGGCTGGATCAGCCGGGTGCGCCTGCACGGTGTCGCGATCGTGGTCTCGATCCTGCTGTACGGCGCCGCGATCGGTGCCGTCGGTCTCGCCGGGGCGCTGTGGGTCGCGGTGCTGTTCCTGGCTGTCGCCGGGGCCGCAGACTCGGTGAGCTCTGCCTTCCGCAACACCGTGCTCCAGGTGGCCGCGCCCGACGAGCTGCGGGGCCGGCTCCAGGGCGTCTTCATCGTGGTGGTCGCGGGCGGTCCCCGCGCCGGCGACTTCCTGGTCGGCAGCGTCGGCGAGGCCACCGCCGAGCGCCTCGCGCTGGTGCTCGGCGGTCTCGCCTGCATCGTCGGCGTGCTGGTCGCCGTGCTCCTGCAGCGCTCGTTCCTGCGCTACGACGCCCGCCACCCGACCCCGTAGCCGAAGACGGGGGAGGGAGGAGGGCGGCAGACCCCTAGGAACGGGACCTTCGGCCCGTGCCCGGGCGCGCGTACGGCCCGCACCATGGTCGGGAGGAGGATCACCATGTTGCCTGTCGAGCTGAACCCCGAGGAATGCCTCGAGCTGTTGCACGCCAACGTCGTGGGGAGGGTGGCCTACACCTCGCCCGCCGGTCCACGGATCGTGCCCCTGAACTACGCGATGCACCGCGGGGCCATCGTCTTTCGCACCACGCCCTACAGCGAGCTCGGCACCTATGCCGACGGCAGTGAGCTGGCGTTCGAGGTCGACCACCTCGACTACGAGCACCACCAGGGCTGGAGCGTGGTCGCCGAGGGCCGGGGATCGCGGGTCGACGACCCCGACGAGGTGGCCGAGATCCGGCGCACCTGGGACCCACGGCCGTGGGCCGGTGGAAGCCGGTTGCTCTACGTACGCCTCGACTCGCGGACCGTCACCGGTCGTCGCCTGGGTGGGGACTGGACCTTCGAGACAGCCTCGCCGGTACGCCGGAGGGTGTGAGCCTCGCTAGGCTCCGCCCATGGCGCGCCTGGACCTGCCCCGTGACGCCGGTGCCCTGCTCGACGCGGTGGTTGCCATCTCGTCCGACCTGGACCTGCACACGGTGCTCGACCGGATCGTGGTGGCGGCGTGCCGCTTGACCGGCGCCCGCTACGGCGCCCTCGGGATCGTTGGCCCCGATCGGACCCTGGTCGACTTCGTCACGCACGGACTCTCGCTCGAGGAACATGCCGCCATCGGCGAGCTGCCGCGCGGTCACGGCATCCTCGGGCTGCTGATCGAGCACCCGGAGCCGCTGCGCCTGACTCGGCTACAGGACCACGAGCGGGCCTACGGGTTCCCGGCCCACCACCCGCCGATGGCGTCCTTCCTGGGAGTCCCCGTGCGGATCCGGGGGACGGTGTTCGGCAACCTCTACCTCACCGAGAAGGCCGAGGGCGGCGTGTTCACCGAGGACGACGAGCTCCTGGTGGGCGCACTCGCGACCGCGGCCGGCTTCGTGATCGACAACGCCCGCGCCTACGCCCGCAGTGAGCGACGCCGACTCTGGCTCGAGGCCTCGGCCCGGGTGGCCGAGGCCCTGCAACCGCCGGTCCGGGTCGCGGACGCGTTGCGCGAGATCGCCGGTGCAGCGTCGCGGGTCGCCGAGGCGCAGGTCGTCGCGGTGGTGCAGCGCCACGACGACCGACTCGAGGTCGTGGTGGCCGAGGGGCCCGACGGATCCCAGGCCCCACGGCTGCTCAGCGGCCTCGACGCAGCCCTCCTCCGGAGCGAGGGCGAGGCCGTCCGTCTCGTCGTACCCGCACCCGAGGGCTTCTCGGGCACGGTGCTCCTGGTCCCCCTGCGTGCCCAGCTCGCCGCTGCGGGCGTGCTGCTCGTGCACGTGGCCGGCGACCGGGCCCGCCTCGAGGGCGAGGAGATCGAGCTGCTCACCTCCTTCGCCGACCAGGCCAGCCTGGCGCTCGACCGCGCGGAAGCCGTGGCCGATCGCGAGGAGCTGTTGATCGTCGCGGACCGGGACCGGATCGCACGCGATCTGCACGACCTGGTCATCCAGCGGTTGTTCGCCACGGGGCTGCAGCTCCAGGGAGCCAGCCGGATCGCGGGGGACGAGCTGAAGGAACGGCTCGCGGCGGCGGTCGACGACCTCGACGTCACCATCCGCGACATCCGGTCAACGATCTTCGAGCTCCAGCACACCCGGGGCGACTCGCTGCGCGCCGACATCCGTGACGTCGTGGACGAGTATGCGTCTGTCCTCGGCTTCACCCCGCGGGTGCGCACCACCGGACCGGTGGACTCGGCGGTCCCCGACGGGCTGAGCGACGCGCTCCTGGCAGTGCTGCGCGAGGCGCTCTCCAACGTCGCCCGGCACGCGGGGGCCGACTCCGCCGTGGTCGAGGTCGGCGTCGGTGCCGATCGGTTGGTGCTCAGCGTCACCGACGACGGGGCCGGGATGCCGGAGAACCGCAACGAGAGCGGCCTGCGCAACGTACGTCGGCGCGCGGCCGACCTCGGCGGTGCCGTCCGCTTCCTGCCGCAGGAGCCGCACGGCACCCGGATGGAGTGGTCGGTGCCGATCTAGGGCTGGTCCCCGGAGAGGTCGGCGGCCTCGTCGGGCACGACCATGACCGGCACCTCGGCGTAGTGCAGGACAGCGCGGGTCACCGACCCGAAGCCGAAGCCGCCGTCCCGGTCGCGAACCCTGCGCCCGAGCACGACGAGCTGGGCACCCTGCTCGGACTCCGCGATGAGGGCCATGGCCGGGTGGACGGCCGTGCGCACCGCCCGGACCTCGACCTCCCTGAAGCGTCCCGACCACCAGGTCAGGGCTGCCTGGAAGCGATCGTGGGCAGAGCTCTCTGCCGGGTCCAGGAGGGCAGCCACGCGGTGCTCGCCGTCGTCCTCCTCGTCGTCGAGCTGCTGAGGTCCCTCCGTCCCGTGGACCGCGACGAGGCCGACGCGCAGTCGTCGGGCCCTCCGGAAGGCCAGGTGCATCAGGTGGTGGTGCGCGTTGTCCGGGTCCACCCCGACCACCACCGGCTGGTGCCGATGGGCGTCCCCGTCCCATCCGGTCGGCACCACCACGACCGGCACGGGCGAGCGTCCGGCGACCGCGATCGCGGTCGAGCCGACCAGCAGCCGGGGGATGGCTCCGCGCCCGCGCTTGCCGACCACGAGCATCGCGGCGTCCCCGAGGTGGGCGAGGAGCTCGTCCCCGGCGCGACCGTCGTGGACGGCGGTGCCGACCGGCAGGCGCGGGATCGTGGGCGAGATCCGGGCGACGGCCCGGCGCAGCCGGCTCCCGGCGCGGTCACGGTGGTGGGTGGTCGCGGTCACGAGTCGCAGGCTCCTCCCCGTGGCCGCTGCCTCGGCGGCCGCCCAGCCCACGGCGGCATCGCTGCCAGGGGAGCCGTCGACGCCGACCACCACCGAGCCGCCCTCGAACGGCTCGGTGGTGGTGTCGGGTGCAGTCGTGGTCATCGGTCCGGTCACCGCAGCACCGGGTAGCGACGCACCAGCCGGGTGCGGGCCCAGCTCCGTCCTGCTCCCCAGGTGTCACCGGCCAGCGTCAGCGCGAGCACCACCACGACGACGGCCCCGAGGAGGTGGTCGTCGACGACCGGGTTGTTCTCCAGCGGCAGGCTGGCGGCGTACATCAGCAGGTAGAGCAGCGCGCCGGTGGCCGCGGCGATGCGCATCGCGATGCCGGTGAAGAGAGCCACACCGATGCCGAGCAGGCCGAGCATGAAGAGCCAGTCCACCCAGGTGTCGCCGGCCAGCGAGGTGAACGTGTCCGCGAAGGGGTTGTCGGCCGGTACGCCGAAGGACAAGAAGCCTTCGGTGGGGCTGCCCCCGTTGAACCAGGCCGCAGGCCCGAAGCGGTCGAGCACACCCTCCTGGTCGTAGCCGGTGTGGAAGCCGAGCGCGAGCAGCTTGTCGAAGAAGGCCCACAGGAACGTGAAGCCGTAGCCGATCCGGAGCACCGCGAGACCCTGTCGCGCAGCGGCGTGGGTCACGATGTCGGTCTCGACGAGGTGTCCGGCCTCGGTCCGGTCCTCGGGTGCGTGGTGACGGTGTCGGATGAGTGACATGGGGGTCGCCTCCTGGTGTGTTGATGGCACCTTCAGCGTCGTCGCGCGGGGTGGTCGCCGGTCAGAGGCATCCGGCACCACCTGTCCGGGACCTTGGTCCCGTAGATCAGCCGAGCAGCTTGGAGGCGAGCACGGCCGCCTGGGTGCGACGTTCGAGGCCGAGCTTGGCCAGGATGCTGGAGACGTAGTTCTTGATCGTCTTCTCCGCCAGGAACATCTGCTCGCCTATCTGACGGTTCGTCAGTCCTTCGGCCACCAGCGCAAGGATCTTGCGCTCCTGGTCGGTGAGGGCGGCCAGCTCCTCGTGCTGCTCCGGACCGTTGCGCAGCCGGTCGAGGACCCTGGCGGTCAGGCTGGGGTCGATCAGGGACTGCCCGGCGGCGACCCGACGCACCGTGTCGACCAGGTCGTGGCCGCCGATCTGCTTCAGCACGTAGCCGGACGCGCCGGCCAGGATCGCGGCGAAGAGCGCCTCGTCGTCGTCATAGCTGGTGAGGATCAGTGCCCGGATCTCCGGGTCGACCGCCCGGACGTCGCGGCACACGTCGATCCCGGAGCCGTCGGGCAGTCGAGCATCCAGGACGGCTACGTGCGGTCGGAGCGCCGGGATCCGTGCCGTGGCCTCCTGGGCGAGACCGGACTCGCCGACCACCTCGATGTCGCTCTCGCCCTCGAGCAGGTCGCGGAGCCCGCGTCGGACCACTTCGTGGTCGTCGAGGATGAACACCCGGATCGGGGCGGTGGCGTCGGCCATGGCACCACGCTAGTTGAAGATCGCCGGGTCGACCGCGATCCAGACGTGCTGCGCGGTGGCGACGATGCGACCGTCGCCGTCGTAGAGGGTGCTGGCGGTGAACGACTTGCGACCGTCCTGGCCGCGCCGGGCGCCGACCACGACGTGCGGCTCTCCCACGACCGGCAGCGCATCGACACGGGCGGTCATCCGGCCGAGCACCATCGGGCGCCCCTCGAGATCCTCCGACCAGCCGCCCACGCAGTCGAGCGCTGCCCACGCGGTGCCGGACCCGACCCGCTCGATGCCGCGGTCCACCACGTCGCCACGCTCGGCGAGGGAAGCGTGCGGCAGCCACAGCGACGCGACCGTGTCCGCGACGTCAGGCACCGGCCCGGGGAAGATCTGCAGGCCGTCGCCGGCCGCCCTGTCGGTGCCGCAGGCGAAGCACCCCGGGAACGGGTGCGACCGGAGCCCGGCGTACTGCGCCATCGCCGCCGCGGCGACGTCGGGGGTGACCCTGTCGACCGGCGCCAGGTCGTCGGTGACGGCGCGTGCTGTGGCGACGAGCTCGTCGCCGTCGAGCAGCTCGGTGGGGTCGCCGGGACGCACCACCAGGTCGGTCTCCAGCGGCGGGGGCCGGCGCAGGGTGACCTCGACGGTGTCGACCCGGTCGGGGACCTGCGCGGCCAGGCTGCCGGCGGTCCAGCCGCCGTTGCCTGAGCGTGCCGGACCCCGGAAGCGGGTCTCGATCCTCAGCATCACTACTTCTTGATCCTCTCCAGCCGGGCGAGGGCTTCGCGACGCTCCTCGCCGTGGTCCACGACGGGTGCGGGATAACCCTCGGGGAGTCCCGCGGGGTCCCCGGCCGGCTCGTGGACGTGCTTGTCGGCGACCGCGCGCAGCTCGGGCACCCAGCGCCTGACGTAGTCCCCGGCGGGGTCGAACTTCTTGCCCTGGGTGGTGGGGTTGAAGATCCGGAAGTACGGCGACGCGTCGGTGCCGCAGCCCGCCACCCACTGCCAGCCGTGCTGGTTGGAGGCGAGGTCGCCGTCGACCAGCCAGTGCATGAAGTGGCGGGCGCCGTGCTGCCACTCGACGTGCAGGTCCTTGACCAGGAACGACGCAACGATCATCCGGACCCGGTTGTGCATCCAGCCGGTCGCCCGCAGCTGGCGCATCCCGGCGTCGACGATCGGGTAGCCGGTGCGACCCTCCTGCCAGGCCTCGAAGAGCCGCCCGGGTGCGTCGTAGTCCATCCGGGCGAACTCGGGTCGCAGGTATTCGCGTGCGGTGTCGGGTCGCTGGTGCAGCACGTCGGCGTAGAACTCGCGCCAGGCCAGCTCCTTGCGGTAGGTGCCGACGGCCTTGCGGGTGTCGCCGGAGAGCGCGGCCAGCATCGTGCGCGGGTGGATCTCTCCCCACTTCAGGTGCACCGACATCCGGGAGGTGGTGTGGAGGTCGGGCCGGTCGCGGCTGGCGTGGTAGTCGCCGAGGTGGTTCTCCACGTAGTCCTCCCAGCGCGCGAGCGCCGCGCGCTCGCCCGCGTCCGGCAGGTCGACGCCCTCAGGCGGGGTCTCCTCGGGGAGCCCGTCCGCATCCTCCAGCCCGAGCCAGTGCACGTCGGTCGGCGGATCCACCGGGCCGCGCCAGCCGTGCTCGGCCCAGGCCCGCGCGAACGGCGTGAACACCTGGTAGGGGGCGCCGGAGCCGTTGAGCACGCGGCCGGGAGCGACGGCGTACGGCGACCCTGTCCGCACCAGCGTGACGTCGTGCTCGGCCAGCGCCTCCTCGACGTCGAGGTCGCGGCGGCGGCCGTAGGGGCCGTAGTCGGCGGCCACGTGGACGCGGCGTGCGTCGACCCCCCGTGCCGCCCGCTGGACCTCGCGGACCGGGTCGCCCTGGAGCACCGTCAGACCGGTGTGGCGCCGGCGCAGGGAGGCGTCGAGGGCGCGCAGCGAGGCGGAGAGGTAGGCCCGCCGGACCGGACCCGCGGGACCCCAGAGCGCCGGGTCGACGACGAAGAGCGGCAGCACCCCCGCGCCGGCGCAGGCATCGAGCAGCGCCGGGTTGTCACCCAGTCGCAGGTCGCGGCGGAACCACATCACCGTCGTCTCGTCCTCAGCCATCGCCCCCACTCTGCCAGCGTTGGGCCAGCCCCGGGCCAGCCCCGGGCCAGCCTGGGCCAGCCGTGGGCGAGAGCACTGCGCCGCTGCGTGGGGTGATGGGTAAGAATGGGCCCGTGAGCGACCTGATCGACACCACCGAGATGTACCTGCGGACCATCTATGAGCTGGTCGAGGAGGGCATCACACCGTTGCGCGCCAGGATCGCCGAGCGCCTGCACCAGAGCGGCCCGACGGTCAGTCAGACCGTGGCCCGGATGGAGCGGGACGGTCTGCTGACCGTCGAGGGTGACCGGCACCTCGAGCTCACCCAGGAGGGCAACCAGCTCGCCACCCGGGTGATGCGCAAGCACCGGCTGGCCGAGCGGCTGCTCACCGACGTGATCGGTCTCGACTGGGAGCTCGTGCACGCCGAGGCCTGCCGCTGGGAGCACGTGATGTCCGAGACCGTCGAGCGCCGTCTCGTCGAGCTGCTCGACCACCCCACCGAGTCGCCCTACGGCAACCCGATCCCCGGGCTCGACGAGCTCGGTGAAGCCGCCGACGGCGAAGACTTCATGGACAACGTGGAGCCGCTCGACACCGTCGCCGCCCACGAGGGCGACCACGACGTCCGGGTGATGATCCGTCGGATCAGCGAGGAGGTGCAGAAGGACGAGCCGTTGATGGCCGCGCTGCGCCGGGTCGGTGCGCTGCCGGACAAGGTGGTCACGGTCACGCGCGGTGCCGAGGGTGTGCTGATCGGCAGCGGCGGCGAGTCCGCCGAGATCGACGCGGAGCTGGCCTCGCACATGTTCGTGCGCCGCCTCTGATGCGTCCTCTCCGCGCTACCGCTCCTGGTTCGCCACGTCCGCGGCCAGGGTGAGCAGCGCGGAGACCGGAGCCGGGTCGTCATCCCCGACGACCATCTCCAGGTCGCCGATCCACGAGACGTTGATCGCCACGACCATGTCGTCGACGAGCGCGATGCCGGTGGCGTGCAGCCAGGCGGTGCCGCACTCGGTGCAGACCTCGGGCGCGGGCTTGGAGACCATCCGCCAGTAGGTCGTGGCGCCCGACTGGGAGGCGATCGGCTCGCCTGCCGGCCCGCACCCGTCGATGTCCTGGCGGGAGGCAGCGAAGGCGTCAGCCGCGTCGGCCGCGGAGGGGTAGGCCACGGAGGCGCTCAGCACACGGGCGTTGACCACGTCCTCGCCCGACCGGCCCTGGTAGACCGCGGAGGCGGGGCCGGCCCGCAGCACCGTCTCGGGAATCCCCTCCCAGCACTCGCCGCTGGTGAACGACGCCGGGATGGACCAGTCGGTGGTGAAGTCGGTGACCTGCTCGACGTCGGCCTGCGCGAGCAGCCCGCCGGTGCGCGGCGAGGTCCCCAACGCGCGGCAGCCGCCGGTCGAGAACTCGCACAGCTGGTCCACGAGGGGGTCGAGGGTGCCGATCTGCTCGCGGGTCTGCTGGTCGACGTCGCGCTGGGTGGAGCCGCCCTCGTTGGCGACACTGGAGAGCAGCACGGCGTTGCCGACCCGGGTCGCCACGATCAGCTCGAGACCGATCGCGGGGGTTCCGTCGTACTCGTAGGTGCGGGCGACCACGACGGTCTCCTCGCCCAGCGAGGCCGGACTGACCTGGCTGAGGGCCGCCGAGGCCGGGTCGCTCTCGGACTCCTCACGGGGGCACTCGCGGTAGAGCTGCGCCAGCCGCGCCAGGGTGTCCTGGGCGGTCGCGTCGGACCCGTAGACGGTGAGCTCGCGGGAGCGGAAGTCCTCGGGCTGGCTGAAGCCCACCGCCAGCCGGTCGGTCGGCACCGCGCGGTCGAGTCCCCGGCCGCACGCGGTGACCTCGCCGAACGCCTCGACGTCCGCGCCGGGGCCCTCGAGGGAGGTGTCGGACCCGTCGTCCTCGGGATAGCCGAGCGCGAGCGGGAAGTCGTCGGGGATCTCGGTGACGAGAGTGGCCGGGGTGGCCCCGCGCGACACGGTGGGGTCGGCCGGCCCGGTCGTCGTCGGTGACGGGGCGGGCGCCTGGCTGGCCGGGAGCGGTTCGGGCGCGCTGGTGGTGAGGCCGCCTGAGGTCAGCGCGACTCCTCCGACGACGGCCAGGACGGCGGCGGTGGCGCCGAGTGCCTGGAGAGCGGTGCGGCGGTTGCGGCGGCGGTCGCCACGGCGCCGTACCTCGTCGGCGGGCAGTCGGTCCACGGTCCCCTCCTGGTCCCGAAGGATCTTCCACGGGTCAGACATGGCTGGCTCCTTCGGCTGTCGAGTCGTCGAGCAGGGCAGCCAGCGCGGTTCGTCCGCGCGAGAGCCGCGCCTTGACGGTGCCCTCGGCGACGCCGGTCTCGGCGGCGACGGCCTGCACGGGCAGGTCGCAGAGGTGGTGCAGCACCAGGGCCTGTCGCTGGGCCTCGGGCAGCCGTCCGAGCGCCGCGATCACCGCGACCTGGTCCTCGCTCGGTGCCGGAGCCTGACCGGGGGTCTGGAGAGCCCGGTCGGGGGCGCGCCGCGACCGGAGCGTGCGGCGCCAGCGGCTCACCGCGAGCCGGTGGGCCGTGGTGCGCACCCACGCCTCGGGCGCCTGCGCCCGATCGAGGCGGCGCCGGTGCGACCACGCCCGCACGAACGCCTCCTGGACGCAGTCCTGGGCCTCGTCGCGGTCACCGATCAGCGCGTGCACCTGGTGCACCAGCCTGCTGAAGGACGCCGCGTAGAAGTCGTCGAACTCCTCCGCGTCCATGCCCTGCCCCCGTCCCGTCGGCTGATCCCTCGTTGTCTCTACGCCCGGGCAGGCCTCATGGTTGCACCACGAGGCGAAGAATCTTTCGCTCCGTCAGGTGACGGCGTTGCGGACGGCGTACGCCGGGTCGAGGTGCTCCCCGCCCTCGAGCACGCCGACGAGATGGTCGACGGCGTCCCAGACGTCTGTGTGGGTGACGTAGAGGGGAGCGAAGCCGAAGCGGGCCACGTCGGGCGTGCGGAAGTCCCCGATCACACCGCGTGCGATCAGGGCCTGCACGACGCCGTAGGCCTCGGGGTGGCGCAGCGAGACCTGGCTGCCGCGCCGCTCGGGGGAGCGCGGCGTGATCACCTCGACGGTGCCGCCCACCCCTTCGCCCAACCGGTCGTCGACCAGGGCGATGAACAGGTCGGTCAGCGACAGGCTGGCGGACCGCAACGACGCCAGGTCGACGTCGTCGAAGACCCCGAGCGCCGCATCCAGGGCGGACAGCGCGAGGACCGGTGGCGTGCCGGAGCCGGCCCGGCGTACTCCGGCCGCGGGATGATGCTCCCTGGTCATCTCGAACGGGGTCGCGTGGCCCATCCAGCCGGTGATCGGCTGCCGGAAGTCGTCCTGGAGCCGGGCCGCCACGTAGACGTAGGCCGGTGAGCCCGGGCCGCCGTTGAGGTACTTGTAGGTGCAGCCGACCGCGAAGTCGGCATCGACCCCGAGGAGATCGACCGGCACGGCGCCGGCAGAGTGGCACAGGTCCCACTGCACGAGCGCTCCGACGTCGTGGGCGGCGGCGGTCAGCGCGGCCATGTCGAAGAGCGCACCGGTCCGGAAGTCCACGTGGGTCAGCGCGAGCAGGGCGACGTCCTCGTCGAGGGAGGCCGCCGGGTCCTCGGGGTCGCACCAGCGCAGCTCGAGCCCCAGCAGCTCGGCGACCCCGGCGGCGACGTAGCCGTCGGTGGGGAACGTGGTCGGCTCCAGCACCACCACCCGGCGGTCCGGGCGCAGCCGGGCGGCGGCGACCATCGTCTTGAACAGCAGCACGGTCGTCGAGTCACCCACGTGCACGTCGGTGGTCGGCACCCCGATCAGCGGTGCGATCTTGGCGCCGACCCGGGCGGGCAGGTCGATCCACGAGGCGTCGTTCCACGACGAGATCAGGCCTCGGCCCCACTCGGTGCCGACCACTCCGGACAGGTGCGGCGCGACCGCGCGGGGGAGCGCACCGAGGGAGTTGCCGTCGAGGTAGATGACCCCTTCCGGCAGGTCGAAGAGGTCGCGGTGGCCCCGCAGCGGCGCGGCGGCGTCGAGTGCGAGGGCGCCCGCACGGGTCAGGTCGAGTGTCACGCCGCGAGCCTAGGGTGCGTGCTGGCCGTCGAGCTCCTCGAGGCGGTCACCGGCGCGCCCGACGAGGGCCCGGAACCGCTGCGGAGTGATGTCGTAGCGCGGCGCCGAGGCGAAGGTGAGCTGGGCGACGGTCCGGCCGATCCTCACGAAGCCGACCCGGAACCGGATCGACTCCTTCTCGGAGATCTCGGTGCGCAGGTCCCAGGTCGACCAGTCGATGCCCTGCTCGGGCTTGCGAGTGGTGCGTGCCGAGGTCACGCTCGTGGACAGGTCGCGGTCCTCGCACCGGGACACCCGCGCCCGCACCCCGGCCAGGAACTTGCGCGCCTGGGCCGGCGACTCGAACCGGCCGTAGGTCTCGGAGAGCCCGAAGCGGGCGGGCAGCTTGGCCTTGGGGATCACAAAGGTCCGCGCACGGGTCTTCGTGGCGCCGGCGGCACCGAAGTTGGCGCGGTCGCAGGTCGTCCGGGACGGGTTGGGGCGACCGGAGGTGGCGTCGATCCCCACCCAGGGGGTGCTGATCCGGCCGACCGGTGGCAGGTCGGCAACGGCGATCATCCCCGGCTCCTCCCCCGAGGGCGGCGGCGGTACGACGCGGTAGGCCGGCTGCTTGGAGCAGTTCGCCGAGCCGCTGCGGGCGCAGAGCATCGACACGGAGTCGGCCAGCGACTGGGTGATCTCGCTGGCGGGCGGTGCCTTCGCGCCCACGGTGCGCCCCACCGTCGTCGTGGTGACGGCGCCGACGCGGGCGACGGCCACGGAGTAGGTGGTGATCGGCTTCTCCCACACCCGCACCATCAACACGTTGGCCTCGGCGCCGATGTTGTTGACCCGGAAGGCCTCGAGCAGCTGCAGCCGGGCTGTCCGGCACCCGGCGTACCAGCCGAGCGTGGTGCGGTAGCCCGCCTTGGCCTGCGCGACCGACTCGGAGATCTCGACGGTCTGCACGGCGCTGCGCGACGCCCTCCCCTTGGACATCCCCTTGGCCTTGAACTCGCGCACGATCGCGGCGAGGCCGTCCGGGTCGGCGAACCGGGCCTGCTGGCAGATGGTGTTGATGCCGTCGCCGGAGGTGTTGGCGTGGGTGTCGCTGACCTTCCACTCCCTGTCCAGGCCGAGACGCCGGATCTGGTCGTGGTCGAGCATGTTGTCGGCGGTGGGCAGCGCCGGGCTCTCGGCCGCGTCGGTGCGCTCGGTGAGCGTCTGCGGACGGAGCAGGCGCAGGTCGGCCTCGGCGGCCCGCCGGCCTGGCTCGTAGGCGACCGCACCCGCGCCGATGGCGACCGCGATCGCCACGACGGAGGCGGCGATGGTGTTGACCTGGCGTCGCTTGTGTCCGGCGCGGCGGATGATGGGCCCGCGGGGGAGTGTGGCCCCGGCGAGGGCGCCGTCGAGCCCGAGCAGGCGCCCCCGGACCTCGTCGGCGCCGACGGCGAGCTCCTCGGCGAGGGTCGTCGTCCCGGACGTCAGGTTGCGCTCGGCCACCCCGAGGGTGACGCCGAGCTCGGGTGCCGCGGACGCCACCGGCAGCCCGGCCAGCGAGACCAGGAGCACCACGCGGCGTTGTGCGCTGGGCACCTTGGCGAGCGCGTCGAGCACCCGCTTGTGGTCCTCGTCGATCCCCTTGTTGCGGTGCCAGATCCGCCCGGCGTGACGGCGCTGCGCGAGCTGCCAGGCGCGACCGCGGACCCAGGCCTCGCGGTCCTCGAGAGCAGCGACCTTGCGCCAGTGGTGCCAGGCGGCGACGTAGGCGTCCTTGACCGCGCTCTGCGCGGCCGCGAGGTCGCCGGTCAGGGCGAACGACTGGTGCAGGACCGCGCGCCGGGTCGACTGGTAGAAGGAGTCGAACATCTCCTCCCGCGACATGCGTCTGCCTCCTGGTCCACCCGGTCTGCGCTGATTGCCTCCACGGTACGGCGAGACCCCGGGCAGGCAGAAATCTCCGGGTGACCTGGGCCACCCCTCGTGCCCGTCCGGCGTGGGTCCGCCCAACTCCGGGTGCGCTCACCCAGACTGGTCCCCGATGACCGACCTGCTCTCGCGCACCACGAATCCACCCTCGTCGTCCTCCGGCGCGGCTGCTCCGGTGGCGCGTCCGCTGTGGCTGAGCGCCGGGTGTGCCGGCGGGTTGGCGGCGTTGGCGGTGCTCACCGCCTGCATGGCCCTCGGCCTGGTCGGCTGGTTCGCCTCTGACGCGGGCAGCCACGGCGACACCCGCGACGCCATCCGCGTGGGCGCGCTGGGGTGGCTGATGGCGCACGGGTCGGGGCTGACCCTCGGCGCCACCACGGTCGGCGTCACGCCTCTGGGCCTCAGTGCGCTCTGCGCCTATGTCTGCTTCCGGCTCGGGCGGTGGGCGCGGCTCACCTCGGCCGACGACGACGCACCCGCCGTGGCGCTCGCGGCCCTGGTGCTGACCGGGGTCTACACGGTCGTGACGGTCGTGACGGCCGTGCTCGCCACGGTGCCGACGGCCCGGCCGGGCCTGATGCCCGCGATCATCGGCGCCTTCTTGCTCTCCCTCCTCGCGGGGGGCGCCGGCCTCCTGCGCACCGGACCGACGTCGCTGGTCTCGCGGCGACTCTCCGCCACGACCGCCGCGATCCTGCGCGGCGGCGTCGGTGTCGCCCTCGCGGTCCTCGCCGCGGGGTCACTCCTGGTCACCACCGCGCTGGTGCTCGACCTGGGCACCGCGGCCACGGTCCTGTCCCGACTGCACGCCGACGGCCCGGGCAGCGCGCTGTACACGGTGGTCGTCGCCATGCTCGCGCCCAACGCCGCGCTGCTCGGCGGGAGCTACCTGCTCGGCCCCGGCTTCGCGGTCGGCACGGGCACGATCGTCTCGCCCACGACGGTGGTGCTCGGACCGTTGCCGGCCTTCCCGCTGCTGGCGGCGCTGCCCGCGCCTGGCTCCGGGCCGGTGTGGGGGCCGTTCCTGGTCGTGGTCCCGGTGCTCCTCGCCGCGGTGGTCGGCTACGCGACGATCCGGCGGAGCCCCGTCGTCACCTTCGAGACCGGCGCGGTCCGCGGACTCGGCGCCGGCGCCCTCGGCGGAGTCCTGGTCGCCCTGCTGGTCCACCTGGCCGGCGGACCGGTCGGACCGGGTCGGATGGCCGACCTCGGGGCGCCGTTCGTGGCGACCCTGGTGGCCGCGGTGGTCTCCCTCGGCCTGGGGGGCCTGGCCGGTGGCGTGCTCGGCACCTGGCGGTGCCGGCGGCTCGGCCTCGCCGACGAGACGGACGACGCAACCGGCCCTCTGCACCTCGACCCGGACACCGAGGACACCATCCGGCTCTGAGGCGGTCCCGCACTACGCTCCTCCTGTGGCGCACTCCTCTGCTCAGCGACCCGCCCGGCTGGTCGTGCTCGTCTCCGGCGCCGGCACCAACCTCCAGGCGCTGCTCGACGCGTGCGCCGACCCGACGTACGGCGCGGAGGTCGTGGCCGTGGGTGCCGACCGCGGCGACATCGAGGGCCTGGCCCGCGCGGAGAGGGTCGGGGTGCCGACGTTCGTGCACAGGGTCAAGGACTACGACTCCCGCGAGGAGTGGGACGTGGCCCTGACGGCGTCGTGCGAGGAGCACTCGCCGGACCTGGTGGTGCTGGCCGGCTTCATGAAGCTGGCCGGAGCGACGTTCCTCGCGGCCTACGGCGGTCGCACCGTCAACACCCACCCGGCGCTGTCGCCGTCGTTCCCGGGGATGCACGGGCCCGCCGAAGCGGTGGCCTACGGCGTGAAGGTGAGCGGGGCGACCCTCTTCGTCGTCGACGCAGGGGTCGACACCGGCCCGATCGTCGACCAGGTGGCGGTGCGGGTCGAGGACGACGACGACGCGGAGTCGTTGCACGAGCGGATCAAGGTCGCCGAGCGCGCGATGCTCGTCGACAGTGTGGGCAGGATGGCCCGCGAGGGCTATGCGATCGGCGGCCGCACGGTGCGGTTCGGAGTGGCTCCGGGCGGCCGATAGGCTGAGCGCACACGACTGGCGCAGGTGGGCAACCACCAGGGAGTGACACGTCGAGCGCATCGAACGCCTGGGTGCCCTCGCTGATCGCACAACGATCGACGAGGAGATGCACATGTCAGACCGCCGTCCCGTCCAGCGCGCCCTGGTCTCCGTCTACGACAAGACCGGGCTCGAGGAGCTCGCGCTCGGCCTCCACGAGGCCGGCGTCACCCTGGTCTCGACCGGCTCCACCGCCTCGCGCATCGCCGGCGCCGGCGTGCCGGTGACCAAGGTCGAAGACCTCACCGGCTTCCCCGAGTGCCTCGACGGGCGGGTCAAGACGCTGCACCCGAAGGTGCACGCAGGCATCCTTGCCGACCTCCGGCTGGAGACGCACCGCGAGCAGCTCGCCCAGCTCGGTGTCGAGCCGTTCGACCTGGTGGTCTCCAACCTCTACCCCTTCACCGAGACGGTGATGTCGGGGGCGACGCCCGACGAGTGCGTCGAGCAGATCGACATCGGCGGCCCCTCGATGGTGCGTGCCGCCGCCAAGAACCACCCGAGCGTCGCGATCGTGACCTCCCCGGCGGCCTATGACGACACGCTCGCGGCGGTCCGGGCCGGTGGCTTCACCCTGGCGCAGCGGCAACGGCTCGCCGCCGAGGCCTTCGTGCACACCGCCACCTACGACGTGCACGTCGCGTCGTGGATGGGCAACGTGCTCACCGACTCCAGCGACGGCTCCGGCTTCCCGGCCTGGATGGGCGCGACCTGGCAGAAGCAGCACGTGCTGCGCTACGGCGAGAACCCGCACCAGCCTGCCGCGATCTACGCGAGCGGCTTCGTGCCCGAGGCCGGTCTGGCGCAGGCCGAGCAGCTGCACGGCAAGGAGATGTCCTACAACAACTACGTCGACGCCGACGCGGCGCGCCGGGCGGCGTACGACTTCGGCGACCCGGCCGTGGCGATCATCAAGCACGCCAACCCGTGCGGCATCGCGGTCGGCGCCGACGTTGCCGAGGCCCACCGCAAGGCGCACGCCTGCGACCCGGTCTCCGCGTTCGGCGGGGTGATCGCGACCAACGTGCCGGTCAGCGTCGAGATGGCCGAGCAGGTCGCCGAGGTGTTCACCGAGGTGGTGGTGGCGCCGGGGTACGACGAGGGCGCCGTGGAGGTGCTGGCCCGGAAGAAGAACATCCGGCTGCTGGTGGCCGCGCCCGCGCGCACCGGTGGCGTGGAGACCCGGGCGATCTCCGGGGGGCTGCTGATCCAGGCGACCGACGCGATCGACGCTGCGGGGGAGTCCGGCGGCGACGACCCGGGCACGTGGACCCTGGCGGCCGGGGCGCCGGCCTCGGAGGCCGACCTCGCCGACCTCGCGTTCGCGTGGCGCGCCTGCCGCTCGGTGAGGTCCAACGCGATCCTGCTCGCCTCGGGCCGCGCCGCCGTCGGCGTCGGCATGGGTCAGGTCAACCGGGTCGACTCCTGCCGGCTGGCCGTGGAGCGCGCGGGCGACCGGGCCTCCGGCTCGGTGGCTGCCTCCGACGCGTTCTTCCCCTTCGCCGACGGCCTCCAGGTGCTCCTCGACGCCGGGGTGAAGGCGATCGTGCAGCCGGGTGGCTCGATGCGCGACGAGGAGGTCGTGGCGGCCGCCCAGGCGGCCGGCGTGACGATGTACTTCACAGGCACCCGGCACTTTGCCCACTGAGCTCCGGCACCGGCCGGAGCGTCCGGGGAGCAGGGTGCCCGCCCCCCGTGACCGAGGCACGAGGTCGCGACGGAGCCTGACGGAACCATTCCTCGTGAAAGGATCACCGCGATGACCGCACAGATTCTCGACGGCAAGGCCACCCTGGCCACCATCAAGGCAGAGCTCGCCGACCGGGTCGCCCGCCTCCGGGAGCAGGGCGTGGTGCCGGGCCTGGGCACCGTCCTGGTCGGTGACGACCCCGGGTCGCACTGGTACGTCGGCGCCAAGCACAAGGACTGCGCCTCGATCGGGATCACCTCGATCCGGCGGGACCTGCCTGCGAACGCGAGCCAGGCCGAGGTCGAGACGGTGATCGACGAGCTCAACGCCGACCCGGGGTGCACCGGCTTCCTGGTGCAGCAGCCGACCGGTCTCGACGAGTTCGCGCTGCTCTCCCGGGTCGACCCCGACAAGGACGTCGACGGCCTGCACCCGGTCAACCTCGGCAAGCTGGTGCTGGGTCGTCCGGGTCCGCTCCCGTGCACACCGGTCGGTGTGATCGAGCTGCTCCGTCGCCACGACGTACCACTGGCGGGGGCGGAGGTCTGTGTCGTCGGGCGCGGCCTCACCGTCGGGCGCCCGCTCGGCCTGCTGCTCACCCGCCGCAGCGAGAACTCCACCGTCACCCTGTGCCACACCGGCACCCGTGACCTGGCCAAGCACGTCCGCGAGGCCGACGTCGTGGTCGCGGCGGCCGGTGTCCCCGGGATCATCACCGCCGACATGGTCAAGCCCGGTGCGGCGCTGCTCGACGTGGGCGTCTCCCGGGTCGACGGCAAGATCGCCGGAGACCTCGCCCCGGAGGTCTACGACGTCGCCGGCTGGGTGTCCCCCAACCCCGGCGGTGTCGGTCCGATGACCCGCGCGATGCTGCTCAGCAACGTGGTGGAGCGTGCCGAGCAGACCGTCGCGGCTCAAGCCGTCGGTGTCTGAGCCGACCGTGACCGCGCCCCTCCCCGAGCCGGCCCCGGAGCCGCCACCGCGCAGGATGCCCCAGACGATCGGCGGCACCGTCTACATCGGCGTCGTCGCCGCGGTCGCCGTCGGGCTGGTGCTGGTGGTGGCCGGCGCCTGGCGCACCGGCCTGGTGTGGATGGGCGTCGCGGTGCTCGTCGGCGCGCTGGCCCGGTCGGTGCTCAGCGATCGCGCCGCCGGCATGTTGCGAGTGCGCCGTCGCTGGGGCGACGTACTCCTGCTCACCCTCGCCGGGGTCGCCCTGGTCGTGCTCGCGGTGATCGTGCCGGACCAGCAGGTGTAGGGCGCTCTTGGGCAATTACCACGGTAACGTGGTAACTCCCCGCTTCCCGTCGGGAACTTCCTCAGGGGAGGGTCAGATCACCACGGTAACGTGGTAATTGCCCGCCGGGCCCTCAGATCAGGCCCAGCCCCTTGACCGCATCGCGCTCCTCGGCCAGCTCGGCAGCGGTGGCGTCCATCTTGCCGCGGGAGAAGTCGTCGATCTCGAGGCCCTGGACGATCTCCCAGTCGCCGCCCTTGGTCGTGACGGGGTAGGAGTAGATCAGACCCTCGGGTACGCCGTAGGAGCCGTCGGAGCGGACCGCCATCGAGACCCAGTCGCCCTCGGCGGAGCCGTGCAGCCAGTCGCGGGCCGCGTCGATGGTGGCCGACGCGGCGGAGGCGGCGGAGGAGGAGCCGCGGGCGTCGATGATCGCGGCGCCGCGCTTGGCGACGGTCGGGATGAAGTCGTTCTCGATCCAGGCCTGGTCGCTCACGGTCTCGGCGGCGTTCTTGCCGGCGATCTCGGCGTGGAAGATGTCCGGGTACTGGGTCGCGGAGTGGTTGCCCCAGATCGTCATCTTCTTGATGTCGGTGACAGCCGCCCCGGTCTTGGCGGCGAGCTGCGAGATCGCCCGGTTGTGGTCGAGGCGGGTCAGCGCCGAGAACCGCTCGTCGGGGATGTCGGGAGCGTTGGTCATCGCGATCAGGGCATTGGTGTTGGCCGGGTTGCCGGTGACCCCGATGCGGACGTCGTCGGCCGCGACGTCGTTGAGCGCCTTCCCCTGGGTGGTGAAGATGGCGCCGTTGGCCTCCAGGAGATCGCCGCGCTCCATGCCGGGTCCGCGTGGCCGGGCACCCACGAGGAGGGCGAGGTTCACGCCGTCGAAGATCTTGTCGGCGTCGTCACCGATCTCGACACCGGCCAGCGTCGGGAACGCGCAGTCGTCGAGCTCCATCACGACACCTTCGAGCGCCTTCAGCGCCGGCGTGATCTCGAGCAGCTGCAGCTGGATCGGGGTGTCCGGGCCGAGCAGAGATCCGCTGGCGAGACGGAACAGCAGGCTGTAGCCGATCTGGCCGGCGGCTCCGGTGACGGCGACCTTGACGGGGGCCTCAGGCAGTGACGGGCTCACGACGACTCCTCGATCCGATAGGTGTGCAGGTGGATGATCAGGACGCTAGCAGCGGCTGGACGGGCTCTCGCGCGGGAGGTTGGCAGGCAGGCAGGATGGAACCTCGGGTGCGACGCCACCCGGCATGAGATATCTTGACGTCAAGAAACTTCCTCGACGCACGTCGTCCGTGCGGAACGGAGCCACTCACGTGAGCGACGCTCGACCCAACTCGATCATCTACACCATCACCGACGAGGCGCCCGCGCTCGCGACGCACTCGTTCCTGCCGATCGTCTCCGCCTACGCCTCGACTGCAGGCGTCGACGTCGAGACCAGGGACATCTCGCTGTCGGGCCGCATCCTCGCGCAGTTCCCTGACCGGCTCACCGACGAGCAGCGGGTGGCCGACGACCTCGCCGAGCTCGGCGAGCTCGCCACCAAGCCCGAGGCCAACATCATCAAGCTGCCCAACATCAGCGCCTCGGTCCCGCAGCTCAAGGCCGCGGTCAAGGAGCTGCAGGAGCAGGGCTACGACCTGCCCGACTACCCCGACGAGGCCAAGAGCGCCGAGGACGAGGACGTCCGCGCCCGCTATGGCAAGGCGTTGGGCTCCGCGGTCAACCCGGTGCTCCGCGAGGGCAACTCCGACCGCCGCGCGCCCGCCTCGGTGAAGAACTACGCCAAGGCGCATCCGCACCGGATGGGCGCGTGGAGCGCCGACTCCAGGACCAACGTCGCCACCATGGGCGAGCACGACTTCCGGTCCAACGAGAAGTCCGTGGTGATCGCTGCCGATGACACGCTGACCATCAAGCACGTCGCGACCGACGGCACCGAGTCGGTGCTCAAGGACGACATCGCGGTCCTGGCCGGCGAGGTCGTCGACGGCACCTACCTCGACGTCGCGGCGCTCCGTCGCTTCCTCACCGAGCAGATCGCCCGGGCCAAGGCCGACGACGTGTTGTTCTCCTTGCACCTCAAGGCGACGATGATGAAGGTCTCCGACCCGATCATCTTCGGCCATGCAGTGAAGGCGTTCTTCCCGACGTTGTTCGAGCAGTACGGCGAGCAGCTCAAGGCCGCCGGGATCAGCGCCAACGACGGCCTGGGCGCGCTGCTCTCGGCCGTCGACCAGCTCCCCGACGGCGAGGCCATCAAGGCAGCCGTCCAGCAGGGCCTCGCCGAGGGCCCGACCCTTGCCATGGTCGACTCCGACCGCGGCATCACCAACCTGCACGTGCCCTCCGACGTCATCATCGACGCGTCGATGCCCGCGATGATCCGGACCTCAGGGCACATGTGGGGCCCCGAGGGCGAGGAGGCCGACACCCTCGCGGTGATCCCCGACTCGTCGTACGCCGGCATCTACCAGACCGCCCTCGACGACTGCCGCGCCCACGGCGCCTTCGACCCGGCCACGATGGGCTCGGTGTCCAACGTCGGCCTGATGGCCCAGAAGGCCGAGGAGTACGGGTCCCACGACAAGACGTTCGAGATCCCCGCGGCCGGTCAGGTCCAGGTGGTCGACTCCTCGGGCGCGGTGCTCATCGAGCACGACGTGCAGCCGGGCGACATCTGGCGCGCCTGCCAGACCAAGGACGCCCCGATCCGTGACTGGGTCAAGCTCGCCGTGACGCGGGCCCGCGCCAGCGGGACGCCGGCGGTGTTCTGGCTCGACGAGACCCGCGCCCACGACGCCAACCTGATCGCCAAGGTCAACGAGTACCTCCCCGAGCACGACACTGACGGCCTGACCATCGAGATCCTGGCGCCCGCCGAGGCCACGGCGTACTCGCTGGAGCGGATCCGCAAGGGCGAGGACACCATCTCGGTCACCGGCAACGTGCTGCGCGACTACAACACCGACCTGTTCCCGATCCTCGAGCTCGGCACCAGCGCCAAGATGCTCTCGGTGGTGCCGTTGATGAACGGGGGTGGTCTGTTCGAGACCGGCGCCGGCGGCTCCGCCCCCAAGCACGTGCAGCAGCTGGTCAAGGAGAACCACCTCCGCTGGGACAGCCTCGGTGAGTTCCTCGCGCTCGCCGTCAGCTTCGAGCACCTCGCGACCACGACCGACAACGCGCGGGCGCAGATCCTGGCCGACACCCTCGACAAGGCGACCGGCACGTTCCTCAACGAGAACAAGTCCCCGAGCCGCAAGGTCGGCGAGATCGACAACCGTGGCAGCCACTACTACGTCGCGCTCTACTGGGCTCAGGAGCTGGCGCAGCAGACCGAGGACGCCGAGCTCGCCAAGGCCTTCGCCGACCTCGCCTCGACGCTCGCCGACAACGAGCAGGCGATCAACGAGGAGCTGATCGCGGTCCAGGGCGACGCGGTCGACATCGGCGGCTACTACCGGCCCGACGAGGCCAAGGTCACCGAGGTGATGCGTCCGTCGAAGACGCTCAACGACGCACTGGCCTCTCTGGGCTGACCTGCTCGGTCGGCGTCAGTCCAGCAGCTCCGGGGGAAGCTGCGGGAGCGTCCAGGCCGGGTCGGGTCGGAAGGTGTCCCAGTCGTCGCAGAACGGGCTTCCCCAGGCAGCCACGAGCTCGACGATCTTCCGGGCGTCGGCGTGGAAGCGGTCCGCCTCCTCCTGGGAGTAGCGACCCTGCTCAACGGCGGCGACCAGCTCGTGCTCGTCCTTGTAGGTGACCCGTCGGTCGGGCCCCACCTCGACGTCGAGGATGCGGTCGGAGGAATAGACGTTGTGCCCGTCGCGCACGTGCGGGTCCTCGAGGTTGACGTACCACCCGTTGAAGCTGCCGTCGTCGTGCCAGAAGAGCCACACCGACCAGGGCAGCCCGGTCGGCGCCCAGCACAAGGTGCCGTTGCCGAACCAGGAGTCGACGGACTGCACTCTCTCGGCCGTGAACATCTCCTCCAGGGGTGCCTCCCGCACCTTGCGCCCGTCGGTGCGCACCGGCCGGGCGACCGGCGTCCCGGCGGCGAGCCACACCACGAGGGCGTCGGCGTCGTCGCGCACCACGGTGACCGGGTGCACGACCTCCGGGTCCCCGTTGCACCAGCCGGGCTTGCGGTACCGCCACCAGACCTGGTCACCGGGTCTCCAGTACGGCGGCGATCCGCTGGGCCGCCTGCCGTTCGCGTGGTGCATCCTGGCGATCGTGCCACGCGACACCACAGGACCGGGGAATAGCCCTGCCGCGACGCCACTTGGGCAGGGTGTGAGCGCACCCACCACGAGCACCCCATCCGCGACGCCGCCCGCCGACGAACTCTTGTCGTCGCGTCGGGTCGCGCTCGCGACCACGGCGCTGGCCGTCGGCGGCTTCGCCATCGGCACCACCGAGTTCGTCACGATGGGGCTGCTGCCCGAGATGGCCGAGGGCGTCTCGGTGTCGATCCCGAAGGCCGGTCACGTCATCTCGGCGTACGCGCTCGGCGTCGTGGTCGGCGCGCCGGTGATCGCGATCTTCGGCGCCAGGCTGCCGCGGCGGGCCCTGCTCGTCGCGCTGATGGTGGCCTTCACCGCCGCCAACCTGACCAGCGCGCTGGCCCAGGGCTACGGCCAGCTCTTCGGCGCGCGGTTCCTCTCCGGCATCCCGCACGGTGCCTACTTCGGGCTCGCCTCACTGGTGGCGGCGTCGCTTGTCACCCCTGCCCGGCGTGGCCGTGCGGTCAGTCGGATCATGCTCGGCCTTCCGGTCGCCACCGTGATCGGTGTACCGGCCGGCACCTGGATGGGTCAGCACCTGGGCTGGCGCTCGGCGTACGGCGCGGTCGCCGTCATCGGCGTGATCACCGTCCTGCTCGTGCTGTTCCTGGTGCCCTCGCGCCCGGGTGACCGGGAGGCGACAGGACGACGTGAGCTCGCGGCGTTCCGGGAGCCGCAGGTGTGGCTGACCCTGATGGTCGGCGCGGTCGGCTTCGGCGGAATGTTCGCGATGTACTCCTACATCGCGCCCATCGTCACCGACGTCGCCGGTCTGCCGAAGGGCCTGGTCCCGGTCTACCTGCTGGCCTTCGGTGTCGGCGCGTTCGCCGGCACCTGGCTCGGTGGCCGCCTTGCGGACTGGTCCGTGCTGCGCTCCCTGGTGGCGAGCTCGATCGGGATGGGTGCCTCCTTGGCGCTGTTCACGCTGACCTCGTCGTGGTTCGTGCCGGGCCTGGTGACGATCTTCCTCGTCTCGGGGATCGGCGCGGTGCTGGTGGTCAACCTCCAGCTGCGGCTGATGGAGGTCGCGGGTCGCGCGCAGACCCTTGGCGCCGCGCTCAACCACGCCTCGCTCAACATCGGCAACGCGCTCGGCGCCTGGCTCGGCGGTCTGGTGATCGCAGCGGGTTGGGGCTACACCGCGCCGTCCTGGGTCGGGGTCGGGCTCTCTCTTGCCGGACTTCTGATCCTCGCCGCCTCCGTGCGTCTCTACCGGGTCCGGACCAGTTTCGACTGATCGGCACCGAGGGGGCTCGCTCCTCAACCGCCGGGGGTGACGAACTCCTCGGCCAGCAGGTCGTAGGACAGGTGGTCGACCACCGTCCCGTCGCGGAGGGTGGCCGCGGCGCGCTCGCGCCCGACCAGGGTGAACCCGTTGCGCTCGACCACCTTCTGCGAGGCGACGTTCCCGACGGCGTGCAGGATCCGCAGCCGGCGCAGGCCCAGGCCGCCGTCCTCGACCGGCACGAAGGCGTGCCGCGCGGCCAGGCGGCAGGCTTCGGTCATCACACCGCGACCGCGGGCATCGGGGTGCGTCCAGTAGCCGATCTCGGCATGCCGCCCCGGCCTGACGTCGAAGACGGAGATGCACGCGAGCAGCTGGTCGCTGGCCGGGTCGACGACCGCCCAGGTCACCCCGTCGGCCGAGGCGAGGCGCTCCTTGCGTTCCTCGAGGTAGCCGCGCGCGTCGTCGCGCGTGTAGGGCAGCGGCAGGCCGGACAGCCAGTGCGCGGTCACCTCGTCGCGGCAGGCCTCGACGATCCGCGGGACGTCGTCGTCGCGGTAGGCCCGCAAAGAGACCGACCTGCCGTCGATCCGCGGCGCCTCGAACCACGGTGTCGCCGGCTCTCGCGGGTCGCTGTGCAGCAGCACGCCGACCCACGCGTCGAGCAGGTCGCCCCGCTGAGGGAGCCAGTGCCGGAGGGCGCCGTCGCAGGAGAAGCCGAGCTTCCAGGCCAGTCGCCGGGAGGCCCAGTTGCCCTGGTTGGCCCACCAGATCACGGTCTCGAGGCGCCGCTCCCCGAAGCCCCAGTCGAGCAGCAGCCGGCAGGCTCGCTCCATCAGGCCGCGGCCGCGGGCCCACGGGTGCGCGCCGTAGGCGATCTCGGCCCGTCGGTCACCCTCGTCCCTCAGCTCGACGGTGCCGCAGAAGCGCGGGGTGCCGGCCTCGTCGGTCGCCTCGACCGCGAAGGCCCAGGCCCGTCCGGACTCCCAGGCCTCCGGGATGATCCGGGTGGCGAACGTCCGCGAGGAGTCGTCGGAGGACGGCACCGGCACCGTCGTCCACGCGACCATGAGCGGATCGGTTGCCTGCTCGGTCAGGGCCGGCACATCGGACTCCCGGTGGGCGCGCAGCCTCACCACGCCGTCGGTCAGGGTCGGGACGTCCTCGGGGAAACGCATGCCGCCACCCTGGCGGCACCGAGCATCCCCCGCAAACTCTTATCCTTGCTGCATGGACGACTGTCACAGACCGGCGGACCGACGGTGAACGGGACTCTGGCCAACATCGGCCTGGTGGTGGTCTTCGTGCTCACAGGCGGCCTCTTCGCCGCCGCCGAGATCGCCCTGGTGTCCCTCCGCGACAGCCAGGCCCGTGCCCTCGCCACCCGCAGCAAGCGCGGACACACGGTGGCCGAGCTGAACCAGGACCCCAACCGCTTCCTCGCCGCGGTGCAGGTCGGCGTCACCCTCGCCGGCTTCCTGTCGGCCGCCTTCGGTGGTGCCACCCTCTCCGGCGATCTCCAGCCGGTGCTCGTCGGATGGGGTGTGCCCGAGGGGCCGGCCGGCCCGATCGCGCTGATCCTGGTGACCATCGCGATCTCCTACCTCTCGCTGGTCTTCGGCGAGCTCGCTCCCAAGCGTCTGGCCCTGCAGCGCGCGGAGACCGTCGCCCTCGCGCTCGGCGCCGCCGGTCGACAAGATCTCCAAGGTCTTCCGGCCGGTGATCTGGCTGCTGTCGGTCTCGACCAACTTCGTGGTGCGACTGGTCGGTGGAGACCCGGACGCCAAGTCCGAGCAGATGAGCGACGAGGAGCTGCGCGAGCTCGTCAACGCCCACGAGACCCTCGGCGAGGAGGAGCGCCGGATCGTGGAAGACGTGTTCGAGGCGGGTGACCGGCAGATCCGCGAGGTGATGATCCCCCGCACCGAGGTCGACTTCATCGATGCGGGCACGCCGGTCTACAAGGCCGCCCGAGAGGCGCTCACCCAGCCGCACTCGCGCTACCCGGTCATCCAGGGGTCCGCGGACGACGTGCTCGGCTTCGTGCACGTGCGCGACCTGCTCGACCCCGACATGGCCAGCCGGTCGGTGCGGGTGGGCGAGCTGACCCGCGACACCCTGGTGCTGCCCTGGACGCGCCCGATCCTGGCCGCGTTGGCCGACATGCGCCGCGAGGGCACTCACCTCGCGATCGTCGCCGACGAGTACGGCGGCACCGCCGGCATCGTCACCATGGAGGACCTCGTCGAGGAGCTCATCGGCGACATCAGGGACGAGTACGACAGCGACGAGGGCGAGACCACCCGACTCCGCGGTGGCGATGTCGAGGTCGACGGGCTGCTCAACCTCGACGACTTCGAGGACGAGACCGGCATCGAGCTGCCCGAGGGTCCCTACGAGACCGTCGCCGGCTACCTCATGGCGCAGCTCGGACGCCTGGCCGTCAAGGGAGACTCGGTCGACTTCGAGGGTCGACGCATCGTCGTCCAGGACGTCGAGAACCGTCGGGTCGGCCGGGTCCGCGTGACCGTCGTACCGCCGGAGGTCGTGCTCGAGGCCGGACTCGAGGCCGCCGCGCTCGACCCCGCGACTCTCGACGAGAGCACCAGCTCGTAGGACTGGTGCCGGGACCGAGCGCTCCGCCTGCCAGAATGTCCGCCATGTCCACCCCGGCCGACGCACCCTCGACCCCGACCAGCCGCCCGCGGGTGCTGTCCGGGATCCAGCCGACCGCCGACTCCTTCCACTTCGGCAACTACCTCGGCGCGCTGCGCCAGTGGGTGGCGTTGCAGGAGGAGCACGAGCCCTTCTTCTTCATCGCCGACCTGCACGCGATCACCGTCGAGCAGGACCCCAAGCTGCTCCGGAGGCGCTCGCTGATCGCGGCCGCCCAGCTGATGGCGATGGGCGTCGACCCGGAGCGCTCGGCGATCTTCGTGCAGTCCCAGGTGCCGGCGCACGCCCAGCTCGGCTGGGTGCTGCAGTGCCTGACCGGCTTCGGCGAGGCCCGCCGGATGACCCAGTTCAAGGACAAGTCCGCCAAGGGCGGCGAGGGCGCCGCCTCGGTCGGGCTGTTCACCTACCCGGTGCTCCAGGCCGCCGACATCCTGCTCTACCGGCCGCAGTACGTGCCGGTCG
Source organism: uncultured Actinomycetota bacterium (assembly GCA_963772415.1). GTDB lineage: Bacteria > Actinomycetota > Actinomycetes > Propionibacteriales > Nocardioidaceae > Nocardioides_B. The sequence goes on along the minus strand of CAVYWU010000003.1, from coordinate 179,045 downwards.
GTGAGGACCAGCGCCAGCACCTCGAGCTCACCCGGGACCTGGCGGGCCGCTTCAACCACCGTTACAAGAAGACCTTCCGGCTGCCGGAGCCCTACATCCTCAAGGCCACCGCCAAGATCCTCGATCTCCAGGACCCCACCTCGAAGATGTCGAAGTCTGCGTCCTCGCCCGGCGGCATCATCGAGATGCTGGACGACCCCAGGGTGTCGGCGAAGAAGATCCGGTCGGCCGTCACCGACTCCGGGAGCGAGGTCCGCTTCGACGCCGAGCAGAAGCCGGGCGTCTCCAACCTGCTGACGATCTTCTCCGCCCTCACCGGCCGGCAGATCGCGTCGCTGGAGAAGGACTACGACGGTCGCGGGTACGGCGACCTGAAGAAGGACCTGGCCGACGTCGTCGTCGACGTCGTGACGCCCTTCCGGGACCGGACCCTCGAGCTGCTCGAGGACGGCACCCAGCTCGATGCCGTCCTGGCCGACGGGGCCGCGAAGGCCAAGGCCGTCGCCGAGCGCACCCTCGCCGACGTCTACGACCGTGTCGGCTTCGTCCGCAACGGGTAGGAAGCCACCATGCCCACGATCGGAGTGGCCATCGCCGTACCAGAGCCCTGGGGCGGTCGGCTCCAGGCCTATCGCAGCGACCTCGGTGACCAGACCGCGACCGGGATCCCGACCCACATCACCTTGATCCCGCCCTTCGACGTGCCCGAGGACCAGATGCCTGCGGTGGAGCAGCACCTGGCCGAGGCCTCGGCCGTCAACACTGCGTTCGTCGTCCACCTGCGCGGCACCGGTACCTTCCGACCGGTGTCGCCGGTCGTCTTCGTCACGCTCGCGGAAGGCATCTCGGGGTGCGAGCAGCTCGCCGAGTCGGTGCGCCGGGGTCCGCTTTCGTGCGACCTGACCTTCCCGTACCACCCGCACGTCACCGTCGCCCACCACCTCGAGGACGACGTGATGGATCGGGCCTTCGACGACCTCGCCGACTTCGACTGCGAGTTCGAGGCCGACCGGTTCTCGCTCTACGTCCACGACGCGGCCGACGGATGGGTGCCCACCCGGGACTACCCGATGACCGCGTCCGCCGACGACTGAACCACTGAGACCCGCTGCGGTGGGTAGGAGTACCTCATGGCCCCCCTGAAGGAACGCGTCACCGGCGCCGTCGACCGTGTCCGCGCGCGCTTCCCCTTCGTGGACCACGCGGTCAACACCGTCACGCACTACGGCGCCGTCAACGGCAACGCTCAGTCGGGGGCGGTGACCTTCTTCGGGTTCTTGTCCTTCTTCCCGATCCTCGCCCTCAGCTTCTTCTTCATCGGCCTGGTCACCGGCTACTACCCCGACCTGCGTGCCGACATCCGGCTGGAGATCGAGAACCTCCTCCCGGGCGTCGTCGGCGGTGGCGAGGGTGAGATCCCGATGTCCACCTTCGAGGACTACGCCGGGAGGGTCGGTCTCATCGGTCTGGTCGGCGTGCTCTACTCCGGTCTCGGTTGGCTGTCGGGCATGCGGCGGGCCCTCGAGGTCTTGTTCGTGATGCCGAAGCAGGAGCAGCCCAACTTCGTCTTCGGCAAGCTCCGTGACCTCGGCGCGCTGGGACTCATCGGTCTCACCCTGCTCCTCTCGGTGCTCCTCACCGGCCTGGTCACCGGCTTCTCCGAACGGATCCTTGGGTGGCTGGGCATCGACCCGGAGTCCCGACTGCCCAACGCCGGACTCTGGCTGATCGCCCACGGTCTGGCGGTCGTCGCCTCGATGGTCCTGCTGCTCGCGATGTTCCGGCTGCTGGCCCAACCGCACCTGCCGCACCGCGCGATGCTGACCGGCGCACTGCTCGGTGCGCTCGGCTTCGAGCTGCTCAAGTCGTTGGCGAGCCTGCTGATCGCACAGACCAAGGGGCAGCCGGCTTTCCAGGCGTTCGGGGTCGCGCTGATCCTGCTGGTCTGGATCAACTACTTCTCCCGGTTGGTGATGTATGCCGCCGCCTTCGCCTATACCTCGCCCGACTCGGTCACCCAGCGGGCGGCCGAGGCGATCCGAGCGCCCGGCGCAGCGCTCGGCAACGTCGAGGTGCCGCAGGAGGCCGTGCCGGGGACGCCGCCCGGCCGGGATCGGGACCCAGCGGCCGCCGAAGCACCGCTGGCGGGCTCCCACCGCGCCCCGGAACGGGAGTCGGGCCGCCCCGGTGCCGCGCTGGCGGGCCTCGCCCTCGTCGGAGGCGCCGCGGCCGTGGTTGCCTGGCGCCGGTCGACCCGCTGACAACGGGTCGGGACCCTAGGCGTCAGGATGGACCCGTGAGGCTCCAACGCAAGCACGCCGTCCTGTTCCTGCTGATCGCTGCGTGGAACGTGTTCAGCTATGCCACCTTCACCAAGAACCTCGCCGCGGCGCATGCGCGTGGTGAGGACCGGCCCACCGGCTACTGGGTCGCCCACATCGTGCTGATCGTGGTCAACCTGGCGATCGCGGCGATCCTGGCCCGGCTCGGCACGAAAGCCTGGCGCGGCACCTCGCGCGACGCTGTCTCCTCGTGAGCACTCCCGTCTCGCTGACGCTGCCTCGGTGCGAGGACATCGAGCGGGCACGTGTCCGGATCGGTGACGCCGTCCGACGTACGCCGGTGCTGGAGGTTTCCGGGCCCGCCACGGGCAGCACCGGGCGCCTGCTGCTCAAGCTGGAGCTGACCCAGCACGCGGGGTCGTTCAAGGCCCGCGGCGCGATGAACAACGTGCGCTCGCTGCCCGACGGCGTGCGCGGCGTCGCGGCGGCCTCCGGGGGGAACCACGGTGCCGCGGTCGCGTGGGCCGCCCGCACGGCAGGTCTGGAGGCCGACGTGTTCGCGCCTCGCTCCTCGACACCGGCCAAGCTCGAGCGGATCGAGGCCTACGGGGCTCGCCTGCACCGGGTCGACGGCGATGTCGGCGCCGCGCTCGAGGCCTGTGCGGCTCACAGCGCCGAGGTCGGGGTACCGATGCTGCACCCCTACGACACCTTCGAGACGGTCGCCGGTGCGGGGACGCTGGGACTGGAGCTGCACGAACAGGCGCCCGAGGTCGACCGGATCCTGATCGCCTGCGGCGGGGGAGGGCTCTACGCCGGAGTGGCGACGGCACTCTCCGGCCGGGTGCTCGTGCAGCCTGTCGAGCCGGTCGGCTGCGCCCACCTCCACGACGCCCTGGCCGCGGGCAGCCCCGTCGACCGGCCCTCGACCGGGGTCGCCGCCGACGCGCTCGGCCCGCCCCGGATCGGCAACCATGCCTTCACCGTCGCCACCGCCCAGGGTGCGTCCTGCGTGCTGGTGCCCGAGGAGGAGATCGTCCCGGCGCGTCGATGGCTGTGGGAGCAGGCGCGCGTGCTCGCCGAGCCGGCCTCGTGCGTGCCGCTGGCCGCCGTCCTCGCCGGGCTGGTCCCGGTCCGTGCCGGCGAGACGGTCGTGGTCGTGGTCAGCGGTGGCAACAACGCGACGCTGCCGTGAGCGAGGTTGCAGGGCGAGTCGGGTAGACAGGGGCATGGCCGTCGTACCGCTCACCCGTCGCGTGCTCGCGTTGCTGCTGGCGAGCACCCTGTCGCTGTCGTGCTCGGGCGAGCCGGCTGACGGCGGGGACAGCACAGCCGGCGCCGGGACGCCTGCCGCTTCCGGATCGGCCGACCAGGCGAGGCCTCGCGAGCAGGGACGGGAGGGCGGCACCCTGCCCGAGACCCCGTCGGTCGAGGACCTGCCCGCACTCGCCGCACAGCTCGACGTCGTGTCCGCGACCCTGCGTGACCCGGGGTCGACGAGGAGTCTGCTGCGCGAGGCGGGCGAGCTCCAGCAGCTCGCGGTGCGCGCGCTCAACCTCGCCTCCGCCCGCGACCGCCGCCGCGTGCTCGGGATGGTGCGCCCCGCCACGGGCACGGTGCTGCGGGCGAACCTCTCTGCCGCCGCGCCGTTGCGTGACCTGACCGCTGCCCAGCGGCGGTTGCCACGCTGGCGGATCGTGCGGCCTCCGGCGCCCGAGGTCCTGCTCGGCTTCTACCGCCGCGCCGAGCGCCGCACCGACGTCCCGTGGGAGTACCTCGCCGCCATCCACCTCACCGAGACCCGGATGGGGCGGATCCGCGGGACCAGCACGGCCGGAGCCCAGGGTCCGATGCAGTTCATCCCCACGACGTGGGACATCTACGGCGCGGGCGGCGACATCGACGACCCGCGCGACGCGATCCTCGCGGCGGGACGGCTGCTGCGGGCCAACGGCGCTCCTCGGCGGATGGCCCAGGCGCTCTACCGCTACAACCCGTCGGACTCCTACGTCCGCGCCGTCAGCGCCTACGCCCGCAGCATCCGTCAGGTGCCCTGGGCCTACACCGGCTACTGGCAGTGGCGGGTCTTCTACCGGCACGTGCGCGGCACCTACGTGCTGCCCGTCGGTTATCCCGCGACGCGGCCCACGCTGCTGCCCGGCGAGTGAGGTCAGCGAACGCTGATCGTCGGCTCGTGGCGCACCGGGAAGTTCACGCTGTTGGCGATGAAGCAGAGCTCGCCTGCCCGTCGATGGGCTCGGGTCGCGCTCTCGACCATGGCCGGGTCGGCCACCGTGACGTGCGGACGCAGCACCACCTCGGTGAACCGTCCGCTGCCGTCCCGGTCGGTCGTCATCGCTCCGTTTGCCTGGTCGACGTACGCCGTCACGACCACGCCGTCGGCCACGCACACGTGCAGGTAGGCCAGCAGGTGACATTCCGAGAGTGCCGCGAGCAGCAGCAGCTCGGGATTCCATCGGGAGCGATCGCCGCGGAACGTCGGGTCCGCCGAGCCGAGCAGGTCGGGCCGGGCATCGGCGGTGACGGTGTGGTCGCGGCTGTAGCTCCGGTAGCTCGCGGTGCCCTCACCGGTGTTGCCGGTCCAGGTGACGCTGAGGTCGTAGCGGTGGTCCATGCCGCCATCATCGCCCTGCCCTGCTGGGGACTACTGTCCGACCATGGACGTGGTGGTGGCGACCCGATCGCCCAGCCCATGAACGACTCCGGCGGGAAGGAGCTCAACCCGATGCTCGCGGAGAGTGGCCGTGGCCTGGACCGGGTCGAGCCCGTCGAGCTCGCGGCGGTGGAGACCGCCGGTGCCCTGGTCGTCGACATCCGCCCGGTCGAGCAATGCCATCGCGACGGTGACCTGCCGGGCGCCGTCGTCATCGACCGCAAGGTCCTGGAGTGGCGGCTCGCCCGGACAAGCCCGCACCGGCTGCGGAGCATCGAGGACCCCGAGCAACCCATCGTGCTCGTGTGCGACGAGGGCGTCAGCTCCAGCCTTGCCGCGCGCACGTTGCAGCTGCTCGGTCTGCCCAACGCCACCGACCTGTGCGGTGGGTATCAGGCGTGGATGCTGCATGTCGGAGTCGCTGGTGGAGCAGATGCCCTCGACTAGCGACGTGGCGACTGACCACTGGCAGGTCGATCGGCTCGACCTCGACGGTTATCTGGAGCGGCTCGGCATCTCCGCGCGGGAGCCCGGCCCGGAGGCGCTTGCCGAGCTCCACGAAGCGCACGTGCGCACGTTCACCTTCGACAACATCGACGTGCTGCTCGCGCAGCACCGCGGCGTCGCCCTCGAGGAGGTCCAGCAGAAGTTCGTCGGCCGAGGCCGGGGCGGCTACTGCTTCGAGCACTCCACGATCGTGGCCGCAGCCCTGGAGCGGCTCGGCTACCGGGTCGTGAGGCACCTGGGTCGGGTGGGCGACCCCGGCTCCGGTACGCAGCAGGGGCGCACCCACATGGTCCTCGAGGTGGTCCTCGACGGTGAGCGGCTCCTGTGCGACCCCGGCTTCGGGATGGGCCTGCTGCGACCGATCTCGATGACCGATGGTGCGCAGGACGACTACCTCCCGGGTTGGCGATACCGGCTGGTCCGTGCAGCGACGGGTGGCTGGGCGCTCCAGCGGCATCGTGAGGGGGGCTGGGAGGTCGCCCACACCACGGACGAGCTGGACGTGATCCCGGTCGACGTCGTCATCGGGCACCACTTCACGAGCACCTATCCGGGCTCGCACTTCTCCACCGGTCTCATCCTCGCCAAGCACCTCGCAGGCCGTCACGTCACCGTGACTCACGACTCGGTCACCATCCGCACTCCCGGCGAGGAGACCGAGCACCGGCCGCTCAGCGAGGGGGAGATCGAGGAGTGGCTGGAGAAGCTCGACGTACGACTGGCCCGCGACGAGCAGACCCGCCTGCTCGCGAAGGTGCGGTCGCTGGTCGCGTCGTAGGCCGTCATCGCGCACTCCGACGGCCCTGACCTCACCGCCGGACCGTCGGGCCAGGCAGCCCCTGGGGCGGGCGGACGAGCCCCGGCCAAGGAGTGACCTGCGGCATCGGCACCGGCTCCGGCCCGGAGGGAGTGACCTGCGGCATCGGGACCGGCCCGGGAGGCCTCGCACGCACGCGTGGCATCAGGTCACGGAAGTGCCCTGGTTGCTTCATCGGCTGGGCGCCGGGATCGCGGTCGGCGGTCGCTGCCGCGCGAGGCGGGCCCTGCTCCCCGACCTGGGCAGTGCTGCCCGCCGCAAGCCAGGCGGCTGTGAGCAGCAGTCCGCCGACCAGTCCTCGACCCACCATCACCGCGCGCCTCACCCCACGATGGTAGTCCGGGGCGGCCGGGCGCGGCGGCCCTCGTGGGTGTTCACGGCTTCGGTGGTGCGGCTCGGAAGATCCGCGAGGCAGCATCGGGTGACGCATTATCGCGTTGCACCCGATGGGCCGTGGTCCTAGCGTTCTTCCGGACGACGGCACCCGTCCACCGCGACCGTCGGAGAATCGGAGAATCGGAGAATCGGATGGCAGCTGACCTCTTCGCGCTCTGCCTCGGCGCCCACGACCCGCGCGGCGTCGGCCGCTTCTGGGCTGAGGTCCTGGGCCGCGAGCTGACCGACGGCGGGCACGGCGCCGACAGTGTCGCGCTGCTGCCGACCGACGACACCGGGCTCCGGCTCGAGGTCTTCGGGAGCCCGGCGGAGAAGGTCGGCGAGAACCGCGCGCACTTCGACCTGACCAGCTCGACCCCGCAGGAGCAGGAGGAGACGGTCGCGAGAGCCCTGCGCCATGGTGCCCGGCACATCGACGTCGGTCAGCTCCCGGAGGAGGGTCACGTGGTGCTCGCAGACCCCGAGGGCAACGAGTTCTGCGTGCTCGAGGCGGGCAACGACTTCCTGGCCGGCTGCGGCCTGGTCGGTGCGCTGGCGGGTGACGGCTCGCAGCAGGTCGGCTACTTCTGGAGCGAGGCGCTCGGCTGGCCGCTTGTCTGGGACCAGGACGAGGAGACCGCGATCCAGTCACCCCGCGGTGGCACGAAGATCACGTGGGGCGGCCCGCCCCTGATGCCGAGGCTGGGCACTGACCGGTTCCACCACGACCTCGTCGCCGCGGCAGGCGACGACCCGCGGCAGGAGATCGACCGTCTCGTCGCCCTGGGCGCCCACCTGGGTGCCGGCGGAGGCGACGGGCGGGTGCTGCTCGTCGATCCGGACGGCAACGAGTTCTGCCTGCTGGTCCCGCGGACCTGACGCACTGTCGACCCCGGGAGCGCTCACGGCTCGGAGGTCGGGGGTGCCTCCAGCGCTGATCTCAGTCGCTCGATCCCTGCGGCCTCGGTGTCGTGGATGGCGCCGACCTGGTCGGCCAGCCAGTTGAACCGCAGGCGACGGGACCCTGCGCGGGCGGAGATCTCTCGCCACAGCCGACCCGACCGCTCGAAGACTTCCGCGCTCTCGGGCATCCCTGCGCTGCGCAGCGAGTGGGCGAAGAGGGGTCGTCCTGCGGCGGGCGCGGTGAGCTCGTGCTCGATGCCGTCGACGAGGCGCTGCATCCAGACGTCGGTGCCGGCGAACAGGATCGGCCAGGACTTCTTGGAGCGCCCGTTGGCGAGGGTGCTCCACTTCGCGAGACCGGACAGGCCGAAGTTGGCGTCGAAGGAGTTGTGCAGAACCGGTCCGGTCATGTGAGCCACCGATCGAGCGAGCCCGGCGCGGAGGGCCGGTCCGAGGTCCTCCGGCAGGGTGACCGGCCCGGTGAGGTGGACGGCTGGGTGCTTGCGGCGTGCGGTGCCGAAGCCGTCGAGGAGATCCTGCTCGGTCAGGACCGCCGATCCTGCCCCGTCGGTGACGCGGAACCCCTGGGCCGTCGGGGTGGCCAGGACGACGTGCTCCTCGCCGCCGTACTCATCCCGGCCGAGCCACGGAAGGCACCGTCGGGCGACCCCCAGGATCATCGGCACCCTCGAGCCGAGCAGCCGGCGCAGCTCGCTCTTGCGCGTGGTGGTCGCGTACGGCGCGGCGAGCCGATCGAGGATCGCCGGCGCCCAGGGGTCCGGATGGTGCTGGCACACCAGGGTGAGCAGTGGGTGCTCGACCTGGTCGTAGACGAACACCGCGTACATGAAGCCGATGCCGCCGCCGATCCCGTAGGCGACCTCCGGAGCGAGCTCCGCGCCGTTGGCTCTCAGCAGGGCCACGACCCGGGCCGAGGCGGTGTGCACATCCGGGATGCGGTGCGGGTTCGATTCCCCCAGCTGTGCCGCGGCCTGGGCGTAGCTCTGGCCGGTTCGTTCCGCCTGGGTGCGGACCCGGGCCTTGAAGGCCTTGCGCCGTGTCATCGCAGGCCCGCCGCGGCACGGGCGATGTCGTGCAGGTCGGTGCGCATGGCCTTCCTGGTCGCCTTGGCGCCGGCGGCGCCGAAGAGGCGCAGCATGAGCTTGGCGACGGTGGTGCGGGGGTGGCCCTCGAAGGTGCAGCCCATCCGCGCGCGATGCTCACCGATCTCTTCCACGGCCCAGGTGGTGCGGTAGTCGAAGCCATGGCTGCCGCCCTCGGTGACGTAGCTCCGACCAGGCTCGATCTCGGTGATCCTCAGTCGCTCCGAACCGGTGCGTCCCGCGATCACCCGGGTCTGGGTCCAGGTGAGCCCCACCCGGAAGTCGGAGTCGGGACCCTCCACCTCCAGGGCGGTCATCCCGCTGAGGACGACGGGGAGTCGGGTGACGTCACTGACCACCGCCCACACGGCAGCGGGAGGTGCGTCGATCTCGAGGGACTCGCGGTAGCCGTTGTTCATCGGTTCACTGTTCCGGTCGACCAGCCGAGCAGTCCCACGCACCCTCGGACCGGCGACCTCGTGAACGACGGTCGGCTCGGCCTCCGTCGATGACCGCGCCACCTTTGCCCAGGTTGGCTGCCGGCGTGGGCCGCAGCTCGGACCGGCGTTCGGAACGCCGGTGGCAGCCTAGCAGCGTCGTCCCGCGGGCCGGGCCTCTCGACTCACCTGCGGAAGATCAGCGCGCGCTTCACTTCCTGGATCGCCTTGGTGACCTCGATCCCCCGCGGGCAGGCCTCGGTGCAGTTGAAGGTGGTGCGGCAGCGCCACACGCCCTCCTGGTCGTTGAGGATCTCCAGGCGCTGGTCGGTGCCCTCGTCGCGGCTGTCGAAGATGAAGCGGTGCGCGCCGACGATCGCCTGCGGGCCGAAGTACTGCCCGTCGGCCCAGTAGACCGGGCACGACGTGGTGCACGCCGCGCAGAGGATGCACTTGGTGGTGTCGTCGAACTTGTCGCGGTCGGCCTGTGACTGCAGCCGCTCGCGGGTGGGTTCGTTGCCGCTGGTGACCAGGAACGGCATCACCGAGCGGTACGCCGCGAAGAACGGCTCCATGTCGACGACGAGGTCCTTGAGCACCGGCAGGCCCTTGATCGGCTCCACCGTGATCGGCTCGCCGGGGTTGACGTCCTTGAGCAGCGTCTTGCAGGCCAGCCGGTTCTTGCCGTTGATCCGCATCGCGTCGGAGCCGCACACGCCGTGGGCGCAGGAGCGACGGAAGGTGAGCGAGCCGTCGAGGTCCCACTTCACCTTGTGCAGCGCGTCGAGGACGCGGTCGGTCGGCTCCGCGGTCACCTGGTAGCTCTCCCAGTGGGACTCCTCGGAGATCTCCGGGTTGTAGCGCAGGATCTTGACGGTGACTTCGAGCGTGGACGTGCTCGCGGCCGGAGCAGCCCCGGCCTCAGGGGTGGTGTCGGTGTCGATCGCCATCAGTACTTGCGCTCCATCGGCTTGTAGCGGGTCTCGATGACCGGCTTGTAGTCCAGTCGGATCGTCCCGTCCTGGTTGCGGTAGGCCATCGTGTGGCGCATGAAGTTCACGTCGTCGCGGGTGGGGTAGTCCTCACGGAAGTGACCACCGCGAGACTCGTTGCGCGCCAGCGCGGACACGACGAGCACCTCGGCGAGGTCGAGGAGGAAGCCGAGCTCGATCGCCTCCAGCAGGTCGGTGTTGAACCGCTTGCCCTTGTCCTGCACGGAAACGTTGGCGTAGCGCGCCTTGAGACCCTCGAGGTCGGAGAGCGCCTGCTTGAGGGAGCCCTCGGTGCGGTAGACCTGCGCGTTGATGTCCATCGTGGCCTGCAGCTCCTGGCGGATCGCGGCCACCCGCTCCGAGCCACCCGCGTCGCGCATCTGCTCGATCATGTCGACCACGCGTCCCTCGGGACGCTCCTCGACGATGTCGTCGAAGTCGGTGGAGATCGCGTACTCGGCGGCGTAGATGCCGGCGCGGCGACCGAACACGTTGATGTCGAGGAGCGAGTTGGTGCCGAGCCGGTTGGCGCCGTGCACGGAGACGCAGGCGACCTCGCCGGCGGCGTACAGCCCGGGGATCACGGTGTGGTTGTCCGCGAGCGCCTCGCCCTTGATGTTCGTCGGCACCCCGCCCATCGCGTAGTGGGCGGTGGGGAACACCGGGATCATCTCGGTGTAGGGCTCGACCCCGAGGTAGGTCCGGGCGAACTCGGTGATGTCGGGGAGCTTGGCGTCGATCTGCTCACGCGGCAGGTGGGTGAGGTCGAGGAAGACGTAGGCCTTGTCGGGGCCGGAGCCGCGGCCCTCGCGCACCTCGTTGGCCATCGCCCGGGCGACCATGTCGCGCGGTGCGAGGTCCTTGATGGTGGGGGCGTAACGCTCCATGAAGCGCTCGTTCTCGCTGTTGCGCAGGATGCCGCCCTCGCCTCGGGCCGCCTCGGAGAGGAGGACGCCGAGGCCGGCCAGGCCGGTCGGGTGGAACTGGAAGAACTCCATGTCCTCCAGCGGCAGGCCCTTGCGCCACACGATGCCCATGCCGTCGCCGGTGAGGGTGTGCGCGTTGGAGGTGGTGCGGAAGACCTTGCCGAAGCCGCCGGTGGCGAAGATGACCGACTTGGCGTTGAAGACGTGGATCTCGCCGGTGGCCAGCTCGTAGGCGACGACGCCGTTGACCGACGTGCCGCCGTTGGTCTCGGTGGTCAGCAGGTCCAGGACGTAGAACTCGTTGTAGAACTCCACGCCGTGCTTGACGCACTGCTGGTAGAGCGTCTGCAGGATCATGTGACCGGTGCGGTCGGCGGCGAAGCACGAGCGGCGTACGGCGGCCTCGCCGTGGTTGCGGGTGTGGCCACCGAAGCGGCGCTGGTCGATCTTGCCCTCCTCGGTGCGGTTGAAGGGCAGCCCCATCTTCTCCAGGTCGAGCACCGCGTCGATGGCCTCCTTGGCCATCACCTCGGCGGCGTCCTGGTCGACGAGGTAGTCACCCCCCTTGACCGTGTCGAAGGTGTGCCACTCCCAGTTGTCCTCCTCGACGTTGGCCAGGGCGGCGCACATGCCGCCCTGGGCCGCGCCGGTGTGGGACCGGGTCGGGTAGAGCTTGGTGAGGACCGCCGTGCGGGTGCGCTGCCCCGACTCGAGGGCCGCGCGCATCCCGGCGCCGCCGGCACCGACGATGACGACGTCGTACTTGTGCTGCTGAACCATGGCTTCGTCCGATCAGTTGGTCTGGCAGACGCTCAGCGTCGACGCGGGGTCGGCGCACGGGTCGAAGGTGAAGATCGTCAACGTGCCGAGCACGAGCACCACGAAGGCGGAGAAGTAGAGCAGGCTGACCAGAGCGAAGCGAGTCCGGGCCTTGGTCGTGTAGTCGTTGATGATCGTGCGCAGGCCGTTCATGCCGTGCAGCTCGGCCAACCAGAGCATGGAGAGGTCCCAGAACTGCCAGAACGGACTGGCCCACTTGCCGGCGACGAAGGCGAAGTCGACGCGCTCGATGCCTTCCCCGGCCATCAGGTTGATCCAGAGGTGACCGGTGACCAGCACCACCAGCAGCACGCCGCTGCCGCGCATGAAGAGCCAGGAGTTGAGCTCGAAGTTGGAGGACCGGGCCGGCCGCGAACGCGGCGGTGCGATCGTGGGCGCCGCCATCAGTGACCCCCTCCGAAGACGATGCCGAGGTGACGCACCAGGAACGGCACCATGAGGGCGACCCAGATGCCGAGCACGGCCCAGGTCATCTGCCGCTGGTAGCGCGGGCCCTGTGCCCAGAAGTCCACCGCGATGATCCGCAGGCCGTTGAGCCCGTGGAAGAGGAAGACGGCGACCAGTCCGGCCTCCATCAGTCCGACGACCGGGTTCTTGTAGGTCTCCATGACCTCGTTGAAGAACTCCGGGGTCACGTTGATCATCGCGATGTCGATGACGTGGACGAAGAGGAAGAAGAAGAGGGCGACGCCGGTGATGCGGTGGGCGACCCACGACCACATACCTTCGCGGCCCCGGTACAGCGTTCCTGCCGGAGAGCTGGCCAAGGGAGGACCTTTCGGACGTCGTCGGCTGGATGACCTCAACAGCCTATCCGCGTGCTCCGGCGGTGCGTCCGGCGAGGGTTGTGACGTCAATCACCGCCTGGCCGCCTTGCCGGAAGATCCCGGCAGCCAGCCGCACGACGCGGGGTCAGACGAAGGTCGGGAAGGTGGGTGGAGCCACGGGGCCGTCGGTGCGGTCGCGGGCGACCTCGTAGCCGTTCGCGATCTCGATCAGCCCGGTCTCGCTGCCGGCGGTGCCCCAGAACGACACCGCCACGGGCAGGCCGCCGCCGAGGCCGGACGGCACCGTGACGAGCGGATAGCCCGCCATCGCCGCCGCCTGGGTGCACGAGCCCGGGTGGTGCTCGGGGTTGACCAGGTCGATGGGGCAGGCCGGTGCGTAGGACGGGGTGACCAGGGCGTCGAGCTCGTGCTCGCGCAGGAGCTTGTCGATGCCGTCGTCACGGGAGGCCTTGACGCACCGGGCACGAGCGGCGACGTACTCCTCGCTCCCGAGGACCGGTCCGGCCAGGGCCTGCTCGAAGAGGTACTGGCCGAAGTGCACGAGCTCTCGATCCGCGTGCAGGACGTTGAAGGCCACCACGTCCTCCAGCGTGCGCGGTACGTCGCCGGGCCGGCCGGCGAGGTAGCCGGCCAGCCCGCTGCGCAGCTCGGCGAGCAGCACCAGCAGCTCGTCCTCCCAGCCCGCATCCTCCATCGAGGTCAGGTCGGTCGAGTCCACGATGACTGCCCCCTCGGCTGCGAGCAGCCCCACCGCACGCTCGGCCGCGGTGTCGGCGTAGGTGGAGTAGCCCCAGTAGCGCTGCCGGGGGACGCCGATCCGCTTCCCGGCCAGCCGACCCCCGACCGCGTGAGCGGCGTAGTCGATGCCGTCGTCGGCCATGACGCCCAGCAGGGCGGCCGCGTCGCGGACGGACGTCGCCATCGGGCCCGGGGCGTCCTGGGACCGCGAGATCGGCACCACCCCGTCGGTGGGGACCAGGCCGACGGTCGGTTTGATGCCGACGACCCCGTTGAAGGCAGCCGGACAGGTGATCGACCCGTCTGTCTCTGTGCCGATGGCCAGCGGAGCCAGGCCCGCACCGACCGCCGCGCCGCTGCCGGAGCTGGAGCCACCCGCGGACCGGTTGAGGCCGTAGGGGTTGCGGGTCAGCCCGCCGTAGCCGCTCCAGCCCGAGGTCGAGAGCCCGTCACGGATGTTGGCCCACTCGCTCAGGTTGGTCTTGCCCAGCACCACCATCCCGGCGTCGCGCAGCCGGCGGACGAGGGTCGGCGTCCTGGGCCGGGTTGGGAACCTCGGCCAGCGCGAGGGACCCGGCGGTGGTGGGCAGGTCGGCAGTGTCGACGTTGTCCTTGACCAGGATCGGGAGGCCGTGGAGCGATCCTCGCGAGCGCCCGTCCTTGGTCTCGGCGTCGCGCGCCTCGGCCTGGGCGAGCACGTCGGGGTTCAGCGTGCAGATCGCGTTGGTGTGCACGTCGACGGTCTCGATCCGGTCGAGCAGCCGCTCCACGTGGTCGCGGGACGAGGCGGGGGCGGCGGTGGTGTCGGGCACGGTGTCGATCCTGCCGCACCGCCTCCAGTGGGATGTCTCACGGTGCGGGACGAGCGGTGCTCGCCGTACCCTCGCAGGCATGAGCGAGAGCGAGACCGGCGTCACCGAGTCAGGACTGCCCTTCGAGACCCTGTACGGGCCCGACGCGCTCGCGGACTTCGACCCGGACCAGCAGCTGGGGGAGCCGGGCGAGTACCCGTTCACCCGCGGCGTCTACCCCTCGATGTACACCGGTCGCCCGTGGACGATGCGTCAGTACGCCGGCTTCGGCACCGCCAAGGAGTCCAACCAGCGCTACCAGCAGCTCGTCGCCAACGGCAGCGGCGGACTCTCGGTCGCCTTCGACCTGCCCACCCAGATGGGTCACGACTCGGACGCGGACATCTCGCACGGTGAGGTCGGCAAGGTCGGGGTGGCCATCGACTCGATCGACGACATGCGGGTGCTCTTCCACGACCTGCCGCTGGACCAGGTCTCGACCTCCATGACGATCAACGCGCCGGCGGCACTGCTGCTGCTGATGTACCAGCTCGTCGCCGAGGAGAACGGCGTCCCGGGCGACAAGATCACCGGCACGATCCAGAACGACGTGCTCAAGGAGTACATCGCCCGCGGCACCTACATCTATCCGCCGGCCCACTCGCTGCGGCTGATCACCGACATCTTCGCCTACTGCAAGAGCGAGGTGCCGCGCTGGAACACCATCTCCATCTCCGGCTACCACATGGCCGAGGCCGGGGCGTCCCCCGCGCAGGAGATCGCGTTCACGCTCGCCGACGGCATCGAGTACGTCCGGGCCGCGATCGCCGCCGGTCTCGACGTCGACGAGTTCGCGGCGCGGCTGTCGTTCTTCTTCGTCTCCCGCACCACGATCCTCGAGGAGGTCGCGAAGTTCCGGGCGGCCCGCCGCATCTGGGCGGAGGTGATGCGCGACGAGTTCGGCGCGACCAACCCCAAGGCGCAGACCCTGCGCTTCCACACCCAGACCGCCGGCGTGCAGCTCACCGCCCAGCAGCCGGAGGTCAACCTGGTGCGGGTGGCGGTGCAGGCGCTGGCCGCCGTGCTCGGTGGCACCCAGTCGCTGCACACCAACTCCTACGACGAGGCGATCGCGCTGCCGACGGACAAGTCGGCCAGGCTCGCGCTGCGCACCCAGCAGGTGATCGCCTACGAGACCGACGTGACCAAGACCGTCGACCCGTTCGCCGGCTCCTACGCCATCGAGTCGCTCACCGACCAGGTCGAGGCCGAGGCCCGCAAGCTGATGGCGCAGGTCGAGGACCTCGGTGGAGCCGTCGCGGCGATCGAGAAGGGGTTCCAGAAGAACGAGATCGAGAAGTCGGCCTACCAGATCGCTCGCGAGATCGACGGCGACGAGCGGGTGGTCGTCGGCGTCAACCGGTTCCGCCTCGACGAGGAGGACCCCTACGAGCCGCTGCGCGTGGACCCGGCCATCGAGGCCCAGCAGTGCGAGCGACTCGCGACCCTGCGCAAGGAGCGCGACAACGCCGAGGTCGAGAAGCATCTCGCCGCCCTCAAGGAGGCCGCGAGCGGTGAGGGAGCCGGCCACAACGTGCTCTACCCGATGAGGGAGGCGCTGCGCGCCCGGGCCACCGTGGGCGAGGTCTGCAACGCCCTGCGCGACGTCTGGGGCGTGTATTCTCCACCGGACGCCTTCTGACAGCCGACTTCTCGGGGGACCAGCCGTGACCAGGAGCCTCGCCACCCTCGCGCTTGCCGCGAGCCTGGCGCTGGCCGGGTGCTCGCAGGACGAGGCGGTGGAGCCGCCGACGATCGGCTCGGACGAGCCCTCGGACTCCACGCCCTCCACCGAGCCGTCGCCGAGCCCCTCCGAGCCGTCGGAGCCTGAGGAGGCCTTCGACGGCGAAGGACACCTGGCCATGCGGGGCGACATCCGGGCAACCGGCGGGCAGGAGCAGGCGGTCGTCGACGCCTGGATCGCCTACTGGCAGGTGCGGATGGACGCCTTCGCCGTCCCAGAGGTCGATCCAGCGGCCCTGGGCGAGGTCGCCCAGGGCGACGCAGCGAGCCAGGTCGTCGGCTACGTGTCCTACCTGGAGGAGAACAAGCTGCGGACGGAGGGGGACCTGCGTTTCGACATCAGTCGCGTCTCGGTCAAGGGACCCCGCGCGGTCGTTCAGGCCTGTGTGACCAACCAGTCGGTCGACGTCCGTCGCAACGGCAGTCCGGCGGAGCCGCTGACGCCGTTTTATGAGTTTCAGGGAAGATTGTCCCGGGTATCGGATACTTGGATCGTCTCTCGCGTCATCGACACGGGATCGGGCCCGTGCTGAGCAGTCACAGATCGACACAGTGGGGAAGCATGATGAAGTTTCTGGGGAGAGCGGCCGCTGTCGCGGTGCCGCTCCTACTGTCCGTGGTCATGCTGGGCGCGCCCGCCCACGCCGGCGCCGGTGACGCGGCGGAGGCCCAGTCCTGCGGGGCTGCGAGCTACTGCGTCCAGGTCACCTACTCCGGCAACGCCGCCCCGTCGGGTGGCGGTGGAGGCGGCTACGTCGCCTCGGTGCCGCCGACCTGCTACTGGTCTGCCTGGAAGGACCCGGCCGCCGCACTGGCCTACATGAAGGACGCCTGGGACGACCCGCTGTACAGCGGCAAGGAGTGGGTCCTCGGCTACGGCAAGGTCGAGGAGTTCGAGAAGGCCCTGGAGAAGAACCCCGACGCCACCTGGTACCAGCTCGAGTGCCCCGGCCTCGATGACGGCGACTGGCAGGGCATGGTCGACTACTCCGGCCAGGCCGCCGCCGGCAACGGCTACGCCATCCCCAACATGGCGCTGCTGGTGCCGCCCGGGACCAACCCGCCGGACCCCGACGTCGACATCGAGGTCCTGCGTGACGCTGCCTACGACTCGATCGACATCCCGGAGCCGCAGACCCAGCGCAACCCGGAGGTGGCGGGAAGCGGGGCCACCCTGGTCAACCTGGACACGATGTTCTGGGCCGACGGCTACAGCGACACCTGGAGCATCCGCGCCTCGCTGAGCCCGACCCTCTGGGCCGAGGTGACCGCGTCGGCTGACGACTTCGTGCTCACCTCGCCGGCCGGCGGGCAGATCTGCACGCACGCCCAGTACACGACCGCCTACACCGGAGGGGACGCTCCGGCGGGTGCCTGCGCCTTCCCGTTCACTCGTGCGTCGGTGGGCTACGGCGGCGGCTTCCCGGTGACGACGACGGCGTCGTGGGGGGCGTCGTGGACCAGTTCCGAGACGGCCGGCGCACAGCCGCTGCCGGGTCTCACGACCGACAGCGTGATCGACGTCCCTGTGGACGAGTCGCAGGCCGTGGTCCGGTCGGTCGACTGACCCTCCGGTAACGTCCGGGGGTGCCCCGCCCTGCTGATCTCGAACTCGTGGACCGCGCGGTCGACGAGCTCGGTGCCGAGCTCGTCGACCTCCGTCGTGACCTGCACGCCCACCCCGAGCTGGCGTGGCAGGAGGAGCGGACCACCGCCGTGGTGGCCAAGCGCCTCGACGAGGCCGGCATCGCGCTGCGGCTGCTGCCGCGCAGTGGTCTTGTCGCCGACATCGGTCCGGCAGAGGGCCCGATCGTCGCGCTGCGGGCCGACCTCGACGCCCTCGAGGTCGAGGACCGTGGCGGTGAGCCGTGGCGCAGCACCGTCTCGGGGGTCGCCCACGCGTGCGGCCACGACGTGCACACCGCCGCCCTGGTCGGTGCCGGGCTGGCTCTGGCCCGACACCACGCAGCCGAGCCACTGCCCGGTCGGGTCCGGCTGCTGTTCCAGCCCGCCGAGGAGATCATGCCCGGCGGCGCCCTCGAGCTGATCTCCGGCGGTGCCCTGGAGGGCGTCACGCACGTCTACGGACTGCACTGCGACCCCAGCGTCGACGTCGGCGAGGTCGGCCTCCGCGAGGGGCCGATCACCGGGGCGGCCGATGCGCTCTCGGTGCGGCTGACCGGTCGCGGCGGGCACACCTCGCGGCCGCATCTCACCGAGGACCTGACCTACGCCGTCGGCAAGCTCGTCACCGAGCTGCCCGGAGCGCTCTCGCGGCGGCTGGACCCCCGGGCCGGGGCGAGCCTGGTGTGGGGGATGGTGCGGGCCGGCTCGGCCAAGAACGTGATCCCGTCCAGCGGCGAGGTCGCCGGCACCCTGCGGATGCTCGACGCGGTGGCCTGGGCCGATGCCGAGGACCTCGTGCGCGAGCTGATCGGACAGATCCTGGCGCCCTACGGCGTGGGTGCCGAGGTCACCTACGTCCGAGGAGTCCCGCCGGTGGTCAACGAACCGGCCTCGACCGCACTGCTGGCAGGGGCGATCTCGCGGATGCTGGGGGCCACCGGACTGGTCTCGACCCCGCAGAGCCTCGGCGGTGAGGACTTCGCCTGGTACGTCGAGTCGGTCCCTGGTGCGATGGGCCGCCTGGGCACCCGCACGCCGGGAGGGCCGACCTACGACCTCCACCAGGGGGACCTCGTGATCGACGAGCGCGCGACCGCCATCGGGGCCCGGGTGCTGGCCGCCGCGGCCCTGGACACCCTCGCCGGGTGACCAAACCGGTCCAAATCGAGCCCGGAGTGGCGTCGAGGCGTGATCGCGTGGCCCCGGGCGGGGTCACCGACCGATAACACTTCGGTCCCCGGCCCGGCGATTTCGCTCGGCCTGGTCCTCGCAGGCACTAGTGTGACCGTGATTTCGGCGCCCGAGAAGGTGGCGCGGCAACTATCAAGGAGGCATCTTGCGTCGCCTGACCAAGATCGCAGCAGCATCCGCAGCCCTCAGCCTCGCGCTGGTCGGTTGCGCCAACGACAGTGACACCGAAGCGGACGCGGACCTCTGTGGCGGCGGCGGCGAGGGCCCCATGGTCGGCCTCGCCTACGACGTCGGTGGCCGTGGTGACCAGTCCTTCAACGACTCGGCCGCCGCCGGCATGCAGATGGCCGTCGACGAGCTCGACGCCGACTGCACCGAGGCCGAGGCCCAGGACGGGGAGCCGGAGTCGGCGCGCGAGGACCGCCTGCGGTCGCTCGCCGAGGACGGTCACGACCCGATCATCGGCACCGGCTTCGCCTACAGCGTCGCCGTCGACGCGGTCGCGCCGGACTTCGAGGACGTCAGCTTCGGCGTCATCGACGGGTTCGACCCGACCCCGGACGACGAGAACGGCAACGTCGCCTACCTCGGCTTCGCCGAGCAGGAGGGCTCGTTCCTCGTCGGTGTCGCCGCCGCGTTGAAGACCGAGACCGACCACGTCGGCTTCGTCGGTGGCGTCAACAACCTCCTCATCCAGAAGTTCGAGGCCGGCTACAAGGCCGGGGTCGAAGCGGTCAACCCCGACATCACCATCGACGTGACCTACATCGAGGAAGAAGACCTGTCGGGCTTCAACGACCCCGCGGGCGGCACCGCTGCTGCGGCCGCGATGTACGAGGGTGGCGCTGACATCGTCTACCACGCCTCCGGTGGCTCCGGCTCCGGTGTGTTCGACGCGGCCGTCGAGGCCGGCGAGGGCATGTGGGCGATCGGTGTCGACTCCGACCAGTACCTCACCGCGACCGACGAGCAGAAGGAGCACATCCTGACCTCCATGCTCAAGCGCGTCGACACGGCCACGTTCAACGAGATCCAGTCGGTCGCCGACGGCTCGCCGCTGTCGAGCTACCAGGCCTACGACCTGGCCTCCGACGGTGTCGGCTACTCCACCTCCGGTGGCTACATCGACGACATCACCGACCAGATCGACGAGTACGCCGAGCAGATCAAGAGCGGCGAGATCGAGGTTCCGGCCGAGGTCTCCTGACCTCACACCGGACATCGACTCAGCCTGCAGGCAAGGGCCCGGGACCGCGCGGTAGCGTGTGGCCCCGGGCCCGAGCCTTGTCGGCTCCACCCGGGCAGCGCGGGCCGGGGCCGCACCAGCACAACCCGCACAAAGACGTGCAACGAGAGGGAGCCCAGTGACGGCCACCGACACTCAGCCCGGCGCTCAGCCTCACGAGGGCGACGCTGTCCGCGTCCAGGGCGTGGGGAAGCGGTTCCCGGGCGTGATCGCCAACCACGACGTCGACATCACCATCCGCGCCGGCACCGTGCACGCGCTGATCGGGGAGAACGGCGCGGGCAAGTCCACGCTGATGAAGATCCTCTACGGCGTGCAGAAGCCCGACGAGGGCAGCCTGGTCGTCAACGGCCGCGAGGTCACGTTCGGCTCCCCGACCGATGCCATCGCCGAGGGCATCGGGATGGTCTTCCAGCACTTCATGCTCGCCGACAACCTCACCGTGCTCGAGAACGTCGTGCTCGGCGGGGAGAAGCTGCACGGCATCGGCGACAAGGCGCGTGCCGAGATCGTCCGGATCTCGGACGCCTACGGCTTCGACCTCGACCCCGACGAGCTCGTCGAAGAGCTGGGGGTCGGAGAGCGCCAGCGCGTGGAGATCCTCAAGGTCCTCTACCGCGGCGCCAAGATCATCATCCTCGACGAGCCCACCGCCGTCCTGGTGCCGCAGGAGGTCGACGCACTCTTCGGCAACCTGCGCGAGCTCAAGGACGAGGGCCACACCATCTTGTTCATCTCGCACAAGCTCGACGAGGTGCTCGCCATCGCCGACGACATCACCGTGATGCGGCGCGGCACCACCGTCGGCGAGGCCAAGCCCGACGGCATCACCAAGCACGAGCTCGCCGAGCTGATGGTCGGCTCCGAGCTGCCCTCCCCGGAGACCGCCGCCTCGACGGTCACCGACGAGGTGCTTCTCCAGGTCGGCGACCTCACCCTGGTCGACAGCTTCGGTCGGGCGCTGCTCTCCGACATCGACCTGACCATCCACCGTGGCGAGGTGCTCGGCATCGCCGGGGTCGAGGGCAACGGGCAGGCCGAGCTGGTCGAGTCGATCATGGGGATGCGCAAGCCCGACCGGGGCACCATTGCCGTCGGCGGCCAGGACATCAGCGACTGGGACACCCGCGCTCGTCGCGGCGCCGGCATCGGCTACATCCCCGAGGACCGG
Source organism: uncultured Actinomycetota bacterium (assembly GCA_963772415.1). Taxonomy (GTDB): domain Bacteria; phylum Actinomycetota; class Actinomycetes; order Propionibacteriales; family Nocardioidaceae; genus Nocardioides_B. The sequence goes on along the minus strand of CAVYWU010000003.1, from coordinate 157,835 downwards.
CACCGCCACGGCCTCCTCCTCGACGCCCCGCTCTGGGAGAACCGGATCCTTGGCTTCCAGGACCGGCCACCGGCCGCGAAGGGCATGCTCATCGACCGCGCCGCGGCCAGGGAGGACGCCGAGCGGATCGTGCGCGACTACGACGTGCGCACGCCGGGCATCGACACCCACGCCCGCGCGCTCTCGGGAGGCAACCAGCAGAAGATGATCGTCGGTCGCGAGATGAGCGGCGAACCGGTGCTGCTGATCGCGGCCCACCCGACGCGCGGCGTCGACGTCGGCGCCCAGGCAGCCATCTGGGAGCACATCAAGCGCGCGCGGGAGGCCGGCCTGGCGGTGCTGCTCATCTCCGCCGACCTCGACGAGCTGATCGGGCTGTCGGACCGCATCGAGGTGATCCTTCGTGGTCGCCTGGTCGGTGAGTTCGACCCGCAGACCGTGACACCCCAGGACCTGGGCTCGGCGATGACCGGTGCCCGCGAGGAGGAGACAGCGTGACCGGGCTCAAGCGGGCCGGGGCTGCCCTGGTCGCCCCGCTGGTCGCGGTGGTGGCGGCGATGATCATCACCAGCGTGGTGGTCGGGATCTCGGGCAGCAACCCGGCCGACTTCTGGACGATCATCTTCTCGCTCCCCGCCGACCGGGTCTACGTCAACATCGTCAACCAGACGTCGATGATCTTCATGTCGGCGCTGGCCGCCGCCATCGGCTTCCGCATGAACCTGTTCAACATCGGCGTCGAGGGCCAGTACCAGATCGCGTCGTACGCCGCGGCGGTCGTCGTCGGTGCCGCGTTCGTGCCGGGGCCGCTCAACATCGTGCTCGGGCTGGTCGTGGCGATGGTGGTCGGCGGTGCCTGGGCGGGACTCGCCGGCCTCCTCAAGGTGACCCGTGGCGTCAGCGAGGTGATCTCGACGATCATGCTGAACGCGATCGCGGGCACCCTCGTCGGCTACTTCCTGAGTCGCTACGGCCTGCGCGCCGGCAACAGCCGGCAGACCACCAACATCCCCGAGAGCAGCTATGTCCCCGGGTGGTCGCCGTTCCTCGACCGCGACGGCGCCGTGTGGGGTCTGTCCCTGCTGGCGCTCGTCGCCGGCGTCGGCTTCTGGTTCGTGCTCACCCGCACCCGCTTCGGCTTCGACCTGCGCGCCACCGGCATGTCCGAGACGGCCGCGGTCGCCTCCGGTGTCAAGGTCCCTCGGATGATCGTGATCTCGATGGTGATGTCGGGCGCGATCGCCGGCCTGATCTGGATGCCGGCCTTCTTCGGCTCCGCCGGCAACTACGGCACCACGTTCCAGGCCGGCCTGGGCTTCACCGGCATCGCGGTGGCGCTGCTGGGACGCAACCAGCCGCTCGGCATCTTGTTCGGTGCGCTGCTGTTCGCCTTCCTCAACGAGCAGTCCAACCGGCTGACCCTCAACAGCGACATCTCCCAGAACGTCGTCCAGATCACCCAGGGCGTCATCGTGCTGGCCGTCGTGGTCGCCTACGAAGTGGTACGTCGCCGGCAGACCGCCGCCGAACAACGAGCGGTCGCCCGCAAGCTGCAGGCCGAGTCGGCCGCGAAGGAGGTCTCGGCATGACCCTCACGGCTCCCTCAGCACCCGACCAGGCGGCTCGGCCCCGCGTCATGAACACCACCTACTGGTGGCTGCTCATCGTCCTGGGCGTCATCGTCTCCGTCTCCGCGGTGCGGACCATCACCGGCGAGGGTCAGATCGACTCTCCCGGCAGCCTGCGCGCCGCCCTGATCGCCACCTGCCCGATCCTGATGGCGGCCATCGGCGGCCTGTGGAGCGAGCGCGCCGGGGTGGTCAACATCGGCCTCGAGGGGCAGATGATCCTCGGCACCTGGGGCGCCGCCTACTTCACCTACTACTACGGACCGTTCGTCGGCATCGCCGGAGCGGCCCTCCTCGGCGCCGTCGGCGGTGCCCTGCACGCGCTCGCCACGGTGACCTTCGGCGTCGACCACATCGTCTCCGGCGTCGCGATCAACATCATCGGGCTCGGGGCCGCGGCCTTCCTGGCGGAGGCCTACTTCGCCGGCCTGCCCGGCGGTGGCGTCAAGCAGCTCACCGGCTTGGACAAGCCCACCCAGATCACCGTCCCAGGAGTGTCCGACGCAGCCGCCTCTTTGACCGACAAGGGCTGGTTCGTGATCTCCGACATCGCCTCTGTCGTTGCCGCGCTGACCACCAGGCTCAACGTCATCACGATCCTGGTCTTCGCCCTGGTCGTGCTGAGCGCCTGGGCGCTGTGGCGGACGTCGTTCGGGCTCCGGCTGCGTTCGTGCGGGGAGAACCCGCAGGCGGCCGAGAGCCTCGGTGTCAACGTGATCCGCTACAAGTGGATCGCGGTGGTGATCTCGGGTGCCATGGCCGGCATCGGCGGCGGCTTCCTCGCCATCGTCGCCTCCAGCGGCTTCGTCAACGGACAGACCGGCGGACGCGGCTACATCGGCCTCGCCGCGATGATCTTCGGCAACTGGCGTCCTGGCGGCATCCTCGCCGGTTCGCTGATGTTCGGCTACACCGACAGCCTGCCGCTGCGGTCGGCGCAGACCATCCACGCCCTGCTCCTCCTGGTCGCCATCGGTCTGCTGGCCCTGGCCATCTGGAGGTTCACCCGCAAGCAGCGCACCCAGGCGCTGGTGTTCGGTGGCATCGGACTCGCCTTCTTGGCCTGGTTCCTCTTCACCGACGAGGTGCCGCGCCAGTTCACCGGCATGACCCCCTACGTCGTCACCCTGCTGGTGCTCGCGTTCGCGGCCCAACGACTACGCATGCCCAAGGCGGACGGGCAGATCTATCGCAAGGGCAGCGCGGGATGATCACCCCGCAGAGCCGCTCGCAGGCTCGCGCCTCCGCGGGGACCCGGGGATGACCGCCGCGCAGGACTTCTCCCAGGACGACTGGGACGACCTCAAGGCGCAGGCGGTCCAGGCCATGGAGCGCGGCTACGCGCCGTACTCCCACTACAAGGTCGGCGCGGCTGCCCGGGTCGACGACGGTCGCTTCGTGGTCGGGTGCAACGTGGAGAACGCCGCCTACGGCGTGGGCCTGTGTGCCGAGTGCGGCATGGTCTCCCAGCTGCACGCCACCGGCGGCGGTCGGTTGACCCACACCGTGTGCGTCAACCAGAACGGCGAGGTGATCATGCCCTGCGGGCGGTGCCGCCAGGTGCTCTTCGAGAGCGGCGGACCCGACCTGCTGGTGTGGACCGTGTCGGGGGTCAGACCGATGAGCGAGGTGCTCCCTGATGCCTTCGGGCCCGATGCGCTCGACCGCGCTTGACCTGACCTCGCCCGCGCTGGTCGCCGACCCCTACCCGCTGCTCGCCGCGGAGAGGAGGGCAGGGCCACTGGCGTGGCACGAGCAGTCCGGCAGCTTCCTGACCTTCGACCACGCCACCGCCGGGGCGGTGCTGCGCGACCGACGCTTCGGGCGGATCTGGCGCGACAGGGAGCCGGCGTCATACCTCGAGCCCTTCAACCTGCTCCACCGGCACCAGATGATGGAGAACGAGCCCCCCGAGCACACCCGGATGCGCAAGCTGGTGTCCTCCGCCTTCAACCGCGGCCACGTCGAGCGTCTGCGGCCGCGGGTCCGGTCGCTGGCCGCCGACCTGCTCGCCGAGGTCGAGCCGGCGGGCTTCGACGTCGTGGGGGAGTACGCCGAACCCCTGCCGGTGCTGGTGATCGCCGAGCTCCTCGGCGTGCCGGTCGAGCTCGCGCCGCAGCTGCGCGACTGGTCGCAGGCCATCGTGCGGATGTATGAGGTGTCGCCCTCGGAGGAGGTCGTCGACGCCGCCGTCCGGGCGGCCGAGGCGTTTGCCGGGATCGTCCGTGCGCTGGCCCGGGATCGTGCCGCCTCGCCCCGCGACGACCTGGTCTCCGACCTGGTCCGTGGCGGGGGTCTCAGCGAGGACGAGGTGGTCGCGGCGGCGGTGCTGCTCCTCAACGCCGGCCACGAGGCGTCGGTCAACGTCTTCGGCAACGGGCTGGTGGCGATGCTGGCCGCGGGGGTCCGCCCGGACGAGCCGCAGGTGGCGACCTGTGTGGAGGAGATGCTGCGCTACGACTCGGCGCTCCAGCTCTTCGAGCGCACCGCGACCACCCAGGTGGACGTCGCCGGCACCACCGTGAGGGAGGGGCAGAAGGTCGCCGCGCTGCTCGGTGCAGCCAACCGCGACCCGGCCGTCTTCGACGACGCCGACACCTTCCGCGTGGACCGGGACCCCAACCCCCATCTCGCCTTCGGGGCCGGGCTGCACTTCTGTCTGGGCGCGCCGCTCGCGCGGGTGGAGCTCGTGGAGTCGCTCGGCCACCTGCTGCGCACCTTCCCCGACCTGGCAGCGGCGGGTCCGCCGCAGTCGCGGGGTACCTTCGTGCTCCGTGGCTTCCACCGGGTGCCGGTCGCCGGCACCCGACGATCCTGAGCGACAGCCCGGAACCACCCCCGACAACGACGTCGTGATCGAGAAGAGGAATCCATGGCAGCGACCCGCGAGGCCCATGACGCCGTCGAGGTGATCATCGCCAAGCGCGGCTCCGAGGAGCTGAGCGACTCCCAGATCGACTGGGTGGTCGACGCCTACACCCGCGGCGCAGTGGCCGACGAGCAGATGTCGTCGCTGGCGATGGCGATCCTGCTGAACGGGATGAACCGTCGCGAGATCGCCCGGTGGACCGCGGCGATGATCGCCTCGGGCGAGCGGATGGACTTCTCCTCGCTGTCTCGCCCCACCGCCGACAAGCACTCCACCGGTGGCGTCGGCGACAAGATCACGCTGCCGCTGGCCCCGCTCGTCGCCGCCTGCGGTGTCGCCGTACCGCAGCTGTCGGGGCGCGGCCTCGGCCACACCGGCGGCACGCTCGACAAGCTCGAGGCCATCCCGGGCTGGCGCGCCGACCTCTCCAACGAGGCGATGCTCGACCAGCTCGAGGACGTCGGTGCGGTCATCTGCGCGGCCGGCACCGGGCTCGCACCCGCCGACAAGAAGCTCTACGCGCTGCGCGACGTCACCGGCACGGTCGAGGCGATCCCACTGATCGCCAGCTCCATCATGAGCAAGAAGATCGCCGAGGGCACCGGCGCTCTCGTGCTCGACGTGAAGGTCGGCACGGGCGCCTTCATGAAGGAGCTCGACGACGCACGTGAGCTCGCCGAGACGATGGTCGCACTCGGGACGGATGCCGGGGTGACCACAGTGGCCCTGCTCACCGACATGTCGACCCCGCTCGGCCTGACCGCCGGGAACGGTCTCGAGGTGCGCGAGTCGGTGGACGTCCTCGCCGGTGGCGGGCCCACCGACGTGGTCGAGCTGACCCTCGCACTCGCCCGCGAGATGCTAGCGGGCGCGGGGCGCGGCGACGTCGACCCCGCCGACAAGCTCGCCGACGGCTCCGCGATGGACGCGTGGCGACGGATGATCGCGGCCCAGGGTGGCGACCCCGACGCCACCCTCCCGAGCGCGCGCGAGTCGCACGTGGTGACCGCCGACGCGGACGGGACGCTCACCCGGGTCGATGCGATGGCGGTCGGGATGGCCGCCTGGCGGCTCGGAGCCGGCCGCGCTCGCAAGGAGGACCCGGTGCAGGCCGGGGCCGGCGTGGAGCTGCACGCGCGCCCGGGCGACCCGGTCGTCGCGGGCCAGCCGCTGCTCACCTTGCACACCGACGAGGCCGAACGCTTCGAGCGGGCCCTTGCCTCGCTGGAGGGCGGCATCGAGATCGGCGACGACACCGGCTTCACCGCCTCGCCCCTGGTGATCGAACGGGTCGCGCACTAACGGGACATAATGGCCTCGTCCTGACCGGGCCCGACGAGGGGGAGAGAACACAGTGCGGCTCAGCCTGACCCTGGTCGACGGGCGCACCGGCCGACCGGTCGACGCCCTCGTCGACTTCGACACCGACCAGCCGGTGGGCGACCTGGTCCCCGCGCTGGTCCGGCTGCTCGGGGAGCAGGTCCACGACACCTTCGCCCGCCGGGTCCCGGTGTGGGTCGACGGGGCCGAGGTCGACCTCCGGGCCAGCGCCGGGCAGGCCGGCGTCCACAGCGGCGCTGTGCTCTCGCTCTTCGAGCCGGCCGATCTGGTGGCCCGGCAGGCCCCGGCGGGCGTGGCCGAGCTGCGCGTCGCCTCCGGGCCGGGTGCAGGTCGCATCCACCGGTTGCCGCTCGGGGAGACCGTGGTCGGCAACGGCGCGACCGGCTGGTCTTTGCCGGACCTCCGGCTGCCGGCCAAGGCGCTGACCGTCGACGTCGCGATCGACGGCACCGTGCGCGTCGTACCGTCCGACGGACTCGGTGCCCGCCTCGACGACGAGGACCTCGAGGACGAGGGCGCCGAGTGGCCCGTCGGTGGACACGTTGCCGCCGGAGGCACCGTGCTGGTCCGGGGAGAGGTGGTCACCCCCGTGGCCGATGTGGAGGCACGCCCTGAGGAAGCGCTGATCGACTTCAACCGGCAGCCGCGGATGCTGCCGCCCGACCGTGAGCGCGCCTTCCACCTGCCCGACAAGCCGGCCGAGATCCGCAAGCGCCCGGTGCCGTGGGTGATGGTCGTGGTGCCGGTGCTGGTCGCGATGCCGATGGCCTACTTCTTCGGGCCGCGGATGCTGATGTTCGCGCTGCTCTCCCCGGTGATGATCCTGGCCAACTTCGCGAGCGACCGGAAGCGCGGCCGCAAGGAGGCGGTGGAGAAGCAGCAGAAGTACGACGAGACGCACGCCTCGGTCACGGCACGGGTCGCCGCCGGCCTGGTCGCCGAGCAGGCCGAGCGCCGGATGTCGTGCCCCGACCCCGCGGAGCTGCTGATCAACGCGATCGGTCCCGGCCCGCGACTGTGGGAGCGGCGCCACAACGACCCCGACTACCTCCGGGTCCGGGTCGGTCTGGCCCAGCTCCCCGCCGGCATCAAGGTGGAGGAGCGTCGCGACAAGACCGAGGAGGAAGCGCCGCCGCGCATGCTCGAGCTGGTGCCGGCCTGGCTCGACCTGGCCCAGCTCGGCGTCGTCGGGGTCGCCGGCGACCTGGAGACCGCGCCGCCCATCGCCCACTGGATCGTCGCGCAGGCGGCGCTGCTGCACAGCCCCCGCGACGTCCGCGTCACGGTCCTCAGCGACGCCGAGGGCGAGGACGACTGGAGCTGGGTGCGTTGGCTGCCGCACGCCCGGATCGGCGGCGACGCCGAAGCGCTGGCGCTGGGCACCCAGCAGGACTCCGTGGGCCGCCGGCTCGCCGAGCTGACCGCGATGATCCCCCAGCGCGAGGCGGCGCTGCGCGACAAGGTGCGCCCCAGCCCCGACGTCCTGGTCGTGCTCGACGGGGCTCGCCGCCTGCGCACGCTGCCCGCGGTCGTGGACCTGCTCCGGCGTGGTCCCGCGGTCGGGATCATGCTGCTCTGCATCGAGGAGGAGGTCCGGCAGCTGCCCGAGGAGTGCCGCGCCGTGGTGGCGTGCGCCGCCGGGGAGGTGCGGATCCAGGAGAGTGCCTCCGACGGCACCGACGGGATCGTCCCCGACCTCGTCGAGGTGCCCTGGTGCGAGACCGTCGCCCGCGCGATCTCCCCGCTCCGCGACACCACGCCCGAGGAGGAGGCGACCGGACTGCCCGGCTCGGCCCGACTGCTCGAGGACATCGCCCTGGACCCGCCCACCCCGGAGGCGATCGCGCCTCGCTGGGCCAACGGCCGCACCACCGATGTCGTCGTCGGGGCCGGGTACGACGGACCCTTCCGCCTCGACCTGCGACGAGACGGCCCGCACGCCCTGATCGCCGGCACCACCGGCTCGGGCAAGTCGGAGTTCCTCCAGACCCTGGTGGCGTCGCTCTCGGTCGCCAACCGTCCCGACGAGCTCACCTTCGTGCTGGTCGACTACAAGGGCGGCTCCGCCTTCAAGGACTGTGCCCGGCTGCCGCACACCGTCGGCATGGTCACCGACCTCGACAACCACCTGGTCGGTCGGGCGCTCGTCTCGCTCGGGGCCGAGCTGCGTCGGCGAGAGCACCTGCTCGCCGCACCGGGCGCCAAGGACCTCGAGGACTACTGGGCGCTCCAGCGCAGCCAGCCCGACCTGCCCGCCATCCCGCGCCTGGTGCTCGTCATCGACGAGTTCGCCAGCATGGTTGCCGAGCTGCCCGACTTCGTCAACGGACTGGTCTCCATCGCCCAGCGGGGCCGTTCGCTCGGCATCCACCTCGTGCTGGCGACCCAGCGGCCCAGCGGCGTGGTCTCCGCCGACATCCGCGCCAACACCAATCTGCGGATCTCGCTGCGGGTCACCGACGAGAACGACAGCCGCGACGTCATCGACGCCCCGGACGCAGCCCGGATCCAGAAGAACCAGCCCGGTCGCGCCTTCGTCCGGAGCGGCGCCTCCACCTTGATGCCGTTCCAGAGCGGCCGCGTCGGAGGCCGCAGCCCCGATGCGGAGGCCGGTCCGAAGAAGGCCGACGAGCCGCTCGCGTGGGCCGTGCCCTGGGCCGAGGTGGGCCTGCCGGCACCCGCGCGGCCCAAGAGCGAGTCCGTGCAGACCGACGAGGCCGACACCGACCTCTCCGCCGTCGTCGACGCGATCGCCAGCCTCAACGCCTCGCTCGGAATCCCCGCGCAGCACCGCCCGTGGCTCGACGCCCTGCCCGACCTGGTCGAGATCGACGACCTCCCGGCGCTGCCCGCCGACGACGGCCCCGAGCGCCTCGCCGCGGCCTGGGCGCTCGAGGACCTGCCCGCCCTCCAGGAGCAGCGGCCCAAGACCTTCGAGCTCGGCCGGGACGGGCACCTCTACGTCATCGGCGGCCCGCGCAGCGGTCGGTCCACCGCGATGCGGACCCTCGCGGGTGCCCTGGCGGACCAGGTCGGCGTGCGAGACCTGCACGTCTACGGACTCGACTGCGGCAACGGCTCGCTCCTCGGGCTGAGCAACCTCCCGCACACCGGCGCCGTCGTCAGCCGCACCCAGGTCGACCGCGCCTCCCGGCTGCTCTCACGCCTGGTGTCGGTGGTGGAGGAGCGGCAGGCCCAGCTCGGCGCCGGCGGGTTCGCCGACCTGGCCGAGCTGCGTGCATCGCTGCCGCAGGAGGAGCGGCCGCCGTACCTGTTGTTCCTGCTCGACCGCTGGGACGGCTTCGCCTCCAGCCTCGGCGAGGTCGACAGCGGCCGGATGACCGAGCAGGTGATGAGCCTGCTGCGCGACGGATCCAGCGTCGGGCTGCACGTCGTCCTCTCCGGGGACCGCACCCTGGTGACCGGGCGGATGTCGACGTTGGTGGAGAACCGGGTGGTGCTGAGGCTCTCGGACCGCTCCGACTTCGGCGCGGTGGGGATCCCCGTGAAGCTGGTGCCCGACACCCTGGTCGACGGCCGCGCGCTCACGCCTGACCCGGTCGTGGAGCTCCAGGTCGCGGTGCTGGCCGAGGACATCTCCGGTGCCGGTCAGAACGCCGCGCTCCGCGAGATCGCTGCCCGGCACACCGACCGTGACGGCGCCGCTCCCCGGCACCTGCGGCCGTTCCGGCTCGAGGAGATGCCCTCGGTGGCGCCGCTCGACGATGCGCTGATCGAGGCGCTGCGGGCGGCGAGCGAGCGGATCGCCGCGGGGTGGCTGCCCCTGGGTCTGGGTGGCGACGATCTCGAACCGATGGGCCTGGACCTCTCCGGGAGCGCCGTCGCCGTGCTCGCCGGGCCGCCCAAGGCCGGCCGGACCAACCTGCTGCGCTTCGCGGCCCGGGCTGCGCAGGAGGCCGGGGTGCCGGTGCTGGCGCTGTGCCCGATCGACAACGCCTTGAGCCGCGCTCTCGGAGAGGACGCGGTCCGCACCGAGGGCCTGGAGGAGGAGGCGCTGGTCGAGCGGTTCCGGGCCCTGCCCGAGGGGACCCTCATCGTCATCGACGACGCCGAGCTGCTGAAGGAGAGCCCGCTCGCGTCGGCGCTGCTGGCGATGGTCCAGCAGGCCCGGTCCAAGAAGTGGCGGGTGCTCGTCGCAGGCGCGACCGCGGAGGTGGGCGCCGGCTACAGCGGCTGGATCTACGAGGCCCGCAAGTCCCGGCAAGGAATGCTGATGTCGCCCCAGGGGATGGCCGACGGCGACATCTTCAGTGCCCGACTGATGCGCAGCAGCCTGATGCCGCGGGTGCACCCCGGTCGGGGCCTCATCGTCGACGCGGGCGGCACCCAACAACTGGTCCAGGTCCCCCTGGTCAGTGAGTAGCCCCAGGCGGGCTTCCTTCCACACCTCCAACCCGTTGCTGCCGAGGGGTCACTTGTTCAGGTGCACCTGCGGCGTGTCGGTGCACAACTGACCCCTCGGCCGACGATGGTCCGCGTTCTCGACGTGGATCGGTCGCGCTCCTCACGGTGGTGGTGGAGAGGGTGCCAGGGTGCGGATCTCCTCCCCCAGCAAGCAAGAGCCCCCGGCCCAGAGGGCCGGGGGCTCTTGCTCTGCTTGTCAGGTGTGGATCACTTGGAGTAGGCGGTGTCCAGACCCTCGGCGTCGCGCGCGTAGTTGCGCAGCCAGGTCACGAACTCCGGTCCGACAGCCATCATCTTGGTCATGCCGTCGTTCCACTCCGTCCACTTCCCCTGGAAGGTGGCCGAAGCGCCCGGGGTCTGCCAGGCGCCCGTGACCAGGTCCTGGGACTTGGTGTTGGCGGTGCGCTGGGCGTCCTCGAGCTGTCCGACGGTCTTCTCGATCATGTCGGCGGTCGCGATGATGTCGTCAATGCCGATCTTGTGGTCCCCGTGGGCCATTCCTGGTCTCCTTATGATCTTGGTGCCTGACGGCCTTGTTGTTCACCCTAAGCCGACATTTGGAAGGTTGGGAACCGGGTCTCCCGGTCCGATTCGCCCCAAATACCGCCTCAGACCCGGATTCATGCCCGCTCGGAGCGGGTAATAAACTGCTGCTGCTGTTCACTGCGCGGGGGAACGCGGACAACCATGCTCCGACCTCGCCAACAGCAGAGGATCACGAGGGAGTAGCAGATGAGCAGCAGCACCGGCACGAGCACGGCGGACCGCCAGCGCCTCAGAGCAGCCCGTGGCGCCGGCGGCAAGAACGCCGCGGCCAGCAGGCTTCCCTCACCTCCCCGGCAGCGCCGACCGGCGATGGCCGCCCTTGCGCTCGTCCTGATCGTGGGCGGGGCCCTGGTCGCCGGCCTCCTCGCGATCCGGATGGACAGCCGGGTGGAGGTCCTGGTCGCGTCCACGGACATCGCCCCGGGCAGCGAGATCACCTCCCAGAACACGACGACGGTCCCGATCGCCTACGACGACCTCAACGTGTTCCCCGAGTCCATCGCCGACGAGGCCTTCGGTCTCTACGCCAAGACGCCGATCCGCCAAGGGATGCTGCTCGACGGCTACATGCTCGCCCAGGAGGACCCGATCGGTGACGACCGCGCGATCGTCAGCGTGGTGCTCTCCCCGGCCCTGGCCCCCGAGAAGGAGCTCCAGGCCGGCGACCTCGTCGAGGTCGTGCGCGCGAGCGGGTCCTCGGCCGGGGGCGAGACCGCCGTGCGGATCACCCAGGGCCTGGTGCTCTCGATCAATGCCCCGAAGGAGAAGGACGGCGGCCTCGGCAGCGGTGCTGCCTCGAGCGCCAACCTGATCGTCCCAGCCTCCACGGCGGCCGACGTGATCGACGCCTCGAGCGCCAACCTGGCCGGTCTTGCACTGGTCTCGCGCGGCACCACCGACGACGTGACCCTCTCGGGGTTCTGATGGCGCTCTTCGCCCTCGCCTCCGCCAAGGGGTCTCCGGGGACCACCCTGACGGCGTTGGCGCTCGCCACCGTCTGGGCCGAGGACCCGGTGCTGGCCGACATGGACCCTGCGGGAAGCGACCTCACCTGGTGGTGTCGCACACCAGCCGGCGACCCCATCGACACCGACCGCGGGCTGCTCTCCCTCGGTGCCGCCGTACGCCGCGGCGCCGCCGAGGTGAGTCTCGACGGACACCTCCAGGAGATCGACGGGGGAGTGCGCGTGCTCGCGGGCATCGGCTCTCCCGGACAGGTCGCCGGACTCGGCGCCGCGTGGACGCACATCCCGACGGTCTTCGCCAACTACGGCAGCGACGTGATCGCCGACTGTGGTCGGGTGGTGCCCGGCTCCGCGGCGCTGCCGGTGCTGCAGCAGGCCGATGCGGTGCTCTTCGTGGTCCGACCGACCATCGAGGGCATCGCCCACCTCCGCGAGCGGCTCAGCTCGCTGCGCGACAGCCTCGAGACCGGCGCCGGCGGGGCACCGATCGGTGTCGCCGTGGTGACCGGCTACCGCGACACCCGCTCGGCCCCGGACCTGCAGCAGCTGCTCGACTCCGAGGGCCTCGCGGCGACGGTGCTCGGGGTGGTCGCCGAGGACGCCAAGGCCGCCGACAGCCTCCGGGGCGTCAGCTGGTCACGCGGAGTGGCGAAGTCGCTGCTCTTCCGCTCGGCCGCCGATGTCGCCGGTCGTCTCGGCGAGCTCGCACAGGACCGTCTCGCAACGGCGAAGGGCTGAGCGGGGTGGGCACACGCATGACCGGGCAGGCCAGGGCGCTGACGGCGTCGACGACAGCGTGGACGACTGCGTGCACGGATGGGGGGATGGCATGGACCAGCAGCTGATCCGTCGGCTCCGCGAGGAGGTCGCCGACATCCTCGCGCGGCAGCGCCGCGAGGACGCGACCAACGGGTTGCCTCCGATGTCGGCCGAGGACGAGCGACAGTTCGCTCGCGCGGTCGTCAGCCGGGTGCTCGACTCCCACGCCCGCGAGGAGGTCACCGCAGGCCGCAAGCCGCTCTCTCACGACGAGGAGCAAGGGATCGCCGAGGGCATCCACGCCGCCCTCTTCGGCGTCGGCCGGCTGCAGCCGCTGCTCGATGACCCCGACGTCGAGAACATCGACATCAACGGGTGCGACAACGTCTTCATCGGCTACTCCGACGGCCGCGAGGAGCGGGCCGCACCCGTGGCCGACAACGACGACGAGCTGGTGGAGCTGGTCCAGGTGCTCGGCGCCTACAGCGGCCTGACCAGCCGGCCCTTCGACACCGCCAACCCGCAGCTGGACATCAGGCTCCCCGACGGGTCCCGGCTCTCCGCCGTGATGGGCGTCTGCCAGCGCCCGGCCCTCTCGATCCGCCGCGCGCGGATCTCGCGGGCTTCGCTGGACATGCTCGTCGGCTACGGCTCGATGTCACCGGAGATGGCGGCGTTCCTCTCCGCCGCGGTGCGGGCACGCAAGAACATCATGATCGCCGGCGCCACCAACGCGGGGAAGACGACGCTCCTGCGGGCGCTGGCCAACGAGATCGACCCGGTGGAGCGACTGGTCACCGTCGAGCGTGCGCTCGAGCTGGGCCTCGGCGAGTTCGCCGACCTGCACCCCAACGTCGTGGCGTTCGAGGAGCGGCTGCCCAACTCCGAGGGCACCGGCGCGATCCACATGTCCGAGCTGGTACGGCGCTCGCTGCGCATGAACCCGAGCCGGGTCATCGTGGGCGAGGTGCTCGGCGACGAGATCGTCACCATGCTCAACGCGATGAGCCAGGGCAACGACGGGTCGCTGTCCACGATCCACGCCAACTCCTCGATCGAGGTGTTCAACCGCATCTGCACCTACGCCATCCAGAGCGTCGAGCGACTGCCCGCGGACGCGACCATGATGCTGATCGCGGGTGCGATCGACTTCGTCGTCTTCGTCGAGCGGGTCAACGACTTCGCGGCGGGCGGCACGCTGCGCCGGATGGTGACCTCGGTCCGCGAGGTCAACGGCGTCGACGGCCGGGTGCTCTCCAGCGAGGTGTTCCACCAGGGGCCCGACGGCCACGCTGTCCCCGCTGCGGCGATCTCCTGCCTCGACGAGCTCGAGGCCGTCGGCTACGTGCCGGGCGCCGCGTCGAGCTGGGTGAACGCGTCGTGATCCTGTCCCTCCCCCTCATCGGTGTCGTGCTCGTCGGCGGGCTCGTCGGCGGCGGGATCGTGCTGCTGGTGAGCAGCCTGATGGCGCGCGAGGACGACAGTGTCGCCAAGCCTCCGAGCCGGCTGATGGCGCGGCTGCGGTCGTTCGGGACCCGGCTCCCGATCGCCATCGGCGTCGGGCTCGTCGTCCTCGTGGTCACCCGATGGGTGGTGGCGGCCGCAGCGACCGGCGTGCTCATCTTGATGTGGGACGCTCTCTTCGGCGGCTCCGGCGCGGAGAAGCAGAGCATCGCCAAGATCGAGGCTCTCGCGGCCTGGACCGAGTCCCTCCGCGACACCGTGGCCGGGGCGGTCGGCCTGGAGCAGGCGATCCCGGCGACGGCGTACGCCGCCTCGCCGATCATCTCCGGCGAGCTCTCCACCATGGCCGACCGGCTCCGGGTGCGGGTGCCGCTCCCGGTCGCGCTGCAGCGCTTCGCCGAGGACATGGACGACGCCAGCGCCGACCTCATCATTGCCGCGCTCATCCTCAACGCGCGGCTGCGCGGACCCGGTCTGCGCGAGGTGCTGACCTCTCTCTCGGAGTCGGCGCGCGCCGAGCTCGACATGCGCCAGCGGGTGAGCGCGGGCCGACGTAGCACCCGGCGCAGCGTGCAGATCGTCGTCGGCGTGACGTTGGCGTTCGTGTTCGGGCTGCGGATCTTCAACCCGTCCTACGTCGCGCCCTACGAGTCGGCGGTCGGCCAGGTCGTGCTGCTGGTGGTGATCGCGATCTTCGGTGCAGGCATCATGTGGCTGCGACGCCTCTCCAAGTTCGAGAAGCCCGAGCGCTTCCTGCACTTCAAGGTGACCACGCCGTGACCGGCCTGCTGATGGTGATGCTCGTCGGGGCGGTCGCCGGGGCGGGGCTGCTGCTGCTTGTCACCGTCCTGGACCGCTCGGCGGTGAGCGGACCGGCCGGGCTGGCCCAGATCGACGCCCGCCGCGAGCGCGGTGCGCGTGCCGCCGGCCTCACCGCCGACCGGCGCCACGGCGACGAGTCGGTGCGGTTGCGCAAGGTCGGAGCGGGGATCAGCGACCTGCTCGCGGCACGCGGCTTCAAGCTGTCGTCGTCGATCACCGCCAACCTCGGCATCGTCGGCCAGTCGCGCGAGTCGTTCCTCGCCCGCACCCTGCTGGCCGCCGTGCTCGGGCTGTTCCTGCCGTTCGTGGTGCTGGCCTTCCCGCTGGCGACCCGACTGGTCTCGCCGGCCGTGCCGCTGTGGATCGCGGGCCTCGGCGCCGCCCTGGGTGCGTTGATGCCGTGGGCCCAGCTCAACCGCGACGCCGAGTCCCGCCGCCGCGACTTCCGGCACGTGGTGAGCTCGTTCCTCGACCTGGTCGCGATGAACCTCGCCGGCGGCCGTGGCGTGCCCGAGGCGCTCCAGGCCGCCACCGCGATCAGCGACGGCTGGGCGATGGTGCGCATCCGCGACACCCTCGAGGCAGCCCGGCTCCAGGGCACCACCCCCTGGATGGCCCTGGGCCAGCTCGGCGACGACGTCGACGTCGACGAGCTCCGCGACCTCTCCGCCGCTCTCGCCCTGGTCGCCGAGGACGGCGCCAAGGTGCGCGACTCGCTCTCCGCCCGGGCCAGCTCGATGCGCCGCAAGGAGCTGGCCGACGCCGAGGGTCGGGCGGCTGCCCAGTCGCAGTCCATGCTCGTCGCGCAGCTGTTGCTCTGCGTCGGGTTCCTGCTGTTCCTCACGTATCCTGCTGTCGCGAGAGTCCTCGGGGGTTGAGCGGGGATGAAGGCGGGGATCATCCATCTGTCCGACAAGAAAGGCTCTTTTCGTCATGTCACTTCACCAGCTGAATCTCCTGACCACCGTCCTCAAGGCGCGGATGGCGCACGCCCGGCGCGACGAGGCCGGCGCCTCTGCGGTGGAGTGGGTCGTGATCACCGCGATCCTGGTCGCGATCGCCGTGGCGGTCGGGGTGATCCTCACCCAGACGATCACCGACAAGGCCGACTCGATCGACCTGGGCTGACCGGCCGGGGCACGCGGATGGCCCGCTCCCGCGGGAGGCTCGCGCGGCGCGACGAGGGCGGCGCCAGCGCGGTCGAGCTGGCGATGTACATGCCGATCCTGATGCTCGTCATCTTCATGGCGGTGCAGTTCTCCCTGGTCTACCTGGGCAACGCCACGGCCAGCGCCGTGGCCCGTGAGGCTGCCCGGGTCGCCCGCGTCACCGGGGACACCGTGGCCGGGGAGCAGGCCGGACGGCAGTACGCCGCCAACATCGGCAACGGCACCCTCGACGACGTCGACGTCAACGTCGACCCGATCGCCGGGACCAGGGTCCGGGCGGTCGTGTCCGGCCGGGCCCAGGAGCTGATCCCGGCGCTGGTGCCCCGGGTCACCCAGACCGTCGAGGGCCCGATCGAAGAGTTCAAGGTGGACCAGTGAGACCCACCACCCTCCGACCCGGTCGCCGACTCCTCTGCCGCGACCGCGCCGAGCGCGGCTCGATGGCCGTCGAGATCGTCATCCTGACCCCGGTGCTGATGGGCTTCGTGATGCTCATCGTCGCGTGTGGCCGCTACGTCGCCGTCCAGGGCGACATCCAGGCCACCGCTCGCGACGCCGTACGCGCTGCGTCGCTGGAGCGCGACTACGAGTCCGCGCGCTCTGCCGCCGGCGTCGTGGTCTCCCGGTCGCTGGACCCCGACACCCAGTGCGGGCCCCCGGTCCTCACCGGCTTCGCCCAGGGGGGTGTCGCCCGGATCACCCTCGCCTGCTCGGTGTCCTACGCAGGTCTTGGCCTGGTGGGACTTCCCGGCAGCGTCGGCGTCGACGTCGCCAGCAACGCTCCGATCGACGTCTACCGGAGGACCGGATGACGCGCCGCCGCAGCCGCGATGAGCGCGGCACCGCGACCGCCTTCGTCGTCGGCTTCGCGGTCGTGCTGCTGGCCTGTGCCGGTCTGGTGATCGACGGTGGCTCGGCCCTCAACGCCCGGATGACCCTGGCCGACGACGTGGAGCAGGCCGCCCGCGCCGGCGCCCAGGAGATCGACATCCTCACCCTGCGGGGCAGCAACCTCGTGCAGCTCGACCCGCGGGCGGCCGAGGCCCGGGCGCAGGGCTACCTGGGCTCGCTCGGCTACACCAGCTACCGCGCCACCGCCCTCGGTGACACCGTGACGGTCTCGGCGCAGGGCACCGTCCCCACCAAGCTGCTCAACCTGATCGGCATCCCGCCCTTCACGATCAACGCGACCGCCACCGCGCAGGCGGTCACCCAATGACCGGCGACCGCAGGCACCTCGGGCCGCGGCGACGCACGCCCGCACCATCCACGGAGGCATCCTCGTGACCACCACCCGACCAGACCCGCGCCCGACCGGACCGGGCCAGACCGGCACCAGCACGCGCGGCCCTGAGCGGTTCCACGCCTCCGGTGTGGACGACAACCCCGAACGGTCGGCGATGAAGGCACTCGGAGCCGCGTTCGCGCTGCTCGTGCTGCTGATCGGGATCCCCGTCGGGCTCTGGCTGATCTCCGGCCCGCCGCCCTACCCGCACTCGATGCCCTCGCGCTCCGACCTCACCCAACCCGTGACGGTCGAGACCGTCTTCGCAGTGCTGCGCGCCGTGGTCTGGCTGGCGTGGCTCCAGTTCGCTGTCTGCACCGTGATCGAGGCGGTCAGCCTGGTCCGCGGACGCGGCCTGCCGCGTCCGGTGCCGCTCTCCGGGCGCTCCCAGCAGCTGGCTCGCACCTTGATCAGCGCGCTGCTGGTCACCGGTGTCGTTGCCGGCAGCGCCGGTACGTCGGTCGCCGCCACGATGTCGGCGGGGCCGGTCGGCGACGGCACCGTCGCCTCCAGCGTGCAGACCGGTGGCACCGACCGAGCCGAGGACACCCAGACCCGGGCCGACGAGCAGGCCGAGTCCGTCACCCCGGAGCGTGACGACCGCCGCGCTGCCCACGCCGGGGTGCCGAGCACGATGACCGACACCATCGGCAAGAAGGTCTACCTCGTGCAGCCGCCCGACGGGTCCTACCACGACAACCTCTGGGACATCGCCGAGCGGCACCTCGACAACGGCCGCCGCTGGCAGGAGATCTTCGACCTCAACAAGGGCCGCCTCCAGCCCGACGGTGGCGAGCTGGTGCTCGGACGGCTGATCCAGCCTGGCTGGGTGCTGATCATGCCCGGTGACGCCACGGGCGTGGAGCGGGTGCAGGCAGCACCCAGCGAGGCCCGCCCGGCCGCGCCGCCCGTCGTCCAGGACGGTGGCGCCGTGGACTCCGACCGGGTCGACGTCGGGGGAGACCTCGAGCAGGAGCAGGCCACCGACCGGTCCACGCTCGCCCGCGACCTCACCGGCGGCGGCATCGTCGCGGCCGGTCTGCTGATCGCGCTGCTGGCCGAGCGTCGCCGTCGTCGCGGCGCCGCCCCCGACGACGAGGCGCTCGAGGCCGAGGTGGGCCTGCTCGTGGGTGCCGACACGGACCGGGCGGCCTGGCTGGACCGGTCGTTGCGCGGTCTCAGCGCGCTCAGCCGCACCGAGCAGACGCCGCTGCCGCCGGTCTTCGCGGTGACGATGACCGACGAGTCGATCGACCTCCGGCTGGCGCCGGCACGTCCCGACGCCCCGGCGCCGTGGACCCCCGTCGACGAGGGACGCACCTGGCGCCTCACCAAGGACGCCGAGGAGCCGACCGAGCTCGGGCACGCCCCCTACCCGGGTCTGGTCTGCGTGGGTCGGTCTCTGGACGGCGCCGACGTGCTGGTCGACCTCGAGTCGGTCGGCGGCGTCGTCGCGGTCACCGGCCACGAGGCCACCACGCGCCAGGTCGTCTCCGCGCTCGCCGTACAGCTGGCCACGGCGCCGTGGACCGACGAGCAGCGCGTCTTCGGTCACGAGCTGTCCGAGGTGCTCGCCGACCTCGCCGGTGACCGGCTGATGCTCGTCGACGACTACGCCCCGCTCCTCGAGCGGCTCGAGACCAGCACGCCGCAGCGTTCGGCGCAGGAGGTGCTGACCGGGCGGCTGGCTCGCCGGCCCGGCGTGGTGCCGCAGTACGCCGTCCTCGGCGCACCTCCCACCGGCCAGCTCGCGGAGCGCTTCGCCGCTCTCACCGGCGCCGGCGCGCGCGGCTTCGGCGTGCTGGCCGCGGGCGATGTGGCCGGCACCCGGTGGCGGCTCAGCGTCGACGAGAGCGGCACCCTGACGGTGCCGCTGCTCGACCTCCAGGTCGAGGCGGTCCGGCTCACCGACAAGTCCGTGGAGCTCGTCGCCGAGCTCTTCGAGAAGGCCCGCGAGGAAGCCCCCGCGGTCGAGGACGGACGCGCACGGGTGCCGGCTCCGGCGCGGCCCGGTGACGACGGGCACTGGTCCACCGCCGGCGTCCGGGTCGGCGTGCTCGGTCGGATCGAGGCACGCACGCCCGGTGACCTCGACCCCACGCGGCTCGACCTCGCCGTCGAGATGGTCACCTTCCTGGCTCTCCAGTCCTCCCCGGTGCACCCGACGGTGCTCGCGGCATCGGTGTGGCCCCGCGGGGTCACCGCTGCCGTGCGCGACGCCACGATCGAGCGGGTCCGCGAGTGGCTCGGCAGCGACTCCGAGGGCAACCACCTGCTCCGCGCCGACGACGACGGTCGGCTCTCGCTGAGCAGCGACGTCGCCGTCGACTGGCACGCCCTGTGCGAGCTCGCGCAGCGGTCGCGCAACGCCGTACCCCGGGAGGAACGGGAGCTGTTGCGGCGCGCGCTCCAGCTGGTGCGCGGTGAGCTGCTCGAGGGCCGACCGGCCGGCCGCTACACCTGGCTGCCGCGCACCCGGCTCGAGACGCAGGTCGCCGACGTGGTCGTCGACGTCGCGCACCGTCTGGTCGAGCTGAGCACCCAGGACGGCGACCCCACCGGGGCCTCCGCCGCGGCGAGCGCCGGCCTGCGGGCGGCTCCTGCCTCGCAGCTGTTGTGGCGCGACCTGATCCGGGCCGAGTACGACGCCACCGGTCACGACGCCGCCGGTGAGGCGGCCAGCCGGATGGCAGATGCGCTGACCCGGCGCAACGCCCACATCGAGGCCGAGACCGACGCCCTGGTCGACGAGCTGCTCCCGACCCGGACAGCTGTCGCGGAATAGCTGCCGATCCCGGAAGCCCCGGGCTCAGCCGATCAGCAGCACGACCGTCTCGGCGACGCAGGCCGGCTTGGGCTCGTCCTCGATCTCGAGGACGTAGGTCATCGTCAGCTGCTTGCCGGTCGGGATGTCCTCGACCGTCTCGAGCGTGACGTGGGCACGCAGCCGGGCCCCCACCTTGACCGGGTGGGGGAAGCGGACCTTGTTGAGCCCGTAGTTGAGCTTGGCGCCCGGGGTCTCCAGCGCGAACACCTGGCTCGCGAACCACGGGATCAGCGAGAGGGTCAGGTAACCGTGGGCGATGGTGCCGCCGAAGGGTCCGGTGGCGGCGCGCTCGCGGTCGACGTGGATCCACTGGTGGTCCTTGGTGGCGTCGGCGAAGACGTCGACACGGTCCTGGTCGATCGCGAGCCAGTCACTGGTGCCGAGCTGTTCCCCGGCGGCGTCGGTGAGCTCGTCGAGGGAGGTGAAGGTGCGCACGGGGGGACTCCTGGGGATGGGTCGGTCGGTGTGGGACGACGGGGTGCGAGGATGTGCCGCATGTCCGAACCTATCGCCGAGCGGGTCCGGCGGGCCCCCAAGGTCCTCCTCCACGACCACCTCGACGGGGGGCTCCGGCCGCAGACGATCATCGACCTCGCCCCGGAGGGCCACGTGCTCCCCGCGACGGAGGCGGAGGCGCTGCGAGACTGGTTCGAGGAGTCGGCCAACTCCGGCTCCCTCGAGCGCTACCTCGAGACCTTCGACCACACCGTGGCGGTGATGCAGACCAGCGACAACATCGCCCGGGTCGCCCGCGAGTGCGTGCAGGACCTTGCCGCCGACGGCGTGGTCTACGCCGAGGTGCGCTACGCCCCCGAGCAGCACCTCGAGGGCGGGCTCAGCCTGACCGATGTCGTCGAGGCGGTCCGCGACGGCTTCGCCGATGGTGCTGCGCGCGCCGCTGCCGACGGTCAGCACATCGTCGTACGACAGCTGCTGACGGCGATGCGGCACCAGGCGCGCTCGCGCGAGATCGCCGAGCTGATGGTCGCCTTCCGCGACGACGGGGTCGTCGGCTTCGACATCGCCGGCGCGGAGGCCGGCTTCCCGCCCACCCGTCACCTCGATGCCTTCGAGTACCTCCAGCGGGAGAACGCGCACTTCACGATCCACGCCGGCGAGGCCTTCGGGCTGCCGTCGATCTGGCAGGCGATCCAGTGGTGCGGGGCCGACCGGCTCGGCCACGGTGTCCGGATCATCGACGACGTGACCATCGCGGCCGACGGCACGGCGACGCTGGGCCGGCTCGCCTCCTACGTCCGCGACACCCGGATCCCGCTGGAGATGTGCCCGTCCTCCAACATCCAGACCGGGGCCGCCACCTCGATCGCCGAGCACCCGATCGGCGTGCTCAAGGACCTCGGCTTCCGGGTCACCATCAACACCGACAACCGGCTGATGAGCGGTACGTCGATGTCGCGGGAGATGGGCCTGCTCGTCGACGCCTTCGGCTACAGCCTGGCTGACCTGCGGTGGTTCACCATCAACGCGATGAAGTCGGCGTTCCTGCCCTTCGACGAGCGGCTGGCGATCATCAACGAGGTCATCAAGCCGGCCTACGCGGTCCTCGACGTCATGTCCTAGCTTCCCAACCCCACGCGCGAGGAGTCACTCAATCAGGCATCCTGCCGGCGTGTCGCGGCAGCGGTGACCCCTCGATCGCTCGCCTAGTCGCTGAGGAGCGCGGTGATCCGGCCGTAGGCCTGGTCGGGCGTCATCGGCTCGCAGCCCAGCGCCACCGCATGTGCGACCACCTCCGGCTCGTCCCGCATCAGCATCCAGCCACGGCGCAGCAGCGTGAGCGGCGGCTTGCGGTGCTCGCGCAGGTCGCGGGTGAGCCGCCGCCAGAAGGTCACCATCGGGTGGTTGCGCACGCACACGGCGGTGGCCAGGATGCCGCGCTCGCGGCACAGCGCGACGACCTCCTGGGCGAAGATGCCCTCGGCCACGAAGTACCTCGCGTCGCCGAGCGAGACCTTGTGGTGGCCGGTGCGCCCGTTGGCGGCGATCGAGTAGACCGGCACCTCGGCCTCCCCGTCACGACAGAGCTGCTCGAGGGCGTCGAGCCGCCTCGTCGCGCAGCCAGGAGCCCGGGTCGTCCCAGTCGGCGATCTCCTCGCCGCCCGGCAGCACCACCCGTGGGATCGTCGCGTCGTCGCCGTCCTTGTAGAAGTCGTCGAGGTTGACGAAGGGCAGCCCGAGGCGTCGGCACAGGCGCGACTTGCCGGACCCGGACGGCCCGGCGAGCACGACGACCTGCCGGTGCACGGGCTCCTTGTCCACCGACGCATTGTGTCGCACCGGCGTACCGATCGGTCGAGGGGTCAGTTGTGTCGCGACACGCCGCACAAAAGCCTGATTGAGTGACTCCTCGGCGCTAGATGCCGATCGGGTGCCAGACGGTCTTGGTCTCCAGGAAGCGGGTCATCCGGTCCAGGGTGGGCGGCTCGGTCCAGTCGGGCTCGGCGAGGCCGGTGCTGTCGCTGCCCTTGCCGCTGCCGGCGCGAGCAGGGCGCAGCACCCTCTTGAGGTTCTCCGCCGCCGTCTCCTCGAGCGCCGTCGCGTCGACGTCGGCACCCGCGGCACCGGTGAGGTCGATCGCGTTGACGTCCATGTGGGAGGCCAGCGTCGGGGCGGTGTCGCCGAGCGCACCGGTGAGCAGGTTGACCACGCCACCGGGCACGTCGGAGGTGGCCAGCACCTCGGAGAGCGTGATCGCGGGCAGCGGCCGGGTCGGCCGAGGTGGTGACCACGCAGGTGTTGCCGGTGACGATCACCGGGGCGACGACGCTGACCAGGCCGAGCAGGGAGGACTGCTGCGGAGCGAGCACCGCGACCACGCCGGTCGGCTCGGGCACGGAGAAGTTGAAGTACGGCGCCGCCACCGGGTTGGTGCCGCCCACCACCTGGGCGATCTTGTCGGCCCAGCCGGCGTACCAGACCAGCGGTCCACGGAGCCGTCCACCGCGGCCTCGGCCTGACGCCTGGTCACGCCCTCGGAGCGCTGCACCTCGTCGACGAACTGGGCGCGCCGGCCCTCGAGCACCTCCGCGACCCGGTAGACGACCTGGCCGCGGTTGTACGCGGTGCGCGCCGACCAGCCGCCGAACGCCTTGCGGGCGGCCGCGACGGCGTCGCGGGCGTCCTTGCGGGAGGCGTAGGCGGCGTTGGCGAGGAACCTGCCCTTGGCGTCCTCGACGACGTAGGAGCGGCCCGACTCCGAGCGGGGGAACGCCCCGCCGATGTAGAGCTTGTAGGTCTTGCGCACGTCGATGCGGCGTCAGCCGGTGGTGTCATCGGACGTAGGCCTCCAGACCGTGGCGGCCGCCCTCGCGGCCGTAACCCGACTCCTTGTAGCCGCCGAAGGGGCTGGTCGGGTCGAACTTGTTGAACGTGTTGGCCCAGACCACCCCGGCGCGGAGCTGGTCGGCCATCCAGAGGATCGCGCGAGCCCTTGTCGGTCCAGACTCCCGCGGACAGGCCGAACGGGGTGTTGTTGGCCTTCTCGACGGCCTCGGCGGGCGTGCGGAAGGTGAGCACCGACAGCACCGGTCCGAAGATCTCCTCGCGGGCGATCCGGTGGGCCTGGGAGACCCCGGTGAAGATGGTCGGCGGGAACCAGAAGCCCGTGGTCGGGCAGCTCGCACGGCGGGGCTCCAGCGGCCGGCGCCCTCGCTCTCCCCGATGTCGGAGAGCTCGCCGGATCTTGGCCAGCTGCTCGGCGGAGTTGATCGCACCGATGTCGGTGTTCTTGTCCAGCGGGTCGCCGACGCGCAGCGTGCGCCATCCGGCGCTTGAGCCGCTCGAGCACGTCCTCGGCGACGGACTCCTGCACGAGCAGCCGCGAGCCCGGCGCAGCACACGTGGCCCTGGTTGAAGAAGATGCCGTTGACGATGCCCTCGACGGCCTGGTCGACCGGGGCGTCGTCGAAGACGATGTTGGCGGCCTTGCCGCCGAGCTCGAGGGTGACCTTCTTGTCGGTGCCGGCGACCGACTTCGGCGATCATCCGGCCGACGTCGGTGGAGCCGGTGAAGGCGACCTTGTCGACGTCGTCGTGGCCGACGATCGCGCGCCCGGTCTCGCCGGCGCCGGTGAGGATGTTGACCACACCCGGCGGGCAGGTCGGCCTGCTGGCAGATCTCGGCGAACAGCAGCGCGGTCAGCGGCGTGGTCTCGGCCGGCTTGAGCACGACGGTGTTGCCGGCGGCCAGCGCGGGCGCGATCTTCCAGGACAGCATCAGGAACGGGAAGTTCCACGGGATCACCTGGCCGGCGACGCCGAGCGGCTGCGGGTCCGGACCGAGCCCGGCGTGCTCGAGCTTGTCGGCCCAGCCGGCGTAGTAGAAGAAGTGCGCGGCCGCGGTGGGTACGTCGACGTCGCGGGACTCCTGATCGGCTTGCCGTTGTCGATGGACTCCAGCACCGCGATCTCGCGGCTGCGCTCCTGGATGATCCGGGCGATCCGGAAGAGGTACTTGCCGCGCTCGCGGCCCGACATCTTCGACCAGACGCGGGTGTAGGCGCGGCGGGCCGCCTTGACCGCGAGGTCGACGTCCTCGTCGGACGCCTCGGCGACCTCGGCCAGCACCTCCTCGGTGGCCGGCGAGATCGTCTTGAACGACGTACCGCCGACGGGGTCGACGAAGTCGCCGTCGATGAAGAGACCGTAGGAGCGACTTGATGTCGACCACGGCGCGCGACTCGGGGGCGGGGGCGTAGTCGAACATGTCGACCGCGCTGGTGGGCGTCTGTGACTTCTTGGCCATCGTGATCAGTCCAGGGTGAAGTAGTCGGGGCCGGAGTAGCGGCCGGTGCGCATCTTGGTGCGCTGCATGAGCAGGTCGTTGAGCAGGGTCGAGGCGCCGAAGCGGAACCAGTCGGGGTCCAGCCAGTCCGGACCGGCGACCTCGTTGACCATGACGAGGTACTTGATCGCGTCCTTGGCGGTGCGGATGCCGCCGGCGGGCTTGACCCCGACCATCTGGCCGGTGAGCGCCCGGTAGTCGCGGACCGCCTCGAGCATCACCATCGTCACCGGCAGCGTCGCGGCCGGCTGCACCTTGCCGGTGGAGGTCTTGATGAAGTGGCCCCGGCCATCATCGCCAGCCACGACGCGCGGCGGACGTTGTCGTAGGTCTGCAGCTCGCCGGTCTCGAAGATGACCTTGAGGTGCGCCTCGGTGCCGTCGGGGCGGGCGCAGGCCTCGCGGACGGCGACGATCTCCTCGAACACCTCGAGGTAGCGGCCGGAGAGGAAGGCGCCGCGGTCGATGACCATGTCGATCTCGTCGGCACCCGGCCTCGACGGCGTCGCGGGTGTCCATCAGCTTGATGTCACGCGCCGCCCGGCCGGACGGGAACGCGGTGGCGACGGCGGCGACGTTGACCCCGGCGTCGCCGAGGACCTGCTTGGCCGTGGCCACCATGTCGGGGTAGACGCAGACCGCGGCCACCTGGGGCGCGGTCGGGTCGGCCGGGTCGGGGCGCAGCGCCTTGGCGGCGAGCGCGCGGACCTTGCCGTGGGTGTCGGAGCCCTCCAGCGTGGTGAGGTCGACCATCCGGATCGCCAGGTCGAGGGCGAACTCCTTGGCGGTCGTCTTGATCGACCGGGTGCCGAGCGTGGCGGCCCGCGCCTCGGCGCCGACCTGGTCCACCCCCGGCAGTCCGTGCAGGAAACGTCGCAGCGAGGCGTCGGACGAGGTCGCTTCGGCCAGCTCGGCCGGGACGCCGTACGAACTCGCCATTGAGCTCTGGGCTGTGGTCACTCGACCCAGCATAGGGATCGCCGGCCGTTGTGGAAAAACGAGCCTCAGGAGGCACAATCGGACACATGAGCGAGGTCACTGCGTCGTCGGCCCGGCCACGTCCGGTGGAGCGGTTCAAGCCCACCAGCGGGCAGATGCTGGGGTACGCCGGGATCGCGCTGTCGCTGTTCGCCCTGGGCTATGTGGTCTGGACCGTGCACACGATGACGGGGCTGCGGATCGGTCTGGGAGCCGTGTTCTTCGGCACCGTGGTCTGGGTGACCCAGGTCAGGCCGCGCGCGACGGCCTACCCCCACCACGTCGTGCTCAAGAACGCGGTCCGCGACGCGCACGTGCCGCTGGCCGCGGTCGACGAGGTCGGGATCAGCCAGCTGCTCTCGCTGTGGGTGGGGGAGCGGCGCTTCAGCTGCATCGGTATCGGCAGCTCCATCCGCGCCGACCTCAAGGCCCGGCGACGGGCGGCGCTCGACGAGGCCGACATCGGCACCAGCCGCTTCTCCGAGCTGCGCCGCAAGGCCGACATGGCCAACCTCGACGAGCGCGCGATGACCTACCAGACCTTCGTGGTCACCCGTCTCGAGGAGCTCATCGAGGCCTCGAAGAAGGAGCACGCCCGCACCGGGCGCACACCCGACGACCCGCACTGGCAGGTCGCCTGGCCGGAGGTCGCGCTCATCGCCGTCAGCGGGATCGCCTTCCTGGTGACGCTCGCCCTCTGAACCACGCCCGAGCCCCTTGGTCGCCGCCCGGTCAGAGCCCGAGGGCGGCGGCGAGGTCCGCGCGGATGGCGTCGAGCCGACCGGCCGCTGAGATCCGGGCGGCGTCGACGGCACCGTCGTCCCCGCCGCTCGGCACCGGGACGACCACCTCGAGGTAGGCCTTGAGCTTGGGCTCGGTGCCCGACGGGCGCACGATCACGCGGGCCCCCTCGCGCGAGGCGGTAGCGCAGGCCGTCGGTCGGCGGCAGCTCGGCGGTGCCGTGGGCAAGGTCGTCGACGAGCTCGACGTGCAGCCCGCCGAGCTCGGCCGGCGGGCTGGTCCGCAGCCGGGCCATCGCGTCCGTGATCTGGGCGAGGTCGGTCGACGCGCACCGAGAGCTGGTCGGTGGCGTGCAGACCGTGGCTGCGGGCGATCTCGTCGAGCCGGTCGACGAGGGTGCGCCCCTCGGCCTTGAGCTCGGCGGCGAGCTCGACGACGTGGAGCAGGGCCGAGACCCCGTCCTTGTCCCGCACCAGCCCGGGCGCCACGCAGTAGCCGAGTGCCTCCTCGTAGCCGAAGGCGAGGCCGTCGACGCGTGCGATCCACTTGAAGCCGGTGAGCGTCTCGACGAAGGCCTGGTCGTAGGCCGCCGCGAGTCGGCCGAGCAGCGACGACGACACGATCGAGGCGGCGTACGACGCCGGTGACCCCGCGGCGCAGCAGGAAGTCGGCGAGCAGGGCCCCCACCTCGTCACCGCGCAGCATCCGCCACCCGTGCGGGCCGGGGACGGCCACCGCGCACCGGTCGGCGTCAGGGTCGTTGGCCACGACCACGTCGGCGTCGACCTCGGCGGCGAGCGCCATCGCGAGGTCCATCGCACCCGGCTCCTCCGGGTTGGGGAACGCGACGGTCGGGAAGTCGGGGTCGGGCTCGGCCTGGGCCGGCGTGACGTGCGGCGCGGCGAACCCGGCCGCGCTCCAGCACGCGTGCGACGGAGGTCGCCACCGACGCCGTGGAGCGGCGGTGTAGACCGTGGTCAGCGTCGCGGGGACCACCGGCGGAGGCCAGCCCGGCGACGGCGTCGAGGTAGGACTCCACGACCTCGTCGCCGAGGGTGGTCCACTCCTCGCCGAGCGGGACGTCGGCGAGGGCGCCGACCGCGGCGATCGCGCTCGGCGATGCCGGCGTCGGCGGGCGGCACGATCTGGGACCCGTCGCCGAGGTAGACCTTGTAGCCGTTGTCCTGCGGCGGGTTGTGCGAGGCGGTGACCATCACCCCGGCGACGCAGCCGAGCGTGCGGATCGCGTAGGCCAGGACCGGCGTCGGGCAGCGGGCGCGGCAGCACCAGGGCCCGCAGCCCGGCGCCGACCATCACCGCGGCGGTGTCGGCGGCGAACGACGTCGGAGTTGTGGCGGGCGTCGTAGCCGATCACGACGGCCTCGCCGTCGGTGGCCCCCTCGGTCGCGCAGGTAGGCCGCGAGGCCCGGCGGCGGCCCGCATCACGACGACCCGGTTCATCCGGTTGGGCCCGGCGCCGCAGCGGCGCCGCGGAGTCCCGCCGTCCCGAACTCCAAGGTGCCGGCGAAGCGGTCGGCGAGATCCGCCGAGGCGGCGCCGTCGGGGTCGGCCTCCGCCGCGGCGACGACGGCCTCCAGCTCGGCGCGGGTCTGCTCGTCGGGGTCCTCGGCGGCCCAGGCGCGGGCGCGGTCGATGAGGTCGCTCGTGCGAGGTCCTGGGGTCGTCATGCGCCGAACCCTAGACCGGGGTGGCCGGGGCGGGTCGAGGCAGGCTAGAGCGCCGGCCGGTAGAACGCCTCGGTGGCGAACGGGCCACCTACGAGCCCGGCCTCGACGTCGTCCTCGGGGCGCTCGGGCGAGCTGGTCGGCGTAGGTCTCGGCGTCGTCCTGCGGGTCGTAGCCGAGTGGCTCGCCCCGGTGAGGTCCCACCAGCCGCGGGTGTTGGCCGAGATCCCGAGACGACGGCGAACCCGGGGTGGCCGCGGTCAGCGCGGCGTGCACCAGCCGGACGGCGTCGTCGGGGGAGAGCCACGTCGACAGTCCTCGCACGGTCTCGGGCTGGGGCAGGAACGAGCCGATCCGCAGGGCCACGACGTCCAGGCCGTACCGGTCGACGTACAGCGAGCGAGGGCCTCGGCGGCGACCTTGGCGACGCCGTAGAAGGTGTCCGGGCGTGGGCGTACGTCGACGTCCAGCAAGGCGCTGCGCGGGGTCCTGCCGACCGCGTGGTTGCTGCTGGCGTAGACGATCCGGCCGACACCGTGCCGCACCATCGCGTCGAGCAGCGCAGCGGTGCTGACGACGTGGCTCTCCAGCTCCTCGGGCAGGGACGCCTCGGTCGGGACGCCGGCGAGGTGGACGACGCCCTCGATGCCGCCGGACCGGGCCAGATCGGCGAAGACCGCCTCCACGGCGTCGCCATCGGTGCAGTCGACGGTGAACCAGCGGTCGTCGGAGCCGTCCGGAGCGGTGCTCCGGTCGAGCCCCACGACGTCGTGGCCCAGGGCGGTGAGCCCCGGGAGCAGCACGCTGCCGATGCTTCCGGCGGCGCCGGTGACCAGGACGCGCATCGCCCTAGATCCTCGGCACGATCGCGCCGAGCAGCTCGCCCATCCGGGTGGCCGCGGCCTTCCCGGCCTCGAGGACCTCCGCGTGGTTGAGCGGCTCACCGGTGATGCCGGCGGCCAGGTTGGTGACCAGGGAGATGCCGAGCACCTCCAGCCCTGCCTCACGGGCAGCGATCGCCTCGAGCACGGTCGACATCCCCACCAGGTCGCCGCCCATCGCCCGGACCATGCGGATCTCGGCCGGCGTCTCGTAGTGCGGCCCGGGGAACTGCACGTAGACACCCTCGGCCAGGCTCGGGTCGACCTCGCGGCACAGGGTGCGCAGCCGGCGGCTGTAGAGATCGGTGAGGTCGACGAAGTTGGCTCCCTCGATGGGCGAGGTGGCGGTCAGGTTGAGGTGGTCGCTGATCAGCACCGGGGTGCCGGGCTGCCAGGCCTCGTCGAGACCTCCGCACCCGTTGGTCAGGACCGCGACCTCGCACCCGGCCGCCGCCGCCGTGCGCACGCCGTGGACGACGGAGCGCACGCCGAGACCTTCGTAGAAGTGGGTGCGCCCCAGGAGCACGAGCAGGTTCTTCTCGCCGGCGCGCACCGAGCGGATCCTGCCCGCGTGGCCCTGGACGGCGGGCGGCGCGAAGCCCGGCAGGTCGGTGGTGCTGAGCTCGGCGGTGGCCTCGCCGAGGGCGTCCACGGCCGGCAGCCAGCCCGACCCCATCACCAGGACGACGTCGTGCTTGTCGACCCCGGTGACCTCACGCAGCCTCTCGGCGGCTTGGCTGGCGAGGTCGGCGGGGGAGGGGGCGGCGTCGTTGCTCACCGGAGGAGCCTAGACCCTCGCCCACGGCGCGGCCGACGTCGGCGTTCAGTGACCGATGGAGCGGCAGGGACGGCTGCGCAGCGACGCGACGTAGTCGGCCGGCGCGTCGGCGGCGTCGGCTGCCTCGGCGAGGATGCCGACGTACGACGCGGAGGGGAGCCCGCCCTCGTAGGCGTCCAGGACGTAGGCCCAGGCGACCTCCTCGCCGAGCATGGTGGTGACCCGCACCTTGGTCTTGCGGTAGAGCCCGGAGTCGGCGCTCTCCCAGCCGTCGAGCGCGGTGGCGTCCTCGGCGGTGACGTCGTAGACGGCGACGAAGACCTGCTCGATCGGGTCCTCCACGATCGTGGCCAGCGCGCCGTCCCAACCGAGGTCCTCGCCGCCGAACGTCAGCCGCCATCCGAGCAGCCATCCCGTGGTGCGCAGCGGCGAGTGCGGGCACCTCTCGCCCATCCGGGCAGGGTCCATGTTGGACCCGTAGGCAGCGTAGAGAGGCACAGCGCGAGAGTAGTGGCTCGGGGCGGCTGCAAGAATGACGCCCGTGAATCGTGTCGTGGTGATCGGTGGCGGACCTGGCGGCTACGAGGCGGCGTTGGTGGCCGCCCAGCTAGGAGCCGACGTCACGGTCGTGGACTCCGACGGGCTCGGCGGCTCGGCGGTGGTCACCGACTGCGTGCCCAGCAAGACCCTGATCGCGACCGCCGAGCTGATGGCCGACATGGAGGAGGCCGACGAGCTCGGACTGATCATCGGGTCGCCGGGACCGGCTGAGGACGCGCTCGGCGTCGACCTGGCCAAGGTCAACCACCGGGTCAAGGGACTGGCTCTGGCACAGTCGGACGACATCGGTCGCCGGCTCACCCGCGAGGGGGTGCGGGTGCTGGCGGGCCGGGGACGACTGGAGGGCGCCGACCGGGTCATGGTCGAGCTCAACGAGGGCGGCACCGAGACCCTGGATGCCGACGCGGTGCTGGTTGCCACCGGTGCCGCGCCGCGCACCCTGGACACCGCCGAGCCCGACGGCGAGCGGATCCTGACGTGGGAGCAGGTCTACGACCTCGACGAGATCCCGGAGAAGCTGATCGTGGTCGGCTCGGGCGTGACCGGCGCCGAGTTCGCCTCGGCCTACAACGCGCTCGGGGTCGACGTCACCCTCGTCTCCAGCCGCGACCGGGTGCTGCCCGGAGAGGACGCCGACGCCGCAGAGGTGATCGAGCAGGTCTTCACGCGACGCGGGATGACGGTGCTGTCGCGCTCGCGGATGGCCTCGGTGGTGCGCGACGGCGACACCGTGCAGGTCACCCTGACCGACGGGCGCACCGTCGAGGGCTCGCACTGCCTGCTGGCGCTCGGCTCGATCCCCAAGACCGAGGGGCTCGGTCTGCGCGAGGCGGGCGTCGAGCTCGACGAGGCCGGCAACGTGGTGGTGGACCGGGTCTCGCGCACCTCGGCCCGGGGCGTGTACGCCGCGGGTGACTGCACCGGCGTGCTGATGCTGGCCTCCGTCGCCGCCATGCAGGGCCGGATCGCGATGTGGCACTTCCTCGGCGACGCCGTACAACCGCTGGACCTGAAGATGGTCTCCTCCAACGTGTTCACCGCCCCCGAGATCGCCACGGTCGGCTACACCCAGGCGGCGGTCGACGCGGGTGACGTCGATGCGGAGTCGGTGATGCTGCCGCTGTCGGGCAACGCCCGGGCCAAGATGCAGGGTGTCCGCGACGGCTTCGTCAAGCTCTTCGCGCGTCCCGGCACCGGGATCATCGTCGGCGGTGTCGTCGTCGGGCCGCGCGCCAGCGAGCTGATCCACCCGGTCGCGGTCGCTGTCTCGGAGCGGCTGACTGCCGACCAGCTCGCGCACGCGTTCACGGTCTACCCCTCCATGAGCGGCTCGGTCGCGGAGGCGGCGCGGCGGCTGCACCGCGTCTAGGCTGTCGATCCTGTGGCCGCGTCCGCGGCCCCGCATCCCGACCGGCGGCGTTCTCACCGCTCGGCGCAGCACGCTGCGCTCTCGCGCCTCGGCCTTGCCGCACCGGGCGCGGATGCCACGCCCGCTCAGGCCACATCATTTCCAGGCACGACCTGTCTCAGCCGGGGGCAATCGGGGTCTCGAAGCCCACGCAGTAGATGACCGCGCTGCCGTCCATCACGCCCGGTGGGTAGTGCGTGAACGACCAGCCGGTGCACGACGATCGCTCGTTGACGCGCGGTACGAAGCTCTCCTGCACGTCGATCGGGCTCGGCTGCACGACGAGACCGGCGAGGCAGACGACCCCCAGCGTCAGGACGGTCGGCACGAACCAGCGCGCTGCGGCCAGATGCGCGGCACTGGCGAGCAGGACTGCCCCGGTGAGCGCGATGCCGAGAGCGGCGAGCCAGCTGGCGTTGCCGGGCTCGTCCATGGGACCCATCACGTTGTGCAGGCTCAGGAACGCGGCCGGTGCAGTGACCAGGAAACCGATCGCGGCGCCCGCCAGCGTGCTGCCCCCGGTGCGCGTCATGCTGCTTCGACGTACGCAGGGAGCGGGTGGTTCCGGTCAGAAGCCGCCGAAGTCCCCACCGAAGTCGAAGCCGCCGCTGTCGCCACCACCGTCGTAGCCGCCGCCGGCGTCGCCACCACCGCCGTCGTAGCCACCACCGCCCGCGTCGCCACCTGCGTCGCCCCCGGTGTCGAAGCCGTCCTCGCCGCCGGACATGTCCTGGCCGTCCCAGTCCGAGGCGAGCATGCTGCCGAGCAGGAAGCCGGGAAGGAGCCCGCTCATCGCGTAGCCGCCGAAGTAGCCGGACACCCACGGTGAGTAGGCCGGACCGCCCTGCCAGTAGGGCACCCGACCGGCGCCCTGGCGGACCGTGCGGATGTCGGGGTCGGCGCCCTGCTCGACGCGGTCCGCGTCGGCCGCGCAGACCGGCACCTGGCGGGGCTGGCCGCCCGCGGGCGCCCACTCGATGTCGGTGGTGGAGGGACCGTGGGCGGGATTGAAGAAGCACGGCGGGCGGCGGGTCGGCAGCGGCCCGCCCTCGACCCGGGCCAGCACGCAGGCCACGGCGTACCGACCGTCCTCCAGGGCCTCGGTGACGTGCTTGACCTCCTCAGGACGGGTGACCAGGCGCATCGACTCCTTGGCGGACTCGTAGCTGTCGAGGGCGCGCTGGTAGTCCTGGCGGGTCGCCTCGTCGAGCTCCTCGGTGAGCAGGTCGGTGTCGAGGCGTTGCAGCTCCTCGCCGAAGCGGGTGACGTCCTCCTCGGCGACCACCCGCACCTGATCGAGCTGGGCGGACTCCCGGGTCTGCAGCTCCTGGGTGCGGCGCGAGGCCGCGAGGCGCTGGGCGCCGAACCAGACGACGCCGATGATGAGCAGCACCCAGAGCAGGTCCATGCCCCCGAGCCTACGGGGGCGCTCCACCCCGGGCCGGTCTCATACCACGCGATCTCGGCGGAAGCCTGGCACGAAACGCCACGTTTCCGACATAATCTCAGAGTCACTCGGACAACTACCTGCACATTCGTCACATTCCTCCGGGGCGTCACGTCGGTTTGGGAAGACCCGCGTCCGCTGCTCGCCCGGGTGCCTGTGGCCCTTTGCGAGGGGAACCTCATGCGTCCACGCCTCCCTGCCCTGCCCTCGCGCGGCTCCTGGAGCGCCGCGGGGGTCGTGGGTGTGGCCGTGGCACTGCTCGGCGGCGCGGTCGGCTCGCAGGCGCCGGCGGTCACGGTCGACCAGTCCTACTGGATCCCGGTCAACGACAAGGTGGTCGTGCGGGGTCACGGCTACGGCCACGGGCACGGGATGAGCCAGTACGGCGCCTACGGTGCCGCACGCCAGGGGCTCAGCGCCGACCAGATCGTCGGCTTCTACTACCCGGGGACGACGCTCTCCCAAGCACGCGGTCGGATCCGCGTGCTGATCAGCGCCGACACCACCGACGACGTCGTGGTCAGCCCCGTGGCCGGGCTGCGGGTGCGTGACCGCGGCGCCCGGACGACGTACCCGCTGCCGACGCCGGACGGGGTCACCCGCTGGCGGGCCACCCTCGACGGCGGGAGCCCGGTGCTGGACTACCTGGTCGGCTCGAGCTGGACCCGGTGGTTGCCCGACGGGGTGCCGGCGCTGGCCGGGGACCTCCAGTTCCAGGCAGGTCGCACGCCGCTGACGCTGTGGACGCCACAGGGCGAACGGGTCTACCGCGGCAAGCTGCGAGCGGCCTCGCCGACGCCGGGCTCGACGCGTCGCGACACGGTCAACGTGGTCCGCCTCGACGACTACATCCGTGGTGTGCTGCCGGCCGAGATGCCGCCGGGGTGGGCGCCCGAGGCGGTCAAGGCGCAGGCCCTCGCCGCCCGCACGTACGCCGCCTGGTCGCGTGCGCGTGCGAAGAAGCGCTACTACCAGGTCTGTGACACCACGGCGTGCCAGGTCTACGCCGGCGCCGATGCCGAGCACCCGCTCGCCGACGCCGCGGTCGCGGCGACCTCGCGCCAGGTGCTCGCCTGGGACGGCGCCCCCGCCTTCACCCAGTTCTCCTCCTCCAGCGGCGGCTGGACCGCGGCCGGCTCGGTGCCGTACCTGCCGGCACAGGTCGACCCCTACGACGCGCACGACGCCAATCCCAACAACACCTGGTCGGTGACCCTCGACGTCGGCCGCCTCGAGCGGGCCTATCCCGCCCTCGGCGAGCTGCGCCGGATCCGGGTCACCGCGCGCGACGGCAACGGCGACTGGTCGGGGCGGGTCACCGCGCTGCAGCTCGACGGCACCCGCGCCGACCGCACCCTCACCGGCGACAGCTTCCGCTGGGCCTTCGGTCTGCGCTCCACCTGGTTCACCATCGACCCACCCCGTTGAGACGTGCCTGCGGGGAGTTGAGACGTGCCTGCGGGGAGTTGAGGAGTGCCTGCGGGGAGTTGAGACGTGCCTGCGGGGCACCCATGTGCACGGTTCGGCGCCCCAAATCCGCGTCTGAACTCCTCAAACCCGCGTCTGAACTCCTCAAACCCGCGGCTGGGCTTCCCGGAGGCACGTCTCAACCTCCCAAGCGCGCGTCTGGGCTTCCCGGAGGCACTTCTCAACTGGGGGTGGGGGTCAGGAGAGGACGAGGACGAGGTCGCCGCCTTCGACCTGCTGGGTGCTGGCGAGGGCGAGGCGCTCGACGGTGCCGGCGACGGGAGCGGTGATGGAGGCCTCCATCTTCATCGCCTCGATCGTGGCCACGGTGGCGCCGGCCTCGACCTGGGCGCCCTCGGCGACCACGATGCTCACGACGCCGTCGAAGGGGGCCGCGACGTGGCCCGGCTGGGAGGTGTCGGCGCGCTCGGCGGTCGGGGCGTCGGACTCCACGGACCGGTCGCGCACGTTGACCGGGCGGAGCTGGCCGTTGATCGTGCACAGCACGTTGCGGATGCCGCGCTCGTCGGCCTCACCCACGGCCTGCAGCCCGAAGATCAGCCGCTTGCCCTCCTGGAGCTCGACCTGGTGCTCCTCGTTGGCGCGCAGCCCGTACAGGTAGGAGGTGGTGGGCAGCACCGAGATGTCGCCGTACTTGTCCCGCGACTCCCGGAACTCCTTCGTCGGCCCCGGGAAGAGCAGCTCGTTGAGGGTGCCCCGCCGGTCCTCGACGAGACCCTGCTCCTGATCGGCGTCGAGGTCGACCGTGACCGGCTTGGTGGTGCGCCCTTCGAGGGCCTTGCTGCGGAACGGCTCCGGCCAGCCGCCGGGCGGCTCACCGAGGTCGCCGTTGAGGAAGCCGATGACGGAGTCTGGTACGTCGAACCTGCCCGGCTCGGCCTCGAAGTCGACCGGGTCGGCACCCACCGCCACGAGGTGCAGCGCGAGGTCGCCGACCACCTTGGAGGACGGCGTCACCTTGACGATGTTGCCGAGGATCTTGTTGGCGGCGGCGTACATGTCCTCGATCTGCTCGAACTTCTCCCCGAGCCCGAGGGCGATCGCCTGCTGGCGCAGGTTGGAGAGCTGGCCGCCGGGGATCTCGTGGGTGTAGACGCGGCCGGTCGGCGCGGGCAGCCCCGACTCGAAGGGCGCGTAGACCCGCCGGGTCGCCTCCCAGTAGGGCTCCAGAGCGTTGACCGCGGTGAGGTCGAGGCCGGTGGCGCGGGTGCTGTGGTCGGTGGTCGCCACCAGGGCCGAGAGGGCCGGCTGGCTGGTCGTGCCCGCGAGAGCGGCGCAGGCGGCGTCCACCGCGTCCACGCCGGAGTCGATCGCGGCGAGCAGGGTGGCGAGCTGACCACCCGGGGTGTCGTGGGTGTGCAGGTGCACCGGCAGGTCGAAACGCTCCCGCAGCGCCCTCACCAGGGTCCGCGCGGCCGGCGCGCGCAGCAGGCCGGCCATGTCCTTGATCGCGATGACGTGGGCACCGGCCTCGACGATCCGCTCGGCGAGGCGCAGGTAGTAGTCGAGGGTGTAGAGCGACTCGTCGGGGTCGGAGAGATCACCGGTGTAGCAGAGCGCGACCTCGGCGATGGTCGTCCCGGTGGCCCGGACGGCCTGGATCGCGGGCCGCATCTGCTCGACGTCGTTGAGCGCGTCGAAGATCCGGAAGACGTCGATCCCGGTGGCGGCGGCCTCGTGCACGAAAGCCTCGGTGACGGCGGTCGGGTACGGCGTGTAGCCGACGGTGTTGCGGCCACGCAGCAGCATCTGCAGGCAGATGTTGGGCACGGCCTGGCGCAGCGAGGCCAGCCGCTCCCAGGGATCCTCGGAGAGGAAGCGCAGCGCGACGTCGTAGGTCGCGCCGCCCCACGCCTCGAGGCTCCACAGCTGCGGGGTCGTGCGGGCGACATGGCCCGCCACCGCGAGCAGGTCACGGGTGCGCACCCGGGTGGCCAGCAACGACTGGTGCGCGTCACGGAAGGTGGTGTCGGTGACCGCGACGGCGGTCTGCTCGCGCAGTGCGCGGGCGAAGCCGTCGGGGCCGAGCGTCAGCAGCGCCTGCCGGGAGCCGTCGGGGGCCGGTACGGCGAGGTCGACGGTGGGCAGCTTGGAGGCCGGGTCGACCGACACCGGGGCTGCGCCGTGTGGCTGGTTGACGGTCACGTCGGCGAGGTAGTTCAGGAGCTTGGTGCCCCGGTCGGCGCTGGAGCGGGCGGTGAGCAGCTGGGGGTGGTCCTCGATGAAGGCGGTGGTGAACCGGCCGTTGCGGAAGTCGTCGTCGTCGAGCACCGCCTGGAGGAACGGGATGTTGGTGGCGACCCCGCGGATGCGGAACTCGGCGACGGCGCGACGTGCACGCTCGACCGCCTTGGGGAAGTCACGACCGCGACAGGTCAGCTTGGCCAGCATCGAGTCGAAGTGGGCCGAGACCTCGGCACCGGTGTAGGTGGTGCCGCCGTCGAGCCGGACGCCGGCGCCACCGGGCGAGCGGTAGGTGGTGATCCGGCCGGTGTCGGGACGGAACCCGTTGGCGGGGTCCTCCGTGGTGATCCGGCACTGGAGGGCGGCGCCGCGCAGCACGATGCCGTCCTGGCTCAGGCCCAGGTCGGACAGCGTCTCTCCGGAGGCGATCCGCAGCTGGGACTGCACCAGGTCGACGTCGGTGACCTCCTCGGTCACGGTGTGCTCGACCTGGATCCGGGGGTTCATCTCGATGAAGACGTAGTTGCCCGCGGGGTCGAGGAGGAACTCCACGGTGCCCGCGTTGCGGTAGCCGATCTCGGTGGCGAACCGGACCGCGTCCGCACACATCCTCTTGCGCAGGTCCGGGTCGAGGTTGGGGGCCGGCGCCACCTCGACGACCTTCTGGTGCCGGCGCTGCACCGAGCAGTCGCGCTCGAAGAGGTGGATGACGTTGCCGTCACCGTCGGCGAGGATCTGCACCTCGATGTGCCGTGGATCGACCACCGCCTGCTCGATGAAGACGGTCGGGTCGCCGAAGGCACCTTCGGCCTCGCGCATGCAGGCCTCGACGGCCTCGCGCAGGTCGGCCGGGTCGTCGACCCGGCGCATGCCTCGGCCGCCGCCGCCTGCGACAGCCTTCACGAACAAGGGATAGGGCATCCCGGCCACGGACGCGACGAGCGCGTCGGCGTCGGTCGTGGGCTCGACGGAGGCCAGGGTCGGCACGCCCGCGGCCTTGGCCGCGGCGATGGCGCGGGCCTTGTTGCCGGTCAGGGTGAGGACCTCGGCGGTCGGCCCGATGAACGTGATGCCAGCGTTGGCGCACGCCTCGGCCAGGCCGGGGTTCTCCGAGAGGAAGCCGTAGCCGGGGTAGATCGCGTCGGCTCCGGCACGAAGCGCCGCCGCCACGATCACCTCGGGGTCGAGGTAGGCGCGCACCGGGTGCCCGCGCTCACCGATCTCGTAGGCCTCGTCGGCCTTGAGCCGGTGCTCGGACCCACGGTCCTCGTAGGGGAAGACAGCCACGGTCTCCGCGCCCAGCTCGTAGGCAGCACGGAACGCCCTGATGGCGATCTCGCCGCGGTTGGCCACCAGCACCTTGGAGAACATGCCCCGAGGCTAGTGGTCGTCCCACGGGGCCAGCAGTCGCGTCCGCTGAGCGATCAGGCGACCCGCTCTTGAGGGCTGCGCCGCGAGCCGGGCCTCGAGCTGGTCGGCGGGCGACACGTCGTCGGGGTAGGCCGCGCCCGCGACAGGCGCCGGGGACGAGGTGGCGCAGGTCGCCGTGCACGACGTACCCGGCCTCCTGCACCACGTGCAGCACCCACTCGGTGCAGGTCTCGACGTCCGGCCACGGCGGCAGCCTTCACAGGTGCGGGTGAACGACCGATGTACGGCGGGTGGCGCCGGCCCGACGATCCGCCGCCGAGAGCAGCCGCTCCCAGGTCTGCCCCACCGCGGCCGTCGACCAGCGGTGCGAGGCCGCCAGGGCAGCGGCGCCGAGGCGACGTCGCAGGTCGGTGTCCTCGACCAGCCGGAGCAGCGCGGCGGTGAACCCGTCCTCGTCGCCGTCCGGCACCAGGTAGCCGGTCTCGCCGTCGGCCACGATCTCGCGCGGTCCACGAGGGCAGTCCATCGCGACGGTGGGCAGCCCCACGCTCATCGCCTCGATCAGCGACATCGAGAAGCTCTCGGTGTGTGAGGTCAGGGCATAGACCGAGGCGTCCGCGAGCACGCGGCGCAGGTCGAGGGTGTAGCCCATCAGGCGCACCTGGTCGGTGAGTCCGAGCGCCTCGACCTGAGCCTCGAGGGCACGGTCCTCGGGCCCGGCGCCGTGCACGTGCAGCTGCCAGTCGGCGTGGGCGGCCGCGACCGGCGCGAAGGCGCGGATCATCCGGGCGTGCCCCTTGGCGGCGTCCAGCCGGCCCGCCGTCACGACCACGGGGTCGCGGAGAGGGGCCGGCATCGCAGCCACCGGCCACGGCAGCGCGTTGGGCACGTGGTGGATCGAGTCGGCAGCCTGCGGGTAGCGGGCGCGGTAGTCGCCGGCGTCGGCCTCGGTGAGCACGGCGAAGCCGTCCAGCCGGGGTACGGCGTGGTCCAGGATCTCGCGCAGCCGGGCGTTGGCGAAGCGGTTGTCGAAGTGGCCGTGGTCCTGGCCCACGACCGGGATCCCGGGCTGCAGCAGCGCCAGCGCGGCGACGTGCAGCGACGGCCGGGTGGAGAGGACGACGCCCTCGGTGATGCCGGCCAGGTGACGGCGCAGCTGGAGGTCGGTGAGGTGGCTCATCCGAGCCCTCACCGGGGACTGGTCGTAGGGAGCTCGGACGGGCGCTGAGCTCGGCACGCAGCCGACTCGGCCGTCGCGACGGGGGGTGCAGCACGGTCAGTCGCAGCCGGGGGTCGTGCGCGAAGCGCGGGTCCCGTCGG
Organism: uncultured Actinomycetota bacterium; assembly: GCA_963772415.1. Taxonomy (GTDB): domain Bacteria; phylum Actinomycetota; class Actinomycetes; order Propionibacteriales; family Nocardioidaceae; genus Nocardioides_B. The sequence goes on along the minus strand of CAVYWU010000003.1, from coordinate 118,090 downwards.
CTCCGGAACAGGCTGACCAGCTCGACGTCGTGGTCGGCCGCGAGGTGGTTCGCCAGGTTGACCACGGTGCGGGCCACGCCACCGCCGCCGAAGGCGTCGAAGACGAGGACGTGGATCCGCAGGCGGTTCAGTCCTTGATCTCGCAGACCACGGCGCCGCTGGAGACCGTCGCGCCGACCTCGGCCTCGAGGCCGGTCACGGTGCCGGCCTTGTGGGCCTTGAGCGGCTGCTCCATCTTCATCGCCTCCAGCACGACGATGACGTCGCCCTCGGCGACCTCCTGGCCGTCCTCGACGGCCACCTTGACGATCGTGCCCTGCATCGGGGACGTCACCGCGTCGCCGCCGGCGGCCGCGCCGGCCTTCTTGGTCTTGGCCCGCTTGGGCTTCGCCGCTGCCGGTCCGGCGCCGGCGAGACCGCCCAGGCCCGCCGGGATCACCACGTCGAGGCGGCGACCGCCGACCTCGACGGTGACGGTCTGCCGCTCGCCCTGGTCGGGGGCCTCGGCGGAGTCACCGCCGTAGGGCTCGATCTGGTTGTCGAAGTCGGTCTCGATCCAGGTCGTGTAGACGTCGAAGGAGCCCTCGCCGCCGGGGTTCGAGGCGCCGACGTACGCCGGGTCGGAGACGACCGCGCGATGGAACGGGATGACCGTCGGCATGCCGTCGACGACGAACTCGCTGAGCGCGCGGCGCGAACGCTCCAGGGCCTGGGTGCGGTCACGGCCGGTGACGATCAGCTTGGCGACCAGGGAGTCGAATGATCCGGGGACCGTCTCCCCGGACTCGTAGCCCCCGTCGAGCCGCACGCCCGGGCCGGACGGTGGCGCCCACGCCGACAGCGTGCCCGGGGCCGGCATGAAGTTGCGTCCGCCGTCCTCGGCGTTGATCCGGAACTCGATGGAGTGGCCGCGCACGTCGGGGTCGTCGTAGCCGAGCTCCTCGCCCGCGGCGATCCGGAACATCTCGCGGACCAGGTCGATGCCGGTGACCTCCTCGGACACGCAGTGCTCGACCTGGAGCCGGGTGTTGACCTCCAGGAAGGAGATCGTGCCGTCGGCGGCGACCAGGAACTCGCAGGTGCCGGCGCCGACGTAGCCGGCCTCGCGCAGGATCGCCTTGGAGGACTCGTAGAGCTTGGCGACCTGCTCGTCGGAGAGGAACGGCGCGGGCGCCTCCTCGACGAGCTTCTGGTGGCGTCGCTGCAGCGAGCAGTCGCGGGTCGAGACGACCACGACGTTGCCGTGGGAGTCGGCCAGGCACTGGGTCTCGACGTGGCGCGGCTTGTCGAGGAACTTCTCCACGAAGCACTCGCCGCGGCCGAAGGCCGAGACGGCCTCGCGGACCGCGGACTCGAACGCGTCGGCGACCTCGTTCATCTCACGGGCGACCTTGAGGCCGCGGCCGCCACCGCCGAACGCCGCCTTGATCGCGATCGGCAGGCCGTTCTCCTCCGCGAAGGCCACTGCCTCGTCGGCGTCCGCGAGCGGGTCCTTGGTGCCGGGCGCCAGCGGGGCGCCGACCTTCTCGGCGATGTGGCGGGCCTTGACCTTGTCGCCGAGGGAGTCGATCGCCTCCGGTGGCGGGCCGATCCAGACCAGCCCGGCGTCGAGCACGGCCTGCGCGAAGTCGGCGTTCTCGGCCAGGAAGCCGTAGCCCGGGTGCACCGAGTCGGCACCGGCCCTCTTCGCGACGTCGATGATCTTCTCGATCGAGAGGTAGGAGTCACCGGGGGTGGCGCCTCCGAGGCTGTGCGCCTCGTCGGCGAGTCGCACGAAGAGTGCGTCCCGGTCGGGCTCGGCGTAGACCGCGACGCTGCCGATGCCGGCGTCCTTGCACGCCCGGAGGACCCGGACCGCGATCTCGCCGCGGTTGGCGACGAGCACCTTCTGGAGCGGCTTGACCTTCGCCTCTGCGGCCACGGGTGATCTCTCCTTGCGCCTCGCGTATGTCGTTGGGGAGTCTAGGGGCCATGCCGCCCCTCGTCGCCTACCGGTCCGACGACGACGACAACGCCCGCTGGGCCTCCTTCCACTTCCGGCGGGGCGACATCGTGATCTCCACGCGCTCGAAGTCCGGCACCACGTGGATGCAGATGATCTGTGCCCTGCTCGTGTTCGGTACGCCGCGGCTGCCGGCGCCGCTGACGACGCTCTCGCCGTGGATCGACCACCGGGTCGAGCCGATCGACGTGGTGACGGCCCGGCTGGATGCCCAGCAGCACCGTCGCTTCGTGAAGACCCACACCCCGCTCGACGGGGTGCCGATGGATCCACGCGCGACCTACGTCGTGGTCGCCCGGCACCCGCTCGACCTGGCCGTGTCGCTGTACCACCAGGGCGACAACATCGACCGGGCCCGGATGCGCGCGCTCACCGGCGCACCGGAGCCGACCGGCCCCCCGGCACCTCGTCCCACGGTGCACGACTGGCTGGTCGCCTGGACAGAGCGTGAGACGACGCCCCTCGAGCAGCTGGACTCCCTGGTCGGGGTCGTGCACCATGCGAGCGACGCCTGGGACCGACAGGAGCGCGGCAACGTGGTGCTCGTCCACTACGCCGACCTGCTCGCCGACCTCGACGGCGCCATGCGGTCCCTGGCCGACCGGCTCGGCATCGCGATCGACGAGGCGGGGTGGCCCGACCTCGTGGAGGCAGCGACGTTCGCGTCGATGCGGGCGCGCTCCGACGAGCTGTCGCCCAACACCCTCGGGGTGCTCAAGGACAACGCGGCGTTCTTCCGCTCGGGCCGCTCCGGGGCCGGACGCGAGGTGCTCACCGCCGAGGAGCTCGCGCGCTACGAGCGACGGGTCGCCACGCTGGCCGCGCCCGAGGTCGTCGCCTGGCTGCACCGCTGAGAGGGGCTCAGCCCTTCAGCGCCGCCACCGTGTCCCGCAGTCCCTCGTCGAGTCCGCGGGGTTGCCAGCCCAGGTCGCGGGTCGCCTTGGCGCCGGAGCCGTAGTAGGTCGCCAGCGAGGCGCGCATCGTCTCGGCGGCGTAGCCCGGCGGCAACGGCACGACCCGGCCGACGGCGCCGAGCGCTGCCGCGGTGACCCGCACCAACCGCTCGGGCAGCACCTGCGGCCCCTTGGTCCCGGCGATCGCCGCCACCCGGCGCAAGCCCTCGGCCAGCGTCGCCCGCGGTCCGGCGAGCATGTAGGACTGCCCGGGCTCCCCGCGCTCCATCGCCAGCACGTGTCCCTGTGCCACGTCCTCGACGTGGGCCCAGCAGACCCCGCCGCCCGAGGGGACCGGGGGCCGCCTGCCGGCGACGACCTGGGCGATCAGGGCGCCGGTCTGGGCGGTGTCTCCGGGGCCGTAGACGAGCCCCGGCTGCACGATCACGACGGGCAGGCCCCGCGCGGCCAGGTCGAGGGCGATCTCGTGCGCCTCCGCCTTGGTGCGGTCGTAGGTGGACAGGTGGTCGCCGTCGAAGTGGTAGGTCTCGTCGAGGACCTGCTCCTCGGTGTCGGAGTTGATCGCGACCGTGCTCGTGTAGACCACGCGTCGTACGCCGTGGCGGAGCGCCGCCTCCAGCACGTGGCGGGTGCCCGCGACGTTGACCCGCTCGCCGAGCGAGGGATCGCGCTGGCCGAGCTTGTACCAACCGGCGACGTGGAAGAGCCCGTCGACGCCGGTGCACAACCGGTCGAGCGCTGCCGGGTCGTCGAGGTCGCCCGTGACCAGCTCGACGCCGAGATCGCCCAACGCGGTGGCGCGCAACGGGTCGCGCACGAGGGCGCGCACCTCGTGCCCGGCCTCGCGAAGCTGGCGGGCGAGCGCGCCCCCGACGAATCCCGTGGCTCCGGTGACGGCGTAGTGCATGGGCCGATCGAACCACGACCGGTCACGGACTTCAGCGGCGGTCGCCGAAGCCGCCCCGCACCCGCGGCGAACCCCAGCCTCCCCACGTCCGTGAGTCCCTCCGACGGCGGCGCCGGCGTGCTTGGATGTGGCATGACGTCTGGTCGCGTGCTCGCCATCGTGCAGGCCGGCGGGCAGGGCGGTCGGATGGACGTGCTCACCCGGGAGCGGGCCAAACCGGCGCTGCCGTTCGCCGGGGTCTACCAGCTGATCGACTTCTCGCTCTCCAACGCCAGCCACAGCGGCATCCGAGACGTATGGCTCTCCGTGCAGTTCCAGGGATCCACCCTGGAGGAGGAGGTCGCCAACGGACGCCCCTGGGACCTCGACGCGACGCGGGGTGGGCTGCGCCTGCTGATGCCCCAGGAGGGCACCGGATCGATGGACGAGGACGGCTTCGCCAAGGGCAACGCCGACGAGCTGTTCCGGATCCGGGACCAGGTCAGCGCCTTCGACCCCGAGGCCGTCGTGGTGATGAGCGCCGACCACGTCTACCGCTTCGACTTCCGCGAGGCGCTCGCCACGCATCGACGTACCGGTGCCGAGTGCACGGTGGTGACCACGACGGTCGACATCGAGGAGGCGGGCGAGCACGCCACCGTCGAGGCCGGCGCGGACGGCATCGTGACGCGCTTCGACTACAAGCCGGACGAGCCGACCACCGACGTCGTCGCGACGGAGGTCTTCGTCTACGACCCTGCAGTGCTGCGCGAGGTGCTCGAGGAGCTGCACCACGAGCTCACGCAGGACGCCGACCAGGGGGATACCGGTCTCGGTGACTTCGGCGAGCACCTGCTGCCACGTCTGGTCGGACGCGGCAAGGTCCTCGCGCACCCGATGCCGGGCTACTGGCGCGACCTCGGCCAGCCGCACCTCTACCTGCGCGCCCACCGCGACGTGCTGGCCGACGACGTCGACGTGCTCGACGTGCCGACCTGGCCTATCCTGACCCGCTCGCCGCAGCGCCGTGCGGCGCGTGTGGTGGAGGGCGGCGAGCTGGTCGACAGCCTGGTCAGCCCTGGCACGCTGGTCGCGGGCCGGGTCGTGCGCAGCGTGCTCGGCCCCGGCGTGGTGGTGGAGTCGGGCGCGCAGGTGAGCGACAGCGTCGTGTTCCGCGACACCCGGGTGCAGGCCGGCGCGCGGGTCGACTGGTCGATCATCGATGCCCGCTGCGTGATCGGGCCGGAGGCCGTTGTCGGCGCCCCCGACGCCCGCGGCTTCGACGACTCCGACCAGGTCACGCTGGTCGGCTCCGACAGCACCGTCGGCGTCGGCGTGCACCTCGCTGCCGGCGCCCGGCTCGAGCCGGGCAGCACCGCCTAGCCGCCGAGCCGGGCCAGGTCGTCGCGACATCGCGCCTCGACCACGGCGAGGTCGGCGAGGGTCTCGTCGATGTCGCGGCGTCGTTGGGCGAGGTCGTCTCGACGGACCTCGATCTGGTCGAGCAGGAAGCGCAGCTGCCCGGCCTCGCCCGGCTGGTCGTCGTACATGTCCACGATGGTGGCGATCTCCGGCAGCGTGAAGCCGAGTCGCCGTCCGCGCAGGATCAGCCGGAGCCGGATCCGGTCGCGCTGGTGGAACACCCGCACGGTGCCGCGGCGCTCGGGGGAGAGCAGCCCGACGTCCTCGTAGTGCCGCAGCGTGCGCAGGGTGACGTCGTGCTCCTCGGCGAGCTGGGTGATCGTCCAGGTCCGGTCGGCGTCGTCGGCCACGGGCTTGCCCTTCCGCTACGGAAGCGACCTACTGTTGCTTACGTTGACGTAAGCGTAAGCCAAGGAGATGTCGATGACCTACGAGCTGTCCGCCGAGCACGAGGCCTTCCGCCGGTCCGTCCGCGAGTTCGCCGAGGCGGAGATCGCCCCGTACGCCGCCGAGTGGGACCGCAAGCACCACTTCCCGACCGACGTCGTGCAGAAGATGGGTGCCCTCGGCCTGTTCGGCCTGACCGCTCCCGAGGAGTACGGCGGCGCCGGGCTCACCGGCGACGAGGGCGGCTTCACCTCGCTCTGCCTGGCCATCGAGGAGATCGGCCGCGTCGACCAGTCGATGGGCATCACGTTGGAGGCCGCCGTCGGTCTCGGCATCAACCCGATCCTGACCTTCGGCACCGCCGAGCAGAAGCAGACCTGGCTGCCCGACCTGGTGGCCGGGCGAGCCCTGGCCGGCTTCGGCCTGACCGAGCCGGGCTCCGGCTCCGACGCCGGGGCGACCAGGACCAAGGCCGAGGTGGTCGACGGCTCCTGGGTCGTCAACGGATCCAAGCAGTTCATCACCAACTCAGGCTCCGACATCACCTCGGTGGTGACGGTCACCGCGCGCACCGGCACCCGCGAGGGCTCCGACGGCGCCGCCAAGGCCGAGATCAGCACGATCATCGTCCCCTCCGGCACGCCCGGCTTCACCGCCGAGCCCGCCTACGACAAGCTCGGCTGGCACGCCTCCGACACTCACCCGCTCACCTTCACCGACGCGCGGGTGCCCGAGGCCAACCTGCTGGGCGAGCGCGGCCGTGGCTTCGCCCAGTTCCTGGCCACCCTCGACGACGGTCGGGTCGCCATCGCCGCGCTCGCGGTCGGCTGCATCCAGGCCTGCCTCGACATGAGCCTGCAGTACGCCGGCGAGCGCACCACGTTCGGCGTACCCATCGGCGCCAAGCAGGGCGTCGCCTTCCAGATCGCCGACCTCGAGGTGATGCTCGAGGCGTCCCGCCTGCTGACCTACAAGGCTGCGGCGATGAAGGACGCGGGCCGGCCGATGAAGGAGTTCAAGCAGGCTGCCGCCATCGCCAAGCTCTACGCGACCGAGTCGGCGGTGACCGCGACCCGGATCGCGACCCAGGTCTTCGGCGGCTACGGCTTCATGGAGGAGTACCCGGTGGCCCGGTTCTACCGCGACGCCAAGGTCCTCGAGATCGGTGAGGGCACCTCGGAGGTGCAGCGGATGCTGATCGCCCGCGGACGCGGACTGCCCGTCGAGTGAGTCCCGGGGCGTGAGGCCACGGTCGGCCCCGTAGCCTGAGAGGCATGGGACGACGGCTGAAGCGCTTCACCGCCGAGGCCTCCAAGTTCCTCACCGTGGGGGGTCTGGCCACGGTGGTGGCTCTGGTGATCTTCAACGCCCTGGTGCACGGCTACTTCGGTGGACCCGGACCGCTGCACGAGCAGCCGATCGTGGCGTTCGTGCTCGCCAACACCGTCGGGATGGCGGTCAGCTACCGGGGCAGCCGGTCCTGGGCGTTCCGCGATCGCGAGGCGGTGGGGCCCGCGGGTGGTCGCCTCGCCTTCTTCGTGATCAACGCTGCCTCCATGGTGATCCCGGTGGGCTGCCTGGCCTTCACCCGCTACGTGCTCGGCCTGACCGACCCGCTCTCGGACAACATCGCGGCCAACGTCGTCGGGCTCGCTCTCGGCACCGCCGCTCGCTTCTGGACGATCCGACGCTTCATCTTCCTCAGCCCGCGACGACTGGAGAAGCGTCGCGAGAGTCGCGACGAGCAGCCCGCGCCCGACCCGGCGTGAGCTCGCCGAGCTCACCGACGACGCCACGTCGCGCGGTCTCGACCTGCGCGCTCCGCGTGCAGCCTCAGGCGCGCAGTGACTCCAGGAACGCCTGCACCTCGTCGTAGCGCGGCAGCAGCCCGTCGGCCTCCGCCTCGGCGAGGGAGGGCGCCTCGGTGTCCTTGGCGGACAGGATCGGAGCCAGGGGGCTCCCGTCGCGCGCGGTGCTCGGCCAGTCGATCCCCAGGGCCGGGTCGAGAGGGTTGATGCCGCGCTCGCGGCCGGGGTTGTAGGTGGCCGTGCACAGATAGCTGATCATCGTGTCGTCCTCGAGCGCCATGAACGCGTGGCCGAGTCCCTCGCTGACGAAGAGCCCCCGCCGGTCCACGTCGTCGAGGAGCACCGCGTCCCACGCGCCGAAGGTCGGCGAGCCGACGCGGATGTCCACCACCACGTCGAGGAGGGCGCCGCGGGGGCAGAAGACGTACTTCGCCTGGCTCGGTGGCACGTCGGCGAAGTGCACGCCACGGATCGAGCCGGAGGCCGAGATCGAGGCGTTGGCCTGGAGCAGCTCGAGCCGACGGCCGGTCGCCTTCTCGAGGTGGTCCGCGCGGAACCACTCCAGGAACGCGCCGCGGTTGTCCCCGCGGATGATCGGGGTGAACTCGAAGGCGTCGGGGACGGCGAGCTCACGGATCTCCATGTGGCTAGGGTACAAATCCTCGGCCCCGGCCCCCTGCCCCGGGCGAACCACCGTGAGGAGATCGACGTGCGTTGGCTGGTGACCGGCTCGGCCGGCATGCTCGGCACCGACCTCGTGGCGGTCCTGCGCGAGCGGGATGAGGACGTCACGGCGCTCACCCGCGCCGATCTCGACCTGCAGGACCTCGCCGCGGTCGCGCACGCGGTCGAGGACCACGACGTGGTGGTCAACTGCGCGGCCTGGACCGCCGTCGACGACGCCGAGGAGCAGGAGGACGCAGCGCTCGAGGTCAACGCGGTCGTGCCCGACATCTTGGCGCGGGCGGTCGCGGAGTCGTCGGGCCGGCTGGTCCAGGTGAGCACCGACTACGTGTTCGACGGCGCTGCCACCACGCCGTACGACGAGGACGCGACGATCGCGCCGGCGTCGGCCTACGGACGCACCAAGGCCGCCGGCGAGGAGGCCGTGCGTGCGGCCCTGCCCGGCCGGCACTACGTCGTCCGCACCGCCTGGTTGTACGGCGCCCACGGCAGCTGCTTCCCCAAGACGATGGCGCGCCTGGTGCGCGAGCGCGGCTCCGTCAGCGTCGTGGACGACCAGGTCGGCCAACCCACGTGGACCGTCGACGTGGCTGACCTGATCGTGCGCCTGGTGCAGGCCGACGCCGCCCCGGGGAGCTACCACGCGACGTCCTCGGGACAGTGCTCGTGGTTCGACCTGGCCCGCGCCGTGGTCGCCTCGGCCGGCCTCGACGAGCGCGGCCGTGGCACCCACCGACAGCTCCGCGTTCGTGCGCCCCGCCCCGCGGCCGGCGTACAGCGTGCTCGGCCACGACGCCCTGGTCCGCGCCGGGGTGGCGCCGATCGGTCACTGGCGTGAGCGCTGGACCGCGGCCGCCGCCGCTGTCCTGGCCTGATCACCTGACTTCTTGGTCGCCCTCCTCAGCCACCGGGGGCGGCCCTAACCTCGTGGGCCGCCCGTCGTTGAACCTGGCACCCCCCGTGCGAGGAGAAGACTGTGCCCCAGCGTCCCTGGTCATCGCTCGTCCCGGCGTTCGCCGCCGCCCTGGCCGCCACCGCGGTCCTGGCCGCGCCCACGTCCCAGGCGGCGCAGGACTCGCTGGACTACGTCGCACTCGGTGACTCCTACAGCGCCGCGTCGGGGGTGCTGCCGCTCGACCTGACGGCGCCGCCCAACTGTCTGCGCTCCTCGCGCAGCTATCCGCACGTCATCGCCGGGCGCGTCGACGCGACCCTGGTCGACGTCACCTGCGGGGCCGCCGACACCACCCACTTCGCCGGGAAGCAGTACCCCGACGTGCCACCCCAGCTCGACGCCCTCTCGGAGTCCACCGAGCTGGTCACGATGACGATCGGCGGGAACGACAGCAGCGTCTTCATCAACACCATCCAGCAGTGCGGCACCGTCGGCGTCCTGTCCCTCGGACGCGGCAACCCCTGCCAGGACAAGTACGGCTCGTCGTTCGCCGACACCATCCGCGAGACGACCTACCCCTCGCTCGTCAACGCCCTGGCCGCGGCGCACACCAAGGCGCCGAACGCCGAGGTCGCGATCCTGGGCTACCCCTGGATCATGCCGAGGAGCGACGGCTGCTTCTCCAAGATGCCGATCGCCAAGGGGGACGTCCCCTACGTCCGCGGCATCCAGAGGGTCCTCAACGACGCCGTGAGGCGCGCGGCCTCGGCGACCGGCACGACGTACGTCGACCTCGACGAGGTCTCCGAGGGCCATGACGCCTGCCGGCCGATCGGGGTCCGGTGGGTCGAGCCGGTCCTGCAGGGGACCAACCCGGTGATCGTGCACCCCAACGCGCTCGGCGAGCGGGAGATGGCCGACCAGGCCATGAGGGTGCTCGGTCTCAGCTGACCAGGTTCCACAGGTCGGTCCAGCGGACCCCGAGCTCGGCGAACATCTCGCGCACGGCGGGGAGGCTGACGCCCACCACGTTGTGGGGGTCCCCCTCTAGTCCGCGCACGAAGGCGCCACCGAGACCGTCGACGGTGAAGGCGCCGGCCACGTGCAGCGGCTCGCCGCTGGCCACGTAGGCGTCGATCTCGGAATCGCTGACCTCGGCGAAGTGCACCGTCGTGCCAACCGTTCGCAGCACCCGCCGACTGGTCGTGACCTCCACCAGGCAGTGCCCGGTGTGCAGCACCCCCGAGCGCCCGCGCATCGCCCGCCACCTCGCGCGCGCCTCGTCGGCCCCGTCGGGCTTGCCCAGCGCCTCACCGGCCAGCTCCAGCACGGAGTCGCAACCGAGCACCCACGACGTGTCCGCGGGCTGCACGCGGGCGACCACGGCAGCGGCCTTGAGGTCGGCCAACCGCAAAGCGACGGTCGCAGGGTCGGTGTCGGTCACCTGGGACTCGTCGACGCCGGAGACCACGACCCGGGGCTCGATCCCGGCGGAGCGGAAGGTGGCCAGCCGGGCCGGCGACTGCGATGCGAGGACGAACCGGTCGCCCGGGTGCGACGTGCTCACCGGATCCGGGCGAGCGCCGTCTGCAGCGGGTCGAGCCCGATCGAGCCCAGGTCGAGGGCCGCGCGATGGAACGCCTTGAGGTCGAAGGCGTCCCCGAGGCGCGCGCGGGCGTCGTCGCGGGCCTGGAGCCAGATGCGTTCGCCGACCTTGTAGGCGGGCGCCTGGCCCGGCCAGCCGAGATAGCGGTTGATCTCGAAGGCCAGCAGGTCCTCCTCCGTGCGGGAGTGCTCCCGCAGGAACTGCAGGCCCAGCTCGCGGTCCCACGTCTGGCCGGGGTGGAAGCCGAACGGGTTGTCGCGCGGGATCTCCAGCTGGAGGTGCATGCCGATGTCGATGATCACCCGGGCCGCGCGGAAGCCCTGGGCGTCGAGCATGCCGAGCTTGTCGCCCGGGTCGTCGAGATAGCCGAGGTCGTCCATCAGCCGCTCGGAGTAGAGCGCCCAGCCCTCGCCGTGACCGGCGACCCAGCACTTCAGCCGTTGCCAGCGGTTGAGCGTCTCGCGGCGGGCGACGGTCTGTCCCACCTGGAGGTGGTGGCCGGGCACGCCCTCGTGGAAGACCGTGGTGACCTCACGCCAGGTGGAGAACACGTTCTGGCTGTCCGGGACCGCCCACCACATCCGTCCCGGGCGGCTGAAGTCCTCGGAGGGACCGGTGTAGTAGATCCCGCCGTCGGCCGTGGGAGCGATCCGGCACTCGATGCGACGCACCGGCTCGGGGATGTCGAAGTGCACGTCGGCCATGTCGGCCATCGTGCGGTCGGCAAGATCCTGCATCCAGGCCGCGAACGCCTCACGCCCGGTGATGTTGCGGGCCGGATCGGCATCCAGAGCCGTGACCGCCTCGTCGACGCCGCCACCCGGCACGATCTCGTCGGCGACCCGCGCCATCTCGTCCTCGATGCGAGCCAGCTCCTGCCAGCCCCAGGTGTAGGTCTCGTGAAGGTCGATGGTGGTGCCGAGGAAGTAGCGCGAGCCGAGCTGGTAGAGCTCCTCCCCGCACGCCTCCACCTCGCGTCCCCTCGGTGCGAGCTCCGACGAGAGCCACCGGCCGAAGCCGGCCGTGGCGTCACTGGCCTCGCGGGCGTGCCGGGCCAGCCGCTCACGGAGCGCACCCTCCCGACCGGACCCGTCGACGAGCTTGGCGAAGAAGTCGCCGGACGTGCCCCGCTGCCCGGTCCACGAGCGTGCCTGCTCGGCCACCTCCAGGATCTGCCGTCGCGCCGCCACGTGCCCGGCGGCCGCGCACTCCTCGAGCGTGGTGCGGTAGCCGTCCAGCGTCGCGGCGAACGACGCGAGACGCTGGTCGACGTTCTCCCACCCGGCGTCGTCGGAGGTGTCCATCAGGTCGAGCACCGACCGGATCGAGTAGAGGCCGCTCTCGACCACCGACAGCTGTGACTGCGGGATCTTGGCGTCATACATCTCCACCTCGACGCCGAGGCGCTCCAGGAACGCCTCGCGAGCGATCTCCTCGCGCTCGTCCGAGGCGGTGGTGGCCGTCGCGGCCGCGAGGGCGGTACGGGCCAGCGCCTCACGTGCGGCATAGCCGGCAGGGGAGTAGTCGGTGAGGCGGTGCTCGTGGCCCGGCACGCCGAGATACGTCGCTGCGACCGGATCGAGGGCACAGTAGTCGTCGACGTAGGCGTCGGCGATGGCGTCGACCGGCCGCGAGGGCGCACCGGTGGCATCAGTGGTCACGGCAGCACCCTAGGGCGTGTGGGCAGCTGCCGGGAGGGAGGATGGTGCGAGGTGACCGTGCCGTGGGCGCGTGTGGGACTGGCGGTGTCCTGGTTGGTGAGCCGGGCGGTGCTGGTGTGGCTGCTGACAGGTCCGCAGGCCTGGGTCGGAGGCGACGTCTCCTACTTCGAGGCGAGCCTTGCGGTGCTCGACGACGTCGGCCCCGGGCAGGTGCTGGTGGAGTACCCACTCCCGGCGGTGGCCGTCGTGGCGTTGCCCTGGGTGGCCGCACTGGTCACCGGGGTCTCCTACGCCCTGGTGCTCCTGGCCACCGCTGCATTGACCGACCTCGCCTTCACGGTGCTGCTCGCCCGTGGCCGGTCGGGCAGCTGGCCCGCGGCAGTGTGGGTGCTCGCCGTCCCGGCGCTGGGGGCGACGGCCTACGCGCGCTTCGACCTGCTGCCCGGGGTGCTGGCGGGCGCGGCCACCCTGGCCGTGCTCGGCAGGCCGCGGTTGGCGGCGGCCGCACTCGCCCTCGCCACCGCGATCAAGCTCTGGCCGGTGGTGCTGCTGCCCTCGCTGCTCGCCGCGGCCCGCCGCCGTTCCGTCGCCGTGGTCTACGCGGGGATCGGAGGGGTGCTCGCGCTGGCCACCGTCGCCGCCGCCGGTCCGGCCAGGCTGTGGTCCCCGCTGACCTACCAGGCCGACCGCGGACTCCAGATCGAGTCGGTCGCGGCCACCCCGGCGATGGTCGCCTGGTGGCTGCTCCCGGGGCCGTGGACGGTCGCCTACGCGCCGAGCAAGGCCTTCGAGATCACCGGTCCGGGCGTCGAGGTGCTGCTGGCCTCCTCGACCCTGGCCACCGTGGCGTACGGCGCCGGGCTCGTCGTCCTCTGGAGCCGGCTGTGGCGACAGCGCACGCTGACCTCGCCGCCGACCTGGTTGTGGTGCGGACTCACCGCCGTGCTCGGCTTCATGGTCACGGGCAAGGTGCTCAGCCCTCAGTACCTGCTGTGGCTGCTGCCGGTGGCTGCTGCCGGCCTTTCCGTCGTGCCGGGCGGTGCGCTGCGTCGCTGGAGCGTGGCGCTCGTCGTCGCTGCCGCGCTCACCCAGGTGGTGTTCCCGCACGGGTATGCCGCGATCACTCTCGGTCTGGGCAGCCCGACCGTGCCGGTGCTGGCCTTGGCGACGCGCAACGTGCTGCTCGTGCTGCTGCTCGGTTCCGCGGCAGCCGCGTCGTGGCGGAGCCTGGGTCGCGACCGCGACCCTCAGCGAGGCAGCGCGGACGAGCGCCAACCACCGGGGCCCGTCGACCACGAACCGCGCACCGCCCGCTGAGGCGACGCCCACTGCGACCTCGGGGCCGGTGCCGGGCCTCCGGCCGACGCAGCCAGCGCGGAGAAGACCGTCACCAGGGCCGCGACCTCCTCGGCCGTCGCGTCGCCCTTGACCACGAACAGCGGCGGACCTGGCTCGGCGCCCGCGGTGTCGTGCGTCATAGGGGGATGTTCCCGTGCTTCTTCGGCGGCAGCGTCTCGCGCTTGGTCCGCAGCAGCCGCAGCGACCGGACGATCTCGGCCCGTGTCTCGTGCGGATGGATCACCGCGTCGATGTAGCCGCGCTCGGCCGCGAGGTAGGGGTTGGCCAGGGTGTCCTCGTAGTCGGTCACCAGCTCGGAACGGCGCGACTCCGGGTCGTCGGCGTCCTTGAGCTCGGACCGGTAGAGGATGTTGACCGCACCCTGGGCGCCCATCACCGCGATCTGGGCGGTCGGCCAGGCGAGGTTCATGTCGGCGCCGAGGTGCTTGGACCCCATCACGTCGTAGGCGCCGCCGTACGCCTTGCGGGTGATGATCGTGACCAGCGGGACCGTCGCCTCGGAGTAGGCGTAGATCAGCTTGGCGCCGCGCCGGATGATGCCGTTCCACTCCTGGTCGGTGCCTGGCAGGAAGCCGGGCACGTCCACGAACGTCAGCACCGGGATGTTGAAGGCGTCGCAGGTGCGCACGAAGCGGGCCGCCTTCTCCGACGCGTCGATGTCGAGGGTGCCGGCGAACTGCATCGGTTGGTTGGCCACCACCCCGACCGGGCGACCCTCGACGCGGCCGTAGCCGATCACCATGTTGGGTGCGAACAGTGCCTGCACCTCGAGGAACTCCTCGTCGTCGAGCACCGACTCGATCACGGTGTGCATGTCGTAGGGCTGGTTGGGCGAGTCCGGGACCAGCGTGTCGAGGGCCCGGTCGGTGTCGTTGGGCTCGAGGTCGTCGTTGCTGAGCTCGGAGCCGGCATAGGTCGGCAGCTCGTCGAGGTTGTTCTGCGGCAGGTAGGACAGCAGTGCCTTGACGTAGTCGATCGCGTCGGACTCGTCGTGGCCGAGGTAGTGGGCATTGCCCGACTTGGTGTTGTGCGTGCGGGCGCCGCCGAGGTCCTCCATCGACACGTCCTCACCGGTGACGGTCTTGATCACGTCGGGGCCGGTGATGAACATGTGCGAGGTCTGGTCGACCATCACGGTGAAGTCGGTGACGGCGGGTGAGTAGACGGCGCCGCCGGCGCAGGGGCCCATGATCAGCGAGATCTGCGGGATCACCCCGGAGGCGTGCACGTTGCGTCGGAAGATCTCGCCGTACAGACCGAGCGAGACCACACCCTCCTGGATGCGGGCGCCGCCGGAGTCGTTGATGCCGATGACCGGGCAGCCGGTCTTCATGGCGAGATCCATCACCTTGACGATCTTCTCGCCGAAGACCTGGCCCAGGGACCCGCCGAAGACCGTGAAGTCCTGGGCGAAGACACAGACCTGGCGACCCTCGATGGTGCCGTAGCCGGTGACCACCCCATCGCCGTAGGGGCGGTTCTTCTCCATGCCGAACGCCGTCGACCGGTGACGCGCGAGCTCGTCGAGCTCGATGAACGAGCCCTCGTCGAGCAGCTCCTCGACGCGTTCCCGCGCGGTCTTCTTGCCCTTGGCGTGCTGCTTCTCGACCGCCTTCTCCGAGGCGGCGTGCACCGCCTCGTCGAGTCGGCGGGTGAGATCCTCCGCCTTGCCGGCGCTGGTGTGGATGTCGATGTCCAGCCCGAGGTCCGCGGGCACCTCCGTGCCCTCGCTCCGCTTGTCGTCGGGGTTGCTCGCCGCTGCTTCGCTCAAGGGATCGGTCGCCTCCTGTGTGGGTCTCACGGGAGACTAGTCCCTGTGCCGACCACGCCTCCCGAGCGCCCACCTCTCGCCGCCGACGCCGTGGCTGGGCGGCTGGCCGGTCTCGACGGAGGTCGCTGGCGCGCCGACGTGCTGGCGGCGACGCCGTCGACCAACGCCGTGGCCGCGGAGCGATGGCGTGCGGGGGAGGCCCCGGGCCTGGTGGTCGTCACCGATCACCAGGTCGCGGGCCGCGGCCGGCTGGACCGCGCGTGGGTGACGCCGGCGGGCGCCGCCCTGACGTTGTCGCTGCTCGTGGCTCCGGACGCCGTACCGACACCGAGATGGCCGTGGTTGCCGCTTCTCACCGGCGTCGCGGTGGTCGAGGCGGTACGCCGGGTCGCCGGCGTCGAGGTGGCGCTGAAGTGGCCCAACGACGTCCTGGTCGGGGACCGCAAGCTCGCCGGGATCCTGGTCGAGCGCGTGGAGGGCCCCCGGGGGGTGGGCGCGATCGTCGGGGTGGGGCTCAACGTCTCGCAGACGCCCTCGGAGCTGCCGGTGCCCACCGCGACGTCCCTCGCGATGGAGGCCGAGCCGCCGGACCGCACCGACCTCCTCGTGGCGGTGCTGGAGTGCTTCGGCGGCTGGTACGACGCGTGGACCGGCGCCAGCGGCGACGCGGGTCGTGGGCTGCACGCTGCCTACGTCGGCCACTGCGCGACCATCGGGCAGCAGGTCCGCGTCGAGCTGCCGGACGGGGCGAGCCGGCTCGGCAGCGCCGTCGACGTCGACCGTGACGGGCGGCTCCTGGTGCGTGACGCGGGCGGCGTGCACCCGTTCGGAGCCGGCGACGTGGTGCACGTGCGCCGCGACTGAGCGACCTCGTCGGCCTCATCGGGCATCGCTGCGTGACATGATCTGCTGCGTGGCGTTCCCGAGCAGACTCCTCAACGACGGCGAGCACGTCGTCGTGACCACCCGCACCCACGTCAAGGCCCTGCTGGTGCCGGCGCTGCTGCTGATCGTGCTCGCGGCGGTGGCCGGTTTCCTCGTGTCGGTGGTCCCTGAGTCCACCGCCAAGCCCCTCGTGCAGATCGTGATCTGGCTGCTCACCGGGCTGGTCGCGCTCTGGTGGGTGGTCAAGCCGTTCGTGCTGTGGCTGACCACGACGTACACCTTCACCAACCGGCGGTTCATCAATCGCTCCGGCTTCATCGCCAAGCAGGGGCGCACCATCCCGCTCAACCGGATCAGCGGCGTCGACTTCGAGATCGGGGTCATCGACCGGGTCTTCGGCTGCGGCACCCTCGTCGTCTCCGACGCGAGCGAGAACGGCACCGTGCTGCTGCACGACATCCCCCAGGTCGAGCGGGTGCAGATGCAGGTCTCCGAGGAGCTGCACCGGATCTCCAGCCCAGGACCCGATCGGGCTGATGACGGGACCTGAGCGCTTCTCCCGTGAGGAGCTCGAGAGCGCCCTGCTCGGCGACACCCCCCAGCTGACCAGTCAGGACGTCGCCGCCGCTGCCGGAGTCTCCGTCGAGGACGCCCGACGCCTGTGGCGGGCGCTCGGCTTCCCCGACGCCGGCGACCACCCGGCCTTCACGGAGGCCGACCTGAGTGCGCTCGCCACCATCGCCGGCACCGTGGGTTCGGGGGCCATCGACCTCGACACGGCCGTCCGCCTCACCCGGGCGGTCGGCCAGACCATGGCCAGGCTCGCGGACTGGCAGGTCGGCACGCTGGCGGCCCGCGTCGAGCAGCTGGAGCGGGGCGACGAGGCGACCGGCAGCCGCATCGGCAGCGCCCTGCGCCTCGTCGAGCACGTGGGAGTGCCCTTCGAGGCGCTGCTGATCTACGCCTGGCGCCGGCACCTGGCGGCCGCGGTGGCCCGGGTGGAGGCCCTCGGGGCCAACGACGAGGACCTGCACACCGTCGAGGTGACCGTCGGTTTCGCCGACCTGGTGCAGTTCACGGCGTTGTCCAACGAGATGGACGAGGACCGGATCGGCGACATGGTCGAGGTCTTCGAGACCCGCTGCGGCGACGTGGTGGCCGCCCAGCGCGGCCGGGTCATCAAGACCCTGGGCGACTCGGTGCTGTTCGTCTCCGAGGATCCCGAGCGTGGGCTCGACATCGCGCTGGCGATCATCGACGTGATCGGCAACGACGCGCGGCTGCCCGACGTCAAGATCGGCATCTCGACCGGTGCGGTGGTGATGCGGATGGGGGACGTGTTCGGCCCCCCGGTCAACATGGCCGCGAGGCTGACCGGAGTGGCCAGGCGCAACCGGGTGATCACGGACCGGTCGACCGCCGAGCGGCTGGCGCCGGAGAGGTTCACCTGGCAGCCGCTCCCACCCCGGCCGCTGCGCGGCTTCGGGGTCGTCGAGCCGATCGCGGTCCGCCGCAGCTGAGTCGAGCCTCGCCCGGTCGCGGCCGGGGAGCGAGGGCCTCGCTCGGACTAGACCGTCAGATAGTCATTTCGGGTCAACCCCGCAAGAACGCCTCCGGTGTCCGTTTTGTCCATTTATTGTTCTCTCATGGTGAGTGTGCAAGGGGTCGACGTTGATCTCGCAGCCCGGCGCGTCTGGCGCAACGGCACGGAGATTCGCATGTCGAACAAGGAGTTCGACCTGGTCAGCTACCTGATCGCCCGGGCCGGCACCGTCGTCTCCCGCGAGGAGCTGATGCGTGAGGTCTGGGAGACCACCTTCTGGACCTCGGCCAAGACCATCGACGTGCACCTCGGGTGGGTGCGCCGCAAGCTGGGCGACGACACCCGTCGCCCGACCCTCATCACCACGATCCGCGGTCGCGGCCTCCGCTTCGAGGTCGACGCACCGGCGTACGGCGAGCTCGACCCCGCCGCCAAGTCCGCCTCCTGATCGACGGCCGGTCGGCCCTCGATAGGGTCGGTCCGTGCCCACGCCGACCGTCGCGATCATCGGTGGCGGTCAGCTCGCCCGGATGATGGCGCAGGCCGCCGTCCCCCTCGGCGTACCCCTGCGGCTGCTCGCCGAGGGCGAAGGGGTCTCCGCTGCCCAGGTCGTGGCCGACACCCTGGTCGGCGACTACCGCGACCTCGACACGCTGCGCCGGGTGAGCGAGGGATGTGCTGTCGTCACCTTCGACCACGAGCACGTCCCGACCGACCACCTGCACGCGCTCACGGCGGACGGGCACGCCTGCCGGCCCGGCCCTGCGGCGCTGGTGCACGCCCAGGACAAGGCGGTGATGCGCGCGCGCCTCACCGAGCTCGGCGTGCCCTGCCCGCGGCACGCCGTCGTCGTCGACTCCGACGAGGTCGTCCGGTTCGCGGACTCGGTCGGTGGCTTCCCGGTGGTGCTCAAGACCACCCGCGGCGGCTATGACGGCAAGGGCGTGTGGATGGTCGGCGCGACCGAGGAGTGCGCAGCGGCCTTCGCCGCCGCCGCAGCGGCCGGGGTCGAGATCCTCGCCGAGGAGAAGGTCGACTTCCGTCGCGAGCTCTCGGCGCTGGTCGCCAGGAGCCCGTCGGGACAGGTGGCGGCCTATGCCGTGGTCGAGTCGGTGCAGCGCGACGGCGTCTGCTGGGAGGTCGTCGCGCCCGCCCCCGACCTCGCTGCGGGGCTCGCGGTCGAGGCCCAGCAGATCGCGATGACGATCGCCGGCGAGCTCGACGTGACCGGCATCCTCGCGGTGGAGCTGTTCGAGACCCGCGACGGGCGGGTGCTGGTCAACGAGCTGGCGATGCGACCGCACAACACGGGTCACTGGAGCATGGACGGCGCGGTCACCGGCCAGTTCGAGAACCACCTCCGCGCGGTCCTCGACCTGCCGCTCGGCTCGCCGGAGACCCGCGCCCCGTGGACCGTGATGGTCAACATCCTCGGTGGTGACGACACCCGTCTCGCCGCCGACCTCTACGCCGGCCTCCCGCACGTGATGGCCCGCGACCCGCGGCTCAAGGTGCACCTCTACGGCAAGGAGGTGCTGCCCGGCCGGAAGGTCGGCCACGTCACGGCGTACGGCGCCGACCTCGACGAGGTCCGCGAGCGAGCCCTCCATGCCGCGGCCTGGCTGCGCGGTGCCCTCGGCGACGAAAGCGAGTGAACAGATGACCGAGCAGAACGCCCGGGTCGGGATCGTGATGGGCTCCGACTCCGACTGGCCGGTGATGAAGGAGGCCGCCGAGACGCTCGAGGAGTTCGGCGTGACCTTCGAGGCCGACGTCGTCTCCGCGCACCGGATGGCCCAGGAGATGCTCGCCTACGGCGAAGGTGCTGCCGCGCGGGGACTCTCGGTGATCATCGCGGGCGCCGGGGGAGCGGCCCACCTGCCCGGCATGCTCGCCGTCGGTGACGCCGCTCCCGGTCATCGGCGTGCCGGTGCCGCTGAAGTACCTCGACGGGATGGACTCGCTGCTCTCGATCGTGCAGATGCCCGCCGGCGTCCCCGTCGCCACCGTGGCGATCGGCGGTGCGCGCAACGCCGGGCTGCTCGCGGTACGGATCCTGGCCGCCTCCGACGACGCGCTGCGCACCCAGGATGGTCGCCTTCCAGGACGATCTCGCCGCCTCGGCGCGCGAGAAGGGCCGGGCGGTGCGCGGCGACACCTCGTCAACGCCTCGGCCTATCTACGGATCGCCGACGACGGCGATGACTTCCACCTGTTCTCCCTGCAGGCCCCGCGCAGCCTGGGTGACGCCGGGCTCCGTCACACCCACGCCTCGATCGGGCACGCGCGCCGACGCTCTCGGTCCCGAGGAGGGGGCTGGGACGACCTGGCGTTCCGGACCGGGTCGGTCCTGCGCGAGGACGACCGGTGGGCGATGTTCGACACCGCGATCAGCACCCGCGGTCACGGCGTGAAGGACCAGCGGATCGGTCTCGCCGGCTCCGACGACCTCGTCACCTGGGCCGCGAGCCCGACGCGCCGGTGCTG
Source organism: uncultured Actinomycetota bacterium (assembly GCA_963772415.1). Lineage (GTDB taxonomy): Bacteria > Actinomycetota > Actinomycetes > Propionibacteriales > Nocardioidaceae > Nocardioides_B. The sequence continues at coordinate 97,780 of CAVYWU010000003.1, read as the reverse complement.
GAGGTCGACCGCCGTTGGTACCCGGGCCTCGTGGCGGACGCGGGCTACCTCAGTCCTGCGGGATGAGCCCGGTGTGCTCGGCGGCGAAGGCCAGCAGGTCGGCGACCTCGTTGGCCACGACCGTGGCCGGCTTGCCCAGCCCGTGGCCGGTGGAGGTCTCGATGCGGGTGAGCACCGGGGCCGGGCCGACCTGGGCCCGCTGGAGCGCGGCGGTGAACTTGAAGCTGTGCGCCGGCACGACGCGGTCGTCATGGTCCCCGGTGAGCACCAGCGTCGCCGGATAGGCAGTGCCGTCCTCGAGGTTGTGCAGCGGGGAGTAGGCGCGCAGCACCGCGAACTCGTCGGGATCCTCCGGCGAGCCGTAGTCGGCGATCCAGGCCGCGCCGATGGTGAACAGGTGGAAGCGCAGCATGTCCATCACCCCGACTGCCGGCAGGGCGACAGCGGCGATGTCGGGGCGCTGGGTCATCACCGCGCCGACCAGCAGGCCGCCGTTGCTGCCGCCGTGCAGGGCGAGCTGCTCGTGCGTGGTGATGCCCTCGGCGACGAGGTGGTCGGCGATCCCGGCGAAGTCGTCGAAGACGTTCTGCTTCTGCGTGAGCCGACCCGCGTCGTGCCACTCCGCGCCGTACTCGCTGCCGCCCCGGAGGTTCGCGATCGCCAGCACCCCGCCGGCCTCCAGCCAGGCTGCGAAGACGCCGCGGAAGTGGTCGAGGATCGCCACGTTGAAGCCGCCGTAGCCGTAGAGCAGCGTCGGGCGCGGGCCGTCGATCGGCAGGTCGCTGCGACGGAAGAGGAAGTAGGGAATCTCGGTGCCGTCGAGGCTGGGCGCCCGACGCCGCTCGGTCTCGACCGACGGCGCGACCCAGGTGGTGCGGCCCGGCTCCAGCCCGGTGAGGTGGTCGAGCGTGCCGTCGTCGAGGTCGAGGCGGTACGCCGTGAGTGGTGAGGAGACCGAGCTCGTGCCGAGGAAGACCTCGGGGTCGCCGGCCTCGGCGTTGAGGGCGACGATCTCGCCACCGGAGACCGGGACCGCCTCACCCGCGCCGCCGTCCAGCGGGTGCCGGGTGAGGGTGGGCTGGGCGTCGACGAGGTGGATGGTGAGGATCTCCTCGCCCGCCCCCTGTGCGTGCGAGAGGGCCGAGTCGCTCTCGGGCACCACGTCGGTGAGGGTCAGGCCCTCGGTCGGGAAGGCCGCGAGGTCGAGCCGCACCACCTTGCCCAACGGGGCCTCGTGGTCGGTGCGCAGGTAGAGGTGGTCGCCGTCGGTGCGGACGAAGTCGAAGGCTGCGTAGACCTCGTCGACGAGCTTGAGCGGCTCGCCCAGGCTCGCGGTGCCGTCGTCGGAGCGCTCGACCGGGTAGGCCCACAGACGGTTCTTCTCCGAGGTGCCCTCGTGGATGTTGGCCAGCACCCAGCGACCGTCGTGGGAGAGCTCGGGGGTGACATTGAGGCGTGGGTTGTCGGGGAACTCGAGGACCAGCACGTCGTCGGCCTGGGCGGTCCCGACCCGGTGGTGCTTGAGCTTGCCACCGGGCAGGGCTTCGGCGTCGGTGCCGGTCCGGGTGCCTTCGACGTCGTAGTGGAGGTAGAGGAAGGAGTGGTCGGGCAACCAGGTCGCGGTGCTGAACTTGACGTTGGTCAGCTGCTCCCCTGTCGGCTCGCCCGTGCGCAGGTCGAGCAGGCGTACCGAGGTCCAGTCGCTGCCGCCGTCGCTGACCAGGTAGGCCAGCAGGGCGCCGTCCTTGCTGGCGGTGCGGGCGAACAGCGAGGAGGTCCCGTCTGCGGAGAAGGTGTTGGGGTCGAGCAGCAGGCGCGGCTCAACGCGCAGCTCCTCGAGCGAGTCCGCCACGAAGACCTGGTCCTGCTCCTGGGCTCCGTCGTTGCGGGACACCACGTAGCGTCCGCCGACCTTGTCGGGTGTGCCCGCTCGCGGCCGGGTGACCAGCGCGGTCAGCTGCTCGTGGAACCAGGGCCGCGAGGCGATGGCGTCGAGGTGGCCGCGGGAGAGCTCGTTCTGCTGCTTCACCCAGGCGCGGGTCTCGTCGGAGTCGGGGTCCTCGAGCCAACGGTAGGGATCCTCGATCCTCTGTCCGTGCAGGGTCTCGGCGGTGTCGTCTCGCCGGGTGTCGGGGTAGCGGTACCGATCGGTCATCACGCCACCGACCCTGCCAGTCGCGGCCACTCGATCGCCGGGCAGGTGTCCATCACCATGCGCACTCCGGCAGCCACGGTGCGGGCGTGCGCCTCGGGATCGAGAACCCCGAGCTGGAACCAGACCGCCGTGGCGCCGATGGCGACCGCCTCGTCGGCGAACTGCCCGGCGGCCTCCGAACGACGGAAGACGTCCACCACGTCGACCTGGAACGGGATGTCGGCGAGGGTGGCGTACCCCTGCTCGCCCAGCACCGTCGGCGCGGTGGGGTGCACCGGCACGATGCGCTTGCCGTGCCCCTGGAGGTACGCCGCGATCCGGTAGGCGGTCCGCATCGGGTTGCCGCTGAGCCCGACCACCGCCCAGGTGTCGCAGTCCTCGAGCATGAAGCGGATGTCGTCCCGGTCGAGCCAGGACCGAGGGGTGCCTTCGGTCATGCTGGGGAACCTACCTCGCCGGTCGTGGCCTCGCGTTCCCTCCAGGACGCGCCCACGCCGGGAAGTCGTCGCGCACGTGAAGGCTCCAAGCGCGCTCAGCCACCGAGGTCGACGACCAGCACCGCCCAGTTGTCGGGGGCGCCCGCGCTCCGCACCGCGGCGTCCACGGCCGCCACCACCTCGTCAGGGGAGTCCGACGAGACCAGGAGGGCGGTGAGCTCGGCAGGCTCGAGGACCCCGTGGACGCCGTCCGTGGTGAGCACGAACCGGTCGCGCGGCCGCGTCACCCGGACCGAGAGGTCCGGGTGCGGCGGCGCATCGGCGGCCAACGCCCGGTTGAGCTGCACCCGCCGGTCGTCGGAGCGGGCCTCCTCCGGGCTGAGCCGGCCCTCGTCGATCAGGGTCTGCACGACGGTGTGGTCCCGGGTCAGGCGTTCGAGGCGGCCCTCGCGCACCAGGTGGGCGCGGGAGTCACCGAGGTGTCCGATGAGGGCCTGTCCGTCCTCGATCACCATGGCCGTCAGCGTCGTACCGGCGTCGGCGTGCCCTTCGGCGCTGGAGACGACGGCGTCGGCGGCTCTGCGGACGGCTTCGTCGAGCTCGGCGATGGTTCGTGGCGAGCCGAGAGCACCCACCGCGGCGTCGGCGACCCCGGAGGCGCCCCCGAAGCCGTCGGCGACGGCGAAGACGTCCCCGTCGACGCGGGTGGCATCGAGCTGGGCGTCTCGTCCACCGATCCCGGTGCGGACGGCGTGGGTGAGGGCAGGCGGGTGGGCAGTGGTCATCGTGTGCTCCTGAGCGGTGAGTTCCTCGACGAGGGCGGAGACCAGGGCGCCGGCCGTGGCCGTATCAGCCTCGACCTGGCGCCAGTAGGACGTCAGCTCTGCGGCCGCAGCCCTGTCCGGGAGGTCGGCCACGACCTGGATCCTGGCCAGCGGCATCCCGGCCAGACGCAGCCGGGCCACGAGCCGCGCCCGGGCGAGCTGGTGCTCGGCGTACCGGCGGTAACCGGTCGCTTCGTCGACCTCGACCGGGGACAACAGCCCCATCTCGTCGTAGAGCCGCAGCGCCTTGGGCGTGAGGTGGCTGCGACGCGCGAACTCGCCGATCGTGAACAGCCCCATGTCTCTCCTCGTCCCCGGCGCCCGGTGGCGCCGGTCCGCACACGCTGCGGGTTCCCGTTGGGTCAGAGTCAACAGCCTGACTCCGCCGCCCCGGCTACCGGCGAGTAGGATTCGGGGCATGAGCGAGTTCCCGCTGTACGCCCTGTCGGAGGAGCACCAGGCGGTCCGCGAGGCCGTCCGTGCCCTGTGCGAGGCGAAGGTGGCCCCCGCCGCGGCACAGGTCGACGAGGCCGGAGAGTTCCCCCAGGCGGCCTATGACGCACTGGCCGGTGGCGACTTCGCCGCGCCGCACGTCGCCGAGGAGTACGGCGGCGCCGGGGCCGACGCGCTCGCCACCTGCATCGTGATCGAGGAGGTGGCCCGGGCCTGCGCGTCCTCGTCGCTGATCCCGGCCGTCAACAAGCTCGGGTCGATGCCGGTGATCCTGTCCGGCTCCGAGGAGCTGAAGAAGAAGTACCTGACCCGCCTCGCCGCCAACGACGGGATGTTCTCCTACTGCCTGTCCGAGCCCGAGGCCGGCTCGGACGCCGCGGCGATGAGGACGCGCGCCGTGCGCGAGGGCGAGGACTGGGTGCTCGACGGCACCAAGCGCTGGATCACCAACGCGGGCGTCTCGGAGTTCTACACCGTCTTCGCGGTGACCGACCCCGATGCGAAGAAGGGCACCGGGATCTCGGCGTTCGTGGTGGAGAAGTCCGACGAGGGCGTCTCCTTCGGGGCGCCGGAGAAGAAGCTCGGCATCAAGGGCTCCCCGACCCGTGAGGTCTACCTCGACAACGTCCGGGTGCCCGCGGACCGGATGATCGGCGAGGAGGGGACCGGCTTCACCACGGCGATGAAGGTCCTCGACCACACCCGGGTGACGATCGCGGCGCAGGCCGTCGGGATCGCGCAGGGAGCCCTGGACTACGCGCTCGACTACGCCAAGGAGCGCCAGCAGTTCGGCAAGCCGATCGCGGACTTCCAGGGCCTGCAGTTCATGCTCGCCGACATGGGCATGAAGGTCGAGGCCGCCCGCCAGCTGACCTACGCGGCCGCCGGTCGCTCCGAGCGCGGCGATGCCGACCTGACCTTCTTCGGCGCCGCCGCCAAGTGCTTCGCCTCGGACACCGCGATGCAGGTCACCGTCGACGCGGTGCAGGTGCTCGGCGGCTACGGCTTCACCCGCGACTACCCCGTCGAGCGGATGATGCGCGACGCCAAGATCACCCAGATCTACGAAGGCACCAACCAGGTCCAGCGGATCGTGATGGCACGTCAGCTCCTCGCCGGGATCCAGTCCGACCTCTGAGGGGACGCCCGGACGGCCGGGTCGAGGGTCAACCGGAGCGGCGGTCCAGCCACCACCGACGGGCCCGGGTGCCGAGCTGGGCGGCGGTGGTGGACGCGACGATCCCTGCGGTCCCGCCCCCGACCACGACCAGGTCCCACACCTCGCGGCCCCCACTCACCGGCGTACCTGAGCGGCTGGCCCGGGTGTTGCCCGTGAGCTGCCGCCGTACGACGCGTGCTGCGCCGACGCCGGCCACGACGGCCAGCACGACGACCAACGAGGAGACGTTGAGCTGGCTGGCGCCGGAGAGACCGTGGCCGAGGGTGCAGCCGCCGGCGATCCAGCCGCCGGCGCCGAGCAGCACACCACCGGCCGCGAGGCCGAGGAAGCGCCGACCGGACTCTCCGCGCAACCACCAGCCGCCGGCGGTGCGGGCGGCGACCAGGCTGCCCAGGACCAGGGCGGGCAGGAAGGCCAGCAACCAGGCGTTCGGGCGTCCGTCCGCGACGCCGGCCGCCGCTCCCACCGAGCTGGCGCCGAACGAGGATCCCCCCATGGCCGCGAGGGCCCAGGCGGCCGTCAGCGCGAGGCCGAGCCCGAGCCCGGTCAGGAGCGGACCCCACTGCCAACGGGGTGCAGACCGGTCACGGTCGCGGCGGAACCGGCGAAGGAGGAGGAGAACCCCCGCCAGGACCACCACCGCGACGAGGAGCCGGGGGAGTCCCAGCAGCCCAGGGAGGGTGGCGCCCCGGCCCCCTGGGAGCACCGTCGGTCCCGGGACATCGAGGGAGCGGGCGACCAGCTCGCCGACGACCCACCCGAGCAGACCGACCAGGGCGCCGAGCATCCCGGAGCCGAGCTTGAAGAACAGCCCGGAGATGCACGAGGCGGCCACGACCATGCCGACCCCGATGAGCAGCCCGCCCAGGACGTTCTCCACCGGCCGGAACGCCAGGCCCTCGTTGAGACCGCCGGTGCCGGGCCACGAGAGCACCAGTGCGTAGCCGACGGCCGCCACGGCGACGGCGAGCGCCCACCCCCTGGCCAGCTCGAAGCGCCCGTCGTAGGCGCTCGCGACCGCTGAGTGCGAGCAGAGCTGGCTGCGCTGGAGGGCATAGCCGACAGCAGCGCCCGCCAGGAGGCCGGTCAGCAGGGTCACGACCACGATCGGGACCGGGACGGGACGGGATGGGATTCGTCGGGACAGCCACGGGGTACGCCATGGTCCCATCCTCCCTCGTAGCGTGGAGACCATGCCCGACACCCTGACCCTCAACGACGGCCAGACCCTGCCCCGGGTCGGCTTCGGCACCTACCCGCTCGCCGGCGAGGACGGCATCGCCGCGATCGCCTCGGCGATCGACGTCGGGTACCGGCTGCTGGACACGGCGGTCAACTACGGCAACGAGCCGGAGGTGGGCGAGGCGATCCGCCGCGCCGGCGTACCTCGCACCGACCTGGCCGTGACCAGCAAGATCCCCGGGCGTCACCACGCCTACGACGAGGCGGTCGCCAGCACCCGCGAGTCGCTCGAGCGGCTCGGCCTGGACCATCTCGACCTGCACCTCATCCACTGGCCCAACCCCGGCGTCGGGAAGTACGTCGACGCCTGGCGCGCCCTGGTCGACCTGCGCGAGGAGGGGCTGGTGCGCTCCATCGGCGTCTCCAACTTCACCGAGGAGCACCTCGACCGGATCATCGACGCGACCGGAGTGGTTCCGGCGGTGAACCAGATCGAGCTGCACCCCTACTTCCCCCAGCAGCGCATGCTCGCGGCCAACCAGGAGCGTGGCATCCGCACCGAGGCGTGGAGCCCGATGGGCAAGCGGCAGGCGCCCTTCGGCGAGCCTCCGGTGGCGCGGGCGGCCGAGCGGCACGGGGTCACCCCCGGCCAGGTGATCCTGCGCTGGCACCTCCAGCTCGGCTCGCTCCCCATCCCCAAGTCCGCCGACCCGGAGCGGCAGCGGCAGAACCTCGACCTGCAGGGCTTCGAGCTGTCCGACGACGAGGTCGCCGAGATCACCGCCCTCGGCCGCCCCGACGGACGCCTGTTCGGTGGCGACCCGGACACCCACGAGGAGATGTGAGCGTCCGCAAGATCGGCGTCGAGGAGGAGCTGCTGCTCGTCGACCCCGTGACCCACCGGATCACGGCGCTCGCGCAGAAGGCGGTCCGCGAGCACGACGGGGACGCGGTCGAGGAGGAGCTGTTCCTCCAGCAGATCGAGACGACGACCGAGCCGGCAGCATCCCCGGACGACCTCGCCCGGGCGATCCGGTCGGGCCGCCGCGCGGTCGGGGAGTCGACCGGGGCTGCCGGAGCGCGAGCCGTCGCCATGGCGCTGCCGGCGCTCGTCGACGACGGTCCCGACTTCACCCCGCACTCCCGCTACCACAAGATCCGGGACGAGTACGGCGAGCTGTCCGCCGAGGCCCTGACCTGCGCCATGCATCTTCACGTCGACGTCTCCGGCGACGAGGAGGCGGTCGCCGTGACGGACCGGATCCGCCCGTGGCTGCCCGTGCTGCTGGCCCTGAGCGCCAACTCGCCGTACTGGCACGGACGCGACACCTCGCATGCGAGCTGGCGCTCCCAGGTGTGGAGCCGATGGCCGAGTGCCGGCCCCTCGGACCCCTTCGGCGACCCGGCCGGCTACTCCCGCGCCACCACGCTGCTCCAGGAGTGGGGCGCCGCGCTGGACCCGGGGATGCTCTACCTCGACGCCCGGCTGGCCCAGCACTTCCCGACGGTCGAGATCCGGGTGGCCGACGTGTGCACCGAGGTCGACGATGCGGTGCTCGTCGCCCTGCTCAGCCGTGCCCTGGTCGAGACCGAGGCGGCCGCGTGGCGGCGAGACGAACCGCCGGCCACGTGGCGGGGCGACCTGCTGAAGGCGGCCGGCTGGCGGGCCGCCCGCTACGGGACGCCGGGACCTCTCGTGCACCCCGGCACCATGGCGCTGGCGCCGACCCGGGACGTGGTCCACGCGCTCCTCGACCACGTGGGTGACGCGCTCGAGGACGCCGGTGACACCTCGCTGGTCACCGAGCTGTTCGAGCAGCTGCTCGCGCGGGGAAGCGGAGCGATGCGACAGCGGTCGACCTTCGAGGCGTCCGGGGACCTGGCGAAGGTCGTCGCCGATGTAGCCGACCGCACCGAGGCGAGCTGGCGACGGTGAGCACAGGACACACCGAGACGTCGGGTTCGGCTGTGCGGGCGGTCGCGGCCACTAGGCTTCCGGCCAGGAGGCCCAGTGATGACTCAGCGTGCCCGCGCACTCACGGCTGTCGCGACCGCGACCACCGTGCTCGGCGTGCTCGTCCCTGCCGGGACGGCGTCCGCCGCCGCCGACACCGAGGCCCCCACAGGCTCGTTCACCCTGCTGTCCTGCCACCAGCTCTGACGACCCGGGCCCCATGGTGGTCGAGGTCGTCCAGAGCTCCCTCGAGGACGACGTCACCGACACCAAGGACATCGTGCGTGAGGTCGACTGGGGCACGGGTGGGGGCTTCGAGCCCTGGCGCCGACGCGAGTCGATCGAGTTCTCCTACACGACGGTCGGCCGCTACCACCTTCGTGTCCGGCTCACCGACCGAGCCGGCAACGCTGCCGCCGAGGATCTCGGCACGGTCGTGGTGACCGACTCCTTCGCCCCGCGGATCAAGGTCATCAAGCCGGCCTCGGACCAGCGCCGGGTCTGGCGCGACGTTCGCGGCTACGCCCGCGACGTGGGGCTCGCCGGGCTCGACTTCGTGCGGGTGAAGGCCGTGCAGAAGCGCCAGCGCGGCTGGTTCGCCTACCTCGGGCCGGAACGCGGGTGGAAGCTGTCCGTCGACCGCGGCAGCGCCCGGGCGAGCGCCAGGCCGGTGCGGGTCGCAGCGAGGGCGAACGGAGCCTGGGTGGCCCCGCTCAAGGGCGTGCGACAGGGTCGGCTGGTCGTGCGATCGGTCGCGCGCGACCGCGAGGGCAACCGTTCCGACGTGCTCGTCGTCAGGCGCAGCGTCGTCCGCTGAGCCGGGCCGGGACCTTCGTCAGCGGTCGGCCAGCCCCGACGGGCTGCACAGCTGCCTGGGCACGTCCTGGGTGCGGTCCTCGCGGATGAGCTTGAAGAGCTGCTCGGCGCGCTCCTGGTCCCAGTTGACCGCGAGGTCGGCGATCGGTACGCCGCAGGTGAGCCCGTCCTCGCCGTTGACGCGGGTCATCGCCCAGGCGAACTGCAGGGTCGAGATCATCGAGGTGTCCTTGCCGACCCGGAGCGAGTCGGAGCCCGCCGAGGCGAGCCGGAAGTAGCGCACCGGGTTGATGACCGACCACGGGGAGGCCGCCTCCGAGCCGACCGCACTGACCACCTCGCGCTGGTGCCTGGCCCGGTCGATGTCGCCGAGGGACGAGGTCTTCCGCGAGCGGGCGTAGCCCAGTGCGGTGGTGCCGTCGGCCTCCTGGCAGCCCTTCTCGACGTCGAGGTTGGCCTGCGGGTCCTTCATCGCCTCGGTGGGGCAGATCTCGACGCCGCCGACCGCGTCGATGACGTTGACGAAGCCGCCGAAGCCGATCTCGACGTAGTCGTCGATGCGGATGCCGGTCGAGAGCTCGAGCGTCTCGACGAGGAAGCTTCGGGCCGCCGAACGCGAACGCGGCATTGACCTTGTTGACGCCGTAGCCGGGCACCTCGAGGTTGCTGTCGCGCGGGATGGACATCAGCAGGTTGGGACCGGCGCCGGTGTGCAGCAGCATGATGGTGTCCGTGCGCCGGCCCGCCCCCTTGCCGGTGCCGAGCTCCAGCTGCTCCTTGCGGGTCAGGCCCTCTCGGCTGTCGCTCCCGACCAGGAGGTAGGTGGTGCCCGACTGGGCGCCGGGCCGGTCGCCACCGGGGTCGGTGCCGACCTTGTCGACCTGCGACCAGGCCCACAGGGGTACGGCGACCAGGAAGACCAGCCAGAGCAGCAACGCCGCCTTGACCCAGCCGAAGCGGAGGCGCCGGCGAGGGCGCGACGGCCCCCGGCCGCCGGGCTGCGGGGCGGTCATCGTCCCGGGACCGCGCGGCCCTCCGGGCCCGCCCGCGCGCGGGGCCGCCGGCTGCTCGTAGGGCCCGGATCCACGCGACCCTGGCCGGCCCATCGTGGGCAGCATCCGGGTGGGCTCTGGATCGTGGCCCGCCCCCGCGCCTGGGCCCGACCCTGCGGAGGACCGGCTGCCGTCGGCACCGGCGTCGGAGCGCTTGCCGCCGTACAGCCAGTGGTACTCGGGCTCGTCGTCGCCGGCCGAGCCGGTGGACCTCGAGCCCCGCGGGGGTTCGGCCATAGGCACGAAGGTACCTGCCCGCCTCACCGCCGCGTGGCCCCCGCCCCGTCCGGAGACCCTCGGCGCGTCGGAGCGCCTGTGACTCGTGTGACTGGTGATACTTGGTCGTCGACGACTGTCGCCTCGAAAGGCTCCCGGCATGCCACCCGCCTCTTCCCCCGGGTCGGACCCCTCCACCCGCCCGCGCCCGCACGACCGCTTCGGTGACCAGGTCACCGACCGGGCGGCCTCCCAGGTGCGCTTCCGTCGGGCGCTGACCCTGCTGGCGATGACCCTGCTCCTTCCCGGGTCGGCGCAGCTGGTGGCCGGCAACAAGCGGGTCGGGCGGATCGCGCTGCGCGCGGTCCTCGGCCTGCTGCTCACCGCCGTGCTCATCGGCGTGGGCGGATTCGTGTGGCACGGCCTGATCTACTTCCTGGCCACCAACAGCCTGGCCCTGGGGGCGCTCCGGCTGCTCCTGTGCGCGGTCGCGATCGGTTGGGCGGTGCTGTTCGTCGACGCCTGGCGGCTGGGCCAGCCCCTCCAGCTGCTCCAGAAGCAGCGCCTGGCCATGGTCGGCCTCAACGGGCTCCTCTGCTTCTCGGTGGCCGGCGGCCTGCTCTTCGCCTCCCACATGGTCGCCGTCCAGCGTGGCTTCATCTCGGCGATGTTCGGCGACGGGGAGGCCACCGCGGCCACCCACGGTCGCTACAACGTGCTCCTGCTCGGAGGGGACTCCGGCGCCGACCGCTGGGGGCTGCGCCCCGACAGCATCTCGGTGGCCAGCATCGACCAGGAGACCGGCAAGGCCATCCTGTTCGGGCTGCCCCGCAACATGACCAACTTCACCTTCCCCGAGGGCTCGGTGATGGCCGAGCAGTTCCCCGACGGCTACGACTGCCCCGACTGCGAGCTCAACAGCCTCGCGACCTGGGCCCAGGACAACGCCGCCCTCTTCAAGGGTCGTGGCAGCCCGGGCGTCGCGGCGACCATCGAGGGCGTGGAGGGCATCACCGGTCTGAGCATCAACTACTACGCGATGGTCAACCTCCAGGGCTTCCGCAGCCTGGTGCAGGCCGTCGGCGGGCTCGAAGCTCAACGTCCGCGACCGGATCCCGATCGGCGGTGTCGGCGGCCCCGTCACCGGTTACATCGAGCCCGGCGTACGGCGCCTCAACGGCTTCGAGACGCTCTGGTTCGCCCGCTCACGGGAGAGCGCCGACGACTACTCGCGGATGGCCCGGCAGAAGTGCGTCATGAACGCGATGCTCCAGCAGCTGTCCCCGGGCACGGTGATCACGAAGTTCGAGGCGATCGCCAGTGCGAGCGAGAAGCTGATCACGACCGACCTCCCGGCCTCGGAGCTCGGCACCTTCGCCGAGCTGGCCATGAAGACCCGTTCGCAGCCGGTCAGCTCGGTCTCGTTCGTGCCGCCGCTGATCTACACCAGCAACCCCGACCTCGCCAAGATCCACCGGATGGTGGAGCGAGCCATCGCCAAGTCCGAGGGCACGGGACCGGCGGGCGCAGCGGCCAGGCAGAAGCCCAAGGCGAAGGGCTTCTCGCGGGCCGGCTCCTCGACGGTCGGTGGGTCGATCGGGAGCTACTCCGAGGGCTACGCCGCCAACAAGGCCAGCGACCTGTCCTCGGCGTGCTGACGGCCACCGACCTCGACAGCTCAGGCGGGGCCTCCAGGTCACGCGCGGTCCGCCGACGTCGGTAGGGTCTCGGGCGTGAGCACCCGGGTCGTCGCTGTCGTCGTGACGTGGAACCGGCGGGAGCTGCTCGAGGAGTCGCTCGCGGCGATCGCCGCCCAGACCTTCCCGCCGAGCCGGGTGGTGGTGGTCGACAACGCCAGCGACGACGGCACCGCGGAGCTGCTCGCCGACCGCTGGAGCGAGCACGACGTCGTCTCCCTGACCGCCAACGTCGGTGGCGCCGGTGGCTTCACCGCGGGCATCGAGCGGGCGCAGAAGCACCAGCCCGACCTGATCTGGCTGCTCGACGACGACACCGTGCCGACCCCGACGGCGGCCGCCGAGCTGGTCCGGGCCTGGAGGTCCTACTCCGCGGTGGAGAAGCCGGCCGTGCTGGCCAGCCGGGTGGTCTGGACCGACGGTCGGGACCACCCGATGAACACCCCGCGACCCAAGCCGGGCGCGTCCCGGGCGGAGCGGGCGTCCGCGGGGGCGATCGGCTGCATCCCGGTGCGCTCGGCGTCGTTCGTCTCGATCATGTGCGACGCGAGCGTCGTCCGCGAGCGCGGTCTGCCGGTGGCGGACTACTTCTTGTGGAACGACGACTTCGAGTACTCGACCCGGCTGATCCGGGGCCGGGTCGGGCTGTCGGTCCCGGCCAGCGTCGTGGTGCACAAGACCAAGGTGTTCGGCTCCACCGATGCCGACCCGGGGGAGCGGTTCTTCCTCGAGGTGCGCAACAAGGTCTGGATGTTCACCCGCAGCCGGTCCCTGACCCCCCGCGAGAAGGCGTTGTACGGCGCCGCGACCGCTCGCCGCTGGGTCCGCACGTTCCGCGGCTCCCGGGACCGGGCCACGCTGCGCCGCGGGTTGCGCTCGGGACTCCTCGCCGGCCTGCGCAACGGCCCTCGCGACAGCGCCGACGTGCTCGCGCCCGCAGGCTGGGTCGCCGAGGACGCCGGCCGCACCGCCCGGGCCCTGTCGCCCGGGCAGCCGTTCTCGCTGCTGGTCTCCACCTACGCCGGGGACGACCCGGGCTTCCTGCGCGAGGCCTTCGAGAGCACGGTGCACGGGCAGACCCGCCGTCCGGACGAGGTGGTGCTCGTGCAGGACGGCCCGGTGCCCGCCGAGCTCGCCTCCGAGATCGCCCGGCTCGCCGAGGGCAGCCCGGTGCCGGTCCGGCACGTCCTCATCGATGCCAACCTCGGTCTCGGCCCCGCGCTCGACCGTGGCCTGGCGGCCTGCAGCCACGAGATCGTCGCCCGGATGGACGCCGACGACGTCAGCCTCCCCGAGCGCTTCGCGGCGCAGCTGCCGGTCATCGAGGCGGGCGCCGACATCGTCGGCTCGGGCCTGGTCGAGTTCGGGACGTCCGTCCACGACGTGGTCGGGCGCCGTACCCCGCCCACCGACCCCGACGAGATCCGCCGGGTGATCCGCTTCCGCGACCCCTTCAACCACCCCACCGTCGTCTACCGCAAGGCGGCCGTCCAGGCAGCGGGCGGCTACAGCGACATGGCGCTGATGGAGGACTACCTCCTCTTCACCCGGATGGTCCAAGGTGGCGCCAGACCGGCCAACCTCGCCGAGCCCCTCGTGCAGTACCGGGTGGGGGCGGGCGCGTACGCCCGACGGGGCGGCACCGGGCTGCTCCGCTCCGAGCTCGCGCTCCAGCGCCGGTTCCGTGACCTCGGGATCACCAGCCGTGCTCAGTACCTCCGCAACGTCCTGGTGCGCGGCGGATACCGGCTCGTGCCGGAGGCAGTGCGCCGGATCGCCTACCGGGCTCTGATCGCCAACCGGGGCGACGGACGGGACCTGAGCGGCGGATAGACTCCCGTGTGCCTTTGCGGGGCCCGCTTCGATCCAGGCTCAGCGGGCCCCACCGACCCAGGAGAAGTGTTGAACCCAGAAGCCAAGGCTCCGGACCTCGTCGTCGTCGGATCCGGATTCTTCGGACTGACCATCGCCGAACGCTGCGCCAACGAGCTCGGGCTCGACGTCCTCGTGCTCGAGCGCCGCCACCACCTCGGTGGCAACGCCTACAGCGAGGCCGACCCGGAGACCGGCATCGAGATGCACGTCTACGGCGCGCACCTGTTCCACACCTCCAACGAGCGGGTGTGGGAGTACGTCAACCGGTTCACCAGCTTCACCAACTACCAGCACCGCGTCTTCGGGCAGTACGACGGTCAGGTCTACTCGCTGCCGATGAACCTCTCCCTCATCAACTCGTTCTTCGGCAAGATGCACACCCCCGACGAGGCGCGCGCGCTCATCGCCGAGCAGGCCAGCGAGATCGACACCGCCGATGCCGCCAACCTGGAGGAGAAGGCGATCTCCCTGATCGGTCGCCCGCTCTACGAGGCGTTCATCAAGGGCTACACCGCCAAGCAGTGGCAGACAGACCCGACCAAGCTGAGCGCGGACATCATCACCCGGCTCCCGGTGCGCTACAACTTCGACAACCGGTGGTTCAACGACACCTACGAGGGCCTGCCCCTCGACGGCTACACCGCCTGGCTGACCAAGATGGCCGACCACCCCAACATCGAGGTCCGGTTGAACACGGACTTCTTCGACGTCGCCGACGAGTTCAAGGGCACCGTCCCGATCGTCTACACCGGCCCGGTCGACGAGTACTTCGGCAACTCCGAGGGCCGGCTCTCCTGGCGCACCGTCGACCTCGAGGCCGAGGTCAAGGAGGTCGACGACTTCCAGGGCTGCGCGGTGATGAACTACAACGACCAGGAGGTCCCCTGGACCCGGATCCACGAGTTCAAGCACTTCCACCCCGAGCGCACCTACATCTCGGGCAAGACCGTGATCGTCCACGAGTACTCCCGGTTCGCCGAGGACGACGACGAGCCCTACTACCCGATCAACACCGCCGAGGACCGCGAGAAGCTGCTGAAGTACCGCGACCTGGCCAAGAAGGAGCCGATGGTCATCTTCGGCGGGCGGCTGGGCACCTACAAGTACCTCGACATGCACATGGCGATCGGATCCGCACTGTCGATGTTCGACAACAAGCTCAAGCCGCACTTCGAGTCCGGCGCGACCCTGGAGAGTGGAGGCGTCGAGGCATGACCACCGAGACCAGTCAGACCGTACGACGGGTGCTGCAGCGTGTGGTGCTGCCGACCGACCGCGACACCGACGTGCTGCCCCTCTACGTCGACCTCGACCGGCCCCAGCTCGACGTCGACAAGAGCCCGCTGACGATGACCCAGCGTGGCAAGCTGCCTCCGACCGAGCCGAACGCCCAGGCCGAGCCCGACCCGCACGCCGTGCTGGGGCGGCGCCGCTACCGGGTGGAGGACAACCAGCGGGTGTCGTTCGGCACCTACTTCAACGGGTTCGCGGCGTCCTACTGGCGTCGTTGGACGGTCGTGCAGAGCGTCACCTTGCAGGTGAAGGTCAGTGGCGACCGCTCCTCGGTGGTGGTCTACCGCTCGATGCCCAACGGGCGAGCCCAGCGCGTCGACGCCGCCATCATCCAGGGCGACGGTGCCGACCTCACCTTCGACCTGCCGTTGGCCCCCTTCGCCGACGGCGGTTGGTACTGGTTCGACCTCGTGGCCGGACCAGCGGGCGCGGTGCTCGAGGAAGCAGCCTGGGTCGCCGACGTACCGGTCGAGCGCGCGGAGCACGGGACCGTGACCATCGGCATCACCACGATGAACCGGCCCGACTTCTGCGCCAAGCTGCTCACCCAGATCGGTGAGGACGACGACGTGGACGCCGTCCTCGACGAGGTCATCGTCGCCGAGCAGGGCACCAAGCTGGTCACGGACGACGAGCACTTCCCGGCTGCCAGGGAGGCGCTCGGCGACAAGCTGAGGATCATCCAGCAGGGCAACATGGGTGGGTCCGGCGGCTACGCCCGGTCCCAGTACGAGACGCTCGAGGCCGGGCGCGCCACCTACATGATGTGCATGGACGACGACGTCGTCTGCGAGCCGGAGAGCATCGTGCGGGCGGTGACCTTCGGTGACCTGTGCCTCACGCCGACGATCGTCGGCGGGCACATGTTCAGCCTCTACGCCAAGTCGCGGCTGCACAGCTTCGGCGAGATCATCAATCCCTACCGCTTCTGGTGGCAGTCCCCGCCGGCGGTCGAGACCGACTGGGACTTCGCCGAGCGCAACCTGCGCAGCTCGCGCTGGCTGCACCGTCGCATCGACGTCGACTTCAACGGCTGGTTCATGTGCCTGATCCCGACCCAGGTGCTGCGTGAGGTCGGGCTGAGCCTGCCGATCTTCATCAAGTGGGACGACTCGGAGTTCGGGGTCCGCGCGCGCGACGCCGGCTTCCCGACCGTGACCCTTCCCGGCGCCGCCGTGTGGCACGTGCCGTGGACCGACAAGAACGACGCGCTGGACTGGCAGTCCTACTTCCACCAGCGCAACCGCACGATCGCGGCCCTGCTGCACTCGCCCTACGAGCACGGCGGTCGGGTGGTGCGCGAGAGCTTCAACCACCAGATCAAGCACTTGTTCTCCCTCCAGTACTCCACGGCCGAGCTGCGCCACCTCGCGCTCGAGGACGTGTTCGCCGGGCCGGAGCGGCTGCACGCCGAGCTCGGCACCAAGCTGCCGGAGATCCGTGCCCTGCGCGGCCAGTACGCCGACGCGCAGACCGAGCCGGCACCCGACGCCTTCCCCGGGGTTCGCCGCAAGAAGCCGCCGAAGAAGGGTCAGGACCCGACGCTGCCCAAGAACCGCGTCGGCCAGCTGCTCTCGGCCGCGACCAGCGCCGTCCGGCAGGCACGACCGGTGCGCGAGCTCGCCGCCAAGCACCCCGAAGCGCGGCTCGCGGCGATGGACGCCAAGTGGTGGATGATCGCGCAGTTCGACTCCGTGGTCGTCTCCATGCCCGACGGCACCAGCGCCGCCTGGTACCAGCGCGACCAGGAGGAGTTCAAGAGCCTGCTGGCCCGCACGATCGAGATCCACCAGCGGTTACACCGTGAGTGGCCGCAGCTGGCGCGACGCTACCGCGAGGCGCTGCCCGACATCACCTCGCCGGAGACCTGGGCCAAGACGTTCGAGGCCTCCGAGGCCGAGAGCAGAGGCAGCTGATGTCGACCGTCACCGACGAGCGGGGGGAGCAGGGCGCCCGGGCTCCGCAGGGCACCGAGGGGATGTCACACCCTTCACCCACCGGCGGGCTGGTCGACGTCTTCCGGCGTCGCTACATCCTGCGTCTGCTGGTCCGGCGCGAGATCAACGCCCGCTACCAGAGCTCGCTCCTGGGGCTGCTGTGGTCCTACGTGCAGCCGCTGACCCGGTTCGTCATGTACTACTTCGTCATCGGGATCGTGATCGGGCTCGACCGCGGCGTGGAGTACTTCGGCATCCACATGTTCACGGGCATGGTCTTCGTGCACTACTTCACCGAGACCTTCACCGCAGGCACCCGCTCCATCATGCGCAACGCGTCGATCGTGAAGAAGATGGCGATGCCGCGGGAGATGTTCCCGGTCGCCTCGATGCTGGTCTCCGCCTACCACGTCATCCCGCAACTGGTCATCCTGCTGATCGCGTGCGTCGCGGTGGGCTGGAGTCCCGACGTCGTCGGCATGCTGGCCGGACTGCTGGGGTTCGCCATCGTCGCTGTCCTCGCCACGGCGCTCGCGTTGCTGTTCAGTGCTGCCAACGTGTTCGCCCGGGACTTCTCCAACATCGTGCAGACGCTGACCAACTTCGTGCACCTGTCGGTGCCGATGATCTACCCCTACACCTTCGTGGCGTCGCGTTTCGGCGCCGACAACGTCGGCTTCTACCTCGCCAACCCGCTGGCCGAGGTGGTCCTGCTCGTCCAGCGCTGCTTCTGGGTGGGGGTGACGTCCGACCCGGAGCTCACGGCCCTCACCAACATGCCCGACGACCTGTTCACCCGAGGGCTGATCATGCTGGGCATCTCCCTGGTCTTCCTGCTCGTCGCGCAGCTCGTGTTCACCAAGCTCGAGCGCAAGTTCCCGGAGCGCCTCTAGTTCATGTCCGTCACCCTGCGGCCACATCATTTCCAGGCAAGGCCTAACACATGACCAAGTCCATCGTCGTGGACCACGTGTCCAAGCGCTTCACCATGCGCTACCACCGCACCATCAAGCAGATGTCGATCGCCCGGATCCGGGGTCAGGAGATCAGCGACAGCTTCATGGCCGTCGACGACGTCTCCTTCAGCGTCGACGTCGGGGAGTCGATCGGCCTGATGGGCCTCAACGGCTCGGGGAAGAGCACGCTGCTCAAGCTGATCAACGGCGTGATGATCCCCGACACCGGTCAGGTGCTCACCCGCGGTCGGATCGCCGGCCTGATCGCCACCGGGGCCGGCTTCCACCCCCAGCTCACCGGGCGGGACAACGTCTACCTCAACGCGGCGATCCTCGGGATGAGCGAGCGGGAGACCAACGCCAAGCTCGACGAGATCATCGACTTCGCCGAGATCGGCAAGTTCTTGGACACGCCCGTGGGCCACTACTCCTCGGGCATGTATGCCCGGCTCGGCTTCGCCGTCGCCGTGCACACCGACTCCGACGTCTTCCTGGTCGACGAGGTGCTCGCTGTCGGCGACCGGCCGTTCAAGAAGAAGTGCATGGAGAAGATGAAGGAGATCAAGGAGAGCGGTCGGACGCTCTTCTACGTCAGCCACGCCGCCGGGTCGGTGCGCAAGATGTGCGACCGGGTCATCGTCCTGGAGAAGGGCAAGCTCGCCTTCGACGGGCCGGTGGATGACGGGATCAGGTATCTCCACTACGACGACACCGAGGACGACGTGAGCTCGGAGGAGGAGCACGACGAGGAGCTCGGCTCCGACGTCTGAGTCTCGCTCGGCGGGCGACGCCGCCGAGGTGACTCCGTCTCCCTCCCTGGTGGGCAGCACCCTTCAGATCTGCGCGCTGCCGGCCGAATCTCCTTGTGGGACTGAGGATTCGCGTCCTCGGCACTCCCGCCTGAATTACAAGTTTGTAGTTCAACCGTTCCTATTGCGGGGCCCAAGTAACGGGTGTGACAGTTGAACACTCGTGTGAATCTGAGCCCCCCGGAGAGCCGTCTTGAGTCTGCATCGTCGTCGCTTCGTGCTGCTGTGCCAGCAGGGCCTGGCCTGCGCTGTCGTGGTCGCCGTGGTGGCTCCGTCCGCCGGCGTGGTGACCCTGGACATCGTGGCGCCGGCCCCTGAGCTGCCCGGTGGCGTGTCCGCACGGGGAGCCCTGGTGGCCTCGGAGCCGGTGGCTCCTGACGTGCGCGAGGTGCGGCTGACCACGACCGAGACCGAGCAGGGCTCCTCCCGGAAGCAGTCCGTCGAGGCCGACGGCCCGGCGCTGCGCTGGACCGCGCTCGCCTCGACCAGCCTCGCCTCCGAGGGGGAGTCGGCGATCACCTCGGCCGAAGCGGTCGAGGGCTACGGCTCGATCGGCCTCACCTGGGACGGCGCCGACGAGGTCGACCACGACTCCATCGCGCTCGAGGTGCGCACCCTGGACGCAGGCACCTGGTCGGAGTGGCAGGAGATGCACTACGACGACGACCACGGCCCGGACCCGGCCAGCGCGGAGACCTACCGCGCCGGCACCGACGCCGTCGTGGTCGGCAACGTCGACGACGTCCAGGTGCGGGCGACCAGCGAGGGCGCCGCACTTCCCTCCGACATGCGCCTCGCGATCATCGACCCCGGCGCCACCGTCACCAGCACCAGGCGCGAGCAGCCGGACATCGACACGGCCACGCTGGAGAGCGCCACCCTGAGCTCCGCCGGCACCGGCACGCTGCCGCCGCCGACGGACCCGGCGGCACCGGCTACGCCGGTCGACCCCCCGGCTCCGCCCGTGACCGACCCCGCGATCACCCCAGCGGCGACCCTGACCGCCGCCCAGCCCGAGATCTTCTCCCGCGCCCAGTGGGGCGCCGACGAGCGGATGCGCGACAAGGGCTCGCTGCGCTACGGCAAGATCACCGCCGGCTTCGTCCACCACACGGTGAACGCCAACAACTACACCGCCGAGCAGGTGCCCGCGATCATCCGCGGCATCTACGCCTACCACACGCAGTCGCGTGGCTGGAGCGACGTCGGCTACAACTTCCTCGTCGACCGCTTCGGCCGGATCTGGGAGGGTCGGTACGGCGGGGTCGACAAGCCCGTCGTCGGCGCGCACACCCTGAACTACAACGAGTCCTCGTTCGCGATGTCGGCGATCGGGAACTTCGAGACGGCCCAGCCGACCTCGGCCCTGCTCGACGCCTACGGTCGGCTCTTCGCGTGGAAGCTCGCGATCAGCGGAGTGAAGGCCTCCTCGACGGCGCAGGTCGTCAACGGCCGCACCTTCCAGGCGATCAACGGCCACCGTGACGCCGGCTCGACGGCGTGCCCGGGCAAGCACCTCTACGCCCAGCTGCCCGCCATCCGCAACCTCGCGTCGTCCTACCAGAGTGCGTCGGCGCCGACGCCGAGCCAGCCGCCGCCCCCGCCGCCCGCCCCGACACCGCTGGACACCGACATCTCCGGCAGTGACTGGCCCGACTTCGTGGTGCG
Source organism: uncultured Actinomycetota bacterium (assembly GCA_963772415.1). GTDB lineage: Bacteria > Actinomycetota > Actinomycetes > Propionibacteriales > Nocardioidaceae > Nocardioides_B. Next base: position 77,276 of record CAVYWU010000003.1, on the reverse strand, counting down.
CGACTCCGCCACCCGGCAGGCCTTCGTGGTCCGCACCGGTGGTCAGGTCGGCTTCCGCGGTGGCAAGCGCGCCGCCTCGGGCTTCGGTGGCGTCGACAAGGTCGTCGGCACCTGGGACCTCGACGGCGACGGGATCGCCGACGTGCTGGCGCGCGACAAGAAGAGCGGCGCGACCACCTTCTTCAAGGGCGACGGGGTCGGCAAGCTGACGCCGGGGGCGACCACGAAGCGGTTCTCCCGGCTGGTGCAGATGGTCGGCGTCGGCGACCTCGACGGCGACGGCAAGGCCGACGTCGTCGGCAAGAAGGCCGGCAAGAAGAAGCTGCTCCTCTACCGCGGCAAGGGCAACGGGAAGTTCAAGAGGACCAAGGGGCTCGCGAACCCGTGGGACTACCAGCTGGTGGTCGCCGCCGGCGACTCCAACCGCGACGGCAACGCCGACCTCTATGCCCGCGACAAGGCCGGGAAGCTGTGGCTGCTGCGCGGCGACGGCAAGGGTGGCCTGAAGAAGCCGCGCAAGCTCCCCGGGCGCTGGGCCGGCTTCGACGTGCTCGCAGGATTCGGCGACCTCACCAACGACGGCCGGGTGGACCTGGTCGCCCGCAAGAAGGGCTCGGGCCGGACGTTCGTCTACCCGGCGAAGGGCCGGAACGGCTTCGGAGAACGGTTCGGCGGGTGGAGTCGCTTCGCCGGCGTGCGCCACCTCGTCTCGGGTGGTGAGGTCAACGGCCCCGGCGTCGACCTGATCGGCGTGAACACCAAGGGCTACCTGGTCGCCTTCGCCAACCGGCAGGGCAAGCCCATCGAGGGGATCGTCCCCACCGGGACGACCTTCGAGGACACCGACCTTGTCCTCACCGTCGGCGACTGGAACCGCGACGGGAATGCCGACGTCCTCACCCGGAGTGCCTCGACCGGCGACCTCTGGCTCCGCGCCGGCAACGGCGCCGACGGGTTCGCTGCCCCGGTGCTTGCCGGGACCGGCTTCGGCGCGGTGGCCGACCTCCGTGCGGTCGGCGACCGCAACGGGGACGGCAACCCCGACCTCGCGGGCACCCCGTCGGGCAGCTCGGCCCGGATCTTCCCCGGCAACGGCGCCGGTGGCTTCGGCGAGTCCTACGCCGCCAAGGGCCCGAAGAACCTCGCCCGCTCGATCACCTCCAAGCGCTACGACTGGCGGCTGCCCATCGGTGACGTCGACGGCAACGGCCGCAAGGACGTGCTGGTGCGCGAGCGGAGGACCGGCACCCTGTGGCTGCTCTCCGGCATCAAGGGCGGCTTCGACAAGCGTCAGTACGTCGCCGGCGGCTTCGGCGGCTTCGACCTGGCCGGCTGAGCTCGCGCTGCCCGGCCCCGCGTCAGGCCCCTGTGTCAGGGTCCTCGTCAGGACCGCATGGTCGTGCCGGCACGCTCGGCGGCGGCCCGCCGCTCCCAGGCGTCGACGTCGGGGTGCCGCACCCACACCGTGCCGCCGGACGTCGACAGCGGGCCGAGCAAGGTGACCAACCCGTCCTGGGAGCAGGGATTCACGTCGGTCAGCAGCCGTCCGCCCGGGCTCCAGCCGGCCGCCTCCCGCAGCAGACCGGCCTGGTCCAGGTCGCGGGTGCCCCTCCATGCGGCGTCCTCGGCGGCCGGCGGATCCAGCGGGAAGAACGCGTCAGGCTGGCCGAGCACCACGGCGGCATAGTCGACGACGCCGCTGGGGAGCGCCTCGGCGAACGGCGCCCCGAGCGGTCGGAGCGAGAGGGCGACGACAGGTCGGTCGGCGGCGCTGTCGGCGTACCGCTCGATGCCTGCGGGACCGCACACGACGAGTCGGGCGTCCGCGGCGAGTGCCGGGTCGTCGGTGACCCGCAGCCCGATCGACCAGGCGGCGCCCAGCCAGACCGGGCCGAACCAGTGGGTGGGAAGGTCGAGCAGCACGGTCTCGCCGCGCGCCACATCGAGCTCGTCCTGGAGCAGCCCCGCCGTCTTGGCCACCCAGTTGGCGTACGTCGTCACCGAGAGCTCGATGCGCTCCCCGGTCTCGTCGTCGTAGAAAGTGACCAGGGGGCGACCGGGGTCCTGGCCGAGCTGTTGGGCCAGGAGGTCGGGGAAGGTGGAGGCGGGCACGGCGTCCACGCTAGTTGACTGGCAAGATGCCGCCCATGTCGCACCACGACGCCAGCCAGGCAACGACCGACCGACCGAACCACGGCAGCACCCGCGAGGCGGTCATCGTCGCCGGTGGGTTCGGGAGCCGGCTGATGCCGCTGACCGCGCACCGGCCCAAGCACCTCCTCGAGGTGGGTGGCGCGCCGTTCCTGGCGCACCAGCTCGGCCGCCTCGCCCAGGCAGGGGTCGAGCACGTCGTGCTCGCCACCTCCTACCGGGCTGACCTCTTCGAGCCGGTGCTCGGTGACGGCAGTGCCTGGGGCATCCGGCTCAGCTATGTCCAGGAGCAGGAGCCGCTGGGCACGGGCGGGGCGATCCGCAACGTGGCCGACGCGCTGACCGACGACCCCGACTCGGCCATCGTGATCCTCAACGGGGACATCCTCTCCGGGCACGACCTCGCCGGGCAGCTCGACGACTTCGAGCTCCCGCGCGACGGGCGTCCCGTCGACGTCTCCCTGCACCTCGTGGAGGTCGAGGACGCACGCGCGTTCGGCTGTGTGCCCACCGACGCGACCGGTCGGGTCACGGGCTTCGTGGAGAAGTCCGACAACCCGGTGACCCGCCAGATCAACGCTGGCTGCTACGTCTTCCGTCGCCGTGTCATCGACACCATCCCCGCGGGCACGGTCGTGTCGGTGGAGCGGGAGACCTTCCCCGGCCTGGTCCGCGACGACGCCCTGGTGGTGGGCTTCCTCGGCAACGCCTACTGGCGGGACGTGGGCACGCCGGAGGCGCTGGTCGCGGCCTCCGCCGATCTCGTGCTCGGCGTGGCTCCGAGTCCCGAGGTGGAGGCAGAGCCGTCGGGTGCGCTCGTCGACCGGGACGCGATCGTCGCCGGGGACGCCGTGGTCAACGCGGGCAGCGCCGTGGGGGCCGGGGTCGAGGTGCAGGCCCGGGCGGTGGTGAGGGGCACCGTCCTGATGGCTCGTGCGGTCGTCGGTGAGGGCGCCGTCCTCGAGGACTGTGCCGTCGGACCCGGCGCGCGGATCGGCGCCGGCGTCACGCTGCGCGGGGTCACCGTCGGCGACGGGGCCGTGGTCGACGAGGCGCTGCCGGACGGCAGCCGCGTCGACTGTGCCTAGGACATCAGCCCGCCGAGCCACTCACCCCCGCCGAGCACGGCCATGAAGCGCACCCAGCGGCCGAGGAGGCCGAGACCGACGAACAGCCACAGCGACATCCGCAGCTGACCGGCGAGCACCGAGAGGATCGCGAACGGTGGCAGCCCGGTGGCGGCCGAGACCAGGACCAGGGCTCCGGTGACCACCGGCCGGTCGTGGGTGCGGGCCCGCCAGGTCTCCAGCCGGGCGGCGTTCCTGGGCTGCTCGACCTTGCGACGGATCCAGCCCCAATGGAGGGCGCTGGCCCCCAGGTAGTACCAGGTGAGCTTGCCGATCATCTGACCGACGGACGCCACGAGTGCCAGCAGCCAGATGCGGTCGACATCGGCCACCGCCGCACGCACGACGAGCACGGCCTCGATGTTGACCAGCGGGAAGAGGGCGGAGACGAGCCCGAGCGCGGCGAGGCCCAGCAGGTCTCGCATCAGCCCACCCCCTCACGCAGGATCCTGACAAGTGGCGCGCCGTCCGGCGCGTGGTCGCGGTCAGATCGCGTTGGGCTCCGGCGAGTCCGTGTAGGGGTAGTCCTCGACGAACTGCGACACGACCTCGCCACTGGGAGCCTCGCAGTACTGCCACACGCCCTTCTGGTCCTCGAGCGTCTCCGGGTCGGCGTACCAGTGCGTCAGCGCGATGTGAGCGCCGTCGGGGAACGGCTTGCCGTCCTCCTCGGTCCAGGGCAGCGCGACGAACTTGTTGGTCAGCTCGTCTCCCTCGAACTTGGAGGCGATGCCCTTGATCGCGTCGAGCTGCTCGGGGTCGTCCGCGACGGTCGCGTCGTACCAGAGCAGGTTGTAGCCGTGCTCGAGGTTGTGGACGTAGTAGGGGAGGTCCTGGCGGTCCGAGGGCGAGTAGAACTTGCGCGCGAATCCGGCGGTCTGGGGGTAGTGCGGACCGAACGCAGGCGGTGCGTCGTCGTAGGGGATGGCGGTACCGATCCCGCGGTGGTCGGCGTTGCCCTCGGCAGACTTCTCGGTCACGTCCTGGCAGCCCGCCTGTGCCGCGGCGACTCCGATGGTCTCGAGGTCGCCGGCCGCGGTCTGGTTCTGCCGGATCAGCGGGTAGGCGCCGAGCGCCACGATGACGAGTGCGACGACGGCGACGGCGATGAAGATGGTGCGGGTGCGGCGCTTCTCGGCGCGCTGCTGCTGCTTGCGCATCTCCTCGACGACGGCGCGGCGGTCCTTGTCCTTGCTGGGCTTGGCCATGAGGTCTCTTCGGCTCAGTTTCTGGTCGGGGATCGGGCGCTGCTGCGCGGTCGGGCGAAGTCTACAAAGGTGACGCTAGGAGCTCCGACGGAACCCGATCCGGCCGAGGTCGTCTGCCGGTGGGGGGACCGGTTCCCAGCCGAGACCGAACGCAGCGACCGCGAGTCGGGCCTCGAGCCGGCCGAGGTCGCGCGGGTCGCCGGCCGACAGCGTCACCACGACGAGGCCGCCCGTCTCATCGTCGAGGTGGGTCACCGTGCCACCCGGATCGGCCGACACGCCGGCGAGCGTGGACGCGACCAGCTCGGCACCGGCCGGAGCGCCGAATCCGCGCCGCGCGGTCGGGTCGCCGGTGACGGCCGCCAGCACGGCCTCGCGGGCGCCGAGACCGAACATGTCCTCGTCCTCACCGCGCACGAGCGCCCTGGCCCCGGCACCGTGCTCGCCCCGGGGGAGCACCCGACCGGCGAGGCCGCGCACCAGCGCGACCGGCCTGCCGGCGAGCTTGCCCTTCACGAGGTCTCCGGCTGCGGCGATCTCGTCGACCAGCGCCGGCGCGGTGACGGCCAGCTCGTTGCCGTGGCTGTCCCGGCGCCCCGCGTGGTCCTCGATCGGGGCGATCCCGGCCGCGCCGATCGCCAGGTCGGTCTGCCCGTGGCGCCAGGCCCGCCCGGCGGTGTCGGTGACGACGACGGCGACGTTCAGCCCGCTGCGGGCCAGCACCCCCTCGCGAACCGCGACGGCCGACGCGTCCGGGTCGACCGGCAGCGAGAGCACGGTGCCGCTGGGCATGTTGGAGGCATCCACCCCGGCCGCGGCCATCACCAGCCCGTGGTGGGTGCGCACGATGCTGGTCGCGCCACGGGTGGCGTAGACGCGATCGGTGTCGCGCCGGACGACGACCTCCTTGGCCTCGCGAGAGGCGCGACCCTCGGCCTTGCTGACCACCTTGCTGGTGAGGACCACGACGTCGCCCTCGTGGAGGCTGTCCACGGCGTGCTCGCCGTGCAGCGCTGCGAGGATGGCGCCGGTGAGGTCGTCACCTGCGGACACCTCGGCGATCCCGTCGACGGGGATCAACAGCACCGGCCCGACGACCCCTCCCGCGGTCATCGGCCCACCAGGTCGAGGGCCGCGGCGGCCATCGCCGCCGTGGCGTCGTGGTCGGTCATCATCAGCGGCACCGCCCGGCACGAGATGCCGGCCGCTTCGACCCTGGCCACCTGGTCCGCGTCGCGCTGGTCGACGAGCCAGCCGTCGAGCAGCCCGCCGGTGGCCCGGCCGCCGTAGTGCTCGGCGACCCCGGCCGCGCTCACCTCGATGCCGAGGGCGGTGAGCAGCTGTGCGGCCATCCCGCGCACGTGGCTGCCGGCGACGATGGGGGACAGGCCGACCACGCGCGCGTCGGTGGTCGCGAGGGCCTCGCGGATCTGGGTCACCCCCACGATGGTGCCGACCGAGACGACCGGGTTGGAAGGGGGCAGCACCACGATGTCGGCGTCCGTGATCGCCTCGACGACGCCGGGTGCCGCGCTGGCGCTGTCGAGCCCGACGGGCACCACGGCGTGCGCCGGCACAGCGGCGCCGAGCCGGATCCAGTACTCCTGGAAGTGGATCGCCCGGCGCCCCGAGGGCTCGGTCTCGTCATCGACCACGATGTGGGTCTCGACCCGGTCGTCGCTCATCGGCAGCAGCTCGACGCCGGGCTGCCAACGGCGGCACAGTGCCTCGGTCACGGCCGAGAGCGGATAGCCCGCCTCGAGCATCTGGGTGCGCACGAGGTGGGTGGCCAGGTCGCGGTCGCCGAGGCCGAACCACGTGGGCTCGACGCCGTACGCCGCCAGCTCCTCCTTGGCGTTCCAGGTCTCCCCGGTGCGTCCCCACCCCCGCTCGGCGTCGATGCCGTCGCCGAGGGTGTACATCACCGTGTCGAGGTCCGGGCAGACCTTGAGGCCGTGCACCCAGATGTCGTCACCGGTGTTGGTGACGACGGTGACCCGGGTGGTCGGCTCGGTGGCGGCCAGGTGGTGGAGCAGCCCCTGCAGGAACCGGGCGCCTCCGACGCCCCCGGAGAGCACGGTGATGCGGCGGTCGGAGGAAGGGGCGGCCATCGGAACTCCCTGAGGACGAGTGGTGGTCAGAGGGTGGCCCGAACGGGTCATCCTCGTGGGACGGTCGGTGTTCATAGCAGATCCGGGCTTGACTTCGGCGGTACGACAGACGTGTAATTCCCACAGTGTTGTTCGTTCTGCAGACACCAGGACCGAGCGCCACTAGCGTGAGAACCAAGAAGCGGTACATGCAAGAGGCACGGGGCGTCTGACACAGCACCACAGGACGTCATTGTTGACGGGTGAGTTGGGCGGGACCCCACCGGGTCTCACGGGTCGAAAGGGCGACATCGTGCGGGAGTTGTATCTACTCGACGGGAGCGCCGAGGAGTTTGGCTGGCAGGAGCGTGCCCTGTGCGCGCAGACCGATCCCGAGGCGTTCTTCCCTGAGAAGGGCGGTTCCACCCGGGAGGCCAAGCGAGTCTGCTTGACCTGCGACGTGCGCGACGAGTGCCTGGAGTACGCACTCGGTCACGACGAGCGGTTCGGGATCTGGGGTGGCCTCTCCGAGCGCGAGCGGCGCAAGCTGAAGAAGCGCGCGGTCTAGCCCCGACCCTGGTGCGAGCCCCGGGTGTGGTCGATCTGACGGCCTGAGGATTCTTCGTCGATCACCACCACCCCCTAGGGTTGTCCGCCGTGACGACCCCCGGAGCTGCGAGCAACGCCACGTCGGTGACGGTGCTCCTCGTCAGTCACGACGGCGCACGCTGGCTGCCCGCGGTTCTCGACGCGGTCGCCGCCCAGACCCGCAGGCCGGACGAGGTCCTCGCCGTGGACACCGGCAGTCAGGACGAGGGCCCCGACCTGCTTCGCCGTCGTCTCGGTGACGACAGCCTGGTCTCGGCCGCCGCGGACGTCGGCTACCCCGACGCGGTACGGCGCGGCCTGGAGGCGCTGGCCCCGCCGGCGCCCGACGAGGATGCCTGGATCTGGCTCCTCCACGACGACAGCGCCCCCGCCCCGGATGCGCTCGCACAGCTGCTCGCCCGCGCCGCCGACCAGCCGGGGGTGGACATCTTGGGCCCCAAGCTGCGCGAGTGGCCCTCCCTCCGGCGGCTCCTCGAGGTCGGCGTCACCCTCAGCGGCACCGGTCGGCGTGAGACCGGGCTCGAGCGTGGCGAGTACGACCAGGGCCAGCACGACCGGCTCCAGGACGTGCTCGCGGTCAACACCGCGGGCATGCTCGTGCGCCGCTCGGTGCTGGAGAGCCTCGGGCTGGACCGCCGGCTGCGGTTGTTCGGCAACGACCTCGACTTCGGCTGGCGGGCAGCCCGTGCCGGCCACCGCACCCTGGTGGTCCCCGACGCGGTGGTCTTCCACGTCGAGGCCGCCCATCGTGGGGTCCGCCAGACCGCGCTCAGCGGACGACACGTGCGGCGCGGCGAGCGTCAGGCGGCTCTGTACACGCTGCTGACCAACACCTCGCTGCGCTGGCTGCCCTTCGCCTGGATCAGGTTGCTGCTCGGCACCAGCCTGCGCGCCCTGGGACTGCTGCTGGTCAGGGCGCCCTCGGAGGCCGCGGACGAGATGTCCGCGCTGGCCCGCGTCTACCTCCGCCCGGACCGGATCCTCGCCGGGCGACGACAGCGTCGCCGCGCCGCGTCTGTCCCGCACCGCGACGTACGCCACCTCCTCGCGCCGTGGTGGGTGCCCTACCGGCACGGCCTGGACTTCCTCTCCGACATCGCCGTCGCGGTGACCCACCAGGCCACCGACCTCAACGCCGCCCGCCGCAGCCGGTCGGCGGCTGTCGAGGCCGCAGAGACCGGCCCGGTGCCGGCCGAGGCGCAGAACCTCCCCGAGGACACCGGTCTGCTCGCGCGTCTGCTCCGCAGCCCACTCGCCGGTGTGCTGCTGGTGACCGTGGTGGTGGCCGGGGTCAGCGCCCGCGGGCTCCTGGGCGGTGGCGCCCTGGCCGGTGGTGCCCTGCTGCCCGCCCCGGACAGCGCGTTCGACTGGTGGCGCACCTACCTCGCGGCGGGTCACTCCCTGGGCACCGGCTCCGCGGCGCCGGCGGGCGCCTACCTCGGTCCCCTCGCGCTGCTGGGAACCGTCGCCCTCGGGCAGGCCGGTCTGGTGGTCGACGTGCTCTTCCTGCTGGCCGTGCCGCTGTCGGCGGCGGGGGCCTACCGGTTGTTGAGGCGGCTGACGCCGTCCCGCACGGCGGCGTCCTGGGGAGCGCTGTCCTACGGGCTGCTCCCGGTGCTGACCGGTGCGGTGCCCGAGGGTCGTCTCGGCACCGTGGTGGGCACGATCGTGCTGCCCTGGCTGGTCCACTCCGCCCTCTACCTGGCGTCCGGGAACACCGCTGACCGGCGCTGGCGCGCCGCCTGGCGCACGTCGCTGTGGCTGGCCCTGCTCACGGCCTTCGTGCCGCTCGCCTGGGTGATCGCCCTGCCGCTGGCCGTGCTGGCCCTGGCCGGGTCGGGTCGAGGCCGCACGGGGGATTCGGGTGGTCGGCTCGCCGTCGCCGTACCACTCGTGGCCGGCCTGGTGCTGCTGGTGCCGTGGAGCGTGGAGACCTGGTCGCACTCGGGGCTCGCGAGCTGGCTCTTCGAGGCCGGGTTGCCCGAGGCCGGCCTGACCTCCCCCTTGACCTGGTCCGACGCCCTCTTCGGTCGACCCGGTGGCTCGGCGCCCTGGTGGCTGAGCCTCGCGCTCGTGGTCGCCGCCGTCGCAGCGCTGGTCCGGCCCGACACCCGACGACAGGTGCTGCGCTGCTGGTGGGTGCTGGTGGTGGCCCTGGTGGTGACCGCCGTCATCGCGCCCCTGGCGGTCCACCTGGCCACCGGGGTGCAACCCCAGTCGGTGTGGCTTGGCTTCCCCCTGGTCGTGGCCCAGGGCGCGGCGATCTGCGCCGCGGTGCTGGCCGGGACCGGTGTCCGCGAGGTGCTCTCACGCGCCGACTTCGGCTGGCGCCAGCCTGTCGGCGCGATGGTCGTCGTGGTCGCCCTCGTCGCGCCCGTGGTCGGGCTGTCGTGGTGGGCGATCCAGGGCACCGACGGTCCGCTGACGCGCCGCGAGGCCAACCCGCTGCCGACCTACATGACCGACACCGCGGCCACCGACCCGAGCCGGGGCGTGCTGGTCGTTCGGGGCGGACGCGGCGACGGCTTCACCCATCTGCTGCTGCGTGGTCCCGGCCTGCGGCTCGGTGACGACACCCTGCTCCCCGCGATCGAGGACCAGCAACGGCTCACCGCCGTCGTGGCCAGGCTCGTGTCGGCGCCGGAGCCGGACGACGTCGACACGCTCGGCGCCCTCGGGATCGGTTTCGTCTACGTGCCGGCGCCTGCCGACGTACGGCTGACCGGCAACTTGGACAGCCTCAGCGGAGTCACCCCCGGGAGCGCGATCCGGCCGGGCTCGCGGGCGTGGCAGGTCGAGACCGAGGCTCGCGCGGTCCCGGTGACACCGACCTCCACGCTGCGGCCGTGGTTGCTGGCCGGGCAGGGAGCAGCGGTCCTGCTCGTGGCCGTGCTGGCCGCCCCGACCCGGAGGGTGGCCCGGTGAACGCGGCCGCGCGCGGGGGCCGCCGGATGGCGGACCGTTCCGCACGCCGTCGCCCGGACCTCTCCGCCCTCACTGCGCTCGCGTTGGTGGTGGCCGCTGGGCTGGCGCTCGGGCTGACCCGGGGGGAGCGCCCGGCCCAGGTGGCCGGCGGCACCGACGGCGCCCTGGTCGACCGCACCCAGCTCTCCTGCCCCACGTCGGGGCTCGAGGAGCTCAGTGGCGGTGGTGTCCGCACGACGGACCTCGCCGGCTTGCTCGCCGTGGACGAGGACGGGGACACCCTCGGCGACGCCGGAGTGCTGACGTCGGGCCTCGTGGGGGAGGAACCCACACCGCTCGACCTGTCCCGCGGTGAGCTGGCCGACCTCGACGACCCCGCGGACGGACCGCTCCTGGACGCCGGCGGCGAACGCGCGGCGGGACTCTTCGGCTTCCGGATCGACCGCAGCGTCGCCTCCTCGGCGGTCGGGGCGTGTGTCGCCCCGCGAGCGTCCTGGTGGTTCACCGGTGTGGGTGCCGACCTCGACCACTCCTCCGAGCTGGTCCTGACCAACCTCGACCCCGGGCCAGCGGTCGTCGATCTCCGTGTGTTCGGCACCGACGGCCCCGTCGACACCGTCGGCACCCGCGGCCTGACGGTGGCGCCCGGGGAGACCGTGACGGTGTCCCTGGCCGACGTCGCGCCCCAGAGCCCCGAGCTGATGGTCAACGTGCAGGCGTCCCGCGGCCGGGTGGCCGTCGCCGCGTCGGACCGCTTCGCCGTCGGGCCACGGGCACCGGTGGGCACGGCATGGGTCTCCGACGCCTCACGCCCGAGCCGGGTGGTCCGTCTGGCCGGGATCTCCGCCGCTGCGACGACCAAGACGCTCGTCGTCGGCAACCCGTCCGACTCCGAGGCCCTCGTCGGCATCGAGGTGGCCGGCAGCAGTGGTTCCTTCGTGCCCACCGACCTCGACGGCGTGAGCGTGGCGCCTGGTGCGGTCGAGACGATCGACCTGGCCGACGTACTCCCGGAGCGCGAAGCGGTTGCGGTGCGGCTGCGCGCCCAGGTCCCTGTCGTCGGCTCGCTGCGCACGGCGACCCGCGAGGACGTCGCCTACGCCGACCCCACCTCACCACTCACCGGGCCCGCCGTCGCACCGGTGCTCGCCCGCGCCCGCACCACCTTCCAGCTCACCGCGGGTCCCACGGACGCGGTAGCGGCCGTCGAGTCCTTCGACGACGCCGGTGAGTCCACCGGCACCGAGCAGATCGAGATCCCGGCCACCGCCACCGCACCCTGGCGCCCCCCGCGTGACAGCGCCTACGCAGTCGTGAGGGTGGAGCAGGGCGACGTCTTCGGGGCCGCCGTCTTCGACCAGGACGCAGGCCTCTCGACCGTCCCCCTCGTCTCGCCACCGATCCGGGTGCGCCTCCCCGAGGTCGTCCCCGGCCCGCGCTGACCGTCGTGGTCGAGGAGCCCCCGACGGTGGTTGGGAGCCGAGGGACGAGGCGTCCCCAACCACGCGCAGCCAGCTGCGTCACCAAGCGTGTCCAGGCCGAGCAGTCGCACGTTTTCCAAGCGCGATACTCGAGGCATGGAAACCAGCGGGGTGGTTCGGGTCTGGCATTCCGATGAAGGCTGGGGAGTGATCGACTCGCACGACACTCCGGGTGGTTGCTGGGCCGGCTTCTCATCCGTGCTCGTGCCGGGTCATCGAGCCCTGCGAGCCGGGCAGTCGGTGACGTTGACCTACGAACCAGCCGAGCAGGATGGCTACCTGTTCCGCGCCGTCGAGGTGTGGCCCTCCGACGAGGAACCCTTTCGGACGGACGGCGGCACCGCAGGCGAGACCGGCGGCTATCGGTCCGCGATCGCCATCACGCCAGGCCCGGAGTAGCCCCCTCGCTACTCCCGGACCGGTAGTCCCCTGATCCAGGTCGTCGGGTGGTGGGTCTGCTCGGTGGCGGGGTGGTCGTCGGAACTCGGGTCGTCGGTCGAGGGGGTTGAGCCGGACCTGCCAGGGGGTGGCGTGGATCAGCGTGTGGTGGGCTCGGCAGAGCAGCACGAGGTTGTCCAGCGAGGTCGGCCCGCCGTCGGCCCAGTGCTGCAGGTGGTGGGCGTCGCAGGCCAGTGGCATCCGGCGGCAGCCGGGGAAGCGGCAGTGCCGGTCCCGAGGGTGAGGGCCTTCCAGATCGCGGTGGTGACCAGGCGTTGGCTGCGGCCCACGTCGAGGACCTCACCCAACGATCCGAGGACGGCGGGGATGACCTCGGCGTCGCACGCCAGTCTCCGTAGGGCGGTGGCGGAGAGCTGGTCGCCGGTGTCCAGGGACACCGCACCCAGGCCGGCCGTGAGCTGGTCCAGGGTGACGGTGACGGTGAGGCGGGGTTTGGCGCCGTGCTGGTCGGGGAGCAGCCCGTCTGTTTCGGCGGCTTTCACGCAGGTCTCCACCAGGGCGTCCCAGGTTCTCGCCCCGTGATCGCGCAGGTCGCGGCCGGTTTCCCCGCAGTCCGGGTCAGTGCCGGGTCGGGGCGGCCGAAGTGCGTGCAGGGCGTTCTTGATCAGGGCGGCGTCCTCGACGGTGCCGCGGCCGCGGACCCGGACGCCGCCGATGCCGTCCTCGGCCATCGTCAGGAACCGGCCGAGGTGGGCGGAGCGTTCCAGCCGGTCCAGGGCGGCCTCGTCAGCCCGCGCCGTGCCGTCGGGGTCGAGCACCTCGAGCAGGTGCTCACCGGCCTTGCGGAGCTCGGAGGCGTTCAGCGAGGCGGCCTGGTCCAGCAGCATCCGTTCGGCCTCCGCGCGCAGGGCGGGTTGGCCGGGGAGTCGGTCGATCACCGCCACGATCACCTCGGCGTGCTCGGGCGACACGTCGCCGGCTTGGAGCGCGACCAGGGTGGCGGCCCGGTCCCCGCACAACGGCCGGGCGGTGCGCAGCAGCCGGGAGCCGTGGCCGTGCCGGCCACCGGCGGTGTGGGTGAGGTAGTCACCCGGTGAGACCCAGCCGGCGTCTTGGCGGCGTCGGTGGCTTCGACCTCGACGGCTACCTGGGCCTCGACCGCCGCGACCAGCGACCGGAGCCGTTCCAGCTCGACGGTGACGTCCAGCAGGTCCTCGGGACGGGCTGCCGCCCACAGGGTCTCGGCCAGCGCCCGTGACCTGCTCCCGCGCGCCAGCCAGCACAGCCATCGGGCTGGTCGGCGAGTCCGGGAGCATCTCCATGTGCTGACTCTCCCAGGGCCCACCGACAGTTTTAGATCTGTTCGGATCCGTGCGACGACGTGATCTGCGTGGGTTGGGGCTGCCCTGTTGGTGGTGCGGCCTGGTGCCTCGGCGCACCTTCGGCAGGGCTGGCTTCTTGTTGGGGCTGCCCTGTTGGTGGTGCGCCTTGCCTCGGCGCACCTTGTTGCACGTGGGGAGCTACCGCAGATCGACGATCGCGTGATCTTCCTGCGGGGCGGTGACGGGTCAGTTCCCCGTCGCTCGCCCGGGGGGCTCGCTCCAGGCAACGGACCCCTCACCGCGACGTCCGGGTCACGGCTGGTCGGCGCCCCCTGATCCATCTGCCTCGGCTCGCCATCGGCAGGTGGCTGGGCTCTTGTGGGGGCTGCCCTGTTGGTGGTGCGGCCTGGTGCCTCGGCGCACCTTGTTGCACGTGGGGCGCTCCCGCAGATCCACGATCGCCTGGATCTTCCTGCCGGGGCGGTGACGGGTCAGTTCCCCGTCGCTCGCCCGGGGGGCTCGCTCCAGGCAACGGACCCCTCACCGCGACATCCGGGTCAAGGCTGGTCGGCGCCCTCTGATGGTCCTGCCTCGGCTCGCCTTCGGCAGGTGGCTGGGTTCTTGTGGGGGCTGCCCTGTGGGTGGTGCGGCCTGGTGCCTCGGCTCGCCTTCAGCAGGTGGCTGGGCTTCTTGCTGGCGCCTCGGCTCGCGTGGCGGACCGACAGGTCAGTCGTCGCCGGGGTCGTAGCGGGGGTCGATCTCCTCGGGTGGGCGACCGAGGAGCTCGGAGAGCTGCTCGACCAGCACGGTGAGGACCATCGCGGAGAGGTCGCTGGGGGTCTCCGAGCGCAGCTCGATGGGCTTGCGGAAGACCACGAGGCGCGTCGGGTTGGTGCCGGTCCCACGGACGAGGGCGGCGAGCGGCACGGTGTCGGCGGTCCAGTCGTCGGGCATCCACGGCGTCTCCTCGACGGCGAACTCGACCAGGCCGAGCTCGCTGCGCCAGCGGTCCTCGAGGTCACCGACGACGTCGAGGACGAGGTCGTCGAAGCGGGTGCGCGGACTGCGCGAGACGCGTCCGCCGGCAGGGGTGAGGGGGCCGGGAAGGACGGCGGGACCGCGACGTCCGTGACCGCGCAGGTCGCGGCGCCGACCGCGCCGCGGGGCGACGGATGGAACGGCCGGTTGACCTGCGGAGGAGAGCGGCGTGGTCACCCCGCGAGCCTAGTCGTCGCGGTCAGGGCCAACGGGTACCGTCTGCCCCGTGAGTCACTCCCGTCGATGCTCGAAGACCGCGTGCGGGCGTCCGGCGACCACGACCCTGACCTACGTCTACTCCGACCAGACCGCGGTGCTCGGGCCGTTGGCGACCTATGCGGAGCCGCACGCCTACGACCTGTGCGACGCGCACAGCGAGCGTCTCAGTGCACCTAGGGGCTGGGAGGTGCTCCGGCTCGCGCGTGACCCCGACGCCGGCGGACCGAGCACCGACGACCTGCTGGCGCTCGCCGACGCGGTCCGGGAGGCGGCGCGTCCGCTGCCACCCCTGGAGCCGGGCCGCCCCACGGCGCTGCCCTCGGCCGACGGCAGCAGCGTCGCCCCCGAGCGGGAGTCGGTCCGCCGCGGACACCTGCGGTCCGTGCCGACCTTCGACGACTGAGCCGGCTCGTCGACGCGGCGGAGCACGTCGATAGGGTGCCCGCCATGCGCACCACCGATCCGGCCAACCTGCACCGCCTCTTCAAGGCCTACGACGTCCGGGGGCTGGTCGGGTCCGAGATCGACGACGACCTCGCGCGCGCGGTCGGTGCCGCGTTCGTGGAGGTCGTCGGGCGTGACGAGGGCGTCGTCGTCGGCCACGACATGCGATCGTCCTCGCCGGGAATGGCCCGGGCCTTCGCCGAAGGCGCGGCCGCAGTCGGCGCCGACGTCACGATGATCGGGCTGGCCTCCACCGACCAGCTGTACTTCGCCTCCGGGCACCTCGCCCGGCCCGGTGTGATGTTCACCGCGAGCCACAATCCGGCTCAGTACAACGGGATCAAGATGTGCCGCGCCAACGCGGTCCCGGTCGGGCTCGACACCGGCCTGGCGCAGGTCCGCGACCTCGTGGCGGACGGCGCCCCTGCGCCGTACGACGGCGAGGCCGGCACGATCGTGACCACCGACCTCCTCCAGGCGTACGCCGCCCACCTGATCGGGCTGGCCCCGGTGGCCGGTCGACGCCTCACCGTCGCGGTCGATGCCGGCAACGGGATGGCCGGGCACACCGCCCCCGCGGTGCTCGGACAGCTCGACCTCGACGTGGTGCCGATGTTCTTCGAGCTCGACGGGACCTTCCCCCACCACGAGGCCAACCCGATCGAGCCGGGCAACCTCGTGGACCTCCAGGCCAAGGTCCGCGAGACCGGTGCCGACATCGGTCTCGCCTTCGACGGTGACGCCGACCGCTGCTTCCTCGTCGACGAGCGCGGCGAGCTGGTCAGCCCCTCGGTGCTGACAGCGCTGATCGCGGCCCGCGAGCTCGCCAAGGCACCCGGATCGACGGTGATCCACAACCTGATCACCTCGCGCGCCGTTCCCCAGATCGTCTCCGAGCACGGCGGCACGCCGGTGCGCACCCGGGTCGGGCACTCCTTCATCAAGGCCACGATGGCCGAGACCGACGCGATCTTCGGCGGCGAGCACTCGGGCCACTTCTACTTCCGCGACTTCTGGCGCGCCGACTCCGGGATGCTGGCCGCGCTGCACGCGCTCGCCGCGCTCGCCGAGACCGATGCGCCGCTGTCCGCGGTGCTCGCGGACTACACCCGGTTCCACGCGACGGGGGAGATCAACTCCACCGTCGAGGACCAGCAGGCGACCATGTCCACCATCGAGGGGGAGTACGCCGCCCTGCCCGGTGTCGTCGTCGACCACCTCGACGGCCTCACCGTGACCCACGACGACTGGTGGTTCAACGTGCGCCCCTCCAACACCGAACCCCTGCTCCGGCTCAACGCCGAGGCGGCCGACGTGCCGACGATGGAACGCCTCCGCGACGAGGTGCTCGCGCGGATCCGGGCCTGAGGGTGAACAATGCCCACCATGAACCTCGATCCCGCCCTTCTCGACATCGTGGTCTGCCCCGACTGCCACGGAGCGCTCGCGGCTGACGACGCGGCGTCGGAGCTGGTCTGCACCAAGTGTGGTCTGGCCTACCCTGTGCGCGACGACATCCCCGTCCTCCTGGTCGACGAGGCGCGTCGTCCGGCCGCACCAAGCGCGGACGCCTCGGCGGGCGACGAGGCCTGAGTCGATGGTCGAGGTCTTCGACGACGCCCGGCTCGACGACGCGGGCGCGCTCGCAGCTGCCGACCACCAGCTGCGCGAGCTCGCCGAGGCGGGCGCGAGGGTGCGCCGTGAGTCGGGTGCCGCGGCCGAGGAGATCGCCACGGCGGTGGCCCGGGCCGACGGCGAGGCGCGGCCACGAGCGGTGGTCGCGGCCGGGCCCGACTCCCGCCTGCTCCGCGCCGTCCTCGAGCCCTGGTGCCCGGTGCCCTTCGTCGCCTGGCCCGGTCCGGGGCTGCCCGGCTGGGCCGGCACCCTCGACCTCGTCGTCGTCCTCGCGCCCGACGGCAGCGACACCGGGGCCGCGTCGGCCGTGGCGGAGGCGGTACGCCGTGGCTGCCGGCTCGTCGTCGCCTGCGCGCCGGAGTCCCTCGTGGGTCAGCACGCCGTCGGGAGGGACACCACCTTGTTGCCCACCACAGCGGGAGACCAGCTCGCGATGGCCGTGGTGATGCTCGAGCTGATGGACCGCCTCAGCCTCGGACCGCGCACCAGCGCCGATGCCGTGGCCACCGCGCTCGACGATGTCGCGATCGCCTGCTCGCCCTTCCGCGACCTCTCGGTCAACCCGGCCAAGCTGCTCGCGATCGCCCTCGCCGACTCGACCCCCCTGGTCTGGGGAGGGTCCGTGCTCGCTGCCCGGGCCGCCCGGCGGATCGCTGAGTCCCTGCGCCGGGCCAGTGGGCGCGCCGCCCTGGCGGCCGACGCCGAGCACCTGCTCCCGGTGTTGCGCGCGAGCCGGCCCGCGGACGTCTTCGCCGACCCGTTCGCCGACCCCTCGGGCGAGGGCGACGCCCGTCCGACCTTGATCGTGCTCGACGACGGCAGCGACGAGCTCCCCGTCCGCGAGCAGCGCGGGCGGCTGCTCGCCGCCGCCGAGGAGCAGCAGGTGCGGGTGGAGACGGTCGCCGCCCAGGAGGGCGAGGACGTCGCCCGCTATGCCGCGCTGCTCGCCACCGGCACCTACGGCGCCACCTACCTCAAGGTCGGGCTCGGCCGGGCCTGACCCGCCGCGCGAAGCCCTCGTAGTCGACCACCAGCCCGTCGTCGTCGACGTCGAGGACGAAGGCTCCGTGCAGGGGATCGCTGTAGCGCCACCGCTGGTGACCGTCCACCGGGCCGAGTCGTTCGTAGGTCTGCTCCACGCATGAGACCGCAAGCGCGGGTACGTCGACCCAGGCGACCGGCGTGGTGACCGGGCTGTCCAGCCCGATGCCCGACAGCCGCCGGATCGGGAACGTGTTGGTGAGCGGTGTGGCCGCCACGTCGACGTCGACGCAGCCGTCGAGAGCCGGGTCGTGCCTGCCGTCGACCGTCCACACCCGGCGTTCGTCGGCCACCAGGTCGAGCCTGCGCTCGCCCGTCGCAGACAACGACAGGACCTGCACCTCGCGGGTCATCCAGGCGGCGTCGAGCCGCACCCGGAACCAACACGCGAGGGGGTCCTCGCCGACCAGCACCTCGCTGCCGTGGAAGAGCCACCCGTCGGCTACGGCTTCGCGCCGGGCCAGGCTGTGGCCGGCATGTTCGTCGGCCCGCTCCCAGGCGAGCACCATCGGGTCGTCCATCGCCCCAGGCTGCCACGGGCCGTCGACACGTGTCGGTCCGCGACGGTGCCGTCGCCTAGGCTGATGCGGTGACGACCTCCCCGGCGCAGGCCCGCTCGACGCACCCCGCGGTGACCCGATGAGCGGCGGCCTGTTCGCCCTCCTCGACGACGTGGCCGCACTGGCCAGGCTGGCGGCCGCCTCCGTCGACGACGTGGGCGCCGCCGCTGGCCGGGCCAGCCTCAAGGCTGCCGGAGTGGTCGTCGACGACACCGCGGTGACCCCGCAGTACGTCCGCGGCGTCGCGGCCGAGCGGGAGTTCCCGATCGTGCGCAAGATCGCGGTCGGTTCCCTGCGCAACAAGCTGCTCCTCATCCTCCCGGCAGCACTGCTGCTCAGCGAGTTCCTGCCGTGGCTGCTCACCCCGCTGCTGATGCTCGGCGGGACCTATCTCTGCTACGAGGGTGCCGAGAAGGTCTGGAGCGCGCTGCGCGGGCACGACGAGCACGCGGGCCCGATCGCCGGGGATGGCGACGCCTCCGCGGACCCCAAGGAGACCGAGAAGACCGTCATCTCCGGAGCCATCCGCACCGACTTCATCCTCTCCACCGAGATCATGGTGATCTCGCTCAACGAGGTCGCCGAGGAGCCGTTCGTCTCACGCGCGCTCATCCTCGTCGTGGTGGCGATCGGCATCACGCTGCTGGTCTACGGCGTGGTCGCAGCCATCGTGAAGATGGATGACGCAGGACTGGCCCTCGCCGAGCGGCCCTCGCCCCGGGCCCAGCGCGTCGGGCGGGCTCTGGTCAACGCGATGCCGGGCCTGCTCAAGGGGATCTCCGTGGTGGGCACCGCCGCGATGCTCTGGGTCGGTGGCCACATCCTGCTCGTCGGCGTCGACGACCTCGGCTGGCACGCGCTGTACGACGTCGTGCACCACGCCGAGGAGGCGGTCCACGACGCCACCGGTGCCCTGGGCGCTGCGCTCGGGTGGCTGGTCAACACCGCGGCCTCGGCGGTGATCGGCCTCCTCGTCGGAGCCGTCGCCGTGGCGGTGCTGCACGTCTTGCCCCGTCCTGGGGGACGCGGCCACTGATTGGGGTCACGAGCGCGACTTGAGTAGACTCGGGGAAGCGCCTTTCGCACGAGATCGTGGTCAGACGCCTCTCCGCCCGCGTCTGCGTGCGCTGACCACTCCACTCTCTCCACCGTTAGGGAACTTCATGGACTACAAGGTTGCTGACCTGAGCCTGGCCGACTACGGCCGCACCGAGATCGCTCTCGCCGAGCACGAGATGCCCGGCCTGATGGCGATGCGCGAGCGCTACGGCGCCTCCAAGCCGCTCGCCGGCGCGAGGATCGCCGGCTCGCTGCACATGACCATCCAGACCGCGGTCCTCATCGAGACCCTGACCGAGCTCGGGGCCGAGGTCCGCTGGGCCTCCTGCAACATCTTCTCCACCCAGGACCACGCCGCCGCGGCGGTCGTCGTGGGTCGCCCCGAGGACGGCGGCACCGCCGACGCGCCCGCCGGCGTGCCGGTCTTCGCCTGGAAGGGCGAGACGCTGGAGGAGTACTGGTGGTGCACCCAGCAGATCCTGCTCTGGCCCGGCCAGGAGCACCCCAACATGATCCTCGACGACGGTGGTGACGCCACCCTCCTGGTCCACCTCGGTGTCGAGGCCGAGAAGACCGGCCAGGCCCCCGACGTCGCCTCCGCGACCAGCCACGAGCAGCGGGTCATCTTCGAGGTGCTCAACGCCTCCCTCGCCGAGGACACCAGCCGCTGGACCGCGGTCGCCAACGAGATCAAGGGTGTGACCGAGGAGACCACGACCGGGGTCCACCGTCTCTACGAGATGATGAAGGAAGGCTCGCTGCTCTTCCCCGGCATCAACGTCAACGACTCGGTCACCAAGTCCAAGTTCGACAACAAGTACGGCTGCCGGCACTCGCTCATCGACGGCATCAACCGGGCGACTGACGTGCTCATCGGCGGCAAGGTGGCCGTCGTGTGCGGCTACGGCGACGTCGGCAAGGGCTGCGCGGAGTCGCTGCGCGGCCAGGGCGCCCGCGTGATCATCACCGAGATCGACCCGATCTGCGCGCTGCAGGCGGCGATGGACGGCTACCAGGTCTCCACGCTCGAGGAGTCCCTCGCGAGCGCGGACATCATCATCACCGCGACCGGCAACAAGGACGTCGTCACCGTCGACCAGATGAGCCGGATGAAGCACCAGGCGATCATCGGCAACATCGGTCACTTCGACAACGAGATCGACATCGCCGGACTCGAGTCCTTCGACGGCGTCGTCCGCAAGAACGTCAAGCCGCAGGTCGACGTGTGGACCTTCCCCGCGGGCAACAGCGTGATCATGCTCTCCGAGGGTCGTCTGATGAACCTCGGCAACGCGACCGGCCACCCGTCGTTCGTGATGTCGAACTCGTTCACCAACCAGGTCATCGCCCAGATCGAGCTCTTCACCAAGCCCGGCGACTACCCGGTGGGCGTCTACGTGCTCCCCAAGCACCTCGACGAGGAGGTCGCCCGGCTGCACCTGAAGTCGCTCGGCGTCTCCCTGACCGAGCTGTCGGACTCGCAGGCGGCCTACCTCGGTGTCCCGAAGACCGGGCCCTACAAGTCCGACCACTACCGCTACTGATCCACGACGGCGACAGCCGACGTCGGCGCACGGAGCACGATCTCGACACACCCGGAGGGGGGAGTGATGGTGAACAACGACCTGGTCGGTCGCGGCAAGGTCCTCGTCGTCGACGATGACGCGGCCCTGTCCGAGATGCTCACCATCGTGCTGCGCAACGAGGGCTTCGACGCTCGCGTGTGCCTGTCCGGCGACAAGGCCCTCGCCGAGTTCCGTGACTACCGGCCCGACGTCGTGCTGCTCGACCTGATGCTGCCCGGCAAGGACGGCATCGACGTGTGCAAGGAGATCCGCGCCGAGTCCGGCGTACCGATCGTCATGCTCACCGCCAAGAGCGACACCATCGACGTGGTCGTCGGCCTCGAGTCAGGGGCCGACGACTACGTCGTCAAGCCGTTCAAGCCCAAGGAGCTCGTCGCCCGGATCCGGGCGCGCGTGCGTCGCTTCGACGACCCCAGCCCCGAGGCTCTCACCATCGGCGACCTCGCGATCGACGTCGCGGGGCACAGCGTCACCCGCTCGGGCGGCGCGATCGGCCTGACCCCGCTGGAGTTCGACCTGCTGGTCTGCCTGGCCCGCAAGCCGTGGCAGGTCTTCACCCGCGAGGTGCTCCTGGAGCAGGTCTGGGGCTACCGCCACGCCGCCGACACGCGCCTGGTCAACGTGCACGTGCAGCGACTGCGGTCCAAGGTCGAGCACGACCCGGAGAACCCAGAGATCGTGGTCACCGTGCGTGGCGTCGGCTACAAGGCCGGTACGTAGATGTCGGTCAGTCCCGCGGCCGCATCATTCCCGGACAGGGCCTCGGCGTAGGCCGTGAACGTCGTCGACGCCGTCAGCAGGGCCGCACGAGGTCTCTCGGCGCGGGGCGTCTGGACCTTCTGGAGACGCTCCATCCAGGCCCGCGTCGTCGTCAGCACGCTGGTCCTCTCGGCCGTGGTGGTCTCCCTCGTCGGCTGGGTGCTGCTCAACCAGGTCTCCGACGGGCTGGTGGCCGACAAGACCGACCGGTCGGTGGGCGAGGCCACGCGTGGTGCCATCGACGCCCAGCGCCGGCTGTCCGGCGCCAGCGGCACCGACTTCGACTCCGGCACCCAGCTCGACCAGGTCGTGCGCAGCATCGTCCAGCGCGGCCAGGTGCAGGGCTACGACGTCATCCTCACCGGTCCCATCGCGGGCTCCGGTGACCGCACGTCGGCCGGCCAGGAGACCCGCAACAGCCAAGGGGTGCTGAGCACCAGCATTCCTTCGGGGCTGCGCGCCGAGGTGGAGTCCCCGCAGGCGGACGGCGTTGCCTGGACCTACACCGAGATCGACTACGACCCGCTCAGCGACAAGCTTCCCGGCGCCGGCGTGGTGACCGGGTCACAGCTGGTGCTGCCGGCCGACGGCGGCACCTACACCCTCTACCACCTCTTCCCGATGACCGAGCAGGCCGACACCCTCTCGCTCGTGCGCCGGGCGCTCTACACCGGTGGCGCCCTGCTGCTCGTGCTCGTCGGCGGCCTGACCTGGCTGGTGACGCGCCAGGTCGTCACGCCCGTACGGCTGGCCAGACGGGTGGCCGAGCGGCTCGCCTCGGGACGGCTCGAGGAACGCATGCACGTGCGCGGCGAGGACGACATCGCCCGGCTCGGGACGTCGTTCAACCAGATGGCGGCAAGCCTCCAGAAGCAGATCCGCCAGCTCGAGGAGCTCTCGCGCGTGCAGCGTCGCTTCGTCTCCGACGTCTCCCACGAGCTCCGCACCCCCCTGACGACGGTCCGGATGGCCGGTGACGTGCTGCACGACGCCCGACACCGCTTCGACCCAGGCACGGCCAGGTCGGCCGAGCTCTTGCAGAAGGAGCTCGACCGTTTCGAGCTGCTGCTCAGCGACCTGTTGGAGATCAGCCGCTTCGACGCGGGCGCCGCAGTGCTCGACCTCGAGGACGTCAACCTCCTCGACGTGGCGCACCGGGTCGCCGATGCCACTCGGGCACTGGCCGAGGCACGTGGCACCACCGTCGTCGTACGCGCGCCCGAGAGGCCGTGCGTCGCCGAGGTCGACGTACGCCGGGTGGAGCGCGTCGTGCGCAACCTCGTGACCAACGCGATCGACTACGCCGAGAGCCGCGAGGTGGTGATCCTGCTCGGCAGCGACGAGTCGGCGTCGGCGCTGGCAGTGCGGGACTACGGCCTCGGGCTCAAGCCCGGCGAGTCGGCGATGGTGTTCAACCGGTTCTGGCGCGCCGATCCCTCGCGGGCACGCACCACGGGGGGCACCGGGCTCGGGTTGTCGATCTCGGTGGAGGACGCGCACCTGCATGGTGGCTGGCTCCAGGCCTGGGGAGAGCCGGGTCGGGGCGCCCAGTTCCGGCTCACCCTGCCGCGCCGCGCCGGCGACGTGCTGGCCCACAGCCCGTTGCCGCTGGTGCCGCGCGACGCAGGCCTGCACGGCGTCGGCGGCGGCTATGCACGCACCGACGCCAGCAAGGTGCGTCCGGCATGAGCCGCCGAGGACACGCCCTCGTCCCGCTGCTGATGATGCTCGCGCTGACCACCAGCGGCTGCATCTCGCTGCCGTCGTCAGGTGAGATCCGCACCGAGCCGTTCCGCGAGCAGCTGACGGACGAGACGCCGGTCGACTTCACCCCCGGCGGTCCTCGCCCGGGGGCGCCGGCGATCGAGATCGTCAGCAGCTTCCTGCTCGCGATGCGGGCCACACCGCTCAACACCTCGGTGGCCCGGCAGTTCCTCACCGCGCAGTCCAGCGAGTCGTGGCTCCCGGAGCAGGGCACCGTCGTCTACGACACCCAGGCGCTCACGCTCGCCGGTCAGGACGTCCGGCTCGATCTCTCCGACACTGTGCGGCTCGACACGCGGGGCGGCTGGCAGGGCGGCGCGGGTGACCTGACCTACAACATCGACCTGGTGCGCGAGGCCGGCCAGTGGCGGATCAATGCGCCGCCGGACCGGTTGCTCATCCCCACCGACCACTTCGAGACCCGCTTCCAGCAGTACTACCTCTACTTCTTCGACAAGTCCGCGGAGGTGCTGGTCCCCGAGCCGGTCTACGTGCCGACCGGTGCGCAGGCGACCACGTTCCTGGTCGACGGGTTGCTGGCCGGGCCCGGGCGCGGCCTGCTCGGGGTCGAGCGCACCTACCTGCCCGCCCGCACCCAGCTCGACGACATCTCCGTGCCGGTCACGTCCGACGGCACCGCCGAGGTCCCGCTCAGCGACGACGTGCTCGATCTCGACCCTCCACAGATGACGCGTGCCTTCGCCCAGATCGCCTGGACGCTGCGCCAGGTGAGCGGCATCCGACGGATGCGGGTCACCGTCGACGGCAGTCCGCTGGAGCTGCCCGGTCGGGGACCGGACGTGCCGGTCACAGACTGGTCGGAGTACGACCCGTCCCTCACCTGGGCCTCGCAGTCGCTCTTCGGCCTGCGTGAGGGCCAGGTGATCACCCTGATCGGGGGAGAGGAGCGCCGGGTCTCCGGCGCCTTCGGTTCGCTCGACCTCGGCCTGCGCCGGATCGGCGTGGACCTCTCCGGCAACGAGATCGCCGGTACCACCGACGACGGGCGGGTCCTGGTCGCCAACCGGTCGCGTGACCCGGGCAGCACCCCTGACTTCTCCGACGCCCGGCCGGTGCTCACCGGTGGTACCGACCTGCTCGCGCCCACCTGGGACCTGCACGGCATCATCTGGCTCCTCGACCGCACCCCCGACGGAGCCGAGCTGTCCCTCGTGCGCAACGGTGTCGCCCGCGAGGTGGAGGTCGCCGGGCTGACGGGTCAGGACGTGGGCGCGCTCATCGTCTCCCGCGACGGCACCCGCGTCGTCGCCCACGTCGCCAAGGGCGGCCGCGACACCCTGGTGCAGGCCCGGGTGCAGCGGGACCCGGACGGCCGCGTGCGCGTCGTGACCCCCGCATCCTCCCTCCCGGTGCCCGACCTCGGCCGCCGCCGCGTCCTCGACCTGGCCTGGCGCACACCGGGGACGGTGGCGGTGCTGACGGCGCCCTCGGAGTCGACCTCGCAGCTGCTGATGGTCAAGGTCGACGGCTCCTCGACCCTCGCCGACGCCACCGGCGACGCTGAGGTCTTCCGGGGCCCTTCGTCGCAACTGGTGACGTCATCGGTCACGGGGGCGCCGGTGCTGCTGCGCACGCCCGACGGCGACATCTACTCCTTGGCGGCCAACGGTCGCTGGACCGGGGCGAGCATCGCCAGGGGGCTCCGCTCGCCGACCTTCGTGGGCTGACCGGGTCCCGTCCCCAGGCACGGGGCGGCGGCCTGCCTCCACAGCCATGCCGCCGGTCGGCGTCGCAGCGCGACTGTCCGGGCCAGCATCGGCCAGGTGTACGACGCGCTGACCGACCTGCTGCTCGGCAGCAGCTGCGCGGTGTGCGAGGTCGGTGGCCGCCCGCTGTGCCGGGCCTGCCGGGCCGCGCTGCCCCCCGGCGCCGCGGTTCGCCGGCCGACGCCGTGCCCCGAGGGGCTGGCGCTGCCGATGGCGGCCGGGGACTACGGCGATGCCCTCAAGGCGATGATCCTCGCTCACAAGGAGCACCGCGTGCTCGCGCTCGCCCGTCCGCTCGGAGACCTGCTCGCCCAGGTCGTGCGGGAGCTGCCGGCCGTCGACCGCGAGCCGCTGGTGCTGGTGCCGGTGCCGTCCCGTCCAGCGGTGGTCCGAGCCCGTGGGCACGACCCGATGCTGCGGATCGCCCGCTGCGCCGCTGGCCGGCTGCGCACCGACGGCCTCGCCGTCGGCGTACGCCGCCTGCTGCGGGCGCACCGCATGGTCAGGGACCAGGCCGGTCTCGACGCCGACGGGCGCGCAGCCAACCTGCACGGGGCCTTCGTCGCGCGGGGACGGTCGGGCGCCGGTGCGCCACCTGTGGTGGTCGTGGACGACGTGCTGACGACCGGCGCGACCGTCCGGGAGGCGCAACGGGCCCTCGAGGACGCCGGTCATCGAGTCCTCGGGGTCGCCGCCGTCGCCGCGACGCGGCGGCGCCGCCAGGGTCCGTAGGGAGGTCCACGGCGAGCAGCGCCGGGGCGCCCTACCGCTTTGACCACCGGGCGGCTAGCGTCTTGTCATGGAGTCCGTCCGGGTCCGTGGTTGCGTCGCCGGAAGGCCGGTGTGCTCCTGCAGACCGGTTGACCGTCGGCTAGCCGATGCCAGTCGCAGGCAAAGCGGTCCACGTAAGGCGCGTCCTGTCAGCTGCCACGTGCACGCGGCGGGCCGCCGATCACGGTGCGGCTTAGAGGTAAGTCCTGCCCGCCCCTCGTCGTCAGATGCGACGGGCCCGGTGGAGAAGGCCAGTAGTGGCATCAAGCTGCGAACGTCTCAGCAGGCGGTTGTGGGGTCGAAGACCAGGTCGGCCGGACGGATTCCTCTGCACCACCCGCGCAGCACCCAAGACCCTGTCGTCTAGCACCGGAGGTTGAGAAGTGGACATCGTGCTCAAGAGCCGCCACCTGGAGCTCACGGACCGATTTCGAGACCATGTCGAGGAAAAGCTGGCGAGGCTGGAGAAGCACGATCATCGGGTGATCCGGGTGGAGGTCGAGGTCGACAAGGAACGCAACCCTCGACAGGCGGACCGCGCCATCCGGGTGGAGCTGACGGCCTTCTCCAAGGGTCCCGTCATCCGTTCGGAGGCAGCCGCCGAGGACAAGGTCAGCGCCCTGGACCAGGCCGTGGAGAAGATGGCCAGCCAGATGCGCCGCGCTGCCGACCGGCGCCGCGTGCACCACGGTCGGCACACACCGGTCTCGGTCGGGCAGGCTCTGGCCGGCATCGATCCCGAGCCCAACGGCAACGCCACCGAGGAGGTCGACACCGAGCGTGAGCGGCACGTCGGCCCGATCACCGTGCTGGGCGACGGCCCGTTGGTGGTCCGCGAGAAGACCCACTCAGCGGAGCCGATGACCCTGGACCAGGCGCTCTACGAGATGGAGCTGGTGGGCCACGACTTCTTCTTGTTCGTCGACAAGGAGACCGAGCGCCCCGCCGTCGTCTACCGCCGTCGCGGCTACGACTACGGCGTGATCTGCCTCGACGTCGGCTGAGCCCGGATCCATCACCCCGCGGATCCAGGCTGAAAGGACGATCTGGGACTCGCACGATAACCACACCCGCGATGGCCCACGCGTGCCATGATTCACCCGTGGCAGGACCAGACGTACGGACCAAGCAGGGTGGCGAGCCCATCCGTGTTGCGGTCGTCGACGACCAGGAGCTGTTCCGACGCGGGCTGACCATGCTGCTCGGCGTCGAGGACGACATCGAGGTCGTGGGCGAGGCCGGTGACGGTGTCGCCGCGACGGAGCTCGCCGCGTCCGCCGTGCCGGACGTCATCTTGATGGACGTGCGGATGCCCAAGCGCTCGGGCATCGAGGCGTGCGTGGCGATCAAGGAGGTCGCTCCGACCGCCCGGATCATCATGCTCACGGTCTCCGACGAGGAGGCCGACCTCTACGACGCGGTCAAGAACGGCGCCTCCGGCTACCTCCTCAAGGACTCCTCCATCGACGAGGTCGCCCAGGCGATCCGGGTGGTGTCCGACGGTCAGTCGCTGATCAGCCCGTCGATGGCGATCAAGCTGCTCGACGAGTTCAAGCAGATGTCGCGGACCGACCGGCAGCAGGTGCCGAGCCCACGGCTCACCGACCGCGAGCTCGAGGTGCTCAAGCTCGTCGCGCAGGGCCTGAACAACCGCGAGATCGCCAAGCGGCTGTTCATCAGCGAGAACACCGTCAAGAACCACGTCCGCAACATCCTGGAGAAGCTCCAGCTGCACTCGCGCATGGAGGCGGTCATGTACGCCGTGCGTGAGAAGCTCCTCGACATCCCGTAGGTCGGACCGAGCGACGCCCGGCAGCCTGACCTACCCGCAGAGGAAACTGTCGGTGGGGTCGGCAAGGATGGCCGCGTGGCCACCGCACAGACGCTCACCCGCGCCCAGGCCCGGAGGATCGCGCTCGTCGCGCAGGGCTTCCGCGACCCTCGGCACACCAGGCCGACGATGCGCACCTTCGACCGCACCCTGAGCCGCACCGGCGTGCTCCAGATCGACTCGGTCAACGTCCTCCAGCGGGCGCACTACATGCCGCTGTTCTCGCGGATGGGCCCCTACGACGTCGACCTGCTGCGTCGCGCGTCGGAGGGTACGTCGCAGCGCCCGCGCACCCTGGTCGAGTACTGGGCCCACGTGGCCGCGTTCATGCCGGTCGACCTCTGGCCACACATGCGCCACCGGATGCGCTCCTACGAGGAGCGTGGCCACGAGTGGGCGGCGATCCGGCACACGCCCGAGCTCGTCGACACCCTGGTCGCCGAGGTGGCCGAGCGGGGCGCCAGCACCGCGCGGGACCTCGACGACGGGCTGCCCCGCCAGAAGACCCACTGGGGCTGGAACTGGTCGGACACCAAGAAGGTCTTGGAGTACCTGTTCGCCTCCGGGCTGCTGGCTGTCTCCGGCCGCAACCAGCACTTCGAGCGCCTCTACGACCTGCCCGAGCGGGTGATCCCGCGCGAGCACCTCGACGCCCGTGAGCCGACGATCGAGGAAGCCTCGATCGAGCTGCTCCGCCGCGGCGCGATCGCCCACGGCGTCGGCACCGAGCCGGACCTGCGTGACTACTTCCGGATGCGGCCCGAGCTCACCAAGCCCGCGCTGGAGGCACTCGTCGAGTCCGGTGAGCTGCTCCCCGTGCAGGTCGAGGGTGTCCGGCGGCCCGCCTTCCTCCACCGCGACGCCGCCTTGCCCCGGCGGGTGCAGGCGCGGGCGCTGCTCAGCCCGTTCGACCCGCTCGTGTGGGAGCGCGAGCGCACCGAGCAGCTCTTCGGCTTCCACTACCGCATCGAGATCTACGTGCCCGAGCCCAAGCGGGTCTACGGCTACTACGTGCTCCCCTTCCTGCTCGGGGACCGCATCGTCGCTCGTGTCGATCTCAAGGCCGACCGGGTCGCCGGGGTGGTCCGGGTGCAGGCTGCCTGGGCGGAGACCGGCGCTCCAGAGGAGACCGTCGCGGAGCTGGCCGCGGAGCTGTTCGCCCTCGCCGGCTGGCTCGGTCTCGGCGGGGTCGCGGTCGCTCCCCGCGGTGACCTGGCCGCGGCCTTGGACCTCGCGGTCCGAGCCGCTGGTTGACCGGTAGGTACGATGGCAGACGCCTCGGTGCGGCCGCTGCCGTGCCGGGCGCGCCATCGAGTCGCATCACACCACAGGAGTCCACGCTCGTGCCTGCCATCCTCGACAAGATCCTCCGCATCGGCGAGGGCAAGATCCTTCGGCAGCTGGAGGCGATCGCCCGGGCGGTCAACGCCATCGAGGACGACTATGCCGCGATGACCGACGAGGAGCTGCGCGGTCAGACCGAGGAGTTCCGGCAGCGGCTCGCCGACGGCGAGACCCTCGACGACCTGATGCCCGAGGCCTTCGCCACCGTGCGTGAGGCGTCCAAGCGGGTCACCGGGATGCGTCCCTTCGACGTCCAGATCATGGGCGCCGCTGCCCTCCACCTCGGCAACATCGCGGAGATGAAGACCGGTGAGGGCAAGACGCTCGTCGCGGTCCTCCCGTCGTACCTCAACGCACTCGAGGGCAAGGGCGTCCACGTCGTCACGGTCAACGACTACCTCGCGAAGTTCCAGTCCGAGATGATGGGCCGGATCCACCACTTCCTCGGCCTCACCACCGACGTGATCCTGCCCGAGATGCGACCCGCCGAGCGTCGCGTCGCCTACGCCGCCGACATCACCTACGGCACCAACAACGAGCTCGGATTCGACTACCTGCGCGACAACATGGCCAGCGCCATCGAGGACTGCGTGCAGCGCGGCCACAACTTCGCAGTCGTCGACGAGGTCGACTCGATCCTCATCGACGAGGCACGCACGCCGCTGATCATCTCCGGTCCGACCCAGGACGAGGTCAAGTGGTACGGCGAGTTCGCCAAGATCGCCCGCACGATGAGCATCGACGTCGACTACGAGGTCGACGAGAAGAAGCGCACCATCTCGGTGCTCGAGCCCGGCATCACCAAGGTCGAGGACTACCTCGGGATCGACAACCTCTACGACTCGGTCAACACCCCGCTGATCTCGTTCATGAACAACGCGATCAAGGCCAAGGAGCTGTTCCGCAACGACAAGGAGTACGTCGTCATGAACGGCGAGGTGCTCATCGTCGACGAGCACACCGGCCGCATGCTGGCGGGCCGCCGCTACAACGAGGGACTGCACCAGGCGATCGAGGCCAAGGAGGGGGTCCAGGTCCGCGAGGAGTACCAGACCCTCGCCACCGTCACCTTGCAGAACTACTTCCGGCTCTACGACAAGCTCTCCGGCATGACCGGCACGGCGATGACCGAGGCCTCGGAGTTCGACAAGATCTACAACCTCGGCGTGGTGCAGATCCCCACCAACCGGCCGATGCTGCGCGACGACCAGCGCGACCTCGTCTACCGCACCGAGGAGGCGAAGTACCTCGCGGTGGTCGAGGACATCGCCGAGCGGCACCGCAAGGGTCAGCCGGTCCTCGTCGGCACCGTCTCGGTGGAGAAGTCCGAGCTGCTCTCGGGCCTGCTCAAGCAGCAGGGGGTGCCGCACAGCGTGCTCAACGCCAAGCAGCACGCGGACGAGGCCAAGATCGTCGCGATGGCAGGCCACAAGGGCGCCGTCACGGTCGCGACCAACATGGCAGGCCGTGGCACCGACATCATGCTCGGTGGCTCGGTGGAGTTCCTCGCCGACCAGGAGCTGCGCAAGCAGGGCCTGGACCCGGTGGACAACACCGAGGAGTACGACGCTGCCTGGCCGGCGATGATCGAGCAGGTCAAGGCCCGGGTGGCCGCCGAGCACGACGAGGTCAAGGACGCCGGCGGTCTCTACGTCCTCGGCACCGAGCGCCACGAGTCGCGCCGCATCGACAACCAGCTGCGCGGTCGCTCCGGCCGCCAGGGCGACCCCGGTGAGTCGCGGTTCTACCTGTCGCTGCAGGACGAGCTCATGCGGCTGTTCAAGTCCGACTGGGTCGACCGGGTGCTGACCACCCTGAAGGTGCCCGACGACGTCCCGATCGAGAACAAGTCGGTCACCAACTCGATCGCCTCGGCGCAGGGCCAGGTGGAGTCGCAGAACTTCGACTCCCGCAAGAACGTCCTGAAGTACGACGACGTGATGGACCGGCAGCGCAAGGTGGTCTACGGAGAGCGTCGCGCGGTGCTCGCCGGCGCCGACGTGCACGAGCAGGTCCGCGGCATGATCGACGACGTCGTGACCGGCTACGTCACCGCCGCCACCGAGGGCTTCCCCGAGGAGTGGGACCTCGACCAGCTGTGGCAGGCGCTGCGTCAGCTCTACCCGGTCTCGCTCAAGCTCGCTGCCCTCGAGGAGGAGGCCGGCGGCCGCGACGGTCTCACCCGGGAGCAGCTGATCGAGGACCTGCGCGCCGACGCCCAGGCCGCCTACGACGCGCGCGAGGAGTCCTTCGGCGCCGAGGTGATGCGCGAGCTCGAGCGCCGGGTGCTGCTGTCCGTGCTCGACCGCAAGTGGCGTGAGCACCTCTACGAGATGGACTACCTGCGCGAGGGCATCGGGCTGCGGGCCTACTCCCAGCGCGATCCGCTCGTGGAGTACCAGCGCGAGGGCTTCGACATGTTCGGCGCCATGATGGACGGCATCAAGGAGGAGTCGGTCGGCTTCTTGTTCAACCTGGAGGTCCAGGTCGCGGACGAGGCCGACGAGGAGGAGGACGAGGAGGTCCAGGCTCTCGCCGGCGGAGCCGCCCTGAGCCAGGTCGCGGCTGCTGGTCACGACCACCCGGTCATCAACGCCCGCGGGCTCGAGCAGCCCAAGGCGCCCACGGGACTCTCCTACTCCGCACCCTCCGAGACCGGTGACGCGGAGGTCAGGGGCCAGACCGTCACCAACGCCGACGACCCCTACGCCGGGGTCAGCCGCAACGCGGAGTGCCCCTGCGGGTCGGGCAAGAAGTTCAAGAAGTGCCACGGCGCTCCGGGTGGTCCGACGGGCCTCACCACACGCGCCAGCGGCTGATTCTCGCGCCCGCTAGGGTCGGTCGGGTGATGGAGCTCTTCGAGGACTACCAGCCCGGCCGGCGGGGCGCCTACGACGAGATGTTCCTCGACGGTGAGCTGCGGACGCCGTACCGCGGCCTCGCCGATTCCTTCGGCGAGGTGACCGGGCCGGAGGTGCGTCAGCGCGCCGACGCGCTCGCGACGTCCTACCTCGAGCAGGGCGTCACCTTCGACATCGGCGGCGAGGAGCGGGCCTTCCCGCTCGACATCATGCCGCGGGTGATCGAGCAGGATGCCTGGAACACCATCGACCGCGGGGTGCAGCAGCGGGTCAGGACGCTGGAGCTCTTCCTCGACGACGTCTACGACACCGGACGGGTGTTCGAGGACGAGATCGTGCCGCGCTCGGTGGCCAACACCTCCTCTCACTTCCACCGGATGGCCGCCGGGATCGAGAGCCCCAACGGCGTGCGGGTGCACGTGTCCGGGATCGACCTGGTCCGCGACGCCAACGGGGACTTCCGGGTGCTCGAGGACAACGTGCGGGTGCCTTCGGGAGTGTCCTACGTGATGACCAACCGGCGGGCGATCTCCGCGGCCCTGTCCGAGGCGTTCTCCAGCCATCGGATCCGGCCGGTGCAGTCCTACCCGCGCAAGCTCCTCGTCCGCCCTCCGGGCGAGCGCTCCGGCCGGTGTCGACGACCCGACCGTGGTGGTGCTGACGCCAGGTGTCTTCAACGGCGCCTACTTCGAGCACGCCCTGCTGGCCCGCACGATGGGCATCGAGCTGGTCGAGGGACGCGACCTGGTCTGTCAGCGCGGCCGCGTGATGATGCGGACCACCAGCGGCCTCGAGCAGGTCCACGTGATCTACCGGCGCGTCGACGACGAGTTCCTCGACCCGGTGCACTTCCGGGCCGACTCGCTGCTCGGCTGCCCCGGGCTGCTCAACGCCGCGCGCGCGGGCAACGTCACCATCGCCAACGCGGTCGGCAACGGCGTCGCCGACGACAAGCTGATCTACACCTACCTGCCCGACCTGATCCGCTACTACCTCGACGAGGAGCCGGTGCTCGCCAACGTCGACACCTGGCGCTGCGGGGAGCGCGCCCACCGCGAGGAGGTGCTCGACCGCCTCGACGAGCTGGTGCTCAAGCCGGTCGACGGCTCGGGCGGCAAGGGCATCGTGATCGGCCCGGACGCCACGCGGGCAGAGCTGGCCGAGCTGCGCACCAAGGTGCTGGCCGACCCCCGGTCGTGGATCGCGCAGCCGGTCGTCCAGCTCTCGACCGTGCCCACCCTCATCGACGGCAAGATGGCGCCGCGGCACGTCGACCTGCGACCCTTCGCGGTCAACGACGGCCACAAGGTGTGGGTGCTGCCCGGCGGGCTCACCCGGGTCGCGCTGCCGGAGGGCGAGCTGATCGTGAACTCCTCGCGCGGGGGCGGCTCCAAGGACACCTGGGTGATGGCCGGAGGAAGGGTCAGTGCGCCGAGTGTTGCCGGGGTGGCTCCAGGTGGGCTGGCCGAGCACCACTCGCCGCCACCGGAGACCGGCCCGGCGCTGGAGTCACGCTTCGCCCAGCAGGAGCAACAGCAACAGCAGCAGGGCGGGTCCGCGTGCTGAGCCGGATCGCTGAGTCGATGTTCTGGATCGGCCGCTACGTCGAGCGCGCCGAGGACACCTCGCGCATCCTCGACGTACAGATGCAGATGATGATGGAGGACCCGGCGGTCGACCTCGACCTCGGCGTCCTCACGCTCCTGTCGGTGATGGGGTCCGACATCGCCCCGCCCGTGGGCCAGCCCCTGACCTTGACCACGGTGCTCGACCGGCTTGCCTTCGACACCACCGAGGTGACGTCGATCGCCTCGGCCGTCGGCGGGGCCCGAGAGAGCGCCCGGCGGGCCCGCGAGACCCTGTCGACGGAGATGTGGGAGGTCATCAACTCGACCTACCGGCATCTGTCGTCGGGCCGGTTCCGCTCGATGCGGCTCCCCGACGCCTTCGGCTGGGTGCGCGAACGTGCCGCGGTGATCAACGGCACTGCGGATGCCACGATGAGCCGGGACGAGGGCTGGCAGTTCCTGGTGCTCGGACGGTCGTTGGAGCGCGCCGACATGACCGCCCGTCTGGTCGCGAGCTCTGCGCTGAGCCCGGGCCCCAACTCGGCCTGGCCGACGACGCTGCGCGCGTGCGGCGCCTACCAGTCCTTCCTGCGGGCCTACCGCGGCCTGGAGACCGACCGGGAGGCGGCGGAGTACCTGCTGCTCGACCGGCTGTTCCCGCGCTCGGTGGTGCATGCGCTGACCCGGGCCGAGCAGTGCCTGGTCAACCTCGAGGCCGGCGGGCAGCGGGTCGGCTTCCAGGACGAGGCGCAGCGGCTGCTCGGCCGCACCCGAGCGGAGCTGGAGTACCGGTCGATCGGCGACATCGTCACCGACCTCCCCGGAGAGATGGAACGGCTGCAGCGCACCTGCGCCTCCGCCAGTGATGCCGTCACCCAGCGCTACTTCGCGCACGCGGTCGCGATGACCTGGCAAGGAGGCGCTCGATGATGCAGTTCCGCGTGGTGCACCGCACCAGGATCGGCTACGAGACCGAGGCGGCGGCCTCCTACAACGAAGCCCGGATGTCGCCGCTGACCAGCGCCCACCAGGTCGTGGTGCACACCCGCCTGGAGGTCAGCCCGACCCCGTGGAGTCACACCTACCGCGACTACTGGGGCACCGAGGTGACCGCCTTCGAGGTGCTCGACCAGCACAAGGAGCTCATCGTGACCGCGACCTCGACGGTCCAGGTCGACCGGCCGGCGCCGTTGCCGGGAGGGCTGACCTGGGCGGAGGTGCGTGCGCACGAGGTGGCCGACCTGCACTGCGAGCAGCTGGTCGTCGACGAGCGGGTCGCGCCCGAGCCCGACCTGGCCGCGCAGATCGAGGACCTCGTGACCGGGTCGGGCGGACCCACCGACTTCGCCCACCGGCTGTGCCAGCTCGTCTACGACGAGGTCAGGTATGTCTCCGGATCGACCGCCGTCGAGGGCCACGCGGCGGATGCCTGGAAGGCGCGCAGCGGGGTCTGCCAGGACATGGCCCACATCGTGATCGGTGCACTCCGCTCGGCCGGCGTGCCGGCCCGCTACGTCTCGGGCTACCTCCACCCGAGCACCGAGCCGGTGCCCGGCGAGACGGTGGTGGGGGAGTCGCACGCCTGGGTCGAGTGGTGGGACGGCAGCTGGATCGGCTTCGACCCGACCAACAACCTCGACATCGGCGACCGGCACGTGGTGGTGGCGCGCGGTCGGGACTACGCCGACGTACCGCCCCTGACCGGCATCTTCTCCGGCGGCGGCGCGTCGCAGATGGACGTCGAGGTCGAGGTCACGCTGCTGCGCTGACTGACCTGGCTCGGTCGCGTCAGCCGAGCTCGAGCTCGGTGCAGGTCCAGCTGCCGCGGCGGCGCTCGAGCCGCGCGGCGATGGCTCGCGACCGCGGGCCGTAGCGCACGTGCACGCTGACCTCCGCGCAGCGCGGCTCGGGCTGGAAGACCCGCACGCTGCGCACCTGCGGCCGGATCGTGCGCCGCCGCTGAGGTGCGGGTCGGGTCTGGGCCATCACCTGCACCCGGCGGCCGAGGTCGTGGTAGACCCGGGCCGAGGTCCAGCGCAACAGCTGGCTCAGCGGCCGGTCCCCGCCGGTGACCTCGACGACGGCCTGGGCGAACCGGTGCGCCCAGAGCCGCAGCTCCGGGTCGGGTGAGCTCGGTGGCACCGCCACGCTGAGGTGCGGCAGTGGTCGCGTGGGTGCGCCGGCAAGCTCCCCCAGATCGAGGGCCAGGGTGCCCTGGACGGCCTCGAGCGGGGTCACCCCGTCAGCACGGAGCGGCGAGAGCCGGCTCACCGAGGCGATTCCCCGCACCGGCGCAGGGGGACGGGTCGTTCCGATCGGGCCGGCGGAGCTCGCAGTCATGGGTGGTCCTTCCGGTGGAGGTCGTGGAGCGGAGGCACGCGCAGCACGGTGCCGGGGAAGATCAGGTGGGGATCGGTGACGTCGGGGTTGGCCGCCGCGATCCGTCGCCACGCGCGGTCGATCGCGGCAGCCCGCGTGCCGGCGGGGAGCGCCTGGGCGGCCAACGCCCACAGGGTGTCGCCGGAGCGGACGACCACCGTGGTGCTCCGGACCGCCGGCGCGGTGGTGGTCGTCTGCCGCTCGGGCAGGCCGAGACCGGTGAGGGTGCGCTCCCCGGGGGCGACGCCGGTGACGTCGTGCGGTGGGTCGGCGGCGGCCGGAACGACGGCCAGGCCGACACCGAGGCAGCCCAGCGCGAGGCCGCGGACCAGGGCCGGGCAGGGCAGGGCGGCGGCACCGCGGGCCAGCCCGCCCCCGGCGACCTCGGCCAGCGCGAGCAGCAGCCCCCAGCACCATGCGGCGGCGGCCAGCAGCAGGGCCAGGGCGCACCCCGCGACCAGCGCGTCCTCGAGGGACGGCGTCCCGACGACCGCTGGCGCGGAGGGTCCCGGACAGCGCTCCGAGGACCGGCTCGGCCAGTCCTCGCCCGACGGCCAGGGTGCCGAGGAGCAACAGGAGAAGCCGGATCCGCATCGTCAACCTTTGCGTTTGATGTCGTTTGATTCATTTAGACCTACTTCGACGACGACGTCAACCAGTCATCCACAGCCTTGACACCACGGCGGATCCGGGCGACCGTCGGCCGCATGGACGGGGAGGACCGGCTGGGTCGACGGACCGGCGACGACCGGTTGCTGGCGGTCTTCGACGACCTCGAGCAGCAGGCGGAGGGGCTGGCGCTGAGTGCCCGCGACGTCGAGGTGGCCGAGCTCGGACGGGCGGAGTACGCCGCGGTGGACCTCGTCGCCCGGCTCGCCGGCTCGACCGGGACCGACGTACGCCTGGAGGTGCGCGGGATCGGTCGTGTCGCCGGCCGGCTGGCCCGGGTCGGCGCCGACTGGCTGCTGGTCGAGGACGAGGTGCACGAGTGGCTGGTCCGGGTGGCTGCGGTGGCCGAGGTGCGCGGCCTCGGGGACCTCGCGGTGGCGCCCGAGAATCGGCCGGTGGCCGCGCGACTCGGCTTCGGCTCGGCGTTGCGGGGGATCGCCGAGGAGCGCACCGCGGTGCTGCTGCACCGGGTCGACGGCGGCATCGTCCGAGGCGTGCTGCGCCGCGTCGGGGCCGACTTCGCCGAGGTCCTCGAGGAGGACCAGGGCGTGACGTTGCTGGCCTGGCGCACGATCGCCGGGCTCCGCCGCGGCTAGCGGAGATCGGCCTCCGACTGCTCGCGCGGCTCGGCACGCTGAGCGTCGTACATCCGCGCGATGAACTTCTCCAGCTCGACCGTCTCCACCCGCCACTGGCCGCGGCCGCCGATCTGGATGGCGAGCAGCTCCCCGTTCTTGACCAGCGCGCGCACCTGCGACACCGAGGTGGCGAGGATCTCGGCGACGTCAGCCAGGGTGAGGAAGCGCGGCTCGCGTGGTTCCCGTGGCTCGTCCGGCGGCATGGTGCCCATGATGCCAGCGGGGCGGCCGCGCAGGGGGCAGGGCCCGATCGGGTTGTGGATGACGGAGGGTTCGAGTCCACCGGATGTGTGCATGATGGGGTGCGTGAGCGTGACCGAGAGCCGCACCGGGCGAACGGCACCCGGGGTGCTGCCCTCCTCGCCGCGCGCCACCCGCCATCGCGGGGGCGTCTGGCGCGACCCTCGGCTGCTCGTCGGCGTCGTGCTCATCGCTGCGTCGGGTCTGGCCGGCGCCGTCGTGCTCGGTGGCGAGGAGACGGTGGACGTCTGGGCCGTCCGCTCGGCCGCGACGGCGGGTGAACCGGTCACCGTCGACGCCCTGGTCCGGCACGAGGTGAGGTTCGCCGACCAGTCCGATGCCGACCGCTACGTCTCGGCGGCACAACCCCTGGCCGGCGGTGCCGTCTTCGTGCGCGACGTCGGGCCTGGCGAGCTGGTGCCCCGCGCGGCGATCAGCACCGAGCCGTCCACGCCGGTCCTCGAGGTACCGCTGCGAGTGGCGGGCGAGGCCGTCCCCGCCTCGGTGCGCACGGGGTCGCGGGTGGACGTGTGGGTCACCCCGTCACCCGAGGGCGCGCTGAGCGAGGACGCCGGCGCGGCCGTGGTCGTGCTCGAGGATGTCAGCGTGCTCGCCGTCTCCCGCGACGGCTCGGCCCTGGGACCTGCCGCCGAGCGGCAGGTGATCGTGGGCCTGGAGCAGTCCCGGGAGGGCGAGCTCGCCGAGGCCCTCGGCGAGATGGCCACCGGCTCGGTGGTGCTGGTGCGCCGGCCGTGACGGGACTCCCTGGGCCCTCCGGGGACGTGCCGGTGCTGGTCGCCGCCGGCGGTGCGGTCTGGGAGGGCGCAGCCGTCGAGCAGCTCGGCAGGGGCAGGTCGGGGGCGATGCTGCAGAAGCGCTGCGTGGACGTCAGCGACCTCGTCGCGAGTGCGGCGACCGGGCTGGCCCGGGCCGCCCTGGTCGGCGCCGGCCTCCCCGGTCTCGATGCCGACACCGTCGCCGTGCTGGGCCGAAGCGGGGTCGGCACGGTGGCTGTCCTGGACCGTGCCGGGGACGATGTCGCCCGGGCGCGGCTGGAGCGCCTCGGGGTGCGCGCCGTCGTCGACCCCGACCTCGACGGGCTGGGCGCCGCCCTGACCGCGGCCGGCACCAGCCTGGTGCCGCAGGCCCCGGAGGTGCCGGCGACACAGCGACCGGAACCGACACCCGGCACCGGTCGCGTCGTGGTGGTCTGGGGCCCCGCAGGTTCGCCCGGCCGCACCACCGTGGCGGTCGGTCTCGCCGCTGACCTCGCCGTCCGCGGGCGCGCGACCCTCCTGCTCGATGCCGACCCCTACGGGGGCGCCGTCGCCCAGCACCTCGGCGTCCTGGACGGTGCATCCGGCCTGCTCGCCGCGGCCCGGGCCGCCAACGCGGGCGAGCTCGACCCGACCCGACTGGCGACGCTGGCCCGCAGCGTCGGGCCGGGCACCAGCCCGCTGCGGGTGCTGACCGGGCTGCCCCGGCCGGACCGCTGGGCCGAGGTGCGAGCCTCGTCCTTCGACGACGTGCTGAGCGCCGGCTGCGGACTCGCCGACTGGGTCGTGGTCGATGCGGGGTTCAGCCTGGAGGGCGAGCTGCCCGACCCCTTCGCCCCCGGCCCCCAGCGCAACCTGATGACGCTTGCGGCCCTCCACCGCGCCGACGAGGTCGTCGTGGTGGGGTCCGCCGACCCGGTCGGTCTGTCGCGTCTGGCCCGCGGCCTGGTCGACCTGCACGACCTGGTGCCCGCGGCGAGCGTCCGGGTCGTGGTCAACCGGACCCGGGCCTCGCTCGGCTGGAGCGAGCAGGAGATGAGCGGCATGGTCGAAGGGTTCGTCCGTCCCGTCGGCGTGCACTTCGTGCCCGACGACCGACCGGCGGCCGACCGGGCGATGATGGCCGGCAGCAGCGTGGTGGAGTCGGGCGACTCGCCCCTTCGCCGGGCGCTCGGATCGGTGGCCGACGCGGTCGTGGGTGAGCGGCCTGCGCCGGCACGTGGTCGCCTCCGGCGCCGTACTCGTGCGTGACGGCCTGGCTTCCCGTAGCGAGCTGTCGCTCCCCGGAGGGAGTTCCGGCCGGTAACCGGGCAATTACCACGGGAACGTGGGAATTGCCCGCCCGGGTCTCAGGCGCCGAAGAGCAGGTACAACCCGCCGACGGTGTAGAAGACCATCACGAACAGCAACGGGAGCTGACCGGTGAGCTGGTGCCGCTTGGGGAGCAGCTTGACCGCACGGTCGTGGGCGGCGATGACGCCGAGCACGTGACCGGTCACGACGGCCACCACCTTGGAGACCGACAGGAAGGTCGGGTGCGAGGACAGCCAGTAGTTGACCTGGAGGCCGCCGGTGCCGAGCAGGTCGTCGCCACGCGCGAGCGGGTCGCTGAGCAGCACCAGCGTCTGCTGGCCGACCTCGACGAAGTAGCTGAGGTAGTGGGCGACGATGTAGCCCACGATGATCGGCACGACCGAGTGGGCGAACAGGTCGGGCAACGCCCGGCGCGGGGGGCCGTCGCCGACGCCGGTGGCCATCGTGGCGAGAGCGAACGTCCCGGCCACGATCGCGCAGAAGCCCACCAGCGCCACGGTGTTGAGCACGGTCGCGTCGAGGGACGAGGCCTGGGTGAGCTGCAGCCAGTAGGAGGAGTCCTTGAAGCTGTCGAACGCCGTGCTGCCGAAGAGCACCGCCACCACCCCGACGAGCCCCGGCGCCGGCGGGGTGCCGTCCAGGTTGTTCAGCGGGCTGCGCAGCACCAGGGTGCCGTCCTCGCGGCGACCGAAGAACGAGAGCCGGCCGACCAGCGTCGAGTAGGCCTCGAACGGGTCCGCCCGGTCGATCCAGCGGCTGCCGAAGATCGCTCCGCCGAGCACCACGATCGCGATGTAGACCGCGATCCACAGCCGCACGGGCCCGAGGTACGTCGAGGACGGGTAGACCAGCTCGAGCCAGACGAAGGCGAACAGCCCCAGGGCAGCCGGCCACAGGCCGACCCAGCCAGGCAGCTCGACCAGACCCTCCTCGGGGTCGCCGCCGGTCGCCTTGGAGAAGAGCAGGTGGATGGTGCGGACCGGGTTGACGGCCTTGTAGAACGGGCCGAACGCGAGCGATGCCGGCACCAGGCCCACCCACAAGATCACGTAGAAGACCCCGAACGTCGGGTTGACCAGCAGGTCGGGCCCGGCGACCGCGGTCCAGCCGACGTAGAGGAAGAAGGCGAAGCCGAGAGCGCGCAGCCCCCAGGCGAAGGCCGGCGAGTCGACGAGAGCGGCCAGCCAGTCCGGCGCGGTGCGGCCGCCGTTGCGGCCGTCGAAGCGCGGGTTGCGCCAGGCCAGGGCCAAGACGATGAACGAGACCGCGAGGGCGGCACCCGCTCCGGCGATGGCGTACTCCGCCGGGATCGGTAGGTCCTTCGCGCCGCCGATGCCGTGCGCGAAGACCAGTTCAGCACCCATCGACATCCCTCAGCAGCACCGTGCCAGAATCCCATAGCGGACAAGGCAGGCATCGGAAGGGGTCAGGGATGAGTGAGCGGCTTCGCTCCGACGACACGGCCTTCCTCGTCACCGAGTCACCGAGCACGCCGATGCACAACGCCACCCTCGAGATCTTCGAGTCGGCGCGCGGGGAGGGCTTCGACTACGACCGTCTGGTCACCCTGATCGCCGACCGGATCGCGTTCGTGCCGCGCTACCGGCAACGGCTGCGCAGCGTGCCGGGTCGGCTGGCCAGTCCGGTGCGGGTCGACGACGACGACTTCGACCTGACCTTTCACGTGCGCCGTTCGGCGCTTCCGCGTCCCGGCTCGATGGACCAGCTGCGCGACCTGACCGCGCGGATCATTTCGCGCCAGCTCGACCGGCAGAGACCGTTGTGGGAGGTCTACCTCATCGAGGGTCTGGCCGGTGCCGCCGAGGGCGAGCCCGCGCGGGTGGCGATCCTCACCAAGTCCCACCAGGTGCTCGTCGACGGTGTGTCCACCGTCGACCTCGGCCAGGTGCTGCTCGACGTCGACCCGGAGACCCGGGCAACCGTCCCGGACGACTGGCGGCCGCACAGCGCGCCGAGCAATCCGACCCTGATAGCCGACGCGGTCGGGGACGCGATCCGGCACCCCCGCTCGGCCGTGGCGACCGCGCGGGACAACGCGGAGGTGGCTCTCCGCTCGACCGGCAGAGCCGGCACCCGTGCCCTCGATCTCGTCGGCGCCCTGTCCAGCCGTCGCGCCGCGCCGGACTCCCCGCTCGGCGCCGTGCTGTCCGAGCAGCGCCGGTTCGCCACCGTGAAGACCGCCCTCGACGACTACCGCGGGGTACGCCGCGAGCACGGCGGCACCGTCAACGACGTCATCCTCGCCACGGTCACCGGCGCGCTCCGTTCCTGGCTGATGACCCGGGCGGAGTCGGTCCACGGCAGCCGCACCTTCCGCGCCATGGTGCCGATGAGCGTCATCGACGGCGACCTCGAACCGACGTCGCTGGGAAGCCAGGTGGCCGGCCACCTGCTCAACCTCCCGGTCGGTGAGCCCAGCCCGGTGGTGCGCCTGCACCAGGTCTCCTACGCCCTCAAGGCACACAAGGAGACCGGGCGCGCGGTCGCGGCGGACCGACTCACCGGGATCTCCGGGTTCGCGCCGACCACCTTCCACGCGCTCGGCGCCCGGGTCGCGGCCGCCCAGACCCGGCGCGGCTTCCACCTGGTCGTCACCAACGTCCCTGGCCCGCAGTTCCCGCTCTACGCAGCCGGCGCCCAGATGCTGGAGAGCTACCCGATACCGCCGCTCCTGCCTGGTCACGCCGTTGCCATCGGCGTGACGTCCTACGACGGCCACGTCTACTTCGGCCTCACCGGCGACCGCGACGCGGTGCCGGACCTCGACGTCCTCGCCCAGTGCCTGGTCGACTCGCTGGAGGAGCTGGTCGACAGCGCCAGCGACACCCGTCAACGTGCGCCTCGCGGCCGCAAGAAGGTGAAGAAATGACCACCCGCGTCTACGTCCCGAGCACGATGGCGGGGTTGCGCGGCCTCGTGGCCGCCGATGGCATCGGTCCGGCGCCGTTCCTGGGGCATGCCGTGACCGACGCGTTGCGCGCCGACTATGCCGAGGGTGGCGAGGAGGAGTGGGAGTACGCCGCGGCGCTGGCGGCCTCCGGCAGCTCGCTGGCGTTGATCGGGGTCGAGGGTGAACCGCGGCGCGTCGTGGTCGCCGTCGACGTCGACGGCGTGGCTGAGCTCGGAGATGCCGACGACCCGAGTCTGGTGGAGGTCGGCGAGGTGGTGCCCTTCCGCCGGGTGGCGGCCGTGCTGGTCGACCTGGAGTCGACCGCCGAGGTCGTCCGAGCAGCCTCGGCGGCGTGGCCGGAGGCGGAGGTCGGCGACGAGGAAGCCCTGGGCGTGGTGGAGCGCGCGCTCGACAACGACCTCGCGTGGTACGCCACCCAGGAGATCGGCGACCTGCTCGGCCTGCCGGGGTGAGTCAGCCTGATCAGTGGCGGGCGCGCAACCGGCGGACCCGGCGGCGCACCTTGGCCAACCGGTGCTCGAGCCGGGCGTTGCGACGGGCGAGCGTGTTGCGCTCGTCGCGCCAGTCCTTGGCGCTGGCCCAGACCTGACCGATCCAGTCGTTGGCGTCGATCTGGTAGGCGGCGTGGGCGATCGCGTCGGGCGTCCAGCCGTCGGCTGTGAACTTGAGGCGCTCGAAGTCCCATCGCTCCCCGAAGGCCGCGAAGTCCTCGGCGTAGAGCTCCTCGACCGCCTCCTTGACGCCCCCGCCCATCACGGCGCGGGTGAGGCCGAGCGGGGTCTCGTTGGCACGCGGGACGTAGAGCTCCTGGTCCTTGCCGAGAGCCTCGAGGTGGGTGTGCAGGTCGCTGGTCATCGAGCTGAAGTCGCGCAGGTCGTAGATGCGGCTGTACGGGATCTGCTCGGGCTGGAGGGCCTGCACCTGCGGCTGGAAGTGCAGGTCCTTCTGCATCCGCGGGTCGGTGAGCCACGGCCGTAGCTCGACGAACCGGGCGAAGTCCTCCACGACGTCGGAGGGCCGCTCGGGCACCCGCGGGAAGAAGGGGGCGTCGGCGTAGTTGCGGACGTAGCGGTTGGC
The DNA here is from genome assembly GCA_963772415.1 of uncultured Actinomycetota bacterium. Lineage (GTDB taxonomy): Bacteria > Actinomycetota > Actinomycetes > Propionibacteriales > Nocardioidaceae > Nocardioides_B. Next base: position 33,732 of record CAVYWU010000003.1, on the reverse strand, counting down.
CCGGACCAGGAACTTCGACTGCCACGCCGACCACAGCCGGCTCCACGGGTCGCGCAGCGCCGCGAACACGAACCAGCCGTTGTCGGGGTTGATCGAGGCGACCTCCTCCGCCGGCATCTGGTGGACCGCACGGACGTGCTCGAACCGGGACCGACCGGGGTGGATCGTCATCAGCCGGCTCTGCATGCCGCTGGCGACGGTGTTGATCTGGGCGTGGTCCTCGCCGGCGAGGTCGGCGACCATCCACTTCAGCGTCGTGCAGGCGACCTTGGTCGCCGAGACGTAGACGACCTTGTGCTCGGGAAGCACCCACGTGTTGCCCGGGACGCTGAGGAACGTGCTCGGGTGGGGCGCGTGCGGCATGGGCTCATCCTAGGCGGCGTACGACGTCGCTCCACGGCGGACTTGGGTCCCGGCCGTGACGTCTGACACGATCGGGCCATGGACGCCATCACGACCCCCCCGGCTCCGGTGAACGAGCCGAACCTCACCTACGCCCCCGGCACGCCCGAGCGAGCAGCCCTCGAGCTCGAGCTCAAGCACCAGGAGGGCGAGCAGCTCGAGCTGACCGCCACCATCGGCGGCGCGAAGAAGATGGGTGGCGGGGCGGAGACGCCGGTCGTCCAGCCCCACGACCACGCCCACGTGCTCGGCGTGCTCAAGAACTCCACCGCGGCCGACGCCCGCGCCGCCGTCAAGGCCGCGCAGGAAGCGGCACCGGGGTGGCGGGCCCTGCCTCTCGACGAGCGTGCGGCGATCCTGCTCAAGGCCGCCGACCTCCTCGCCGGCCCCTGGCGGCAGCGGATCAACGCCGCGACGATGCTCGGGCAGTCGAAGACCGCCTTCCAGGCCGAGATCGACGCGGCCTGCGAGCTCATCGACTTCTGGCGCTACAACGTCCACTACGCCAAGGAGATCGTCGCCGAGCAGCCGATCGCCAACTCGCGTGGGATCTGGAACCGCACCGACCACCGCCCCCTCGAGGGGTTCGTCTACGCGATCACGCCGTTCAACTTCACCGCCATCGCCGGCAACCTGCCGACCGCGCCGGCCCTGATGGGCAACACCGTGCATCTGGAAGCCGTCGCCGACCCAGCAGGTCGCCGCACACCTGACCATGGAGCTGCTCGAGGAGGCCGGGATGCCTCCCGGCGTCATCAACATGCTGCCCGGCGACGGCCTCGCCGTCTCCGACGTCGCGCTCAAGCACCCCGACCTCGCGGGCATCCACTTCACCGGCTCGACGCCGACCTTCCAGCACCTGTGGGGCACCGTCGGCCAGAACATCGCCTCCTACCGGTCCTACCCGCGGATCGTGGGCGAGACCGGCGGCAAGGACTTCGTCATCGCGCACCCGTCGGCGGACCCCGACGTGCTCCGGGTGGCGCTGTTGCGCGGCGCGTTCGAGTTCCAGGGCCAGAAGTGCTCGGCGGCCTCGCGTGCCTACGTCGCCAGGTCGGTGTGGAAGAAGATGCGCAAGGAGTTCCTCGCCGAGGTCGATGCGATCTCGATGGGCGACGTCACCGACTTCTCCCACTTCATGGGCGCCGTCATCGACGACCGCGCCTTCGCCAAGCACAAGAAGGCGATCGCGCGGGCCAAGCGCTCGAAGAACCTCGAGATCGTGGCGGGCGGCACGGTCGACGACTCGGTCGGCTACTTCGTGCGGCCCACCGTCGTGGAGTCCTCCGACCCGACCGACGCGATGTTCAACACCGAGTACTTCGGCCCGATCCTCGCGGTGCACGTCTACGACGACGCCGACTTCGAGAAGGTCGTGGAGCAGGCCGAGTCCGTTCGCGCCGTACGCCCTGACCGGGCGCGATCATCGCCCAGGACCGCAACGCGATCGCGTGGGCGCGCCAGCACCTGCGCTTCGCGGCCGGCAACTTCTACATCAACGACAAGCCGACCGGTGCGGTCGTCGGGCAGCAGCCCTTCGGCGGCGGGCGCGCGTCCGGCACCAACGACAAGGCCGGCGCCGCGTCCAACCTGCTGCGCTGGACCTCCCCGCGCTCGATCAAGGAGACCTTCGACCCGCCGAAGGACTACCGCTACCCGTTCATGGGCTGAGAACGGTCAGGCGCTCAGCGTCGGGTAGTCGCGATCGGGTGCGGATTGCTCGAAGCCACCACCAGCATCCGCGGCAGGCATTCCCTGCCGAAACGGGACGAGTGGGTCGCGCAGGTCACCTCGCCGGCCGACCCGCCGGCCCCGGCTCCCGGCGTACGGCGACAATGGAGGTGCCATGCCAGTCGCCCTGCTCCCGCTCCTGACCCTGCTCCACCTGGGGCCGTTGCACCCCGTGGAGCACGTGCTCGTGCTGCTCGTCGCCTTCGGCCCGTTCGTGGTCCTCGGGGTCGTCGTGGCGATCCAGCGCCGCCGTGCCGTCGCCGAGGAGCAGCGCGAGGCCGAACCGGGGACGGGGACCTCAGCGCCCTGAGCCAGAGGTCGCTCTCTGCAGCAGGTCAGGTCAGGCGCGCGCTGCCCACGCGCTGCTCGCTCTTGAGCGCGGAGCGGAGCAGGTCGGCGATCAGGCCCTCGAGCTTGCCGCCGACGAGCGGGATCGACACCTTGAGGTCGCCGGCGACCGCCTCGACGGTCTCGCCGCCGCTCTCGGTGAGCGTGATCGTGCCGCGCATGTGACCGGGCTTGCCGGGGATCTGCAGCTCCAGGTCGGCCTGGGTCGGGCTGGTCCAGGTCTCGGTCTGGATGACCTGGATCCGGTCGCCGACGAACTTGGTGGCGAACGACGGGATCCCGGCAGCGGGGAGGGTCTGGTCGACGACCACCTTCATGCCGTCGCCGGCGGGGGTGATGCTCACGTCGTGTTCGAGGGCACCGCCGGCCCGGCAGACCTCCTCGCGGAAGGACTGGTCGGCGAGCAGGGCGTAGACGTCCGCGGCGCTGGCGCCGTAGCGGATCTCGTGGGAGAACTTCATGGCCGACATCATGCAGCACCGCACGGGGACTACGGTGTCCCGCGTGAGCGACCAGACAGATGGAGCCGACCAGAGCTACGCCGGCGAGTGGGGTGGCACCGACGTCCAGTTCGGCGAGCAGGGGGCCCGGCTGACCTACGGCAGCTATCTCCAGCTCGAGCACCTGCTCTCGTCCCAGCAGCTCGAGTCCGATCCACCGGCCCACGACGAGCTGCTGTTCATCACCATCCACCAGGTCTACGAGCTGTGGTTCAAGCAGCTCCTCCACGAGGCCACCGCCGCCCGAGACGCGATGCTCGAGGCGGGCACGGCCGGGGCGGACGCCAACCGCCTGTGGTGGGCCCAGCACCTGCTCGGGCGCATGCACGTCATCGAGCGCGTCCTGGTGCAGCAGGTCGACGTCCTGGAGACGATGACGCCGCAGGACTTCTTGGAGTTCCGCCAGATCCTCGCTCCGGCCAGCGGCTTCCAGTCGGTGCAGTTCCGGGAGCTGGAGTTCCTCTCCGGCGCCAAGGACGCCTCGTTCGTACGGCGGTTCAAAGGTCTCACCGAGGCCGAGACCGAGCGGCTGCGCCTGCGCCTCGCCGAGCCGACGCTGTGGGACGCGTTCGTGCACGTGCTGGCCGGTCGCGGCCTGGCCGTCGGCTCGGATGAGGAGATCACCGCCTCGATCCGGCGGACGGCGCACGACCGGTCCCGCTACGCCGACGTGTGGGCCCTCGCCGAGGCGCTGCTGCAGCACGACGAGCTGGCCGCGGCCTGGCGGGCGCGCCACGTCGTGATGGTCGAGCGGATGATCGGCACCAAGACCGGCACCGGCGGATCCTCGGGCGGCGACTACCTGCGCAGCCGGCTCGACCTGCGCTACTTCCCGCTGCTCTGGGAGCTGCGCTCACACCTGTGAGGGGCGTCCCGCGTGCCCCGGTTGGTGGCGCCGACGGGCACGCAATAGTGTCGGAACCAACGGCACAACGGCGTGCCGGTGGAAGGCTGGGAACCGTGCGCACAACGCTCGAAGAGACCAAGGACGACCTGATCGAACGAGCCGCTTCCCTGGCGGCCAGCCGCAAGGGCGCCGGGAGCCCGCCGGGCGACGACGCCGGCCGGCTGCTGCGCGTCTTCTACCGCCACGTCGCCCCCGAGGACATCAACGACCGCAGCGAGGTCGACCTCTACGGAGGCGCGACCAGCCAGTACAAGCTGGCCGCCACCCGGCCTCAGGGCACCGCCAACATCCGGGTCTTCACCCCGACCGTCGCCGAGCACGGCTGGTCGGCCGGTGGTCACACCGTCGTCGAGGTCGTCACCGACGACATGCCGTTCCTCGTCGACTCGGTCACGATGGTGCTGACCGAGGACAACCGCAACGTGCACATGGTGGTGCACCCCCAGCTGCTGGTGCGCCGGGACATGGCCGGCGAGCTCCAGGACCTCCTCGTCGACGACGAGATGACACCCTCGGCAGACCTGCCGCACGACGTCTTCCGCGAGTCCTGGATGCACCTCGAGATCGACCGGGAGACCTCGGGCGACGAGGTCGCCGCCATCGAGGCCGCGCTCGGCAAGGTGCTGCTCGACGTGCGTGAGGCGGTCGAGGACTGGGAGCGGATGCGCGAGCGGGCCCGCGAGATCGTCAAGGAGCTCGAAGCCGACCCGCCGCCGCTGCCCGCCGAGGAGGTCGAGGAGGGCAAGGCGCTGCTGACCTGGCTGGCCGACAACCACTTCACCTTCCTGGGCTACCGCGAGTACCGCCTGGAGGGCGAGGACACCACCGGGGACGGCGACCCGGACGACGTCTCGCTCCGGGCGGTGCCCGGCACCGGCTTCGGCATCCTGCGCTCGGACCAGGACATGTCCACCTCCTTCGGCAAGCTGCCGCCACTCGTGCGCGCGAAGGCCCGCGAGAAGACCCTGCTGGTGCTGGCCAAGGCCAACTCCAAGGCGACCGTGCACCGGCCGGTCTACCTCGACTACGTCGGGGTCAAGACGTTCGACGAGAACGGCGAGGTCTCGGGGGAGCGGCGCTTCCTCGGGTTGTTCTCCTCCGCGGCCTACACCGAGTCGCTGACCCGGATCCCGGTGATCCGTCGCAAGGCCCAGGAGGTCATCGACCGCGCCGGGTTCGAGCCCCTGAGCCACACGGGCAAGGGCCTGATGGACGTGCTGGAGACCTACCCGCGCGACGAGCTCTTCCAGACCCCGATCGAGGAGCTGGTGCCGATCGCAGAGGCGGTGCTGCACACCCGCGAGCGCCGCCAGCTGCGGCTCTTCGTGCGCCGCGACACCTACGGCCGCTACCTCTCCTGCCTGGTCTACCTGCCCCGTGACCGCTACACCACCCAGGTGCGCGAGAAGATCGCCTCCATCCTCAAGACCCAGCTCGGTGGCGAGTCGCTCGAGTACACCGCGCGGGTCAGCGAGTCGATGCTGGCCCGCCTGCACATCGTCGTACGCCCGCCCAAGGGTGCCGTGATCCCGGAGTTCGACCAGGCCGACCTCGAGCGTCGGCTCGCCGACGCCGCTCGCTCCTGGCGCGACGACCTCGTCCAGGCCGTGCACGCGGAGTACGGCGAGGAGAAGGGCGCGCGGGTCGCGCGGACCTACGCCGACGCCTTCCCCGAGGCCTACAAGGAGGACTACCCGCCCCGCACCGGTGCGGTGGACCTGGGCCGGCTCGAGGCGGTCCCCGGTGCCGACGGACGGTCGCTGTCGTTCTACCAGGAGATGGACTCAGGCCCTCACGAGGCCCGGCTCAAGGTGTTCCGGGTCGGCGAGCAGCTCTCGCTGAGCGAGGTGCTGCCGGTGCTGAGCTCGATGGGCGTCGAGGTGATCGACGAGCGGCCCTACGACCTGCTCGGGCTGCCCCGAGAGAGCCACATCTACGACTTCGGCCTGCGCTACGCCAAGCGTCTGCCGGCCAGCGGTCGCGAGCTCTTCCAGGACGCGGTCACCGCGGTCTGGGACGGCTTCAACGAGATCGACGGCTTCAACGCCCTCGTGCTCGCGGCCGGGCTGACCTGGCGACAGGCCACGGTGCTGCGTGCCTACGCGAAGTACATGCGTCAGGGCGGTACGCCGTTCGCCCAGGACTACATCGAGGACGCGCTCAAGCAGAACGTCGACATCACCCGCTACCTCGTCGACCTGTTCGAGGCCCGGTTCGACCCGGGCCGCAACGGTGACCTGGCCAGCGATGCGGAGGTGCGTGTCGCCCGCTGCGAGGAGCTCCAGTCGCGGATCAGCAACGCCCTCGACGACGTGGTCAGCCTCGACCACGACCGGATCCTGCGCTCCTACCTCACCGCCCTCGGGGCGACGCTGCGCACCAACTACTTCCAGGTCGACGGTGACGGCCGGCCCAAGCCCTACATCTCCTTCAAGATCCAGCCCGACAAGATCCCCGACCTTCCCGAGCCGCGGCCGAAGTTCGAGATCTTCGTCTACTCCCCGCGCGTCGAGGGGGTGCACCTGCGCTTCGGCGCCGTCGCCCGTGGAGGCCTGCGCTGGTCGGACCGTCGCGACGACTTCCGCACCGAGGTGCTGGGCCTGGTGAAGGCCCAGATGGTCAAGAACGCCGTGATCGTCCCGGTCGGGGCCAAGGGTGGCTTCTTCTGCAAGCAGCTGCCCGACCCTGGGGATCGCGAGGCCTGGATGGCCGAGGGCGTCGCCTGCTACACGACCTTCATCTCCGGTCTCCTCGACATCACCGACAACCTCGTGGCAGACGCTGTCGTGCCGCCGGGCAACGTGGTACGGCACGACGGCGACGACTCCTACCTCGTCGTCGCCGCCGACAAGGGCACCGCGACCTTCTCCGACATCGCCAACGGTGTGGCCAAGGACTACGGCTTCTGGCTCGGTGACGCCTTCGCCTCCGGGGGCTCGGTCGGCTACGACCACAAGGCGATGGGCATCACCGCCCGCGGTGCGTGGGAGTCGGTGCGCCGACACTTCCGTGAGCGCGGCATCGACTGCCAGAACGAGGACTTCACGGCGGTGGGCGTCGGGGACATGTCCGGCGACGTCTTCGGCAACGGGATGCTGCTCTCCGAGCACACCCGACTGGTCGCGGCCTTCGACCATCGCGACATCTTCCTCGATCCGTCGCCCGACGCCGCGACGTCCCACGTCGAGCGTCGGCGGCTCTTCGACCTGCCGCGCTCCAGCTGGCAGGACTACGACACCGACCTGATCTCCGAAGGCGGCGGGGTGTTCTCGCGCTCCGCGAAGTCGATCGTGATCACCCCGCAGGTGCGCGAGGCGCTCTCACTCCAGGACGGCGTCACCTCGATGACCCCGGCGGAGCTGATGCGGGCGATCCTGCTCGCCGACGTCGACCTGCTCTGGAACGGCGGGATCGGGACCTACGTCAAGGCGGCCGGGGAGACCGACGCCGAGGTCGGCGACAAGGCCAACGACCCGATCCGCGTCGACGGCGGCGAGCTGCGTTGCCGCTGCGTCGGTGAGGGCGGCAACCTCGGCCTCACCCAGCGGGGTCGCATCGAGTACGCCCGCCAGGGCGGCCTGATCAACACCGACTTCATCGACAACTCCGCCGGGGTGGACACGTCCGACCACGAGGTCAACATCAAGATCCTGCTCGACCAGGTCGTCGCCAACGGCGACCTGACCGAGAAGCAGCGCAACGACCTGCTCGCCTCGATGACCGACGAGGTCGGCCGGCTGGTGCTCGATGACAACTACGAGCAGAACATCGCGCTCGCGTCGGCCGCTCGCAACGCCGTACCCCTCCTGCACGTGCACGAGGACTGGATCAGGCGCCTCGAACGGCAGGGCCTGCTCGACCGCTCGCTGGAGGCACTGCCCAGCCGCAAGGTCGTCGCGGCGCGGCTCGAGCGCAAGCAGGGGCTCAGCGTCCCCGAGCTGTCGGTGCTCTTGGCCTACACCAAGATCGTGCTCGCCGACGAGCTGCTCGCGACCGACCTGGCCGACGACCCCTTCCTGCGCAACGAGCTCTTCGGCTACTTCCCGACACCGATGCGGCACACCTACCGGGAGCAGATGGAGTCGCACCCGCTGCGCCGCGAGATCGTCATCACCCAGGTCGTCAACGACCTGGTGAACGGCGCCGGGATCACCTTCTTCCACCGGCTGTCGGAGGAGACCGGGGCCGGCGTCGACGAGCTGGTGCGCGCCAACTTCGTCGCGCGGGAGATCTTCGGCTCGCGCGCGCTGATCAACGACGTCTGCAGCCAGGACAACGTGATCCCTGCCGACGGACAGACCCGGATGCGCCTGGAGATGCGCACCCTGGTCGAGCGGGCCTCCCGCTGGATGATCAACAACCGCCGACCGCCGCTCGACAGCGAGGGGACCGTCGACTTCTTCGGCGAGATGGTCCAGCAGGTCGTCGCGGCCTTGCCGGACCTGCTCACCGGGCGTGAGCTCGAGGCGTTCGGGTCGCGGCGGGACTCGCTGGTGGAGCAGGGCGTGCCGGAGGAGCTGGCCACCAGGGTGGCGGTGCTGCCGCCGGCCTACGCCGCGCTGAGCATCGTCGAGACCTCCAAGCGCGACCAGGTCGACCCGTTGGAGGTGGCGCGGGTGCACTTCGCCCTCGGTGAGCGTCTGGGCCTCTCCGCGCTGGTGGCGCAGATCCTCGCGCTGCCGCGCGACGACCGCTGGCAGACGATGGCGCGCGCGGCACTGCGGGACGACCTGCACTCGGTGCACGCCCAGCTGACCGCCCAGGTGCTGAGCGAGACCTCGGGAGACCAGCCGGCGCCGGTGCGCATCGCGGACTGGGAGGAGGGCGACGAGGTCGTCGTCAGCCGGGCGGTCGCGACCCTCGACGAGATCTGCGCGGACACCTCCGACCTCGCCCAGCTCTCGGTGGGCCTGCGCGTGGTCAGGACCATGCTGACCACGCCATGACGGCTCCCGTGCTCCCCCCTGACGGCACCGTGACGGCACCGTGACGGCGATCGAGGTCAGCGAGCTGCGCAAGGTCTACGGCGATCTGGTCGCCGTCGACTCGGTCAGCTTCGCCGTGCAGCGCGGCGAGATCTTCGGCATCCTCGGCCCCAACGGCGCCGGCAAGACCACCACGCTGGAGATGGTCGAGGGGCTGCGCAAGCCCGACGGCGGCCAGTGCCTGCTCCTCGGCGAACGCAGCTGGCCGCGCAACCAGGCGCTGTTGCCGCGCATCGGCGTACAGCTCCAGGCCTCCGCCTTCTTCGAGCGCCTGACCGCGCGGGAGCAGATCCGTACGTTCGCCGCGTTGTACGGCGTCGGGCACGACCGGGCCGACGCCTGGCTGGAGCGCGTCGGGATGACCGACAAGGCGGGCACCAAGTCAGAGGAGCTCTCGGGGGGTCAGCTGCAGCGACTGGCCCTTGCCTGTGCGCTGGTCCACGAGCCGGAGGTCGTCTTCCTCGACGAGCCGACCGCAGCGATCGACCCGCAGGCACGCCGCAATCTCTGGGACCTGCTCCGTTCGCTCAACGGAGAGGGCCGCACCCTCGTGCTGACCACGCACTACCTCGACGAGGCCGAGGCCCTGTGCGACCGGGTCGCGATCATGGACCGGGGCCGCATCCTCCAGCTCGACACACCCGCCGCGCTCGTGCGCGGCCTCGACGCGCCGGTGCGGATCATGGTGGCCCCGCACCAGCTCACCGTCGACGAGGCCCGGTCCCTCGAGCACGTCGACGACGTGCACGACGACGGGTCGGCCGTCGTGCTGAGCACCCGGCAGCCCTCGGCCGTGCTGACCCGGTTGGCAGAGCAGGGGGCGCTCGAAGGGCTGCAGGTCAAGGCCGCCACGTTGGAGGACGTGTTCCTCAACCTGACCGGGCGGGAGTACCGCGCATGAACGCGGGCAGCCGGGCACCGAGCGCGTTCTGGGCCGTTGCGGTCGCGATCACCAAGGGCTTCTTCCGCGACCGGGCCTCGGTCTTCTTCGCCATCGTGTTCCCGCTGATGTTCCTGGTGCTCTTCGGGGGGATCTTCAACTTCGCCGGCAGCTCCAAGATCGACGTCATCCAGGTCGGCGAGGTGGCACTCGTCGCCGACCTGCCCGAGGGGGCGCGGGCCGCCTTCGACGAGACCTTCGAGGTCACGCGGTCCAGCGACCGGGCGGCGGCGCTCGCGGAGGTCCGCAAGGGCGACACCGACGTGATGATCGAGCAGGAGGGCAACACCCTCGTCGCGCACTACACCCAGGCCGACCAGACCCAGGCGGCCGTCACCCAGGGAACGCTCGGCGCGTTCGTCAACGGCGCCAACGTGGCGGCGTCCGGCCAGCCCCCGACGTACGGCTTCCGCGCGCAGCGGGTCGAGGACGAGTCCCTGAAGGCGATCCAGTTCGTGACGCCCGGTCTGCTCGGCTGGGCGATCGCGATGAGCGCGTCGTTCGGTGCGGCGGCGACGCTGCAGGGCTGGCGGCAGAGCAAGCTGCTGCGTCGGCTCCAGCTGTCGCCGGTGCCGGCGCGCACGATCGTGGCCGCCCGGGTGGTGGTCACGATCCTGATCGCGCTGGTGCAGACCGCGATCTTCCTCGGGCTGGGGCTGGTCGCCTTCGGGCTTCAGCTGACCGGCTGGTGGTGGCTGTGCATCCCGCTGCTGGTCCTGGGCACGCTGTGCTTCATGTCCCTGGGACTGCTCGCCGGAGCGATCGCGAAGACGGCTGAGGCGGCGGTCAACATGGCCAACTTCCTGGTGCTGCCGATGGCGTTCCTGAGCGGGTCGTTCTTCCCGCTCGAGCTGATGCCGACCTGGTTGCAGAACCTCTCGATGGTGCTGCCGCTGCGACACCTCAATGACGGGATGCTCGACCTGATGGTGCGCGGCGAGGGCCCCGCCTCGATCGTGCAGCCGGCGCTGCTCCTCGCCGCCTTCACGCTCGTGATGACCACCCTCGCCGCCCGGCTGTTCCGCTGGGAGACGGCCTGATCGCTTCCGCTCAGGGTCGCGTCCCGGAGACGACGAGCATCTCGCAGGGACCGACGAAGCCGTCGACGCCCGAGTACGCCGTCAGCTTCTCCTCGATCTCCGACCAGGCCGAGACCCTGGCCTGCTCGTCCACGCCGGAGAGCATCTGGTGCAGGGCGCCGAACGACTCGCGCTCGAAGCGCACGCACTCGGCCGCGCTCGACATCCGCACCGGGGAGGGCACGGCGGTGACGGTGACGTCGACGAGGCCGGCCTCCGCGTAGGCCGCTTCGGCCACGCCCGGTCCCCCCAGGCTGAACGGGCCGGGCAGCCCGGGCGCCGGCGCGGGCAGGTCGGCGATGCGTCGGATGATGCCCACCGGGACCGAGAAGAACCCGTTGCGATCGGGCGTCGAGTAGACGACCGCGGAGAGCCGGCCTCCGGGGCGCAGGGTCCGGCACATCTCCGTGAGCGCCCGGTGCTGGTCGGGGAAGTAGATGAGGCCGACCCGCGAGATCACGGCGTCGCGGCTCCCGGTCTCGACCGCCGACAGGTCCTCGCCGTCGGCCTCGAGCGTGGCGACGTTGTCGAGCCCGGCCGCGGCCGCCGTGGCCGCGGCGTAGTCGAGGATCGCGGGAGAGATGTCGGCGGCGAGCACGTGCCCGGAGGGTCCGACACGTCGTGCCGCGGTCAGCGTCTGCCCGCCGGCGCCGGCGGCGACGTCCAGCACCCGGGACCCGGGCTCCAGCCGGACGTCGTCGAGCATCCGCTCGGTCGCCGGCCCGAGCCAGGCCTCGATGGTGGGTCCCCAGCGGTGCCAGGCCTCGGCGGCGGATTCCCACTGGGCGCGGGTCGTTGACTTGAAGGCGACGGGATCGAAGGTGGTGGTCATGGTTGCTCCTCGGTAGCGGGTGGCTGGTCGTCCTTGCGACGAACCGAGCGTGCGCCTCGCGGTGATGGTCGCTCCAGAACCAGTTCTGGACCCCTGCGGATCAGTTTCTGGACCTCGTTGCGGGAAGAGCCCACACTGAGCCTCATGAAGGACTACGCCCAGTACTGCCCGGTCGCGCTGGCCAGCTCGGTGATCGCCGAGCGCTGGACACCGCTGATAGTCCGCGAGCTCGTGCTGGGAGCCCGACGGTTCAACGAGATCGACCGCGGACTCCCCGGCATCTCGCGGACGCTGCTCAAGCAGCGTCTGGACCACCTGGAGCGCAAGGGGGTCGTCGAGCGGGTGGAGCTGGGGGCAGGGCGGGGACACGAGTACCAGCTGACGCCGGCCGGCCGCGACCTCGAAGGCGTCATCATGGCGGTCGGCGAGTGGGCGGTGCGCTGGATGTTCTCCGAGCCCGAGCCGCGCGACGTCGATCCCGTGACGCTGACGTGGTGGATGTCGCGGCGGCTGGTCGCCGACGCGCTGCCGGATCACCGGACCGTCCTCGAGTTCGACTACCGCGGTGAGGACCCGACCAGGATCTGGATCGTGATCGACCGTCGCGAGTCGTCGGTGTGCACCGACCCACCCGGCTACGACTCGGACGTCGTGGTGACCACCGAGCCGGTCGGACTGATGAGCGTCTTCTCGGGGATCACCAGCTACTCGGAGGCGGTCCGCAGCGGGACCATCGCCGTGGCAGGGCCTTCGCGACTCACCCGCGCGCTTCCCGGCTGGTTCGCCTGGAGCCCGTTCGCACCGGCCGTCCGGCAGCGGCTCGCCGCTCGGTGACCGGTCGTCAGACCGGTCACCACCTGCCACACTCGGCCTATGAGCGACGCGCTGTCACCTCTCGAACGCTCCGTGCTCGACCACCTCGACGCGGACGTCCTCGTCGAGAGCCTGGTCGAGCTGGTCCGGATCCCCAGCGTCGGCGGCAGCGATGCAGAGATCGAGGTGCAGGAGCACGTCGCCCAGGCGCTGCGTGACCTCGACACCGACGTGGACCGTTGGGACATCGACCTCGAGGAGATGACCGCCGACCCGTGGTTCCCCGGCGTCGAGGTCGAGCGGTCCGCGGCCGTCGGCGTGGTCGGTACGACGACGGGGGAGGGTGCTCCCGGACTGGTCCTGTGCGGCCACACCGACGTCGTACCGCCGGGCGACGTCGAGACGTGGGGCCTCTCCGACCCGTTCAGTGCGGAGATCCGCGACAACGCGCTCTTCGGCCGCGGCGCCTGCGACATGAAGGCCGGCGTCGCCGCCAACCTCGCGGTGGCGCGGACCCTGCGGGACTCCGGGGTGCGCCTCGAACGCCCGCTGGCCGTGCACGCGGTGATCGGCGAGGAGGACGGTGGCCTGGGTGCGTTCGCCACCCTGAGGCGCGGTCACCGCGGGGACGCCGCGGTGATCACCGAGCCGACCAGCGCCCAGCTGATCACGGCCACAGCCGGGGCGCTCACGTTCCGGATCGAGGTGATCGGCCGGTCCGCGCACGGATCGATGCGGCGCGAGGGCGTCAGCGCCCTCGAGGCGTTCCTGCCGATCCATGCCGCGCTGATGGACCTCGAGGCCGAGCGCAACAAGCAGATCGACCGGACGTTCGTCAGCGACCTGCCCTACGCGCTCTCCTTCGGCATGGTGCAGACCGGGCGAGTGGTCCTCCAACGTGCCCGACAAGCTGGTCGCCGAGGGACGCTTCGGCATCCAGATCGACGAGGACCCGCGCCTCGCCCGCCAGCTCTTCGAGGACGTGGTGGCCGACGTGGCCTCCCGGGACTCCTGGCTGCACGACAACCGGCCGCTGGTCACCTGGCCCGGCGGCCAGTTCGCCAGCGGCTGGCTCGACGACGACCACCCGCTGATCGGCGAGACGGTCGAGGCGGTGCTCGCGGCCGGCACCATCGACGCCCCGCCCAACGTCGCCGGGGTCTACGGCTCCGACCTGCGGCTCTATGCCTCCATCGGCGGCATCCCTACGCTGCACTACGGCCCCGGCGACATCCGCTGGGCGCACGCACCCTCCGAACGGGTCGACCTCGACGAGCCGGTGCAGGTCACCCGGGCGCTGCTGGTGCTGACCCTGCGTCGCTGTGGGGTGGAGAGCGCCTGAGCGCGCTCCCGCCCAGATCGCCAAGGTCTCGGCGCGGGTCGGGAGAGCCACGCCGCCGCCCGTTCTACCGGCCCGTAACCTCGAGCGCGTGGACGACGACCTCTTCTTCGCCGGCGTAGCAGGGCAGGCGCGCGCGATCCGCCAGGGTGAGGTCGGGGCGCGCGAGCCTGGTCGGGGCCACGATCGAGCGGATCCACCGGCGCGACGGCGCGCTCAACGCCTTCACCGTGGTGATCGGCGACCGGGCGCTCGATGAGCGGCCGCCCGCGACGCAGTCCCCGCCGAACGGCGCGGCCCGCTGCACGGCGTACCCGTGGCCATCAAGGAGGAGCTCGACGTCGCGGGGTCTGTCACGACCTTCGGCGGCCGGGCCAACCAGACCCCGGCGCGCGAGGACTCCGCGGTCGTCCGCCGGCTGCGCGAAGCGGGCGCGGTCGTCGTCGGCAAGACCAACATGCCGGAGTTCGGCCAGTGGCCGTTCACCGAGTCGCTGACGCACGGCATCACCCGCAACCCCTGGGACGTCCAGCGCCCGGCGGCTCGAGCGGTGGTACGGCGGCCGCCGTCGCTGCCGGCCTGGTGCCGTTCGGCCTGGGTGGCGACGGTGGTGGGTCGATCCGGATCCCGGCGGCGTGCTGCGGGCTGTTCGGACTCAAGCCACAGCGCGGCCGGGTCACCAGCGCGCCGATGCCGCACCTGTGGTGGGGGCTCGGCACGGTCGGGCCGTTGACCCGCTCGGTCGCCGACTCCGCCCTGGTCTACGACGTGCTGCGGGGCAACGTGCCCGGCGACCGGTTCCGGGCAGCCGATCCGGTCACCTCCTTCGCGGAGGCTGCCGCCCGCGAGCCCGGGCGACTGCGGATCGGCTGGTCCACCAAGGCGGTGGCGATCGGCGTCCGACCCGACCCCCAGCACGTGCACGCCGTCGCGGCGACGGCCGCCCTGCTCCACGACCTCGGCCACGACGTCCGCGAGGTCGACCCGGCCTATCCCGAGCCGACCGCGGCGTTCGTGCCTCAGTTCTTCGCCGGCGTTCGCAGCGAGGTCGAGATCGTCGAGCGTCCCGAGCTCCTCGAGCGGCGCACCCGCCAGACCGCGCGCATGGGCAGCTGGGTGCGTCCTGCGGTCGTCGAGTGGGCGATCCGGCAGGGCGAGAAGGTCGCGGCCCAGGCCAACCGCGTCTTCGACACCGTCGACGTGCTGCTCACCCCGACCATCGCTCACCGACCACCTGAGGTCGGCGTCCTCGACGGCACCGGCACGGTCCGGGCAGCCCTGAGGTCGATGCCCATGATCGCCTACGCCGCCCTCTGGAACGTCGCCGGCAACCCCGCGGCGAACGTGCCGGTGGGCATCGGGAGCGACGGTCTCCCGCTCGGGGTCCAGCTGGTCGGGCGACCCCACGACGAGACCACGCTGCTGTCGCTGTCGGCGCAGCTCGAGCGGGTCCAGCCCTGGGCAGACCGGCGGCCCGCCCTGTGAGTGGCGTGCTCTCTGATCCAGCGTGCGGACGGCGCTGGGGCGCACCGACTGATCAGGCCGACCGAGGCCCATCGTCGGCTGCCGGGGCGGTGGAGGCGCGGGCGGCCCGCCACTGCGAGAACGCCTCGGCGCTGGTGCGCGTCGGGGTGTAGCCGAAGACGCGCTTGAGCCGCGTGTTGGCCAGCACCGGCCGGTAGCGCAGGAACGTCGACCTGCTCGGGGCCGTACGCGGTGAGGCCGCAGCGCCGTGCCGCATCGCGCAGCGCGATCGCGCAGCAGCCGGCCGGGGACCGAGCAGGTCGGCTTGCCGAGACGCGGCGGCGATCTCGTCGCACGGTCATCGCTCCGTCGCCGGCGACGTTGAAGACGCCGGTCGCGCTGTCGGTCACGGCCTGCAGCGATGGCGCCGCCACGTCGTCGTCCCAGACGAAGACGAACGGCGAGTCGCGGCCGCGCGATCGCGAGCATCCGCGGCTGCTCGAACAGCGCGGTGATCTGGTTGTCGACCCGCTCGCCGAGGATCGTGCCGATCCGCAGCACCACCTGCTCGAGCTCCGGATGGCTCGCGCCGGTACGTCGGCCAGCATCTCCTCGACCAGCCGCTTGTGGTGCGCAGTAGGCGAACGCGTCGTTGCCGCGCAGCGGGTCGTCCTCGCTCAGCCACTCCGGGTTGTCGGCGTGGTAGCCGTAGGCCGCGCCGCTGCGAGGACACCACGATCGCGTCGCACCCCGGCGCGACGCAGGCGTCGAGCACGTTGCGCGATCCGTCGACGTCGACCGAGTGCTCCAGCGCGGTTCGAGTCCCTGCCCGGGCGTGACGATCGAGGCGAGGTGCACCACGATGTCGATGCCGTGCGGCCCGGTGTCGGCCAGCGCCACGGATGCGCACGTCCGGGTGCACGTCGACGACGTCGTAGCAGCGACGCCGGGCGGCACCTCGCGAGTGCGCGCGGCCACGTGGCGCAGGTCGCGCGCGCGACGACGCAGCTCGATCAGCCCGCGCTCGAGGCGAGCGCCGGCGCACGTGACCGCACGAGCCGAGGAAGCCGTCGCCGCCCGGTCACCAGCACCCGGCGTCACTGCGGTGCGACCTCGGCGGTCGGCCCTGCGTCGCCGGCCTGACCGACCCGGTGCCGCCCTGCAGCGGCCGCGCCACCAGCCCGCGAGGATCAGGCCGGCGATGATGTCCCAGATGCCCCACAGCCGGCGACCACCGCCATGCCGCCGAGCCCGCCGAAGAAGCTGAAGACCAGGACCAGCCCGAGGCCGGCGTTGCGGATGCCGACCTCGAAGGTCATCGCCCGGCGGTCGTGGTCGCGCAGGCCGGCCGCGCGGCGATGCCGTAGCCGATGCCGAAGGCCAGCGCGTCGTGGATGCACGACCGCCAGCAGCACAGGCCGAGGACGTAGTCGAGGAAGTAGCGCCCAGTTGCCGGCGAGCGCGCCGACGATGAAGCCGACCAGCGCGACGAAGCTCAGGATGCGCACCGGCTTCCGAAGCGCGTGGTCGCGAGTCGGAAAGCGGTGCGCCAGCCGGACGAGTAGGCCGAGCACGAACGGCACCCCGATGATCGAGCACGATGTCGAGCAGCATCTCCAGCGGGTCCAGCGCGATGGTCTTGCAGCAGCGCGCGCGGCGGTCGGGTGCAGCGAGCCCCAGAAGGCGAAGTTCAGCGGCATCGCGACGATGGACAGGAGCGTTGCGACACCGCCGTCATCGACACCGAGAGCGCGACGTTGCCGCCGGCGCGGTGGGTGAGGATGTGCGAGACGTTGCCGGGCGGGCAGCAGGCCACCAGGATCATGCCCGAGCGCGATCGACTCGGGCACGGCGCAGCAGCAGCGTCAGCGCGAACGTGATGGCCGGCAGCACGATGAACTGCGCGAGCGATGCCGATGGCGATGGCTGCGGCATGCGCGCGACGACGGCGGAAGTCCTCGATGCGGGTGTCGAGCGCGATGCCGAACATCGGATGCCAGCACGCGTTAGCACGACCAGCGAGGCGGGATTGAAGTTCAGCGGATCCTCGTCGACGGGCAGCATGAGGGCTGCCTGTCGACGTCGTTCGGGGTGCAGCGCCAGCGCGTCGAGGTCGCCGCGCGCACGGCTGCGGCGATAGGCGTCCTTGTTCACGTAGTAGGCCATCCGCTCCGAGCTGCAGGTAGTGGTAGCCGCCGGACAGGTCCGGCGCGGGCCCGACCTTCGCGGCCGTCGAGTGCGGCGGCCTCGGGCCGTGCCTCGCCAGCGCCTGAAGTAGCGCGCCAGCAGCTCGGCCTGCTCGTAGCGGCCCTGCCAGCCGATGCCCGACGGCCTCGATCATGCCCAGCACGCACAGGCTTGAAGCGCGGCGGCGAACACGTTGCAGGTAGAGGCGCGGCGACCAGCCCTGCCAGTTCAGGAGCGCCTGGTCCACGAAGGGGTAGTGCAGCCGTGTAGCCGGTGGCGAGCACCACCAGGTCGTACGTCGTCGCGCGAGCCGTCGACGAAGTGCACGCGTGCGGCCGTCGAAGCGAGCGACGTCGGGTCGGACGGTGATGTCGCCGTGTCCGAGTGATGCAGCACCAGCGAGTTCACGATCGGGTGGGACTCGTAGATCTTGTAGTCGGGCTTCGGGAAAGCCGAACCGCATCGGGTCGCCGGTGAACATCCTCAGCACCCGGGCGTCGATCGCCTGCTTGATCCGTGGCGGCAGCGGCCGTCCCTGGTTGAGGGTGTCGGCGGGTCGGCCGAACAGATACTTCGGCACGAAGTAGTAGCCGCGGCGCACGCTCAGGTCGACCGAGGCCGCGTGGTGCACGGCATCGACGGCGATGTCGCACCCGGAGTTGCCGGCGCCGATGATCAGCACCCGCTTGCCCGCGAACACGCTCGGCGCGCTTGTAGTCGCTGGTGTGGAGCAGCTCGCCGTCGAAGGTGCCCGCGAACGACGGCACCGTTCGGCTCGCTCAGGGTGCCGTTGGCGACCACGACCCCGGCGTGCCGTCGGTCGTCTGCACCGCCGGGGCCGTCTGCTGGTGACGCGTCCCAGCCGTCGGCGCCGTCACCGTCGTCGCACGGCCGCACCCGGGTCACCTCCGTGCCGAAGCGGAAGTCGCTCGCGCAGCCCGAAGTCGTCGGCGAAGTCGCCGAAGTAGCGGCGCAGCTCGCGGTGGCTCGGGTAGTCCGCGACGCCGTCGCCCATCGGGAACTCGGTGAACTCGGTGGTGCGTGCGCGAGGAGATCAGGTGGGCCGAGTCGTAGACGGTGCTGCGCGGGCCGTCGATGTTCCAGAGGCCGCCGACGTCGTCGGCGAGCTCGTAGCCGACGTACTCGATGCCCGTAGCGCTGCAGGTTGCGCGCCGCCGGCCAGGCCCGACGGTCCGGCGCCGATCACGGCGTAGGTCGGGTCGGGCATGCCGGTCATTGTGGCAGTGACCGGTCATCGGGACCGGAGATCAGGAAGCCTTCTTGGCCGCCTTCTTCGACGCCGCCTTCTTGGTGGTCGACTTCTTGGCCGCCTTCTTCGCGGGCGCCTTCTTCGCGGGCGCCTCCTTGGTGGTGGACTTCTTGGTGGTGGACTTCTTGGCGGTGGGGGTCTCCCCGCGCGCGGTCTTGGCGGCGTCGACGGACTTCTGCAGCGCCGCGAGCAGGTCGACGACCTCGCCGCCGCTGGGCTCCTTGGTCTCGACCTGCTTGACCTCGCCACCCTCGAGCTTGGAGCGGACCAGCGCCTCGAGGGCCTCCTGGTAGTCGTCCTCGAACTCGTCGGGGTTGTAGTCGCCGGCGAGCGTCTGCACGAGCATCCGCGCCATCTCCAGCTCCTGCGGCTTGACGTCGAGGTCCGCCGCGTCGATGCCGGCGAAGTCGGGGTTGCGGATCTCGTCGGGCCACATCATCGTCTGCATCACGATGACGTCGTCACGCACGCGCAGTACCGCCGTGGTCATCCGGCTGCGCAGCGAGACCGTCACCACCGCGACCCGGTCGGCCTCCTTGAGCGCCTCGCGGAGCAGGGCGTAGGGCTTGGCCGCGACGGCGTCGGGCTCGAGGTAGTAGGACTTCTCCAGCCACATCGGCTCGATCTGCTCTCGCGGCACGAACTTCTCGACCGAGATCTCGCGGCTGCTGCTGGCCGGGAGGTCGGCGAAGTCGTCGTCGTCGAGCACGACCATCTGGCCGTCCTCGGTCTCGTAGCCCTTCGCGATGTCGGCGTAGGCGACCTCCTCGCCGTCGATGCTGCAGACCCGCTGGTACTTGATCCGCCCACCGTCGGTGGCATGCACCTGCCGGAAAGAGATGTCGTGACTCTCGGTGGCGGCGTACAGCTTCACCGGCACGCTGACCAGCCCGAACGAGACCGCGCCCTTCCAGATCGCCCTCGGCATGCTCGTGCTCCTTCTGTCGTACGTCGGGTCCTTGAGTCGACCGGTACGGAACACCGTACTCATCGGTCAGGATGGACCCATGCGTCCCATGCTCGCCACCCGTGGCACCCACCTGCCGACCGGAGCGGCCTGGTTGCACGAGGTGAAGTGGGACGGGATGCGGGTGCTGGTGGAGGTCGTCGCCGGGCAGGTGCGGCTCTGGTCGCGCAACGAGAACGACGTCACGGTGTCGTTCCCCGAGCTGCACGACGTGGGCGACGGGGCCCTGGCCGAGCACGACCTGCTGCTCGACGGGGAGGTGGTCGCCTTCCTCGACGGCATCCCCAAGTTCGGGGCGCTCGCTGACCGGATGCACGTCAGCCAGCTCCGCCGCGCCCGAGCACTCGCCGAGACCAACCCGGTGACGCTGCTGGTCTTCGACCTGCTCCGGCTCGATGGCGAGGACCTCACGGGGCTGCCGCTCAGCGAGCGACGCGAACGGCTGGACGGGCTCGGCATCGCCGACGTGCACTGGCAGGTGCCAGCGGCCTACGACGACGGCGAGATGCTGATGCGGGCGACCGAGCAGCAGGGCCTGGAGGGAGTCGTGTCCAAGAAGCGGTCCTCCCGCTACCACCCGGGACGCCGCTCGGCCGACTGGCTGAAGTTCCCGCACCGCCCCAGCGGCTCCTACGTCGTGGGCGGCTGGCGCCGCGAGACCGACAGCCAGACCAGGATCGGCGCGGTGCTGGTGGGGGAGCCGACTCCGGAGGGGCTGCGCTACCGCGGCCGGGTCGGCAGCGGCATCGCGGGCAAGGCCGGCCAGCGGCTGCTCGACGTGCTCGGGCCCCTGGAGACCGACGTCTCGCCGTTCGTCGACGACGTACCCAAGGTCGATGCGGTCGGCACCACCTGGCTCGTGCCTCAGGTCGTGGTCGAGGTGGCCGCGCTCGGCTTCACCCCGGCCGGGCGGCTGCGGCAGCCGGCCTTCCTCGGCGTCCGCGCCGACCTGACGGCCGCGGAGACGGGCAGCGATGGCTGAGGAGGTGATGGTCGAGATCGACGGGCGGACACTGAGGATCAGCAACCTGGCCAAGGTGCTCTACCCCGAGTCGGGCACCACCAAGGGCGAGGTGCTGCACTACTACGCGCAGGTCGCGCCGATCCTGCTGCCGCACCTCGCAGACCGAGCCGTCACCCGGATCCGCTGGCCCGACGGCACCAGCAGCCACCAGTTCTTCGAGAAGAACCTGCCGCGGGGTGCGCCGCGGTGGCTGCGCTCGGTGACGGTCTCCTCCTCCGGGTCGCGCGGCGGCGGCGACCGGATCAGCTATCCCTTCGTCGACGACACCGCAGGGCTCACCTACCTCGCCAACCTGGCCTCGCTGGAGCTGCACGTGCCGCAGTGGAGGTTCGACGACGGCGAGCCCACCCATCCCGACCGGTTGGTCATCGACCTCGACCCGGGTGCCCCGGCGGGGCTGGGGGAGTGCTGCCAGGTGGCGCTCCTGGTGCGCGACAAGCTCGAGGAGCGCGGCCTCTCCTGCGCGCCGGTGACCTCCGGCAGCAAGGGCCTGCACCTCTACGCCGCCCTCGACGGCGAGCTGTCGGCCGACGAGGTGCGCGACCAGGCCCAGGAGGTCGCCCAGGAGCTGACCGAGGAGCGCGGCGACCTCGTGGTCTGGAAGATGACCAAGACGCTTCGTCCCGGCAAGGTCTTCCTCGACTGGTCGCAGAACACCGCGGCGAAGACCACCATCACGCCGTACTCCCTGCGTGGGCGGGGCAAGCCCTACGTCGCCGCCCCCCGGACCTGGGACGAGATCGAGGCCGGCGCCGACGATCCCGAGGAGATCGAGCACCTGCTGCTCGACCAGGTGCTCGCCCGCATCGACGCCGAGGGCGACGTGTTCGGCGACCAGCTCAGCGGCTGAGGCTGAGCCGACCGCCAAGGGTCCGGACAGCACGAAACCCGCCGTTCCCGGGACACGGCGGGTTTCCTCGCGTTGATCCGGAAGCGGTGGATTCCGGATGGAGGCATGGTGCCCGCTGTGCCCGTCGTCCAAACATCCTGAGGGCCACGACGGGTGCCGGCGACCCACGGGCCACGGTCGTCCACAGATCTTGACGGTGGGTTCCATTCGCCCGATCCCTGGGTAAGACTCGCCACCACGGCCCCGCTCGGACGGGTCGTGAGATCAGACGGCGGGGGCCATGAGCCTGACCTACTCGGACACGCACGACGCGCAGCTCGACGACCTGGACTCCTCGCTGCGCGCGGCGGTCCGTCGCTCGGACCTCGACCCGCAGCGTGACGCCGCCGGCGTCCGTGCCCTGGCCGCCCGCCTGGTCGCCGAGCACGACGAGCGCTCGTTGACCGGCGCGGTGCTTCCGGTCACCGACGCCGACGCCACCGTCGAGGAGCTCGTCGCCCGGGTCGCCGGCTTCGGCGCGCTGCAGAGGTACCTCGACGATCCCGACGTCGAGGAGGTCTGGATCAACTCACCGGACCGCGTCTTCGTCGCCCGGGGCGGACGTCACGAGCTGACCAACACCATCCTGACCTCGGCCCAGGTGACCGAGCTCGTCGAGCGGATGCTCAAGTCGAGTGGCCGGCGGGTCGACATCAGCCAGCCGTTCGTCGACGCGATGCTGCCCGAGGGTCACCGCCTGCACGTCGTGCTGGAAGGCATCTCCCGCGGCTTCTCCGCGGTCAACATCCGCAAGTTCGTCGTCCGGGCCGCACGTCTGGAGGACCTGGTCGGGCTCGGCAGTCTCTCGGCGCAGGCAGCGAAGTTCCTCGACGCCGCGATCGTCTCGGGTCTCAACGTGGTCGTCTCCGGAGGCACCCAGGCCGGGAAGACCACGCTCCTGAACTGCTTGGCCAGCGCCATCCCTGGTCGCGAGCGGGTGATCTCGGTCGAGGAGGTCTACGAGCTGCGCTTCCAGCATCCCGACTGGGTCGCCCTCCAGACCCGTCAGCGGGGGCTCGAGGGCACCGGCGAGATCCGGCTGCGCGACCTGGTCAAGGAGAGCCTCCGGATGCGGCCGAGCCGGATGATCGTCGGTGAGGTGCGTTCCGAGGAGTGTCTGGACCTCCTGCTGGCGCTCAACGCGGGACTCCCCGGGATGGCGTCGCTGCACGCCAACAGCGCTCGCGAGGCTCTGGTCAAGCTGTGCACGCTTCCGCTGCTCGCCGGCGAGAACATCTCGCCCCGGTTCGTCGTGCCCACGGTGGCTGCGTCGGTGGACCTCGTCGTCCACCTCGGCATCGACTCCCACGGCGTACGACGTGTCCACGAGGTGGTGGCGGTTCCGGGTCGCGTCGAGAACGACGTGATCGAGACCGAGGCGCTGTTCTGCCGCAGGGGCGACGAGCTCGTGCGCACCCAGGGCATGCCGCCGCGACGCGAGCACTTCGAGCGGGCCGGCTACGACCTCACCTCGCTGCTGGCCGGAGCCTGACGTGGGGATGGCCATCGGGCTCGTGATGGGTGCCGGACTGCTGCTGGTCTGGCTCGCTCTCACGACACCCACCGGGCCGGCCCGGCGTCGCGAGCGGGACCGACCCGGCAGGATCGCCGCCCTGCTCGCGAGGGCCGGCATCGAGCAGACCACTCCTGCGGCGTTCGCCACCGTGTGCGGCGTCTGCGCCTTGGTCGCGGCGCTGCTGGTCCAGCTGCTGTCGGGCACCGGGACCGTGGCTCTCGCCTTCGGGATCATGGGCGGCTACCTGCCTGTCGCACTGCTCGCGGGACGGGCCCGCCGCCGGCAGCGCGAGCTGCTCGACGTGTGGCCCGAGGCGGTCGACAACCTCGCCTCGGCGGTACGTGCCGGGCTCGCCCTTCCGGAGGCCTTGTCGGCCCTCGGTCGTCGGGGCCCCGAGCCGCTGCGACCCCACTTCGACGCCTTCGCCCGTGACTACCAGCTCACCGGGCGGTTCGGGGAGTCGCTCGACCGACTCAAGATCCGGCTCGCCGACCCGGTCGGCGACCGCGTCGTGGAGGGCTTGCGGGTGGCCCGCGAGGTCGGAGGCGGCGAGCTGGGCGGGGTGCTGCGCAACCTGTCGGGCTACCTGCGTGACGACGCCCGCACCCGGTCCGAGCTCGAGTCCCGCCAGACCTGGACCGTCGTCGGCGCCCGACTCGCCGTGGCCGCCCCGTGGTTGGTCCTGCTGATGCTGAGCTTCCAGCGTGAGGTGATCGCGCGCTACTCCTCGCCCGAAGGCGCGGTCGTGCTGGCCATCGGCGGCGGGCTGTCCTTCGTCGCCTACCGGTTGATGGTGCGCATCGGACGGCTCCCCACCGAGCAACGGGTGCTGTCGTGAGTCTCGGCGGCGCTGTGGTCGGGGTGATGCTCGCCGCCGGGCTGGCCCTGGTCCTCCGGGCGGTCCGCGCACGGCGTCCGGCACTCGACGTACGCGTGCTGCCCTACATCCTCGACCTGCCCCAGGTGTCCCGGACCGTGAGCAGCGGCCGGCCCACGGGCCCCTTCCAGGCGCTGCTCGGACCCGTGCTCGTCACCGCAGCCGGCTCGGTCGAACGCATTCTCGGCGGCTCGGCCTCGATCCGTCGCCGGCTCGACCGGGCCGGGCTCGACCTCACCCTGCGTGACTTCCGGGTCGAGCAGGTGCTGTGGGGACTGGTCGCGTTCGCCGGCGCCGGAGCGCTGACCCTGGTCGTGGCGCTGCGCTCGCCGGGCCGCACGGTGCCTCTGCTCGTGCTCTGCCTGGTCGCCTTCGTGACCGGCGTGCTGCTCCGTGAGAACCGGCTCACCGCCCAGGCCGTCGAGCGGGAGCGTCGACTCCTCGCGCAGTTCCCCACTGTCGCCGAGCTCCTGGCGCTCAGCGTGGGGGCCGGCGAAGGGCCTGTCGCAGCGCTCGACCGGGTGGCGGCCCGCTGCCGCGGCGAGATGGGCGAGGAGATCGCTCGCGTCCTGGCCGACATCCGCACCGGCATCCCGGTGGCGGGCGCCCTCGACGACTGGTCGGCCCGGTCTGGACTGCCGGCCGTGGCCCGGTTCGCCGAGGCGATGGCCGTGGCGGTCGACCGCGGTACGCCGCTGGCGGCGGTGCTGCACGCCCAGGCGGCCGATGCCCGCGAAGCCGGACGGCGCAACCTCATCGAGACCGGCGCCCGGCGCGAGGTCTTCATGATGGTCCCGGTCGTCTTCCTGGTGCTGCCCGTGACGATCCTCTTCGCCTTCTGGCCCGGGATCGTCGGCCTGCGACTGGTCACCCCATGAACCACGGATCCGACGAGGATGAGGAGTGCTGATGTCCACGACACCACGACGCCCGACCCGGAGCGTCCGCGACGAACGCGGGGACGTGCCGGGCTGGGTGATGATCACCGTGATGACCGCCGGGCTCGTCGCGGCGATCTGGGCGGTCGCGGGTCCCGAGCTGGTCGGGCTGCTGCGCGACGCGCTCGGCTCGGTCCGCTAGCGCGTTGAGCCCGGTGGCGGTCCACCGGGGCGAGCGGGGGTCGGCCGTCGTCGACTTCGTGCTCGTCCTGGTCGTCGTGCTGCCGCTGTTCCTGGGCATCGCTCAGCTCGCGCTCGTGCTCCACGTCCGCAACACGTTGACGTCGGCGGCCTCGGAGGGAGCCCGCTACGCCGCCACCGCGGACCGTTCCTTCGCCGACGGCGCGGCGCGCACCCGCAGCCAGATCGCAGGGGCGCTCGCCGGCAGGTTCGCCCAGCAGGTGACCGCGGTCCCGGACGACGTGCAGGGCGCTCCCGGCGTCGAGGTGCGGGTCGTCGCAGACGTACCTCCGCTGGGCCTGTGGGGCCCGGCCGTGCAGCTCGTCGCCACGGGCCACGCGGTCGAGGAGACGACGCCGTGAGGCGGGCGCGACGCCGTCGCGATGACGGGACCGCCCTGGTCGAGGTGTCCTGGTTGGCGATCCTGCTGATGGTGCCGCTGATCTACATCGTGCTGGCCGTCTACGACACCCAGCGGCACGCCTTCGCCGTCACCGCCGCTGCGCGTGCGGCCGGCCGCGCCTTCGTGCTCGCACCCGATGCCGGCCAGGGCGAGGCTCGGGCGCGCGCGGCCGCTGCCCTGGCGCTGGCCGACCAGCGCGTGGATGCCGACGCGGTGCGGCTCGACCTGACCTGCCGACCGGCGGGGGACTGCCTCGCACCCGGCTCGGTCGTGGTCGTCGACGTGCGCTCCCAGGTGCGGCTGCCGCTGCTCCCGGCCGTCCTCGGCGACGGTGCTCCCAGCATCCGTGTCGACGCCGCCCACACGGTCCCCTACGGCACCTTCCGCGAGGACCGCTCGTGACCGCCCCGCGCGCGTCGCGTCCTCGCGCGGGGGAGCACGGTCAGACCACGCTGCTGCTCCTCGGCCTCGCTGTCGTGGTGATGCTGCTCGTCGGGGTCACCGTGGACGCCTCCGCCGCCTATCTGCGCCGCCAGGGGCTCGACAACCTCGCCGACGGCGCCGTCCTGGCTGCGGCTGAGGGGGTGCAGGGCCGGCAGGTCTACGCGGGAGGCCTCGGTGAGACCGCCCTGATCGATCCCGCCGTGGCCCGGGCCTACGTCGGGGTCTACCTGATGGAGGTCGATGCGGTGCGGGCCTACCCCGGTCTGCGCTACTCCGTCGATGCCGACGACGACCGCGTCGTCGTCACCCTCTCCGCACCGCTCGACCTGCCGGTGCGACCGCCCGGTTGGAGCGGCCCGGCGACGGTCAGCGCGACCGCCGCGTCGTACGTCGTGGTCAGTCAGTGAGCCGGTCGAGCAACGCCGCGCTCGCGTCAGCCTGGCACCCGGAAACGCAGCATCCAGGCGAGGTCAGCGCAGCCTCCGCAGGTAGGGAAACACCGCCCAGAGGACGGTGAGGAACGCCAGCGCGACCAGCCCGGCGACGATGGCGACTGCCCGGTTGGCGGCGACCTCGAAGACCAGCCACACCACGCCGGCGACGGTCAGGGCCAGGAACATCAGCCCGAGCTGGGCGCACCGACCGGCCGCGTTCACCAGCCACTCCTTCTCGCCGCGACGGAAGAGCGCACGGTGCAACGCGACCGGGGTGATGAGGAAGCCGGTCGCGAGGACCGAGCCGACCAGGACGGCGAGGTATCCGGTGGTCTGCACCGCGTCGAGCGAGCCGAAGCGCTGGGTGAACGGCACCGTGAGCAGGAAGCCGGTGAGGATCTGCACCCCGGTCTGGGTCACCCGGAGCTCTTGGAGGAGCTCGTTGAAGTTGCGGGCCAGACGCTCCTTGTCGGGCTCGTCCCCCGCGCGCCGGTCCGGAGAGCCCGAGCCCTCGACCTGGCTCAGCGCCCCACCGCCTTCTCCAGCTGGGCCTTCGTCATCGAGGAGCGGCCCTTGATGCCCTTCTTCTTGGCCTCGTTGTAGAGCTGGTCCTTCGTGCGGCCGCTGCGCTCCGCTGTGCGACCGCAGGCCGCCACGACGCCCCGAGGAGATGTCGTCGGTGGAGGACCGGCTGGCCTGGTCGGACTCCCCGTGCCGGGCCCGTTCCTTGTTGACGGTCCGGGCCGCGATCTCCTCGGCGGTGTCCTCGTCGCGGCCGCGGTCCTCGAGGCCGTCCTTGATGTGCTCGTACTGACGCTCGCGCTTCTTGCTCCACGCCTGCTGGGGCATGATGTCTCCCTTCTTCCTCACTCCCTCTGTCCTCCCCGATACCCGGGCGGAGGTCTCGGCATGCGCGTGCTCGGCGGCGACGCGTAGGCTTCGGTCTCGTGGCAGGCCCCGACTTCGACACCCAGATCAAGCAGCTCCAGGCGACGATGCACACCATCGAGCAGGTGCTCGACCTCGACGGCATGCGCGCCGAGATCGCCGACCTCGGCGAGCAGGTCGCGGCTCCCGACCTCTGGGACGACCAGGCCAACGCCACCCGGGTGACCGGCCGCCTCTCGGCCCTCCAGGGCGAGCTCGACCGGGTCACGAGCCTGCACGGCCGTCTCGACGACCTCGGGCTGATGGTCGAGATGGCCCAGGAGGAGGGCGACGCAGACTCCATGGCGGAGTCCGAGCGCGAGCTCGCCCGGCTGCACAAGTCCGTCGAGGAGCTGGAGGTCCGCACCCTGCTCTCCGGCGAGTACGACGCCCGCGAGGCGCTCGTGACGATCCGGTCCGGCGCCGGCGGCGTCGACGCGGCCGACTTCGCCGAGATGCTGCTGCGGATGTACACCCGCTGGGCCGAGCGCAACAAGTACGGCGTCGAGGTCTTCGACACCTCCTACGCCGAGGAGGCCGGCCTCAAGTCCGCCACCTTCGCGGTCCACGCGCCCTACGCCTACGGCACGCTCTCCGTCGAGGCCGGCACCCACCGGCTGGTGCGGATCAGCCCCTTCGACAACCAGGGCCGCCGGCAGACGTCGTTCGCTGCCGTCGAGGTGGTGCCGGTGCTCGAGCAGACCGACGAGATCGAGATCCCCGACGAGGACATCCGCACCGACGTCTACCGCTCCGGCGGACCGGGCGGCCAGTCGGTCAACACCACCGACTCCGCGGTCCGCCTCACCCACATCCCGACCGGGACGGTCGTGTCCTGCCAGAACGAGAAGAGCCAGCTGCAGAACAAGGCGAGCGCGATGGTCGTGCTCAAGGCCAAGCTGCTCGCGCTGAAGAAGGCCGAGGAGAAGGCCCAGCTCGACGAGATGCGTGGCGACGTGCAGGCGTCCTGGGGTGACCAGATGCGCAACTACGTGCTCAACCCCTACCAGATCGTCAAGGACCTGCGCACCGGCTACGAGGAGGGCAACCCGGCGTCGGTGTTCGACGGCGAGATCGACGACTTCCTCGAGGCCGGGATCCGCTGGCGCCGGGGCGCCGACAAGGCCGAGAACAACTAGCCAGACGCTCCGCGGCGCCGCCGGGAGCATGATCCGCGGCACACCGACGCCTGCGGCGTGTCCACGACTCTCAGGTGGGTCACCTAGACTCGACCGTTGGTCGGATGCCGCGGCGTGACGCCTCCTCCAGGGTGGCAGCGTCGTGGTGTGCCTCCCCGTGTCCCCGACCCGGCCACCCCACACCTGTGATCCGCTTCGAAAATGTCACCAAGTCCTACGCCGGCCAGAGCCGCGCGGCGCTCGACGCTGTCACGGTGGAGGTCGAGAAGGGCGAGTTCGTCTTCCTCGTCGGCGCCTCCGGCTCGGGCAAGTCGACCTTCCTGCGGCTGGTGCTGCGGGAGGCCCGGCCCACCCAGGGCAAGGTGTACGTCGCCGGCAAGGAGATCAACCGCCTCGCCACCTGGAAGGTGCCCGGCCTTCGGCGCCAGATCGGCACCGTCTTCCAGGACTTCCGGCTGCTGCCCAACAAGAACGTCACCGAGAACGTCGCCTTCGCCCTCCAGGTGATCGGCAAGCCGCGCGCCCACATCAACAAGGTGGTCCCCGAGACCCTCGAGCTGGTCGGTCTGGAGGGGAAGGGCAACCGGATGCCCGACGAGCTCTCCGGTGGTGAGCAGCAGCGTGTCGCGATCGCCCGGGCGTTCGTCAACCGGCCGATGATCCTGATCGCCGACGAGCCCACCGGAAACCTCGACCCCAACACCTCGGTGGGGATCATGAAGCTGCTCGACCGGATCAACCGCACCGGCACCACCGTGCTGATGGCCACCCACGACGCCGGCATCGTCGACCAGATGCGCAAGCGGGTCATCGAGCTCTCCAACGGCCACATCGTTCGCGACCAGTCACGCGGCGTCTACGGCTACCAGCACTGACCCCGAAAGGGCTGAATTCCTGCGATGCAGCTGACCTACGTCTTCTCCGAGCTCGGCAACGGGCTGCGGCGCAACGTCTCCATGACCGTCGCGGTCATCGTCACCATCTTCGTCTCGCTGACCCTCGTGGGCATGGGCCTGCTGCTCAATGCGCAGGCGACCAAGGCCGAGGACTACTGGGGCAGCAAGCTCCAGATCACGGTGTTCTTGTGCAACGACAACTCCACCACCGCCAACTGCGTGAACGGCGAGGCCACCACCGACCAGAAGGCGACGATCGAGGACACCCTCGACACCAACGGCGAGGTCTCGAGCTGGCGGCTCCAGTCCAAGCAGGAGGCCTACGACAAGTGGCGCGAGGCCTACGTCTCCGACGACGAGACCGAGCGCCGCGTCTACGAGTCGATCCGGCCCTCCGACATGCAGGAGTCCTACTGGGTCCAGCTCAAGGACCCCGAGAAGTTCCTGGGCATCAAGTCCGCGGTCCAGGGCCTCCCCGGCGTCAACACCGTGCGCGACCTGCGCGAGGTGCTCAAGCCGATCTACTTCTGGATGAACGTGATGAAGTGGGGCGCCATCGGGATCGCCGCCTTCCTCGTGGTCGCCGCGATCCTCCAGGTCGGCAACACCATCCGGCTGGCCGCGTTCGCCCGGCGCCGCGAGATCGGGATCATGCGCCTGGTCGGTGCCTCCAGCCTCTACATCCAGCTGCCGTTCCTGATGGAGTCCCTCGTCGCGGCCCTGATCGGAGTGGGCCTCGCCGGAGGCGCGCTGCTGGTCTTCATGGGCGTGGTGATCTACGGCACCCTGCGGCCCACCTCCAACATCGTGGCCTGGGTCGACTGGGGCGACGGACTGTGGGCGGTGGGCGCGATCGCGGTTCTCGGCCTGGGTCTGACGCTGATCCCGACGTTGGTAATGACCCGGAAATACCTAAAAGTCTGACCTTCTTCGGTTACCGTCGAAACGGTTCTCGATCAGACTTCAAGGCAAGGCTCACCGGTGGTCCGCTCCTTCCCCCGCACTACCCGGCGCCCCGTCAGGACGGTGGTGGCTGCACTCGCAGTCGCCAGCCTCCTCGGCGGGGTGGCAGTGGCGCCCTCGGCGACCGCCGACGACAAGGGCAAGAACAAGACCCGGTCGAGCCAGAAGGCCGAAGACCTGCGCAAGAAGAAGTCCGAGCAGCTCAAGAGGGACCAGGCCAAGCTCGAGAAGGAGCAGGGCGAGGCCCACGAGGACCTCGAGCACTCCAGTGCCGCCCTCCAGCAGGCGTCCGCCGCCCTCGGCGCGGCCAACACCCAGCTCGACAAGGCCGAGGCCCACCTCGCTGCCACCCGCGGCGAGCTTGCGGCCGCCGAGGCGCTCGACCAGCAGATGCAGCTCAAGCTCGACGAGGCCATCGCCCGCCTCGCGCAAGCTCGCAAGGACCTCGACCAGGGCCACGTCAAGGTCGCCGAGCAGGAGCGTGAGCTCGGCCAGATCATCGTCGGCAACTACCAGACCGGTGACCCGGCCCTGATGGGCCTCTCGATGGTGCTGACCTCACAGGACCCTTCCGAGCTCACCGGCCAGCTCAACTCCGTGCAGAACGTCATCGACAAGGAGGACGCGACCCTGTCGCGCCTCGAGGCCTCCAAGGTGCTCCTCGCCGTCCAGGAGCAGCAGGTCGAGGCGGCCAAGGATGACGTCGCGGAGAAGCGGCAGGCCGCCGCGGAGAACCTGGTCAAGAAGCAGGAGCTCGAGAGGCAGGCGGAGGCCCAGGAGCTCCAGGTGCAGAACCTGGTCAGCCTGCGGGCGGAGGCGCAGACCAAGGCCGAGGAGGCCCGTCAGGCCGACCTCGCCACGCTGGCCAGCCTCGAGAAGGAGGAGGACCGGATCTCGGACATCCTCAGGCAACGCGCCGAGGCGGCCCGTCGGCGGGCAGCGGCCGCCGCAGCAGCCGCCAACCAGTCGGTCGGT
Organism: uncultured Actinomycetota bacterium; assembly: GCA_963772415.1. GTDB lineage: Bacteria > Actinomycetota > Actinomycetes > Propionibacteriales > Nocardioidaceae > Nocardioides_B. The sequence continues at coordinate 2,363 of CAVYWU010000003.1, read as the reverse complement.
CCGGTCAACTCCAACGGCTTCCTCGACTACCCGGTCAGCGGCTCGGTGACCTCGCCGTACGGCTGGCGCCAGCACCCGATCTACGGCTACAAGTCGCTCCACGACGGCATCGACATCGGCGCAGGCTGTGGCACCCCGATCCTGGCACCGTCCAACGGACGGGTGCTCCAGGAGTACTACCAGTCGGCCTGGGGCAACCGGATCATCATCGACCACGGCTACCACCGGGGCGTCGGCGTCGCCACCATCTCCAACCACCTCAGCGGCTATGCCGTCTCCGAGGGCGAGTGGGTCAAGCGTGGTCAGGTCATCGGCTATGTCGGCAACACCGGCTGGTCGACGGGCTGCCACCTGCACTTCACGGTGATGGAGAACGGCTCGCCCGTGGACCCCATGCGCTGGCTCTGACTCAACTCGGTTGCTGCTCCTGAGAGAATCGCTCCCATGGTCAAGGAGCAGGGGCAGAAGATGGTGGCGCAGAACAAGAAGGCGCGCCACGACTTCCACATCGAGGACACCTACGAGGCCGGTCTGGTCCTCGTGGGCACCGAGGTGAAGTCGCTGCGCGCGGGGCGCGCCTCCCTGGTCGACGGCTTCGCCGACATCGACGGCCACGAGATCTGGCTGCACGGCGTGCACATCCCGGAGTACACCCAGGGCACCTGGACCAACCACTCCGCCCGTCGCCGGCGCAAGCTGTTGCTCAACCGGGGCGAGATCGACAAGATCGAGCGCCGGGTCAACGAGAAGGGCCTGACCATCGTGCCGTTGGCCCTGTACTTCAAGGACGGTCGCGCCAAGGTCGAGATCGCGCTGGCCCGCGGCAAGAAGTCCTTCGACAAGCGACACACCCTGGCGGAGAAGCAGGCGCGGCGCGAGACCGAGCAGGCGATCGGCCGCCGGTTGAAGGGCATGAAGGACTAGCGCTGGTGGCCCCTCTCTCGGACCCCGACGTCCCGGCTTGGACGTCCGGCCTCGGCCTGCCCGGGCTGTGCGACGCCCACGTGCACTTCCTGCCGCCTCCGGTGCTGCGCAAGGTGCGTGCACAGTTCGACGACGCGGGGCCGCTGATCGGTCGGGCCTGGCCGCTGCACTACCGCGGCGACGACGACGAGCGGATCGCCCAGCTGCGAGCGCTCGGCGTACGACGCTTCACCGCGCTCCCCTACGCCCACCGGCCCGGCATCGCGGAGTACCTCAACAGCTGGGCGGCTGAGCTGGCCGACGCGGTGCCGGAGGTGATCTGCTCGGCGACGTTCTACCCCGAGCGGGAGGCCGAGACCTACGTGGCGGACCGCCTGGCGTCGGGTGTCGGGGTGTTCAAGGTGCACGTGCAGGTCGGCGACTTCGATGTGCTGGACCCACTCCTGCGCCAGGTGTGGGGGGTGCTCGAGGACGTCGGGACGCCCGTCGTCATCCACGTGAACTCCGGACCGGTGGCGACCTCCCACACCGGTCCGGGACCGCTGCGTGCGTTGATGGCGGCGTACCCACGGTTGCGGCTGGTGCTGGCCCACATGGGCGCTCCGCACTACGACGAGTTCATGGCGGTTGCCGAGAGGTACGACCAGGTGCACCTCGACACCACGATGGCCTTCACCGACTTCTGGGAGGAGATGGCGCCGTTCCCGGCTGCTCTCCTGCCACGGCTCAGGGACCTGCAGCGCAAGGTCGTCCTCGGCTCGGACTTCCCCAACATCCCCTACCCCTACGCCCACCAGCTCGAGGCGTTGACGCGACTCGGGATGGGCGACGACTGGCTGCGCGACGTGTGCTGGTACAACGGGCTCCGGCTCTTCGACACCCCCTCGGAAGGAACCGCATGAGCGAGATCGACACCCTGGCCGGCCACTACTGGGCGCACCACCTGGAGGTCAACCCCACCGAGGCACACCTGCTCGGCGACTACTCCTACGCCGGTCGCTTCGAGGACGCGACCCGAGCCGCCGAGGACGCGGAGATCGCCGCGCTGCGCGACTACGCCCGCCGCGCCGAGGCGATCGACGAGTCCGGTCTCGACGACCAGGGCCGCATCACCCGCGCCGTGCTCGCCACCGACGCCACCTCGCGCGCGGATCTCCTCCAGGCCCGGCTGGCCGAGCTGCGGCGGCCGACCCCGATATTCCGGCGACCAGACGTCTCGATGCCGATCGTCGCCGGGACGCTGGCGCTGCCCACCGCGGAGGTGGCCGAGGCGCTGGTCGAGACCTACCGCGGGATCGGGCGCGGCACTACGGCGAGCTCGCCGACCGGCTCCGCGAGGGGTTGGCTGCCGGGCGTGCCCCGGCGGCGTTCGCGGTGCGCGGCACGGTCGACCAGATCGACCAGATCCTGGATTCGCCGGTCTCCGAGGACGGTCTGCT
>CAVYWU010000002.1:0-276754 GCA_963772415.1 uncultured Actinomycetota bacterium | reverse complement strand
CGCCGCACGTACGGCGAGATCGACCTCGTCCTCGCCGCCTGCGGAGATCTCACCGAGCTCCGTCTCGTCGATGGGCGAGACGTCGGTGAACGTCGAGGCGGACGCCACCCGCTGCCCGTTGATCCAGTGCCGGGTGTCGACGTCGACACCCTCGACCTCGATCGTGCTCATCCCCATCCTCCCCGGACCACGTCCTGGTGGTAGATCATTCGTATCCAAACGATATTGCTCGGTCGACGGTCGGTCAACCCTGGGGGGCAGGCGTCCAGCCCTCGGTCGTCTGCTGCGCGAGCGAGGCACCGCCGTCCCACTTCACACCGACCTGGCGGTAGTACCCGCCGATGACCTCGTCCACCTCGAGGCGCGACAGCTCCTCCGTCGGCGACTCGAACAGGCGCACGTCGACGTCGCCCGTCCAGGCTGGCCCACCCTCGAACTCCGCGGCACCCGACGAGATCAGCTCGGCGTACGCATCGGGGGCGCCTCGGCCGATGCCGGGGTAGATCCGGTGGTGCGCCATCGGGTGGGAGTTCACGAAGCCGTTGGTCTCGGACTCCTCGCGCAGTGTCAGCGATGCCTCCGCGAGCCGGCGGTCGCCGGCGGCCAGCGTGGCACCGAACATGCCACCCTCAGCGATCTGCGGAGCACCCTGGGCGAACGGGTGCGGGCGCGTCTGCCACATGGTGCCGAGCTTCTTCGGGTAGCCCTGGTGCATGCCGCGAGCGATCGCGAAGTCCTTGTCGACCCAGATGTAGACGCAGCGGGAGAAGGTACGGCCCTCGAAGCTGCACCGGACGACCACGAACGCCTCCTTGTACTGGGAGCGCACCGGGTCGAGGAGCTCCTCGCGACTGGAGGAGCACGACTGCCAGTCGGCCCAGATCAAGGCCACGGCACCGGGGTCCTCGGGCGCGAGCTCGAGCGGCGCGGGCAGCAGCTCGGCGACGCGCTCGGGGTTGGTGCGGTACTCCACGGTCAGCAAGTCACCGGAGTAGAACCAGGGCGGGTTCGGGATGATCGAGGATCCCCCCTGCGCCGTCCGCGGGTAGAAGAAGCCCTTCACGTCGGTCATCTCGTTCCTCCAAGCTGTTCGTCGGCCACCATCCGGTTCACGATCTTGCGGACCTGCAGGGCCGCCGCGTCGGCTGCGACGTGTACGTCGGGCCGGGGCCCGTCGAGGGAGAGGACTCCCTGCATCGTCTCGAGGATGCTGCGCACTCGCTCGTAGTAGTCGTTGAACAGCGGCGCGATCTGCACAGACGTGTCTTCACCGATGGCGAAGTTGCGGCTGACCCGCCATCCGTGACGCGTGCTGGTCTCGGTGACCGGGGTGACCGCATGGGTGAACCGGAAGGTTGCCGAGGAGCCGTCGTTCAGATCGACCTCCCAGCTGTCGATCCACAGACCCGGCGAGACGAACCGGCCCTCCTCCCGCTGGGCGAAGACGGCGTCGTGCTCGGCTCCCAGCAGCTCGGCGTGCCACCCGGCCAGCGGGGCGGGCGGGTAGCTGCGCCCGAACGAGACGCTGGTCTCGGTGACTTCCACCTCGAGGAGCGGAACCGGTCCCGCGGACAGCACCGGCGGCGCGAAGGAAGGGTCGACCACCGCGACGTGGGTGATGTCGGCGAAGTTCTCGTGCAGCAGCATGAAGCTGGCCTCGGTCGTCCACTCGTCACCCAGGGTCGACCACGAGTCGTCGACCAGCCACGCTGCGCTGGGTGGCTTGCGCAGGGCGGCGAGCCCCGGCTCGGCGAACCATACCCACACGAAGCCGTCCTGCTCGCGCACGGGAAAGGAACGGACGCGGGCGTCGTACGGGATCTCGGTCTGGGTCGGCACCCGCACGCAGGATCCGTCGGCGGCGTACGCGAAACCGGAGTAGGAGGAGACGATCAGGTCCTGCTCGACCCGGCCCAGGCTGAGCGGGTAGGCACTGTGGGCGTCGCGGTCCTCGAGGACGACTGCGGAGCCGTCCGAGGTGCGGTAGAGCACCAGCCCGGTGTCGAGGGCTCGGCGGCCGAGCGGGCTCGAGGTGACCTCGTCGCTGAAGGCAGCGACGTACCAGCTGTGCGTGGGGTACGCCGGAGGACGGTGCTGGAGTCCTTGCGTGGTCATGAGTGATCCCTTTCGCTCGCTCGGGCGGTCACAGGTCCAGGACCAGACGGGCGGACCTGCAGCGGGACACGCAGATCATCATCACCTCGCTGGAGGCACGCTCCTCGTCGTCGAGAATCGAGTCGCGGTGGTCGACGTCGCCCTCGACGACCTCGGTCTCACAGGTGCCGCAGACGCCCTCGAGGCAGGAGCCGAGCACGCTCACGCCGGCCTCACGCACCACGTCGAACACGGACCTGTCCGCGGGCACCTCCAGCGTCTTGCCGGTGCGCTGCAGGACCAGCTCGAAGGAGCTCTCCTCAGCGGGCTCCTCGGTCGCGCGCGCCGAGAACCGCTCGAGGTGCAAGCTTCCGGCTGGCCAGGCCGCGCAGCGCTCTTCCACGGCCGCCAGCAGTGGCTCGGGCCCGCAGGCGTAGACGAGGGTGTCCGACCGCGGTTCGCCGAGGATCGCGTCGAGGTCGGGCCGTCCCAGTTCGTCCTCGGGCACGACGTGCACCCGGTCGCCGAACTTCTCGAGCTCGTCGAGGAAAGCCATCGACTTCCGCGTGCGCCCGCCATAGTGCAGCTCCCAGTCCGCTCCGGCCGCCTCGACCTCGTAGATCATCGCGAGCAGCGGGGTGATGCCGATCCCGCCGGCGACGAACAGGTAGCGCTTGGAGGTCACCACCGGGAAGTGGTTGCGCGGACCCCGCACCCGGACCGTCGATCCGGCCCCCAGCTCGTGCACGGCCTGCGAGCCGCCTCGGCTGTCGGGGGCCTTGAGCACCGCGACCCGCCAGGCGTCGGTCTCGCTGGTGCGACCACACAGGGAGTACTGGCGGGTGAGGCCGTCGGCGAGCAGCAGGTCGATGTGGGCACCGGGCGTCCAGTCGGGCAGCGCGGCGCCATCGGGATGAGACAGCGTCATCGCCACCACGTCGTGCGCAACCTGCTCGGCCTCGCGCACGACCAGGTCGGCCTCGAACTCGCGGACCACGGTCTGCGTGACGCTCATGGATACACCTCCGGCTTAATCGTTCGGATCCAAACGATATGTGGTCGGGACGGCTCGCGCAACCCCCTGACAGCAGCGAAAGGGCCCGACTCCGGTGGGAGCCGGGCCCTTCGGCGCACGTCGACTCAGCGCTGCTTGACGACCACCGGGAACTTCTTGATGCCGTTGACAAAGTTCGACCGGACGCGGGTCACGTCACCGCCGAGCTCGATGTCGGCGAGCCGCGGGAGCAGCTCCTCGAACATCAACCGGACCTCCATCCGGGCCAGGCCGTTGCCCAGGCACAGGTGGGGACTGCCCTTGCCGAAGGTGAGGTGGTCGACGTTGGGACGGGTCACGTCGATCGCGTAGGGGTCGGGGAAGCGCGAGTCGTCGCGGTTGCCCGAGGCGAACCACATCACGATCTTGTCGCCCTCGCGGATCGTCTTGCCGTGCATCTCGACGTCACGGGTCGCCGTACGACGGAAGTGGTAGACCGGGCTGGCCCACCTCAGCAGCTCCTCGAGGCCCGACGCGATGAGCGAGGGGTCCTCCTGCATCGCCCGCAACTGGTCGCGCTGTTGCATCAGGCCGAGCATGACGTTGCTGATCGCCTGACGCGTGGTCTCGTTGCCGGCGATGACGAGGAGCAGGAAGTAGTTGTCGAAGTCGGTGTCGGTGAGCGGGACCCCGTCCATGGGGAGCTTGTTGGCGAGGATGCTCACCAGGTCTGTGCCTTCGCCGCCCTTGCGACCGTCGCGGAGAGCCCGTCCGTAGTCAAAGACCTCCTGAGTCGTGGGTGAGCGGAACGGCAGGTGCTTGTACTTCTCGCTCTCCGGCGAGTCGAACGGGAACTTCGTGTAGTCCGGGTCGGTGTTCCCGACCATCTCGTCGCCCCACGCGATCAGCTGACCGGTGTCCTCCTTGGGCACGTCGAGCAGTCGCGCCAGCACCTGGATGGGGAAGTCTCCGCTGATCTTCTCGACGAAGTCGAACTCGTCGTTCTCGAACGCCTCGTCGACCGTCTGCTTGGTCAGCTCGCGCAGGAAGCCCTCGTAGTTCTTCATCAGGTTGCGCGGACTGAGCTCGCGCGCGATGAGCGCGCGCATCGCCTGGTGCCGAGGCCCGTCCGTCTCGAGCATCGAGCGACGCAGGTCCCTGAACTCGGGGTCGACGTCCTCGAGGTTGACGAACTCCTCGGAGGAGAAGGTCTCGGTGTCCTTGTCGACGGTCCAGATGTCGTCGTAGCGGGTCACCGACCAGAAGCCGCGACCCGCGGGCTCCTCGCTCCAGTGCACAGGGTCCTCGCGGCGCAGCGTGTCGAACTGACCCCACGCGAGGTCATCACGGAAATGGTCCAGGTCCGTGAGGTCGACCTCACTCAGCGGGACGGGCTCGTGCTCGGCCATCTCTACTTCCTCCTCGGACAATCTAGATCGTTAGGATACGAACGATAAATGTAGGGACCGCTTCCCGGCAACCCTCAGGACGTCATGGCCTCGGCCCGACAGACGACGTCACGGCAGAACGCCGGCAGCTCCGCCGCGTCATCGATGAACTGGGACGGCTTCACGCAGAACGTCGTGAAGCCTGCCTCGAGCTGCTCACGGATCGGTTCCATGGCCCGTCCGATGTCTGCGGTCGAGTCGTCGTCGGGGAAGACGGCCCGGGTGCCGCCGATCATCTCGAGCTCCGCCACGTCCCGCCCGGCGACGGCCATCCCCTTTCCGAGGATCTCGAGGTCCTCGGGCGTGGGCATCCCCAGCGGGTGGAAGCCGTGACCGTGGTCCACGAGCCGCCGGAGCACCGGCGGGCTCATGCGCTGCCCCCCGAACCACAGACGCGGACCGTCGTCGCGGTAGGCGCGCGGCGAAAGGCTCACGTCGTGGAAGCTGAAGTGCTCGCCCTCGAACGAGAACGGCGACCCCGCCCACGCCAGGCGCAAGATCTCAAGCTGCTCGTCGAGAATCTTCCCCCGCTTCGTGAAGGGGACACCGAGCGCGTCGTACTCATCCTTGCTCCAGCTCACCGTCGGCTGCACCACCAGCCGGCCTTCGCTGATCAGGTCGAGCGTGCCCAGCTCCCGAGCGAGCAGAAGAGGGTGCCGCAACGGTGCGATGACGGCGGCAGCCGCGAGGCGGAGATGAGTGGTCACCGACGCCATCGCCGCCAGCAGGAGCAACGAGTTGGGCCACGGCATCTCCGGGTCCTGGTTGCCCGGCAACGCGTAGTCGCGCGGGTTGCCCATCACGCCATGGGCGCCGGCATCGGGCCCGAGGACGATGTGCTCACTGAGCATCACCGAGTCGAAGCCGGCATCCTCGGCGACCTGGGCCCAGCGGACCACCTCTGGCAGGTCGTCGCCCGACGTCAGCGTCCAGTTCTCGCTGAGGACGAGCAGCATGCGCGGGGTCGTGGTTCGCGCCATCAGCTCACCAGGTCGGCGATGGCTGCCGCGTTCTCACCACGACGACGCGCGATGCCGACGACGACTCCGACCGCGAACACCGCGAACGGCAGCAGGATGAGGGTGTAGCCGAGCGTGCTCAGGCCCCATGCCTGGGTCGTGGGGTCGACCCCCTCGGCCACGGTGCCCGACAGCAATCCGAACCGGGACATCAGCAGATACTCGCCGAGAACGAGCCCGACCGTCGCCAGGATCGGTGCCACCAACGACTTCCACACGGTGGCCCCTTCCGGGTTGCGGCGGAAGAAGACGACAACCGCGGCGCAAACCAGCACCTCGACCAGGACGATCGCCACCACCGCCAGGCCGCTGAACCAGAAGAACATGTTCAGCACCGGGTCCTTGTCGGTCAGCGCGAAGACCACGATCACCGCGCCGGTCACCACGGAGACCATCGCCGAGCCGACCGCGGGCGCTCCGGCGGAGTTGACCCGGTCGAGCTGATGGGGCAGCACCCCGGCACGAGCCATGGAGTAGAAGTAGCGGGCCGCGGAGTTCTGGAAGGCGAGCAGACCCGCGAACAGGCTGCTGATGACCAGCCAGCCCATGGACGTGCCGAGCCAGCTGCCGACGTACTCGTCAGCGACCGAGAACAACACCTGCGCGGAGTCGACGAGAGGTACGCCGTCGACGGTTGAACGGCCGACTGCCTCGTCGACCGCGGTGTCCGCGCCGAGGGCCGAGACCACGGCCAGGGTGGTCAGAGCGAAGATCACGGTGATCACGCCGACGGCGACGTACGTCGCCAACGGGACGGTCCGCTTCGGGTCATGTGACTCCTCGCCGTAGATGGCGGTCGCCTCGAAACCGATGAACGAGGCGAACGCGAAGGCCAGCGCGATACCCGCGGAGCCGGTGAGTCCGCCCACCAACACGTTGGCCGGCGCGAACGAGGCGCCCAGGTCGATGCCGTCGGGGCCCCCGCCTTGAGCGAACACCGCCACGGCCATGATCACGAGGGATCCGAGCTCCAACGTCAACAGGACGCCCAGCACCTTGGCGCCGACGTCAACGCTGAGCACCGACAGCAGGAGCACCATCACCCAAGCGAGCAGGCTCCAGACCCACCAGCTGAGGTCGAGCCCGAACTCGTCATTCATCTTCCCGCCGATGACCGCGCCGAAGAACCCGTAGACGGCGAGCTGGATGGTCAAGTAGGCAAGAAGCGACGCGTAGGCAGCGCCGACACCAGGGCCGATTCCGAGTCCACGTCCGACGTAGGCGAAGAACGCGCCCGCGTTGGTGACCCGGTGGCTCATCGCGGCATAGCCGACGCTGAAGAGCAGCAGCACGATGCCGACGGCGACGTACGCGCCGGGGACGCCGGCGCCGTTGCCTACGACGATCGCGACCGGAAGGGCGCCGGTCATGCCCACCAGTGGGGCTGCCGCCGCCAGGACGAAGAAGACGATGCCGACGACGCCGAGACGGCCACCGCGCAAGGAGGTCGTCTCGGTCTCTGCCGGGGCGGGGGACAGTTGACTCACGGTGGTCTCCATTAGATTGTACGGACCCGAACGAGTTTTGAAGTGAGAGTGGCAGCGATTGCCCGCGGTGTCAATAGATCGCGCTGAGCGTCCTCCGGGCACCGCACGAGTCCGATCGACGAGCTGCGCGCCCAAGGCGCGTGCGCTGCTCGACGCGGTCTGGCGGCGCGATCCGGCGGTGGCTGCCCTTTTCGCGTGCATGTACTTCCCCGGCCGCGTCCCGCCGAGGTGCGGGCTCTCAAGGTCGACGACTTGTTCATCCCCGAGACGGGTTGGGGTCGGCTGCTTCTTGTGGGAAGCCACCAGACCGCTGGCGCCGCTTGGACCGACCTGGCCACCTCAGGCGAGGACCGGGGACTCAAACATCGCAGCTCGCAAGACACGCGGCGCATCCCTGCACATCCCGAACTTGTCGCGTGGCTGCGGCACCACCTGGAGCGCTTCGGGACCGGGGTCGGAGGACGACTCTTCGTCGCGCGCACCGGTCGGGCGGGGGTTCCGATCTCTCCGCCCTACTCACGCCGGTCGACCTGGGGACGGTCTACCGCACCTGGCACCGCGCGAGGGAGGAGGTCCTCTCAGAGCGAGCGTTTGACTCGATGCTTGCCCGGCGGCCCTACGACCTTCGACACGCCTGCCTCTCGACCTGGCTGAACGCGGGTGTACCCCGAACCTCGAGGGAACGGCCAGCGCCGTCGATCCCGATCCCGGGCGCGAACGTCTTCACGCATCCCTCACGGACACCCGCAAGTGGCCGCAGCAAACACCACCAGCCGGACACGCAAGAAGAGCCTCCGATCTGGGAAAATCCCAGGTCAGAGGCCCTTGTCGATGCGTGGCAGGTGCAGGATTCGAACCTGCGAAGGAATACTCCGACGGATTTACAGTCCGCTCCCATTGGCCGCTCGGGCAACCTGCCGTTGCTGACCCGGGTTGGTGCCCGGCGCAGCGACACGAAAGACTACAACAGCACCACTCGCTCACTAAATCCGCCTGCGAACCAGGCCGGGGAGGAAACGCGCCATGGCCGACTCGTCGTTCGACATCGTCAGCAAGCTCGACCAGCAGGAGGTCGACAACGCCATCAACCAGGCCCAGCGCGAGATCTCCCAGCGCTTCGACTTCAAGAACACCGGCGCCACCATCGAGCGCTCCGGCGAGCAGGCGGTGGAGATCTCGGCCAACGCCGACGACCGCGCGACGGCCGTCCTCGACGTCTTCAAGGACAAGCTGATCAAGCGCAACCAGTCGCTGAAGATCATCGACGCGGGTGAGCCCCGTCAGTCCGGGACGGGAGTCCAAGATCTCGGTGGCCCTGAAGGAGGGCATCTCGCAGGAGGACGCGAAGAAGGTCGGCAAGCTCATCCGCGACGAGGGCCCCAAGGGCGTCAAGGTGCAGGTCCAGGGCGACGAGCTGCGGGTGACCAGCAAGAAGCGTGACGACCTCCAGGAAGTGATCGCCCTCGTCAAGGGGCAGGACTACGAGTTCGCGGTGCAGTTCACCAACTACCGCTGAGTCTTGACGACGCACCCCTTCCACCTCCGTGCACGGCGACGACCAGGATGGAGGCCAGATGGCCTCTCGCATCGAGGAGCTCGACGCCACCGACACCCCGATCGGGGTGATCAGCCTGCGCCGCCGCCACGAGCCGGTCGTGGGCAAGGACGTCTATGAGGTGAAGATCGACGACGAGTTCTTGATGTCGAGCCTGTTCACCGTGGTCGAGCAGCAGCTGGCCCACCTCAGTCTCGCGCGTGCGGCGGACGCCAGCGCGGGCCTGCACGTGCTCGTCGGCGGTCTCGGCCTGGGCTACACCCTGCGCGCGGCCCTGACGGACGAGCGGGTCCGGCAGGTGCAGGTCGTGGAAGCGGTCGAGGCTGTCATCGGCTGGCACCGCCGCGACCTGCTACCCGACACGGCGGGGCTGGCCGCCGACCCCCGCTGCGAGCTCGTGCACGGAGACTTCTTCGCGCTCGTGGCGTCGGGCGCGACCCCGCGGTCGTCGTACGACGTGGTGATGCTCGACGTCGATCACTCGCCCCGCAACCTCCTCCACCCCAGCCACGGCGCGTTCTACACAGCCGACGGGTTGGCGCGACTGACCGCGGTCCTGGCCCCCTCAGGTGTCTTCGGGCTCTGGTCCGACGACCCACCCGACCCGGACTTCGAGGCGGTCCTCGACGAGCTCTTCGAGCAGCGCACCACGCACGTGGTCCCGTTCGCCAACCCGCTGACGGGGGGCGAGTCGGCCAGCACGGTCTACGTCGCGCAGCTCTGAGCATCTCGAAGGCTGCCGCTCCGCCCGGCGAGGTCCGCCTCAGCCGAGCGTGGCGAGCACCGGGTCGAGCAGCCAGCCGGGGAGCACCGAGAACAGCACGCTCGCCACGAAGGTCATCCCGATGGCGACCCCGACCCCGTTGGGTACGTCGTAGGTGGAGGACCCCGGCTCGGCGGCGGGCACGAACAGCTCACGGAGCCAGCGCACGTAGTAGACGAGCCCGATCGCGACGTTGACCGCCATCACCACGACCAGCCAGGTCACCTCGGCGGCCGCGTCGAAGACGAGCACCTTGGCGAGCAGCCCGATGATGCCGGGCGGCAGTCCGGCCAGCGCGACGAGGGCGAACGCGAGGGGCCAGCCGGCCCCGGGCTCCTCCGCGATCAGCCCGCGGTAGTCCGAGAGCCGTTGCGCGGGGTGACGGGTGCCGACCACGGCAGCGACCGCGAAGGCGCCGAGGTTGACGAACGCGTACACGCTCAGATAGCCCAGCGAGCCGGCGAGCGCCTCCCCCACCGCACCCGGGCGGACGGCGCCGAAGGGCACCAGGATGTAGCCCGCCTGGGCGACCGAGGACCAGGCGAGCAGGCGTACGGCGTGGTCCTGCCGCAGCGCGAGCACGTTGCCGACAGTCATGGTCAGCGCGGCCATCACGGCCAGCACCGGGGCCCAGGCCTCGGCCAGCCCCGGCAGCGCACGCCCGAGCACGAGCATCAGTCCGATGAAGCCGGCCGCCTTGGACACCACGGAGAGGTAGGCAGCGACGGCGACCGGGGCGCCGACGTAGGTGTCGGGCACCCACATGTGGAACGGCACCGCCGCCACCTTGAAGGCGAGCCCGACGACCGTGAGCAGGGCTCCGACGACGAGCACCGACCAGGGCTCCGTGCCCTGCGCGACGGAGGTGGCGATGCCGTCGAGGAACACCGACCCGGTGACGCCGTACAGCAGCGAGATGCCCATCAGCGTGACGGCCGTCGAGACGACCGAGACGAGGAAGAACTTGACCGCCGCCTCGGCGGCGCGCGCGTCCCCACGGCGCAGGCCGGCCAGCGCGAAGGCCGGCAGCGAGACGACCTCGAGGGCGACGAGCAGGGTGATGAGGTCACGCGAGGCGGCCAGCACGAGCGCGCCCGCGGCCGAGCAGAGCAGCAGGAAGTGCCACTCCCCCTGCGGGGTGCGACCCTCGGCCACCGCAGCGGTGCCGATCAGCGCGACGACGGCGGTGCCGAACAGCACGATCCCCCAGATGACCAGCGTGAAGCCGTCGGTGGCGAACGAGCAGCGCGCCGGCCCCTCCACCACGTCACCGACGCAGAACGTGCCGCGCACCGGCTCCTGCCACAGCAGCCAGGTCGGGACCACGGCTGCCACGACGGCGCTCACCGTCAGCGTGGCCGGCAGCAGCGCCGCGCGGCGCTGTGAGCCGACGAAGGCATCGACCAGCAGCACCAGCACCGCCGCCACGGCGAGCAGCGAAGGAGCAGCGACGGCCAGCCAGTCGATGCTCTGCACCGCGCTCACCGGGCACCTCCCAGGAAGGAGACGGCCGCCTCGGCGACCGGGGTCAGCAGCAGCCCGGGCGCGACCCCGAACAGGACGATCGCGGCCAGCAGGGGGGACCAGACGAGCCACTCCCAGCCGGTCACGTCACCATCGGTGACCGGCTCCGGGGCGGCCTCGCCCGACTCACCGGTCTGGAAGGCCGAGCGGAGCACGGCGAGGAAGTACGCCGAGGCCAGGATGACGCCGAGCGCGGCGATCACCGACAGCAGCACGAACGTGCCGCGGGGCAGCGGGTCCGCCGGGAACAGCGACGCCCGGATCGCGAGCATCTCGCCCCAGAAGCCGGCCAGGCCCGGCAGCCCGAGGGAGGCCATCGCCGCGACAGCGACCAGCCCACCGAGTCGGGGCACGCGGCCGTAGAGACCCCGCAGCCGGCGCAGGTCGCCGGTGCCGTAGCGGTCCTTGACCGCGCCCGCGAGGAAGAACAGCAGTCCGGTGATCAGGCCGTGCGCGACGCTGGCGTAGACCGCAGCCTGCACCCCGCCGAGGGTGTACGTCGCCGCGGCGAGCACCACGAAGCCCATGTGGCCGACGCTGGAGTAGGCGATCAGCCTCTTGAGGTCGGTCTGGGCGAGACAGGCGAGCGCGGCGTACACGATCCCGACGACCGCCAGGGCCGCCACGGTCGGCAGCAGCCACGACCAGCCCGGGTCGACGACGGGCAGCCAGAAGCGCAGGAAGCCGTAGGTGCCCAGCTTCAGCAGCACCGCAGCGAGCACCACCGAGCCCACCGTCGGCGCCGTCGAGTGCGCGTCCGGCAGCCAGATGTGCACCGGCCACAGCGGTGTCTTGACCGCCAGCCCGAGGGCGACGAGGACCGCAGCGGTGAGCGCGAGCGGACCGGTGGGCTCGTAGGAGGCCGCGATCTCGACGATGTCGAAGGTGCCCGCCTCGGCTCGCACCAGCAAGAAGCCGACCAGCATCAGCGCTGAGCCGAGCACGGTGAAGACCAGGAAGCGGGTCGCCGCGCGGCGCCGCTTCTCAGCCGCCCGTGGACCGTGGTGGTCGCCCCACTGGTCGATCACGAACCACATCGGGATCAAGGCGACCTCGAAGAACGCGAAGAAGAGCACCAGGTCGAGGGCGAGGAAGCTGCCGATCACGCCGGCCTCGATCGACCAGGAGCAGCGCCGCGAGCCAGGCGGTGCCGCCGCAGTCGGGCGCCGAGCGCACCAGGGAGAGCAGTGCGAGCGCGAAGATCAGCGTGCTCATCAGCAGCAGCGGCAGCGAGATGCCGTCGACCCCGAGGTGCCACCTGATGTCGAGTGCGGCCAACCACACCTGGTCGACCTTGGAGCCGTCGAGCGCGGTCGTGGAGATGGCGGCGAGCCAGATCGACCAGCAGAGCGTGACCAGGCCGCCCAGCGCCGCCAGACCCACACCCGCCGCCTCGCGCCGACGACCGACGAGCAGGGACACCATCGCGAACGCGAACGGCACCGCGACCAGCCCGTTGAGGGCGAGGGCGGTCATGTCGTCACCGCGCCGGCCAGCACGGCCACCAGGACGGCACCCACCACGACGACCATCACGTAGGCCTGCACGTTGCCGCTCTGGGCGCGACGCAGCAGCCCGCCCATGCCACGGGCGCTCGCGCCGGCGCCCTCTGCGTAGCCGTCGATCACGTCGCGGTCACCCGCCGCCGCGGCTCGCGCCAGCCAGCGCACCGGCCGCACCAGAGCGGCGTCGTAGATCCGGTCCACGGGCGGGTGCGGGACGACCAGGCGCGGCCACAGCGACCTGCCGCGCGCCCGCCAGACGAGCAGCACCACGACCGCCGTCAGCGCGATCAGCGCCGTGAGGACCAGGGACTCGGTCACGTGGAAGAGCTCTGCCTCCGCGGCCTCGCGCCCGAGCAGCGCGGCCGGGTCGAGGATGACCAGTCCGCCGAGCACCGTGGGGACGGCGAGCAGGTAGAGCGGCACCCGGATGGTCCCCGACCCCTCATGGGCATCCTCGGCCCCGTCGTCCGCAGGTCCGAAGAAGACCAGCAGCCAGGCGCGCAACGCGTAGGCCATCGTGAGCATCGCGGTGAGCACCATCGAGGCGAGCAGCAACCACGACACCCACGGCCAGACCAGCCGACCGTGCAGGGCTCCCTCGAGCGCGCCGGAGATGACCGCGTCCTTGGTGAAGAAGCCGACGAGGGGTACGACGCCCGCCAGCGCTGCGAGCCCGAGCGTCATGGTGGCGAAGGTGTCGGGAAGGCGGGTGCGCAGGCCGCCCATCCGATCCATCGAGGTCGATCCCCCGACGGCGTGCACCACCGACCCTGCGGCCAGGAACAGCAGCGCCTTGAACGCACCGTGGGCCAGCAGGTGCAGGACGCCGGCGGTCCAGGCTCCTACCGCGAGCGCTCCGAACATGTAGGCGAGCTGGCTGACCGTCGACCAGGCCAGCACCCGCTTGAGGTCGTGGGTGACCAGGGCGTACAAGGCGGCCAGGAACATCGTCGTAGCCGCGGTGAGGGCGAGCACGGTGAGCGCGGCCGGCGCGGAGAGGAACAGCGGATACATCCGCGCCACCAGGAACACCCCGGCGGCGACCATGGTGGCCGCGTGGATCAGCGCGGAGATGGGTGTCGGTCCGGGCATCGCGTCGGGCAGCCAGGTGTGGAACGGGAACTGTGCCGACTTGCCCATCACGGCGATCGCGATCAGCACTGCGGGCAGCCAGAGCTCGTCGCGCTGGGGTGCCTGGTCGACCACGGCAGCGAGGATGGTGCTGATCCGATAGCTGTCGAACCGCTCGCCGAGCACGAGGATCGCGAACAGCAGACCGAGGTCCGCGGTGCGGGTCATCAAGAACGCCTTGACCGCACCGGCCCGCGCCTCGCCGAGCTCCCAGTGGTGGGAGATCAAGAAGTAGGAGCATGCGCCCATCAGCTCCCAGCCGATCAGGAGCACCCAGAGGTCGTCGGCGACCACGACGGTGCACATCGCGCCGGTGAACACCGACACCAGGGCGGCGTACGACGGGTAGCGGGGGTCGCCGTGGAGATAGCCCAACGAGTAGACCTGCACCAAGAACGCGACCGTGCCCGCGAGCAGGAGCAGCACCGCGGCCAGCGGGTCGACCAGCACCGCCAGCTCGAACGCCGGCCGGGTCGCCTCGGTGGCGACGAAGACCCGACCGGTGGGAGCGGCATCGCCGAGGTGGGCCATGGCAACCACACCTGCGAGCCCCAACGTCAGGGCGGAGCCGCCGACGGCCATGCCTCTGCCGGTGACCTCGGAGGCGTGACCGAAGGCGAGGGTGACGGCGGCACTGACGAACGGCACCAGCAGGACGCCGAGCACGACCCAGGTCATGCGCCCTCCCGGTCGGCCCGGTCGGGAGCGGCGACGTCACGGTCGGCGAGGTCACGGTCGGCGAGGTCGCGCAGCCGGTCGAGCTCGATGTGCCCGTGGCTGCGGAACACCAGCAGCACGATGGCCAGCGCGAGCCCGATCTCGGCCGCGGCGATGACGATGGTGAACAGCGCGAGGGTCTGACCGCCGTGGAGCACGTCGCGGAAGGTCGCGTCGAAGGCGACCAGGTTGATGTTCACCGCGTTGAGCATCAGCTCGACGCCCATCAGCACCAGGACGGCGTTGCGGCGCGCCAGCACGGCGTAGACCCCGATGCCGAAGAGCAGGCTGGCCAGCAGCAACGGCCACCACAGCGGCATCACTCCTCACCTCCCCGCAGGCGGGACAGCACGATGGCGCCGACCAGGGCGGCGAGCAGCAGCACGCTGAGCACCTCGAAGGGCAGCACCCACTGGCGGAAGATGGTGTCGCCGGTGACCTCGGCCGAGCCGACGACGGCCTGGTCGAGGTCGATCGTGACGTCGCGGAAGCCGGCGACGACGGTCGCGCCGAGCAGCACCGCCACGAGGAGCCCGACGAAGGCGGCCGGTGCCCAGCGCCGGACGGTCAGATCCGGCTGTGGCCCCGTCGGTGCCCGGGTCAGCATCAGCGCGAACAGCAGCAGCACGACCACCGCGCCGACGTAGATCAGGATCTGCACCCAGGCGACGAACTCCGCGGCGAGCACCAGGAAGATCCCGGCGACGGCTCCGAGGGTGACGACCAGCCAGAGGGCGGCGTGCACGAGGTGCGGCGTGGTGACGACGAGCAGCGCCGAGACCACCGCGATCACGGCGAGCAGCAGGAAGACCCCCTGGACCCAGGTCACGACTCGTCCGGCTCCCCGGCCTTCGGTTCGGCCTGCGGTTCGGCCTCCGCGGCGGCGGCGGCGCGCTCGACCGCCTTCTCCACCGCCTTCTCCACCGCCTTCTCCACCGCCTTCTGGGCGACGCCGATCTCCTTGGCCTCCTCGGCGTGCGGGTCGAGCGCGACGGGCGCGGGGACGGTCCACATCCACTCGCGCAGCCTGTCCTTCTCGTGGGTCAGCTCGCGGATGTCGAGCTCGGCGTACTCGAACTCCGAGGACCAGTGCAGCGCATCGAAGGGACAGACCTCGATGCAGATCGAGCAGTACATGCAGATCGAGAAGTCGATCGCGAAGCGGTCGAGAACGTTGCGGGTCTTGTCCTTGCCACCCTCGGTGGTGGCGGGGATGACGTCCTTGTGGGAGTCGATGTAGATGCACCACGCCGGACACTCGCGCGCGCAGAGCATGCACGAGGTGCAGTTCTCCTCGATCAGCGCGATCACCCCGCGCGAGCGGGGCGGCAGCTCGGGGAGCACGTCGGGGTAGTGGGCGGTGACCGAGCGGCGGGTCAGCTGCCGCATCGTCACGGCCAGCCCCTTGACCAGGCCTGCGCCGGGGAGCTTCATGCGGTCATCACGACTCCTACGGCGGTGATCGCGAGCTGGAGCAGGGCAAGGGGCACGAGCAGCTGCCAGGCGAACCGCTGCAGCTGGTCCTCCCGCAGGCGCGGGTAGGCGACCCGGACCCAGATCACCACGAAAGCCACCGCCATCGTCTTGACGAGGGTCCACAGCCAGCCGAGCTGCTCGTCGAAGGGCCCGCGCCAGCCACCGAGGAAGAGGACGGCGGTGAGGGCCGAGAGCACCACGATGCCGGCGTACTCGGCGAGGATGAACAGCGCGAACCGCAGACCGCCGTACTCGGTGTAGGGCCCGAAGACGAGCTCGGCATCCGCGACCGGCATGTCGAACGGCGGCCGCTGCACCTCCGCGAGACCCGAGACGAAGAAGACGAACAGCGCGATCGCCTGCCAGAGCAGCCACCACGGGTCCCAGGCGATGACGATGCCGGTCAGCGAGAGGGTGCCGGCCGCCATCGCCACCGACGCGGCGGCGAGCACGAACGGCAGCTCGTAGGCCATCAGCTGCGCCGCCACCCGGATGCCGCCCAGGAGGGAGAACTTGTTGGCGCTCGACCAGCCCCCCATCAGGCTGCCGATGACCCCGACCCCCATCACCGCGACCACGAAGAACAGTCCGATGTCGAGATCCTGGCCGACGAGCCCCGGGCCGAGCGGGATGACCAGCATCGCGACCAGGTAGGGGATCAGCGCGACGGCGGGCGCCAGCTTGAAGACCATCCGGTCGGCCGCGGCCGGGACGACGTCCTCCTTCTGCACGAACTTCACACCGTCGGCGACGAGCTGGGCCCAACCGTGGAAGGCGCCGGCGTACATCGGCCCGACCCGGCCCTGCATGTGCGCCATCGCCTTGTGCTCGACCTGACCGACCAGCAGCGGCACGACGAGGAACGCCGCCAGCACGCCGCCGAGCCGGAGCGCGAGCTCGAGCGCCTCACCCATCGCGCCGCCAGTCGTCCGGCACCCCGGGAGGCTTCATCCGACGACGCGACGACCCGCCGGCCGGGGCGTGCTCGCTCTCGCCGGGCTCCTTGGCGCCGGGCCACGGCTTCGCGACGCGCGAGGCGAGCACGAACTCCTTGCGCAGCGGGTGGCCCTCGAACTCGTCGGGCAGCAGCAGCTTGTCGAGGACGAGGGGCTCGCCTGCGTCGTCGGTGAAGTCGATCCCGAACATCTCGTGGGTCTCGCGCTCGTGCCAACCCGCCCCGGCATACACCCCGCCGGCGGAGCCGACGCGGGCCGCCTCGCGCGGCACCAGGGTCCGCACGAGCAGGTGCAGCACGCCGCCGGGTCCGGGGGCGTGGTGATCCGCGACGTGGCTGACCAGACGAAACCCGCCGTGCTCGGAGCCCAGCTCGTCGACGGCGGTGAGGAAGTCGAAGAAGGAGCAGTCGAGGCCGTCACGGGCGAGCAGCAGGG
The DNA here is from genome assembly GCA_963772415.1 of uncultured Actinomycetota bacterium. Classification (GTDB taxonomy): domain Bacteria; phylum Actinomycetota; class Actinomycetes; order Propionibacteriales; family Nocardioidaceae; genus Nocardioides_B. Next base: position 259,650 of record CAVYWU010000002.1, on the reverse strand, counting down.
CCTCCACCCACCGGTCGGCGGGGACGTCGACGCCGAGCGGTCCGAAGCCGTCCTCGAAGGTCACGTCCTCGCCGAAGGCTCCGACGTACGCCGCCTGCACCCGGCCGGGCCACAGCTCGGTCGCCCGGCTCACCGCTCCGCTCCGGGGGGACGCACCAATCCACGCTGCACCGACGCCGCGTCGGTCGCGCGGTAGCGCTCTGCGAGGTTCTCGCCGTCGATCTTCTCCTGGAGCTTGAGGATCCCCTGGAGCAGCGCCTCCGGGCGCGGCGGGCAGCCGGGGACGTAGACGTCGACGGGGATGATCTGGTCGACGCCCTTGGTCACGCAGTAGGAGTCCCAGTAGGGCCCGCCGGAGTTGGAGCAGGACCCGAACGAGATGACGTACTTCGGCTCCGGCATCTGCTCGTAGAGCCGCTTGATCGCCGGCGCCATCTTGTCGGTGACCGTCCCGGAGACGACCATCAGGTCGGCCTGTCGCGGCCCGGGGGCAAACGGGATCACCCCGAGCCGGATGAAGTCGTGGCGCGCCATCGACGTCGCGATGAACTCGATCGCGCAGCAGGCGAGGCCGAAGTTGAACACCCAGAGGGAGTACTTGCGGCCCCAGTTGAGCAGGTAGCGCGCCGGCTTGGGCGCCACCCGCTGGAGCGGTCCGACCGAGGGCATCCCGAGCGTCACCGGGGGTGTCACGTCCACGTCAGCACCCCCTTGCGCCACGCGTAGACGAGCCCGACGGCGATGAACCCGATGAACACGCCCATCTCGGCGACGCTGGCCCAGCCGAGGCCGGCGAACACCGTCGCCCACGGGAACAGGAACACCGCGTCGACGGCGAAGATCACGTAGAGGTAGGCGAAGATGTAGTAGCGCACGTGGGTCTGCGCCCAGCCCTCACCGACGGGGTCGACACCGCACTCGTAGGTGAGCAGCTTCTCCGGTGTCGTGTGGGTGGGACGCAGCATCGCGTTTCCGCCGAACATCGCGACCACGAGCAGGACCCCGAGCACGATGATCGCGACCAGTGGGACGTAGGTCCCGAAGTAGTCCGCGCCTGAACCCGCCACGGGGTCACTCTAGGGCCTCACCGGACGCTGGTTGAGGAGCGCGCACCGCCGGCGGCCGAGGAGCGGCCCCCACGGTCGTGGTCCCACACCCGGAGCCGCCGCGCCGGTACCCTTCTCGGCGGTGCCAGGAAAGGACCTCGGGGACGTCGGCAAGGCAACCTCGGGGGCATGTCACGCGTCTGAGGAGTTATGGACAACAACCGCCGCCCGCGCCTGCGTCGCGTGCTCGTGAGCACGGCGACCACGACGGCTGTGCTCGTGGCAGCCGCCGGGGCGTCGTACGGCGTCCTCGGACTCACCCACGCCACCGACCAGGTCCTCCGCGACAGATCGACGCCGGCGCCCGTCGTGGCCGGGGTCGAGGCGACCGCCACGCCCTCGCCCGACGCGGCGACCGAGGCCGCACCGGTCGAGCCCGTGGCGACGCTCGAGGCCGAGCCCGAGCCCGTCCTCGAGACCGGCGACCGCGGTCGCAAGGTGCGCGCGCTGCAGGCCAGGCTGGCCCAGCTCTTGTGGTTCAACCCGCCGATGACCGGTCGCTACGACAAGGTCACCACCCGTGCGGTGCGTGGCTTCCAGGGCAAGCGTGGCTTCGAGCGCACCGGAGAGGTCGACGCCCGCACCTGGCGCCGGCTGGTCAAGATGACGCTGAAGCCCAGCGACGACGTGCTGTTCAACCGCTCGGGGCCCGCGTTGCTCGAGCCCGGCGACACCGGCACCAAGGTCCGCATCCTCCAGTCGCGGCTGCGTCAGCTCGCGTGGTACTTCGGCGACGTCACCGACACCTACGGCCCGCAGACCCGCACCGCAGTGCACGGCTTCCAGGGCAAGCGCGGCATCCCCCAGACGGGCCGGGTCGACCGCCGCACCCTCGACCTACTGGTCGGGATGAGCCGGGTGCCGACCGCCGGCGAGCTCGCCAACAAGCCGCCGGACCCTGCCGACGGGCAGCCGCTCGACGCGCGCTGCAAGACGGGCCTCGCCCTCTGCGTGGACAAGACGTCCAACAGCCTGCGCTGGGTCGTCGACGGCAAGGTCAAGCTCACCGTGGACGTGCGTTTCGGGTCCGCGGAGCTGCCCACGCGCGAGGGTGCCTTCACCGTCTTCAGCAAGTCGCGTGACCACGTGTCCTCGCTCTACGACACCTCGATGCCGTTCGCGATGTTCTTCAGCGGTGGCCAGGCAGTGCACTACTCGCCCGACTTCGCGGCCAACGGCTACTACGGGGCCTCGCACGGCTGTGTGAACGTCCGCGACTACGGCGCGATCTCCGGCCTGTTCGACCAGGTTCCCCTCGGCACCAAGGTGATCGTCTACCGCTCCTGAGTGCCCAGGTGGCGTGCCTCACAGGTTGCGATCCGGACGACGCGTGATCCCGGCGGGTGGCGGTCGTAGAGTGAGGCGGGTAAGGCCCACCTCAGTCGGAGGGGACCGAGGGTGTGTCCGCGCCTCGTGGCGGGCCCCCGCGTTCCCGGGAAAGTAGGCGAACGGCGTGACCAAGCAGGTCAAGCAGCTCGACCGCGTCATCATCCGATTCGCCGGAGACTCCGGTGACGGTATGCAGCTGACCGGCGACCGCTTCACCCAGGAGACCGCGACCTTCGGCAACGACCTGTCGACCCTGCCCAACTTCCCGGCCGAGATCCGGGCTCCGCAGGGCACGCTCCCGGGCGTCTCGTCCTTCCAGGTGCACTTCGCCGACCACGACATCCTCACGCCCGGCGACTCCCCCGACGTCCTCGTCGCCATGAACCCGGCTGCGCTGCGGGCCAACCTCGGCGACATCAAGAACGGCGCGACGATCATCGTCGACAGCCACGACTTCACCCCACGCAACCTCACGAAGGCCGGCTACTCCGACAACCCGCTCGAGGACGACTCCCCCGGTGGCCTGCTCAGTGAGTACGACGTCGCGCCGGTCGACCTGACCGGGATGACCGTCGAGGCCGTCAAGGAGTTCGGCCTCTCGCGCAAGGACGCCGCGCGCGCCAAGAACATGTTCGCCCTGGGCCTGCTGTCGTGGATGTACGGCCGGCCCACGGAGTCGACGATCGCGTTCCTGGAGCGGCGCTTCGCGAAGGCGCCCGACATCCGCGACGCCAACGTGACCGCGTTCAAGGCCGGCTGGTTCTTCGGCGAGACGACCGAGTCGTTCGTGGTGCAGTACGAGATCAAGCCCGCGCCGATGCGGACGGGCACCTACCGCAACATCACCGGCAACCTGGCGCTCGCCTACGGGCTCATCGCGGGCTCCACCCAGTCGGGGCTGCCGCTGTTCCTGGGCTCCTACCCGATCACCCCGGCCTCCGACGTGCTCCACGAGCTGAGCAAGCACAAGCGCTTCGGGGTGACCACCTTCCAGGCAGAGGACGAGATCGCCGGGATCGGCGCGGCGCTCGGTGCCGCCTTCGCAGGGTCGCTCGGCGTCACCACGACCTCGGGCCCCGGGATCGCGCTGAAGTCGGAGACGATCGGTCTGGCGGTGATGATGGAGCTGCCACTGCTCGTCGTCGACGTCCAACGTGGCGGCCCGTCGACGGGCCTGCCGACCAAGACCGAGCAGGCCGACCTGCTCCAGGCGATGTTCGGCCGCAACGGTGAGGCGCCGGTGCCGATCATCGCCCCGCAGTCGCCGGCGGACTGCTTCGACGCGGCTGTCGAGGCGACCCGGATCGCGGTGACCTACCGCACCCCGGTGATGCTGCTCTCCGACGGCTACCTCGCCAACGGGTCAGAGCCCTGGTCGATCCCGCACGTCGACGACCTGCCCTCGATCAATCCCGCGTTCGCGACCGAGCACAACCACGTGACCACCAACGCCAAGACCGGTGAGGAGAAGCCGGACTTCTGGCCCTACCTGCGTGACCCCGAGACGCTGGCACGACCCTGGGCGATCCCTGGTACGCCGGGGCTCGAGCACCGCATCGGCGGGCTCGAGAAGGGTGACGGCCACGGCAACATCTCCTACGAGGCCGCCAACCACGACCTGATGGTGCGCACCCGAGCCGCCAAGGTCGAGCGGATCGCCGCCACGATCCCGCCGCTGGCGGTCGACGACCCGTCCGGAGACGCCCGGGTGCTCGTGCTCGGCTGGGGGTCGACCTACGGTCCCATCGGTGCGGCTGTGCGCCAGGTGCGTGACGCCGGGATGCACGTCGCGCAGGCGCACCTGCGCCACCTGAACCCGTTCCCGAGCGACCTCGGCGACGTGCTCAAGCGCTACGACGCCGTGATGGTCCCGGAGATGAACCTCGGGCAGCTCTCGCTGCTGCTCCGGGCCCGCTACCTCGTCGACGTGCACGGCTACAACCACGTGAGGGGGCTGCCGCTGCGGGCCGCCGAGCTCTCCGAGGCGATCACCGAGCTGATCGAGGCCACCCTGACCGGGGCCGACGTACCAGCTCCCGACACACAGGAGGTCCGACGATGAGCACGACCAGCGACACGGGGACCGGCACCGACCTGCCGTTCCCGACACTGCCGCACGGGCTCCAGGGCGTCCCTGCCGCCGACGCACCCCAGAACCGCAAGGAGTTCACCTCGGACCAGGAGGTGCGCTGGTGCCCGGGTTGCGGTGACTACGCCGTCCTCGCCGCCGTGCAGGGCTTCCTGCCCGACCTCGGCCTGAAGCGGGAGAACATCGTCTTCGTGTCGGGCATCGGCTGCTCGAGCCGCTTCCCCTACTACCTCGACACCTACGGCATGCACTCCATCCACGGGCGGGCACCCGCGATCGCCACGGGACTGGCCACGTCGCGCGCCGACCTGTCGGTCTGGGTCGTCACCGGCGACGGCGACGCCCTCTCCATCGGCGGCAACCACCTGATCCACGCGCTGCGTCGCAACGTCAACATGACGATCCTGCTGTTCAACAACCGGATCTACGGCCTCACCAAGGGCCAGTACTCGCCGACCAGCGAGCTCGGCAAGGTCACCAAGTCCACCCCGATGGGCTCCCTGGACAGCCCGTTCAACCCGGTCTCGCTGGCGCTCGGCGCCGAGGCCACCTTCGTCGCTCGCACCATCGACTCGGACCGCAAGCACCTCACCGCGGTGCTCTCGGCGGCCGCGGCCCACCGCGGTACGTCGCTGGTCGAGATCTACCAGAACTGCCCCATCTTCAACGACGGCGCCTTCGACGCGGTCAACAAGAAGGCCAACGAGGACGACGAGACGGACGGGGTCATCCCGCTCGAGCACGGCCAGCCGATCCGGGTCGGGTCCCGTGGGGTCGTGCGCACGGCCACCGGTGTCGAGGTGGTCGACGTGACCGAGGCCAACGAGGCTGACGTGCTGATCCACGACGCCCACGCCGACGACCCGACGACGGCCTTCGCGATCAGCCGGCTCACCGACGCCGGCGTGCTCACCCGCGCTCCGATCGGCATCTTCCGGCAGACCTCCCGCCCGACCTACGACGACCTGGCCCGCGAGCAGATCGCCACGGCCCGAGGCGGCGAACCGGTCGACCCGCACGAGGCGTTGTCCACCCTGCTCAACGGTGGCGACACCTGGACCGTCGGCTGATCCCGGGGCGACCCGGCCGGGCCGTCCAGCGCTCGTCTCGCGACAGAACCAAAATAGGCGAATGCCCCTGACGGGGCGGTAGCCTTCTGGGGTGTCGGAGAGCAGGCGAGGATTCGCGTTCGGAGCGGCGGCCTACCTGATGTGGGGGTTGTTCCCGCTCTACTTCCCCCTGCTCGAGCCGGCTGGTGCCGCCGAGATCCTGGCCCACCGGGTGTTCTGGTCGTTGGTGACGATGCTGGTGCTGGTCGTCGCCGTCCGCCGCCGGACCTCGCTGCGTCGGCTGCTGGCCGACCGCCGCAAGGTCGGCATCTTGTCCGTCGCGGCCGTCGTCATCGCGGTCAACTGGGGCACCTACATCTGGGGCGTCAACAACGGCCACGTGGTGGAGACCTCGCTCGGCTACTTCATCAACCCGCTGGTCACCGTGCTGATGGGCGTGGTGCTCCTCGGCGAGCGTCTCCGTCCGTTGCAGTGGGCCGCCCTCGGGCTGGCCGGGCTGGCGGTGGTCGGCCTGACCGTCGAGTACGGCCGGCCGCCCTGGGTGGCGCTGATCCTGGCCCTCTCCTTCGGCACCTACGGCCTGATGAAGAAGAAGGCCGACGCCGGCGCCGTCGAGAGCCTGACCTTCGAGACGATGGTGACCGCGCCCGTCGCGCTGGGCTACCTGGTGCTCCTCTCCGCGACCGGGGTGTCCACGTTCACCCGTGAGGGTCCGCTGCACGTCGGGCTGCTGCTGGGGCTCGGCGTGCTCACCGCCATCCCCCTCCTGTGCTTCGGCGCGGCCGCCACGCGCGTCTCGATGACGACCTTGGGGCTGCTGCAGTACGTCACCCCGACGATGCAGTTCGCCCTCGGGGTGCTGGTGTTCGCCGAGCCGATGCCGCCGATGCGCTGGGTCGGCTTCGGGCTGGTCTGGGTGGCGCTGGTGATCTTCACCGTCGAGTCGCTCAACCACCGACGCCGGTCGCTGCGTGACGCCGCGCTGGCGGCAGCGATCTGACCCGACCTGTTCATCCGCCCGTCACCTGCATCTCCCCGGCCCCTCGCCGGACCTTCCTAGCCTCACGAGCGACTCGTCTGACTCACGACGCACAAGGAGTGCTCAGGTGACCGCTCGTCTCCTCCCCCTCATCACCCCCGGCCCGACCGGGCCGCACGGCTCTCGCAGCCACATGACCTGCCAGTACAAGTGCGGCTTCGCCTGCGACCAGGCGATCCCGAACGTCTCGGACAACCCGCACGTGCACGACGTGATCACCTCCGCGATCGCCCGGCGCTCGCTGCTGAAGGTCGGCAGTGGTGCGCTCGCGCTGACCGCCGTCGGTGGCGTGGTCCCGGCCGCAGCCAAGGGACGCGGACACGGGCAGGGGCACGGGCAGGGGCATGGGCACGGGCACGGCGGTCGCGACGCCAACCTCGGCACGACGACGTTCACGCCGGTCCCTCCCAACACCAACGACGACGTCACCGTCGCCGACGGCTTCACCAGCGACGTGGTGATCCGCTGGGGCGATCCGGTCGTGCACCGCGCCCCGCGCTTCGACGTACGTCGCCAGACCCCGGAGTCGGCCGCCCAGCAGTTCGGCTACAACAACGACTACATCGGGGTGCTCCCGCTCAGCCGGGACCGGGCCCTGCTCGTGGTCAACCACGAGTACACCAACGAGGAGCTGATGTTCCCGACCGGTGCCTATGACAGCGCCACCACCAAGCTGATCGCGATCCAGTCCCACGGGCTCTCCGTCGTGGAGATCGAGTCGCACAGGAGCGGCTCGTGGCGGACCCGCTCAACCGGTTCGGCCCGCTACAACCGCCGGGTCACCGGCACCTCCGACTTCCTGCTCGACGGCCCAGCCGCCGGCGACGCCCGCCTGAGGACCTCGACCGACCGATCGGGCAGGCGGGTCAAGGGCACCCTCAACAACTGCGCCGGCGGGATGACCCCGTGGGGCACGGTCCTCTCCGGTGAGGAGAACTTCAACCAGTACTTCCAGGCGTCCGGCAGCACGCCGCCCGAGTACGCCGCGTCGTACGCCCGCTACGGCATCGCCGTCACCGGTGGCCGCCAGTGGATGGAGGTCGACAAGCGCTTCGACCTCACCCAGGAGCCCAACGAGCCGTTCCGGTTCGGCTGGGTCGTGGAGCTCGACCCCTACGACCCGCGGTCGACACCCCGGAAGCACACGATGCTCGGGCGCTTCAAGCACGAAGGCGCCAACGTGACGATCGCGCGCAGCGGCGAAGCTGTCGCCTACATGGGTGACGACGAGCGCGGCGACTACCTCTACAAGTTCGTCTCCGCCGACCGGTTCGACCCGACCGAGACCCAGCAGGCCAAACGGCACAACATGACGCTGCTGACCAAGGGCACGCTGTACGTCGCCCGGCTGACCGACGAGGTCTCTGACCCGGCTCCCGAGTACGACGGCGACGGTTCGTGGATCAAGCTCACCACCGACACCACCTCGTTCGTGCCGGGGATGAGCGTCGCCGACGTCCTCATCAACACGCGGATGGCCGCAGACCTGATGTCACCGACCAAGATGGACCGCCCCGAGGACGTCGAGCCCAACCTGGTCAGCGGCAAGATCTACGCGGCGCTCACCAACAACACCGACCGCGGCGTCAAGTATCCGGTCGACGAGGCCAACCCGATCTCGGTGAACCGGCACGGCTACGTGCTGGAGATGACCGAACGCGGCGGCGACCACACCGGCACCTCCTTCAAGTGGGAGCTGCTGCTCGTCTGCGGCGACCCCGACGATCCGGCGACGTACTTCGGTGGCTTCCCCAAGGACCAGGTCAGCCCGATCAGCTGCCCGGACAACGTGGCGTTCGACCGGCAGGGCAACCTGTGGATCTCCACCGACGGCAACGCCCTCGGCTCGCACGACGGCCTCTTCCGCGTGCCCCTCCAGGGCCATGCCCGAGGTCAGGTGCAGCAGTTCCTCTCGGTTCCGGCCGGCGCCGAGACCTGCGGCCCGCTGATCAGCGACGACCAGCGGACCGCCTTCATCGCGGTCCAGCACCCGGGCGAGAGGTCCGGGGCGACCTTCGAGACGCCCGCCAGCACCTGGCCCCACACGGACGCGTTCCCGCGTCCGTCCGTGGTGGTCGTCTACCGCCGCTGACCCACACAGCGCGGCGGCACGACGGGCCCGCGAGGACACGCTCCTCGCGGGCCCGTTTTGTCTCCCCTCGGACAGGGAATGACGAGGCATGGGCACCTTCACCGCCACGACAACCTCCCACGGCGTCGTGCCGTCCTCCCGCGCCGAGGTGTGGTCGGTGCTGACCGACGCAGACCTGGTCGCACGACTGACTCCCTTCGTGCACTCGATCAGCACCGACGGGGATCTCTGGCGCTGGCAGCTGACCAGCCTCCCGGTCCTGGGCACGTCGGTCACCCCCGCCTTCACCGAGCAGATGACCTTCGTCGAGACCTCGCAGATCGACTACTCGCACGCTCCACCTCACGGGAGGAACGAGCGCTACGGCGTCGAGGGACGCTACGCCCTCGCCGACGCCGACGGCGGCACCGAGCTCAGCATCTCCCTGGAGGTGTGCGCCGAGCTGCCGATGCCGCGAGTCTCCGGACCGGCCGTCCGCGCCGCGATGGGTGCCGTGATCGGCACGATGGGCGCCGGCTTCGAACGCAACTTCCGCCGCCATCTCGGAGGCTGAGGAGCCAGCGCGTGCCAGTCCCGAAGGACTCGTCGTTGCACCACGTTTCGCCATGTGCTCCGTCGGCAACACCGCCCGCGTCTGAGCCGCCAGGGCATCACCTGCGACATGATCGGACCATGCTCTTCCGGCCGGCCACCGAGGCGGATCTTGACGAACTGGTCCGCACCCAGGAGGCGGCGGCCGTCGTGGCCCTCGCTCACGTGTTCCCGCAGGAGACGCACCCGTTCCCTCGGGAGTCGGTCCTCGGTCGATGGCGAACCGAGCTGCACGACCCGGCTGTCGCGGTCTACGTCTCGACCGACGATGTCGGGCGCATCACGGGATTCGCCGCCCGGAAGGGCGATGAGCTGCTCCACTTCGGCACGTCGATCAGCATGTGGGGCACCGGGCTGGCAGACGCCTTGCACGACGCGCTGGTCGAGACCTATCCGTGCGACCTGGACCGGATCTGGTTGCGCGTGTTCGAGGCGAACCATCGAGCACGACGGTTCTGGGAGAAGAAGGGCTGGCGACCGAGCGGCCGTAGGTCGCGATCATCCTTCGCGCCGCATCCGGTCCTGGCGGAGTACGTGCTCGATCTGCGGACCACGAAGTAGAGACCCGCAGGGACCTAGCCTGTGCCGGCCCCGCCGCCGCGGAGCTCCACTCCGACGAGGAAGCCCTGCAGATCGACGTAGAGGTCCGCGACGTCCCCCGGCTTGCAGCTGCTCGGCGGGTGCGCCGTGTCGTCGTCGTCACGGGCGGCGGAGATCGCCAGCCGTCGCACCGCCTCGAACTGCTCGGGCACCGCACACCGCCCGACACCCGCTGCCTGCACCACGGGCGCACCACCGAGCGCCGCCACCTCGTCGACCAGGGACCCTCGCCACACCTCGGACTCGGCGGCGCGGGACCCGTCGAGCCGGGAGCCGGAACCGTCGGGGGTGACCACCTCCACCGCGTTGCCCCACGGGAGGGGTGCGCTCTCGTCGGGATTCTGGGCGAACGCGATGAAGCGCCCAGCCAGGGCGCGGTCGTTCTCCGTGGCCACGCCGGTCGGGCAGTCCTGACGTGCGGACACGTCGTTGGTCACGGTGAGGGTGACGAGGTCACCCGCCTCCAGCAGCTCACCGGGCTTCGGGCTCTGGTCGACAACCCAGCCCGCCGGCCAGCACGGGATCAGCACGTCACGCACACCGGTGCGCAGACCGGCCAGGCCGAGGCGGGCGGCGCCGACGTCCTGCGGTACGTCGCCGGCGGGCGGCACCGTCACCTCCGCGCCACCGTCTCGCTCCTCCACGTCACTCTCGAGCACCGCCACGCCAGGCTCCAGCGCGGGGTCGCCCGACGGGGATGCGGCGACCGACGGGGCAGCCTCCGGCTCCTCGTCGGGTCCCCAGGTGAGCCACGCGAGGCCGCCGACGACGGCGAGAGCGACGACGGCGCCGGTCCAGGGACGGCGCGGGGCGTCGGAGCCTCCGGTCAGGACGTCGGTGGGGTCGTCGCCCGTCCCGCTGCTCATCAGCTCAGGCGGTGCGGGTGGCGACGATGTCGGCGAACGCGTCGAGGGCCTCACGCACCGGCGAGCCGTCGGGCAGCACGGTCAGCAGCTGCTGGGCCTCACGGGCACGTTCGAGCACGTAGGCCCGGGCCTCGTCCATCGCCGGGTGCTTGCGCAGCAGGTCGAGCGCCTCCGCGTGCAGGGAGTCGTCGCTGAGGTCAGCGGCCAGGAGCTCGAGCAGGCGCGCGTCCGCGGGATCCGTGGACCGCTTGGCCAACAGCGTCGGGAGGGTGTCCACACCCTCGCGCAGGTCCGTGCCCGGGGTCTTTCCGGACTCGTCGGAGTCACTGGCGACGTCGAGGATGTCGTCGGAGAGCTGGAAGGCGGCACCGATCTTCTCGCCGTACGCGGTCAGAGCCTCCTCGACCTCGAGCGGCGCACCGGCGAAGCGCGCTCCGTAGCGGGCCGAGGTCGCGATCAGGGAACCGGTCTTGCCGGCGACGACCCGCAGGTAGTGGTCCAGGGCATCCGCACTGCCCTCGACCCCGACCGTCTCCAGGATCTGACCCTCGACCAGTCGACCGAACGTCTCGGCCTGGATCCGTACGGCGTCGGCGCCGAGCCGGGCAGTGAGCTCCGACGACCTGGCGAACAGCAGGTCGCCGGTCAGGATCGCCACGTGGTTGTCCCACCGTGCGTTGGCCGAGTCGGCACCGCGACGGATGGCCGCCTCGTCCATCACGTCGTCGTGGTAGAGCGAGCCCAGGTGGGTCAGCTCCACCACACAGGCTGCGGTGACGATGCCGTCGGCGCCGGGGTCGCCGGTCTCCGCCGCGAGGAGGACCAGGAGGGGCCGGAACCGCTTGCCGCCGGCGCGGAGCAGGTGCTGAGCAGCCTCGGTGACGAAGGACGCCTCGCTCTGGACCGCGGACTCGAGCTCCACCTCGACCTCGACCAGTCGCCGCCGCAGCCGGCCCTCGAGCTCGGCGTCGAGGATCGGCAACGCCAACGAGGCCGATGCGGGGCTGGTCACGGGGGCTCCTAGGTCACGGGGTCATGCGGTCAACGGACGAACTGTCCGGCGTGGGCGGCGAGGTCGAGCACCGGTCCCGGGACGATGCCCAGAGCGACGGTGGCCGCGAAGCCCACCGCGATCACGATAGTCGTCAGCACGGAGGGCATCACCACCGTGGGGCCCTCGCCGATCGGGTCGGAGAAGTACATCAGCACGATCACCCGGCCGTAGAAGAAGGCAGCGACCGCGCTCAGGAGCACAGCCACGACCACCAGCGGCCAGGCGCCGCCCTGCCAGGCCGAGGTGAACACCGCCCATTTCCCGGTGAAGCCGCTGGTGAGCGGGATGCCGGCCATGCCGAGCAGGAAGAACGCGAAGACGCCCGCCACGAAGGGGGACTCCTTCCCCAGACCGGCCCAGCGCGACAGGTGCGTGGCCTCGCCGCCGGCGTCCCGCACGACCGTGACGACGGCGAACGCGCCGATCGTCATGAAGCCGTAGGTGACCAGGTAGAAGAGCACCGCCTGGAGCGAGGAGAGCTCCGCGCCGTCCGCCGCGGTGATCGTGTGCAGACCCACGAAGCCGGTCAGCAGGAAGCCCGCGTGGGCGATGGAGGAGTAGGCGAGCATCCGCTTGATGTCGGACTGGGTGATGGCCAGCACGCAGCCGACCGCCATGGTGAGGATCGCGACGACCCAGATCATCGGCGTCCAGTCCCAGCGGGCCGGCCCGAACCCGACGTAGAACAGCCGCAGCAGCGCTCCGAAGGCAGCGACCTTGGTGCAGGCGGCCATGAACGCCGTCACCGCGGTGGGCGCGCCCTGGTAGACGTCGGGAGTCCAGGCATGGAACGGCGCCGCGCCGACCTTGAACAGCAGTCCGACGGCGATGAGGCCGATGCCCCCGAGGAGCAGCGGGTCGGCGCCGATGGTGCCGGCCACGGCCTCGGAGATCTCACCGAACTGCATGGAGCCGGCGAAGCCGTAGACCAGCGCGATGCCGTAGAGGAAGAAGCCGGAGGAGAAGGCGCCGAGCAGGAAGTACTTCATCGCTGCTTCCTGGCTGAGCAGGCGCCGGCGCCGGGCCAGGCCACAGAGCAGGTAGAGCGGCAGCGAGAGGATCTCCAGGGCGACGAACATCGTCAGCAGGTCGTTGCTCGCGGGGAAGAGCATCATCCCGGCGACCGCGAACATCATCAGTGGGAAGACCTCGGTGTGCTCGATGCCCCGGGTCGACGCCTCGCGCTCGGCCTCCGTGCCGGGCAGCGCGGCCGCCTGGCCCGCGAAGGCCGTGACCCCGCCCTCGAGGTGGCGCTCGGCGAAGAGCAACACACTGATGAAGGTGAGCACGAGCAGGGTGCCCCAGATGAACATCGTCGGCCCGTCGACGGCGATGGCCCCCTCGGCGGCCAGGGCGCCGAAGCCGGCGCCGTCACCCCGTGGCTCCAGGTCGCGCGCGACGAAGACCGTCATCGTCAGCGCGCCCAGGACGCCTGCGGTGGAGAGCACGGTCTGGATCAGGTAGCGGCGCGGACGCGGCGCGAACGCCTCGACCAGGACGCCCGCCAGCGCGACCCCGAAGATGATGAGCAGCGGCGACAGGTCGAAGTACTCGATGCTCGGCTTGGTGAAGTCACCGACCGTCTCGGAGAGCTGGGGTGCGGCGAGGATCGACATCACTGCTGGGACTCCTCTTCAGCGGTCGCCGACGTGGAGGCGGGTACGGCGGGCGTCGGATCGCTCACCCCGACCTGCTGGAGGGTGTCGGCGACGGCCGGGTTGATGATCGCGGTCAACGGCTTGGGGAAGAAGCCGAGCACGACGATCAGGAGCAGGAGCGGGGCCAGGGCGCCGATCTCCCGCCGGTTCAGGTCCTTCATGCCCTCGACGGCCGGCACGGTCGGCCCGGTCATCGTGCGCTGGTAGGTCAGCAAGATGTAGAGCGCGGCCAGCACGATGCCGAGCACCGCGAACACGGCGTACCACCAGTTGTAGGCGAACGTCCCGACGAGCACCAGGAACTCCGAGATGAACGGCGAGAGGCCGGGCAGCGAGAGCGAGGAGAGCCCTGCGACCAGGAAGGTGCCGGCCAGCACCGGCGCCACCTTCTCCACCCCGCCGAAGTCGCCCACGAGCTGCGAGCCGCGCCGGCTGATGAGGAAGCCGGTCACCAGGAAGAGGGCCGCGGTCGAGAGGCCGTGGTTGAACATGTAGAGCGTCGAGCCGGCCTGGCCATAGCTGTTGAGCACGAAGATGCCCATCACGATGAAGCCGAAGTGGGACACCGAGGTGAAGGCGATCAGGCGTGGGATCGACTTCTGCCCGATGGCGGCGAGGCCGCCGTAGAGCACGCTGACGACCGCGAGGACCAGGACCACCGGGGTGGCCCACTGCGACGCCTCGGGGAACAGTCCGAGACAGAAGCGGATCATCCCGAAGGTGCCGATCTTGTCCAGGATGCTCACGAGCAGCACCGAGGTGCCGGGGGTCGCCTCCTGCGCCACGGTGGGCAACCAGGTGTGCACCGGGAACATCGGCGCCTTGATCGCGAACGCGACGAAGAAGCCGAGGAACAGCCAGCGACCGAGGTCGGTGTCGATGCCGGCGGTGATCGGCGCGAGCTCGGTGAGCAGGTAGGTCGGTCCGGTCTCCGAGTCCGCGGAGACGACGTAGAGCCCGACCACCGAGGCCAGCATCAGCAGACCGCCGACGAGCGAGTAGATCAGGAACTTGACCGAGGCGTAGGCGCGCCCGGCGCCGCCGAAGCCGCCGATCAGGAAGAAGATCGGGATCAGCGTGGCCTCGAAGAGGACGTAGAACAAGAACACGTCCATGGCGGCGAAGACACCGATCGCCAGACCTTCCAGGGCGAGCATCCAGGCGAAGAAGGAGCGGGACCCCCAACGACCGTTGTCGCCGTCACGCCAGGACGCGAGGATCACGACCGGGGAGAGGATCGCGGTCAGGATCACCAGGGTCAGGCCGATGCCGTCGACCCCGAGCGCGTAGTGCGCGCCGAAGGCCTCGATCCAGGTGTGCGTCTCGACGAACTGGTAGCGCTCGCCGCCGGCGTCGAAACCGAAGCCGATGAGGGCGACCAGCACGAGGGTGAGCACGGAGAAGCCGAGGGCGACCTTCTGCGGAAGGTCGGTGCGACCGACGCCGTCGCGGGAGCCGGTCGGATCCGAAGGCAGCGCGGCCACGACCACTGCGCCGACGATCGGCAGCAGCAGGGAGGCGGTCAGCCAGGGGAAGTCGAACACTCAGGACACCAACCTTGGCGAGGTCACGGACGAGGACGTGGGGGCGGACCCGGTCATGTCAGGTTCACCGCCAGGAGGGCGGCGACCACCAGGACCGCGCCGGCCAGCACCGAGAGGGCGTAGGACCGGACGTAGCCGGTCTGGAGCCGCCGGAAGGTGCTGGACATGCCGGCGAACGCGGCTCCGGTGCCGTTGACCGCGCCGTCGACGGCGTTGTCGTCGAAGTCGACCAGGCCGGTGACGAAGCGATCACCCGGACGCATCAGCAGCTGCTCGTTGAGCGCGTCACCGAACAAGTCGGCGCGGGCCGCCTTGGTCGCGAAGGACACGTTGGCCGGCGCCTCGCGCGGTACGTCGGACCTGCCGACGCTCACCCACGCGACGGCGACACCGACCGCGACCACGGCGGTGACGATGAGGGTGTAGACGATCGGGGCGAACGCCAGCTCGTGGTGACCGACCTCGCCGACGACCGGGGTCAGCCAGTCGGTGATGAAGTCACCGAAGAGCAGCAGCCCCCCGAGCGCGGACAGCGCGGCCAGCACCATCAGCGGCACGGTCATCAGCTTGGGCGACTCGTGCGGGTGCACCTCGTCGGCCCAGCGCTTCTTGCCGAAGAAGGTCATCAGCATCAGTCGCGTCATGTAGAAGGCGGTGATACCGGCGCCGAGCAGGGCGCAGAGGCCGACGATCGTGCTCTCCCCGAACGCCGCCTCGATGATCTTGTCCTTGGACCAGAAGCCGGAGAAGCCGGGGAAGCCGATGATCGCCAGGTAGCCCATCAAGAAGGTCAAGAAGGTGACGGGCACCGCCTTCTGGAGCGCGCCGTAGTGCCGCATGTCGACGTCGTCGTCCATCGCGTGCATGACAGACCCGGCCCCGAGGAACATGTTGGCCTTGAAGAAGCCGTGCGTGAGCAGGTGGAAGATCGCGAACGCGTAGCCGTACACGCCGAGGCCGGCGGCCAGCATCATGTAGCCGATCTGGCTCATCGTCGAACCGGCCAGCGCCTTCTTGATGTCGTCCTTGGCGCAACCGATGATCGCGCCCCACAGCAGTGTCACCACACCGACGATGACGACCGCGGTCTGCGCCACCTCGGCGTACTCGAAGATGAAGTTGGACCGCACCACCAGGTAGACACCGGCGGTGACCATCGTCGCGGCGTGGATGAGCGCCGACACCGGGGTCGGACCCTCCATCGCGTCGAGGAGCCAGGACTGCAGCGGCACCTGCGCCGACTTGCCGCAGGCGGCGAGCAGGAACAGCAGACCCAACGCGGTCATCGTCGCGGTGGACGCCTCACCGGCGACCGCGGAGATGCCGGCGAACGCGGTGGTGCCGAACGTCGCGAAGACAAGCATGGTGCCCAGCGCCATGCCGATGTCGCCGACGCGGTTGACCACGAAGGCCTTCTTGGCCGCGACCGCGGCCGAGGACTTGTGCTGCCAGAAGCCGATGAGGAGGTACGACGCCAGGCCGACGCCCTCCCAGCCGAGGAACACGCCGAGGTAGTTGTCGCTGAGCACCAGCACCAGCATCGAGGCGACGAAGAGGTTGAGGTAGCCGAAGAACCGGGCGCGACGGAGGTCGTGCTCCATGTAGCCGATGGAGTACACGTGGATGAGCGCACCGACACCGGTGATCAGCAGCAGGAACAACGCGGACAGCGGGTCGTAGAGCAGCGCCATGTCGACCCGGAACGACCCACCCTCGACCCAGGTGTAGAGGTGCTGGCCGATGCTGCGCTCGCCCTCCTCCCGCCCGAGCAGGGCGAAGAACGACACCAGGCTGATGACGAACGACCCGGCCACGGTGGCGGTGCCGAGGTAGTGCGCGAAGCCCTTGGTGCGGTTGCCGCCGCCGAGCAGGATCACGGCCGCGCCCAGGGCGGGCAGCGCGATGATGAGCCACAGCAGGGAGAAGACGCCGTCGGCCGTCCCGGGGGCGATGACGGGCACGATGTGCTCGCCCTCCTCGGCCAGGAGCGGGAAGAACGCAGCTGTTCTGGTCACAGGCTTAACCCTTAGTACTTCAGCAGGCTCGCGTCGTCGACAGAGGCCGATCGACGCGTGCGGAAGATGGTCATGATGATCGCGAGGCCGACCACGACCTCGGCAGCGGCGACGACCATCACGAAGAAGGCCGCGACCTGACCGTCGAGGTTGCCGTGCACCTTGGCGAAGGTGACCAGGGCCAGGTTGCTCGCGTTGAGCATCAGCTCCACGCACATGAACACGACGATCGCGTTGCGGCGCACGAGCACGCCGATGCTGCCGATCGTGAACAGGATCGCGGAGAGGACCAGGAACGGAGTCGGGTCTTCCATCACTGCTCCTTGTCGTGATCGGCGGGGTCGTGGTCCGCGCGGTTGTGATCGGCGGGGTCGTGGTCCGCGGAGTCGTTCTCGGCGGGCGGGGCCGACT
This sequence comes from uncultured Actinomycetota bacterium, assembly GCA_963772415.1. Classification (GTDB taxonomy): domain Bacteria; phylum Actinomycetota; class Actinomycetes; order Propionibacteriales; family Nocardioidaceae; genus Nocardioides_B. Next base: position 242,186 of record CAVYWU010000002.1, on the reverse strand, counting down.
CCCCGGGAGCCCCTGGCGCGACCGTGCCGTCGGCACGCATCGAGCGGGTCAGCTCGTCGATGTCGTCGGCGAGCGCCGGGGCGGACCGGACCGTACCGCGGGCGACCAGGATGCGCGACACCGAGGACTCGGCCGGCGTGCCGTCCGGCAGCAGCGCGGGTGTGTCCACGGCGTTGTGCCGGGCGAACACGCCCGGCGAGGGCAGCGGACCGAGCGGCTTGCCGTGGTCGACGTAGTCACGCATCCGCTGGGCGGCGCGATCGGCCTGGGTGAGCTTGGGGGTGAGCCGCTCGCGGTGCGCGAGCACCATGGCGCCGACGGCAGCGGTGATCAGCAGCGCGCTGGTCGCCTCGAAGGCGAAGACGAACTTGGAGAAGAGCAGCTGCGCCAGCCCCTGCACGTTGCCGTCGGCGTTGGCGACGTCGAGGCCGACCGTCGTGCCGACGGTGACCTGACCGACACCGATCACGAGGAGGGCTCCGAAGGCCAGACCCACGATCGTGGCGGCCAACCGCTGGCCCTTGATGGTCTCCACGACGGAGTCGGAGGCGTCGACACCGACGAGCATCAGCACGAAGAGGAACAGCATCAAGATCGCGCCGGTGTAGACGATGATCTGCACCGCGAAGAGGAAGGGCGCGTCCTGCACGGCGTAGAGGACCGCGAGGCTGATCATGACCACCGCGAGAAGCATGGCGGCGTGCACGGCCTTGCGGGCGAACAGCACACCCAGCGCCGCGATCACCATGATCGGGGCCAGGAACCAGAACGTCACCACGACTCAGGCCTCGCTCTCGGTGCGCACGGTCCCCTGGGAGCCGGTGTCGCCGCCTGAGCGGAAGCTGCCGCGGTAGTAGTCGCCCTCGTCGTCACCGAGGAGCATCGCGTGCGGCGGCTGCTCCATGCCGGGCAGGAGCGGCGCGAGCAGGTCCTGCTTCTCATAGATCAGGTCGGCGCGGTTGTCGTCGGCCAGCTCGTACTCGTTGGTCATCGTCAGCGCCCGGGTCGGGCAGGCCTCGATGCACAGGCCGCACAGGATGCAGCGCAGGTAGTTGATCTGGTAGACCGCGCCGTAGCGCTCGCCGGGGCTGAAGCGCGCCGACCCCTCACCGTCGTCGTCGCGGTTGGACGCACCCTCGACGTAGATCGCGTCGGCGGGGCAGGCCCAGGCGCACAGCTCGCAGCCGATGCACTTCTCCAGGCCGTCGGGCCAGCGGTTGAGCTGGTGGCGGCCGTGGAAGCGCGGCGCCGTCGGCTTCTTCTCGAACGGGTACTGCTCGGTGACGACCTTCTTGAACATCGTCCGGAAGGTCACCCCGAAACCCGCGACCGGGTCCCAGAACTGTTCCTTGAGGGTGGGCATCAGAGCTTCTCCTCGTGCATCGTCGGGTTCGTCGTGGAGCTGGCGTCGTCGCGCAGGGTGAGCGTGGTGCGTCCCTGGACCGCCTTGCCGGGCATCGGTGGCACCGGGTAGCCACCTGCGAAGGCATCGAAGGAGCCGCTGCGCTGGTCGTGCTCGTCGTCGTCGTCCTCGGGCTCCTCGGCGTCGCCGACGAAGAAGAACAGCGCCAGGAACAGCACCGCGACCACGCCGATCGCGGCGAGCAGGTAGCTGCGGTCGATGCCGCCCTCGAGGCTGACCGCCCGGAGCGCCGCGACCGCGACGATCCAGAGCAGCGAGAGCGGGATGAGTCGCGTCCAGCCGAACTTCATGAACTGGTCGTAGCGCAGCCGGGGCAGCGTCCCGCGCAGCCAGATGAAGACGAAGACGAACATCATCACCTTGATGAGGAACCACAGGAACGGCCAGTAGCCCTCGTTGGCGCCCTCCCACAGGGAGAGCGGCCACGGCGCACGCCAGCCGCCCAGGAACAGCGTCGTCGCCAACGCCGAGACGGTGACCATGTTGACGTACTCGGCGAGGAAGAAGAGGGCGAACTTCAGCGAGGAGTACTCGGTGTGGAAGCCACCGACGAGCTCACCCTCGGCCTCGGGGAGGTCGAAGGGCGCACGGTTGGTCTCGCCGACCATCGCGATCATGTAGATGACGAACGACGGGATCAGGATCAGGCCGAACCAGAGCCGCTCCTGGGCCGCGACGATCTCGGAGGTCGACAGCGAGCCGGCGTAGAGGAACACCGCGACGAGCGAGAGCCCCATCGCGACCTCGTAGGAGATCACCTGGGCAGAGCTGCGCAGGCCGCCGAGCAGGGAGTACGTCGAGCCCGACGACCAGCCGCCGAGCACGATGCCGTAGATGCCGATCGAGGACACCGCCAGGATGAACAGCACCCCGACCGGCATGTCGGTCAGCTGGAGCGGTGTGGTGATGTCGGTGAACGGGACCCTCACCTCGGGGCCGAAGGGGATCACCGAGAAGGCGACGAAGGCCGGGATCACCGAGAGCACCGGGGCGAGGACGAACACGACCCGGTCGGCACCCTTGGGGACGATGTCTTCCTTCAGCGCCAGCTTGACGCCGTCGGCGAGGGACTGGAGGAGACCGAAGGGCCCGTTGACGTTGGGGCCGATGCGGTGCTGCATCCGGGCCACCACGCGGCGCTCGAACCAGATGTTGAACAGGGTCAGCAGGACGAGCACCACGAAGATCAGCAGTGACTTGACCGCCACCAACCACCAGGGGTCCTGACCGAACAGGGACAGGTCGTCGGCGGCGAGGACGATCGAGTCGCTCACCCCGAGGACCGGGCTGGACGAGATCATGCGGCGCCTCCCTCGACGGTGACGGTCGCGCCGGCGGCTGCGCCGAGGTCGCGGTGGACGTTGATGCCGTCGGAGTTGGCCGGCATCCACACCACCCCGTCAGGCAGGTCGGCGACCCCGACCGGCAGCGTCGCGGCGCCGGCGGGGCCGGTGACGACGATGTTGGCGCCGGCGGCAACGCCCAACGAGCCCAGCGTGCTGGCGGAGACCAGCGCGACAGCCGCGCGGCCGGTGGCCTTGAGGTAGTCGTCGCCGTCGAGCATGGAGGCGTCGTCGATCATCTGCTTCCAGGTGGCCAGCCGGATGCCGTCGGTCACCGTCCCGGCGACCGGCACGGACGGGGCGGCGATCCGGTCACCGTCCCAGGGACCGATCTCGGACAGCTCGGCGCGGGCCGCCTCGACGGTCTTGAAGCCGAGACCGGTGCCGAGCTCGTCGGCGATACCGGCCAGGACGCGCAGGTCGGGGAGTGCGTGGGACTCGTGCAGCACCTTGTCGAAGGGCCGCTGGCGGCCCTCCCAAGTGACGAACGTGCCGGACTTCTCCGCGGCCGGGGCCACCGGGAAGACCACGTCGGCCGCCCGGGTCACGTCGGTCTCGCGGACCTCGAGAGCGACCAGGAACGTGGTCGCAGCGAGCGCCGCCCGCGTGGCGACAGGGTCGGCGGTGTCATCAGGGTCGACCCCTGCGACCACGAGGGCGCCGAGCTCACCGGCGGTCGCCGCGGCGACGATGCCCGCGGCGTCACGGCCGGCCTCGTGGCCCAGCGTCGTGCCCCAGACGGTGCCGAGGTCGACGCGCGCAGCCGCGTCGACGACCGGACGACCACCGGGCAGGAGGGTGGGCAGACAGCCCGCGTCGACGGCTCCACGGTCACCGGCGCGACGGGGCACCCAGGCCAGCCGGGCGCCGGTGGTGCCGGCCAGCGCCACCGCGGCGGAGAGCGCGCCGGGAACGGCGGCCAGACGCTCGCCGACGAGCAGCACGCCGCCTCCGTCGAGCGCGACGTCACCGTCGTTGGCCAGCGCCTCGATGGCCGCGGCTTCCGCACCGGGGGCGGTGCGCAGCAGGGTGCCGTGCATCTTGGCCAGGCCGCGGGAGGTGTACGGCGCCACGCTGAAGACGCGCAAACCCTTCCCCGCCGCCTTGCGCAGCCGCAGGAACAGGGTGCCGGCCTCGTCCTCGGGCTCGAGGCCGGCGAGGACCACGGTGGTCGCGCGCTCGAGATCCTCGAAGGTGACGCCGAGCCCGCGGCCGGCGACGGTCGAGGCGAGGAACTCCTCCTCCTCCACCGAGTGGGCCCGGGCTCGGAAGTCGATGTCGTTGGTGCCGAGGACGACCCGCGCGAACTTGGCGTAGGCGTAGGCGTCCTCGGCGGTGAGCCGACCGCCGGTGAGGACCCCGGCGGCGCCGGCCGCCTTCAGGCCCCGGGCCGCGACGACGAACGCCTCCGGCCAGGAGGCCGCGCGCAGCTCGCCGGACTCCTCGTCCCGCACCATCGGATGGGTGAGACGGTCGGTCTCGCGGGCGTAGGTGAACCCGAAGCGGTCCTTGTCGGTGATCCACTCCTCGTTGACCTGGGGGTCGTCGCCGGAGAGACGGCGGACAACCTTGCCGCGGCGGTGGTCGACGCGGATGGCGGACCCGCAGGCGTCGTGCTCGGCCACCGAGGGCGTCGAGACCAGGTCGAAGGGACGCGCGCGGAAGCGGTACGCCGCCGAGGTGAGCGCACCGACCGGGCAGATCTGGATGGTGTTGCCGGAGAAGTAGCTCTCGAAGGGCTCCTTCTCGTAGATGCCGACCTGCTGGAGCGCCCCACGCTCGATCAGCGCGATGAAGGGGTCACCGGCGATCTGCTCGGAGAAGCGGGTGCAGCGGGCGCACAGCACGCAGCGCTCACGGTCGAGCAGCACCTGGGCGGAGATGTTGATCGGCTTGGGGAAGGTGCGCTTGGTCCCGCCGCTCGCAGCAAACCGGGACTCGCCACGGCCGTTGCTCATCGCCTGGTTCTGCAACGGGCACTCGCCACCCTTGTCGCAGACCGGGCAGTCGAGCGGGTGGTTGATGAGCAGGGCCTCCATCACGCCCTGCTGCGCCTTGTCGGCGATCGGCGAGGAGATCTGGGTGTTCACGACCATGCCCTCGGAGGCGGTCATGGTGCAGGAGGCCTGTGGCTTGACGCGTCCGGGTGGGCCCATCATCGTGCGCGGCTCACCGTCGGGGCCGGGCAGCGCGACCTCGACCAGGCACTGCCGGCAGGCACCGACGGGTGCCAGCAGCGGGTGGTCGCAGAAGCGCGGGATCTGCACGCCCACCTGCTCGGCCGCGCGGATCAGCAGCGTGCCCTTGGCGACGCTCACCTCGATCCCGTCGATGGTCAGCGTGACCAGGTCGGCCTTCGCGACGCCCTGGCCTTCCTTGCTCGTCACAGTCATGCATGCGCTCCCGCGGTGGCGAAGAGGGTGGAGGCGGCCGGGTCGAACGGGCAGCCGCCCTGCTCGAAGTGCGCGACGTACTCGTCGCGGAAGTACTGGATCGAGGACGTGATCGGGCTGGTCGCGCCGTCACCCAGGGCGCAGAACGAGCGGCCGAGGATGTTGTCGCACTGGTCGAGCAGGGTCTCGAGGTCGGCCTCGCTGCCCTCGCCCTTCTCCAGCCTCGCCAGCGTCTGGACGAGCCACCAGGTGCCTTCACGACACGGGGTGCACTTGCCGCAGGACTCGTGCTTGTAGAACTCGGTCCAGCGCAGCACCGCCCGGACCACGCAGGTGGTCTCGTCGAAGATCTGCAGCGCCTTGGTGCCGAGCATCGACCCGGCCGCGCCGACGCCCTCGTAGTCGAGGGGCACGTCGAGGTGCTCGCTGGTGAGGATCGGGGTCGAGGAGCCGCCGGGGGTCCAGAACTTCAGCTCGTGGCCGTTGCGTACGCCGCCGGCGAGGTCGAGCAGCTCGCGCAGGGTGATGCCGAGCGGCGCCTCGAACTGGCCGGGACGGTTGACGTGGCCGGAGAGGGAGTAGAGCGTCATGCCCTTGGACTTCTCGGTGCCCATCGAGCCGAACCAGCTCGCGCCGTTGCGCAGGATGGAGGGGACCGACGCGATGCTCTCGACGTTGTTGATGACCGTGGGCGAGGCGTAGAGCCCGGCGACGGCCGGGAACGGCGGACGCAGCCGCGGTTGGCCGCGGCGTCCTTCGAGCGAGTCGAGCAGGGCCGTCTCCTCGCCGCAGATGTAGGCGCCCGCGCCGGCGTGCGACGGTGAGCTCGAGGTCGTAGCCGGTGCCGTGGATGTCCTTGCCGAGGTGACCGGCGAGGTAGGCCTCCTGGACGGCGTGCTGGAGGCGGCGGAGCACGTGGAGCACCTCACCGCGCACGTAGATGAAGGCGTGGCTGGCCCGGATCGCGAAGGAGGAGATGATCACGCCCTCGACCAGGGTGTGCGGGCTGGCCATCATCAGCGGGATGTCCTTGCAGGTGCCCGGCTCCGACTCGTCGGCGTTGACGACGAGGTACTTCGGGTTGGGGTTGTCCTGCGGGATGAAGCCCCACTTCATCCCGGTGGGGAAGCCGGCGCCACCGCGGCCGCGCAGGCCCGAGTCCTTGACCAGGTCGATGATCGCGCCCGGCTCCATCGACAGCGCGGTGCCGAGGCCGTCGTAGCCGCCCGACCCGGTGTAGGAGTCCAGGGTCCAGGGACGCTCTGCGTCCCAGTTGTCGGAGAGGACCGGAGTCAACATGTCTGTCATCAGTCGTCCTTCCCGCCGGCATCCTCGCCCACGGTCTTCGCGTCGGACTCGTCGACCTGGGTCTCCGCCTCCGCGTGCGAGGTGTCTGCCGTCGAGGTCGCCTTGGTCGGGCTGTCGCCCTGGGTTGCCGGGCTCGCGCCGGCCGCGACCTGCCTGCGGTCGGAGTCGGGCGCGGCCCAACCGTGCTCCCGGGCGATCGCCAGGCCGACCAGGCTGGCCGGACCGGCTGCCGGACCCTCGTCGGCCAGGCCGTCGGGGAAGCCGGCGAGCACCCGCTCGGCCTCCCGCCAGGTGCAGATGCGCGGGCCACGGGTCGAGTGGACGTCGCTTCCCCCGCGCAGGTCGTCGACGAGCTGGGTGGCCGACTCGGGGGTCTGGTTGTCCATGAACTCCCAGTTGACCATCACCACCGGGGCGTAGTCGCAGGCGGCGTTGCACTCGACGTGCTCGAGGGTCACGCTCCTGCCGTCGCCCTCGGGCACGGTCGTCTCGTCGTTGCCGATGCCGAGGTGGTCCTTGAGGCGGTCGAAGATCTGGTCACCGCCCATCACCGCGCAGAGCGTGTTGGTGCACACGCCGACGTGGTAGTCGCCGACGGGTCGACGCTTGTACATCGTGTAGAAGGTCGCGACACCCGAGACCTCGGCGGCCGAGATGCCGAGGATGTCGGCGCACGCCTCGATGCCGCGGGGAGTCACCCGGCCCTCGACGCTCTGCACGAGGTGCAGCATCGGGAGCAGGCCGGACCTTGCGTGCGGGTAGCGTGCGCCGATCTCGCGCAGCTCCTGCATCGTCACGTCGTCGAGGGTGTCGGTGGTGATGTCCACTGCCTTGTCGTGGCTCACTAGCGGTCCACCCCTCCCATGACGGGGTCGATGGAGGCGACGGCGACGATGACGTCGGCCACCTGGCCGCCCTCGCTCATCACCGAGGTGGCCTGCAGGTTGGTGAAGGACGGGTCCCGGAAGTGCGCCCGGAACGGGCGGGTGCCTCCGTCGGAGACCACGTGCGCGCCGAGCTCGCCACGGGGCGACTCGATCGGCACGTAGGCCTGGCCGGCCGGGACCCGGAAGCCCTCGGTGACCAGCTTGAAGTGGTGGATCAGGGCCTCCATCGACTCACCCATGATGTGCCGGATGTGGTCGAGGCTGTTGCCCATGCCGTCGGAGCCGACGGCGAGCTGGCTGGGCCAGGCGATCTTCTTGTCCCCGATCATCACCGGCGCGCCCTCGAGACCGCTGAGCCGGTCGACACACTGGTCCACGATCCGCAGCGACTCCCACATCTCCTCCAGGCGCACCCGGAAGCGGCCGTAGGCGTCGGAGGTGTCCCAGGTGACGACATCGAAGTCGTAGTCCTCGTAGCCGGAGTAGGGCTGCGTCTTGCGCAGGTCCCACGGGTAGCCGGTCGAGCGGAGCACCGGACCGCTCAGCCCGAGAGCCAGGCACCCGGCGAGGTCGAGGTGGCCGACGCCGACGAGACGGCCCTTGAAGATCGGGTTGGCGTTGCAGAGGTCGGCGTACTCCGGGAGCCGCTTCTTCATCAGCGCGATGAAGTCGCGGATCTCGTCGAGCGCGCCGGGGGGCATGTCCTGCGCGACGCCACCGGGTCGGATGAACGCGTGGTTCATCCGAAGGCCGGTGATCAGCTCGAAGAGGTCGAGGACCATCTCGCGCTCGCGGAAGCCGATCGTCATCACGGTCAGGGCGCCGATCTCCATCCCGCCGGTCGCGATGCAGACCAGGTGGCTGGAGATGCGGTTGAGCTCCATCAGGAGGACGCGCATGACCTGCGCCTTCTCCGGGATCTGGTCCTCGATGTCCAGCAGCCGCTCGACGCCGAGGCAGTAGGTCGCCTCGTTGTGGAAGGGGGCGAGGTAGTCCATCCGGGTGCAGAACGTGACGCCCTGCGTCCAGGAGCGGAACTCCATGTTCTTCTCGATGCCGGTGTGGAGGTAGCCGATGCCGCAGCGGGCCTCGGTGACCGTCTCGCCCTCGAGCTCGAGGATCAGCCGGAGCACCCCGTGGGTGGAGGGGTGCTGGGGCCCCATGTTGACCACCACACGGTCGTCACCCTCGTCGGCGATCCCGTCGACGACGGAGTCCCAGTCCTGGCCGGTGACGGTGAAGACGCGGCCCTGCGAGGTCTCGTTGGAGCCGGCGAAGAGATCCTGGTCGGTGCTCATCTCGGGGCCCCCGCGGAGGCGAGAGCGAAGCGAGCGGTGCTGTGGGGTGAGTTCATGAGTAGCTCCTCCGGGTGTCCGGCGGCGGGATCGTCGCGCCCTTGTACTCGACGGGGATCCCGCCCAACGGATAATCCTTGCGCTGCGGGTGTCCGGGCCAGTCGTCGGGCATCTGGATCCGGGTGAGCGCGGGGTGGCCGTCGAAGACGATGCCGAAGAAGTCGAAGGCCTCGCGCTCGTGCCAGTCGTTGGTCGGGTAGACCCCGACGACCGACGGGATGTGCGGGTCGGCGTCGGGGCAGGTGACCTCGAGCCGGATCCGTCGGTTGTGGGTCATCGAGAGCAGGTGGTAGACCGCGTGCAGCTCGCGCCCGGTGTCGTCGGGGTAGTGCACCCCGGAGACGCCCGCGCAGAACTCGAAGCGCAGCTTGGCGTCGTCGCGCAGCAGCTGGGCCACGCCGACGAGATCGGCACGGCGTACGAAGAGGGTGATCTCGCCGCGGTGCACGACGATCTTCTCGACGGCGGTGTCGAGGCCCTGACCGGCGGTCGCGCCCTCCAGGGCGTCGGCGAACTCGTCGAACCAGCCCCCGAAGGGCCGCTCGGTGCCGCCAGGCATCACCACCGGCCGGACCAGGCCGCCGTAGCCGGAGGTGTCGCCGCTGCCGCGGACACCGAACATGCCGGAGCGGGTGCCCACCACCTCGGGCTGGAGCTGCTCGGGGTCGGCGGGCAGCGTGTTCTCGGGAGCGTTGTCGGTCGCGTCGGCCTCGGTGCCCTCACGGACCTCTGGGGCAGCCTTGATCGTCTCGTCCGGGGTGGGACCGGTCTTCTCGTCGCTCACTGGAGAAGGCCCTTCATCTGCGAGGTCGGCAGCGCGTTGAGCGCCTCGGTCTCCTGGCTCTCGATCTGGTCGAGCCGGTTGGAGCCGAGCTTGGCGGCCTGCATCTGGTCGTGCATCTTGAGGATCGCGTCGATCAGCATCTCCGGGCGGGGCGGGCAACCGGGGAGGTACATGTCCACGGGTACGACGTGGTCGACGCCCTGGACGATCGCGTAGTTGTTGAACATCCCGCCCGAGCTCGCGCAGACGCCCATCGCGAGCACCTTCTTGGGCTCGGCCATCTGGTCGTAGATCTGGCGCAGCACGGGGGCCATCTTCTGGCTGACCCGTCCGGCCACGATCATCAGGTCGGCCTGACGTGGGGACGCGCGGAAGACCTCCATCCCGAAACGGGCCATGTCGTAGCGAGGACCGCCGGAGGTCATCATCTCGATGGCGCAGCAGGCCAGACCGAACGTGGCCGGCCAGAACGACGCCTTCCGCATGTAGCCCGCGACGCCCTCGACGGTCGTCAGCAGGACGCCGCTGGGGAGCTTCTCCTCGATGCCCACTCAGATCTCCAATCCGTGACGACCCCGAGGGTCGCTAGGTGCATGCATCGTGACCCTCAGTCCCACTCGAGGCCACCCCGCTTCCAGACGTAGGCGTAGGCGACGAAGACGGTCGCGATGAACAGCACCATCTCGATCAGGCCGAAGGTACCCATCGCGTCGAAGTGAACAGCCCACGGGTAGAGGAAGACCATCTCGATGTCGAAGACGATGAACATCATCGCGGTGATGTAGTACTTCACCGGCACCCTGCCACCGCCGAGCGCCTGCGGCGTGGGCTCGATGCCGCACTCGTAGGAGTCGAGCTTGGCGCGGTTGTAGCGTCGCGGACCGACCAGGGTGCTCATCAGCACGGAGAAGATCGCGAAGCCGGCTGCGATGATGCCCAGTCCGAGAACCGGTGCGTAGAGCTCCATGCCTCGTGTCCCTCCAGTGGTGCGGTGCGGTCGTGTGCGTCCGTACGTCGGGTGCTGCGGTCCTGCGTCGGGCTCAGGCGGCGGGAGCCACCTTGGCCAGTGCGTTGATGACCCGGTCTGAGACGTCGCCGTCACGCGGGTCGGTCAGGTTGGCCATCAGCTTGAGGGTGAACTTCATCAGCGCGGTGCGAGGCAGGCCGTACTTCGTGGCCTGCTTCATGAAGGTCGGGTTGCCGATCATCTTGGCGAAGATCCGGCCGAGCGTGAAGTAGCCACCGTAGGCCGACTCCAGCTCCGCGGCGTAGCCGCCCAGGATCCGCTCGCGGGCCGGGCCGGCGGGAGCCGCGAGGGCCTGCACGATCGTTGCGGCGGCGATGTGCCCGGACTCCAGCGCGTAGTCGATGCCCTCGCCGTTGAAGGGGTTGACCATCCCGCCGGAGTCGCCGCTCAGCAGCACCCCGCGGGTGTAGTGGGGCTTGCGGTTGAAGCCCATCGGCAGCGCAGCGGAGCCGATCCGACCGACCCGGTTGGCGTCGTCGCGGAAACCCCACTCCTCGGGAGTGTTGGAGAGCCAGCGCTGCAGGACGTCCCTGTAGTCGACACTCTGGAAGGCCTTGGAGGTGTTGAGGATGCCCAGACCGACGTTGGCGGTGCCGTCACCGACCCCGAAGATCCAGCCGTAGCCGGGGAGCAGGTTGCTGCTGCCGGGGGTCCCGTCCCACAGCTCGAGCCAGGACTCCATCCAGGGGTCGTCGTGGCGCGGGGTCTCGTAGTAGGCGCGGACCGCGACACCCATCGGGCGGTTCTCGCGTCGCTCCAGGCCCATCGCGATCGCGATCCGGGCCGAGACGCCGTCAGCGGCGATGACGACCGGGGCGGTGTAGGTCGTCTCCTCCCCGACCTTGCGGCCGCGTTCGTCGACCTCACGGGCACTCACGCCGATGACGCGACCGGTGCGCTCGTCGAAGACCGGTCCGGTGACGGCGGTGCCCTCGCGCAGCCGCGCCCCGGCCTTCTCCGCGTGCCGGGCGAGGATCTCGTCGAGGTCCATCCGGGTGCGGACCATGCCGTACGGCGGGAAGGTGGCCAGCTCGGGCCACGGCAGCTCGAGCCGGTGCCCGGCACCGACGATGCGCAGGCCGTTGTTGCGGGCCCAGCCCGGAGCATCGAGGTCGATGCCCATCGCGACGAGCTGGCGGACCGCGCGCGGGGTGAGCCCGTCGCCGCAGATCTTGTCGCGAGGGAAGGTCGACTTCTCCAGCACGAGCACGTCGACCCCGGCCTGGGCGAGGTGGAAGGCCGCGGCCGCACCGGCCGGACCGGCTCCGACGACGATGACGTCGGCGGCCACGTCCGCGGGCATCCGGGTCATCATCGGGGGGCACCTCGTCCCTGTGGTTCGTGCGGGGAACGGCCGTCTCCATGGACTGCATTGTGACTTCGTGAATTGCTTCACGAATGGGCGACAGTCGCCAGTCTAGAGGCCGCCGTCACATCCCGCGACCCGGGTACCGTCCCGGTCCGCCGGGGTCGGAAAACCGGTCCTGACCTGGCATTTCCGCAACGAATTCGTTGCCGAATTCGACCGCCGGCCGGCGCCGGTCAGCCGGCGGTGGCGCGGTGCAGCGCGACGATGCCGCCGGAGAGGTTGCGCCAGGCCGTGTCGGCCCAGCCCGCCGCCGCGATCCGCTCGGCCAGGGCCGCCTGGTCGGGCCACGCCCGGATCGACTCGGCGAGGTAGACGTAGGCGTCCGGGCTGGAGGAGACCGCGCGGGCCACGGAAGGCAGCGCCTTCATCAGGTACTCGACGTACACCGTGCGGAAGGCGGCGTTGGTCGGGTGGCTGAACTCGCAGACCACGATCCGTCCGCCCGGCCTGGTCACCCGGCGCAGCTCGCGCAGCCCGGCATCCGGGTCGACGATGTTGCGCAGGCCGAAGGAGATGGTGACCGCGTCGAAGGTGGCGTCGGCGAACGGGAGCCTGGTGCCGTCACCCGCGGTGAAGCCGAGGTGCGGCCGGGCACGCTTGCCCACCCGCAGCATCCCGATGGAGAAGTCGCAGGGCACCACCTGGGCGCCACGGTCGGCGAAGGGCTGGCTCGACGTGCCGGTGCCGGCCGCCAGGTCGAGCACCCGCTCACCGGGCCGGGGGTCGACCGCATCGACGACGATCCGCCGCCACCGGCGGTCCTGGCCGAGCGAGAGCACGTCGTTGGTGAGGTCGTAGCGCCGGGCGACGTCGTCGAACATCGCCGCGACGTCGGCGGGGTCCTTGGTCAGGTCGGCACGGGTCACGGGCGCAAGCGTAGGACGCCTCGCCGCCGGTGCATGCGGGGGACGGTCGTAGGCTGACCCCTCGTGACGCAGTCCTGGCCCCCGCACCGTGGCGCCGCGCCCGAGGAGTCCGCCGCCACGGCGACCGGCGCCCCTCGTGGTGCGCACCGTCGAGATCGACGATCCCGGCGACCTCGTCGCGCTGCTTCCCGACGGAACGCGACGGCCTGGGTCCGCAACGGCGACGGGCTCGTGGGCTGGGGCGAGGCCGCCTCGGTCCGAACCGCCGGGCCGGACCGCTTCGTCGACGCCCGGGAGTGGTGGGTCGAGCACGCCTCCGCCGCCGTCGTCCGCGACGAGGTGGCACTGCCCGGCACCGGCCTGGTCTCCTTCGGCTCCTTCGCCTTCGCCGACGGCAGCGCGCGTGCTCGTCGTGCCCGAGGTGCGTCGTGGGTCGCCGCGGTGACCGAGCCTGGGTGACCACGACGAGCGCGGCCGCGATGACCACGCCGCCCATCTTGCAGCCGGCCTCGGCACCGCAACCACCTGCCAACGTCCGCTTCTCCGACGGCGCGATGAGCGGGGCGGCCTGGGAGACGGTGGTGGCGGAGGCGGTCCGTCGGATCAACGGCGGTGCCCTGGAGAAGGTCGTCCTCGCCCGCGACCTGGTCGCCACGGCATCGGAGGACGTCGACGTGCGCTGGCCGCTCGCGCGACTCGTCGAGAGCTACCCGATGTGCTGGACCTTCCACGTCGACGGGCTCTTCGGAGCCACCCCGGAGATGCTGGTGCGGCGCGAGCGCGGACTGGTCACCTCACGCGTGCTGGCCGGGACGATCCGGCGTACCGGTCATGACGACCGCGACCTGGCCCTGGCGGCGACCCTCGCGCGCTCGTCCAAGGACCTCGAGGAGCACGAGTACGCGGTCCGCTCGGTCGCCGACGCCCTCGCCCCGCACTGCACGTCGATGAACGTGCCCGAGGCGCCCTTCGTGCTGCACCTGCCCAACGTGATGCACCTGGCCACCGACGTGGCCGGCGTCACCCACGAGACCGACGACGTCGCCTCGTCACTGACGCTCGCCGAGGCGCTGCACCCCTCCGCCGCCGTCGGCGGCACGCCCACGGCGGTGGCGACGGCCCTGATCGCCGAGATCGAGGGCATGGACCGGGGCCGCTACGCCGGACCCGTGGGGTGGTTGGACGCGACGGGCGACGGCGAGTGGGGCATCGGGCTCCGCTCGGCCGAGATCGAAGGATCGCGGGTGCGCCTGTTCGCAGGCTGCGGGATCGTCGCCGACTCCGACCCGGAGGCGGAGCTGGCCGAGGCCCAGGCGAAGTTCGTCCCGGTGCGCGACGCACTCAGCGGCTGATCAAGGCGCCGTCGCGGGATCGCGGGCGGGGGGGCTGACCCTCCCCCGCAGGGCCAGTCCCGCACCGACACGAGCCCGCGCCACCCCCCGATGGCACTGTCGTGGGCACCGGCCCCTTGGGGCAACCGGTGCCCACGACAGAACTCGTGGATTGCACACCCCCCGTGTGGGTGCGGCAATATCCTCGCTGCGGCTGATGCAGATGTCTGTAGCCAATGGCGACCATCGGCGGCGACCGAACGGCGGGCCCCGGTGCCCGAACGGTCAGGTGGACCACCCGAGCGGACTCACCCGAGCGTGTTGTCCACGAAGCACCAGCGCCAGCTCTCCCCCGGCTCCGCCGAGGCCATCACCGGGTGCTCGCTCGTCCGCGTAGTGGGCGCTGGCGTGCCGGTGCGGTGAGGAGTCGCAGCAGCCGACGAAGCCGCAGGCCAGGCAGCTGCGCAGGTGCACCCAGGCGCGCTCGCCCATCGCCACGCACGTCCTCGCACCTCGCGGGTGACCTGCGCAGGTGGCGCGGGAGCCTCCCGCAGGTGGGCGCAGGCGTCGAGGGCGCCGGTCGCGTCCGCTCATCGGCCACCTCCGCTCCGCCTGGTCTGCCTTGAGCAGGTCATGACGCGCCTGGTGGTCATCGAGCATCGACTCCTCGACGTCGAGGGCGGCGAGGACGTCCTCGACGACCTCGTGCGGCACCCGCCCGCTGCTGCGGACCTCGAGCACCCGCTCGCGCTCGGCCGCAGCATCGCCCGAGCCGGAGCCGAGCATAGGCCTCGCTCGGGGTCTCGACGTCCGCGTCGGTGCTCCCGACCTGCTCCCACGCCGCGAAGTCCCGCCGCTCGGCCCGGCGGCGCACGGCCGCGACGGTGCCGTGCGGATCGTCGTCCTCGCCGAGGTCTCTGCCTCGTCCTCGAGCCACGCGCGTCCGGCGGCGGACGCCTGCTGGAACAGCGCCGCGCGCGCCAGCGCGTCCTCGCGCGGGTCCGGGCCCGGCAGCCGCAGCCTGCCGCACCAGCCACGGGAGGGACAGCCCCTGCAGGAACAGGGTGCCGGCGGTGACGCTCAGCGCGATCAGCACCAGCACCTCCCGCTGCGGGAACGTCGAGCGGGGATCACGAAGGCTGCCGCGAGGGTGACCACCCCGCGCATGCCGGCCCAGCCGACGACGGTGGTGTAGCGCCAGACGGGTGCTCCTGTGCTGCGCGGCGGGCCCGGGCCGGACCAGCAGGTACGCGCGCCGGGAACACCCAGGCGACCCGGGTCACGATGACCGCGCGCCAACGTGGCCAGGCAGGCGCCGACCACGACGCCCCAGCCGAGCCTCGTCCTCGGCCGTGACCGCGTCGAGGATGCCGCGGGCCTGGAGGCCGATCATCAAGAAGACGACGTTCTCCAGCAGGAACGAGATCGTCCGCCAGTTGAGCCGTTCGGCGATGCGCGACGACGCCGTCTGGAGCACCGGGGCCTGGTGGCCGAGCAGCAGCCCGGCGACCACCACGGCGAGCACGCCGCTGACGCGTGGAACGACTCCGCGGCGACGTACGCCACGAACGGCGTGACCAGCGAGACGCTGGTGTCGAGCACCGGCTCGGTGACGTGCTTGCGGACCCAGGCGACGACGAAGAAGACGGCGAGGCCGACCACCAGGCCGCCCACCGCGGCGCGGGCGAAGTCGAGGCCGACCTCGATCACCGTGACCGCACCGCCGAAGGCGCCGATCGCGGTGCGAAGCGCGACCAGGGCGGTGGCGTCGTTGAGCAGCGACTCGCCCTCGAGGATGGTGACCACCCGGCGCGGCAGCCCGATCCGGCGCGCGATGGTCGTCGCCGCCACGGCGTCGGGTGGCGCGACCACCGCGCCGAGCGCGAAGGCCGCCGGCCAGCCGATGCCCGGCACGACGAGGTGGACGACCGCGCCGACGGAGACCGTGGTGAAGGCGACCAGGCCGATGGAGAGCAGCAGGATCGAGCGGCGGTTGGCGTTGAAGTCGACCAAGCGAGGTCTGCAGCGACGGCCGAGTACAGCAACGGCGGCAGGAACCCGACCAGGACCAGCTCGGCGGTCAGCTCGACCGTCGGGAGCATCGGGACGAACGACGCGACCATGCCCAGCGCCACGAGGACCAGCGGTGCAGACAGGTCGTAGCGCCGGCAGAACGCCGACACCGCGACCACGACGGCGACCAGGACGGCGACCAGGACGACGAGATGCACGTCGGCCATTGTGACCCGCCGCTGGTCACCCCGGCGTTCAGGACCGAGGCTCGGCCACCCAGCGCATCGGGTCGCCCCAACCGATGTCGTCGATCCCGGCCGCGTCGAGGGCGAGCGCGACCAGGGTGCGCCGGTGCGCCGCGAAGGTCAGGACGTGGGCGATCATGCCGCCGTAGGTGAACACCTCGGCCGGTTCGCAGAGCGCGTCGACGAAGGTCTCGTCGAGGCGACCTCGAGCGACGACCTCACGCACGTGGCCGAGGTAGGTGGGACCCTCGAGGGCCAGCCGCGCGCGCAACGAGTCGACCGACTCGTGCTCCTCGACCGACCAGTCGTACTCGCGATCGTCCAGGGCTGCGTTCCACATGCCCATCTGACCCACGAGCCGGGAGAGCAGGGACCGGATCGTCTGCTGGTCCTCGTCGACGTCGAGGTTGATGACGCGGTCGAGCTGCTCGTCGCTCAGCCGCGAGGAGCACTCGACCATCTCGCCGGTGAGCCAGATGTGGTGCTCGACCATGGAAGTCAGGAGATCCATCGGGGTGACCTTCTTCTGTGCGGGCAGCCGGAGACTGCCTGGAGGGTGGAAGTGGACGTCGCTCGGTGAGCTCAGCCGCAGCTGGGTCGGTCGACCACGCCAGGCCTGCGGCCCGACGCCGTACGCCCGGGTGAAGGCCCGGGTGAAGGCCTCGTGGGACCCGTAGCCGGCCTCGACCGCGACGTCGAGGATGGTCATCCGGGTGCTCAGGAGGCGGTAGGCCGCGCGCTCCAGGAGGATCCGACGACGGAACCGCGCAGGCGGCTCGCCGCCGACCGAGGAGACGATGCGGTCGAGGTGGAACCGCGACAGGTACAGCCGCCGGGCCATCGCGTCCCCGTCGACCTCGCTCGAGGCGCCCGACGTGTCGTCGAGCAGGGCCGCGAGCGCGTCGAGGAAGCCCGTGAAGTGATCGGCAGCCGTGCTCATGGGATCCATTCCACCCTCCGGTGGTGCCGGACGGCTTGATCGCTCTTGCGCTTCGCGGTCAAGGTGCCGCGGACACCTCGCCCAAGGCACGGACAGCCGCGTCCAGCTCCCGACGGTCGTCGCGACGCACGACGGCCTCGACGACCTCGATGCCGCCGGCCGGGCTCGCCAGGGCGTGCTCGAGCTCGGCAAGGCTGTCGACCCGCCAGTGCGGGGTGCGGGTGGCGGCGCAGAGGGCTGCGAGGTCGACGTGGTGCGGGGTGCCGAAGAGCCGCTCGTAGGAGTCGGCGTAGGCCGGGGCGCCCTGCTCCAGCGAGGCGAAGATCGAGCCGCCGTCGTCGTTGACCACCACGATCGTCAGGTCGGGCCGCGACTCCTCCGGGCCGAGCAGGAGCCCGTTGGTGTCGTGAAGGAAGGTGACGTCGCCGAGCAGCGCGAAGGCGCGGCTGCTGTGCGGACGCCCCAGCGCTGCCCCGATCGCCGTCGAGATCGAGCCGTCGATGCCGGCCAGACCGCGGTTGCCGATCACCATCCGGCGGTCACCGACCCGGTAGCGCGGCACCATCAGGTCGAGGTCGCGCACCGGGTTGGAGGCACCGACGAAGAGCAGCCCGCGCGGCGGTAGCGCCCGCGCGACGGCGCCGGCGACCTGGTGCGGTGTCAGCGCCGCGCGTCCGGCGAGGAAGGTGTCGAGGGATCGGCTGCGTGCGGTGTCAGCGGCCAGCCACTCCTCCAGCCAGTCGGTCCGCGACGGCGGCAGCACCTCGACCTCGCCGTCCAGGACGCGGGACACCCGGTGCCCGGGGTCTGTGTAGCCGGTGGCGTTGCGGAGCGCGACGACCTCGACCGACGGGTCGGAGATCAGCCGGGTGACCGGCCGCGACAGCGTCGGGTGACCGGCCACGACCACGCGCTCGATGCGTCCGCGAAGGGTCTCGGGCCCGTCGTCCCCGAGGAGCAGCCGGTAGGTGCGGATCGCGTTGTCGCCGGTGCGGGAGCCGCTGGTCGGCTCGGCGAGCAGCGGCCAGCCGCCCTGCTCGGCGAGCACCCGGGCGGGCGGCCCGGCGTCGTCGCCCGCGACCACGACGGTGCGCGGTCCCTGCACCAGCGCCTGCCTCTCCACGGCGCCGGTGGAGGAGGGGTCCTGCGGCGTCGGCCGCGAGGGGGCACGGTTGCCGGTCCAGCCGTCGTCGGCGTCAGGCACCAGGGGCTCGGCGAGCTGGAGGTTGAGGTGGACCGGGCCGGGGGCATCCGCAGCGCTCCTCGGGCGGGTCGCCGCGGTGAGTGCCTCCGCGACCGTGTCCCGCCAGCGCCTCTCCTGCGCGACCGTGTCGACGGTGGGGTCGCCCGGGGGCAGGTCGGCGACGAAGCGGGGCGCCGTGCCGAACAGCGACGGCTGGTGCTGGCTGGTCTGGTTGGCCTGGGTGCCTCGCAGGTGCGCGGGCCGGTCGGCGCTGACGACGACCAGTGGGAGGCCGCGGTGCGAGGCCTCGAGCATCGCGGGATGCAGGTTGGCGACGGCGGTGCCCGACGTGGTGACGACGGGCACCGGGCTGCGGGTGGTGACGGCGAGGCCCAGCGCGAGGAAGCCGGCGGATCGTTCGTCGACCCTGGTGTGCAGCGTGAGCAGACCGTCCTCGGCAGCGGCGTGCAGCGCGAAGGCCAGGGGGGCGGATCGCGAGCCGGGGGCGAGCACGGCGTGCGTGACGCGGCGGCGTACCAGCTCGTCGACGACGACCGAGGCGAGGGCCGCGGAGGCGTTGCGGGAAGCAGAGGCTGTCACGACGTCCGATCCTGCCCGATCCTGTCGCCGCGCGCGGCCACCTCCACGAGCCTGGCCCGCCAGTGCGCCTCCCGGTCCGGTGCCGCCCGGAGCCGGCGCAGGGCTGCGAGGTCGACGGTCGGCGCCACGACAGGGAGGGCGCCGTCCACCGGCACCAGCGGGCGCTCGGCCACGTCGTCGGTGAGCAGGGCGACGGTGGCCAGCCCGCTGGCGTGCTGCAGCTCGGGGAGGGCGGCCGCGAGGGCGACTCCGGCCGCGATGCCGACCGAGGTCTCCAGCGCACTGGACACGACGACCGGCAGGCCGATGTCCTCAGCGATGCGCAGGCACGCGCGCACCCCACCGAGCGGCTGCACCTTGAGCACTGCGACGTCGGCCGCCTCCAGGTCGCGGACCCGGTAGGGATCCTCGGCGCGACGGATGGACTCGTCCGCCGCGATCGGTACGGCGACCTTGCGGCGCACGCGGGCGAGGTCCTCGACGGACGCCACCGGCTGCTCGACGTACTCCAGACCGCCGGCGGCCCGGTCGAGCAGCGCGATCGCCTGCACTGCCTCCTCCAGGCTCCAGAGGCCGTTGGCGTCGACCCGGATGCGTCCACCGGGGCCGAGGGCGTCGCGCACCGCCTCGAGCCGCGCCTCCTCCTCGGCGCGGCGCTGGCCGGGCTCGGCGACCTTGACCTTGGCGGTGCGGCAGCCACCGGAGGCGCGCACGATCCGGGCGGCTTCCTCGGGACCGACCGCGGGCACGGTGACGTTGACCGGCACGGTGTGGCGCAGCGGCTCCGGCCAGCCTTCGTCGGCGGCCTCGCGAGCAGCGCGAAGCCAGGGGGCGGCCACCTGGGCGTCGTACTCCAGGAAGGGGCTGAACTCGCCCCAGCCGGCGTCCCCCTCGACGAGCATCCCCTCACGCACGGTGATGCCGCGGAACCTGGTGCGCATCGGCACCGACCAGACGTGCCAGCTCATCGGACGGTCTCCTGGAGGGAGATTCGGTCGACCTTCCCGTTGGACAGCAGGGGAATCGTGTCGACCAGACGCAGCTCGCGCGGAGCCCACGAGCGCGGGTGCACGGCGGAGACCCAGTCGCGCGCGGCCTCGAGGTCGAGCCCGGCCCGCCCCCCGAGCACGACGAAGGCGACCACCCGCTGGCCCCACTCGTCGTCGGTCACGCCGACCACCTCGGCCTGGGCCACGGCGAGGTGCTCGCGCAGCCGCGCGGCGACCGCGGGCGCGGGGACGTTGACCCCCCCGGAGAGCAGTACGTCGTCGACGCGTCCGAGCACCCGGAGCCTGCCGTCCTCCTCGAGGAGACCCAGGTCGCCGGTGAGGAACCAGCCTCCGCGCAGCACCTCGTCGGTCAGGTCGGGGCGCCCGTCGTAGCCGTCGAAGAGGGTCGCGCCACGCAGCCGCACCCGACGCTCGGCGTCGAGGTCGACCTCGACGCCGTCCAGCGGCACCCCGTCGTAGACGCAGCCGCCGCAGGTCTCGCTCATGCCGTAGGTCGCCACCACCCGGATGCCGGCCCCGGCGGCGCGGTCGCGCAACGACTGCGGCACCGCCGCGCCACCGACGAGCACGGCCGTGAAGCTGCCGAGCGCCTCGGCGTCGGCCGGCTCGTCGAGCATCCGGTGCAGCTGGGTGGGGACGAGGGACACGTAGCGCCGCTCCCCCGTCATGGCCGCCACCGCCTCGACGAACGAGCCGTCCTGCACGACCGGCGACGTACCGGCGCGGACCGAGCGGAACAGCACCTGGAGCCCGGCGACGTAGGTCGGGGGCAGGTTGAGCAACCACTGCCCCGGCCCGCCGAGCCGGGTGGCCGTGGCGTCTGCCGAGGCCCGCAGGGCGTCGCGGGAGAGCACCACCCGCTTGGGCTCGCCCGTCGAGCCGGACGTCTCGACGACCAGAGGCTGCGGGTCGGCGGTCGCCTCGAAGTCGCTGAGCAGCGCGAGCACCTCGGCCGCGGTGCCGTCGACGGGGCGCAGGCTGGTCACGTCGGCCACGTTAGGGCACCGGGCAATTACCACGTTCGCGTGGTAATCGCCCGGTGCCCGCAGCGAACTCCCTGCGGTAGGCGACAGGTTGCTGCGGGAAGGGAGGCCGTCGAGGCCAGCGGCGGGTGCGGCCGGTGCGCCTGCGAGAATCCCTGCTCGTGGCAACCTCCGACCAGTGGCTCGCCGGCGCGCGCCCGCGCACCCTGCCGGCTGCGATCGCGCCCGTGCTCGCCGGCACCGGCGTTGCGGCGTACCTCGACGCCAGCGTGTGGTGGAAGGCCCTCTTGGCACTCGTGGTCTCGGTCGCGCTGCAGGTCGGCGTCAACTACGCCAACGACTACAGCGACGGCATCCGCGGCACCGACGCGGAGCGGGTCGGCCCGGTGCGCCTGGTCGGCTCCGGGGTCGCGCAGCCCGCCGAGGTGAAGCGGGCGGCCCTCCTCAGTCTCGGCGTGGCCTGCGTGGCCGGCCTGGTCCTCGCGCTCACCACGTCGTACTGGCTGGTCCTGATCGGCGCTGTCTGCGTGGCGGCGGCCTGGTTCTACACCGGCGGCAAGCAGCCCTACGGGTACCACGCGCTCGGTGAGGTGATGGTCTTCGTGTTCTTCGGGCTGGTCGCGGTGGTCGGCACCACCTTCGTCCAGACCGGAACGCTGCCGCTCGCCTCCTGGTACGCCGGGGCCGGCGTCGGCGCGCTCGCCTGCGCGATCCTGGTCGCCAACAACCTGCGCGACGTGCCCACCGACCGCGAGGCCGGCAAGCGCACCCTCGCGGTCGTGCTGGGCGACGAGCAGACCCGGTTCCTCTTCGCGTTCCTGGTCGGTCTGGCCGCCATCATGCTGCTCGGGATCGTGCTCGTGACGAGCGCGTGGGCGCTGGTCGCCTTCGCCTTCCTGATCCCCGTGACACCGGCGTTGCGCGGGGTGCTCGGCGGTGCCGGCGGCCGCGATCTGGTGCCGGTGCTGCAGGCGGTGGGCCTCGCCGAGCTGGTCTACGCCGCCGGGATCTTCCTGGCCCTGGTCACCGGCTGAGCGGCTCGCGCCACGCGCCGGTGGCCGCGAACTCCTCCAGGGTGCTGGTGTACGGCGTCACGTCGATGCCCTGGGCCGAGAGCCAGCCGTCGTCGTAGTAGGTGTGGCCGTAGCGCTCGCCGCCGTCGCACAGCAGCGTGACCACGCTCCCCGGACGCCCCTCGGCCCGCAGGCCGGCGAGCAGCTTGAGCGAACCCCACAGCGCGGTGCCCGTGGAGCCACCGACCATCCGGCCGGTCACCGCGCTGCACCAGCGGGCGGCCGCGATGGACGCCGCGTCCGGCACCGAGATCATCGCGTCGACGACGGTCGGCACGAAGGACGGCTCCACCCGGGGGCGGCCGATGCCCTCGATCCGCGAGCCCTTGCCGGTGGTGGCGCCGGGGTCGTCGGCCGTCCAGCCAGCGAAGAACGCAGAGCTCTCCGGATCCACGACACACACCCGGGTCTCGTGCCGCTGATAGCGCACGAAGCGGCCGATCGTGGCCGAGGTGCCACCGGTCCCGGCGCCGACCACGACCCACTCCGGCACGGGATGACGCTCCTGGGCGAGCTGGTCGAAGATCGACTCGGCGATGTTGTTGTTGCCACGCCAGTCGGTCGCGCGCTCGGCATAGGTGAACTGGTCGATGTAGTGCCCGCCGGCCTCGTCGGCGAGCCGCCTCGCCTCGTCGTCCATCGCGGCCGGGTCGTCCACCAGGTGGCAGCTGCCGCCGTGGAACTCGATCAGGTCGATCTTCTCCCGCGAGGTCGAGGCGGGCATGACCGCGACGAACGGCAGCCCGAGGAGCTGGGCGAAGTAGGCCTCGGAGACCGCCGTCGACCCCGACGACGCCTCCGTCAAGGTGGCACCCTCGCGGATCCAGCCGTTGCAGAGCCCGTACAGGAACAGCGAGCGCGCGAGCCGGTGCTTCAGCGAGCCGGTCGGGTGCACCGACTCGTCCTTGAGGTAGAGGTCGAGGCCGGAGTCGCGGAGCACCGGCGGCAGCGGGAAGACGTGCAGGTGGGTGTCGGCGGACCGGTTGGCGTCGGCCTCCACCCGACGGATCGCGTCGTGCACCCAGGCACGGTCACCCCGTTCGCTGCGCGTGTGCACGCGACAGCACCCGTCCTGGGCTCCCGGGGCCGGCGCGCCGTCGACGTCGGACACCATGACTAGTCCGCGTCCTCCTTGGACCGGTTGGCCTCGAACCGTGACGACGCGGCCTCGGCGCGACGCTGGACCGAGGCGGCAAAGCGCTCGCGCTGGCCCTTCAGCAAGATCACCGAGGCCACCGCCGAGACGACCGCGGCGAGCAGCAGCGGCCACAGCAACGGGATCGAGTCCCCACCGGTCACCAGCAGGTAGACACCCGCGATGACGGCGTACGACGCCACGAAGACTCCGATGCGCGCCAGGGTGTAGACCGCGAACTCCTTCACGGCACGAAGCCTACGTGGAGACCAGCCGGACCGGGTCGCCCGGTCAGGTGCGGAAGTTGGTGCAGGCTCCTACGCTGGGGTCATGGGCAAGGCCATCCTCGTCGTCGCGATCCTCGCGCTGATCATCTACGGCCTGCTGCGCCTCTGGGAGCGCCGCCAGAAGGCACGCCGGCCGCAGTCCACCCAGTTCCCGCCGCCGCCTCCGCGCCGCGCCGTGGCACCCGACGACGACATGGACTTCCTGCGCGAGATCGAGCGCAAGCGTCGTCGCGAGAAGAAGCCCAAGGACGAGAAGCACGAGGACAAGGACTCCTAGCGCGGTCCTGGCTCCTCAGCGTTCGGGCTTCAGCCGGAGTAGGAGTGCAGGCTGCCGCCGCCGAAGAAGAAGTTGATCCCGACGAAGTTGAACACCAGGGTGGCGAACCCGACGATCGCGATGATGGCGGCCGCCTTGCCGCGCCAACCGGCAGTCGCGCGGGCGTGCAGGTAGGCCGCGTAGACCACCCAGGTGATGAACGCCCAGACCTCCTTGGGGTCCCAGTTCCAGTAGCGGCCCCAGGCGTACTCCGCCCAGATGGGCCCCGCGACCAGGGCGGCGAACGTCCAGATCGGGAAGCCGAACGCGTGCAGCCGGTAGGAGAGCCGGTCCAGGGCGGGCAGGTCCGGGAGCCGGTCGAGGTAGCCACCGGGGCGGATCGAGCCGCGTGCTGTGGCACGGTGCTTGACCAGGTACAGCACCGCGGCGATCGTGCCCACGGCGAACGCACCTGAGGCGATCACCGCGGCGGCGACGTGGATCACCAGCCAGTAGGAGTGCAGTGCCGGCACCAGGGGGCCGGCCGGCACGTAGAGGAGCAGCCCGGCGAGCATCAGCACGACGACCTCGAAGCCGGTGACCGGCAGGCCCATCCAGCGCAGGTCGTAGCGGCGGCCCAGGAGCAGGTACATCAGGCTGACGCCGAAGGCACCGGCCAGGGTGAACTCGTACATGTTGCCCCACGGCACCCGGACGGGGTCGGCCCCGAGGCCGCGGGTGACGAGCGCGACCAGGTGCAGCACCGTCGCCACGACCGTCAGGGACAGGCCGATCCGGCCCCAGCGCTCGGCGCGGTCCTCGGGCGCAGCTGCGGGAGTTCCGGTCCGGACGCGGTCGACCGGTGCCGAGGAGCCGCTCGCGGCTCCGGCGCGGGCGAGCTCGCGGTCCTCGGCGGGCGCCACGGCATCCGATCGCGCGGTCGCCCACTCGGTCACGTGGGCCACGAACGCGAGCACATAGACGATCGAGGCGAACATCACCGCGTTGTTGGAGAACGTCGCGAAGTCGGCCGGTGTCATGTCATCCCTCTTGCTTGTCCTGGGCGAGCGCCCGCGTCGGGCCGCATCCGTTGCTCCAGCTCGTCGATCTCACCGGCCAGGTCCCCACCCGAGCTGCGGTCCAGACCTGCCAGCTCCACCACGGTACGCCGGGGCGCCGCACCGTCGTCGTCGGCGTCGCGCACCCGGACCCAGGCCCGCCGCGGCCGGATGAACAACGAGCCCATCAGGCCCACGATGCCGAGCAGCACGCCGCCGAGGGCGAGCTTCTTGCCGGGTGTGTCGGAGACCTGGAGCTTCACCCAGCGGTCGACGCGGTCGAAGCTGATCGAGCCGGCTCCCTCGGGGAGCTCGATGGTGTCGCCGGGCGACAGCTTGACCCGGGCGGCCGCACCCCGGCTGGCGTCGCTGCTCGCGAAGGTGTCCAGGCGCTCCTTGTCGAGCTGGTAGACCGACTGCGGCTCGCCGGTGTCGAGGCCGAGGTCGCCGCGGTAGGGCACCAGGGACAGCACCGGGTCGAGGTCGTCGGGGAACTGCGAGTACGGTCCGCGGTCCATCGTGAAGCCGTAGGTCGGGAGGAAGAGTCCCTCGAAGCCGAGCTGCTCCGGCGCGGCGTCCGGCACCTTCAGGACGCCGAAGGAGGCGAAGGACGCGTCCTGCGGCAAGAACACCACCGGGCCTTCGTAGGCCACGTCGCCGTTGCCGTCCCGGACGGTCACCACCGGGGCATAGCCGTGCCCGACCAGGAACACGCTGACCCCGTCGAGGGAGAGCGGGTGGTTGACCCGGAGGTCGTAGTCGGTGGGCTCCTCGCCGGGCCGTTCGGTGTAGGCCACCGAGGCCGAGAACTCCTCGGGCTGACCGACGTTGGGCCCCGAGGTCAGGAACGACACGTCGAAGTCGTCGACGGTGAAGTTGAGCGGGGTGAGGTCGTCGTCGGGGGAGAACCTCGAGCCGGGCGCGAAGTCGTCGTACTGGCTCAGCGAGTTGGAGAAGCCCTGACCCACGACGGTGATCACGCCGCCCTTGAAGCCGTAGAGCTGACCGACGGCGAAGGCCACCAGCACCACCAGGACCGAGACGTGGAAGACCAGGTTGCCGGCCTCGCGGAGGTAGCCCCGCTCGCCCGCGACCGACCTGCCGTCGTCGGCCAGCACGACCCGGTAGCGCCGCTTGCGCAGCACCTCGGCGGCACTCGCCAGCACCTCGTCGGCACCGCCCTCGGCCTGCCAGGTGCGCGACTGCGGCAGCCGACCGAGGTTGCGTGGCGCCGCCGGGGGCGTCGCCCGCATCCCCCGCCAGTAGATCCGCAGCCTCGGCAGCACGCAGCCGACCAGCGAGACCATCAGCAGCAGGTAGATCGCGGAGAACCACACCGAGTCGTAGACCGAGAACAGCCCGAGGGAGTCGTAGACCCGTGCCAGCGTGGGGTTGTCGCGTTGCCACTCCGAGACCGCGATCGCGTCGATGTCGCGCTGGGGTACGACGGAGCCGGGGACGGCGGCCAGCGCCAGCAGGAACAGCAGCACCAACGCCGTGCGCATCGAGGTCAGCTGTCGCCACGTCCAGCGCGCCAGCTCGACCGGCCTGAGGGCCGGTGGCGTCGACGGGGGCGTCGGGTTGCGCGCCGCCCCACCCGCACCGGCGGCGGCGGTCGTGTCGGTGGAGGTCACACCACCACCTCGAAGCCGCCGACCCAGCCGCGCAGCCCACCGACCCAGAGGTCCCAGACCCCGGTGACGAGCAGCAGCCCCACGACGACCAGCATGATGCCGCCCGCACGGGTGACCCAGATCTGGTGCCGACGGATCCAACCGACGGCGCCGAGCATCCGGCGCCACATCAGGCCGGCGAGGATGAACGGCAGGCCCAGCCCCAGCGAGTAGGCGACGCTCAGCAACGCCCCCCGGGCCGCGGTGCCCTCGGCGAAGGCCAGCGTCTGCACCGCGGTCAGCGTGGGACCGATGCACGGCGTCCAGCCCAGCCCGAAGAGCACACCGAGAAGCGGCGCCGCGGCCAGCCCCACGGCCGGCACCCGGTGGATGCGGACGTCCCGCTGGAACCACGGCACCAGCCCGAGGAAGGCCACGCCCACCAGGATCGTGACCACGCCGAGGATCCGGGTGATCACGGTCATGTGCTCCCACAGCAGGTCTCCGAGTGCACCCGAGAGGGTGCCCAGGGAGACGAACACGAAGGTGAAGCCGAGCACGAACAACGCGCTGCCGAGCACCATCCGGCCACGACGCGCGGACTCCAGGTCGGCGCCGGAGAGGCCGGTGGCGTAGGAGAGGTAGCCGGGCAGCAGCGGGACCACGCAGGGGGAGAAGAACGACACCAGTCCGGCGACGGCCGCCACGGGCAGGGCGAGCAGCAGGGAGCCGGAGAAGACGGTGCTCTGGAACCAGTCAGCCATCGCTGTCGGCAACCCCCTCGACGAGGTCGTACAGCGTTGTCCTGGTGACCTCGCCCAGCACGCTGGCCGCGACCCGGCCCTGCTGGTCGAGCACGAGCGTCGCGGGGATCGCGTTGGGGTTCAGGGTGCCCCGGAACGCGAGCAGGGTGCGGCCCTGCTGGTCGTAGATGCTCGGGTAGGGGATCTCGAAGCGGCGCACGAACGCCTGCGCGGCCGCGCGGCTGGGGTCGCGCGAGTCGATCCCGAGGAAGGCGACGTCATCGGCGGCGAGGTCCACGGCCGCCTCGGCGAGCATCGGGGCCTCGGCCCGGCAAGGCGCACACCACGAGCCCCACACGTTGACCACGACGACCTGGCCGGCGTAGTCCTCCAGCGAGACCTGCCCACCGTCGAGCGTCTCCCCCGAAAGCTCGGCAGGAGCCTTGCGGTCGGACTCGGCGAGCTCGGTGATGATCCCCTTGCCGGCGACGTACCCCTGGTCACCGGAGCTGCCGACCTCGCTGTCGCATGCCGCGGTCGCGCCGAGCAGGAGCAGGGCGAGAGGGAGGGCAGTGGCAGTGCGCCGGACGGAGGACATCGTTCAGCTGGTCGCCGGACCGGGGCCGGCAGCTGTGTCGCTGCTCGTGTCCGAGCCGGACGAGAACGCCTTGTTGCGGTCCTTGGCCGGGATCAGGTCCGCGGCCGGCTCGGAGTAGCGCACCGTGACGAGCCGGTCACCCTCGAAGGTGAGCGACGTCAGGCTGCACAAGGTGCACTGCCGCCGGGTGGGCAGGTGCAGGTAGGAGCGGTTCTCCGCGTGCAGCCGGGTCATCCAGATCGGCAGCTGGTGGGAGACCAGCACGGCCTCGCGGCCGAGCGCTGCGTCGCGCGCATCGGCGACGGCCGCCTTCATCCGGGCAACCACCTCGACGTAGGGCTCCCCCCACGACGGCCTCCACGGGTTCCAGAGGTGCCGCCACGCGGCCGGCTTCCACAGCACGTGGTCGCCCATCCCGAACCGCTTGCCCTGGAAGGCGTTGCCCGACTCGATGACCCGCGCGTCGGTGCCGACCTCCAGCCCGTGGGCGCTCGCCACCGGGGCCGCGGTCTCCTGGGCCCGCTCCAGCGGTGAGGCCGCGACGAACGCGACGTCACGGTCGGCCAGGGCGTCGGCGGCGCGCTGCGCCATCCGGCCCCCGAGCTCGGAGAGGTGGTAGCCGTCCATCCGGCCGTAGAGCACCCCGTCGGGGTTGTGCACCTCGCCGTGACGCAGCAGGTGGACGGTGGTCGTGGTGCGGTCGGTCCCGGTGCTCATGGCGTCCCCTGCGCTGGTACGGCGGCCGCGGCGCGGGCTGCGGCGGGCAGTGCGGTGACCACCCGGTCGATGATCGCGTCGTCGTGGGTGGAGGAGAGGAACCACGCCTCGTAGGCGCTCGGAGGCAGGTAGACGCCCTGCTCGAGCATCGCGTGGAAGAACGCCCGGTAGCGCGCGACGTTCTGGGCCGACGCCCCGTCGAAGTCGCGGACCCCGTCGCTCACGGCTGCGGAGCCCTCGTCGAAGAGGAACGCACTGAACATGCTGCCGCCGGCCTGGACGACGTGGGGGACGCCGGCCTCGGTGAGCGCCTTGTCGACCTCGTCGGCGAGGAGGCCGGCGGCGCGGTCGATCCCGGCGTACACCTCCTCGGTGGCGAGCCGGAGAGTGGCGAGCCCGGCCGTGGTCGCCACCGGGTTCCCCGAGAGCGTTCCGGCCTGGTAGACCGGCCCTTCGGGCGACAGCATCGCCATCACGTCGGCGCGACCGCCGAACGCGGCGGCCGGGAACCCACCGCCCATCACCTTGCCGAAGGTGACCAGGTCAGGCCTCCAGCCCTCGACGGCGCCGTCGCGCCCCCACTGGCCCGATCGGCTGACCCGGAAGCCGGTCATCACCTCGTCGCTGACGAACAGCGCCCCGTGGCGGGCACAGGTCTCGGCGAGGAGCTTGTTGAAGCCCGGGAGCGGCGGCACGACACCCATGTTGCCGGGCGACGCCTCGGTGATCACGCAGGCGATGGCGTCGCCGTGCTCGGCGAACACGCGCTCGACCGCGGCCGGGTCGTTGAAGGGCAGCACGAGGGTGGCGGCCGTCGCGGCGGCGGGGACCCCTGGCGTGCCGGGCACGCCCAGCGTCGCCAGCCCGGAGCCGGCGGCAGCGAGAAGCGAGTCGACATGGCCGTGGTAGCACCCGGCGAACTTCACCACGAGCTCGCGGCCGGTGAAGCCGCGGGCGAGCCGGATGGCCGACATGGTGGCCTCGGTGCCCGAGGACACCAGCCGGACCTTGTCGACGGGCGTGCGCGCGACGATCTCCTCCGCGAGCTCGACCTCGGGCCGGGTCGGCGTGCCGTACGAGGTGCCGCGCGCCACCGCCTCGACGACGGCGGCCTGCACCTCGGGGTGGGCGTGACCGAGCAGCATCGGCCCCCAGCTGCACACGAGGTCGACGTACTCCGCACCGTCGACGTCGACCAGCAGCGGACCTGACGCCCGCTCGATGAAGCGCGGAGTGCCACCCACCGCGTTGAAAGCGCGTACCGGGGAGTTGACGCCACCCGGCGTCACCGCGTGGGCGCGCTCGAAGAGCGCAGCACTGCCGGTCTGGCTGCCGGTGGGGTCGGGAGTCACCACTCCATTGTGGTCCGAGGGCCCTGAGGGTGACGAACCGGGAGGCCTGTGTTCTCGGCCACCGAGGATCCGCACCGATCCGCGGCGCGGGCACGCCGGCCCACCGGGAAGCGTTACTGATGCGTAACCCATGCACCCCCATCGTCGTTGGAGGTGTCGTAGCCGGGTTTCTCGGGTAGGACGACGTTCGGGTCGCGCGCTCGAGGCTCCGCGCTCACACGGGAGGGAGACAGATGTCCGACGGTCGACTGATGACCTGGCAGCGGGCGACCGCGCTGGTCCCCCTGGCCCTGCTCTCCGCGGGATGGACCGCCAGCCTGACCGCCCCGACCACCGCGTCGGCCGTGGCCGACGAGGCCCGCCTCCCCGACGGCACCACCCTTCCCAGCGAGGCGATCGAAGCCCCCGCGAGTGTCTCCCAGCCCGGCGCGATCGCTCCCGGGGTGCCCGAGGGGTCGGCCCGCGCCATCGTCGCCGGCGCCTCGGCCAACGGGATCCCCGACGCGGCCCTGACGGCCTACCGCCGGGCCGCCCAGGTCATCGACACCGCCGACAAGAGCTGCCACATCGAGTGGACGCTGATCGCGGCCATCGGCCGGGTCGAGTCCGACCACGGCCGCTACGGCAACAACGCCCTCACCGACAGCGGGGTGAGCGAGCCCGGGATCTACGGAATCCCCCTCGACGGCAGCAACGGCACCGCCAACATCTCCGACACCGACGCCGGCGAGCTCGACGACGACCCGGTCTTCGACCGCGCGGTCGGTCCGATGCAGTTCATCCCCTCCACCTGGTCGGTCGTGGGCGTGGACGGCGACGGCGACGGGGTGCGCAACCCCCAGGACATCGATGACGCCGCTCTGGCCACCGCGGTCTACCTGTGCTCGGGCGAGGAGGACCTCGCCACCGACGCCGGTCGGCGCTCGGCGGTCTACCGCTACAACCACAGTCAGGCCTACGTCGACCTGGTCCTCTCGATCATGGCGGCCTACTCCGAGGGCAACTTCGCCGCCATCCCCAACGGTGTCACCTCCCCGGCCACCTTCACCCCGACCATCGGCGGGGCCTCCCCCGGCACGAGCAGCCGCCCGGGCAAGGGCAACCGTCCCGGCGGTACCGGCGGCGGGACTGGTGGCGGCTCCGGTGGCGGCTCCGGGAACGGCGACGACACCCCGGCCGCACCGGCCCCGACGACCCCGCCTGCGGGCGGCACCGGCGGCAACGGTGGCACGGGAGGCAGCGGCGGCTCGGGACCGGGCGGTGGGGGCGGCGGCGGGTCCAGCCCGGCGCCCGACGCCCCGACCCCCAACGTGCCCGATCCCACCCAGATCGTGGAGCCGGTCGTCCCGGTGCTGGTCTCGGCGGCGCAGGCAGCGCAGCTGTGCACCGCGGAGCTGCAGCGGCAGTTCGGGGCGGCTCCTGCGCAAGCCGTGCAGCAGTGCGCCGACGCGCTGTCCGGCAAGACGGTTCCTCAGGCCCAGGCTGCCGTGCCGGGCGTGGTGTCGGGGCTCGCCGACCTGGTCGCCAGCCTGCTCCCGCCGCTCCCGGACCTCCCGGGCGGCCTGGGCTGACCGATCGGTTGGTCAGCGACCCAGCAGGCGGGCCGCTTCGGCGGCCCAGTAGGTCAGCACCACGTCGGCGCCGGCGCGCCGGATCGAGGTGAGCGTCTCCCAGATGGCGGCCTCGCGGTCGATCCACCCGTGTGCGGCGGCAGCCTCGACCATCGCGTACTCGCCGGAGATGTTGTACGCCGCCACCGGGACGTCGACGGCCTCGCGCACCGCACGCACCACGTCGAGGTAGGCCAGCGCCGGCTTCACCATCACCAGGTCGGCACCTTCGGCGACGTCCAGCAGCGCCTCACGCACGCCCTCGATGACGTTGCGGCCGTCCTGCTGATAGCTGCGCCGGTCACCTTGCAGCGAGGAGTCGACGGCCTCGCGGAAGGGGCCGTAGAAGGCCGAGGCGTACTTCGCCGAGTAGGCCAGGATCGCGACGTCGGTGTGGCCGGCACCGTCGAGGGCGCCCCGGATCGCGGCGACCTGACCGTCCATCATCCCGCTGGGGCCGACCAGGTCGACGCCAGCGGCTGCCTGGGCGAGCGCCATCTCGGCGTACACCTCCAGGGTGGCGTCGTTGTCGACAGACCCGTCGGCACCGAGCACGCCGCAGTGCCCGTGATCGGTGAACTCGTCGAGGCACAGGTCGGCCATCACCGGGAGCGCGTCACCCACCTCGGCGACGACGTCGGCGATCGAGACGTTGAGGATCCCGTCGGGATCCAGGGCGCCGCTGCCGCGGGCGTCCTTGCTCTCGGGGACGCCGAACAGCATGATGCCGCCGAGCCCGAGGTCGGCGGCCTCCGCCGCGGCCTTGCGCAGCGTGTCCCGCGAGTGCTGAACGACGCCCGGCATGGTCGAGATCGGCACCGGCTCGGTGATGCCCTCGCGGACGAAGACCGGCAGCACCAGCTGACGAGGAGCGAGCGAGGTCTCGGCAACCAGCTCACGCAGCGCCGCGGTCCGGCGCAGCCGACGCGGTCGGATCTCGGGGAAGCCGCTGGTCATCGTGCGGCCTCAGGTGGCCTTGCGACGAGCCGACGGACGACGCTCGGAGGGCTTGGTGACCGGCTGCCCGGCCTCCACGAAGGCGGCCCGGCGGGCGGCGCCGAAGTCGCCGAGAGCGTCGGCGAGCACCTCGACCGACGGCTCCGACGCGAGCACGTCGACCCGCAGGCCGTGCTCCTCGGCGGTCTTGGCAGTCGCGGGCCCGATCACGGCGATGATCGTCGAGGCGTGCGGCTTGCCGGCGATGCCGACGAGGTTGCGCACCGTCGAGGAGGACGTGAACACGACCGCGTCGAACTTGCCGGTCTTGATCGCCTCACGGGTCGGCGCCGGGGGCGGGGTGGCCCGCACGGTGCGGTAGGCGGTGACGTCGTCGACCTCCCAGCCGAGGTCGTGCAGGCCCGCGACCAGGGTCTCGGTGGCGATGTCGGCCCGGGGCAGGAACACCCGGTTGATCGGGTCGAGCACGTCGTCGAAGGGCGGCCAGTCCTCGAGGAGGCCGCGCGCCGACTGCTCACCGGTGGGCACCAGGTCCGCACGCAGGCCCCAGGCCTCGATCGCGGCCGCGGTCTTGTCGCCGACGGCGGCCAGCTTGAGCCCGGAGAAGGCCCGGGCGTCGAGGCCGTACTCGTCGAACTTCTCCCGGACGGCGCGCACCGCGTTGACCGAGGTGAACGCGATCCACTCGTAGCGGCCCTCGACCAGGCCACGGATCGCCTTGTCCATCTGCTGGGGGTTGCGCGGCGGCTCGACCGAGATGGTCGGCACCTCCTCGGGCACCGCGCCGAAGCCACGCAGGCGGGCCGACAACGTGCCGGCCTGCTCCTTGGTGCGCGGCACCAGCACCCGCCAGCCGAACAGCGGCTTGGTCTCGAACCACGACAGGGTGGTGCGCAGGTCGACCACGTCTCCGACGACCGTCACCGCCGGCGGCGTCATCCGGGCTGCGCGCGCGTCCGCGGCGATCCGCTCCAGGGTGGAGACCACGGTCTCCTGCTCGGTGGTCGTGCCGACGCGGGTCATCGCCACCGGGGTGCCCGGTGCGCGGCCCGCCGCGATCAGGGCCTTGGAGACCTCACCGATCGCACCCACGGCCGAGAGCAGCACCAGGGTCCGGTCGTCGGCGTAGGCGGCCCAGTCGATCTTGGCCTCGGAGCAGTTCACCACCGCGATCTCGCGGTGCTTCTTGTCGGTCAGCGGGACGCCGGCGTACGCCGGGACCGCGGTGACCGAGCTGACCCCGGGGACGATCTCGAAAGCGACCCCGGCCTTGACGCAGGCCTGCGCCTCCTCGGGACCGGACGCGTAGACGAACGGGTCGCCGGCCATCAGCCGGACGACACGACGGCCGCTCTTGGCCTGCTTGACCACGACCTTGGCCCGACCCGCGTGGGTCAGGGGCTGTCCGTCGGTGCCGAAGCCGCCGTCGACCACCTCGGCCCCGGGGGCGAGCTGGGCGACCAGGGCGGCGTGCCCGGGAGCCTCGGTGACGACGACCTCGGCCTGCCGGAGCAGGTCGACGGCGCGCACGGTCAGCAGCTCGGGCTCGCCGGGACCGCTGCCGACGAACGACACGAAGCCACACACTGCCGACGGCTTCGCGTCGGGAGCGGCCCCGTTGGTCGCCTTCGAGTTGGCGGTCTTGGACGTCTTCGTCACCGTCTTGCTCACAGTCGCCTTCTTGCTCTTCTGGTTGAGGGGCGCGCTGGTGCGCGCGCCCGCCTTCTTCGCCGTCATGACATCTGCTCCTCGATGAGGGCGGCTGCCCCGTCGGCCAACATCTCTTTTGCCAGTCGGTGGCCCACGTCGGCCGCGTCCCGGGGGGTCCCGGTCGCCGAGCGCCGCACCGACAGTCCACCGTCCGGCGACAACGCCACCGCACGGATCCACAGCTCGTCACCGTCGTCGCCCTCGGCCACCTCGGCCAGGGCTCCGACCGGCGCCGAACAACCTGCCTCCAGGTCGGCCAGCACCGTGCGCTCGGCGGTCACGGCGGCCCGCGTGTGCGGGTCGTCGAGTGCCGCCCGGATCTCCGCGACCAGCTCGAGGTCCACCGCACGGCACTCCACCGCCAACGCGCCCTGCCCGGGGGCGGGAAGCATCTGCAGCGGGTCGAGCACCTCGGTCACCTCGTCGAGCCGGCCGAGCCGGGCGATCCCCGCACGAGCGAGCACGACTGCGTCGAACTCACCGGCGGCCACCGCACCGATCCGGGTGTCCACGTTGCCACGGATCCCGTCCACGACGAAACCGAG
This sequence comes from uncultured Actinomycetota bacterium, assembly GCA_963772415.1. Classification (GTDB taxonomy): domain Bacteria; phylum Actinomycetota; class Actinomycetes; order Propionibacteriales; family Nocardioidaceae; genus Nocardioides_B. The sequence continues at coordinate 207,472 of CAVYWU010000002.1, read as the reverse complement.
ACCGAGCGCGTGCAGCTGCGAGGCCCGCCTCGGCGAGCCGGTGCCCACGCGAGCGCCGGTCGGCAGCTCACCGAGGGTCAGGCCGTCGCGGGCGACGATCGCGTCGCGTGGGTCCTCCCGCGTCGGCACCGCCGCGAGCGTCAGGTCGTCGTGCGCCGCGGTGGGAAGATCCTTCAAGGAGTGCACGGCGACGTCGACCTCGCCACGCAGCAGAGCCTGCCGCAGGGCGGTCACGAAGACACCGACGCCACCGAAGCTGGCCAGGGGGGCGTCCGACACGTCGCCCTGGGTGGTCACCTCGACCAGCACCACCTCACGCCCAAGGGCGGCAGCGAGGTCGTCGGCGACCCGGCTCGACTGGGTGCGGGCCAGCAACGAGGCGCGGGTGCCGATGCGGATCGGGGTGTTCACGAGAGGCCCTCCGCCCGGGTCACGGCCTCGACCGCGTCAGGGTCGAGGGAGAAGAGCTCGGCGAGGGCGGCGGCGTAGGAGACGGCACCGCCCTCGTTGGCCAGCTCCTTGACCCGAACGGTCGGCTGGTGCAGGAGCTTGTCGGCGACCCGCCGTACGGCGTGCTCCACCTCGGTCCGGACCGCCGGGTCGAGGCCGGGAAGCCTGCTGGCCAGTCGGGCCATCTCCGCCTCGACGACGCCGGTGGCCATCGTCCGCAGCGCCACCACCGTCGGGGTCACCGCCGAGGACCGGCGTGCGGTGAGGAAGGCCGCAACCTCCTGTCCGACCACGTTGCGGACCGCTTCGACGTCGGCGGCGATCTCGCCCCGGTGCAGCTCGTCGGCGAGCCTGGCCAGGTCGACCAGGTCGACACCCGGCAGGTCGCGCACCGCGGGGTCGACGTCGTGGGGCAGCGCCAGGTCGATCACCGACAACGGATTCTCGGAGCGGGCGCGGGACGCCGCCATGGTGGCCAGCGGCAGCACCAGGCCGGTCGCCCCGGTGCACGAGACCAGCACGTCGGCCGCACCGATCTCAGCCTCGAGGTCGGCGAGCGGCACCGCCCGTCCGGAGTGCTGCTCAGCGAGGCGTACGGCGTTGGACTGGGTCCGGCTGGAGACGACGACGTCGGCGGCGCCGCGTCGGCGCACCGTCGCCATCGACAGGCCGGCCATGGCGCCGGCCCCGACCACGACGACACGACGACCCTCGAGGCCTCCGACGTGGGCTGCGGCCCGGTCGAGCGCGACCGCCACCAGCGACGGCGCAGCGCGGTCGATGTCGGTCTCGGCATGCACCCGCTTGCCGACGCGAAGAGCCTGCTGGAACAAGGTGTTCAGGGCCGGGCCGATGGTGCCGAGCTCCTGGCCGACCCGCAGCGCCGCGCGCGTCTGGCCGAGGATCTGGCTCTCACCCACGACCATGGAGTCGAGGCCCGAGGCAACCTGGAAGAGGTGCGCGACCGCCCCGTCGTCGTAGTGCACGTAGAGGTGCGGGACGACCTCCTCGGGCCGGTCGTCGGTGAGGTCGCACATCATCCGCGACACCGCCTCGACGCTGCCGTGGAAGCGGTCGACCTCGGCGTAGATCTCGATGCGGTTGCAGGTGCTGAGCACGGTCACCTCGGTGACGTGCTCCGACGACGACACCGAGTGCACCAGCTTGTCGACACCCGCCGGGTCGAGGGCAAGCCGCTCGAGCACCGAGACCGGCGCAGTCCTGTGGGAGACACCCACGACCAGGACGCTCATGAGCTCACCGCCTCGGGCGGGAGACCTGCGGCGAGGTCGTCGAGGGCCTCGGCCGCATCGCGACGGTCGAGAAGCCCGGCCTTGCGTTGTTCGTGGTAGGCCAGGATCTGCAGCTCGATGGAGAGGTCGACCTTGCGGACGTCCACACCCTCGGGCACGGCGAGGACGGTGGGCGCGAAGTTGAGGATGCTGGTGATCCCCGCCGCCACCAGCCGGTCGCAGACCGCCTGGGCGGCCGGGGCCGGGGTGGCGATCACCCCGATGGCGATGGCGTGCTCGGCGACGAGGTCCTCGATCTCGTCGAACGCCCCGATCGACTGGTCTCCGACGAGCTCGCCCTGGCGGGCGGCGTCGGCGTCGAGGAGCGCAGCGATCCGGAAGCCTCGCGAGCTGAAGCCGCTGTAGTTGGCCAGCGCGTGCCCGAGGTTGCCGATCCCGACGATCACGACGGGCCAGTCCTGGGTCAGCCCGATCTCACGGGCGATCTGGTAGCGCAGGTACTCCACGTCGTAACCGACTCCGCGGGTGCCGTAGGAGCCGAGGTAGGACAGGTCCTTGCGCAGCTTGGCGCTGTTGACGCCGGCCGCCGAGGCGAGCTCCTCGCTGGAGCAGGTCGCGATCCCCCGCTCGGCCAGGGTCACCAGGGCGCGCAGATAGACGGGGAGCCGGGCGACGGTGGCTTCGGGGATGCCCCGCTCGGGACTCCGTCCGGGACCGGCCGGGGCCTTGGCAGCGACGGGTCGGGACGCCGCGTCGTGCGGGTCTCCGAACCGTTTGCCGCGTGAGGTCACCTGGCTCCTCCTGCCGGTCGACTGCGCGCTGCCGCAGCGCTCGCGCGATCCCCGGTTCCCCGGGCCACGCAGGCGGCAACGAGGCTCACTGTAGGAGTTTGTGAACGTGGGAACAAACCGAGCGCCGGCAAGGGGAGCCGGCTGTGACCCACCCCACGCGAAATGACCGCTCCGGACTGTGGTAAGGGCCGCCGGCGGAGGGGTCCGGACCGGCCTGGCCGACCCTAGGAGGTGAGAGCCCTGCGCAGCCTGCCGGCGTCGACGCGCCAGTAGTCGTGCTGGACACCGTCGACCAGGGTCACCGGGATCTCCTCGCGGTAGCGTCCCATCAGCTCCGGCGAGGTGGTGATGTCCACCTCGGCAAAGCTCTCGCCCAGCTCGGCACAGACAGCCTGGATCACGGTCCGGGCCTCGTCGCACAGGTGGCAACCGGGCTTGGAGTAGAGCAGCACCCGGCCGCTCATCCGAGCAGCCCGAGATCCTGTCGTCGCTGCGCCGCCCGCAGCCGTCCCTTGGCGACCTTGCCGGTGACCGTGTGGGGGAGCTCCTCGACCACGATGACCGTGCGCGGCTGCTTGAAGCGGGCCAGCCGGGTGGCGCAGTGCTCGAGGACCAGCGCGACCAGATCCTCGCGCGACCGCGTCGACCCCGCCACAGGCCGCACGTAGGCGACCACGGCCTCACCCGTCGTCGGGTCCTCGGCGCCGATCACGGCGACCTCGGCCACGTCGTCGAGCTCGGTGATGACCTCCTCGACCTCGACCGGGTAGACGTTGAACCCGGAGACGATGACCAGCTCCTTGAGCCGGTCGACGAGGAACAGGTCGCCGTCGGCGTCGAGGAAGCCGACGTCGCCGGTCGGGTACCAGCCCTCGGCGTCGGGGCCGTCGCTGCCGTCGGGCCAGTAGCCCCGGAAGAGATTGGCGCCACGCACCAGGATCTCGCCGGGGTCCGCACCGTCCGGCGGCTGACCTGCGTCGTCGACGAGCCGGATCTCGATGCCCGGCAGCGCCGCCCCGACCGACCCCGGCTTCGGCGCGCCGCTGCGCAGGGTCGAGGTCACGACCGGGGCCGCCTCGGTGAGGCCGTAGCCCTGGTGCACGGGGATGCCGGTGCGCTCGCTGAACGCGGCGACCACCTCGGGCGCGAGTGGTGCGGAGCCCGAGAGCACCAGGCGTACGGCGCTGAGCCGGTCGGGCAGGTCCGGCACCTGCAGCCAGGCGGTGAACACCGGCGGCGCCACCGGGACCACCGAGACCGCCTCGTCCTCGATGATCGCGAGTGACTCCTCCACGTCGAAGCCGTCGACGACGACCAGGCGACAACCCTGGTTCAGGACCTGGCCGAGCACGGCGTTGAGACCGTAGACGTGGAAGAGCGGCAGCACACCGAGGACGACGTCGTCGCCGTGGATCATCGGCGGCTCGACCGTGGCCGCCTGCTCGACGTTGGCCATCAGGGCCCGGTGGGTCAGCATCGCCGCGCGAGGACGCCCCGACGTACCGCTGGTGTAGAGGAGGACGGCGAGCGCGTCGGCGTCACCGGCCATCGGCAGGTGCACCTCGGGAGTGGTGAGCAGGTCGGCGTAGGCCATCTCGCCAGCGAGGGCCGGGGCGTCCACCACGACCACCCGGGGGATGACGGTGCGACCGCGCAGCTCGTCGTCTGCGCCGATCAGCGCGTCCTCGAGCCCGGCGACAGCCTGGCGGACCCCGACCGCGGTGACGGCGTCCGCGACCACGAGGCGCGCCCCGGAGTCGGCGATCATCCGGACCAGCTCACCGGTCGCCGAGCGCGGGTTGACCGGCACGGCCACCAGCCGCGCCCGCAGGATGCCGAGGTAGGTCGTGACGAACTCCAGGCGGTTGCCGAGGGCCACGACCACCCGGTAGCCGGCGACGAGGCCGCGGGCGTTGAGCCCGTGGGCCACGGCATCGACCTCGGCGTCCAGCTCGGCCCAGGTCATCCGCCGTCCGGCCACGTCGACCAGCGCGAGCCGGTCAGGTGACTGGGTGGCAGCACGACGAAGGAGGTCCGGGAGATGGGCGCTCACGCGGCGAGTCTGGCACATGGCCGCACTCGTGATCGGGGCGACTATGTTGAGCCCATGAGCGCCGAACGCGGTCGGGGGAGACGACGGTCCAGGCAGGACCGCCCCGTCGACCTGCGCAGCCGCTCGGTCCTCGCAGGGGAGGCTTCCGCGGCAGCCGCGGAGGTCGAGATGTCCTTGGCCACGCCGGCCGACGAGACGGCCGCCGCCTTCTTCGACGTCGACAACACCGTCATGCAGGGCGCCTCGATCTTCCACCTCGCCCGCGGGTTGCACCGCCGCAAGTTCTTCACCACCCGCGACATCGCCGGGGCGGCCTGGAAGCAGGCCTACTTCCGCCTGGTCGGCGTCGAGGACCCCGAGCACGTCGCGGAGGCCCGGGCGTCCGCGCTGGCCTTCATCAAGGGCCACTCCGTCGCCGAGCTGGAGTCGCTCGGCGAGGAGATCTTCGACGAGGCGATGGCGCACCGGATCTGGCCAGGCACCCGCGCGCTCGCCCAGCTCCACCTCGACCAGGGGCAGCGCGTCTGGCTCGTGACCGCCGCTCCCGTCGAGATCGCGACGATCATCGCCCGTCGTCTCGGGCTCACCGGCGCCCTCGGCACCGTGTCCGAGCACGAGGACGGCGTCTACACCGGTCGCCTGGTCGGTGACATGTTGCACGGGCCGGCCAAGGGCGAGGCGATCAGGGCGATCGCCGAGCGCGAGGGCCTCGACCTGACCAGGTGCTCGGCGTACTCGGACTCCTTCAACGACCTGCCGATGCTGAGCCTGGTCGGCGACCCCTGCGCGATCAACCCCGACTCCCGTCTCCGTGAGCACGCGAAGGCCCGCGGATGGCGGGTGCGCGACTACCGCACCGGACGGAAGGCCGCCCGGGCCGGGCTGCTCGTCGCCGGCCTTGCCGGCGCCGCGAGCGGGAGTGCGGCCGCCGCGGTCGCGATCCGCCGCCGGGTGCGCTGAGGCGCTCGTCCGCTGCCGGGTTTGGACTGCTCCGCCGGTTGGCACAATGCCTGTGACGCGACACACACGGTGCATCCTGCAACTCGTAGTTACTCACCGGTTCACAAACGGCCAGGCAGTACCTACGCTGGCAGGATGTCCTGAGGGGCACGGGAGGCCTGGTCGTGGTGACGACTGGGAGGGAGTTCGTCGTGCAGATGCGTGACCCGCAGCTCCAGCGGGGCCTCGAGGCCCTTCGCTGCGCGGTCTGGCACGCCCTCGCCCCCGCACCCGTGCTCGCCGTCGCCGGTCCCGCGGGACCCGCCCGCATGCGGACCGACTGGCTGCACAGTGAGACCGTCGGCCTGCATCCATCGGGCTCCCCTGCCGGGCCAGGCGGCCCGGGCGGTGACGACGGACCGCCGGTCTCCTCGGAGGAGGACGAGGCCGAGGCGAGCCGGATCATCGCTCTCGTCGAGCTCGCGCGCGCCGGCGACTCGGAGGCTTTCGGGCAGCTCTTCGACCACTACCACCGCTCGGTCTACCGCTTCCTCTACTACCGGGTCGGCTCGGTCGCGCTGGCGGAGGACCTGACGAGTGAGACCTTCTTCCGGGCGCTGCGCAGCATGGGGTCGTTCCGGTGGCAGGGCAAGGACTTCGGCGCGTGGTTGATGACGATCGCCCGCAACCTGACCGCCGACCACTTCAAGGCCGGGCGCACCCGGCTCGAGACGGCGACCGAGGACATGGGGGCGCACGACGCCCCCACCGAGGGTCCCGAGAACGCCGTCCTGGCCTCGATCACCAACGAGGCCCTGCTCAGTGCCCTCACCGAGCTGCCCACCGAGCAGCAGGAGTGCCTGATCATGCGCTTCCTCCAGGGCCTGTCCATCTCCGAGACCGCCAAGGTGCTCGGACGCAGCGACGGAGCGATCAAGCAGCTCCAGCTGCGCGGGGTCCGCAACCTCGCCAAGCTGCTGCCCGAGGGTCTCCGGTGAACCCCCGGGAGAGGGTCTGCCGAGCGCTGCGTCACACGATGCTCCTGGCCGTAACCTCCTGCGCCTCCACGTCGTTGTGGTGTGTGAGAGGCGACGCCACCCAGAGGGGACAGCACCGATGACCACCCTGTTCAGCGAGCGACGACGGGCCAACGAGCTCGCCGCCGCGCTCGACGACCCCCGCGGGGACGTCGACGCCGAGCTGCGGACGCTCGTCGAGCTGGCCGGGTCGGTGACCGCCCTGGTCGCCTCCACCCCGGCCGCCACCCCCCGCCCCGACTTCGCGGCCGACCTCCGCTCCCGCCTCATGACCGAGGCCGACCGGGTGCTCGTGCCCGGCGCCCCGCTCGTGCTCGCACCCCGCACCGGCGCACGGCGTGAGCGCCGGCTGGTCGCGGCAGCCTCGGTCCTCATCGTCGTCGGCGGCGGTGCCGGCATGGCGGCCGCCGCCCAGGGCGCCCTGCCCGGGGACCCCCTCTACTCCGTCAAGCGCGGGATCGAGCGCGCCGAGGCGGGACTGTCCGCTGAGCCCGGCCGGCCGCGGCCGCGACCTTCTCCACCAGGCCGACGGTCGCCTCGTCGAGGTGCAGGCCCTGCTCGCCGACGACCGCCTCACCAGCACGAGCCGGGTGCCGGCAGCGCTCGACGACTTCGTGAGCCAGGCAGAGGAGGGCGCCGACCTGCTGCTCGGTGCGTTCGTCGAGACGCGCGACGCTGCCCGATCGAGGACCTCCGGGTCTTCACCTCTGACTCGGTCACCGACCTGCAGGACATCGCCGAGGCGGCGCCGAGGTCGACCCGCCAGGCCCTCTCCGACGCCGCGGCGGCCGTGCGCGACATCGACGTCGCGGCCTCCGACCAGTGCACCACCTGTGCTGCTGGTCTGCCGACCCTCGAGCTGCCCGGGCTGCTGCTGGCCGCTGCCGAGGCCGACCGGGCGCTGACCGAGGTCGACGTGGCCGGCCTGGACAACAGCCACCCCTTCGTCGTGCCCAAGTCCTTGGCCTCTCGCAGCGGCCGTTCCGGGTCCGGCGCTGCCGACGGTCAGGGCGGCTCGGGCGGCGGCCCGGGGGGCGGTGGGACCGGTGACGGCATCCGCCCGGGCGTCGACGTCCCCAAGGCGCCGTCGGCCCCCCGACCTGAGCTGCCGGTCAGGGACGCCCCTGGTGGCGGCACCGTGACCGGGCCGCTCGAGGAGGTCGAGGAGGGCGTCGGCGGCGCCGTGGGCGACATCACCGACGGACTCAGCGGTCTGGTCGAGACGGTGCTGCCCGACCCGGTCCCGGACCTTCCCACCGACCCGCTCACCGATCCTTTGACCGATCCGCTCACCGGCTCCGGCGGCCCCGGACTGCTGCCCTGACGGAGCGTGCCGCCACGTCAGCCCGCGAGCGGGGTCCCGTGCGCCTTGCTGGGGTCCGGCGAGGATGCTGACAAGGCGGTGACGGCGCCGAGCATCGCGAGCGCGTGCTCCAGCGCGACCGGCCGTGACCACAGGTAGCCCTGCCCGAGGTGCAGTTGCGTTGCCGCGAGCCAGGTGGGCCTGCTCGTGCGTGCTCGACGCCCTCGGCGACGGTCGACCAGCCTCAGGCTGCTGGCTCATCGCCACGATCGCCTCGCACGACGGACGTCTCGGGCGCCGAGCCACCGACGTGGTCGACGAAGGACTTGTCGATCTTGAGCACGTCGACCGGCAGTCCGCGACAGGTAGGACAGCGAGCTGTAGCCGGTGCCGAAGTCGTCGATCGCGATCCGGACACCGGTCTCGCGCAGCCGGTCGAGGGTGCAGATGACCGCCTCGACGTCGTCGAGCAGCGACGCTCTCGGTGATCTCGAGGACCAACCGGTCCGCGCGCAGCCCGCTCGCCGGCAGCGGCTGCGGCGACCTCCTCGACGAAGTCGGACCTGGCCAGCTGCTGGGCGGCGACGTTGACCGACATGCTGGGGTCGCGGTCGCGGACCCTGCATGCGAGCACCGGCGACCCGGCAGGCCTCACGCAGCACCCAGGCGCCGATCGGCACGATCAGGCCGCTCTGCTCGGCGACCCCGATGAACTCGCGCGGGCGGCAACAGACCGCGGTCGGGGTGCTGCCAGCGCACGAGCGCCTCGAAACCACGCACGGAGCCGGAGTCGAGGTCCACGACCGGCTGGTAGTGGAGCACGAGCTGGTCCTCGCGGATCGCCCTGCTGCAGCTCGCTACGCAGCGCGAGCCGCTCCAGCGCCTCGTCGTGCAGGCTGGCGTCGTACACCGCAACGGTGCCCTTGCCGCGCTCCTTGGCCCAGTACATGGCCACGTCCGCGTTGCGCAGCACCTCTTGGCTGGTCATCCTGCCCGGGAAGCCGCCTCCGCGATACCGACGCTGGCCCGCACGGTGTGCTGGGCCCCACCCACCTCGACCGGTTCGGCCAGCGAGGCGATCAACCGCTCGGCCACCTCGAGCGCGGTCGTCAGGTCCGAGGCCTCCATCAGCACGGCGAACTCGTCACCGCCGAGTCGGGCGGCGGTGTCACCCTCGCGCACCGCCCGACGGATCCGCTCGCCGGCGGCCACCAGGAGCTGGTCGCCCACGTGGTGGCCGAGGCTGTCGTTGACGTTCTTGAAGTCGTCGAGGTCCAGGAACAGCACGACCAGCGGGTCGGGCGTCATCGCGCGCTTCCGGAGGGCGTGGGTCAACCGGTCACCGAACAGCTGCCGGTTGGCGAGATCTGTCAGCGAGTCGTGGAAGGCCTGGTGGGTGAGCTGATGCTCGAGCTTGCTGCCGTTCGGTCACGTCGCGCAGGGTCAGCACCAGTCCGCGGACGGCGTCGTCGGCGAGCAGGTTGTTCACGGTGCCCTCGAGCGTCACCAGACGACCGTCCTGGTGCTGCATCGCCACCATCACCATGTGCTCGCCGTCCCCGCAGGCCAGGCTCCGCACGAAGGTCGGTACGTCGTCGGGATGCACCAGCCCGGTGAGGTCGACGATCGTGAGCTCACCCGGGTCGTAGCCGAGCACGGTCCAGGCGGACGGGCTGACGAACGAGGTGGTGCCGTCGGGTTCCAGGACGGCGACCAGGTCGGTGCTGTTGTGGACCAGCGCCATCAGGCGGCGTTCACCGGTGTCGATGACCTCGCGCTCGGTCAGCCGGTGCTGGAGGTCGCGATGCCGACGCACCAGCTTGCGGAACCAGAAGAACCAGCCGATCGAGACCAGCACGAGCAGGGTCGCGTGGATCAGTCCGGCCGTCAGGTCGTCGCGTGCGCGCTGGTCGGCAAGAGCCCGCCCGGCGTCATCGTCCGCCTCCCGCAGCGCCTCGAAGTTGGCGACGGACGGATCCGCGGACCATGCTGCGGCGGCACCCCTCGTCTGCCCGGCCCAGGTTGCGTCGATCTCGTCGAGCCCGGCGACGGCGTCCAGGATCGGGCCGGGGTCGGATCCCGGCTCCCAGGTGGCCAACGTCGCAGACAGCTCGGTCCGGGCCAGCCGCTGGGCCTCGGTGTCGTCACCGAGGTGGTAGACGGCCGAGAGGAACCAGAACTCCGCGAGCACGATGAGCAGGGTGACCGCGACGGTGAGCGCGGCGCGCACCCGCACCGACAACGCGTTGTCCACCGCGCCTCCCGTCACCAACGCAGACATTTCCGACATTAAGCGTATCGGCGCGGCCGGCAACTACCTGTGGAAAACGCGAAGTCGACCTACTGGACGCCCGGATGACCCCACCGGGCCAGCCGCACGTGGCCCGATCGGGCGGTCAGTGGAAGACCGATCGTCGCTGCATCAGCAGGCTGTAGAGGGTCTGCTGGATGGTCTCGCGGACCTGGTCGGTCACGTTGAACACCAGCATCGGGTCGTCGGCGGCGCCCTCGTCGTAGGAGTCGGTGCGGATCGGCTCTCCGAACTCGATGAGCCACTTCGACGGCAGCGGCACCAGTCCCAGCGGGCCCAGCAGCGGGAAGAAGGGCGTCACCGGGATGTAGGGAACCCCGAGCAGCCGGGCGAGGGAGGGCACGTTGCCGACCAGGGGATAGATCTCCTCGGCCCCCACGACCGAGCAGGGCACGATCGGTACGCCGGTGCGCATCGCGGCCGAGACGAAGCCGCCCCGACCGAAGCGCTGCAGGCGGTAGCGCTCGGAGTAGGGCTTGCCGATGCCCTTGAAGCCCTCGGGCCAGACCCCCACCAGCTCGCCCCCGCACAGCATCCGCTCGGCATCCTCGTTGCAGGCCAAGGTGGCGCCGGCCTTGCGGGCGATCTCTCCGACGACCGGCAAGCCGAAGACGAGGTCGGCCCCCAACGGACGCAGGTGTCGGTCTGCGTGGTCGTAGACGGAGACCATCGTCATCAGGCCGTCCATGGGGACGGTGCCGGAGTGGTTGGAGACGACGAGCGCCCCGCCCTCGGAAGGGATGTTCTCGATGCCGCGGACCTCGACCCGGAACCACTTCTGCGCGATGGGCCGCAGCGCGGCCAGGAAGAAGCGTTCGGCGATCTCGGCGTCGAACCCGTAGGGGTCGACGGTGTAGTCACCGCTGACCCGGCGACGCAAGAAGGCGAGGGCCTCGGCCAGACGCTGCTCCCAGCGCTCACCGAAGACCTCCTTCGCTGCGGAGGTGAAGGCGGCCAGCCAGTCGCCGACGGGGATGCCGGCAGTCGGGTCACGCTCCTCGGTGCGGGCTGCGCCCGGGGCGGGAGCCTCGGCCGACACCCCGGGCTGGGGCTCGGGCCGGCTGGGCGAGGTCATCGGGGCCGTCTCACCGTCGACATCGGCCGCCGGCGGCTCGGACGGGGAAGCCGGGTCAGGAGCAGGTCGTGGCGACCGCTGGCGGGGCGGGGTGACCGCGGGCCTGCGGGCAGCGGAGCCGGCCAGGCCTCGGGCGGCCGAGGACGGTTTGCTGCTGCCCGTGCCTCGTCCGGGACGGCCACGGGTTCCGAGGGGGATGACCTCTGCGTCAGCCATGCAGGCCACCTGCAGGCACCGGCGCGGACGGGGGCGTCGCGGCCGGCGTCGTGGTGCGAGCCGCACCAGGCGTTCGCGCGGCGGCGACGTCGACCAGCGCTGCCTCGGTGGTGAAGCGCGGCTCGAAGCCGAGCACGTGGGTCATCCGCCTGGTGTCCAGCGCGCGGCCGAACATCAGGAAGCCGATGAGCTCCCGCGACGGAGCAGGCACTCCGGCTCGGCGCAGCGGACCACCGAGGTTGTTCAGCGCGACTGCCGGGATCGAGATCCGCGCGCGCCCCAGGCGCCGAAGGGCCTGGGACAGGACCAGCACGCCCGGTCCGGCGACGTTGAAGGTGCCGTGGGCGCCGTCGAGCGTGGCGTGCGCGACCGCCGCGATCAGGTCGTCCTCGTGGAGGACCTGGAAGCGGGCGTCGAACCCGAGCGGCGTCGGCACCACCGGCAGCAGCAGGTGCTCGAGGAACGGGGACCGCTCAGCGCGACCGACGAGGTTGGCCGGGCGCAGCATGGTGACCGCGACGTCGGGACGCCGCCGGGCGAAGCCGCGGACGTACCCCTCCACCTCCAGCACGTCCTTGGCGAACCCCGAGCGGGGTAGACGCTTGGCGGCCATGTCCTCGGTGAACATTGCCGGGTCGCGGCTCGAAGATCCGTAGACCGCGGCCGAGGAGCGCACGACCAGGCGTTCGAGCCCGGGGGCCTTCTGGCAGGCCGCGAGGAGCTGCATCGTCCCGATGACGTTGTGCTCCTTGGCCGCCGAGCGCGCGCCGGACCCACCACTGGGTCGCACGCTCAGATGGACGACGGTGTCGACCTCCTGACCCGCGATCACCTTGGCGATCACAGGGTTGCGGATGTCGGCCCGGACGAAGCTCACCGGACCGAGGTCCCGGGCCGGCGGGACCACGTCGACCCCGATGACCCGCTCGACGGCGGAATCGGCGGCGAGGTGGCGCGCGACCCGACCCCCGAGGTCTGTGGAGACCCCGGTGACGAGTACGACGCGCCCCATCATCGACCTCGGCCGTTGGGGCTACTTGCCCTGGCGGCGACGCTGGATGCGCGTCTTCTTCAACAGCTTGCGGTGCTTCTTCTTGGCCATGCGCTTGCGGCGCTTCTTGATGACGGAACCCACGGTGGACCTTTGCTTGAGCGAGATGGACGGGCGCCGACGGCAGGAAGCCCGCTCGGCACGGAAGGACCAGCCTAACCGGCTACCTGCTCTTCCACGAAGGCGGACCCTGTCGGCGGTCCCGGTACCGGAGAAAAGTCGCACACGGCCTCAAGTCACGGACCCCTGCCTCCGACACTTCTCTTGTCAGCTCCTGTTCACCGCCCCCGTGCGGGACCTGGCGACACGGATGTCAACGACTATTTGGTGGCTGCCTCAACGGTTCTGGGATTGAGCCGGGCGGTCACTGTTTGAGGCCTTGGGAGGGGTCTTAGACATGAACTCTTCGAGCATGCCCGCGCGGCCCCTTGTCCACTCAGTGATGGCCGCAGCAGTGGCCCTTGTCGCGGTCCTCGGCCTTTCTGCCGTCGCCGCCCCGGCCCAGGCAGCCGCCGGCGCCTCCAGCCGCGTCATGTCCATGAGCAGCGAGCGCTACGAGCAGAAGGTGCAGCTCTTCATCAACAAGCAACGCGCCAAGCGTGGCCTGAGCCGACTCAGCATCGAGTCGTGCACCGACGGCACTGCGGAGCGGTGGGCCAACAAGCTGGCCACCAGCAATGCCTTCTACCACCAGAGCATGGGCAACATCTTGACCACCTGCCGTGCGTACTACGCCGGCGAGACCCTCGGCAAGGGCGCGATCAGCCCGCACCGCCTGGTCTCGATGTGGATGCACTCGCCCGCTCACCGCCACGTGCTTCTCAGCAAGCACGCCAAGCGGATCGGCGTCGGCGCCTTCGTCGACTCCTCCGGCTCCTGGGTCACCGCCGCGAACTTCACCAAGTTCTGAGCGCGACCACCCACGGCCGGTCCACCCCCCGAGCACGCACCCACGAAAGAGCCGCCCCCGCCGGAAGGCGAGGGCGGCTCTTCGTGGTGTGCCGAGCCCGAGAGCTCCGGCGTCAGCCGGTCTGGAAGAAGCTCTTGCGGAGGTACTCGTTGACCGCGTCCTCGGGAACGCGGAACGAGCGTCCGACCCGCACCGCGGGCAGCTCTCCGGAGTGGACGAGACGGTAGACCGTCATCTTCGACACGCGCATGACCGTCGCCACTTCGGCGACGGTCAGGAACTTCACCTCGGAGATATCCCCGGAGGGAGGGTTGGAAGCCATCATGCACCGCTTTCTCGCAGCACATTCCGCCTCCGGCTTCCCCGCCGGAGACCAGGCGTATGTGCTTCTCGTGAGAATAGAGCCTAGTGTGACCAATGGGGAAGGGGTGATCCTTTGTCCAGTTTTAACTTTTACCTGGCGCGTGTCGGCTGGACGATGGTCATCACGGCTCCCCTGCGCTACGGCGACGGGTCGAGACCGTTGAGCGGGAACACCGCATCCCGGCTGGCGTTGATCGCCCGGTCCAGCCAGCTCGACGGGTCGTAGCCCTCCGACCAGTCGCGGTAGGCAGGCGTCCTGCCGTCGGTCATCCGGTACGGCGGCGTACGACCGAGCAGGGTCTGCACGTACTCGCGCCACCCGTCGGGCGTGGGTGTCTGCGGATCGAGAGGGTGCCCACCGACGATCGCGAGCAGGTGGGCCCACGCGCGCGGGACCACGTCGACAACGGCGTAGCCACCTCCGCCGGTCGCCACCCACTTCCCTCCACACACCTCGTGGGCGAGGTCGTGCAGGGCCAGATAGCTGGCCCGCTGGCCGTCGACGGTCAGCATCAGGTGGGCGAGCGGGTCCTCGATGTGGGAGTCGCAGCCGTGCTGGGTGACCATCACGTCGGGCTTGAACTCACGCACGAGCGGCGGCACGAAGGCGTGGAAGGCCCGCAGCCAGCCGGCATCGGCGGTGCCAGGCGGCAGCGCGAGGTTGGCGGCCGATCCCTCCGCGCCCGGCCCCCCGGTGTCGGTGGGGAACCCGGTGCCCGGGAACAGCATCTGCCCGGTCTCGTGCAGGCTGATCGTGAGCACCCGCGGGTCGTCGTAGAAGATCTGCTCGACGCCGTCGCCGTGGTGCACGTCGACGTCGACGTAGACGACCCGCTCGGCGCCCTGGTCGAGCAGCCACCGGATGCCCACCGCGATGTCGTTGTAGACGCAGAAGCCGCTGGCCCTGCCCGGCAGCGCGTGGTGCAGCCCTCCGGAGACGTTCGCGGCATGCATCGCGTCGCCCTCCCACACCCGTCGGCACGCCTCGACCGTCGCCCCGACGACGTGGGCCGAGGCTTCGTGCATCCCGGCGAACGTCGGGTTGTCCTCGGATCCGAGCCCGAAGTCGGACTCCACCCGGTGCGGGTCGGCGCTCATCCGTCGTACGGCGGCCACGAACTCCGGCGAGTGCACGGTCTGGACCAGGTCGTCACCGGCCATCGGCGCCGGCACCGTGGGCAGGTCGTCGCCGAGGAGACCGAGCTCGTCGGCGAGGCGCATGGTCAGGTCGACACGCAGCGGCGACATCGGGTGGGTCGGACCGAAGTCGTAGTCGGTGAGGCTCGGGTCGAACACCACGCACGCCTCGCCGCTCATGGAACGCGACCCTACTCGGCCCTCCGGTCGCGCGTGCCGACGGTCACAGGGCGAGAGGGAGCCGGGGACGACAACCGATTCAGTTGCCAACAGCGGGTCCATCACTAGGATTCCACCATGAGCACCCAGATCGACCACTGGATCGACGGCGCCCGGGTCCCGGGCACGTCCGGTCGCACCACCCCCGTGCACAACCCGGCGACGGGCGAGGTCACCGCGCAGACACCGCTCGCCTCCGTCGAGGAGGTCGCCACCGCGGTGGCAGCGGCGAGCGAGGCCGCCAGGGAGTGGCGCTCCTCCTCCCTCTCCCAGCGTGCAGGGGTGCTCTTCGCCTTCCGCGAGCTCGTGCACGCGCGCGCCGACGACCTCGCGGCGATCGTCACCGCCGAGCACGGCAAGGTGCTCGCCGACGCCGCCGGCGAGGTCGCCCGCGGCCTGGAGAACGCCGAGTTCGCCACCGGCGTGCCGCACCTGCTCAAGGGAGGCTTCTCCGAGCAGGCCTCCACCGGTGTCGACGTCTACTCGATCCGGCAGCCGCTCGGCGTCGTCGCGGGTATCACCCCGTTCAACTTCCCGGTGATGGTGCCGCTGTGGATGTGCGCCAACGCGATCGCCTGCGGCAACGCGTTCGTGCTCAAGCCCAGTGAGAAGGACCCGTCGGCCTCGATGCTGCTCGCCGAGCTCTGGAAGGAGGCCGGACTGCCCGACGGGGTCTTCACCGTCCTGCACGGCGACAAGCTCGCCGTCGACGAGCTGCTCACCCATCCCGACGTGGCCGCGGTGAGCTTCGTCGGCTCGACGCCGATCGCGCGCTACGTCTACGAGACCGGCACGTCGCACGGCAAGCGGGTGCAGGCCCTCGGTGGAGCCAAGAACCACATGGTCGTGCTCCCTGACGCCGACGTCGACCTGGCCGCGGACGCCGCCGTGTCCGCGGCGTACGGCGCGGCCGGTGAGCGCTGCATGGCGGTCTCTGTCGCGGTCGCGGTCGGCGACGCCGCCGACCCCCTGGTCGACGCGATCGCGGCCCGGCTTCCGAAGCTCCGGATCGGCGACGGTGCCCAGCCCGACACGGACATGGGTCCGCTCATCACCGCCGAGCACCGGGACAAGGTGGCCTCCTACATCGACCAGGGTGCCGCGTCGGGCGCCTCGGTCGTGGTCGACGGTCGCTCCGCCGACCTTCCCGGAACCGGCTTCTTCCTCGGCACCACCTTGCTGGACAAGGTGACCCCCGAGATGACCGTCTACACCGACGAGATCTTCGGCCCCGTGCTGTGCGTGGTCCGGGTCGAGACCTACGACGACGCGCTGGCCCTGGTCAACGCCAACCAGTACGCCAACGGGACCGCGATCTTCACACGCGACGGCGGCGCCGCCCGCCGCTTCCAGTTCGAGGTCGAGGTCGGCATGGTCGGCATCAACGTGCCGATCCCGGTACCGGTCGCGTACTACTCCTTCGGTGGCTGGAAGGCCTCCCTCTTCGGCGACAACCACATGTACGGCCCCGAGGGCATCACCTTCTACACCCGCGGCAAGGTGGTCACCTCGCGATGGCCCGACCCCGCGACATCGAGGTGGACCTCGGCTTTCCGCGGACCAGGTGAGAAGCCGACCCAGCCACCGCCCCGCACCCCGACACCAGCCTGTGCCACACTCACTCCCATGCGCAGCAACGTGAATCTCTGGTGGCCCGCCTCGTAGGCGGACCCTTCAGCGCGCGCACGCACTGACCACGGCCGCCCCGCGGGCGGCCGTTCTGCATGTCAGGGCTCCCTCTCCTGGGGCGACACCACCTCCAGGAGATCTCCATGAACGACGTCCACCTCAGCCTGCTCACCCCCAGCGGGCGGCTCACCCTCGGCAACTACCTCGGTGCGCTGCGTCCGATGGTCGCCCAGCAGGACCGGGCCACCTGCTTCTTCGGCGTCTCCGACCTGCATGCCATGACGACCACCCACGATCCCGGCACCCTGCGCGAGCTCACCGCGGAGTTCCGGACGACCATGCTGGCCGTCGGGCTCGACCCCGGGCGCGCGACGCTGTTCCAGCAGAGCCGGGTGCCGGCGCACAGCGAGCTCGCCTACCTGCTCGAGTGCGCGACGTACGTCGGCGAGCTGAATCGGATGATCCAGTTCAAGGAGAAGGGCCGGGACCGCCCGATGACCCGTGCGTCGCTGTACACCTACCCGGTGCTGATGGCCGCCGACATCCTGCTGTACCGGCCCACCCACGTCCCGGTCGGGGACGACCAGCGTCAGCACGTCGAGCTGACCCGCGACGTCGCGCAACGCTTCAACCTCACCTACGGCCCGGTGTTCACCGTCCCCGAGGTGACCGTGCCCCCGGCCGGCGCGCGCCTGATGGACCTGGCCGACCCCAGCCGCAAGATGAGCAAGTCAGCCCACCTCGACGCCGCCGGAGTGATCCGGCTGCTCGACGGCCCCGACCTCGTGCGCAAGAAGATCGCCCGCGCGGTGACCGACTCCGACACCGGCCCCGGCGCCGTCCGCTCCGCCCGGGAGGCGAAGCCAGGAGTCAGCAACCTGCTCGACCTGATCGCTGCCTGCACCGGGAGCAGCCCTGCCGAGGCTGCCGACGGCATCTCGACGTACGGCGCGCTGAAGAAGGTCGCCACCGACGCAGCAGTCGCCGTGCTGGAGCCGGTGCAGCGGCGCTACGTCGACGTCGCCGCCGACCCCGCCCATGTCGAGGAGGTTTTCGAGGCAGGCGCCGCGCACTGCCGCACCGTCACGGCTCCGGTGCTCGCCGCCGCCCGGGAGGCGATGGGGCTGTAAGGGCCACCGGGGCTGCGGTTTGGTCCCCAACCGCAGGATCGGGGGGCGCAAACCTGCAGTTCGTGACCAATGGATGGTGTCGTGGCGACGAGTCCGTCGAGCTAGTCGAGGCCCTCGGCGAGCGCGCGCGACCTGTCCCGCGCCGCCTCGAGCGCAGTGAGGAAGGCCGCCCGCACCTTGTGGTCCTCGAGCTCGCGGATCGCCGCCGCCGTCGTCCCTCCCGGCGAGGTGACCCGCTCGCGCAGGACCACCGGGTGCTCGCCGGTCTCGCGCAGCAGCTTGGCGGATCCGACGACGGTCTGCACGACGAGCTCCGACGCGGTGCCTCGTGGAAGACCGAGGTGGACGCCGGCCTCGATCATCGCCTCGACGACGAAGAAGAGGTAGGCCGGGCCGGAGCCGCTGACCGCGGTGACGGCGTCCTGCTGACGCTCCGGCACCCGCAACACCCGACCCGTCGAAGCCATCAACGACTCGGCCTCCGCGAGATGGGACTCGTCGCAGTGGGAGCCTCGCGAGATCGCCGCCATCCCTTCGTCGACGAGCGCCGGGGTGTTCGGCATGACCCGCACGACGGCGACGCCCTCGGGCAGTCGCGACTCGATGAAAGCGGTGGTGATGCCGGCAGCGAGCGAGACGACGAGCTGGCCGGGGCGCACGTGCGGTGCGATCTCGACCAGCACGTCGTGCATGTCCTGAGGCTTGACGACGAGTGCAAGCGTGTCGGCCTTCGCAGCGGCGTCGACGTTGCTCACCACCAAGACGCCGTACCGCTCGGTGAGCTCGGTCGCTCGGTCCCGGCGTTTCTCGCCCACGAGCAGGTCGTCGATGCGGCGGCCGGCCCGGATGAGGCCGGAGAGCAAGGTCTCCCCCATCACGCCGGCCCCGATGATGGCGACGGTCATGTGGAAACCCTTCTCGATGGTGGCGGCGGCTACTTCTTGGAGACGAGCGAGTGCAGGAAGAATGTCAGGTTGCTCGGCCGCTCCGCGAGACGTCTCATCAGGTAGCCGTACCACTCCTGACCGTAGGGCAGGTAGACACGGACCTTCTCCCCCGCCTCCGCGAGGCGGGTCTGCTCGTCGGGGCGGATGCCGTAGAGCATCTGGAACTCATAGCTGCCCTGCGCCCGCCCGTTGCGGGTGGCCAGCGCTCCGGCGATGTCGACCATCCGCGGGTCGTGGGAGGCGACCATCGGGTAGCCCTGCCCGGCCATCAGGATCTTCAGCGCGCGGACGTAGGCCTTGTCGACGTCGTGCTTGTCCTGGAACGCGACCGACTCGGGCTCGTTGTAGGCGCCCTTGCACAGCCGCACCCGCGAACCTTCGTAGGCGAGGTCGCGGCAGTCGGCCTCGGTGCGGTGCAGGTAGGCCTGGAGGACCGCACCCGTCTCGGGGTAGTCCTTGCGCAGCTCGCGCAGGATCGCCAGCGTCGAGTCGGTCGTGGTGTGGTCCTCCATGTCGAGGGTGACCGTCGTGCCGGCGTTGCGGGCTGCCTGGCAGATCGTGCGTGCGTTGTCGAGGGCGACCTTCTCGCCGCTGTCGGGCAGCGCCTGACCGACGGCGGAGAGCTTCACCGAGACCTCGGCGTTGCGGGAGAGGCCGTCGTCGGCGAGGGCGCGCAGCAGCTCGAGGTAGGCGGTCACGGTGGCGTCGGCCTGCTCCCGGTCGAGAGTGTCCTCGCCGAGGAAGTCCAGGGTCACGTGCAGGCCGGAGGCGATGAGCTCGGCGGTCGCACCGACCGCGGCGTCGGTGGACTCACCGGGCACGTAGTTGTGCACGATCCCGCTCGAGACCGGCATGGCCGTGACGGCCCTCTTGACCTTCTCGCTGCGGGCGAGCATGAGCAGCGGCTGACGAAGCACCTGACGTCCTCCAGAGCGTCTGTGTGAGCCGCGACCCGGCGGCCCCGACATGCTCGTCAGAGTACGCCGGGGTGCGACGCCGTCCCGGCTCGACCCCGTCTACCTTCTCGCAGGAATCTGCGGGTTACCGGAGCGAGTTCTCTGCGGGAACTGGGGGATCACCACGGTGACGTGGTAATTGCCCGCCACGTCACGCCGTACGCCGCCGCAGCGTGGCCGCGCCGAGCGCCAGCCCGGCCACGGCGAAGCCGAGCACGATGCCGATGTCGGTCCACACGGAGCCGTCGACGTCGCCGAACGCCGCGCCGGTCGTGGTGGCCAGGCTGATCATCGCGTCGACCGCGTAGGACAGCGGCAGGACGTCGCTGATCGCTCCCAGCACGGTGGGCATCGCGTCGCGGGGAACGAACAGCCCGCAGAGCAGGAGCTGGGGGATGACCACGACGGGCATGAACTGCACGGCTTGGAATTCGGTCTGGGCGAAGGCGGAGACGAACAACCCCAGCGCGGTGCCCAGCACCGCGTCGCACACCGCGACCACCACGAGCATCCACACCGAGCCGGCGACATTGAGGTCGAGCAACCCCACGCAGAGCAGGACGGCCAACGTCGACTGCACGGCGGCGACGAGGCCGAAGGCCAACGCATATCCCCCCAGCAGGTCGAGCTTGCCGGTGGGCATGGACAGCAGCCGCTCGAGGGTGCCGCTGGACCGCTCGCGCAGCGTCGTGACAGAGGTGACCAGGAACATCACCACGAACGGGATCAGCGCGAGGAGTGCCGGGCCGAGGCGGTCGAAGCCGGCGGACCCGGCCGGCAGGTCGTTGAACATCCACCACAGCAGGGTCAGGATCAGCATCGGCGCGACCAGCAGCAGGGCCAACGTGCGGTGGTCGCGGCGCAGCTGCTGCAGGACGCGTCCGGCCACCGCGAACATGATCCGCCCGTTCATGCGACGGCTCCTTCCACGAGGGCGAGGAAGGCCGACTCCACGTCGCCGGTGCCGGTCTGGGAGAGCAGCGCGTCAGGGACGTCGTCGGCGAGCAGCCGCCCCTCGCGCATCAGCAGCAGCCGGTCGCAGCGCTCGGCCTCGTCCATCACGTGGCTGGACACGAGCACCGTCGTACCGGCGTCGGCCAGGCGGTGGAACATCGCCCACAGGTCGCGCCGTAGCACCGGGTCGAGCCCCACGGTGGGTTCGTCGAGCACGAGCAGCTCTGGTTGCCCCAGGAGGGCGACCGCGAGCGAGGCCCTGGACCGCTGACCGCCGGAGAGCCGGCTGACCACGGCGTCACGCCGGCTGACCAGGTCGACCGCCTCGACGCACCGGTCCACCTCGCTGGGCGCCGCGCCGAGCACGCGGGCGAAGAACCGCAGGTTCTCCGCGACCGTGAGGTCGTCGTAGACGCTGGGCGCCTGGGTGACGTAGCCGATCTTGTCCCGCAGCG
This sequence comes from uncultured Actinomycetota bacterium, assembly GCA_963772415.1. Lineage (GTDB taxonomy): Bacteria > Actinomycetota > Actinomycetes > Propionibacteriales > Nocardioidaceae > Nocardioides_B. Next base: position 186,293 of record CAVYWU010000002.1, on the reverse strand, counting down.
CGGCGCTGCCGGCGGGGCGGCCGAGCACGGTGATGCTGCCGCTGCGGACGACCTGGACGCCGACGATCGCGCGCATCAGCGTGGTCTTGCCACACCCGGACGGCCCGAGCAGGCCGGTGACCTTCCCGGGCTCGGTCGTGAACGACACATCGTCCACGGCCCGCACCGCTCCCCGGACGACGGTGAGCCCGTCGACCACCACCAAGTTATTCATCATGTGTTGAATTGTGGCCCTCGAGGCCGTCCAGGTCAAGAGAGCTCAGCGCGTCGGCGGCGCCCACTGCGGGTCACGCCCGGTCAGGCCGAGCAGCCGGTGCAGCGCGGGCGCGTCCTCGGGTACGTCGACGCGCGCTCCGAACAGGCCGCCACCCTCCGCCGCACCGCCCGGTGGCGGCTCGAAGGAGGCGACGAAGCCCTGCACGAGCTCGACGGCAGCCGGGTCGGCGTCGTAGGGCTGACCGGTGGCGGCCGCGAGGTCCCAGGCGTGGACGACCACCTCGTCCAGCGCGACCAGGCCGGCCTCCCGCCCCGGCATCTCGACCGGGCCGGCCATCGTGAGACCCGTGTAGGCAGCAGACTCCTCCCAGGCCGAGGCCAGGTCGACGAGCTGCCCGCCGATCCGTTCCCGCCAGCGCTCCGGCAGCTCGTCGGCAGCGGCGCTGGGACTGCGACCCCCGAGCGACCGGTCCTTGCGAGCAGCCGCGGTGAACGCGGCGGTGAGGCCGACGACGTGGTGCGCGAGGTCGCCGACCGTCCAGTCGGGACAGGGCGTGGGATCCGCCAGCTGGTCCTCGCGGACACCGGCCATCAGCCCGGCGAGGGTCGCGTTGGTCCTGGAGAAGGGCAGGGTCGTCTCATCCGCGTCCATGCCAGTGGTGACCGGGCGAGGCGTCGGAAGTCATCGCTCGCCGTCCAGGTAGCGCTGCAGCGTCGGTGCCACCCACGCGACGAGGTCGTCCGGTGCCATCGACGCCAGGGGCTCCAGCTGCAACACGTAGCGGCCGACCACGAGGCCGATCAGCTGGGTGGCGACCAGCTGCACCCGCTGCTCGGCGTCGTCCCCGTCCAGCACCTCCCGCAACGGGCCGAAGATCATCCGGAGCATCCCCTCGCGCAGGAGGTTCACCGGACCGGCCTCACCCAGCGACGTCCGGACCAGCGCGACGAGCGGTAGCCGGGCCTCAGGGTTGTCCCAGACGGAGAGGAACACCCTCAGCAGCCGCTCCCCCGCACCGTCGACGCCCTCGGCGAACACCATCGGAACGACGCTGCGTGGGTCCACCGGCATCTCCAGGGCTGCGAGGAAGAGATCGTCCTTGCTGCCGAAGTAGTGGTGCACCAGGGCCGCATCGACTCCTGCCGCAGCCGCCACCCCTCGGATCGTTGTGCTCCCGAAACCCTTGTGGGCAAAGGATTCGCGCGCCGCGTCGAGGATCTGCCCCCTGGTGTCCGGACCGCCCGGACGGCGTCCGCGGGGGCTGGTGGGAGACGTCGTCATCGAAGTCTCACTCCGCAGCGGTGGCGAAGTTGAGCTTGGTGAAGGCCAGCGACTCCATCAGGTCGAGCTCGCGCGCCTCCCGGTTGCCGGCCTTGCGGGTGTTGATCTCGACGACGATGTGCCCGTCGAAGCCGACGCCGGCCAGGTGCTCGAGCAGCTCGGCCACCGGCTGCGTGCCCCGCCCGGGCACCAGGTGCTCGTCCTTGGCCGACCCGGTGCCATCGGTCAGGTGGATGTGTCGCAACCGGGTGCCGAGACGGCGCGCCATCTCCACTGGGTCGGAGCGCGCGGTCGAGGAGTGCGAGAGGTCGATGGTCGCGTTGGCGTAGTCCTGCTCCGAGGGGTCCCAACCCGGCAGGTAGACCTCCATCTGCCGACGGGAGGCCCGCCACGGGTACATGTTCTCGACGGCGAACGCGACCCCCGTGCGCGCCTCGAGGTCGGCGATGCCATCGACGAAGCCCCGCGCGTAGTCGCGCTGCCACCGAAACGGTGGATGCACCACGACCACGTCCGCGCCGACGGCCCGGGCCATCTCGGCACTGCGCTCGAGCTTGCCCCACGGCTCGGTTCCCCAGACCCGCTGCGTGATCAGCAGGCACGGGGCATGGATCGCACAGACCGGCACCTGGTGGTGGTCCGAGAGGTGACGGACGGCGTCGACCTCCTGGCTGATCGGGTCGATCCCGACCATGACCTCGACGGCGTCGAAGCCGAGCCGGACGGCGAGCTCGAACCCCTGCGCCGTCGTCTCGGGATAGACCGAGGCGGTGGACAGGGCTATCACGACCCCAGCCTAGCCAGCGTGGAGGTGCCTGGGTTCAACGACCGGGCCGTACGCCGATCTGGTCGAGGCGCTCCAAGATGATGCCCTCGCGCAACGCCCACGGGCAGATCTCGAGCTCGTCGAGGTCGAAGATGTCCATCACCGCGTCGGCGACCAGCGCGCCGGCCACGACCTGGTGGGACCGGCTCGGCGAGACACCCGGCAGCGCGGCCAGCTCGTCGGGCGACATCGCCATCAGGTTGGGGATGAGACCGGCCAGCTCCTTGGCGCGCAGCACGCGGCGTACCAGCGGACCCTCCGCCGAGGACGGTGCGCCCGCGATGCGAGCCAGCGACCGGAAGGTCTTCGAGGTCGCCACCGCGTGGTTGGGCGGTCCCGAGCGCAGGACCGAGCCGGCCTCCCGCGCGATCTCGGCACGGATCTTCAGACGCAGCTCGCGGATGTTGTCGAGGTCGTCGGCCGGCGCCTTCGACAACCAGTCACGCGTCAGTCGCCCGGCACCGAGGGGAAGGGAGTGGGCGACGTCGGGGGCCTCGTCGGAGCCGACCGCGATCTCGAGCGAGCCACCGCCGATGTCGAAGACAGCCATCCGCCCCGAGGACCAGCCGAACCATCGACGTACGGCGAGGAACGTCAGTCGTGCCTCGTCCTCACCGGGCAGCACCTCGATGTCGACGTCGGTCTCCTGCTTGACGTGGTCGAGCACCTCGTGGCTGTTGGTCGCGTCTCGCACGGCGGAGGTCGCGAAGCCGAGCATCTCCTCGCAGCCCTTGTCCCCTGCCACGAGCAAGGCGTCGGCGACGAACTTGGTGAGCGCCTCGACACCGCTGCTGTCGACCGCCCCGGCAGCATCGAGGTGCTCAGCCAGGCGCAGCGGCTCCTTGTAGGAGAAGGCCGGCAGCGGCGCGGCGCCGCCGTGCGCGTCGACGACGAGCAGGTGGCCCGTGTTCGAGCCGATGTCCAAGACGCCCAACCTCATGCCGAGAGGCTACTTCAGGCACGTACCCTTGCCCGCGTGCCCGAAGTAGACATGGTCTTTCCCCGCGCGTGGGTGGAGTTCGCCGATCCGGCGGACGACTCGCAGGTCTTCAAGTGCGACCTCACCTGGCTGACGTCGCGGTGGACGTGCATCTTCGGCTCGGGCTGCTGCGGCATCTATGCCGACCGGCCCGACGACGGCTGCTGCACCCTCGGCGCGCACTTCTCCGACAAGGACGACGAGAAGCGCGTGAAGAAGTGGAAGAAGCGGCTCGACAAGGAGCACTGGCAGTTCCACGACGAGGGCCAGGGCAACGACTGGGTCGAGGTCGACGAGGAGGGCGACCGCAAGACCGCCGTCCACGAGGGCGCTTGCATCTTCCTCAACCGACCCGGCTTCCCAGGCGGCGAAGGCTGCGCCCTGCACGGGCTGGCCCTCCGCGAGGACCGGCACTTCGTCGACACCAAGCCCGACGTCTGCTGGCAGCTCCCGCTGCGACGCACCTTCCGCGACGTCGAGCTCCCCGACGGCTCCGCCTACACCGAGGTCTCGATCGGTGAGTACGACCGGCGCGGTTGGGGACCGGGCGGGCACGACCTCGACTGGTACTGCTCGGGAAACACCGAGGCGCACGTGGCCCAGGACCCCGTGTTCGTCGGCAACGAGCGCGAGCTCGTCGAGATGATGGGCCAGGCCGGCTACGACGAGCTGGTCGAGCACTGCGAGCGGCACCTGGCCTCGCGGAGCCTGCTCGCGCTGCACCCGGCCGACCCGCGCGACTGAGTGCCGGTCCCGACCCCCGGGCGCTTAGGATCGGCCAGGACCGCCGGTGCACCTGCCGGCGGGCGCGCGCCCTCGGGGGGAACCATGAGACTCGACGCTCCACGCACCCTTGCCGCCCTGGCCACGACCCTGCTGCTCGTCGCCTCCGGCTGCGCCGGCTCCGAGCCCGATGCGGGCGAGCCCTCGCCCGACGCGTCGCCGACCGGGTCGGCGATGCCGGCCGAGCCCTCGGGTGCCGGCGAGGGCGAGGGGGACCAGCGACCTGGGCCGGACGGGAGCGGCGACGATCGGCAGATCACCCGGGCGCTGGCCCGCAAGGCGCTCGCGGTCGGTGGGATACCGCCGGCGGAGCTGGGCGTGCGGCTGGTCAGCGCCAACCTCGACGACGGAAGTCCCAACCCGAACGTCGGCGTCGGGCGCTCGACGTTCGGCAACCTCTGTCCGACGCGGGCCGACAGCCGCGAGCTCCGCGGTGACGCGCGGCGACTCCACCGGGTGCAGACCTTCTGGCGCGACGCCGACCAGCCCGAGACGCCGGTCAACATCAGCGAGGAGAGGGTCGTCTACCGACGCGGGGGTGCCGCCGCCGCCCTCGACGAGCTCGACCGGGCCGCCACCCTGTGCCCCGACAACCTCAGCCTGGGGCCGCCGCCGGAGCAGCTCGACGCGCCGCGCGGGTCGCGCTACGTGCAGGTTGTGCACCCCGCCGACAGCCTCTGGGCCATCGGCCTCGCGGTCCCGGTGTCGGATTCGATGGTGTCGATCGTGTGGACCAACACCTCCGACCAGTCGTCGATGGGGCAGATGCCCACCTACCTCGCCCGCGCCGGCGGGCTGGTGGTGGAAGCCAACCGGGTCTCCGCCGGCGTGCTGGGCGAGGACTGAGTGATCAACCGCGCATCTTGGCGGCGAGGTTCTCCGGCATCGGCTCGTAGCGGGAGAACCTGCGGGTGAAGCTGGCCGCGCCGTGGCTGGCGGCGCGGAGGTCGATGGAGTAGCGGATCATCTCGGTCTGCGGCACCTCGGCCCGCACCAGGGTGCGCTCGCCCGCGACCGGTTCTGACCCGAGGACGTGGCCGCGCCGACCGGAGAGGTCGCCCATCACCGTGCCGACCAGGTCGTCGGGCACGAGCACCGCGACCTCGTCGACCGGCTCGAGCATGGCGATCGTCGCCTCGGCGGCGGCCTCCCGCAGCGCCAGCGCACCCGCCGCCTGGAAGGCCATGTCGGAGGAGTCGACGCTGTGCGACTTCCCGTCGTGCAGGGTGACGCGCACGTCGACGAGAGGGAAGCCCGCGGCGACACCCTTGTCCATCTGGGTGCGGACCCCCTTCTCCACCGACGGGATGAACTGTCGGGGTACGGCGCCGCCGACCACCTTGTCGACGAACTCGAACCCGCTGCCCGGCGGGAGCGGCTCGACCGAGATGTCGCACACGGCGTACTGCCCGTGTCCGCCCGACTGCTTCACGTGGCGGCCCTTGCCATGACCGACCGACGCGAACGTCTCGCGCAGCGGCACCCGCAGCTCGATCTGCTCGACGCCGGCGCCGTGTCGGCGCTCGAGCCGGTCGAGGACCACGTCGGCATGGGCCTCGCCCATGCACCACAGGACGATCTGGTGGGTCTCGGCGTTGTGCTCGATGCGAAGAGTCGGGTCCTCGGCAGCCAGCCGCTGAAGACCCTGGCCGAGCTTGTCCTCGTCGGCCTTCGCCCGTGCCTCGATCGCCAGCGGGCAGCAGCGGCTCGGGCATGGTCCACGGCTTGAGGACCAGCGGCGTCTCCTTGCTCGACAAGGTGTCGCCGGTCTCGGCCCGGCTCAGTCGGCCGATGGAGCACAGGTCGCCGGCGACGACCTGGTCACAGGGGCGCTGGGTCTTGCCCAGCGGCATCGACAAGGCCCCGATCCGCTCGTCCTCGTCGTGGTCCTCGTGGCCGACCGAGGAGCTCTCCTCGTCGGGCCTTCCGAAGAAGGACGCGAAGTGCCCCGACACGTGCACGGTCGCGTCGGGGCGGACGGTCCCGGAGAAGACGCGGACCAGGCTGACCCGACCGACGTACGGGTCGGAGGTGGTCTTGACGACCTCGGCGACCAGCGGGCCCTCGGGGTCACAGGTCAGTGCCGGACCGGCCTTGCCCTCGGGCGTGAAGACCTCGGGCATGGGGTGCTCGAGCGGCGAGGGAAAGCCGGCCACCACGAGGTCGAGCAGCTCGGTGACGCCTGCGGCCGACGTGGCGTCGACCGGCAGCACCGGGTGGAAGGACCCGCGTGCGACCGCGCGCTCGAGATCGGCGAGCAGGAGGGCGCGGTCGACCTCCTCGCCGCCGAGGAAGCGCTCCATCAGGGTCTCGTCCTCGGACTCCTCGATGACCGCCTCGATCAGGGCAGCCCGTTGGGCGTCATGGGCCCCGTGGTCGTCCGGGTCGTCGGAGAGCAGGCCGACGAGCCGGTCGCCCTCGCGGAGGTACACCGGCACCACCTTGTCGCCGAAGGCTTGCTGCGCCTGGGCCACGACCCCGTCGTAGTCTGCGCGGGCGTGGTCGAGCTTGCTGACCACCACGGCTCGCGGCATGTCGACCTCGGCGCACTCGCGCCACAGCGACCTGGTCGGCTCGTCGATGCCCTCGTTCGCCGCGATCACGAAGAGGGCGCAGTCCGCCGCGCGCAGGCCTGCGCGCATCTCGCCGACGAAGTCGGCGTAACCAGGGGTGTCGAGCAGGTTGACCTTCACCTGCCCGTGCATCAGCGGCGCGAGCGAGAGTCCCGTGGAGCGCTGCTGACGGTGCTCGGCCTCGTCGAAGTCGCACACCGTCGTACCGTCGACGATGGTGCCGGGCCGGTTCAGCACACCGGCCGAGACCAAGAGGGTCTCGACCAGTGTGGTCTTGCCTGATCCTGCCGGGCCGACGAGGGCCACGTTGCGGATCGCATCAGCCCGGCCCGCGGCCGGGACACCTTCTTTGCCTGCTGGTGAGGACCCCTGCTTCCCTGACACGTCGCCGCCTCCTGGCCTGGTCTGAGGCTTTCACCAAACACCCACGACGGCTTGCTGCACAAGGGTCGGACGGACCCCAGTGTCAGCAGCGAGGTGGGCGACGGTGACAATGCTTGGTATGCGTTTGGACCATCTCTCGTACGCCGCCGGACCCGACGGGCTGGCAGGGACCGCCCGCCGCATCGGCGAGCTGCTCGGCGAGGAGTTCCGCGACGGGGGGATCCACCCGAGGTTCGGCACCCGCAACATGGTGTTGCCGCTCAGCCTCGGCACCTACCTCGAAGTCGTGGAGGTGCTCGACCACCCCGCCTCTGACAAGGCTCCGTTCGGTCAGGCCGTGCGGGCGCGTTCCGCGCTCGGCGGCGGCTGGCTGGGTTGGGTCGTCTGCGTCGACGACATCTCCCGGGTCGAGGAACGTCTCGGCCGCGAGTCCGCACCCGGCAACCGGCACCGTCCCGACGGCGTCGAGCTGCGCTGGAGGCAGATCGGGGTCACCGGCCTCCAGTCCGACCCCCAGCTGCCGTTCTTCGTGCAGTGGGAGTCACCCGAGTCCGAGCACCCCTCTGCCGGGGCGTCCGGCGGCGTGCAGCTGGAGACGCTCGAGATCGCCGGCGACTCACACCGGGTCAACGAGTGGCTCGGCGACCCGGTCTCCGACCCGCTCGAGGACGTCAAGGTCGAGTGGGTCGCGCCGCACGGGACGCCGGGCGTGGTGGCTGCGCAGTTCCACACCACCTCGGGCCTCGTCCGCATCTGAGTCCGGCGGGCCGACCGTGTCGAGTCCGCTCGCAGGCGCGGTGCCGAGCCCGAACATCTGGCGCCACCCGCAGGTCTACGAGATCGAGAACCGCGCCGTCGACCCTGAAGGGCGCATCGAGGCCACGATGGCATCGATCGCCCCGTGGGAGGGACGTGACGTCCTCGACCTCGGCTGCGGCACCGGCTTCCACCTGGGCCGTTGGGCGGCGTCGGCACGCTCGGTCGTCGGCGTCGAGCCACACCCCGACCTCGCCGCGGTGGCCGCGCGACGCGCCTCGCGGCTGGGGAACGTCGACGTACGCACCGGGACCGCGCAGGGGCTGCCACTCCCCGACGCCTCCGTCGACGTCGTGCACGCCCGCTGGGCCTACTTCTTCGGTCCCGGGTGCGAGCCCGGCCTGGTCGAGCTCGACCGCGTCGTACGGCGGGGCGGCACCGCCTTCGTCATCGACAACGACGCCCGCCGGTCCACCTTCGGCGGCTGGTTCCGGCGCGGCTACCCGGCGTTCGAGCCGGTGACGGTGGAGCGGTTCTGGTCCGCCCACGGCTGGCAGCGCGAGCCCGTCGACATGGTCTGGCGGTTCGAGTCGCGCGAGGACCTCGAAGCCGTGGTGCGGATCGAGTTCGCGACCGAGCTGGCCGAGAGGCTGCTGGTCGAGCACGACCCCGGCGCCGGCCTGGACATCGACTACGCCGTCAATCTGTGGTGGCGCCACTACTGACTCCGCCTACGTGGTGGCGCGCACCGAGAGGGTCGGGGTGAGGGTGCGGCCGGGCTCGCTGATCGGGCGGTGCGCCAGCAGGTCGCCGAGATGCTTGACGATCTCGACCGCCACCTCCTCCAGGGGCTGCCGGACCGACGTCAGCCCCGGGGTGCACACCTGGGCGGCGAGCGAGTCGTCGAAGCCGACGACCGACAGCGCTCGTCCAGGACGAAGGTGCCGCTCGTGCAACGCCCGCAGCACCCCCATCGCGATGGTGTCGCTCGCGCAGACGAAGGCACTGGGCTGCTCGGAGTCGAGCAACGCGTGCGCGGCCCGGCGGCCGAACTCGATCGTGTCGTCGCCACGGGCACTGAGCCGCGAGGTCGCCAGCGAGTGCTCGTGCATGCGGTCGGCCCACCCGCTGCGCCGGTCCTCGCCGATGTAGGAGCCCTTCTGCCAGCCGACCCAGGCGATGCGCTGGTGGCCGCGCTCGACGAGGTGGTCCACCGCGAGCATCACCCCGCCGCGACCGTCGACGTCGACCCAGGGGTGCCGGGCGCGGGGGTCTCCCCACGGCCGGCCGAAGGCGACGAACGGCACGCCCCGCCCCTCGAGCCAGGCCGCCTGGGGATTGCCGCGATAGGTGTCGGTGACCAGGAACGCGTCCACCGCCGCGGACCGCAGCAGCTCGTCGTACCCATCGAGCGGGTCGAGGTCCACGTCCACGTCGGGCGACACCCCGACCTCGTCGCTCCGGCCCGACCCCGTGAAGAGCAGCATGTGGTAGCCGGCGTCCCGGGTGCTCTCCACCAGGGAGTGCAAGAAGCGGTCCATGAGCGCGTTGGCGGAGTCCTCGACAGCGGCCTCGACGCGGAGGCCGATCAGCCGGGAGGCACGGGTACGCAGGTTGCGGGCCGCCCGGTTGGGCGAGTAGCCGAGCCGCAGGATCGCTTCCTGCACGCGCTCGAGGGTCTCCGGTCGCAGCAGCTCGGGACTGTTCAGGGCGTTCGACACGGTCTGGCGGGAGACGCCCGCCTCGGCGGCCACCGTCGCGAGAGTGGGTGCACCCGGTCGGACGCTGCCGACCGACGCGAGCGCGCTCGTCGCCTGGTCGAGGCGGCCCTGCTCGTTGCGTCGGCTCATCGGTGTCCCCCGGTCGCCGGCAGGCGGCCTGTGATGTCGCGGCTGGATCGATCCAAGGATAACCACGCCACGGCGCGGGGCGCCTGTCCCGACCTGTCGGTGCCCTCCCCTACCGTCGCCCCATGAGCAGCTCCCGGTCCACCTCACGCGCCAAGACCCGCCCGTCCCACCGGTGTGCGGAGTGCGGCTGGGAGACGCCCAAGTGGGTCGGCCGATGCGGTGAGTGCCAGGCGTGGGGCAGCGTGGTCGAGGCAGGCAGCCAGGGAGGCCCGGCCGGACGGACCGCGGCAGGGCCGATCACCTCGCCGGCGGTACCGATCGGCCAGGTGCCGATCGAGGACTCACGCTCGCGCACCAGCGGCGTGCCCGAGCTCGACCGCGTCCTCGGCGGCGGCCTGGTCCCCGGCGCTGCCGTGCTCCTCGCCGGCGAGCCCGGGGTCGGCAAGTCCACCTTGCTGCTCGAGGTCGCCGCCCAGACCGCCCGGTCGGGGCTGCGCACGCTCTACGTCACCGGCGAGGAGTCCGCCTCCCAGGTGCGGCTACGAGCCGACCGCACCCGCGGCGTCCACCACGAGCTCTACCTCGCAGCCGAGACCGACCTAGGGGCCGTGCTCACCCACATCCACGAGGTCAAGCCGCAGCTGCTGGTCATCGACTCGGTGCAGACCATCGGTGCAGCCGACGTCGAGGGCGTGCCCGGCGGCGTGACGCAGGTCCGTGAGGTGGCGGCCGCGCTGGTCCGGGTGGCGAAGACCCAGAACATCGCCACCATCATGGTCGGTCACGTCACCAAGGACGGCTCGATCGCCGGCCCCCGGGTCCTCGAGCACCTCGTGGACGTCGTCCTCCAGTTCGAGGGCGAGCGCGAGTCCCGGTTGCGCATGGTGCGCGCGGTCAAGAACCGTTTCGGCCCGGTCGACGAGGTCGGCTGCTTCGACCTCTCGGGCACCGGCATCGTCGCGGTCACCGACCCCACGGGCCTGTTCGTGGCGCGGCACCACCAGCCGGTGGCGGGCACCTGCGTGAGTGTGGTGCTCGAGGGCCGCCGACCGATCCTGGCCGAGGTCCAGGCCCTCGTCACCCCGTCCGCGGCTGAGCGGCCGCGGCGCACCACGTCGGGGCTCGACTCAGCGCGCGCGGCGATGATCGTGGCGGTGCTCCAGCAGCGCTGCCGGATCAGTCTGCACACGCAGGACGTGTTCGCCTCGACGGTCGGAGGTGTGCGCATCCAGGAGCCCGCCGCAGACCTTGCCACGGCGATCGCGATCGCCTCGGCCTGGAAGACGCGGGAGGTGCCCACCGACGTGGTGGCCATCGGCGAGATCGGTCTGGCCGGTGAGCTTCGTCGGGTGCGCGACACCCCGCTGCGGATCGCCGAGGCCGCCCGCCTCGGCTTCGGGGCCGCGATCGTGCCGCTGGAGCAGGGCGGCAGGCCGGGGGCCGTCCGCACCGTCGACGGCATGGAGGTGGTCGGAGTCCCCGACCTCGATGCCGCCCTGCGCGTCCTCGACCTCGCCCGGGAGGACAGCGTGCCGCTGTTCAATTCTGGTCAGGGACCGCTGCTGCCCCCGGCGCTCGGGCTCGCCTGACCGGACGCCTCGAGAGGAGACGCCGCCCCTCGGCCGGGCAGGGCCTGCAGACGCCAACCCCGCCACGCGGCAACATGGCAGGCATGTCCCCGGCCATCCCTCCGCTGCCCACCCCTCCGCTGCCCACCCCCACTGCTGCCCACCGCTCGCCTGCGGCTGCGCCCCTTCGACGACGCCGACGCAGACGCACTCTTCGCGTTGCAGAGCAGTGCCCACGTGCTGCGCTACTGGGACGCACCGCCTTGGAGTGTTCGTGCACGTGCCGAGCGGTTCATCGCGGCGTGCCGGCGGATGGCGGAGGAAGGCAGCGGGGCGCGACTGGCCGTTGACCGTTCCTCCGACGGGTCCTTCATCGGCTGGTGCAGCCTGACCCGGTGGAACCCGGACCACCGCAGCGCGTCGATGGGCTACTGCTTCGACGATGCGGCCTGGGGTCACGGCTACGCCACCGAGGCCGCCCGCGCCTTGCTGCAGTGGGCCTTCGACACGCTGGACCTGAATCGCGTCCAGGCCGAGACCGATACGCGCAACGCGGCGTCGGCCCGGGTCCTGGAGAAGCTCGGCTTCGTGCGTGAGGGCAGGTTGCGGGAGGACTGCGTCGTGAACGGCGAGGTGTCCGACTCGTGGGTGTACGGGCTGATCAGGCGGGACAGGCGGCCGTCATCCGGACCGGTTGCCGCCGGGTGAGGTGCGCTCGCTGGCCGACGACCGGCTCCGGTCAAGCCTCTGCGGGTGGCGGCTCGCGACGCCGCCGGACGCACCCAGTGAGAGGCTGGCCAGGTGAGCGATCGATCGAGCTGGCCCGAGATCCGCGCCTTCCGGCGCGAGGACCGGGACGCGGTGATGGCGCTGGCACCACGTCTGACCCTCGGCGTCGCGAGCTGGCGAGACCCCGACGCCGTGCTCCGCTCGGTCACCGAGTGGGTGCAAGGCTCCATCGCGACCGTGGGCGCCCCGAACCACGCGGTGTTCGTCGCGGTTCTCGACGAGCAGGTTGTCGGCGTGGTCAGCGTGGGCCTGCGCCAGCACTTCACCGGGGAGGAGGACGCTTACGTCGGCGAGCTCGTGGTCGACTCCGGCACTGCACGCGCGGGAATCGGCACGGCCCTGATGGCCGCCGCCGAGGACTGGGGGCGGGCCCGAGGGTTGACCCACCTCACCTTGGAGACCGGTGCCGCCAACGCCGCAGCCATCAGCTTCTACCGGGCCCTCGGCTACGACATGGAGGACGTGCGACTGACCCGTCGCCTGTAGGTCATCCAGGTCGGCCCGCGAGCGCCCTCCGCTCGACCTCCGGATCGAGCCCCAGGAGATCACCGTCGCGCTCAGGATTGTGAGCGAGGCCGCCCGTGACCCGCAGCCACTCCAGGGTGTCCGCGACGGTCTCCGCGACCGGGCGACACCTCAGGCCGGCTGCTGCTGCCTTGTCGGTGTCGGTGGTGAGGAAGCCTGCATAGGCCGGCTCCGGAGGGATCCAGCCCGGCAGCGCCTCGTACCGGTCGACCCCTGCTCGGTCCATGGCGTCGGTGCCGGTCCACTGGAACCGGGCGCCGCTCAGCACCGCACGCCTGCAGGCGTCCAGGAACGACCCGGTGGTGGCGGTCCCGAGCCGGTTGACCAGGTTGTGGGCACCACCGACACCGTCCTCTGCCGCCCGCAGCATCCAGTCGGCGAGGTCCCGGACATCGATGAAGCGCCACGGCTGGTCGGGATCCCCCGGCGCGAGGACGGTGGCGCTGCGGTCCACGTGCGCGAGCCAGCAGCGCATCCGGCCCAAGTTCTCCCCCGGTCCGAGGATGACCCCGGACCGGGCCAGCAGGGCCCGTCCGCCGAACACCTCTTCGACCGCCAGCTCGCCGCCTCGCTTGTCCTCGGAGTAGCCGACCGAAGGGGCGCCCGCGGCAGCGGCCACCGTCGGCGCGGACTCGTCGAGTCCGTCGGGGTAGGGCATCGCGTAGACCGCACGGCTCGACACGTACACGTAGCGGCCGACCACGTCGGAGAGCAGCTCGGCGCTGGTGCGCACCACCACGGGCGCGGCGGCCCAGGTGTCCACCGCGACGTCCCAGCGACCGGACCCGAGGGTCGAGACGTCGAAGGGACGGGTGCGGTCACCGACGACGTGCTGGACTCCGGAGCGCAGCTCGTGACGGCTTCCACGGTTGAAGGTCGTGACCGACCAGCCTCGCTCCAGTGCAGCATCGACCACGGCTCCTCCGACGAACGAGGTCCCACCCAGCACCAACAGCCTCATGGCGCTGATTGTGCCGGTCCGATCGCGCGTCGGCACTAGACTCGCGCAGCAAGGTCCGCGCCGAAGCGGGCCATCTCGACGACGGGGAGACATGTGGCAGGCACCGACCGGGCGGACGACACGCTGCGCCTGCGCACCACCCTGGCGAGCATCGCCCCGGGCACGACGCTGCGTGACGGCCTCGAGCGCATCCTGCGTGGTCGCACCGGCGCCCTGATCGTGCTCGGCTCGGACAAGACCGTGGAGTCGATCTCGACGGGCGGGTTCACCCTCGACGTACCCTTCACCTCCACCGGTCTCCGCGAGCTCGCCAAGATGGACGGCGCGATCATCCTCGACCGCGACGCCAACCGGATCATCAACTCCGCAGTCCACCTGATGCCGGACCCCGCCATCTACTCCGACGAGACCGGCACCCGGCACCGCACCGCCGACCGGGTTGCCCGGCAGACGGGCTTCCCGGTGATCTCGGTCTCGCAGTCGATGCAGATCATCGCCGTCTACGTGGGCGAGCTCCGCTACGTGCTGGAGGACTCCGGCCAGATCCTCTCCCGCGCCAACCAGGCACTCGCGACGCTGGAGCGCTACAAGCTCCGCCTCGACGAGGTCTCCAGCACCTTGTCAGCGCTGGAGATCGAGGACCTCGTCACCGTGCGCGACGTCGCCGTGGTCGCCCAACGGCTCGAGATGGTCACCCGGATCGCGCGCGAGATCGAGGACTACGTGCTCGAGCTCGGCACCGACGGGCGACTGCTGTCGCTCCAGCTCGACGAGCTCGTCACGGGTGTCGATCTCGAGCGCGAGCTGGTGATCCGCGACTACCTGCCGCTCACCCGGCGACGCAGGTCCGCGGCCGACGTGCTCGCCGATCTCGAGGGGCTCAGTCCCGCCGACCTCGTCGACGTGGCCGCGGTGGCCCGGGCGGTCGGGCTCGGCAGCGGCGAGCACCTCGACGGCGCGGTCACCCCGCGTGGCTACCGACTGCTGGCCAAGGTGCCCCGCCTCCCGGGCGCGGTCGTGGATCGCCTCGTAGGTCACTTCGGGAGCCTGCAGAAGCTGCTCTCGGCCAGCATCGAGGATCTCCAGGCCGTCGAGGGCGTCGGCGAGCTGCGCGCCCGCAGCGTCCGTGAGGGGCTCTCCCGACTGGCCGAGTCGAGCATCCTCGAGCGCTACGTCTAGGCACGGCTCCACGTCTCGCAGCGGGGCCCTAGCCCTCGGTGTTGCCGGCCGGCTCTTCCTCACCCTGCGTCTTCGCCTGCTGGTCCTGCTTCTTCTCGCTCTTCTTCGAGTCCTTCTCGGGCTTCGGCTTCGCGGTCCGGGTCGGCACCACCGGCGACTCCAGCTCGAACTGCACGGCGCTCGGCTCGGCGCCGTACGCCGCCGTCGTGACGTAGTAGAAGCCCACCTGTGCCCAGGCGGGGAGCCGCGAGCACTCGTCGTCCGAGCGCTGGCCCCGCCAGCCCATGTCAACCTTGGCGGGCACGTCCTTGCGGACCACGACGTCGACCTGGGGGACGGCATCGGGGCAGTCCTGGCTGGACCAGATGCGGTCGTCGCCCGAGGTGATCTTGACGACCATGCTCTCCGGGGACACCGTCCACATGCAGGCCGGCGTCCCGGTGGTGGTCAGCTTGAGACGGAACTTCACCGTGCTGCCCGCGTGCGCGTCCTCGCGCAGCTTGGGCGTCACCACGACCTCGTCGTTGCGACACGGACCGCTGGGCCGGGCGAGGGGCGTCCTGGTCTTGTCGGGCTTGCCCGCCTCGTCGTTCCCCCCTCCCCGGGTCTTGCGACCCTTCGCCGGGGACGCGCTGGGGTCGGCGTCCGCAGTGGCCAGCGCGGAGCCACCCGGTGGGGTCTGCTCGCCACCCACCACCTGTGCCTGGTCACTGCTGTCGTCCGAGGACCCGCCGAGGAAGTGAGCAATCCCGAAGACCAGGCCCAGCGCAAGCGCGAGCACCAGCGTCCGTCGCACCCAGTAGACCCGGGGCGGCAACGGTCCGCGCGGATGGGCCATCGACGTCATGGGGAAACCGTAACTTTGCTGCCGGGTTTGTCCTGGTAGGCCACTCCGAGCAGGCCTCGATCGCTCGACTTCGGCTGTCTGGTTAGGTTGGCCGGACCATGGCAGACCCCGACCTCGACCTCGATCTCGCCGCTCTGCAGAGGAACGTCGTCGCCTGGTACGACGAGCACGCGCGACAGCTGCCCTGGCGGGAGCCCTCGGCCTCACCGTGGGCTGTCATGGTCAGCGAGTTCATGCTCCAGCAGACGCCGGTCGTGCGGGTGCTCCCGGTGTGGTCCACCTGGCTGGAGCGGTGGTCGACCCCGGCGGCCCTCGCAGCCGAGACTCCCGGTGAGGCGGTACGCGCCTGGGGCCGGCTGGGGTACCCCCGCCGGGCCCTGCGCCTGCATGCCGCCGCGCGGGAGATCGTGCGACGGCACGACGGTGAGGTCCCCCGTCACCACGCGGACCTGCTCGCCCTCCCCGGTATCGGCGACTACACCGCTTCCGCCATCGCCGCCTTTGCCTTCGGCGACCGCCACGTCGTGCTCGACACCAACGTCCGACGCGTGCTGGCTCGCACCCGCCGCGGACTCGAGTTCCCCACGGTCTCCATCTCCCGCGCGGAGCGCGACCTCGCCGAAGAGCTGCTCCCCACCGACGATGCCGCGGCCGCTCGGTGGTCGGTGGCGGTGATGGAGCTCGGAGCCCTGGTCTGCACAGCAGCCTCTCCGCGCTGCGCCGACTGTCCGGTCAGGGAGGCGTGTGCGTGGCGATCGGCGGGCTACCCGGCCTACGACGGTCCACCCCGACGAGGCCAGACCTACGAGGGCACCGACCGTCAGTGCCGGGGGCGGATCCTCGCGGTGGCGCGTGAGTCCGTCGGGCCGGTGCACCGCTCCCGGATCGACGCCGTGTGGCCGGGGGGCGACCAGAGGGAGCGCTGCCTGGCCTCGCTGGTGCACGACGGTTTGCTCACCGAGGCATCACCCGGCTACTTCGCGCTCCCGTGAGGGCCCTACGAGCCGGCGATGGCGGCGACCGCATCGGCGAGGTCGCGGACTGCGCGTAGGTGGGCACGTGCCTCCTCGACGAAGGGGAGGTCGAGCAGGAAGCCGCTGAACGCGGCATCGAGCAGCGTCGTGGCGCGGGCCGCACGCCGTCGTGGCATGCCGGAGGCCACCAGGTGGTCGGCCACGGCCGCCATCCACACCCGGTTGGCGCCACCGACCACGCCGGCGTACGGCTCGCGACCGAAGAGTCCCAGCGCCGCTGCCTCGACGTACATCCGCTGGCAGCCCAAGAGCGAGACGGTGGTCATCGCCTCCCAGAGCTGGAGTACGGCGCTGCGCACGTCGCGCGCACGGTGGAGCCCGGCGATCTGCGCCACCGACCTGTCGTTGCTCACCTTCAGCACGGCGGCGACCAGGTCGTCCTTGCCACCGAAGTGGTAGAGCAGCATCCGGTCGCTGGTGCCCAGTGCGGCGGCCAGAGGCCGCAGGCTCAGCCCGATCAGCCCGTGCTCGAGGACGTAGTCGGTGGCAGCCTCGGCGAGCACGTCGCGGCGGCTGGGCTCGGCCCCCATCGGTCTCCTCTCGTCGGGTGCGAGATCACTGTAGCAACTGCTACAGTGATGGTTTGTAGCGAGTGCTACAGAGCAAGCAGGAGGTTCGGAGATGTTGGGCGCGTGGCTGTTGCTCCTGGCGGCGATCGTGATCGAGGTGGCGAGCACGGCGTCGCTGCCCTTGACCCGTGGGTTCCGCGACCCCGGTTGGACCGCGCTCGTGCTGGCCGGCTACGCACTCTCGATCTGGCTGCTCGCCCTGGTCATCAAGCACATCTCGGTCTCGGTGGCCTACGCCGTCTGGTCGGGTCTCGGCACCGCCGGCATCGTGGTGATCGGTCTGCTGTTCCTCGGCGAGCGGCTCGATCTCACGAAGGCGGTCGCACTCGCGATGATCATCGTCGGCGTCGTCGTGCTCAACCTCCAGACAGCGCACTGAGCCGACGCGACGAGGGCGCCTCCCCCGGCGGGGAGACGCCCTCGTTGCAGGTGCCGGACTGGGTCAGCCGAGCTCGGAGTCCCCGGTCGCGGCCGGCTCCTCGATCGGTGGCAGGTCAGGCAGCTCGGTCTTCGGGTTGCCCTGGAAGGTGAAGGTCGCCTCGGCGCCCTCGCCCTCCACGCCGACGAGCACGATCTGGCCGGGGCCGACCTCGCCGAAGAGCATCTTCTCGGCCATGGTGTCCTCGATCTCACGCTGCACCGTGCGGCGCAGCGGTCGAGCGCCGAGCACAGGGTCGAAGCCGCGCTTGGCGAGCAGGTCCTTGGCTTCCTGGGTCAGCTCGATCGACATGTCCCGGTCGCGCAGCCGCAGCTCCACACCGGCGATCATGTTGTCGACCATGGAGACGATCTGCTCGCGCGACAGCGGCGGGAACACGACGATCTCGTCGACGCGGTTGAGGAACTCCGGGCGGAAGTGCTGCTTGAGCTCGTCCGAGACCTTCGCCTTCATCCGGTCGTAGGACCCCGCGGAGTCGCCGGTCTGGTTGAAGCCGAGGTTCATGCCCTTGCTGATGTCACGCGTGCCGAGGTTGGTCGTCATGATGATGACGGTGTTCTTGAAGTCGACGACCCGACCTTGGGAGTCGGTCAGGCGACCCTCCTCCAGGATCTGCAGCAGCGAGTTGAAGATGTCCGGGTGCGCCTTCTCCACCTCGTCGAAGAGCACCACCGAGAACGGCTTGCGCCGAACCTTCTCGGTGAGCTGCCCACCCTCTTCGTAGCCGACGTAGCCAGGAGGGGAGCCGAAGAGCCGCGAGACGGTGTGCTTCTCGGAGAACTCCGACATGTCGAGCTGGATCAGCGCGTCCTCGTCACCGAACAGGAACTCGGCGAGCGTCTTGGACAACCACGTCTTGCCGACGCCCGAGGGCCCGGCGAAGATGAACGAGCCACCGGGGCGCTTGGGGTCCTTCAGACCCGCACGGGTGCGGCGGATCGCCCGACTCAGGGCCCGGACGGCTTCTTCCTGGCCGATGACCCGCTTGTGCAGCTCGTCCTCCATCTTGAGCAGTCGCGTGGACTCCTCCTCCGAGAGCTTGACGATCGGAATCCCGGTCGCCACGGCGAGGACCTCGGCGATCAGCTCCTCGTCCACCTCGGCCACGACGTCCATGTCGCCGGCCTTCCACTGCTTCTCGCGCTCGCCCTTGGCGATCATCAGCTTCTTCTCCTCGTCGCGCAGCGACGCGGCGAGCTCGAAGTCCTGGCTGTCGATCGCACTCTCCTTGCGGCGCCGCACGTCGGCGATCTTGTCGTCGAACTCGCGCAGGTCCGGCGGCGCGGTCATCCGGCGGATGCGCAGGCGCGAACCCGCCTCGTCGATGAGGTCGATCGCCTTGTCGGGCAGGAACCGGTCGGAGACGTAGCGGTCGGCCAGCGTCGCCGCCGAGACCAGGGCCTCGTCGGTGATCGTCACCCGGTGGTGCGCCTCGTAACGGTCACGCAGGCCCTTGAGGATCTCGATCGTGTGCGCGATCGAGGGCTCCTGCACCTGGATGGGCTGGAAGCGCCGCTCGAGCGCGGCGTCCTTCTCGAGGTGCTTGCGGTACTCGTCGAGCGTGGTGGCACCGATCGTCTGGAGCTCGCCCCGCGCCAGCATCGGCTTGAGGATCGAGGCAGCGTCAATGGCGCCCTCGGCGGCTCCGGCACCGACGAGAGTGTGCAGCTCGTCGATGAACAGCACGATGTCGCCGCGGGTCTTGATCTCCTTGAGGACCTTCTTGAGGCGCTCCTCGAAGTCACCGCGGTAGCGAGAGCCCGCCACCAGCGAGCCGAGGTCGAGGGAGTAGATCTGCTTGTCCTTCAGCGTCTCCGGGACGTCACCGCGGACGATCGCCTGGGCCAGGCCCTCGACGCAGGCGGTCTTGCCGACGCCGGGCTCGCCGATGAGGACCGGGTTGTTCTTGGTGCGCCGCGAGAGCACCTGCATCACGCGCTCGATCTCCTTCTCGCGCCCGATGACCGGGTCGAGCTTTCCCTCGCGCGCTGCCTGGGTGTAGTTGCGGCCGAACTGGTCGAGGACCAGCGACGACGACGGCGCACCCTCCTGGGGTGCCCCGGCCGTGGCGGTCTCCTTGCCCTGGAAGCCGGAGAGCAGCTGGATGACCTGCTGGCGGACCCGGTTGAGGTCGGCGCCGAGCTTGACGAGCACCTGGGCAGCGACGCCCTCGCCCTCACGGATCAGGCCGAGCAGGATGTGCTCGGTGCCGATGTAGTTGTGCCCCAGCTGCAGCGCCTCGCGCAGGGACAGCTCGAGCACCTTCTTGGCACGCGGGGTGAAGGGGATGTGACCGCTCGGGGCCTGCTGGCCCTGACCGATGATCTCCTCGACCTGCGCGCGGACGGCCTCGAGCGAGATGTCGAGGCTCTCGAGGGCCTTGGCGGCGACGCCCTCGCCCTCGTGGATCAGACCGAGCAGGATGTGCTCGGTGCCGATGTAGTTGTGGCTGAGCATCCGGGCCTCTTCTTGCGCCAGGACGACCACCCGTCGGGCCCGGTCTGTGAACCGCTCGAACATTTCGCATCGCTCCTTGCCATGCCCCGGATGTGGGTCCTGGGGCAATGTCACGTGCCCGTGTGCCTGCTTGCAGTGTGTCGCACGTCCGCGGGGTCTATCTGGGAGTGCCCCCCTGACGGGACGCACACTGAGTCAACCCCTCGCTCCACCCTACGTGTTCCGTCCCCGCCCCGGTAACGGCTTCGCCCTCAGCGAACACGGGCCGGGGGACGCACTCCGTACCCCCTCAGTGAGCAGCCTCGTAGGCCTCGCGCACCTCGGCGGCCACCCGGCCGCGCTCGGGCACGTCCCAGCCGTTCTCGCGAGCCCAGACCCGGATCTCGGCGGGGGTCGCGCCACCCGTGGCCGGTGTCGCTGCCCGGCCGGCGCTCGCGGCGCCGGCCTTGCGTCGGCGGCCACCGGTCCTGCGCCCGTGGCCGACGTAGAGGGCGAAGGCCTCCCGGAGCGCGGCCGCGTGGGCATCGGTCAGGTCGATCTCGTAGTCGACGCCGTCGAGCCCGAAGGTGACGGTCTCGTCGGCGTCACTGCCGTCGAGGTCGTCGACGAGGACCACATGCACGCGTTGCGCCATGGTGAGGCCTTTCTTGGATCGACCAGAATAATCCGGTTCATCGATTCGGGGATAACAGGCGAAACAATATCCACAGAAGTGACCCCGATAACACGGCGGAATGATTCTCGGGATATTCGCCGGTCATTCCGGACGCAGCAGGGGGAACAGGATCGTCTCGCGAATTCCGGTACCGGTGAGGAGCATCACGAGTCGGTCGACACCGATCCCGATGCCTCCGGCGGGCGGCATGCCGTACTCCATCGCCCGCAGGAAGCTCTCGTCGAGGTCCATCGCCTCCGGGTCGCCTCCGGCGGCGAGCCGGGACTGATCCTCCAGACGGGTGCGCTGGATGACCGGGTCGTTGAGCTCGGAATAGGCGGCGCCGAGCTCGACCCCGTTGATGATCAGGTCCCACGCCTCGTTGAGGCCCGGGGTGGTCCGGTGCGGCTTGGCCAGCGGCTTCACCGCCTCCGGGTAGTCCATGACGAAGGTGGGCTGGATCAGGGACTCCTCGACGAGCTGCTCGAACAGCTCCACCACGATCTCGGCCGACCCCCATCCTTCTTGGAGCGCCACGTCGTGCTTGGCGGCGAGGGTGCGAAGCGTCGCGGCGTCGGTGTCCACGTCCACCTGGGTGCCGACCGCCTCGGAGACCAGCTCGAGGATCGGCGCCTCCCGCCACTCGGCGTGCAGGTCGATCTCGCTCCCGTCGCGGCCGAGGACCGTGGGCCGGCCGATCGCGTCGTGGGCGCCCCGGACCAACGCCTTGGCCAGGTCGATCATGGTGTGCTGGTCGCCGTAGGCCTGATAGGCCTCGAGCATCGAGAACTCCGCCGCGTGGGTGGAGTCGATGCCTTCGTTGCGGAAGGTACGGCCGATCTCGAACACCCGGTCGACGCCGCCGATCATGGCCTTCTTGAGATCGAGCTCGAGCGCGATCCGGAGCAGCATCTCCTGGTCGAGAGCATTGAGGTGGGTCTTGAAGGGGCGGGCAGCAGCGCCTCCGTTGGTGAGCTGGAGGATCGGCGTCTCGACCTCGACGTACTCCCGTTCGTCGAGGGTCCCGCGCAGTGACTTCAAGACGGCCGCTTTGTTGCGCACCATCAGGCGCGGCTCGTCGCGGACCATCATGTCGACGTAGCGCAGCCGCACGCGCGCCTCGTCGGAGAGCGGCTTGTGCTCGTTGGGCAGGGGTCGCAAGGTCTTGGCCGCCATCGACCAGGCTCCGGCCTGCACGGAGAGCTCTCCACGCCGGCTGGTCACGACCTCGCCGCGCACCGCGAGCAGGTCGCCGAGGTCGACGGTCGCCTTGAAGTCCGCGAGCGACTCCTCGCCCAGGTCGGCCAGGGACAGCATCACCTGGAGCTCGGCACCGTTGCCCTCCCGGAGCCGCACGAAGCACAGCTTGCCGGTGTTGCGCAGGAACATCACCCGCCCGACCACGGCCACCTTCTCGCCGGTATGGCTGTCCGGCTCGAGCCCGCTGTCGTCGTAACGCGCCCGGATGTCAGCGAGGGTGTCGGTCCGCTCGATCGTGACCGGGTAGGCCGACGACCCGGACTCGATCAGCCGCGCGCGCTTGTCCCGTCGCACCCGCATCTGCTCGGGCAGGTCGTCTCCGCCAGAAGGCTGCGCTCCGGATCCTGGTGCATCGGTCATGACCGCTCACCCTATCGATGCGGGCAGGTGCGCCGCAGGTCCGCCCGTGGTCGAGGCGACCGGTTCGTCACCGTATAGTGCGTCTGACTTTGCCCCAGCTCGGAGGAGTGCCTGACCGTGCAGACCCAGACGCGTGGTTGGCGCAACCACCCCTGGCACCTGATCCTCCCGGTCTGCGTCTACCTCGTGCTGACCCTCGCCGGAGCCAGCTACTCCTCCATCGGGATCGGCGAGCTGCGTGAGGACCCCGAGAGCGTCGAGGGCGTCATGCTGGGCAGTGCCCGCCCGATCCGGTCTGACGAGTGGTTGACCGGAACGCCGGTGAACCTCCGGGCGCTGGCCACCGGCCAGACCGAGGACAAGAACCCCCTGACCGCCTCCGAGGCACTCCTCTCGGCTCTTCCGACCGGTCCGGTGACGTCGACCCTGCTTCTCGACGGATCTCTGATGCGGCTCGGCCCCTGGCTCCCCGACAGCATCTTGTACTCGGCGCGATTGTGGCTTCCGTTCCTGCTGCTCGCCATCGGCGCACCCGCGTGGTTCAGGTTCATGACCGGTAGCCGCTGGATCGGCTGGTTTGCTGCCACGCTCGTTGTCGTCTCGCCGGTGAGCGCCTGGTGGTCCTTCATCCCGGTGGGGATCCTCGGACCGACCTTTGCGGGGGCCGCGGCCCTCGTCCTCGCCGCGCGGGCCACGAAGGAATCTCGGCTCCCCTCTGCCCTGGGGTGGGGCCTGCTCAGCGTGCTGATGCTCGCGCGGACGCCGTTCACCTACCAGCCGTGGGCCATCGTCCTGGTGCCTGCGGTCCTCCTGGTCACCACGCTGGTCCTCGCAGGACCGCGGAAGGGGCGCAGGCGTGTCCTGCTGACGATCGCTGCCATCGGGCTCGGGACCATCCTGACGTTCCTGGCAGCGCTCTACGAGAACCGGGAGGCCATCGCCGCAGTCAGTGGGACCGTGTACCCCGGCTCGCGCGCGTCCACCGGAGCACCCAATCCACTCCAGCAGATCTTCGGGGCAAGCAGCCTGCACGTCCTGGTCGGCGACCCACCGCTCACCGGTCCCAACCAGAGCGAGCTCTCGTCGTCGTACACGGTGTTCTTCGTGTGGTGCGCCCTCCTCCTGGTGGCGGCGGGGCGCTGGCGGACACGCGGCCAGCGGGCGGGGATCTATGGACTGCTGGCGGTGTCCGGCATCTGGCTGGCCTGGTGCACCGTGGCGATGGGCACGATCGGCTCCTCGATCCCCCTGCTCAACATCGTCCCGTCGGTTCGGGCAGCGCAGATCGTGGGGATCCTCGGGGTGCTGGCACTTTGCCTGGTGCTGCCCCGCGCAGCCGATCGGGGTCCCCTGCCCCTCGCCCTGACCTGCGCGGTGACAACGGGCGCGGTGGCCGCCTACGCCGGTTCACTGCTGCGGCAGGACAACATTCCAAGCCTGACCCTGACCGAGATCTGGCTTTCGAGCCTCGTGCTGGCCGTCGTCGTCTTCGTCATCACACTGCGCCCACGCGAATGGCTCGGGTACGTCGCAGGAGGCCTCGCCGCGACCTTCGTCGTGTGGAACGTCAACCCTCTCCTCTTCGGCCTTGCCGACCTACGCCAGAGCGACATCGCCGAAGAGCTCCTTGTCGTGAGTGCGGCCGCCGACGAGACCGGCGAGCTCTGGGTCTCCGACGCATACGCGACCGACACGCTCCTCGTGGCCACCGGCGTACCTGCCCTGTCGGGTCGGCAGGTGACCGGCCCCGACCCGGACGGCTGGGCGGTGTTGGATCCCCGCCAGGAACACCGGAACATCTGGAACCGTGGCGGCTCCTTCGTGTGGTTCCAGTGGACCGACGACCAGGAGCTCTCCTGGAGCAATCCCAGCGACGACGTGATCTTGATGACTGGCTCCCCCTGCGCTCTCGCCGAGCTCGAGCAGGACCTGACCACGGTCGTCTCCGGTCACGAGCTCAGCGTTCCCTGTTTGACCGAGAACCGTAGGTTCCAGTGGGGTGGGACTGAGCGCTTCGTCTACGACGTAGGTCGGTGAGCTGGGTTCCGTTGCCGTCCTGGCCTACCCTTGCGCTTGCGCTTGCGCTTGGGGATGTCACCGCGCGTCGTGCCGTAGTCCGGCACGAAGAGGTCCTGGTAGGGCGTGACCCACCGACGCTCGAGGAACTCGTACTCCCAGCGGGCGACCACGGCTTCCCGCGTCTGTGACTCGAAGTGGTAGGCAGTGGCGTTCGCCACCCAAACCCGGTTGAGGTTCGCTCGCCCGACCTTGAACGAGAAGTCCACGTCGTTGTAGTTGATCGGCAGACTTTCCGTCATCCCTCCGATCTCGTGGTAGAGCGACCTCCTCAGCGCGACACAGGCACCGGTCAGGCCCGAACACTCGCGGTTGACCACCAGTGCGTTGAACGGACCTGGGTCGTCAGCGAGCTCCCGGTAGAACATGTGTGAGAGGTGGTTGCGGTAGAACGCCAGACCGGCGTGCTGCAGGGTCGAGTCCGAGAAGAGCAACCGTCCGCCTGTCAGGCCGACCCCCTTGTCGAACAGGGGCGCCACGAGCTGCGCAAGGAACTTGTCCGAGACGATCTCGATGTCGTCGTTGAGGAGCACGACGACGTCACCCTCTGATCCGAGCACCCCCAGGTTGCACTTCTCGCTGAAGTTGAAGGGTTTGTCGTAGTGCAGCAGAGTCAGCTGCGCCCCGCAGATCTCGCGCAGCTCGTCGAGCACCTCGGCCGGGGTGTCGGTGTCGTGCACGACGACGACTTCCACGTTGTCGTGACCGCCCTTCTCGAGGACCGAACGAACGGCGCCCAGCACGAAAGTGCGCCGCTCGCCCCAGACCAGCCCGGCGCCTCCGCGGGTCGGGATCACCACGCTGATCCGCACCGCGGGATCGAGGGTCCGGTCGAGTCGGTAGGTGCCGGGCACCGGGCCCAGCTGCACGTGAGCCGGAATGCCTTCACGATCTATGTGCGCCTGCACTGCCTTCTGCCCGGCCAGCCACGCGTATGGCTTCGCGTCGGGCTCGAGCGCTGCGGATCCGGCGACGGCACGCCAGTGGTACAGCACCTGCGGTACGTGGACCACGCGCCGCGCCCGCTCGGTGACCCGGAGCACGAGGTCGTGGTCCTGTGATCCGTCGAATCCCTCGTGGAACCCTCCCACCTCCCGAACCACGGCGGTCCGGAGGACCGAGAAGTGGCTCGTGTACATCTGTCCCCGGAGGCGTTCGGGGGACCAGGGCGGTTTGCGGAAGAGATCGTAGAACTCGCCATCGGCCCCAACCTTGTCCTCGTCGGAGTAGAGGTAGTCCGCCTCGGGCGTCGCCTCCACTGCGGCGGCCATCGCCTTCACCGCGTTGGGAGCCAGGAGGTCGTCGTGGTCGAGCAACCCGATGAACTCTCCACGTGCGAGGGCGATGCCGTCGTTGGAGGCACGCACGATGTGCCCGTTCGACTCGCGCTCGAGGACGCGGATCCGAGCATCGGTTCGAGCCGCCTCGCGCAGCACGTCCCGGACCCGGGGCTCGGATGAGGCGTCGTCGACCAGGATCAGCTCCCACCTCGGGTCGAGCTGCGCGACCACTGACTCGATGGTCGCGCGCAGGACGTCGATCGGTGGGTCGTACACCGGCGTGACCAATGAGATGAACGGTTCGGGCAGTGACATCTCTGCGGACATCAGCGGGTGAACACGCGGAACGGCTTGGTGACGGCCCGGCCCAGACGCCAGCTTCGGGAGCGGCGGGCGGCATCGAGCTCCTGCCGTGCGTCGTTCGCGGCGCGCCTGACCCGCCGCAGGCGCACAGCGAGACGTTCGGCCTTCTTCTCCGCTCGCTTGGCCCGCGTGGAGGCTCTCCGTGACCGCTTGGTCAGGTTGTCGACCCTGGTCTCGGCACGCACCGCCCGGCGCTCAGCGCGCCGGACGCGGATCAGCGCACTGGCCACGCTGGCCTCGAGGCCCACGACGGCGTCTCGCGTGGTCATCACCCGGTGCCGCAGGTCGAGCTCCTCGGCGGCACGACGCCGCTCGTCCTCGGCGTCGTCGCGGACGCTCTGCCAGTGCTCGTCCTGCAGCCTGACGGCGTCGTCCGCGACGGCCGGCGCCAACTCTGGCGCTGGTGGACTCTCCTCGCCCTCGACCTGAGGCCTCGCGGAGGCGACGAACTGGTAGTTGAGCGCGTCGGGCTGGTCACGCACCCACTCCACCACCTCCGCAGGGATCGACTCCGCGTCGACGGCGACCTCGACGCGCAGTGGGTCCGCCACGGTCGATCTCAGTTCCTCCACGACCAGGCCCGACTCCTCGAAGAGCCGCAGCAGCCCGGCCCTGTCGAAGAACCGCACGTGGGTGTGGTCGAGCAGCCCCGTCTCGGTGTAGCGCCAACGCCCCTGGAGCAGGGCGAGACGAAGGCTGCCATGAGTCACATTGGGGATCGAGACGATCACGCGACCCTCAGGCCCCAGCAGGGAAAGGGCATCACGCAGGGTCGCGCGAGGATCCCCTAGATGTTCGAGCACGTCTGCGAAGACGATCACGTCGAACTCGCCAGGCTTGAACTGTGCCGAGAGCGGCGCATCGTTGAGGTCGCCGATGACGAGCCGCTCGAGGTCGGGCCGAGCCTTCTCGGCGGCCTCGCCATCGATCTCGAACCCGCTGACCCGGCAGCTGCGACCATTCAGGGCTCGCGCAAGGTCCCCGGTCGCGCAGCCCACGTCCAGAACGACCTTGCCGAAGCCGACCAGCTCCACGACCTGGGTGTGGCTGGTGTTCGGATTACCGAGGTCGATATCGGTCTCGTAGCGTGACACGTGTCCCCTGCAGGTTGCGACGGCTCAGGTTGACTGACCCGTTCCGGATCAACGGGCACCCTACCCGAGTGCACACAGGTCACCCGGTCAGCCAGGGGCATTGCGCAGGAAGACGATCTCGAGGCCCACCAGGGTGAGCCAGGGCTGGTGATCTGTGAAGCAGGCGCACTCCTCGACCACCAACGGGGCGAGTCCGCCGGTTGCCACCACGTGCGCCTGGCCGGGCACAAGGTGGAGCTCGGTGAGCATCCGGGAGACGAGGCCGTCGACCTGGCTGGCGAAGCCGTACAGGATGCCCGACTGGAGCGCCTCCACGGTGTTCTTGGCGATCACCGAGCGAGGTCGCAGCAGCTCGACCTTGCGCAGCTGCGCGCCTCGGCGTCCGAGCGCCTCGAGCGAGATGTCGATGCCCGGAGAGATCGCACCGCCGACGTACTGGCCCTTGGCGCTGACGACGTCGAACGTGGTGGCCGTCCCGAAATCGACGACGATGGTCGGGCCGTCGTAGAGCTGTGCCGCGGCAAGCGCGTTGACGATCCGGTCGGACCCGACCTCGCGAGGGTTGTCCATCAGCACGGGTACGCCGGTGCGCACGCCCGGTTCGACGAAGACGTGCGGCACGTCACCGTGGAAGGTGCGCAGCATCTCCCGCCACTCGTGCAGCACAGAGGGAACGGTGGCGCAGACGGCGACGCCGGTGTGCCCCTCCCCCACCGCGGAGTCCGCGAGCAGCCCCTTGACCAGCAGCCCCCACTCATCAGCCGTGCGGCGCTCGTCGGTGGCGACGCGCCAATGGTCGAGGACCGCACCCTCGTGCAGCAGTCCCAGCGTGGTGTGACTGTTGCCGATGTCGACGCAGAGCAGCATCAGTCCGTCCCCGGCGGGCGGAGGTCCATCGCGATGTCGAGCACGGGCGCGCTGTGCGTGAGGGCACCGACGGCGAGGAAGTCGACGCCGGTCTCCGCGACCTCCCTGGCCCGGGCCAGGTCGAGCCCGCCGGACGCCTCCAACCTGGCCCGGCCGCCGCACACCTGAACCGCCTCGGCCATCTGGGCGGTCGACATGTTGTCGAGCAGGATCTGGTCGCAGCCGACCACCAGGAGCTCGCGCAGCTGGTCGAGCGTGGTCACCTCGACCTGGACCGGCAGGTCGGGGTAGCGCGTGCGGACCGCTTCGTAGGCGGCGACCACTCCCCCGGCCGCGAGCACGTGGTTGTCCTTGACCAACGCCTGGTCGGACAACGTGGCGCGGTGGTTGACCCCACCGCCGCATCGGACGGCGTACTTCTCCAGGGAGCGGAAGCCGGGCGTGGTCTTGCGGGTGTCGCGGACCCGCGCTCCGGTGCCGTCGAGGGCACGCACCCAGAGCGCGGTCGACGAAGCCACGCCGGAGAGGTGGCACAGGAAGTTCAGGGCGGTCCGCTCGGCCGTCAGCAGCCGGACGGTCGGTCCGGTGACGGTGAGGAGCACGTCGCCGCGCCGCACGGCGCCGCCGTCCTCGACGAGGGGGCTGATCTCGAGGTCCGGACCGACCACCGCCGAGAACACGAGCTCGGCGGTCGCCAGACCGGCGACGACCCCGTCGGCCCGGGCGACGAGGTCCGCGGTGGAGACCTCCAGGGGATCGATCGTGGCCTCGCTGGTGACGTCCTCGCCTGGCTGGTCCTCCTCGAGGGCCCGCACGACCGCCTCGTAGACCGCGCGGGGTTCCAGTCCGGCCGAGCCGAGCTGCTCCTGGAGCGTGCGGGGCAGGTCGTCGTAGGCCGTGCAGGCGATCACGCGATTCCTCCGTCGTGCGTCGTCGTCTGGTCGTACGTGAGGATGCCGTCCACGAGGCGTACGTCGATGTGCCGGGACCACCGCACGTCGTCCCGCTCGGGGAAGTCGTCCCTCCAGTGCGACCCGCGGGTCTCCTCGCGCAGCCGAGCTGCGCCGAGAAGCGCGGTGCTGACCGTGAGCAGGTTGGTCGTCTCCCAGGCCCCCACGCCGGGTTGTTGGTCACCCTCCCGGACACCGCACTCGGCGAGCTCCTTCTCGCCGAGGTCCAGTCCGTCACGCGACCGGAGGACGCCGGCTCGCTCGGTCATCACGTCCTGGAGATCGCGGCGGACCTCGCTCGACGCCAGACCGACGGCGCGCTGCTCAGCCGCCGGCTGCCGGCGTTCGGGCAGTCCTTCGCGCAGCCGGAGAGCGATCCTCCGCGAGAACACCAAGCCCTCGAGCAACGAGTTGGACGCGAGCCGATTGGCCCCATGGACGCCTGAACAAGCCACCTCACCACAGGCGAACAGGCCGGGAACCGATGACTGGCCGGACAGATCGGTCGCCAATCCGCCGGAGGCGTAGTGGCAGGCCGGCGCCACTGGGATCAGTGTCGTCACAGGGTCGATGCCGTGACTGCGACACGTCGCCAGGATCGTCGGGAAGCGTGTCTCCCACTTCTGCGCGCCGAAGTGCCGGGCGTCGAGCCACATGTGCGCCCGGCCGGTCTCCCGCATCCGACGCATGATCGCCTTGGCCACCACGTCGCGGGGCGCGAGATCGGCAAGCTCGTGCTGTCCCTGCATGAACCGGACACCCCGGTCGTCGATGAGGAAAGCGCCTTCTCCCCGCACGGCCTCGGAGATGAGCGGCTGCTGCCCGGTGGAGTCGGCACCCAGCCACATCACGGTCGGGTGGAACTGCACGAACTCCAGGTCGCGGAGCACTGCTCCGGCACGCAGGGCCAGCGCCATCCCGTCGCCGGTCGCGACCGACGGGTTGGTGGTGGCGGCGTAGATCTGGCCGAGCCCACCCGAGGCGAGCACCACGGCACGGCAGTGGACCGCGCCGACTCCGTCGCGCTGACCCTCACCCATCACGTGCAACGTCACGCCTGCGACCCCACCGCCCTCACCGGGGATCAGGTCGAGGACCAGGGCGTGCTCGGTGACCTCGATGTCCGGGGCGGCATGCACCGCAGCGACCAGGGCGCGCTGGATCTCGGCGCCGGTGGCGTCCCCGCCGGCGTGCGCGATGCGGTCGCGGTGATGCCCGCCCTCGCGGGTCAGGGAAAGCTCACCGGCGTCGGTGTGGTCGAAGACGGTGCCGAGCTCGATCAGGCCACGGACTGCGTCGGGACCCTCCGTGACGAGGACTCGGACCGCGTCCTCGTCGCAGAGCCCCGCGCCGGCGACAAGGGTGTCGTGCAGGTGCTGCTCAGGCGTGTCCCCGGGACCCAGGGCAGCCGCGATCCCGCCCTGCGCCCACTGCGTCGAGCCTGCGGACAAGATGTCCTTGGTGACGACCATCACCGACCCGAGCTCGCGGACCTGGAGCGCGGTGGTGAGACCGGCGATCCCGGAGCCGATCACGACGACGTCGGCGTACGTCGACCAGCCCGCGACGGGCGCAGCCAGTCGGGACGGGAGGGTGTCACCCGAGGAATCTAGCGGGCGGCAACGTCGCCACGGACGAGTCCGGTCCCGGGCGGCCTCAGCCGGGGTCGGAGCCACCGTCCCGACGACCCGGTTGGCCGGTCGACGAAGACGACGTGGGGCCGGTGGGCCCGGGCTTCCTCGGTGTCCATCTGGCCGTAGCCGATGAGGATGACCAGGTCACCAGGCTGCACGAGTCGGGCGGCGGCGCCGTTGATCCCGATCACGCCCGAGCCTCGCTCGCCGGCGATCGTGTAGGTCTCGAGCCGAGCGCCGTTGGTGATGTCGACGATGTGCACCAGCTCACCGGGCAGCAGGTCGGCGGCGTCGAGGAGGTCCTCGTCGACCGTGACCGACCCGACGTAGTGCAGGTCGGCGTGGGTGACGGTCGCGCGATGGATCTTGCTGGTCATCATCGTGCGCAGCATTCAGGGCCTCCCGAGGTCGAGCGAACGGTTGTCGATGAGTCGGGTGTCCCCGACCCGGCGGCGACGAGAACGCGGCCCTGGCCGAGTCCGGAGCAGCACCCAGGTCGGGGTCGGTGACGACGAGGTAGTCGGGGACCCCGGGCCGCATCCGCCAGCACGGCCTGCGCGGCGGCGAGCGCCGGGTCGGGCCCGCCCGGACGCCGCGTCCATGGCGGCACGGAGTGCGCGCGAGAGCGCCAGCGCCGAGGCGCGTCCCGCCGCGTCGAGGAAGACGTTGCGGGACGACAGGGCGAGCCCGTCGGGCTCGCGGACAGTGGGCACGCCGACGACCTCGACCCCCAGGCAGAGGTCGGCCACCATCCGGCGGATCAGGACGAGCTGCTGGTAGTCCTTCTCGCCGAACACCGCGACGTCCGGGCCGGACCAGTCCGAACAGCTTGGCGACCACCGTGAGGACGCCGCGGAAGTGCGTCGGCCGCGCGGCGCCCTCGAGGATCTCCGCGAGGGGACCGGGCGCACGGTCACCTGCGGATCGCCGCCAGGGTAGAGCTCGCCGACGTCGGCGCGAACACGACGTCAACCCCCTGTGCAGCGCACACCTCGAGGTCGGCAGCGAAGCTGCGAGGGTAACGGTCAAGATCCTCACCGGCCCCGAATTGCAGGGGGTTGACGAAGATCGAGGCCACCAACCGGTCACGCGTCTCGAGTCGTCGGCGCGCGTCCGCGATCAGCGCCGCGTGCCCTTCGTGGAGGGCCCCCATGGTGGGAACCAGCCCAACGCGCGCCCCGTCACCGACTCCGGCCAGCAGACTGTGCAGCTCCAGCCTGGTGCGCGCGACCACGGGTGGGTGCTTCCTGCTCACGCCCCGGGTCCGATGCGGGCGCGGTCGCGTGCAGGAGCCCGCATACCCGAGTCCAGGAGCGCATCGTTGAGGATGCCCACCAGCTTCGCCGCACGGATCGGTAGCAGACGCCCGTCCACGACAGCCTGGTTGGCGGTCGCACGAGCCATCGAGACGTAGGACTCCAGGGTCGCGGGCTGGGTGGCCGAGATGTCGGCGAGGTGCGCTCGCACGGTCTCGACATCACCGCGGACGATCGGGCCGGTGAGGGCCGCGGTGCCGTAGGACAGCGCGTTGTCCAGCGCAGCGTTGAGGAGCGGGCGCAAGGTCGCGGCCGGGTCCTCGGACCCAGACGCGCGGAGCAGATCCATGGCTTGGGTCACCAACGTGACGAGGTGGTTGGCGCCGTGCGCCAGACCCGCGTGGTAGAGAGTGCGGTGCGCCTCGGTGACCCTTGTCACGCTGCCCGCCCAGATCCGCGACAAGCCGCTCGGCGAGCGTGTGGGTGTCGGGCGTGGCGGTGACCCCGTAGACACACCCCGGCAGGCGCCCGATGTCGAGGTCCGTCCCCGTGAACGTCATCGCGGGGTGCATGGCGAGGACGCGCGCCCCACGCTGGGCGGCAGGCGCGAGAATGGCAAGGCCGTGCTTGCCAGAGGTGTGCACGACGTACTGGCCCTCGCGGATCACCCCGCTCGCCGCGAGCATGGTGACGACGTTGCCCAGCATGTCGTCGGGCACCGTGAGCAGAAGCAGGTCGCAGGACCTCGCGACCGCGGTCGGCTTGTCGACCCGGACACCGGGCAACAGGGTCTCGATCCGGGTGCGGCTGGCCGGCGACTCCCCGGCGACGGCGACGATCTCGTGCCCCGCCTCACGGAGGACGGCGGCGAGCACGGCGCCGACGCGGCCGGCCCCGACAACTCCGATGCGGGTCATGGTCATCGCCTTTCGTTCCAGTCCCTCACGGGTACCGGACGGTGTGCAGATGCGGTACCAGACTAGGTCGAAGATCCTCGCGGAGGTACCCCAGAGGGTCGTGTCGTGGATCACAGGCCTCCGTGCCCGTCGGTGGCCGGCACCGTCCCGGGCCTCCGTACCCTGGGCCCGTGTCCAGCCCCACCTCGCTCGGCATGCCACCGGTGCCGCCGCCGACGTCGGACCCGCCGTGGAAGGCGGTCTGGGACGACGCCCTCTACGGCCCCGGGGGCTTCTTCCGGCGCGAGTCTCCGGCGGCCCACTTCCGAACGTCGGTGCACGCGTCGCCACTCTTCGCGCAGGCGCTCGTGCGGCTGGCCCGCGAAGCCGGATTGGACACACTCGTGGACATCGGCGCCGGGCGTGGCGAGCTGTTGCGGGAGGCGCACGCGGTCGACCCGGATCTCCACCTGCTGGCGGTCGAGGTGGCCCCCCGCCCAGCCGACCTGCCGGGTGCCATCGCCTGGACGACGGCGCTCCCAGAGTCTGTCGAGGGCCTCGTCGTCGCGAACGAGTGGCTCGACAACATCCCCTGTCACGTCGTCGAGATGGCGCCGGACGGTCTGCCGCGCATCGTCCACGTCGATGCCGCAACGGGCGTCGAGTCCCTGGGGCACCAGCTCGACCACACCTCGGTGCCACCGACTTTGAGCACCTGGGTGGAGCGGTGGTGGCCCCTGGCCCGCCACGAGCCCGGCACGCGTGCCGAGGTCGGCAGCACACGGGACGCGGCATGGGCCGAGGTGGTGGCGCGGATCTCTCGCGGCCTGGCAGTCGCCGTCGACTACGGCCATCTGGTACGACGCGCGACCACCCCTGGGGTCGCTCCGCTCCTACCGCTCCGGAGCCGAGGTCGACCTGTTGCCGGACGGCTCACGCGACGTCACCGCCCTGGTCGCCGTGGACTCCGTAGCCGACAAGGTCGGCGGAGCGATCACCACGCAGCGTGAGGCGCTCAGACGACTCGGGGTCAGCGGGGCACGACCGAATCTGCGGCAGGCGACCGACGATCCTGCCGGTTATGCCCGAGCGCTCTCGACCGCGACGGAGGCAGCCGAGCTGTGCGCCGCGGGAGGGCTCGGTGACCTCTGGTGGATCGTCGTGGCCATCGGCGACATCCCCACGAACCCCCTCGCACCAGCGTGATAACGTCGCCGCCGATCGGGCCCGGAGCCGTGCATCCTGGTCTCCGTTCGGCGGACACCTGCACCGCTGTGCCGACCACGGGGGAGTTGTGCTGACCGAGACGATTGACCAGCAGGCAGCCCCCGCCCCGGAGCGCCCACCGCGTGCGGTCCGCCGCTATGCCCGCGGCGCGCTGGCAGGTGCCGTCACGGGGGCGCTCGTCGCCACGCTGAGGATCCTGGGCCACCTCGACGGGCAGGTCGCCCTCGCCCTCGTCGCTGGTCTCAGCCTGCTCGCCCCGACGTCCTCGATCCTCTCTCGTCGGCTGCTGATCGTCAGCGCGCTCGTGCTGGGCTGGATTCCGTTGGTCTGGTGGCTACCGCTCGACCTCGGGCGCCTGGATCGGACCGGGCTGCTGCTGGCGACCGGCTCGGCGGCCCTGGTCGGATGGACGTGTGCAGCGCCAAGGATGAGCCAACGCGCGCGCCGCCTCATCCCCCAGGTCGCACTCATGGACCTGGCTCCGGTCCTGGCCGCTGCGCTGACAGCCTGGCTGACCTGGCCGTTCCTAGCGGCAGCGTCGGGAGACCGCACGCTCAACATCTTGATCAAGAGTGGCTGGGACCACGCCGCCCACTTCGGCATGACGCACGTCATCCGTGCCGAGGGTGCCATCACGCCGTACCTGGGCCCGGCGCCCGACGGTCAGCAGTGGGTGGGATCGAACTATCCCCAGCACTTCCACGCGAGCCTCGCCGCACTGACCGAGCTCACTCACGGCTCCACGCTCCGGCAACCAGTCGTGGAGGTTCTCTTCTACGGCCAGGCACTCGCTCTCGTCGCCGTGCTCATCGCCCTTGCCCTGACGGCAGGCGTGGCCCAGCTGCCCGGTCTTCGCCAGCGTCCCGCCTGGGGTTTTCCCGTGGCCGCACTCCTCCTCGCGGTCTTCGTGTTCGGTCCCGGGGCCGTCGCCTTCTCCACGGGCTGGCCCAACTTCGTGCTGGCGGTCGCCGTGGCCGCCATGGCCGCTCTGCTCGGTAGCTCGACGCGCACCTTCTCGCTGTGCAGGCTGGCCGCTCTCGGAGGTCTGATCATCGCGGCGACCCACGGCTGGGCGGTGATGGGGCCATTCGCGGTCACCGGCGCCGCCATCGCGCTCACGTCCTCTCGACTACGCGTCCTTCGTCCGCCCACCAAGGCAAGGTCCGCGGGACTGGTCGGACTGGTGCTCGCGGTGACAGTCGCCTGCCTCATGGTCCTGCCGGTGCTGGCCACCTCGGGCGCGGCTGGCGCGGTGTCGCTCGGTGGAGCGGCCGAGTACTCGATGGGATTCCTCGTCACGAGTCTCGGAGCAGCATTGGCCGTCAGCCTCGCTCCCCTCCAGTACCGGATCGGGCGCTGGCGAGCCGCGGACGCTCTGGCGGTCGCTGCAACGCCGCTGCTGGCTCTGGTACTCCTGGTCGGGCTGGCCACCTACCAGCTCAACGACAACGGCCAACTGTCGTACTACTTCGGCAAGCTCGCCGTCGCGACGACCATGCTCGGCGTCGCCACCGTCGCCATCGCCCTGGACCGGGCATCGGAGCGGCGAGCGAGCCGAGCTCCCCGGGCCTGGACCACGGTTGCCGTGACGGTAGCGGGCACGGTGGCAGCCACCCAGGCTTTCGGCTACGTCGGACCGCAGATGGCCGCGCCCTTTCCCGGGTCGTCGCCCCTGCAGGCCTACCGAGACACGTCCCTCATCCTCACCACGGGCCCGTCGGGGGAATCCCTTCGTCTGCTCAGCGCTGCTTCAGTGAGCCAGCGGCGGCCCTACGGACAGATGACGTACGTCGCGGCGGAGCCAGGAGATCCCGTTCCCATCCTGGCCGATCAATGGCACCAAGCGATCAGCCTCACCTACACGGGTGGTCGTGGGGCAACCATCAGCGACCTGAACGTCGGAGCTGCCTTCCTCGACATGGACCAGGTTGCCGATGTCGTGGAGAAGTTGTTGGCCGTCGACGGCCGTCGCCTGATCATGTCGGCCAACGTCCTGGACCAGATCCAGGACCGACTCCCGAAGAGATACCTTCGGCGAATCGTGGTGGTGTGAGTCTCACGGGTTGACCGCGAGGAAGACGAACGCAGCGAAGAGCGTCAGGTGGATGAAGCCCTCCAGTCGGGTCGCCCGCCCGGGCACGATCGTCAGCACGCTCACGAGCACGGTCAGCAGGAGCAGCACCATCTGGACCGGGCCCAGTCCGAGCACCAGTGGTCCCTCCAGCCAGATGGAGGCGATCGCGATCACCGGCACCGTCAGACCGATGCTCGCCATCGCCGAGCCGTAGGCAAGGTTGAGGCTGGTCTGCATGAGGTTGCGGCGCGCGGCGTTGACCGAGGCGATGGTCTCGGGCAGGAGCACCAGCAGCGCGATCACGACGCCGACGAAAGACGGCGGAAACCCGGCCGCGGCGACGCCCGCCTCGATCGCCGGTGACTCGACCTTGGCGAGACCGACCACGGCGACCAGCGCAAGCAGGAGCAAGCCCAGGCTGGTCAACGCCTGGCGGTCGGTCGGCGGATCGGCGTGCACGTCCGCGGAGGCGGTGTCGTCGTCCTCGACGGGCAGGAAGAAGTCGCGGTGCCGGACCGTCTGGGTGAGGACGTACATCCCCCACAGCGCCGCAGACGCCACTGCCGCGAACGCCAGCTGGGAGCCTGAGAACTGGGCGCCCGGGGTGGCCGTCGTGAAGTTCGGCAGCACCAGGCTCAACGTCGCGATGGACACGACACAGGCAAGCGCCGAACCCGTGCCCTCCGCGTTGAAGCGCGGCACGCCGTGGGCCCTCGCGCCGGCGATCAGCGAGATCCCGACGATGCCGTTCATCGTGATCATCGCCGCCGCGAACACCGTGTCCCGGGCCAGGGTCGAGGTCTTGTCGCCCCCGCTGATCATCAGGGTGACGATGAGGGCGACCTCGATGACCGTCACCGCGACGGCCAGGACCAGTGATCCGAACGGCTCGCCCACCCGGTGCGCGATCACCTCGGCGTGGTGCACCGCGGCCAGCACGGACGCCGCGAGTGCGACGGCGACGAGCAGCACCGGCAGGAGACCGAGGTCGCGCCCCCAGGTCAACGCCAGCGCGACGACTCCGAGCAGAGGGGCGACGATGGGCCAACGCAGGGCTGGCGGAGGAGGGGCCGTCACGCCTTCATGATTCCAAGGCCGGTCAACGTCGACGCACCCGCGCAGCCTGCGCGAGGCGTTGCTCTTCCTCGAAGATCGCGCGGGCGTCGTCCTCGGCACGATGGCGCGCCCGCACCTGGACCGGTCCGGGCGGACTGTCGAGGTGGACGTCGGCCAGCCCGAGGCGTCGCTGGATCGGCCCCTGGCTGAGCCGGACGGACTGCACGCGGGCGTGGCGGATGGCGTGGGTGCTCCGGGTGAACCACCCCGAGCGCGCCACCGCCAGCTCCTCGTCGCGACCGGCGCCCATGAAGCGTCGGCTCACCGGATCGACCCATCGTGCGCTGCGCGGGGGCGGCGTCAGCTCGACGGCGGCGATGTCGATCTCGACGTGGGTGTCGTCTCCGCGCAGCAGGTGCTCACCGAGCGCGAACACCTGCTCCAGCGCGGCGGCCGGCATGACCGTGGTGGCGGCGGGCCGGCCGTCTGACTCGCTGACGCCTCCCGAGCCCGCGACCGAGACGTCGAGCTTGGCCCAGCCGAACCGACGCCAGAGCAAGGGCTCGCTGATCACGACCCCCTGGACCCGCGCGAGCGCGATGGTCTGGGTCGATCGCTCGAAGAGACCGCGCCGCACCTGGAGGCCTGCCTGGGTCTGGCTGACGGTGAAGTCGTAGTAGGCCGAGAGCTTGCGGACCAGGACGATCGCGAAGCCCCCGATGACCGGTACCCCCGGTGCGATCAAGACGACGCCGCCGAACCACGTCGCGACGCTCAGGGCCACTGCCGCGATCACCAGCGCGATCGTCTCGGGTGAGAACACCGTGCTGAGCACGAGGGTCCTCAGGTCCAGCTTCGCGATGTCATGCTCGGGGGCCTGCCAGCTCGGTGCGCCCTCGTGGGCGGACTCACCATCCTGCGCACCGGGCCCACCCACGGGTGCTTCGCTCGACGAGGCCTCACGTCCCCGTCGTACGGCGTCGCGCCGCTCCAGCAGCACCTGCCGGACGCGGTGCGCCTCTGCGAGCGGCAGGAAGGCCAGCGAGCCCTCGGCATCTCCTCCGGCGACGTCCATCTTGAGCTCGGCGAGCCCGAGGAGCCGGGCGACGAAGGGTTGCCGGATGTCGACGCCCTGGAGGCGGTCGATCCGGATCCGTCGGGACTGGTGGTAGACGACACCGGTGTCGATGCGCAGCTCCCGGTCGTCGATCCAGTAGCGGGTGCGCAGCCAGGACAAGAAGCCGTAGACCGCACCCGCGAAGAGCACGGCGAGCATGACGAGAGCAAAGGTGCCGACCCGCCCGGTCAGCAGGTCGTCCCAGGTGGTGAAGGCCACGGCGACCACGACGATGGCACCGCGCACCACCGGTGTGAGGGGCGAGAGCCGGTGGAAGGTCCGCTCGGTCGGCTGCTCCGGCTCGCCCTCCGCCGCGGGCTCGCGCGACGGGTCGCCCGAGGGGTCCGGGGCAGGCCAGAGGCCGACGGGTGGCTCGGTCACAGCCCGGCCGCCTGGGCCTCACCGAGGGCTGTCAACCGGTCGCGCAGTCGGGCGGCCTCCTCGGCCGGGAGGCCGGGGATGTGGGCCGAGGTCCCGGGCGCTGCGGTGTGCAGCTGGATGCTGGCGAGGCCGTAGGCGCGTTCGACAGGTCCTGCCTGCACGTCGACGTACTGCATCCGTCCGTAGGGCACCACGACGAGGCGGCGGAACAACGCACCGCGCGTGATGTAGAGCTCCTCGTCGAGCTCGGCGTAGCCCCAGCGCTCCGCGTTGCGCCCGATCAGCCAACGCGCCCAGCCGGCCAGCGAGAGCGTGACGACGACGGTCACGACCCACAGCCAGGCCGGCAGGTCGAGCAGTAGCTCGAGGAGCACGAGAGCCAGCGCGGGCAACACCAGCGACGCGAGCAGCAGGGTGCGGCGCATCCGGGCGAGCGACGGTGACACGCGTTGCCAGTCGGCGGCCGGGGGACCGAAGAGCGAATCCACGATCCCAGGGTAGACGCGGGGGCGCGGCGCTCAGGCCATCCGGGCATCGCGGCCGTAGCCGAGCCGCTCGAAGTCCTCGGCGTAGATGGAGCGGACCAGGTCCGCACAGGCGTCGTCATAGTGCTCTTGCAGCCGACTGCCCGCGCCGGTCTCGTGGGTCGTGCGCCGCTGCACCAGCTCGGGGTCACCCTCGATGCCCAGACGCGCCAGCATCCGCTCGAGGTCCGGCGCGAACGACTCGAACCGGCCGATGAAGTCGTAGGAGACCCGGTCGAGACTGAGCAGCGTCGCCTGCGGCGTCCAATGGATGTCGGCGTCGCGGACGTCCCGGTCGGAGGCGAGCAGCTCGAGGAACTCCCGGAACGAGACGTCGCGTCCCGGCTCGAGCCCGAGCTTCGGCAGTCGCATGTCGCTCAGCCGCTGGAGCCCGGCGACCTTCTCCAGGTAGCAGGACAGGGCACGCGAGTAGGGGTTGCGAACGAAGGTGAACGTGAACCAGTCGCTCGACGGCCCGAACAGCTCGTCCGCGTCGAAGCCGTCGCGCAGCGGACCCGCGAGCGGGGACGAGGCCCGGTCGTGCACGGTGGCCACGTCCGCGGCGGCCGGGTCCTCCGCGACCTGGAGCACCCGCTTCACCACGGTGCAGCCGGCCTTCGGGACCTCGAGGAAGACCGCGTGGTACCTCCTGGAGATGTGGGTCAGGTAGTTCGCACGGTTGAGCTTGTAGTCGAAGTACCGGCGAAGGGCGTGCGGCATGCCCACACAATAAGGCGCGCTGTGCCGGGTCTCAGGGGACCTGGCCGACCCGGGCCGCACCCGGCACGAGGTGCGGGCGGCACCGGGGCGGCAGCGACTACACTGCGCGAGTCCTAGGACTCGGCCGTCGGCACCAGCAAGGAGCTCCGTGAGCAGCAACCAGGCGATCGTCGTCATGGCAGTGGGGATCGTTGCCCTGCTCGTGATCCAGGCGGTCATCCTCGTGTACGTGCGCAGCGCGCTCACCGACGCTGAGATCAGCGAGCCCGTCGATGAGGAGCCCCAACCGAACCGCCGCACGGAGACCGCGGGCCTTGTCGGACGAGTCCGCCGCAGCGGGATCGAGCAGCACTCACGCAGCGTGCGGGAGCTAGAGGCCCTGATAGACCTCCGCGCACTGGTACCGGCCCGCACCACGATGCCATCCACCCAGGGCTGGGCGGCCAGCCCTCTGACGATCAGCTCGCTGGTGCGCGAGGTCCTGGAGACCAGCCCCTCTCTCGTGGTCGAGGCCGGGAGCGGAGGCTCCTCGGTGTGGGTCGGCTACTGCCTCGAGCGCCTGGGTCATGGCCGGTGCATCTCCCTGGACCACGACGAGGAGTACGCAGCGAAGACGCGGGCGGACATCGTGCGGCACGGGCTCACGGCGTACGTCGATGTCGTGCACTCTCCGCTGACCGAGGTGAAGATCGCCGGTGAGACCTTCCTCTGGTACGACCTCAGCAAGGTCGAGGGCCTCGACGGGATCGACGTCGTTTTCGTCGACGGGCCACCAGGAACCACCGGACCGCTGGCCCGCTACCCCGCGCTCCCGGTGCTGCAGCCGCGCTGCGCCCCCGGTGCGCGCTTCATCCTCGACGATGCGGCCCGGCCCGACGAGCGCGCCATCGTGCACCGCTGGGTGAACGACCACGGCGCCACGACGGTCGGCAGGACCCCCGGCCCTCTGGGCTGCGTGACGGTCCGGGTCGACTGACAGGCGCTGATCGATGAACGCCCGATGGATGGTCACCGCAACCGATTTCGACCCGAGTACCCCTGGTTGGCTACACTTTCGGGCTGTCATACACCAGTCGGTCCCGATGAGGCACAGGGGCGGTTCACCCGCCGGGTACACAGATGGTTGCAGGTAACCAGCCTCGGCCCGGTCCTGAGGGACCGGGGCCGTCGCGTGGGCCGAGCAGCGCGCGTCGGTTCGTCGGTCGCATCCTTGGCCGAACGACCCTTGACGACCGCCCGGACGGGGCTCCCCACACGGCCGACCTGCGCCCCACGAGGGTCGACCGACTGATCCACTCCGGGCTCTTCGACGCCGCCTTCTACACCGCAGCGGCCGGCCGTGACTTCGAGTCCGAACGGCATGCCGCCCGCCACTGCATCAATGTCGGGATGCCCCAGGGCCACTCCCCCAACCCACTGCTCGACATCTACTCCGTGCCCCGGAGCGTCCGCACGGCGTGGCGGCGTGGCCAGATCGGGAAGGTGCTCGAGCACCTGGAGTCGGAGGCAGGCTGGGCCGCGTCCTCGGGCCCGCTCTTCTACCCTCCCGCACTTCAGCATCCGCTGATCGGTGCTCACCGGGCCGGATCAGCGATCGCCCAGTTCCTGGCCCATGCCGACGAGGGCACGCTGCTGCCCGTGCCGCCCGGGTACTGGGGCCCGGCTCCCACCCTGGCCGAGGCGCGCGACGGTCTCATCGCGCACGCCGGATCTGCTGCGCGTTGCCTGCACACCGACGACATGCGCCAGACTCCGGGCCACGAGGCCGCGGTCGCTTCCCTCCGCGACGAGATCGAGGCGCACCACCCCGGGACCCTCGTCTCGCCCCGCGTGACGCTGGTCTGCGCCGCTCCCGCCTCACCCAGGCACTTCATCGAGACGCTGGACCGGCTCCGCGACCAGACCCTCACGGACTGGGAGCTCCTGGTGCCCTCGGGAGACTGGGACCCTGAGCTGAACCGTGTGGTCGAGGTCGCCTCGGCCCGCGATGCCCGCATCAAGGTGGTCGAGAGCTGCCCGGGGAGCCACAGCAACTCGCGCTGCGCGTCTCTGTGGAACGCCCTGGGCGAGTACGTCGCGTTCGTCACCCCCGAGGCACGCTGGGACAACGACTTCCTCCGGACGATGACCACGGTTCTGGATCTTCGTGACCTCCAGGCGGGCCAGGCGTGGCTCAGCCACGAGGACGGCGGCGACTCCCCCCTGCTCCGCTCGTTCGGGGAGGCTCACGACCGCCTCGTCTACTCGCGTGGCGTGACCCTGGGTGGCGCGATCGCCCGACGGTCCGTGCTCGTCGCCGATGGCGACGACCACCACGTGTGCCGGGCACTCAACACCCCCCAATCGGGCAAGCAG
Source organism: uncultured Actinomycetota bacterium (assembly GCA_963772415.1). Classification (GTDB taxonomy): domain Bacteria; phylum Actinomycetota; class Actinomycetes; order Propionibacteriales; family Nocardioidaceae; genus Nocardioides_B. The sequence goes on along the minus strand of CAVYWU010000002.1, from coordinate 144,131 downwards.
TTCCTGCTCGAGGTGTCGCACGACACCGACTTCCCGCTGCTTCCCCTGATCGCCGGGGAGCTCGTCTCGATGGAAGCAGCAACCGAGCCCGGTGGCGCAGCGCCCGCCGCCGCCCAGGTCATCCAGAACCACCTGCTTCTGTGCGACCGCGCCACCCCCCGTCCGACCACGCGCGTCCAGGGCCGGATCTCCGTGGTGATCCCGACCTACGACGAGTTCCGGATGACCATCGCGGCGGTGGCCGCGACCCTGCGGACCACCGGCAGCGACGACGTCCAGGTCGTCATCCTCGACAACGGTTCGAAGGCTGAGGTCGGCGCGCGCCTCGTCGCCGCCTTCCTGACCGAGCCCAGGGTTCGGTACCACCGGCTCGGCCGCAACCTGAACTTCGCGCTCGGGTGCAACGCGGGCTTCGCCCAAGCGGCGGCCGAGTACGTTGTCTTCCTCAACAACGACACCATTCCCCGCGGCGCCTGGCTCGACTCGATGCTGCCCAGCCTCGACGATCCGTCGGTCCGGGGCGTGCAGCCGCTGCTGCTGTACGCCGACGACACCATCCAGAGTGCCGGCACCTACTTCCCGGCCAAGGACACCCTCCCCTGCCACTTCTTGGTCGGCCACCCACCGGAGGACGCTCACCGCGCCGGAGAACGCCGGTTCTCCGCGATCACCGGTGCGGCGATGCTGCTGCGCTCGGAGGAGTTCGAGGCGCTCGGCGGCTTCGACGTCGACTTCGTCAACGGCATGGAGGACGTCGACCTCTGCCTGCGCGCGACCGAGCGGTTCGGTGGCGGGTTCGAGGTCGTCCCCGACGCACGGGTGACCCACCTCGAGGGTCGCACCCCGGGGCGCGGCGACCACATCCTCAACAACCGGGCGACCTTCATGCGGCGGTGGCGCTCACGCCTCCCGGTCCCTGACACCGACCGGCTGAACGACATCGGCTTCCGGCTGGCCCACATCGGTGCGGACGACGTCGCCATCCCCGTGCCCCGTCCGGTGCTGACCCGCGAGGTCGGTGGTCGGCTCCTCGACTCCCTGCACCGCTTCCGGTGGGGCATCAAGCTGCCGTCGATCCCCGGCCCGTCCGGTGACCACTGGGGCGACACCCACCTCGCCCGCTCGCTCGCGGCAGCGCTGCGCGAGCTCGACCAGGACGTGGTCACCTATCGTCGCGGCACCCACCAGTCCAACGCCTCCTACCTCGACGACGTGGTTCTCGGCATCCGCGGGCTCGAGCGGATCCACCCTCAGGCCGGCAAGATCAACGTGCTCTGGGTGATCAGCCACCCCGACGACGTGACCGTCGACGAGCTCCAGTCCTTCGACCTCGTCTTCGCCGCATCCGAGACCTGGAGCCGCCAGATGACCGCGCGCTCCGGACGCCCGGTGCGCGTCCTGCGCCAGGCGGTCGACGCACGCCAGCTGCCCTCGGCCGACGCGCCCACGGGTGACGGCTCGCGCCCCGTCTTCGTCGGCGGAAAGTACGGCGACCGGCGTCGTCAGGTCGTCTTCGACGCCATGCAGGCAGGTATCGACTTCGAGGTGCACGGCCCCGGCTGGGAGGGACTCATCCCTGCGCCGGTCCTGCGCAGCAGCTATGTGCCCAACCACCAGGTCACCTCGGTGTACCGCTCCCGCGGACTCGTGCTGGCCGACCACTGGGACGACATGGCTCGCGAGGGCTTCATCGCCAACCGGATCTTCGACGCGGTCGCTGCCGGGGCGAGGGTCATCAGCGACGACGTACCCGGCATCGAGGACGCCTTCGACGGCGCCGTGCAGGTCTACCGTTCGGTGGACGAGCTCAGCTTCCTGTGCAGCCGCGAGGGCCGCGACCGCTTCCCCGCTCCGGAGACGCTGGCCACGATCGCCCGACGGGTGCGTGAGGAGGAGTCCTTCCTCTCCCGTGCACAGGTGCTCGTCGACTCCGTTCGCCGCACCCTCTGAGTACGAGGTCCCGGGAGCGGCAGAGGCCGACCTGGTGACCTAGGGTACGAAGATGCGCGGAATCATCCTGGCGGGCGGCACCGGTTCCCGCCTGCACCCGATCACGCTCGGCGTGAGCAAGCAACTGATGCCGGTCTACGACAAGCCGATGATCTACTACCCGCTGTCGACCTTGATGCTTGCCGGCATCCGGGATGTCCTGGTCATCACGACCCGCGAGGACGCCTCGGCATTCTCGCGTCTCCTCGGCGACGGGTCCCAGTTCGGGATCTCGCTCTCCTACGCCATCCAGGACGCGCCCAACGGCCTCGCCGAAGCGTTCATCATCGGCGAGGAGCACATCGGCGACGACCCGGTGGGACTCATCCTCGGCGACAACCTCTTCTACGGCCCCGGTCTGGGTACCCATCTCCAGGAGATGGCGGAGCCCGAGGGCGCGACCATCTTCGGCTACCGGGTCGCCGACCCCACCGCGTACGGCGTCGTCGAGTTCGACGACTCCGGGCGCGCGATCTCGCTGGAGGAGAAGCCCGTGCGGCCCAGGAGCAGCTATGCCGTGCCCGGGCTCTACTTCTACGGCAACGACGTCGTGAAGCATGCCCACTCCCTGAATCCATCGGCTCGGGGGGAGCTGGAGATCACCGATCTCAACCGCATCTACCTCGAGCAGGAACGCCTCACCGTCGAGATCCTCCAGCGCGGGACCGCGTGGCTGGACACCGGCACGGTCGACGACCTCAACGAGGCGTCCAACTTCGTGAGGACCATCGAGTCACGTCAGGGACTCAGGGTCGGGGTGCCTGAGGAAGCCGCGTGGCGGATGGGGTGGCTCGGCGACGACGACCTGGCTGCGCGGGCGGAGCCGCTCGTGAAGAGCGGCTACGGCACCTACCTGCTCGGCCTGCTCGACGAGGTTTGAGCCGGCGGATCGCGGGTCGCGGATCGCCTAGACTCGCCGCCATGCGGGTAACGGTGATCGGATGTGGCTACCTCGGCGCCACCCACGCCGCGGGGATGGCCGAGCTCGGCTACGACGTCCTCGGGGTCGAGCTCGACGACGCCAAGACGGCGGCGCTCTCCGCCGGCCGGGTGCCGTTCTACGAGCCCGGGCTCGAAGATCTGCTCGCCCGGCACGTCAGCGCGGGCAACCTGCGCTTCACGACCTCCTACGAGGAGGCCGGCGCGTTCGGGGACGTCCACTTCGTGTGCGTCGGCACGCCGCAGCAGCCGAGTGGACTCGCCGCGGACATGAGCCAGGTCGAGGATGCCGTCAGGTCGCTGGCACCCCACGTCCGCGGCGACGCCCTCGTCGTCGGCAAGTCGACGGTGCCCGTCGGCACGGCCGAGCGGCTGACCGGCCTGCTGGCCGAGGGTGCGCCCGCGGCAGCCGAGCCACGCTTGGCCTGGAACCCCGAGTTCCTTCGCGAAGGCTTCGCGATCAAGGACACCCTCGCGCCGGACCGCCTCGTCTTCGGGGTGAGCGAGCCGTCCGCGGAGGCGACCCTGCGTGAGGTCTACGCCAAGGTGCTCGCCAACGGCACGCCCTGTGTCGTCACCGACCTGGCCACCTCCGAGCTGGTCAAGGTCTCCGCCAACGCGTTCCTGGCCACGAAGATCTCCTTCATCAACGCCATCGCCGAAGTGTGTGAGGTCGCCGGCGCCGACGTGACCGACCTCGCGGACGCGCTGGGTCACGACGCCCGCATCGGCCGCAAGTTCCTCAATGCCGGCATCGGATTCGGCGGGGGCTGCCTGCCCAAGGACATCCGGGCCTTCCAGCACCGGGCCGCCGAGCTCGGCGTCGACCACCTGACCAGCCTGATGCGCGAGGTCGACGCGATCAACATGCACCGGCGCGACCGGGTCCTCGAGATCACCCGCGCCATGGTCGGGGACCTCAGCCGGGCACGGATCGCCGTGCTCGGCGCCGCGTTCAAGCCCGACAGCGACGACGTCCGGGACTCCCCCGCGCTGCACGTCGCCGGTCAGCTCCACCTCGCCGGAGCCCAGGTCACCGTCTACGACCCCAAGGCCAACCACACGGCCCGCGGTCGCTTCCCGACGCTCGACTACGTCGACTCCACCCTGGCGGCCTGCGACCAGGCCGACGTGGTGCTCCACCTGACCGAGTGGCCGGAGTTTCGCTCGCTCGCTCCCGCCGACCTCGACGACGTCGTACGTCGCCGGCAGATCATCGACGGTCGCAACCTGCTCGACGCCGCACCCTGGCGTGCGGCGGGCTGGACGTTCCGGAGCATGGGTCGCCGTTGAGCCGATCAGGTGACGCCGCCGAGGGCGAGCGCTTCGAGCTGCGCGCCCCGGATCTCGCGACCCTGCGTCGCGACGCCGCCGCGGCCACCGACACCACCGCCACCACCTTCGTGGTCAGGATCGACGCCACGGCCACCACACCGGCCCTCGCTGCCCACCCGTCCCTGCCCGGGCTCACCCGCCTCCTCGTCGAGCGGGACGGCGACAGCGTGCTCCTCGAGGCACGCTTCGACCGACCCGCCCCCGTCCGGGCGGTGCTGAGCGCGCTGGGCCGGTCGGTGCTGCCCGGCCACCTCGACGCGGACGGCTGGCCGGACGTCGCCACCGGTGCAACCGCCGTCGCCTTCGACTCCGCGGCGGACTTCCCGCCTGACCTCCTCGTCGCCGAGGAGCCGGTCTCCCTCGCGGGACTACCCGATCCCCATCCCGTCCTCGCCCGCGCACCGGTGGTCGTGGCCACCGGGGCCGAGCCCACGTGGGGCGAGGTCGACCTGGCGTCGGTCGACGGCGGCCCGCTGGTGCTCGGTCCCCTCGACGAGCGCCTGCTGAACCCGACCGGTTACAAGCGACAGCACCGCAAGCCCGTGGCCCGCCTGGTTCCGCACGAGGAGGAGGGGGCGCTGGGGCTGCGCACCGCCGGTGGGATCAGCCGGCTCGACGCAGGCCACGGTCCGTCCCCGTCGGACATCGAGGACCTGCGCCGTCTGGCCGGCGTACACCTGTCCTGGGAGGGGGCCCGCGGCCCGCACGACTACGCCCGCTTCGTGGCCGGTCTCGCGATGGCCGGGGTCCCCCTGACCAGCCACCAGGTGCCCGCCTGGGCTGCTGCCCTGCTGCACCCCTCCCTCGTCGCCGCGATCGAGGGCGCACCGGCGCACCTCGAGGACATCGTGCTCCGCGAGGCCTACAGCATCAGGCTCCGTCGCGTCGCGATCGACCACCACGGCCGGGCCGGGTGGCGGCGCGATGCCGGGCGCGCTCACGGACTGCAGACAACGCCGGTCCCGCGGGTCTCGGTCCTGCTGCCGACGCGGCGACCCGAGCAGGTCCCCTTCGCGCTGCGCCAGGTGGCCCGCCAGCGAGGCGTCGACCTGGAGCTGGTGCTCGCGACGCACGGCTTCGTGGCCGACGAGGCCGACCTCGCGGCGTTCCGACGCTCCTGCGACGTACCGCTCACCGTGCTCGAGGCACCCGGTGACCTCGCCTTCGGAGCCGTGCTCAACCTGGCCGTCCGGGCAGCGTCGGGGGACCTGTTCCTGAAGATGGACGACGACGACTGGTACGGCCGCGACTTCGTCAGCGACCTTCTCCTCGCCCGCCGCTACAGCGGTGCCGACGTGGTCGGCACGCCGCCGGAGTTCACCTTCGTCGAGCCGCTCTGGCTCACGGTGCGACGCCAGGACGCCACCGAGGCGTTCCGACCGGTCGTGGCCGGGGGCACCATGCTGATCGACAGGGGCGCACTGGTCGCCGTCGGCGGCTTCCGGGAGACCAGGAAGTACGTCGACGCCGGTCTGCTCCGGGCCGTCGTCGACGCGGGCGGCACCGTCTACCGGAGCCATGGTCACGGCTACGTCCTGAGACGCGGCGGCCAGGGGCACACGTGGGACCCGGGCCTCGGCTACTTCGTGGGGCGCAAGCTGTCCTGGCAACAGTGGCGCGGCTTCCGGCCGAGTCCGCTGCTCGAACCCGACGACGAGGACCGACCCAGGAAGGGCTCATGAGCAACCCCGACCAGCCGCGCGTGCGCGGCAACGACTGGCCCGGCCTGGCGCCGGCGACACTGGGCGACTGGACCCCGACGCTGTCGGTGAGTGTGGTGATCCCGGCGTACGGCGCGGCCAGGACACTGCCCTACACCCTGGCCGCCCTCGCTCGGCAGACCTACCCCGAGGACCTCCTCGAGGTCCTCGTGGTCGACGACGGCAGCGCCCCTGCGCTGGAGCTGCCCGAGCACCGGCCGGGCAACACCCGGATCATCCGCACCACCGAGTCGTGGGGCCGCGCGCACGCCTGCCACACCGGGGCGCTCGCTTCGTCGGGCCAGGTCATCCACTGGCTCGACGCCGACATGCTCCCCCACCGCGACGAGGTGGAGGCCCAGCTGCGCTGGCACCACCTGATCGACCACGCTGTCGTGCTGGGCCACAAGCTGTTCGTCGACGTAGCCGACGACGCGGGCGGACTGCCCGACTTCGACAGCACCCTGACCACCGTCGCCGAGGGCCTTGCCGCCACGCTCTTCGCCGACCGGTGGACCTCCACCCACGAGTGGGTCGAGGAGCACATCGGCAAGACCGAGGGGCTCACCCTCAACCCGACCCGCAGCTACCTGGTGCACACTGGGGCGAGCGCGTCGGTGCCGCGCGGCCTCTATGACGCCGCCGGAGGGATGGCGCCCGAGCTCAAGCTCGGCGAGGACGTCGAGCTCGGCTATCGCCTCGCCCAGCAAGGAGCGGTCTTCGTCCCCGACGACCACGCCCGCTCCTGGCACCTCGGCCGCACCACGCTCATGCAGCAGCAGGACCAGGTCAACCGGTACAACCGCCCCTTCGTCACCGACCGGGTGCCGGACCTCCGGCACTGGCGCACGAAGGGACGCAGCTACTCCGTCCCCTGGGTCAGCGCGGTGGTCGACGCCCGCGGCGCGACGCTGGAGGCAGTCCGGCACTCGGTCGACGCACTGCTCACCGCTTCCTTCCACGACCTCGAGGTCGAGCTCGTCGGACCCTGGTCGTCCCTGGACGACGAGCGGCGCTCGCCGCTGGCCGATCCCGACCGCGAGCTGAGGCTCGTCCAGGCGGAGTACGTCGGCGAGGGCCGCGTCCGCTGGGTCGAGGACGTCGCCGGCTCGGCCTTCCCGGCGCCCTTCCGGCTGCTGCTGCCGACCGGGTGGGCGCCCGAGCGCGAGACCGTTGCCAGGCTGGCGCGCGAGATGTCCAAGCTCGACCGCGGCCTGGTCTCGGTGCTCCTCGGCGACGGCCAGGCCGCCCGGCTCGAGCGCACCTCGGCGATGACGCGTGCAGCGCTGGTGCGGGCCGCCGACGAGGACCTCGACGACGCCGTCGACGACGTCTCGGGCACCTGGTGGTTCGACGGTGGCGAGGAGGGGTTCACCTGGGTCGGGGAGGAGGCCGGTGAGGACCCTTCGCCCGGGCGCCCCCCGGGAGACCGCAAGCCGAAGGACCGCGGCGGCGCCAGCCGGGACGACGTCGCGGGCGACCGCGGCGAGGGAGGCGCCGACGCCGAGGAGCGGCCGGAGGACGGCTCGCTGGGCGACAAGGCCCGACGCGTGCTCAGGCGCCGTCAACGCTGAACGTGCGAGGATGAGCGGCGTGGCAGCGGACGGGCGCGAGCAGGTCGTCGTCGGGATCGGTGACGGCGCCGCCGGGTTCGCCGGGCACGATCGCGGAGGGTCCACGCCGGGCGGCCTGGCCACCCAGGACATGGTGCTCAACATCGGCCCGCAGCACCCGGCCACCCATGGCGTCCTCCGCCTCAAGCTGACCCTCGACGGGGAGCGGATCGTCGACTGCGAACCCGTCGTCGGCTACATGCACCGCGGCGTGGAGAAGCTCTTCGAGGTCCGCGACTACCGGCAGATCATCGTGCTCGCCAACCGGCACGACTGGCTTTCCGCCTTCTCCAGCGAGCTCGGCGTCGTGCTCGCGGTCGAGCGGATGCTCGGGATGGAGGTGCCGCAGAGGGCCGTCTGGCTCCGCACCCTCCTGGCCGAGCTCAACCGGGTGCTCAACCACCTGATGTTCCTGGGCTCCTACCCCATCGAGCTCGGCGCCATCACACCGATCTTCTACGCGTTCCGCGAGCGCGAGACGCTCCAGGCGGTCATGGAGGAGATCTCCGGGGGCCGGATGCACTACATGTTCAACCGCGTCGGGGGGCTCAAGGAAGACATCCCGGCCGGCTGGCTGGACCGCGTCGACGACGCCACCACCGCCGTACGCTCCCGGATGCCACAGCTCGAGGACCTGATCTTCGGCAACGACATCTTCCGGGCCCGCACCAAGGGCGTCGGAGTGATCTCCCCGGAGCTGATCGACGCCTACGGCGTGAGCGGCCCGATCGCCCGCGCGTCCGGAGTCGACTTCGACCTGCGGCGCGACGAGCCCTACCTCGCCTACCCCGAGCTCGTCGCCGATGGCGTGATGCAGGTGATCACCCAGCGGGAAGGCGACTGCTACGCCCGCTTCGGGATGCTGCTCGACCAGGTGCAGGTGTCCCTCGACCTCGTCGAGGCCTGCGTGGACCGGCTGCGCTCGCTGGACCGGGGGCCGGTCAACGTCCGGCTGCCGAAGATCCTCAAGGCTCCCGAGGGCACCACCTATGCCTGGACGGAGAACCCGCTCGGCGTCAACGGCTACTACCTGGTGTCCCGCGGGGAGAAGACGCCGTGGCGGATGAAGCTGCGCAGCGCGTCCTTCAACAACATCGCGGTGCTCCCCGAGGTGCTCACCGGCTGTGTCGTGGCCGACATGGTCGCCGTGCTGGGCTCGATGTTCTTCGTGGTGGGCGACATCGACAAGTGACGGCCCCGCACCCGAGCTCGCGAGGGTGCGGACGAGGCCGTCAGGTTGAGGAGCGGTGACCCGACCGAGCCTGCGAGGTCGGATCACCGCGTCCCGAAACCTCCTTGCCCAAAACGCGAGCTCGCGAGGGTGCGGACGAGGCCGTCAGGTTGAGGAGCCGTGACCCGACCGAGCCTGCGAGGTCGGATCACCGCGTCCCGAAACCTCCTTGCCCAAGACGCGAGCCTGCGAGGGTGCGGACGAGGCCGTCAGGTTGAGGAGCCGTGACCCGACCGAGCCTGCGAGGTCGGATCACCGCGTCCCGAAACCTCCTTGCCCAAGACGCGAGCTCGCGAGGGGTGGGGCGGTCTCGAGACGCTCACTTCGTTCGCTCCTCAACCAGCGAAGAGGGTCTGGCTCCTCAACCACCGACGAGGGGTCTGGCTCCTCGACCACCGGGGGGTCTCGCTCCACAACCACCGGGACAGCCAACCGTTTCTCGGATCGCGCCCGCCCCCCGGTATCGTGCAGCCCATGTCTCCTGAGCCCGACCACCCCGTCTCCCCGGGTGCCCGCAAGCTCGTGATCGTGACCGGGTCGGGTCGCAGCGGGACGAGCACGGTGGCCGGCAGCCTGAAGATGCTCGGCTCCTACATCCCGCAGCCGGAGATCCCCGCCAACGATGCCAACCCCCGCGGTTACTTCGAGCCGGCGTGGACCGTCGACTTCCAGAAGCGTGTCCTCGCCGACGCCGGCGTACGCACCCTCGACGCCCGTCCCGAGGCCTACGAGCTGATGCAGCAGACCTGCGCCAAGTCGTCGTTCCAGGACGAGCTGAGCACCTGGTTCGCCACCCAGCTCAAGGGCGAGCAGGTCGTGGTCAAGGACCCACGCGCCTTCTGGCTGCGCAACCTGTGGGTTCCCGCCGCCTCCGGTCTCGGCCTCGACACGGCCTTCTTGACGATGCTTCGCCACCCCGCCGAGGTGGTCGGCTCGCGCGACATGCACTACCTCAAGAACGCCGACGACGACCGCCGCCTGGCCAGGGAGACCGGCAACCTCGGTGGCTGGGTCAACGTCGCGCTGACCAACGAACGCGTCGGTCGGGAGAGCACCCGCACCTTCGTGCACTACACCGACATGATCAGCGACTGGCGGGCCGCGATGAACGACGCGGGCACCAAGCTCGGCCTGTCCTACGACGCCGATCTCTCCAGCGACGAGCACCACCCGATCGACGACTTCATCGACTCGAGCCTGCACCGTTCGCAGCTCGGCTTCGACGATCTCGACGTGCCGAGCCAGCTCGTCGAGATAGCCGCCGCCGTGTGGCAGAATCTCGACGCGCTCGCCCGCGACCCGTACGACGCAGCGGCGATGAAGAGCAACGACGAGATGAGCGAGGCCTACGCCCAGATGCACACCTACTCGGTGGCACTGAGCCAGGACCACACCAACTACTCCGTCGACGTCGCCCGCGCCCAGGCACGGCGCCGGGTGACCCGTGAGCTCCAGCAACAGGCCCCGTCCGTGCCACCGTCGCTGTCGCGACGGGTGGTGCGCAAGGTCCGGTCGCTGACCGACAGGGGAGCATGACGATGTCGGATCCACAGATCCCGAGCGTCATCGGGACGGTCCGCCAGCGGCTCGCGCTGCGCACCCGTGCGCGTACGGCCCGCGAGTCGGTCACGGCTGCCCGTTACGCCAGATGGCGCGAGCGTCCGGTGGTGCCGCGCACCGTGCTCTACGAGTCGTTCTCCGGCAACGGGATGCTCGACAACCCCGAGGCGATCTTCCGGCACCTCCTGACCCAGCCGGACATGAGCGACCTCCGGCACATCTGGGTCCTGGACGACCCCGCCAAGCATCCCGAGGTGCTCAAGGAGTTCGACAGCCACCCTCAGGTGAGCTTCGTGAAGATCCTGTCCGACGCCTACTACAAGGCACTCGCGACCTCGCAGTACCTCGTCAACAACGCGACCTTCCCCCAGGAGCTCGCGAAGCGTCCCGAGCAGACCTATCTCAACACCTGGCACGGGATCCCGCTCAAGCACATGGGTTTCGACCTTCCCGGAGGTGGCGTGTCCTCGCGCAACGTCACCCGCAACTTCCTGCAGACCGACTTCGCGATCGGCGCCTGCGACTTCATGACCGAGACGATGTACCGACGCGCCTACCGGCTCCAGGGCATCTTCCGTGGCGCCGTCATCGAGGAGGGGCATCCGCGCACCGACCGCCAGGTCGAGGCGGTCAAGGACCCCACCGCGGTGTTGGAGCTGCTCGAGGCGCGCGGCTGCCGCGTCGACGGTCGCAAGGTCGTGCTGTTCGCGCCGACGTGGCGAGGCGACTCCTTCCAGGATCCCCGGGTCAACGCCGGGCAGCTGATCGCGACCGTCAAGGACCTGCAGAAGTCGCTCGACCCGGCCGACCACGTGGTGCTCCTCAAGGTCCACCAGGTCGTCTACGACGCGGTGAAGAAGCGACGTAGGTGACTGCGACTTCCTGGTGCCCAACAGCGTCCCGACCAACCAGACGCTCGCGGTGGCCGACCTGCTCGTGACCGACTACTCCTCCATCTTCTTCGACTTCCTCGCCACTGGCAGGCCGGTCGTGCACTACGTCCCCGACCTCGACGACTACCGCTCGGGGAGGGGTCTCTACCTCGACGAGTCAGACCTGCCGGGCCCGGTGTGCGCGACCATGCCCGAGCTCGTCGACGCCGTCGGCGCGGGTCTGGGCGCGGGGGCCTCGGACAGGTCGGCCGACCTCGCCCAGGTCTACAACCCCAAGGACGACGGGTCGGTGTGTGCGCGCGTCGTCGACATCGTCTTCCGCGGACACGAGGAGCCCTACACGGTCCACCGGGACTTCGGCACCGACAAGGAGACCCTGCTGGTCTACCTGGGCAGCCTGAAGACCCAGGGCATCACCACCTCGGCGCTCAACCTGCTGCACAACCTCGACTACGACCGCTACGACGTGACCGCGTTCTACACCTACTCCAAGGGGCGGGACCGCCTCAAGAACGCCGCCCTGGTCGACGAGCGAGCGCGGATCATCCCGCGCGCGGTCCAGTTCAACGGCTCGCCGGCGCGGGTCCGCCGCGAGACCAAGAAGCTGATGGAGCACGGGCTCCCCGAGCAGCTCAGCGCCGACCACGTGAAGTTCTGGACCGACGAGTGGCAACGCGTCTTCGGTCAGGCCAGGTTCGACCACCTCATCGACTTCTCCGGCTACGGCTGCTACTCACCGTTCCTGTTCTCGGTGACCGAGGCCAAGCACAAGTCGATCTGGCTGCACAACGACATGTACGCCGACATGCAGCGCGAGACCGTCGGTGAGAAGCACCTCGAGGACCGGTTGCAGGCCGTGTTCACGACCTACAAGTACTTCGACCACCTGGTCTCGGTCTCACCCGCCCTCGAGGCGATCAACCGGACGTCGCTGGCCGACTTCGCTCCCCCGGAGCGCTTCACCCACGCGGTGAACACCATCGACGGCGAGCGCATCCTCGAACTGTCCGGTCTGACCGCCGCGCAGGCGGCGGCGAAGGCCGATGGCGGGGACGTCGAGGCGTCGGGTCCGCGCGCGCTCGTCGAGATCGACTCGACCAACCTCACCTCGGCGATGTCGGTGCTGCTGGACCACTTCGCCGTCGAGGACGTGCTCCGCGAGGCCCGCGGGCGGCTTCGCCTCTCCAACCAGCCGGCAGCGACCGCTGGCACCGTCACGTTCGTGACGATCGGTCGGCTCTCGCCGCCGAAGAACCACACCAGGATGATCAAGGCGTTCGCCACCGTGCACGAGCGCAACCCGCACATCCGCTTGGTGATCATGGGCTACGGCCCGCTCGAGCAGGAGCTCCAGGCGCTCATCAACAGCCTGGGCATGGAGTCGGCGATCACCCTGGCCGGCCTGGTCGACAACCCCTACGCCCTTCTCGCGCAGAGCGACTGCTTCGTGCTCTCCAGCGACTACGAGGGCCAGCCCATGGTGATCCTCGAGGCTCGGACCCTCGGTCTTCCGGTCGTGACCACGGCCTTCTCCTCGGTCAGCGACGCCGTACCGGAGGGTGCCGGGCTGGTCGTCCCCCAGTCGGTGAAGGGTGTGGCCAGCGGCCTGCAGGCCTTCCTCGACGGCTCCGTCCCCGCCGAGGTCCTCGACACGCCTGCCTACAACGCTCAGGCGATGGCGCAGTTCGACGCCGCCATCCACCACCGCCCGGGCGCCTGACGAGGGCCTCTCACCCCCACTCGGACGCGACCACCCGGTCGGCGGCCGCCCCGTCGTCGAGCGGCACCAGCAGGTCGGCGAGACGCTGCCTCCCGTCGTACGCCGTGTCGAGCCCGCCCGCCAACCAGGGCACCAGCTCCTCGGTCGTCTCGGCGACCGGGCCCGGCGGGGTCAGGGTCACGTCGAGGAAGAAGCCGAGGTCCTCGAACTCCCCGCGGTCGGGCACGAAGAGGCCGACAGGGGTGTCGGAGGCGAGCACGTCGACCAGCAGGGAGGAGTAGTCGGTGACGACGGCGTCGGCGGCCAGCACCAGGTCGGAGAGCTCGGGATAGAGCGTCACGTCGAGCATCCCGGACTCCGGTCTGAGCACCTGCCGGTTGGCGCTGTTGGGGTGCCCGCGCAGCAGCACCGTCAACCCGGGCACGGCCTCCTGGAGGAGAGCCACGTCGAGGTCGACGACCTTCGCGCGTCGGGTGTGCGCCCGGATGGCCTGGCGCGTGGTGGGCGCGACGAGCAGCACCGGGCCTTCACCTATGCCCAGCCGCCGTCGCACCGCGGTGGCGCGCGCCGCCCGGTCGGCGGCCCGGTAGGCATCCGCGGCCGGGTGTCCGACCTCGTGCACCTCGCCGGTGAAGCCGGTCGCTGCCCGCATCCACTCGGTTGCGTGCTCGCTCCCGGTGTAGAGGACGTCCCAGTCGGCGACGTCGCGGACCAGCCCGCGGATGCCGGCCGAACCGATGCCCCCCTCCGCGACCGCGTGCCCGAACCGGAGCAGCGGGGTGCCCGACCACAGCTGCACCAGTCGCTGGCCCGGCGCCTTCTCGAAGAAGCGCGGCATCGTCTGGTTGGTCAGGACGTGCGAGGCCGTGGCGAGATGCTCGAACCACTCCGCCGACTGCCGCATCACCGGCGTGGTTCCCGGAGGCGCAGGCCAGCACTCGTCGCGCACCGCCCACACGACTCCCAGGTCGGGGCGTCGTTCGACCAAGGAACGGACGACCGCGCCACACGCGTGCAGGAATCCGCGACCCACGAAGGAGTCCACCAGCACCACTGGTCTGCGCGGGGCCGCCCGACCTGCCGCGTAGGAGCCGCTGCGGATGAGCTCCTGGCCGTGCCGGGTATGGGTCTCGGTCTCCCCGCCCCGGCTGCGCTCGAGGGAGAGCACCCGGCCCTCGGCGAGGCGCAGCGACCACTCGGCAGGCTGGTCGGTGGTGTCCACCGACGGGCTCGCCACCACCTCGACCTTGTCGCCACCGACGAGGTCGTAGGAGTCGCGCGGCAGCGGGAGCGCGGCCCCGTCGAGAGGTGAGGTCCAGGTCAGCGGGAGGCTCGCCGTCCATCGCCCGGAGGTGACCTCGAGCGGCACCTCCGTCCGGAAACGCGGCCCCACGAGGGAAAGACCCTCGGGTGCGGGTCCGCACACCGTGCCCGCCAGCCGCAGCCGATCGCCCACGACCGTGGCCTCGTCGGCCTCGAGCAGGGCAGGGGCCGACGAGACGCGCACGAAGCCGTCCGTCGCGAGCAGCATCCCGGCATCATCGGGGAGCGCCACCGCGCCGTGGTAGCCGAGGCTCACCAGCGGTTGAGACGCCCCGTCGTCGGTGTCGACCTGGACGCGTCGGCCTGCAGGCGACGGCAGCGCCGGCGGTACGTCGAGCCGGACCCGCCAGGCATCGGCCTCGCCGTGGACGGGCACGACGTCGCCGACCTGCTCGTCCTGCACGCGCACTGACCGGGGCGTGAGACCGGGTGCGGAGCGCAGCAGCAGCCAGGGGCCGTCGTCGTCGTGCTGCCACCCGGTCAGCACGACCCAGTCGCGGCGCACCGTCACCACGACGCCGAGCCGGTCCGACCAACCTGCGTCGAGCAGCGCGTCGCCGACAACCCGCCGTTGCGGCACCAGCACCGGACCGTGCTCGGCCCGCTGGCCGAAGACGGCGTCCCTGCTGGCTCCCAGGGCGGTGCACTCGACGCGGGTGTGCCACACGGTGCGCGGTCCGGAGGACTGCGCCACCAGCTCCGCGGCCGGCACCTCGGCGACGAAGCCGTCGTCTCGATGGTCCTCGTAGTGCCGGTCGGCGAAGACGTTGGCGTCCTCGACCCGCTGCTGGCGGGTCGGCACCAGCACGGGCTCCCCGCCCGCGCGTCGTTGCAGGGACAGCGAGACCTCGTGGGCATGGTCGGAGTCGACGTAGCGGGTGAAGGCCACCCCACGCACCTGGAGCACCTCGTCGGCCCACCCGAGGTCGTCGAGCCTCGCCTCGACGAGCAGGTCCTTGTCGCCGAGTGCGAGCAGCTCGGAGGCGATGCCGTCGGGAAGGCCGAGGGCCTCGGTGTCCGCGACCAGGCCGGCTCCCGTGGCGCGCACCGGGACGTTGCCGGCCAGCAGCGGCGACTCCAGCAGCCGGGTCAGCGTCTCGCGGCCCCCGTGGACCAGCGCCCAGGCGGTGATCCGGTGCCGCAGGTCGACGTTGGCCCAGGCGCCGGCGGGCGCCCCGTCCAGGATGCGCGCGACCGTCTCGCGCAGGGTGGCGAAGTAGTCGTCGTCGGCGTCGAGACTGGCGCGGACATAGGCGAAGAGGTCGAACTCGAACACCTTGCCGTACCAGCCCACCAATGTCGGCAGGCTCTCGCTCTCCCGCACCAGCCTGGCCACCTCCTCGACGGCGAGCAGCCGGTCGTGGAGGTCGTCCTTGCGGGCCTTCTGCTGGGTGATCGACGAGCCGTCGCGGCGTGAGCGCCAGCTGTAGACGACGTCGGGAAGGATGTCGAAGCTGGTGGCCGCGAGGTAGGCCCGGGTGACCGGGACCTGGTCCTCGTAGCGCACTCCCACCGGGAAGCGCAGGTCGATCCGGTCGACGAAGGCTCGCTGGAAGACCTTGGTGCAGGCGAAGATGTTCGCCAGCACCTCCGGGACCTCCTCGAGCCGCACGCCTCGCCGGAGCACCTGGTGGAGCCGGCGCGACCAGGGCTTCTGGACGTAGGTGGTGGAGTTCTGCTGTCGCTCCAACGCACCCACGGAGAAGTCCGACCCGCTGGCCTGCAGTGAGCGCACGTGTCGGGCGATGGCGTAGTCAGGCAACGTGTCGTCGGAGTCGACGAAGGTGATCAGCTCGCCTCGTGCCTCCTCGATGCCCCGGTTGCGGGCCGCCCCGAGGCCGGCGTTGGTCTGCCGCACGATCCTGATCCGGTCGTCCTTCGCGGCGTACCGCTCCACGATCGCCATCGAGCCGTCCGGTGAACCGTCGTCGACGACGACCACGTCGAGGTGGGCGTAGGTCTGCCCGAGCACCGAGTCGAGGCAGTCGCCGACCCACTCCTCGACGGCATAGACCGGCACCACGACCGAGACGGTCGGCTCGGCGGGCAGGACCGGCTCGTCCGAGGCGTCGGGGAGCGGTGCCGGCGAGTCGGTGCCATCACGACCACGCAGGCGCGAGACCAGCCGCCCGGCCAGTCGGCGCGGGGAGCCTGACTCCTCCACTCGAGCTCCCTCCCGATGGACCCTCGTGAACTGCCAAGGCAGCCTATCGAGTCGTCTCGGCCGCCGGTACGCCGGCGCGGCCGACCCTGCCGGGCGGATCAGATCTGCGAGAGGAGCCAGTCGACGGCCCGCACCGAGGCGCGCCCGTCGTCCCAGGGCGTGAACCGGGCCCGGAGGGCTGCGCGCGCGGCGGCGTGCTCGTCGGCGGCGAGGATCGCCTCGGCGACCTCGTCGGTGCCGGTGACCATCGGGCCGGGCGCGGTCTCCTCGAGGTCGACGTAGAAGCCGCGCTCCACGTCGCGGTACTGGTCGAGGTCGGGGACGAGCAGGACCTGCGGTTTGTCGGTGAGCGCGAAGTCGAACATCACCGAGGAGTAGTCGGTCACGAGGACGTCGGCCGCCAGGTAGAGGTCGGCGATGTCGGGGTAGCGGGTGACGTCGCGGATCCGCGGCTCCTCGGTGAACACGTCGGCCTGGTGGGTGCTGTTGTAGTGCCCGCGCACGAGGACGACCGCATCCGGCACCGCACGGACGAGGGCCGGCGCGTCGAGGTAGAGCGGCTTGGCATCGCGTACGCCCACGTACTCCCGCCAGGTGGGGGCATACAGCACGGCTCGATCCTCCTCGGTCAGGCCGAGCTCGGTGCGCACCCTTCGGCGCCCCTCGGCTGCGCGCGTGAGGTCCAGCAGCACGTCGTTGCGGGGGTAGCCCACCTCCAGGAAGCGGCCGTCGAACCGGAAGGCGCTGCGGAAGTGATCGGAGCAGAACGGGCTCGGCGAGATCATCGCGTCCCACCCGGCGGCCTGGAGCGCGATCCGTCGGCGGTGCCGCCACGTCGCGAAGTCCCCGGGACCACGGTCCTCGCCGATCCGCTTGAGCGGCGTGCCGTGCCAGGTCTGCAGGTGGATCTGCCCGGTCTTCTTCTGCCACCACGGCGGGGCGCCGGCGTTGCTGATGTGCACCCGGGCTGTCGCGAGCGCGTCGTACCAGCGCTCGGTGCGGCGAGGTAGTGCACGGGTGCCGTCCGGCACGACGACGCTCGGGTCGTCCACCACCCAAGCGAGATCCAGCTCCAGGCCGCGCGCCAGCATCTCGCGTCCGATGGCCCCGGGGCTGTCGCCCACCGAGCGTCCGCGGAAGGTCTCCAGCACGCACCAGAGGCGGGTACGGCGGGCCCGATGCGGCGTGCACCCTGCTCTGCAGCCGTTGCTGGTCGAAGGCGCTGCGCTCGTCGTGACGCAGCGGCGCCGAGACGGTCAGGGCGGCACCGCCGGCCGCGGGAGCCACGCGGAGCCGCTCGCCGACGAGCTCCGCCTCCGAGGCGGCGCCGTGCCACATGACCGGTTGCGAAGCACCCGATCCGGTGGTCGTCTCGACCTCATAGCGTCCGGCAGGCAACGACACCGGGCTGCCGAAGAGGTCGGTGACGAGAGGCAGCCGCACCGACCAGCTGCCGGATGCTCCCGTTGTGGCCTCCGGTACTGCCTCGCACGCACCCTTGGTGCCGATGAGTCGTACCGACGCGGGCACGTCGTCCGCCCCTGAGCCGGAGAGGACGAGCACCGGGTGCCGGCCCGAGTCGTCGAGCAGGTCGGCCCGAAGGGTGGTCACGTCATCGGGAGGCCGGCTCTCGAGGGCCACGTCGTGCGACCCGGCCCGCCTTCCGAGATGGACGTCGACGCGCCACGGACCGTCCGGCCCACCGGGCTCCAGCCCCGGTTCGAGCGTCGCGGCGAAGCCGACGCCGGCACGGTCCTCCCAGGCCCGTCTGCGCCCACAGGTTGAGGTCCGGGTCCTGTGCGCGGCTGCACGTGCATCGGCACCTGGCGCCCGTCCGGCCCCGCGAGCGTGACCGACGGCAGCGCGGAGCGCTCGCCGTACTCCACGAAGGCGGCGCCGACGATACGCAGGCTGCCCGTGTCGTCGCGACGCATCGTGCCCACCACCGTGCGCAGCACCCGGTCGACCTGCTCGATCCGACGGACGGCGTCGGGGACCGGGATCGCGAGGCCGGCGGGCAGGCGGACCACCTGCGCGCCCTCGGCCGAGCGTTCCGTGGGCAGCCCGTGCGGGTTGTCCGCGAAAAGGTCCTGCATCAGGGCCACGTCGTGCAGGGACCCCTGGGACGCGCGCGCCAGCATCCGCGCGGCGACCGGCACCTCGGCGAGGGCCCCCGGCCCGGTGTCGCCCACCAGGTCCCGGACCAGCGGGGCGATCACGTCCAGGGTGCGCTGCCCGCCACCGACGGTGTCCACGAGGAGCGGGGGCAGCACATGGGTCAGGGTCAGCACCAACCAGCGCCGGTAGACGGCAGGGTCCGACGCCGCGACCACGGCGGCCACATTTCGCAGCGCTCCCACCCGTGCCGCGACCACGGTCGGCCGGAAGCGCGCCTGGTCCTGGACCGGGAGCGATGCGTCCCGGGCGTGAATGATGTACCCCGGTCCTGGGACGACCTCGAAGCTCCGCGCACGCCACCAACAGCTGTGCCGCCGCTACGCCGCGCGAGACCCAGTCGGGCACGCTGACCCCGGAGGCGCGCCAGGCGACGGCGCGCACGAGCATCCCGGTCAGCCCGGCACCGACCAGGGCGTCAGGACAGGATCCGATCGTCTGCTCCGAGAGCCGGCCGGCAAAGAGGGTCTCGACCCACGGCATCGGTCGGTCCAAGCCACCCCGCGACGTCGAGACCGGCCCGAGCGCGACGTCCGAGCCGGAGCGCTCCAGTGCCTCGACCAGGCTGCCGAGCGAACCCGGGGCGAGCACGTCGTCCGCGTCCACGTAGGTGAGGTAGGTCCCGCGGGCGGCCGACGCTGCGCTGTCGATGCCACCGCCGTCCCACGGCAGGGCGCGGACGCGTCGATCCGAGGACTGCCCGGCCTCCGCGGCCTCGGCTGCGGCTGGGTCGACCGCGGCGAGGAGCACCTCGACCGTGTCGTGGCCGGCGCCGAGGACTGAGCGCACGCACGCGTCGAGGAAGGGTGCGTTCCCCTGCACGACGACCACGACGCTGACCAGTGGCCCCGTGGGGCGGCCGGGCACGCGGGCCCGGTCAGCGGTGTCCGCCACCCGACGTCGTAGCCGTCTCCACAGGCTCGGCGAGGGACTCCCGGCTCGGCTCACAGGGTCAATCCTGACTCACAGGGGACGTCCGGATCCTGCGGGGTCCCCGGGGCGTCCGCTGATGGTCAGCTCGATCCTGACGCGCGCACTCAGGCGTCGATCAGCCCCTTGTCGCTCAGGTAGGCCCGCGCGACGTCGGCAGGCAGCTCGCGCTCGAGATCGACCTGGCCGATCATCATGGTGAGGTCCTCGGTGGTCAGTCCGGCCGACATCTCGTTGAGGATGTCGGCGATGTCGGCATGCTCGGCGAGGTAGTCGCTGTTGACCATCGGCACGAGGTTCTCGGCATTCTGGAGCTGCTTGTCGTCCTCGAGGACGACGAGACCCAGGGTGTCGAGGGTTGCGTCGGTGGTGCCGACCTGACCGAGCACGACCTCGCCCTTCGCGAGCGCGTCCTTGGTCGCCTCGGTGCCGAAGCCGAGGGGCTCGACCTTGGTGATGTCGAGACCGTAGGTGTCCTCCAGCCCGACCCGGCACTCGTCGCGCTCGGGGCAGTCCTCCGCGGCGGCCAGGGTGACCGGCTCGCCCAGGGCGGCGAGGTCGCTCAGCGTCGAGAGGGAGTTCTCGTCGGCGAACTCCTGGGTCACGGCGAAGGCGTTGGCGTCCTGGGCCTCGGCTGGCTCCAGCGGCTCGATCCCGGTGGGCTCGGCAAGAGCGCGGAGCTCCTCGACGGTGGCGTCCGGATCGTTGGAGGCGACCCGCTCCGCGTCGGGGCCGTTGGCCTCCGCATTGAGGTACTCGGTCATGGAGGAGAGGTAGTCGGCCGAGACGTCGACGTTGCCCTTCTGCATCTCCGGGGCATAGACCGCTCGGCTCTCGACGAGCTTGAGGGTCACGTCGTAGCCGGCGTTCTCGAGGAGCGCCTTGTACATCTCGCTCATGATCTGCATCTCGGTGTAGTTCTGGCCACCGACGACGATCTCTCCCCCGGCGCTCTCCCCGGCATCCCCGGAGTCACCGGAGTCACCGGAGCCGCATCGAGGGCGTCTTCCCCGGCGCAGGCACCGGCGAGGAGCAGGGGGGCCACGGCCGCAACCGCGACGAGCCGTCGAAACAGGGGGTTGTGGGGCATCTGGCTCCGCCTTCTGTGTCCCGCGACGCTGGTCGTCGCGCGTGTCCGGCGGGCACCGCGTGCTCGAGCACCCGCTGCCCAGAGCCTACGACGGCCCACCGACGGCGACTACACCGATTCGGTTACGGCTTCGGTACGGACCGGACGCGCCGCCCGGCGGGCCCGGGCCACCGGGTCGATCACGGCCTGGAGGAGCACCAGTGCGACCTCGAGGAGAAGAGCCACCACCGCGATCACGAGTGCGCCACCGACGATCTGGGCCAGGTCCTGGCGCACGAAGCCGAGCGTGACGATCCGGCCGAGGCCCGGCCCGGCCACCAGAGCGGCGATCGACGCGGTCGCCCAGACCTGCACCACGGCCAGCCGCAACCCGCTCATGATGAGGGGCAGGGCGAGCGGAATCTCGACCTGGCGCAGCAGCTGACCCCCGGCCATGCCCATCCCCCGGGCGGCCTCGACGGTGTCGCGATCGACCTCGCGCATCCCGACATAGGTGTTGGTGACGATCGGTGGCAGCGCGAAGAGCACCAGCGCCACCAAGGTGGCGGCACCCGCGCGCCCGTAGGGGCCGAAGTAGGAGGAGCCGATCGGGCCGAGCGCCAGCAGCAGCAGCACCGCGAACGTGGGGACCGCCCGACCGACGTTGGTGATGTTGACCGCGAGCAGCCCGCCCTTGCCGATGTGTCCCAGCCAGATCGCGAGGGGCAAGGCGATCGCGGCGGCCACAAGGGTCGCGGTGAGCGTGAGCAGCGTGTGCTCCACGAGCCTGTTGAGGATGCCGTCCTCACCGCTCCAGTTGGAGGGGTCGGCGTACCACTCCAACAGCGAGCCGATCATGCGGTGGCCCTCCTGCTCCGGCCCGGTCGCCGGGTCCACGGAGTCAGCACCCGCTGGAGCCCCACCAGGAGTACGTCGAAACCGATCGCGAGCAGCACGCACAGCACGCCCGCGGTGAGCACCTGTGCCTTGAACTGGCTGTCCACGGCGGTCAGCAACAGGTTCCCGAGGCCGCCGTAGCCCACGATCGAGCCGACCGTCGTGAGGGCCACCGTCGAGACGGCCGCCACCCGGAGCCCCGCCATGATCGTCGGCAACGCCAGCGGGAGATCCACACCGAACAGCATCCGGGTGCGGGCGTAGCCCATGCCGACCGCGGACTCGCGCACCTCGTCGGGGATGGCCTTGAGGCCCTCGATGATGTTGCGGACCAGGATCGTGAGCGAGTAGAGGGCCAGCCCGAGGATCACCGTCGCCGGAGAAAGACCGGTGAAGGGCAGCAGCAGCGCGAAGAGCGCCAGCGAGGGGATCGTGTAGACCGCGGTCGTGGCGCCGACGACGATGCCTTCGAGCCTTCGGTAGCGTCGGGCCAGCAGGGCCAGCGGGAACGCGAACGCCAGACCGAGCAGGACGGACACCACCGTGATCCAGATGTGCTGCACCAGCGCGTCGGCAATGATGTCGGAGCGGGTGCGGAAGTACTCGCCGCACACCCACTCGTTGCTGACCAGACAGCTCGGCGCCGTCGATGACAGGGGAACCACGTGACCGACCGTAGCCCACAGCCGGCGGGGGACGATTCCACCGAGCCGATGATCCGACTTGTCGGGGTGGGAAAGACCTTTGACGACGGCACGGTCGCGGTCCAGGAGCTCGACCTCGACGTGCCCAAGGGCCGTACGGTGTGCCTGGTCGGCCCCTCGGGTTGCGGCAAGTCGACGACGCTCAAGATGGTCAACAGGCTGATCGAGCCGACCTCGGGCCGGATCCTGATGGACGGTGAGGACATCACCGACGCCGACCCGGTCGGGCTGCGCCGCCGCATCGGCTACGTGATCCAGCAGGTGGGGCTCTTCCCCCACCAGAGCATCCGCACCAACGTCGCCACCGTCCCGACCCTGCTGGGCTGGGACAAGAAGAAGTCGGAGGCGCGCGCCGACGAGCTGCTCGACCTCGTCGGGCTCGATCCGGCGCAGTACGCCGGCCGCTTCCCCCACCAGCTGTCCGGTGGCCAGCGGCAACGGGTCGGAGTGGCCCGCGCCCTCGCCGCCGACCCGCCCGTGCTGCTGATGGACGAGCCCTTCGGCGCCGTCGACCCGATCGTGCGGAGCCGGCTCCAGGACGAGTTCGCCCGGATCGCCCGCGACCTCGACAAGACGGTGCTGTTCGTGACCCACGACATCGACGAAGCCATCCGGATGGGCGACAAGGTCGCTGTCTTCGCCGTCGGCGGCCGTCTGGCGCAGTACGACGAGCCCGCCGCCCTTCTCGGTCGGCCCGCCGACGACTTCGTGGCCCAGTTCGTGGGAGCCTCCCGCGGCTTGCGCAGGCTCTCGGTCACCCCGATCAGCGAGGGCGACCTGCAACCGGCCGACGGGAATGCGCCGAGCGAGTCCGTGCCCCTGACCAGCACCCTCGAGGACGCCTTGGCGACGATGCTGCGCAACGACGATGCGCGCGTATCGGTGACCAGCAACGGCAGCACTCTGGGCGTCCTCACCCCCGACGCCGTCCACCGCGCGCTCCGGAACTCCATTGCCGCGGAAGGCTGATCAGCCTCTGTGATTCGTCAACCGTCAGACCTGTTGGTACCGAGGTCAATCCGTGTTCTCGACGGGACTTGGCGTCGTTCCTCACGAGCGCGTGGTGGCCTTGCCAACTAGCTGACTTGCACGTCCTTGTGCCAGGACTGGGTGACGTACTTCGTCGCCCAGCCCATCGAGGTGTAGAGCCCGTCGGCACCGGTCGGGGAGTCGGCGTCGACCTCGAGGCCGACGCGGTCGCGTCCGCGGGACGCCGCGTCGGAGATGATCGTGCCCAGCAGCGACTTGGCCACGCCGCGGCCGCGGGCATTGGCCAGCACCCCGATGTACTCGACATAGCTGCCGTCCGCCTGGTCGCCCTCTCCCTCGTGGACCGCGCCGACCAGGGCACCAGCGGGCTCGGTGGCCCCGGTGTCGGTCTCGACGAGCTCGGCGATCCACCAGTGGTCCCAGCGGTGGCCCGGGTCCTCACGCAGCCGGAACACGAACTCGTCGAAGGTCTCCTCGTGGGAGTTGAAGTGGTCCTCGAATGCGCTCTCGAGCACGTCGTGCACGATCCGCAGGTCGTCCTCGGACGGCATCCCGGCACCCTCCCGCTCCACGAGCCGGATCCTGACGCCCTCACCTGGCTCGTTGTCGAGGTCGGCGTCCTCGGAGGTGACGGGTCGCGTCATCTGCCACCAGGTGCGCACCAGCGTGTAGCCGGCCTGCTCCAACCAGCGGTGCTGACGGGTGTCGTCCGCGAACGCGCCGGAGTCGATCTGCTGCACCTCGAGCTTCCGCTCGGCGCCGACCCGTTTGGCCGCCGAGTCCGCCCAGGCGAGCAGCAGTCCGGCCACCGTGTCGGCCGCCTCGTCCTCGAGGCGCGGGTCGACGATGGCGACGAGCAGCATCCGACCGGCCGCCCGGTCGTGCGCGCTCGCCCAGCCGAGCAGCTCGCCCTCGGGATCGCGGACGATGACGTTCTCGCGGGTGATGTAGCCCCGCGCGGAGACCTCGATGAGGACGTCGTCCTCCCCCGAGCCCGCCCAGCCGCGACCGCTCTCCTCGTGGCGGCGGAGCAGTGCCGCCAGCTCCGGGGCATCGCCGGCGTCCGGGGCCGAGGCGGTCCAGCCCTCCGGGAGGGCGGCGATGATCGAGTCGGGCAGCGCGCGATCGGAGGTCACAGGGGCAAGTCTCTCAGGCCCGGCCTCCGGCCGGGTGTCAGGCTTCCTTCTTGACCTCCGGAGGCATGGCCGCCGCTGTGATCGCGCCCACCTTCTCCTCCCACGCCATCAGGTCGACCACGGTCTCGAAGCCGTCCCACGTGGCGAGCGAGTCGTCGGACTCGGGGGACTCCTCCTCGGCCTCGGCGACCTGGAGCGCCTCGATCTCGTGCATCCGCTCCTCGAGCTCGGCGACCTTCTGATCGGCCTCGGCCGCGCGCCTCGCCTCGGCCTGCACCCGGGACTCGGCCTCGGCAGCGCGACGCTGCGCGTCGACGATGCTGACCTGCAGCTCGGCGACCTCCGCGTCGTTGTGCTTCATGCGGTCGGTCATCGCTGTGGTGAACTCGGCGTGCTCGGTGGCTCGCTCAGCGAACATCGACTTGTAGGCCTTCGCCTGCGCAGCCCGGTCCTCGGCGTTGTCACGACGTGACTGCACGAGCTCGGTGTAGACGATGCGTGCCGCCGCCCAGCCACAGGCGAGGGCGACGATCGAGGACACGGTCAGCCAGACCGGTGACTGGGTCGGCACGGCGAGGACCACGCCGAGCGTCGCGAAGCCGAGCAAGGAGACCGCGACGCTCACGCGGACGCTGCGCTGACGGCGACGAGAAGGGCGGGCCGGGGGTGCGACACGGGGGGAAGAAGTGGCCATGGCGCCAGGGTAGGACTCAGGGCTGGTCTCGACGGACCCGACACGCTCGTTCGAGGAGCAGCGATCCCGCGACGATCGCCACCCCGGCAAGCCCGGCCAGACCGGACCGCAGCAACCGCTCGCCGGCCAGCTCAGGCTCCTCGAGGCCGAGCCAGCTCAAGGCATAGCCCAGGTAGCCGCCGGCCGCGGCCGCACCGGCGATGGCGCAGGCCTTGGCCAGCACCAGTCGGTTGACCGCCTGGTGCGGCGCGATCGTGCGACGGTGGGTGTGCACCGTGCGGTGCGTGGACCATGCGACCGAGACCAGGATCAGGGCGACCAGCACCAGCGCGAGCACCTGCACCCAGGCCACTCGCGGCGCCGAGCCCTGCCAGGCGATGCTGGCCGGGCGGACCGCCCAGCCGAGCACCAGTCCGACCAGGCCGACCACGACCAGGACGCCGGGAGGTGTCGTCCCGACCCGACCAGCGGGGTCCGGCGGGTCCGGAACCGGCTCCAGCTCGGGATCGGGCAGCCGACTCACTGCAGGGACAGGGTCAGGTCGTCTCGTCGGGTGATGCCGTCGGTGGACGCCTTGGCGAGCAGCTCGGCAACAGGGCCCTGGTCGAGCAGCTCCGCGTCGGGCTCGACATCGTTCCACGGCGCCAGCACGAAGGCACGCTCGTGGGCCTTCGGGTGCGGCAGCACGAGGTCCTCCTCGCTGGCCCTCCGGTCGCCGACGACGATCAGGTCCACGTCGAGCGTCCGCGGGGCGCCCCGCTCGCTGCGCTCGCGGCCGTAGGCGTCCTCGATCGCCAGAGCGCGGTCGAGGAGGGTCCGCGCCGAGAGCGTCGTGTCGGCCAGGACGACGGCGTTGAGGAAGTCCTTGGAGCCGTCCGGCGCGTCGACGGGCTCGGACTCGTAGACCGGGGAGACCTCGGTCAGCCAGACCTCAGGGGTGTCGGCCAGGGACGCCACCGCACCTTGCAGGTACGTGATCCGGTCGCCGAGGTTGGAACCGATGGCGAGGACGCAGCGGCGGATCGGGTGCATCTCACCGGTCAGGGTGTCGGTGTCGACGATGTGCGGGTTGGGGGTCTCAGTCACGGTCGGCTCCGATGGATCGTGAGGGCGACGTCCGAGAACGTCGCTTCGATGGGCGCGTCGGGCTTGTGCACGGTGACCTCTGTCCAGCCGACGCGGTCATCGCCGAGGCAGACGTCCGCGATGCGTTGGGCCAGGGTCTCGATCAGGTCGACGGGGTCTTGCTCGATCGCTCGCTTGACCTGGTCCACGAGGGTTCCGTAGTCGACGGTGTCCTGCAAGTCGTCGCTGCGCGCAGCGGCGCGGGTGTCGATCCCGAGCACGAGGTCGGCCCGGAAGACCTGTCCCTCGCGTCGCTCGAAGTCGAACACCCCGTGGTGTCCCACCGCCTCGATGCCGACGACGGCAAGCCGGTCGGCGATCTCGGGGGTGGTGCGGGCATCAGTCATGATCTGGCCCCGACAGTACCGGGGAGGCGTGATGGATCCACAACCGCCAACCGCCCTCCGTGCGCAGGAACACGTTGGTGGCCACGGCCCGCGCACCCCCGAATCCCTCGGGTCCGGCCCGGTCATCGGCGGTGAGCACGTTCTCGGTGCACGTGACCGATGCCACGTCGGCGACGACGCTCACCTCGACATCGGTGAGGAAGAACTGGATGTACGGCGTGTTCGCCATGATCAGGGCCCAGGAGCGACTGATCGCCGGCGTTCCGCGCACAGGGAGCGCCCCCGGGTGGACGCACAGGGCCTCGTCGTGGTCGAACCACAGGTCGCGCATCAAGTCCAGGTCGGCGTTCTCGAAGGCCTCGTAGAACGTCGCGTTGACCCGCTCGACGGCGGCCCGGTCGTCGGCGCGCGCGTCC
The DNA here is from genome assembly GCA_963772415.1 of uncultured Actinomycetota bacterium. Lineage (GTDB taxonomy): Bacteria > Actinomycetota > Actinomycetes > Propionibacteriales > Nocardioidaceae > Nocardioides_B. The sequence goes on along the minus strand of CAVYWU010000002.1, from coordinate 117,181 downwards.
GGCCGGTCGTGGGGGGCGGACTCAGGCATCGTCGGCCTCCTGGTGGGCGGCCGCCCACCGGGCCGCCACCCGGACGGCATCGGCGGTAGCCCGCGCGGCATGGGCCCGGATACACCAGGCACCCGCGACCGCGGCCAGGGTCGTGGTCGCCACGGTGGCGTCCTCACGCTCGGCCGAGTCGCGCAGATCTCCCCCGGCGCCCGACTTCCCCTCGGCGAGGAGATGGCCCAGGAACCGCTTGCGGCTCGTGGCCACCAGCAGCGGGTGGCCCAGGTCGTGCAGCACCTCCAGCCCCGCCAGCACCTGCCAGTTCTGGTCGGCGGTCTTGGAGAAGCCGATCCCGGGATCGAGGGCGATCCGACCGGGGCGGATCCCGGCCGCCACAGCGGCGTCCCGCTGGACCCGAAGCTCGTCCGCGACCTCGAGAACGACGTCGTCGTAGTCCGCGTGTGCCGTCATCTGCGCCGAGTGTGAGCGCCAGTGCATCAGCACGTAGCCGACCCCGAGTCGCGCCACGGTCGCGAACATCGCCGGATCGGCGCGGCCACCCGAGACGTCGTTGACGAGCACGGCGCCCATCTCGACCGAGGCCTCGGCCACCTCGGCGCGCATGGTGTCCACCGACACCGTCACCCCCGCGGCGCTGAGCCGGCTGACCACCGGGAGCACCCGCCTCAGCTCCTCGTCGAGCGGCACCCGCTCCGCCCCCGGCCGGGTGGACTCGCCGCCCACGTCGACGAGGTCGGCCCCCTCCTCGACCAGCCGCAGCCCATGGGCGACCGCCCGGTCCTGGTCCAGGAAACGACCACCGTCGGAGAAGGAGTCCGGGGTCACGTTCACGACGGCCATCACGAGGGCGCGCGGTGGACGGGGCAGACCGTCCAGGGTCCGCGGCGGGGCGGCGTGCATCCGCGCAGACTACCCACGCTGCTCCGCGACCCGCACGCACGTGCGCCCCCGGCCGTAGCCGGGGGCGCACGCGATGCTTCGACGCTGCTTCAGCGAAGGATCACTGAAGGTTCTTGCGCGCGAGCTCCGGGGTCTGCCACACGCGGACCCAGTCGACCTTCAGGGAGCCCTTGCCGGACTTCGGCATGTTCTTGAGCTCGTAGTCCGAGGACAGCAGGCTCAGGATCGGGAAGACCTGCTTGTTGGAGACTGCCTTCGACGTGCGGAAGGTCTCCTGGCCGTCGATCCGGAAGGAGTACCCCTGCGGGGTCCACTCGACGGAGAAGACGTGGTACTTCTTCCACCAGTTGTCGCTGCCCTTGAGGACGTCGCCTGCGTTCTTCTTCAAGCCACCGATCTTGCGACCCTTGTAGTGCAGGAACTGGGCGAGACCGCCGTCCTTGTGGCCCTTGCCGAAGAACTCGACCGCGTCGATCTCGACCGGGCGGGTGCCCTGCGGCGCGTTGCCGCTGGTGTTCATCCAGAACGACCCGTGCATGCCGCGCGACTTCTGGAACTTCACCCGCGCGGCGGCGACGCCGTAGCGGAAGTCGAACGACTGCTCCGTGCCGACGTGACCGTTGAGGTAGTAGGGGTTCTTGAACTTCTTCGAGGTGCCGGGCTTGCGCCACTTGCAGACGTCACCCTTGCGGGAGCCGTCGCGCTTCACCTTGAGCGTCAGCACGCCGCCGCCGACCTTGGCCATCTTGGGCGACGCCTTCGAGCACTTGCGCAGCGAGCCCTTGTCGTAGGCGTCGCCGCGAGTCGACCACCGCGAGTCGAACGAGGAGCGGGACGAGAACGACTCGTCGAAGATCAGGTTCCAGTCGTCGGTCGCCGTGCCCGTCTTGGCGGGGAGGCCCTTGACCTTGGCCTGGTAGGTCCAGTAGCCGGCACCGGCCGGCGAGGCCGGCTTGAAGGCGACGCGACCGTTGTCGTCGGTCTTCTGGACGTCCCACTTCGACCAGGTGCTGCCACCGTCGTTGCTGCGCTGCACGACGACCTTGCGACCGGCCTTGACCGAGGGGAAGATCGCCTCGCCGACGGCCTTGGCGCGGTTGGCGCTCTGGTCGCGTTTGCTGGAGGAGCTGACCGTGGGCAGCACGGCGATCCGACCCCGTTGGGCCTTCTTGCGTGCGGCGCTCGTCTTGGTCGTCTTCGACAGCGATGCGCCGTCGGAGACCATGGCGGCGTTGCCGGGGGCAGTGAGGAGCAGCGGCAGGAGCGCCACCGTGAGGGCGAACGCCACGAAGGCGCGCAGATGAGACATTGGGATGGTTCCCCCGAGTGTCAGTAGGTGTCAGGGTGCCTGGCCAGGGTAACTGACGAGTGGGAATGTGTCAGATGTTGCGGAAGTTACGCCTGGGAAATTCGGACGATCACAGGTTCTGCTCTGCGAGCCGGGTGTCCTGCCAGACCCGGACCCAGTCGACGCTCATGCTACCGGTGCCTGCCTCCGGGATCCGGTCGAGCTCCCAGTCCGAGGTCAGCAGGCTCAAGATCACGAAGACCTTGCGGTCGGCGACACCCTGGTCGGTGCGCAGCGTCTCCACACCGTCGATCCGGAAGACGTACTCCTCCGGTGTCCACTCGACGCTGAAGACGTGGTAGCGGTTCCACCAGTTGTCCTTCGGCCCGGTCAGCGCGCGATCGGCGTCCGGCTGGGTGCCGCCGACCTCCTCGCCCTCGCTCGGGTAGATGAAGGAGGCGATCCCACCGTTGTTGAACCCCTTGCCGAAGAACTCCACCGTGTCGATCTCGGCCCCGATCGTGCCTTCCGCCTCGCCGCTGTCCTGGAGCCAGAACGCGCCGTGCATCCCCCGGGGCTCCTGGAACTTCACCCGGGCCGCGGCCACGCCGTAGCGGAACGAGTAGGCAGCCTGGGTGCCGATGTGGGCGTTGAGGAAGTAGTCGGAGGTGCCACTCGCCCCCGTGGAGGGGTTCTCCCACTCACATGTCCCCAGCGCGTACGCCGGGTCACGGGCCACGGACAGGTCGGCCACGCCCTCACCGGCGGACACCATGCTCGAGTCGGCCTTGGCGCACGTCCGGCTCGACGTAGGGGCGTGCTCGGTCTGCCGCGAGGCCCAGAGTGCCGGGTCCACGCCTTCGCTGAAGTCCTCGTCGAAGTTGAGCTGCCAGCGGTTCGACGCCTGAGCCTCCGAGGCCAGTCTCGCTGCCCCTCGGTAGGGCGCTGCCACGACCCGGAACTGGTAGGGGGTGCCGGCCTCCTGCGGGAGCCGGAAGCGCGCCTTGCCCTCCGCCCCCTGGGTTGCCTTGGCGACCTGTTCCCACGAACCCCCGGGGGCTCGGCGCTGCACGACCACGTCGCGGCCGCGTCGTGCCGGCGAGAACCCGGCCTCGGCGACCAGCTGCGCTGCGGCCGGCGCGGCGGCCGGTACGCCTGCCTGGGCGATCCCGGGGAGGACCGTGAACGACTCGACCTTCTGGGCCACGACGCGCACCTCGGGGAGCGGCGCGGTCACCGTCGGGTGGTTCTGCCCCATCTGTCGGATCTCGGGGAGAACGACCCGGAACTGCTCGGCGCGCTTCGCCGACACCTCGCTGAAGCGGAAGCCTCCGGCGGGCCCCGTGGAGCCGGACTCGACCGGCGACCAGTTCTGGTCCACCAGTCCCTCGAGGCGGACCGGCCGCGCGAAGCCGGTGGACGTCTTGCCGGCGATCGTGAACTGCTCTCCGGCCATGACACCCTCCCGCGGCCCCTGGACCGAGGCCGAGACCTGGGCAGGGTCAGCCGAGACCATTGAACGACCGGAGATGAAGATCACCGCACCGAGGAGCACGACGACGACGCCGACGGCCAGGCCACGCAGCACCATCCCTCGGGCGGAGGGGTGGTCTCGACGCGCACGTCGACCACCCCGGGCCGTGGGACGTGGGGTCTTCTCGCGGTCCGTCGTCTGGGTCATAAGTCCGTCCATCGTAACGGGGGGTCGGTGGGCAGCCGCCGTCGCCGCGCGCTCGGACGGCGTGCTGGGCGGCGGAGAAGGGCCCTGAGCGCTAGCGAGTGCCCCGGATGAGGCTCATCGCCTCCTGGCGGGTGGCGGCGTTGTGCATGCTGCCGCGGATCGCGGACGTGATGGTCTTGGCGCCCGGCTTCTTGACCCCGCGCATCGTCATGCAGAGGTGCTCGGCCTCGATGACGACGAGGGCGCCACGCGCCTCGAGGATGCTCATCATGGCGTCGGCGACCTGGGTGGTGAGGCGCTCTTGCACCTGGGGACGCTTGGCGTAGACGTCCACCAGCCGGGCGAGCTTGGACAGCCCGGTGATCCGGCCGTTCTCGTTGGGGATGTAGCCGATGTGGGCGACCCCCGTGAACGGCACCAGGTGGTGCTCGCACATCGACCAGAGCTCGATGTCACGCACCAGGATCAGCTCGTCGTGACCGAGGTCGAAGGTCGTGGTGAGCACGTCCTCGGCGCCGAGCCGCATCCCGGAGAGCAGCTCCCGGTAGGCGCGGGCGACCCGGGCCGGGGTGTCGAGCAGTCCCTCCCTGTCGGGGTCCTCGCCGACCGCGATGAGCAGCTCACGTACCGCCGCCTCGGCCCGGGGCTGGTCGAAGTCGGGGATCTCCGCCCGGGGCTGCTGGCTGATCGGGTTGATCGACATCAGGAGGAGATGCCGGGGTCGCCGTGCACGTCGCCCCCGCTGCCGGGAGGAGTGAGGATCACTCCGCCCTCCCCCTGATCGGTCGCGCTGCCGTTGGCCGCCGCCCGCTCCTTGACCGCCTGCGGGACGTCCACCGGTGGGATCGCGGACGGCGACCTGGTGGGTGACCCGGTCCAGGCCGGACGGATCGGTCGCCGGCGCAGAGGCTCGAACACGGTGGCGATCTGGGCCTTGTCGAGCGTCTCCTTCTCCAGCAGCTCGATCACCAGCGCGTCGAGGACGTCGCGGTTCTCCTCGAGGATGTCGAAGGCTTCCTGGTGGGCGACGTTGAGGAGCTTCTTGGTCTCCTGGTCGACGGTGGCGGCGATTTCCTCGGAGTAGTTGCGCGTATGACCCATGTCACGGCCCAGGAACGGCTCCCCCTGCGGCTCGCCCAGCTTGATCGCACCGAGCTTCTCGGTCATGCCGTACTGGGTGACCATCGCCCGGGCCAGCGACGTGGCCTTGTCGATGTCGTTGCCGGCCCCCGTGGTGGGGTCGTGGAAGACCAGCTCCTCGGCTGCCCGACCTCCGAGCATGTAGGCCAGCTTGTCGAGCATCTCCGCACGGGTCTGGGAGTACTTGTCCTCGTCGGGCAGCACCATCGTGTAGCCCAGAGCACGCCCGCGCGGCAGGATCGTCACCTTGTGCACCGGGTCCGTGCCCGGCAGAGCGGCAGCGACCAGCGCGTGCCCGCCCTCGTGGTAGGCGGTGATGAGCTTCTCCTTCTCGCTCATCAGCCGGGTGCGCTTCTGCGGGCCTGCGATGACCCGGTCGATCGCCTCGTCCAGGGCCTCGTCGTCGATCACCTTGCTGCTCTGACGAGCGGTGAGCAGCGCCGCCTCGTTGAGCACGTTGGCCAGGTCGGCGCCGGTGAACCCCGGCGTCCGGCGGGCCACCGAGAGAAGGTCGACGTCAGGAGCCATCGGCTTGCCGCGCGAGTGCACCTGGAGGATCTTGTGCCGGCCGGCCAGGTCGGGCGCCTCGACGCCGATCTGCCGGTCGAAGCGACCCGGACGCAGCAGCGCCGGGTCGAGGATGTCGGGACGGTTCGTCGCAGCGATCAGGATGACCCCGCCACGCACGTCGAACCCGTCCATCTCGACGAGGAGCTGGTTGAGCGTCTGCTCGCGCTCGTCGTGACCGCCACCCATGCCGGCGCCGCGGTGCCGGCCGACCGCGTCGATCTCGTCGATGAACACGATCGCCGGAGCGTTCTCCTTCGCCTGCTCGAACAGGTCCCGGACGCGCGAGGCGCCGACACCGACGAACATCTCGACGAAGTCGGAGCCGGAGATCGAGTAGAACGGCACGCCGGCCTCGCCGGCGACGGCGCGCGCGAGCAAGGTCTTGCCGGTGCCGGGCGGGCCGTAGAGCAGCACACCCTTGGGGATCTTGGCGCCGACGGCCTGGAACTTGGCCGGCTCCTGGAGGAACTCCTTGATCTCGCCGAGCTCCTCGATGGCCTCCTGGCAGCCCGCCACGTCCGCGAACGTGGTCTTGGGCATGTCTTTGGAGATCAGCTTGGCCTTGGACTTGGCGAACTGCATGACCCGGCCGCCTCCACCTTGCACCTGGTTCATCAAGAACAGGAACAGCAAGATGATCAGCACGAAGGGCAGGAACGTCGCCAGGATCGAGCCCAGCAGGCTGGGCTGGGGGTTCTCGGAGTTGGACTTCTCGATCGTTCCGTCCTCGACAGCCTTCTGGGCCAGCGCGACGATGCCCTGCTGCTGACCGGCCACCCAGGTCGCGGTGACCTGGGAACCGTCGTCGAGGTCGGCGTTGATCTCCTGGTCGCCGTCGACGAAGGTGATCTCCTTGACCGAGCCGTCCTTGATGTGACCGACCATCTCGGAGGTGTCGACCTGTTCGTAGCCACCGTTGGGCGCGAGGTACTGGAGCGCGACGAGCACGCCCACCACCGCGATGACGATCCACAGCCACGGGCCGCGGAAGATGCGCTTGAAATCCATGATCCGGGGCTCGCGCCCCGCCCTCCTACCAGTTCAACCACTTCGACACACCGACGGTACATGCGACGCACCAATGCGCCGCTCGTCAGCAATCGCCATTGTCCCACGGGCGAAGCACCCCCACGACACGCGCAGTCCCCACGTCGGATCGGAGGCGCCAGCCTCCGTCAGGAGTAGACGTGCGGAGCCAGCGTCCCGATCGAGCGCAGGTTGCGGTAGCGCTCGTCGTAGTCGAGGCCGTAGCCCACCACGAACTCGTTGGGGATGTCGTAGCCGACGTACTTGACGTCCACGCTCATCTGCTGCGCCTCGGGCTTGCGGAGCAGGGTGACGATCTCCACCGACGCCGGCCCGCGCGAGTTGAGGTTGGAGATCAGCCAGGACAGGGTCAGCCCGGTGTCGATGATGTCCTCGACCACCACGACGTCGCGCCCGCTGATGTCGGTGTCGAGGTCCTTGAGGATGCGTACGACGCCGGAGGACTTGGTGCCCGAGCCGTAGGACGAGATCGCCATCCAGTCCATCTCGACGTGGCGGGCGAAGTGCCGGGCGAGGTCGGCCATGACCATGACGGCACCCTTGAGAACGCCGACCAGGAGGATGTCGCGACCCTGGTAGTCCTTCTCGATCGCGGCGGCGAGCTCACCGAGTCGGTTCTGGATGTCGGCCTCGGAGTAGAGGACATCGACCAGGTCGCCCTCGATGTGCGATTCGTCCATGGGCGTCAGCCTCCCACAGCCCCCGGGGACGTCTCGTCGGTGGTCGCGAACCGCACCTGCTCCCCGGAGCGCAAGGCACGGACGTGCCCGGGGAGGTCCACCCATCGCTGTCCGCGGAAGTCCGTCACCAGCGCGTCGACCGCGAGCACGTGCACCCGGAACAGCTCACCTGGTGGGCACCCAGCCGCCACAGCGGCGAGCCGGAGGACCCGGCGGCGCACGGCCGTCTCCAGCGTTGCCAGACCAGCCACGTCGAGGCCTCCGTCGGGCCCGCCCACCCTTTCGAAGGCACGAGCCGCGATCGCGTCGAGCGCGACTACGTCCTCCTGCAGCTGCTGCGCCGTGCGCGCCAGGGCCTCGCCGACCCCGGGACCGAGCTCGCTCTCCAACATCGGCAGCACCGTGCGGCGCACCCGGGAACGGGTGAACCGCGGGTCGTCGTTGTGCGGGTCGTGCCACCAGGTGATCCCCTCCGCGAGGCAAGCCGCCTCGGTCTGCCGCCGCGAGACCTCGAGGAACGGCCTCCGGAACACGTCGTACGACGAGCGCATGCCGGCGATCGAGCGACCGCCCGAGCCGCGCGTCAGCCCGAGCAGGACCGTCTCGGCCTGGTCGTCGCGGGTGTGCCCGAGCAGCACGACGCCCGACATCCGTCGCGCCACCTCCTCGAGGACGGCATAGCGCGCCTCGCGCGCCGCTGCCTCGGGCCCCTGACCGCTCGGAACCACCTCCACCCGGACTGCGACCGTCTCGTCGGCCCCGAGCCCGGCCATCTGGGCCACCACCTGCTCGGCCCGCGCCCGGGAGCCCTCCTGGAGGCCGTGGTCGACGGTGACGCCGACGACCTGCCGGCCGGACCTGGCGCCCTCGAAGACCGCGGCCGCGAGCAGGGCGAGGGAGTCGGCGCCACCGGAGCAGGCCACCAGCAGCCGGGTGCCCTCGGGCAGGTGCGCGAGCGGACGTCGCACGGCGGACCGGCAGGCAGCGACCGCGGGATCGAGCGACATGTCGGGCTCAGCCGTGGACGCGACGGACCCAGGCTGCGGGGTCGGCGATCTCGACCCGGGAGGGCAGGTTGGCCGGCTCCGCCCAGACGGCGTTGAAGCCGTCCATCTCGACCTGGTCGAGCACGCCGCGCACGAAGGCCGCGCCGTCGCGGTACTGGGCCATCTTGGCGTCGAGGCCCAGCAGCTTGCGCAGCACCCGGTCGAGGTAGCCAGCACCCTTGCGTCGCTCGGTGAACCGCTTGCGGATGTCGGCCACGGTCGGGATCACCTCCGGCCCGACGCCGTCCATCACCACGTCGGCGTGGCCCTCGAGCAGCGACATCACCGCGGTGATCCTGTCGAGGACCTCGCGCTGGCCGGCGGAGGAGAAGAGGTCGAGCAGGCTGACGTCGTCGTCGCCGCGCAGGATGTCACCGACCCGCTTCACGCCCTCGCCGACCATCGCTGCGAGCTTGGCGGGGTCGACCTCGATCTGACTCACCAGCGCCTCGATCTCGCTGCGCAGGTGGTCGCGGATCCAGGGCACGGCGGTGAACTGGACTCGGTGCGTCTCCTCGTGCAGGCAGACCCAGAGCCGGAAGTCGCTGGGGTCGACGCCCATCTCGCGCTCGGCGTGCACGATGTTGGGCGCCACGAGCAGCAGACGGCCGGCGGGGCCGGTGGTGCCGGGCTGGTCCAGGCCGTAGAACGGGTCGAACTGACCCAGCACCTTCGACGACATGAAGCCGAGCAGCGCGCCGACCTCCAGCCCGGTGACACGGGAGCCGACCGCCTCCGCCAGCGGCGACGGCGCACCCTTCTGGGTCTGCAGCTTGTCGACGAGGGGACCCATCACCTCCGCGAACCCGTCGGCGTTGGCCCGGATCCAGCCGGGGCGGTCGACGACCAGGATCGGCGCAGTGCGCTCGCCCGCGGCGAGGTGGGTGAACTCGCGCACCAGCGGCGTGGAGCGCTCAGCACCGGCACGCAGCTCGGCGACCACGAGATCGGCCTCGTCGCGCGTGATCGAGGGACCGGCCCCGGCCATGCGTGCGGCAGCAGAGACGGCCAGGTCCCAGTCGATCATCGTCGAACGTCCCACCATGGGGTGACCCTACGTGGTGCCACCGCACACGCAGCCCGCGAGCGCGGCGGCCGCCTCCTCGATCCGGGCCCGCGCCTCGAGGCTGTTGGTGTCGCCCCGGATCCGATCGGCGACGACGACGAAGCCCACGTCGACACCGTCCTTGGTGAGCGCCGTGCCCGCCAGCGCGCGTACGCCGCGGAGGGTGCCGGTCTTGGCGCGGACGTCGCCCGGACCGGCCGGCGACCCGCTGACGAAGCGGTCGGTGAGTGAGCCGGTGAAGCCGGCGACCGGCAGGCCGGTGAGCACCGGGCGCAGCTCAGGGTGGTCAGGCCCTGCCGCCTGCTCGATCACGCCGAGCAGGGTCTCGGGGCGGACCAGGTTGTCCCGGGACAAGCCGGAGCCGTCGAGGACCCGGTCGCCGCTCGTGTCGATGCCGAGCCCGGCCAGGAAGGAGTGCACGGCCGCACTCCCGCCCGCGAAGGAGGCCGGCCGGTCGGTGGCGATGGCAGCCTGCCGCAGCAGAACCTCCGCCGCCTCGTTGTCGCTGGCCTCCAGCATGCGCTGCACCACCTGGGCCAGGGGCGCGCCCTCGACGGCCGCGACCTCCTGAGCGCCCTCCGCGGCGGCCTCCCGACGTGGTGCACCACGCACGGTGATGCCCCGCCGCTCGAGCGCGGACGCGAACGCCTCGGCCGCGGCGAGGGCCGGATCGACGCTGCGGAAGAAGCCTCCCGCGTCCCGCCCCTCGTCGACCCAGAGCGCGGTGATCGGCGAGACCACGCTGGGGATGTAGGTCTCCGGCCAGTCAGGGCTGACAGCCGGCCCTTCGAACAACCCGTCGTCGAAGCCGAGCCGGACCGTGGACCGGCCGGCGTCACGCAGGGCCTCGGCCGTCGCACGCGCCAAGGTGACGACGTCGGCGCGCGCGGGGTAGGCCCGGTCGACGGGGACTGGACGCCGGGCCAGCAACGGGTCGCCGCCGCCCACCAGCACGATCCGGCGCCGGGAGTCGCCTTGCACCACGCTCGTGCGGAACCGGTGGTCGCCTCCGAGGGCGGCCAGGACCGTCGCGCCGGTGAGCACCTTCAGGGTCGAGGCGGGGATGACCCGCTGCTCGCCGTCGCGATAGATCACCTCACCGGTGGACAGGTCGCTCACGGCGACCGCGACGCGACGTCCCAGACGGGGGTCACGCAGCAGCGGCGCCACGGCGCGACGTACCGCAGCGGGGTCCGCCGAGACCGGCTCGGTGGCAGCTGCCACCCGGGACGGGGAGTCGGCGTCGGGGAGGCTGAGTCCCGGCGGGGGCGGCACGGCAGCCGGCTCGGTGACCGGTGAGGGGTAGTCGAAGCCGAACCACCGCGGACCGAGGTCGAAGGCGTAGGCGGAGATCGCGGCCAGCTCGACCAGCACGACCAGGGAAGCCGTGATCCGGCGCATCCACCGACCTCGCGGCCGAGCCGGGGGTTCGACGGGCGGGGTCGCTGCGGTGCCGGCGTGGCCTGCGTCACTGTCCGGCACCCCGGGACCTCCCGGCTGAGCGTTTCCCGTCATTGTGCGCGAGACTAGCCATACGCATCGACGCGTCCGGAACCGGAGGAAGCAAGTGGAGTTCGACGTCCTGGTGGAGATCCCCAAGGGTCAGCGCAACAAGTACGAGGTCGATCACGAGAGCGGGCGCATCCGCCTCGACCGGACTCTCTTCACCTCCACCCAGTACCCGGCCGACTACGGCTACATCGAGAACACCCTCGGCCTCGACGGTGACCCGCTCGACGCGATGGTGATCCTGCAGGAGCCGACCTTCCCGGGCTGCCTGATCAAGTGCCGCGCCATCGGCATGTTCCGGATGACCGACGAGGCCGGCGGCGACGACAAGGTGCTCTGCGTCCCGGCGACAGACCCGCGCCTGGAGCACCTGCGCGACATCAGCCACGTCTCGAAGTTCGACCGTCTCGAGATCCAGCACTTCTTCGAGGTCTACAAGGACCTCGAGCCCGGCAAGTCCGTCGAGGGCGCTGAGTGGGTCGGTCGAACGGAGGCCGAGGCCGAGGTGGTCGCGTCGTTCCAGCGCAACCTCGACGAGGGCCACGCCGCCACACCGCACCCGACGCCGCAGGGCCACCCGTCCCCGTAGCCGCTGTCCGGGTGGTGAGACTCAGGACCCGGAGAACTCCAGCAGCTCGGCTCGCAGCATCTCCGGGGGTACGCCGAGAGCGTCCACGAGGTCGCCCGCGAAGGGCCGGACGCGGCGCAGCAGCAGGTTCACCCTGCGGGTGACCGCCTTGGACCGGGCGTTGGAGAGCCGGTTGTGCTCGAGGAACCAGCCCCGGTCGCTCTCGATGCACGTGAGCGCGAACAGGTCGCACACCTGGTTCAGCGCGTCCTTCTCCGGACCGCCGTCCAGCCCCTCCAGCTTGTCGAGGAACGCCTCGAGCACGATCCGCTCGACGTGCGCCCACGCCGCCCCGATCACGTGGTCCTGACAGCTGCTGAACACCTCGGCCGGGTCGCCACCGTCGTCGATGCCGCGCTTGAGCCGGCGGGCCACGCCGGCGAGCATGTGCTCCTCGCGCTCGCACAGCATCTCCAGCTGCCAGGCGCCGTCCTGGAGCCCCAGGTCGGGGTCGTCCAGGGAGTCCCGGCTGCCGGGCACGACGTCGCGCAGCCGCTCGATGATCGAGCGGGCGTTGGTCTTCTCGAGCATCGTCTCCACCGCGGACGTCGCGACGAAGCGAACCAGTCCCAGCTGGTCCATGTCCTCGAAGGAGTCCTTGTAGTCGGTGAGCAGCCCCTTGGCCACGAGCTGGAGCAAGATGGTGTTGTCGCCCTCGAAGGTCGTGAAGACGTCGGTGTCGGCACGCAGGGCGTCGAAGCGGTTGACCGACAGGTAGCCGGCTCCGCCGCACGCCTCCCGGCACTCCTGGATCGTCCGCGACGCGTGCCAGGTGCCGAGCGCCTTGGTGCCTGCCGCCCGCGCCTCCAGCGCGCGCCGGGCCTTCTCGTCGTCGGCGCCCACGGTGTCGGTGTCGCTCCCGACGCCGGCGTTGAAGACCGCGTGCAGGTCGGCGGCGACCCGCTCCTGGGCGAAGTGCATCGCGTAGGTGCGGGCGAGCAGCGGCAGCAGCCGCCGCTGGTGCATCCCGTAGTCGAGCAGCAGCTCCTCGACTCCCGAGCCCGGCGAGCCGAACTGGCGGCGCTGCAGGGCATACCTCACAGCGATCGTGATCGCCACCTTGCTGGCGTTGATCGCGGCCCCGCCCACGCAGACCCTGCCCTGCACCAGCGTGCCGAGCATGGTGAAGAAGCGCCGGTCCGGGTTGTCGATCTCGGAGGTGTAGCCACCGTCCGCGCCCACCTGCGCGTAGCGGTCCAGGAGGGCATCGCGCGGCACCCGCACCTGGTCGAACCAGATCCGGCCGTTGTCGACACCGTTGAGCCCGATCTTGCGCCCGCAGTCCTCGATCCGGATGCCCGGCATGGTCGCGCCGGCCTCGTCGCGCAACGGCACGACGACGGCATGGACTCCGTGGCACTCACCTCCCACCACGAGCTGGGCGAAGACCACCGCGAGCCGGGCGTGCAGCGCGGCACCGCCGATGTAGTCCTTGCGGGCGCGGTCGTCGGGCGTGTGCACCACGAGCTCGTCGGAGTCCGCGTCGTAGGTCGCGGTGGTGCCGAGCGCCTGGACGTTGGATCCGTGGCCGGACTCGGTCATCGCGAAGCAGCCGAGCAGCCGCCCGCCGATGAGGTCCTCGAGGTAGGCATCGTGGTGGCGCTTGGTGCCGAGCTGGAGCAGGGCCCCGCCGAACAGCCCGAACTGGACGCCGACCTTGGTGACCACCGAGAGGTCGCCGAGGCCGAGGGTCTCGAAGGCGGCGACCGAGGCGCCGATGTCCTCGCCACCGCCGTAGGCCTTCGGGAAGCCGAAGCCGGTCTGGCCGGTGTCGGCCATCATCATGACGATGTCGAGCACCCGGCGACGGAAGTCCTCGCGGCTCATCTCCTCGGCGTCGACGAGCACCGAGGCATGCTCGGCGAGATTCTGGCGAACGAGGGTGCGGACGGCGGCGTAGTCGCCGTCCAGCAGGGTCGTCAGGGCGGCCACGTCCAAGGTCATGACCCGATTGTGCCGGGCGCGCCCGCTCCGGTCCGCTACAGCCGCACGAAGTGGGTCGGGGTCGTCCAGTAGTACATCGACTCCTCGACCACGGGACGACCCGTGCGGGGCGCGTGCACGATCATGCCGTCGCCGGCGTACAGCGCCACGTGGTGGATCCCCGAGGGGGAGGAGCTCGAGCTCCAGAACACCAGGTCGCCCGGCCGCAGCTGGGCGGCGGCGATCGGGGTGCCGGCCTGGTACTGCGCGACCGAGTAGTGCGGCAACGTGACCCCCGCCGCCGCCCACGCCTGCATGGTCAGGCCCGAGCAGTCCCACGACGACGGCCCGGCCGCACCCCACCGGTAGGGCTCACCGGCCTGCGCCCGGGCGAAGGCGATCGCCGTCCCAGCGCCACCGGTCGGTGCCGGGGGTGCCGGGGGCTGCCGGGGGTGCCGGTGGCGCAGGTGGCGCAGGTGGGGTCGTCGGTTCCGGGGCGGGCGGCGGGCCGGGCTTGTCCTGCGCTGCCGCCTTGGCCTCCGCCGCCGCGTCGGCCTTGGCCTTGGCCTTGGCGGCGGCCTCCGCCTCCGCCTCGGCTGCTGCTCTTGCCTCTGCCCTCTCCTGGGCGGCGGCCCTGCTGGCTGCTGCCTCCGCCCGCGCCAGGGCAAGGGCCTCCTGCCGGGCGCGCTCGGCGGCGCGCTGCCGGGCGATCTCCTCCAGCGCGGTCTGCCGCTTGCGGGCGAGCGAGACCGAGATGTCCTGGGCCAGCGCGAGCTCACGGATCAGCCGGTCCTTCTCGGCCGCGATCCCGGTGGCCGCCTGCTGGGCTGCCTGGGCCGCCGCAGCGGCACGTTCCTGGGCCTTGTCCGCAGCGGCCGCCACCCGCTCCTGGCGTCGCTGCGCTGCGGCGGCCTGGCGCGTGAACACCTCGGCCAGGGAATCGGCGGCCGCGAAACGCTGGTAGTCGGCATCCATCGCGGTCGACGCGCCCTGGAAGGCGGCGTACTGGTCGAGCACGCCCTCCGGCCCGTCGGCGGTCATCAGCGCCGACAACGCGGTGACCTCTGTGCCCTGCTGGTACGACGACGCGACCAGCGCGCCGATCTCGTCACGCTGCCGGGCGACCTCCCTGCGGGCCTGCGCGGCATCGCTCCGCGCCTGCGCGAGGGCCTGACCGGCCAGCTCGAGGCGCCATCGGGCACCGTTGGCCTCCTCGGCGGCGTGCTCGGCGTCCACGGCGGCCGCTTGCATCCGCTGGTTGGCCAGCAACAGGGCGGCCTTGACCCGGCCCACGTCGCCGGCGCGCTGGGCGGCATGCGCCTCGGCGTCGCGGACCTCCTCCCGCGAGGGCAGGGCAGGGCGCTCGTCCGGGCCGGCCAGGGCCGGCCCTGCCAGCGTCACCGCGCTGGTGAGGGCAACCGCCAGGGCGAGCATGAGCACGGTGGTTCGATGGACTCGCGGGTGGCGTACCTGCAGAGGGGGTCGCACGGGTGGAGCACCTTCCGTCGTGGTCCGCCGAGCCGCATCCCCGCAGGCTCGCCGGACCTCTGCCGGGACCGCCTCCCGGGTGCGACGGATGCGTCCTCCCAGTGACCATCCGCAGACCCGGCCGGCGTCCGGCACCCGTCCCGGGTCAGACCCGTCACGTGCGCCGCTCAGGGAACGCTAGTGCTCATCCGTCACAAAGGGAACACTTTTCCCAGAAAAACCATCAGTCACACGGCGTGTCGACTTGACGAATCACACTCATGTAATTCCCTACCCTGCTCTGCGGTCGCCGGCGGAAGCGCAACGGAGCCGGGCGCCGGTGCCCGCGGCCTGGCCGATCGCCGGGGCCACGCGGGCATGAAAAAGGTCCCGCCCCACTGGGAGGTTGGGGCGGGACCGTTTGACCCTGTCCCACTGGGAGGTTGGGACAGTGCCAAGCTCAACTGTAACCGAGGGACAAAGACTCGACGGCTCTGGGATTCGGCTCGAACCCCGCGCCAGCGCCCCCTCGGTGTACCTCACAGCCTAGGCGACCGACCGGTCCAGGACGAGTCAAATCTCGCGCTCGTCGTGACCAGATTCTCTTGGTCGCGACTAGGCCCGGGTGACCCGGACGGACTAGGAGACGACCCGGGCGGCCGCCTTCGGCCTACCGACTCAGGGCCCGGGGCGCCCCGGTCCGGTGGTGTCCCTCGGGGCAGCGTCGCCCCCGTCCTGGGGGCCGGACCCGCTGGCCGCAGGCGGACCGGATCCGGCTCCCGCCGGCACCGGCACCCGCGACGTGGACGTCGTCGGGTGCGACGATCTACCGCGTCTGTCGAACTTCTGACCGGTCGCCAGGCCACCGATCCAGACCGCGATGATCGAGATGGCCGCACCGGCCAGGTCATCGGCGATGTAGTGCCAGCCGAAGTACAGCGTCGAGAGCACCGTCAGGACGAAGAAGCCCCACATCGCCCAGCGGATCAGAGCGTGCCGCACTGTGTACTGCGTGATCAGCGCGAGCGTGAGGATGATCCCGACGTGCAACGACGCGAAGCCGGCGACGCTCTGGATCGAGTCGGCGAACGGGTTGTAGAGCACGTCTCGCCGGCCGTAGTACAACGCGTCCTGAAGGGACTTGACCCCCGTCTGGTCGAGATCGACGTAGAGCCAGGTGTAGGCGAAGTTGGGCCCGAGGGAGGGCACCAGGTAGTAGCTCAGGGTGCCCAGCGCCCAGGTCAGGCAGTGCGCGGTGGCGTACCAGTAGCCGTAGCTGATGTTGCGCGACCAGACCAGCCACACGATCAGCGAAGCAGGCGAGAGCGGCAGGAACATCAGGTAGACGAACGCCAGCACGTGCGCCGTGACGCCCTCGCCCAGGGCGATGTGCAACAGGACGGCTGGCTCGTTGCCGAAGGCGAGCACCTGGTCGATCTGGTGCAGGATCCGGTCCTGCGGGTCGCCGGCCAGGAACGGGAGGAAGTTCTTCAGGTTGCGATAGCTGACGTAGGTCACGAAGAAGGACGCCAACCCGATGGTCACCAGCGCGATCCGCTCGCGCGTCCAGTGCTCGCGGATGATCGCGCGGACATGGAGGGGGAAGGCCCTCCACGCGCGGCGCGAGCGCCACAGGGAGCGGGGCAGCACGTCGACGACGAACGCACCCGCCACCATCAGCGGGAGCCGCAGCCACGAGGGGCCGAGGAATCCGTCCGGGTCGCGCAGCGGCTCGCCGAGACGGAAGCTGGCGACGACGGCGAGCGTCCCCATCAGGAGTGCGACTCCCACCAGGAGTCCGTACGCGCGCCGCTTCACAAGGAGCGATTCTAGGGGCGGGCCTGGACCGCGTTGCGGGGTGGCTCCTGACCGCTCACAGCAGCACCGCGGCGCGAGCGAGGTCGACCTCGAGGCGGATCGTGTCGCCCACCCGCACCGTCGAGTCCTGGTCGGCCACCGCGTGCACCTCGCCGACACCGTCGACCTCGACCACCAGCCGGGTCACCTCGGGCGTGAGCCGTGCGGTCAGCACCACTCCGCTCAATGCCCCGTCGGCGGTCCGGTGCAACGCACTGCGCCGCAGGGCGACCGCGACGTCCGCTGACGGCACCTCCGCTCCCCCGGCGGCGAGCACCCGTCGGGCCGCAGACCCCTCGACGACGGTGGCGTAGCCGAGGAAGGCGGCGACCTCGCTGTCCACCGGGGCCCTCCAGACCTCAGCCAGGGTTCCGCTCTGCACCACCCGGCCGGCGCGCATCACGGCCATCCGGTCGGCTACCGCGAAGGCCTCCTCCTGGTCGTGGGTGACCAGGAGCGCGGTGGTCCCGGCCGCGGCGAGGATGCCGCGCAAGTCGGCCGCGAGTCGCTCGCGCAGGGAGCGGTCCAGGGCGCTCAGCGGCTCGTCGAGCAGCAGCAGCCGCGGTTGTACGGCGAGGGCGCGGGCGAGCGCGACCCGTTGACGCTCGCCGCCGGACAGCGTGGCCGGCGTGCGAGCGCCGTACCCCGGGAGGCCGACGAGGTCGAGCAGCTCCTCGACGCGGGTCTGCTGGGCCGCACGGGATCCGCCGCGCAGCCGCAGTGCGTAGCCGACGTTGCCTGCGACGCTCTGGTGGGGGAAGAGCTGGCCGTCCTGGAACATCAGAGCGAAGCCGCGCTTGTGGGTCGGCACCCCCTCGAGGTCCTGCCCGCCGAACGCGACCCGGCCCGCTTCGAGGTCCTCGATCCCCGCGATGGCTCGCAGCAGCGTGGACTTGCCGCACCCTGAGGGACCGAGCACGGCCAGGACGTGTCCCGGCTCGAGACTCAGCGAGACGTCGTCGACGGCACGGTGGCGGTCGAAGCTCACCGTGACCGAGTCGACCTCGAGGCCCGGCTCGGTGGTACGCGCACCGGTCATCTCAGAAGGCTCCCATCGAGCCGAGGCGGAGACGTTCCACCGCGGCCATGATCGCCACCGTCACCAGCCCGAGCACCACCGAGGCCGCGAGCGCCATCCCGTAGTTGTCGGCCCCGGGTCGCGAGATCAGCTCGAAGATCAGCACCGGCATCGTCGGGCGTTCGGGCCTGGCCAGGAAGCTGGTCGCGCCGAACTCGCCCAGCGAGACCGCGAAGGCGAAGCCGGTCGCGGCCAGCAGCGGCCGCCACACGATCGGCAGGTCCACGGTGCGCAGCACCCGCACCGGCGAGGCACCCAAGGATGCCGCCGCCTGCCGTTGCCGAGGCTCGATGGAGCGCAGCACCGGGGTGAGGGTGCGAACGACCAGCGGCAGTGCGACCATCGCCTGCGCGATCGGCACCAGCACCGGAGAGGTGCGCAGGTCGAGGGGCGGCCGGTCCAGGGTGATCAGGAAGCCGAAGCCGAGTGTCACCGCCGAGACTCCGAGCGGCAGCATGAAGATCGCGTCGAGGACCGCAAGACCTCGGCGCTCGCGACGGCTCCTGCCCCGGCGACTGACGACGACCGCGACCAGGCAACCGAGCAGCATCGCGAGCAGGGTCGCGTCGACGGCCACCCGCCAGGAGTTGACCAGTGCCTCGGTCACCGGCACCACCAGGGCGGTGCCGGTCGCCTCGGCGCCGCGCCCGTCGAGGGCGCGGTAGTGGTCCAGTCCCCAGCCGTCACCCACGCGCATCGACCCGGCCACCAGGGTGAGGACGGGCGCCGCGACCAGAGCGAGTGCGACCACCGCTGCGGCCAGGACCGGGGCGTCCCCGCGGCGTACCCCCCGGGTGGTCGAGGTGGTGTCGGCCCGGTCCAACGCGTGCTCACGGCGGGTCCGCGCGACGTGGGCGGCGTAGAGCAGTCCCGTGACCACGAGGAGCTGGAGCAGCGACAACGCCGCCGCCCCGCGCAGGTCGAGGAACTGGGTGGTGAGCAGGTAGATCTCGGTCTCGACGGTCGAGTAGCGCAGGCCGCCGAGCGTGAGCACCAGGCCGAAAGCCGTTGCGCAGAAGAGGAAGACGATGCTGGCCGCGGCGACGACCGCGGGGGCGAGGGCAGGCAGTGTGACGGTCCGCAGCACGTGCAGGGGCGAGGCTCCGAGCGCGGCGGCTGCCTGCTCGCGGCGCGGGTCGAGGTGCTCCCACATCGAGCCGACGGTGCGCACCACGACGGCAAGGTTGAAGAACACCATCGCGGCGATGATCGCGACCGGGGTGCCGTCGAGCCCGAGACTGCCCAGCGCGACCGCTGGGCGCGAGCAGGGTGCGGAAGGCGACGCCGACCACCACGGTGGGCAGCACGAAGGGCATCAGCACGACGGCGCGCAGCAGCCTGCGGCCCGGGATGCGCAGCCGGTAGAGCACGAACGTCAACGGCAGGGCGAGCGTCAGCGTCGCAGCGGTGGCAGCGGCTGCCGACCAGACGGTGAACCACAGCACGCGCTGGGTGCGCGCCCGGCCCAGCACCTCGAGAGCGCCCAGCGGGTCGAAGCTCGCCTGCGGACCACAGGCCGCGCCCGACCATGCCGCCGACCGGCACCACGAAGAACAACGTGAGGACCACCAGCGGGACCGTCGCGAGCGCGACGGTCCCGAGCAGGCGGCCCCTCATGGCTGCGTCACCGGGCGGTCCGTGCGGTCACTGGGCGATGTCCGCCCACGTCTCCAGCCACCTGGAGCGGCTGGCCGAGATCTCGTCCTCCGGCAGGGTCGCCGGGTCCTCCGCAGGTACGGCGTAGTCTCGCCCACAGGTCGGGCAGCGTCGCCTCCGGGTCGACGGGGAAGACGTACATCTGGTCCGGCAGCGCCTCCTGGAACTCGCGTCCCGTCATGAAGTCGACGAAGGCCTGCGCGCCCTCGACGTTGGCGGCGCCGTCGAGGACCGCGGCGTACTCGACCTGACGGAAGCAGGTGTCGAGCACGGCGCTCGTGGTCGGCTCGTCACCGCCCTCGGGGATCGTGAAGGGCGGCGAGCTGGCGTAGGACAGCACGATCGGCCGGTCGCCGCACCCACCGCCGGCGGTGAAGTCGACCTGGTAGGCGTCCGACCACCCGGCCGTCACCTTGACGTCGTTGTCGACGAGCTGCTGCCAGTAGTCGGCCCAGCCGTCCTCGCCGTACTCCGCGACGGTGGCGAGCAGGAACGCCAGCCCGGGCGAGGAGGTGCTCGGCGCCGGGGTGACGAACAGGCCCTGGTAGCGGGGGTCGGTGAGGTCGTCGAACGACGTCGGCGCCGGCAGGTCGTTGTCGGCGAACCAGGTGTCGTCGACGTTGACGCACACGTCGCTGTAGTCCACTGGCGTGAGCTGGGCAGCGGCCTCCTCGTCCTGGGGCTCGAACACCTCGCCCGGGTTGGCCTCCGGGGCGTATTCGGTGAGCACGCCCTCCTCGACGGCCCGGGAGGCGAAGGTGTTGTCGACCCCGTAGACGACGTCCGCGATCGGCGAGCCCTTGGTGAGCACCAGCTTGTTGGTCAGCGCTCCGGCATCGCCGGCGGGCTGGACGGTGGCCTCGAAGCCGGTCTGCTCGGTGAAGGCCTTGAGCACCTTCTTCGACATGTTCCAGGAGTCGTGGCTGGCGACCACGACCTCCCTCGGGGCGCTGCCTTCGGGGCCGGCGTCGTCCTCGGCCGACTCAGAACCGCTTCCCAGCGAGCAGCCGGCCAGGACCAGGACTCCGCTCGCCAGGGCTGTGGTCAGGATCCTGGTGCGCGCCGCGGATCGTGGCCGCGGTCGCCGGGTGGTGTGGTGCATCGTGATCTCCCTGATGTCGTCATCGGGAGGGGACCGCGCAAGCGGTCGAGACTCGACTTCCTTCGCCGGTATGAGCCGGAGCAGGTTCGAGGGTCTGCGGAGGTCCCGCACTCTCAGCGTCCTGGTGACGCTCCCCTGTCGTTCTGCTCCGACCCTACCGCGGGGGCTACGGTCGTCTCGTGCCGAGCCTCGCCCACCAGGTCCTGACCCGCGTCATCCCGGTCCTACGCGGCAGCGGCGAGGTGGTCGACGCCGAGGAACTGCGGCGCGATGTGCTTGCCCGGCAGGGCGATCCGTCGTCCCCGCCACGGTGGGGACTGCGTGGCTGCACCGTGACGGCGCGGACCGATCAGCCCTTCCCCGTCTGGGACGTGCTGCCGCCGGGGCCGGAGCCGACGCGGACCGTGCTGTATCTGCACGGTGGCGGCTTCATCGGCCATGTCGACCCCTTCCAGTGGTGGATGGCGGCCGGGCTGGCAACGGCGACGAGAGCGCGCTTCGTCGTACCGGCCTATCCGCTCACCCCGATCCACACCTGGCGTGACAGCCACCCACCGCTGCTGAGGCTCGTCGAGCAGCTCGCCGTCGAGTCGCCGCACGGAGTGGTGCTGATGGGCGATTCCGCCGGCGGCGGGCTCGCGCTGGCGCTGGCCCAGCAGGTCGCCCGCGCGCCCGGACCGCAGCCCACCGGGCTGGTGCTGATCTCGCCGTGGGTCGACCTCACCGGGGACACGCCCGGCACCGAGCAGGCACGTGCTGCCGATCCCTGGCTGACCCTGAGCAAGCTGCGGCTGTACGGCGGCTGGTGGGCCGGTGACGGACGCCGTCGACCGCCCGGAGGTGAGCCCGCTGCACGGCGACTACGCCGGGCTGCCGCGCACCCTGGTGCTCTGCGGCACCCGCGACCTGCTGCTGCCGCAGGTGCGCGCTGCCGTGGAGCGGCTGCGGGCGGCGGAGGTCCCGGTGACCTATGTCGAAAAGCCCGGTCTGCTGCACGTCTACCCGGTGCTGCCCGTGCCCGAGGCCAAGGCCGCGCGGCGCACCATTGCCGACTTCGTCGTCGCCCTCTGAGCGGGATCAGGTCGATCCGGCGGCGGGAGCCAGCCGGGAGGCAGCGCTGGCCGATCCCAGCCAGGTGTGCGGGTTGCCGTCCCAGCACCAGCCGAGTCTCGGTGCGCCCTTGCTCATCCAGAAGCTCGGGATCCGTTTGTTGCCCGCCCTGGACCCGACCGCCTGGAAGGCGTTGAAGTCGGTGAGGCTCGAGGGCAGCTGGGTGACCAGGGCGACGCCCTCGTCGACGGTCAGGGGGGTCCGCCCGGCCGCCCGGATCATCGGAAGGGCGTCCTGTGGCCGCACACCCAGTGTCTCGGCGCCGGTGCTGACGTCGGTCAGCAGATAGATCGTCGCGTCGGGCACGACCACGCCATCGATCGGTCCGTACCTGTCGATCTCGTCGGCCATGTCGGTCCAGCCGGCCTTGCTCCTCACCTCGAAGCGCTCGACGGCCGCGACCGTCGGCACCAGCTCGTGGCGGACCACCAGGAGGAACGGCAACGCCGCGTCCTCCCGGGCGACCACGTCGGCCAGCAGCGGACGGAGCGGCTCGACGAGCGCTGTGAACTCGTCGGGGTCGAGCCCAGCCAGCGCCGGGTAGCCGTGGGAGATCAGGGTGGCGAGCTGGCGGTCCAGCTCCTGGTCGTACGTCGCGGTCGTGCGGGAAACGCTCGGCGAAGTCACAGGGCGCTCAACGAACGGGGGCCCGCGCGAGTTCCCCCCTCGCCCTACCCTCGACGCATGAACGCTGCTGTGCTGGTGGCCAGCTTCGACGAGCTCGACGCCCCGACGGCCTACGGGCTGTGGCGGCTTCGCCAGGAGGTCTTCGTCGTCGAGCAGGCCTGCCCCTACCTCGACCTCGACGGCCGCGACCTCGAGCCGGGCACCCGCCACCTCTGGATCGCCGAGGAAGGTCGTCCTGTCGGCTACCTCCGGCTGCTCGAGGACCCCGAAGCCCTCCGGATCGGCCGCGTCCTGGTGGCTCCGGGTCACCGCGGTGCCGGCCTGGCAGCAGTCCTCATGCAACGCGCTCTCGAGCTCGTGGGCGAGCGGGTCTCCGTCCTGGACGCGCAGAGCCATCTGGCCGGCTGGTACGAGCGGTTCGGGTACGTCGCCACCGGCCCGGAGTTCCTCGACGACGGGATCCCGCACGTGCCGATGCGACGTACGAGCCTCACCGTCTCCTCCCTGGACTGAGTCGGTGGGGAGGTGGGAGGCCGCCGAGCCGGCGGCGGTGCGCCGGGGTGGCAGCATGCTGGCCTGAACCCCGGAGACGCCCAGCGGACTAGGCCGATCGTTCCGATCCGTTTGGGGCGCGTCACGATCGTCAACCCTCCCTCTGCCCTGACAACGGCTCTCGACGCTCGGTGCTCCTGGGAGGGATTCCGGACGTCGCCGGCCTGAGACCTTGGGAGGGGTCTTGGACATGGTCCTGCTCGACCGCGCCCTGAACCCTTTCGGGCGAACGCTGATCCGTGCTTCTGTGATCGCCACGACCCTCGTCGCCACCGCTGTCGCCACGGCGGGCGCAGGATCGGCACGCGCCGTCATGCGTCCCGGCGACGGCGAGACTGCGACGGCCCGGGCTGCGACGAGCAGCGACAGCTATGAGGCGAAGGTGCAGTACTTCGTGAACCGCAAGCGCGCTGCCCGCGGGCTGAGCCGGCTGCGCTTCGAGTCCTGCACGGACGGGACCGCCGAGCGCTGGGCGAAGCGGCTGGCCACCACCGGCGCGCTGTACCACCAGGACGCGGGCACGATCATGACCCTCTGCCACGCGCATTACGCCGGCGAGACCCTGGGGCGTGGTGGTTTCGGACCCAAGGGCCTGGTGCGCACCTGGATGCACTCACCGTCCCACCGGCGGGTGCTGCTCAGCCGGCAGGCGAAGCGGATCGGGGTCGGCAGCTACCTCAACGGTCGGGGCCAATGGGTGACGGCGGCCAACTTCACCCGGTTGTGACGGGCACGAGAGGGCGCTGGGTTTGACGATGTGCGTGCGCGGGCACAGTCATCCCACTAGTCACGCGCGCGGCGGGGAAGCCCGTGCAGTCGGGAGACACCATGTTTGCCCTCGTCGTCCTTGGCTTTCTCGGCGGCCTCGCCGCCCTGATGGTGGTGCTGGCCCATCTGGAGCCGGCTCTCGAGCCCGCTCCGGCCGCAGCCCGCAGGCCCGCTGCCGACGACCTCCGCTGAGGCTTACGGCTCGACGCAGAACTCGTTCCCCTCAGGGTCGCGCATCACGACGAGGTGCTCGCCATCGGTGATGATCTCTGCTCCCAGATCGCGCAGCCGGTCGACCTCGTTGCCTAGCTCTCCCTGACAGCGCAGGTCGAAGTGCTGCCGGTTCTTGGCCGCCTTCGGCTCGGGCACCCTGCGGAACCATAGATTCGGTCCGCCCCACCCGGCCGGCTCGACCCAGGCCCGGTCGCTGGTGCTGTCCTCGTCGACGTTGGACCCCAGCGCCGCCGCCCAGAACTCGGCGAGCAGCAGGGCGTCCCCGCAGTCGAAGGTCACCGACTTCACAAACGACACCATGGCGCCACCGTAACGACGCAACCACGCTGGTTGCGGACAGACCTCCCCGATGGTTCAGGAGCCGAGGATTGAGGCGTCTCGAACCGCTCTCTTGCTACTCCCGCGCCGGCAGGGCCCTGATCCAGTGTCGCGGTGATGGGTCTGCCCGGTGGCCTGGTGGTCGTCGGAACTCGGGTTGTCGGTCGAGTGGGTTGAGTCGGACCTGCCAGGGGGTGGCGTGGATCAGGGTGTGGTGGGCGCGGCAGAGCAGCACCAGGTTGTCCAGCGACGGTCGGTGCCGCCGTCGGCCCAGTGCTGCAGGTGGTGGGCGTCGCAGGCCAGCGGCATCCGGTGGCAGCCGGGGAAGCGGCAGTGCCGGTCGCGCAGGGTGAGGGCTTTCCAGATCGCGGCCGTGACCAGGCGTTGGGTGCGGCCCACGTCGAGGACCTCGCCGAGCGATCCGAGGACGGCGGGGATGACCTCGGCGTCGCAGGCGAGCCGACGTAGAGCGGTGGCGGAGAGCTGGTCGCCGGTGTCCAACGACACGGCACCGAGCCCGTCGCCTGAGCTGGTCGAGGGTGACGGTGACGGTGAGCCGGGGTTTGGCGCCGTGCTGCTCCGGCAGCAGCCCGTCGACCTCGCTGGCTTTCAGGCAGGTCTCGACCAGGGCGTCCCAGGTTCTCGCCCCGTGATCCCTGAGGTCGCGGCCGGTCTCCCCGCACAGTCCGGGTCGGTGCCGGGTCGGGGTGCGGCGAGTGCGTGCAGGGCGTTCTTGATCAGCGCGGCGTCCTCGACGGTGCCGCGGCCACGGACCCGGACGCCGCCGATGCCGTCCTCGGTCAGGGTGAGGTACCGGCCGAGGTGCGCGGAGCGTTCCAGCCGGTCCAACGCGGCCTCGTCAGCCCTCGCCGTGCCGTCGGGGTCCAGCACCTCGAGCAGGTGGTCGCCGGCCTTGCGCAGCTCGGAGGCGTTCAAGGAGGCGGCCTGGTCCAGCAGCATCCGCTCCGCCTCCGCGCGCAACGACGGTTGGCCGGGGAGTCGGTCGATCACCGCCACGATCACCTCGGCCTGCTCCGGCGACACCTCGCCGGCCTGGAGCGCGACCAGGGTCGCGGCCCGGTCCCCGCACAACGGCCGTGCGGTGCGCAGCATCCGGGACCCGTGGCCGTGCCGGCCACCCGCGGTGTGGGTCAGCCAGTCACCGGGCGACACCCAGCCGGTCGTCTTGGCCGCCTCAGACGCTTCGACCTCGACCGCGACCTGGGCCTCGACCGCGGCGACCAGCGAGCGCAGCCGCTCCAGCTCCACCGTCACGTCCAACAGCTCCTCGGGACGCGCCGCCCCCCACAACGTCTCGACCAGCGACGAGATCGCCGCACGAGCGCCCGCGACCACCGCCATCGGGCTGGTCGGCGAGTCCGGGAGCATCTCCATGTGCTGACTCTCCCAGGAGCCACCGACAGTTTTCGAACAGTGGCCAAATATCGGCTCATCCAGGGCGGTCTCCAGGTCCTAGTGCAACGCCTCGATGTTGGAGGTGCTCGTCGTGCCTCATGGAGTCGTGGTCCTGGACAGGGATCTAGACCGTTTCTGGTCGGCTGGTCCGCGCCGGGGTGCGATCGGCGGGAGCGGCAGCGTCGCTCGGAGTGTCCTACGACGTGGCGCGTCGTTGGCTCACAGGGTGTGGAGGTGTGATCCCTTCACCATCACGTGCTGGTCGGCCGGGGTGCCGCTACCGGCGCCTGGGCTTCGACCGAACGCGAGACGATCGGCCTGATGCTGGCGGCCGGTCACGGCGACCGTGGCGAGATCGCTGAGGCCGTCGGCCGTGCACCGCACCACGATCTGGCGCGAGCGGAAACGCCACCGCAGCCGCGACGGCTCTCTACCGCCCCTGCACGGCGCAGAAGCGAGCCGAGACCACAGGCCGGCACCACCCATGCCCGAGCCGCCAAGCTTCAGCACGCCTGGGCCGCTGCGTGACCACGTCATCGCAGGGCTCCGAGTGAAGCTGGTCGCCGCAGGAGATCGCGGCGCGGTTGCAGCGCGACCACCCTGATGATCCCGCTGATGCATGTGTGTGCCGAGACCATCTACCAGTCGCTGTTCGTGCAGACCCGAGGGGCGTTGAAGCAGGAGCTGACCGCGCATCTGCGCACCCAGCGACGTCGCCGCCAGCCACGGGTCCGGCACCGGGCGGTCAAGGCATCGGGGGCCGGGAGGCTCCTGGACACGATCTCGATCAGCGAGCGGCCCGCCGAGGTCGCCGACCGCGCCGTGCCCGGCCACTGGGAGGGTGACCTCATCCTCGGCGCCAACAACGGCTCGGCGATCGGGACCCTGGTCGAACGCACCTCACGGTTCGTGATGCTCATCCACCTCCCCGGCAGGCGGACCGCCGAGGAGCTCCACCGCGGCGATCACCCCGACGATCGTCGACCCTGCCCGACCAGCTACGCCGCTCCCTGACCTGGGACAACGGCAAGGAGATGGGCATGCACAAGCAGATCGCCATCGACGCCGACATCGCCATCTACTTCGCCGACCCGCACAGCCCCTGGCAGCGCGGCTCGAACGAGAACACCAACGGACTGCTGCGCCAGTACTTCCCCAAGGGCACCAGCCTGCGCCGCTACACCGCCCGACGACCTCGTCGCGGTCGCCGCCGAGCTCAACGGCCGCCCCCGCAAGACCCTCGACTGGCGCACACCCGCCGAAGCCCTCAACGACATACTGGGCAAGCCATACGAGCCAACGATGTTGCGCTAGCGACTAGAGGCCAAGCAGGTACGGGTACGGGTACGCGGTGCTCGACTTCGCGTGCGCGGGTGTCGGCGGGGCCCGAGCACGCGTGGTCCGAACTCCTCCGCAGCCCTCAGCACGACTAACTGGGTGTGTCCCATTCGAACGCGACTGCATCGGGCGGGCCGGCGAGCACCGTGCGTGGCATGTCGTACCCGAGTGATGTGTCAAAGGAACCGTGGGCGCTGCTGCAGCCAGTGTTCAACCCTCCCGGCAACCGCGGCCCCAAGCATGGCGAGGGCCTGCGGAAGGTCGTCAATGCGATGCTCTACATCTCCCACACCGGCTGCCAGTGGCGCTGCCCGCGACGTTCGGGCCTTGGACCCGGGTGTGGTCACAGTTTCGCCGCTGGTCGCGCAACGGCACCTGGGCTCAGGCGCTGACCGTGTTGCACGAGGCCGCAAGGGAAGCCGACGGGCGCGCCGACGCGACTCCGTCGATGGTGGTCATCGACACTCACCTCGCGCGCGGGGCGTCCAACGGCGGATTCACGTTCCACGACCGCGGCGGCCCCTACGGCCGGACCAAGGGCGCCAAGCGGGTCGTGGCGGTCGATGTGACCGGACTGCCGGTAGGTGCGCTGGTCGTTCCGGCCTCCACCCACGAGAACCGCACCACGGAGCTGATGCTGGAGCACCTGACCGAGCAGGGTGTCACCGGCCGGCTCGAGCTTGTCCTGGTGGACCGCGGAGTCACCGCGGCCGCAGCCCGAGAGCTCGGCCGGGGCTACGACCTCGAACTGCGCCGGGTCGGCTGGAACGACAAGCAACCGGTGTTCCGCCCCATCCGGCATGCCTGGCGCGTTGAGGTCGCGCACGGTCGTCTCGGCGGCGCCCGCCGGCTGTCGAAGTCGTTCGAGAACACCACCACCTCCGCGACCGGCTGGCTCCAGGTCGCCTGCATCGCAACCACCCTGCGCCACCTGCCACGCGCGGGAACCCACCGGCGGGCACAGCCGCTCGCCGCCTGAGTGCCGCGCCGGCGTCCGCGCGGAATGCGGCAGATGAGTGCGTTCAGTTCAAGTCTCGGAGTACCTGTGCGCACACAGGCGTCTCGGCATGCCGTCCCATCACTTGAACACCCGGCCTGAGAGTTCCCAGCCGCTGCCAGCCCGCGCTCAGGTAGAGGCGAACTGCTGGGTCACTCGGCTCGTCGACGGTGCTCAACAAGCACTGCCGGTCTACATCGGCCAACAGATGGTCGTGAAGACGTGCTCCTAATCCGCGTCGTCGGAACCGTGGGTTGACTGCGAGTTCAACGAACTCGAAGTGTCCGCCGACCCAGTCCTCCACGATGTCGTCGGGTAGAGCCTCGCTAACTAGGTCGGTCCAGAACTGTCCGGGTTGACCGATGTAACCCCAACTGAATCCCACCACATGGCCTGCGATGCTCGCGGTCACCAGTCGGAACCCCTCCCGTGCGGCGTGCCGGTCAAACAGTTCGGCGCGAAAGGACTCGACACTGTCGAAGCCGCCGAAAGCCTCGCGGTAAGCGGGCCACACGGCGTGGGCCATAGCCGAGGCTTCCGGTGGCGTATGGAGTGTGATTTCCGGCGTCGCGCTGTCAGAGGTCACGGAAAACGTCCACGATGAGATTGCCGGGGCCTCGCAGATACGCCGCTTCGGTGCCCCAATCTGTGCGCACGGGACCGTTGAGGAGTTCGGCTCCAGCCTTCACTGCGGTGTCTACTGCCTCCGCGACATCCTTGACTGAGTGGTGAAGGATGACTCCGTCGGTATTTCCCCACGGGACCATGGCTTCGCGCGACAGCATGATTCGTACTCCACCAGCGTCGAGTTCCCCGAAGTTTGGATCGGCCGTCACGACTTGCCATCCATATCCTTCGGACAGCAGTCGCATACTCGCTTCGACGTCCTCGACCTGAATGTCGATTGCCGTGACGGCCATGGCTCGAACTCCCTCTCGTTCGATTGGTCCCGGTCCCTCATGTGGTTCGCCGACGATAGCGACCGAGAACGTCATGTGGCAGTCCTCGCCAGGACGGAAACGCGCCGCGACTCGCACCGTGCTGGGGAACAGGTCAGCGCGTCGAGTGCTTCCGGCCGGTTACCCCATCCGCTCATCGGCATTTCCGGTAAACGCAGCCGGCTCCAGATCGGCCGCAAATGGGACACACCCAGTAAGCGCACGGCACGCAAGCAGCGGCAACCACCGAAAAGGAACGCGCCGAGCCTGCGCTGCTGACACGCCGTTCAGCCTCGTTGAGAGCAGCCGAGGTGAGGACGAGGTCCGAAACCGCAGGAAGAGGGCAACTAAGGCGAGGCGTCAGGCTTGTCTCGCTCCACCTCACGCGTTCTTCCGGGCTTGGGTCGGTCGAACAGGTCCCAAAGCGGTAGTCGGCTACGCACCACCGTCTGCGCCGAGGGGGTGGTAGGGGTGCGCGATCGTGATCGTCCGCGAACGGCCAATCAGCCTTCACCTCTTGGTAGCGCCGGTACTCGCGCAGCGCGAACCACCCCACGAGGACGAACGTCGCGCCGGCCAGGAGCGCCGCGACCAGGATGCCGACGACGTTTCCGCTGGTGTAACCACGTCTTCACCCTAGGCCGATAAGCGCGTCCAGACATGCCTACAGAAGGTCTGTGCGCCAGTGAGCTGGCTGTGCGGACGTTACGACGCCAGCGCCGACTTCACCCCACCATGACCGGCAGCATGGCATCTGTCGTTACGGCGCGTGACGACGAACGTCCGCCACCGCCATCCGAGCCCAGTGTCGTCAACACCGTCCTGAAGCACAACGAGATCGGGCGAACTCCAGGCGCTACATCCCAGCGAGGCGAGCAGGACCGTCGAGCGACCACCTCAAACCACCGATCGAGCTCGCTCCTCGACCGCGGGTGGTGCGGGTCGTCTCCTCGACCACCGTGTCCTGGGCGACCAATGCGTCGCCGAGCGCCGTCCGCCAGTAGAGGACCTCGCGACCCGAGCGCCGTCGCAGCACGAGACCAGAGGCGAGCAGCACCTGCAGGTGCCCGCCGACCGATCCCAGCGGAAGGCCGGTGCGGGTCACGAGATGCGAGGTAGCGGTCGGCTCGACGAGCGCGGCCAGCAGCTGCGCCCGGTTGGTGCCGACCAGCCGGGCGAGGCCGTCCGACGTCCGGCCGTCGATCGCCGCGAGCGATCCGGTCACGGGGTAGTAGACGGCGTAACGCCGCGGGATGTCCCAGCCGACCCAGCTCCCCTGCGCGTGCACCGGCACGAAGAAGAGATCGGCGCTCGCCTCGAGTTCGCGGGACGGCAGCTCAAAGCGGTTGATCCGGAGCCGGCCGTCGCCCACCCACTCCCGGTCGCGTCCGAGGTCGTGCAGCACGGCCGTCCAGCCTCCGGACGCGAGGCGGGCGGTGCGCGAGACGATGTCGGCGCGCAGCACGCGCTGGCGCCTGGCCCAGTCCGCGGCGAGGGTGTGCGACCAGACCCACTCGAGCAGCTCGAGGGCGTGCTCGAGCACACCGGGACGTCCGATCACACGGGGCACGGGGCGCCCTTGCGCGACCGATCGAAGGTCGGCGCGCAGAGCCTTCTCACCCCGCGAACGGACGAGGTCGAGGTGGAGTGCAAAGTCCAGGTCAGGACCGGTCGGGGGCAGGCACAGGAAGTCTGCGATCCAGCCGGGGCGCCAGCAGAGATCGAGCACGGCGCGCCGGCCGGGGTGCTCGGCCAGCATCGCCGAGAATGCCTCCCGGTGCGCGGCCTGCAGCCCTCGCTCGAGCGAGTCGGCCGGCCGGGTCAGTGCGCCGAGCGTCGCGGTCACCTCGGCTCCCGGTGACACAACGAAGCGGCTGCGCGCCAACAGGTCGGCGGGAATCTGCCACGTGCCCATGTTTCGCCTCCACCCGAAACATTAGCGACTCAAGGTCAGCACCGCCGACACTGACCGGGTGAGGACCTACCGCGAGCTGTTTGCCGTTGCCCAGTTCCGCACCCTCTTCGGCTCCCAGTGCCTCATGGTGGTCGCGGGGTCGGTGGCCAGCCTGGCTCTCGGCACGATCATGTACGAGGCGACGGGATCGCCGGTCCTCACGGCGTTGAGCATGTTTGGCGGACCCCTCGTCCGGCTCTTCGGATCTGCCTTGTTGCTCTCGCTGTCCGACCTGCTGCGGCCACGGCGGGCGATCATCGTGGTGGAGTCGACCATCGTCGTGACGAGCCTGCTCCAGGCCGTTCCCGGGCCTCGACTGGGGCTGGCGGTTCGTGCTGATCGCCGTCCCCTGGCTGGTGATGTCGGCCACCGCGGGCAGTGCGATCGCGCTGATGTCGGAGATCCTCCCGCGGGAGGCCTTCGTGCTGGGCCGGTCCACCCTCAACACTGCTGTCGGGGTGATGCAGATCGTCGGCTACGGGATCGGCGGCGCCCTCGTGCTGCTCCTCGAACCGGCGCACCTCTTCCTCGGCTCGGCGGCAGCCGCGTTCGCCGCGCTGCTTCTCGTGCGTCTCGGGCTCGACGACCACCCACCGCGTGCCAACGCCACCGGCGTCGTAAAACGAACCCGCGAGGTCAACCGGGCCCTGCTGGGCTCGCCGGTGCTGCGCCCGATCTATCTGTGCCTGTGGGTGCCCAACGGCATCATCGTCGGCTGCGAGGCACTCTTCGTGCCCTACGCCGGCAGCCGGGCCGGCTGGCTGTTTGCCGCGAGCGCGGCCGGGATGCTGCTCGGCGACGTCGTGATCGGACGCTTCGTCCCACCGGCCCTGCGCGAGCGGCTGATCGGCCCGCTGCGGCTGCTGCTGGCGGCGCCGTACCTCGCGTTCGTGCTGGTGCCGGACATTCCCGTGGCCTGCATGCTGGCGTTCGTGGCCTCGGTCGGCTTCGCAGCCAGCCTGCCGCTGCAGGAGCGACTGCTCACACACACCTCGGAGGACCGACGCGGTCAGGTGCTCGGCCTGAACAGCACCGGACTGATGGTGATGCAGGGTGTCGGTGCGGTGCTCGGCGGCTCCGTCGCGGAAGTCGTCGGACGTGGCCCGGCCGGGGTGGGCGTGACGATCACCGCGCTCGCGGTCCTCTCCACGACCGTCACGCTCCTGCTCACCCCGGGGCTGCGCCGCTCCCGACCAGTCGACGACGCGACCGCAGGCGCGACGGCACGGTCGGGAGCATCCGCTGTGAGACGCTGACCGCATGGTGCAGGAGGCCGCGGAGCCGGGTCCACGGCGCGGCCGTCCCGGCTACGACCAGGAGACCGTGCTCCGGCGCGCGATCGAGCTGTTCAACGAGCAGGGGTACGACGGCACCAGCATGGGCGACGTCGCCCGCGCGCTCGGGCTCACCAAGTCCGCGATCTACCACCACGTGCCGAGCAAGGAACACCTGCTCGAGCAGGCCCTCGACGAGGCCCTCGACGGGCTCACCGCCGCGGTCGACACCGCCGCCGCGTCCGCCGACGGCTCGGCCTACGCACGGCTGCGCCACGTCGTCGAGGAGAGCGTCGCCGTCCTGGTCGCCCACCAGCCCGCCGTCACGCTGCTGCTGCGGGTGCGCGGCAACAGCGAGGTGGAGACGGCCGCGCTGCGGCGACGGCGTGAGATCGACGCACGCCTGGCCGCCCTCGTCCAGGAGGCCGTCGACGAAGGTGCGCTGCGCGAGGGCGTCAGCCCCGACCTGGTCAGCCGGCTGCTCTTCGGCATGGTCAACTCGCTGGTCGAGTGGTATCGCCCGGGCGGTCCCGTGGACGCTGCCGAGCTCTCCCGCACCCTCACCACGATCGCCTTCGACGGCCTCTCCCGCCGGTAGGCCGGCTCCCCCACCAGCGCTGGCGGTGTGTCGTGCGTGAGGTGATTTTACGCCTCAGGCGTCGAAGTCGACCGTGACCCGGTCGGTGACGGGATGCGACTGGCAGGTCAGCACGAAGCCCGCCTCGACCTCGGCCCGCTCCAGCGCGTAGTTGCGGCGCATGTCGACCTCGCCGTCGCGCACCAGCGCCCGGCAGGTGCCGCACACGCCGCCCTTGCACGCGAACGGCAGGTCGGAGCGGGTCACCTGCGCCGCGTCGAGGATCGTCTGCCCCCGCGGCATCGACGCCGTCGCGGTCAGGCCGTCCAGCACCACGGTCACCTCGGAGGTCTCGCCCTCGACGACGGCTTCCGCGCGGTGCAGCTCGGGTGGCGGCTCGTCGACGTAGAACAGCTCGAAGTGGACCCTCTCGGCGGGGAAGCCGAGCTCGTCGAGGACCGCGCGGGCGTCGTTGATCATCGCGAACGGGCCACAGAGCCAGACGTGGTCGACGTGCTCGATCGGCACCAGCACCTCGAGCAGCCGGCGCAGCCGGTCGGCGTCGAGACGGCCGGAGAAGAGTTCGACGTCGCGGGGCTCGCGGCTGAGCACGTGCACCGCCGAGAAGCGCGGACCGTAGCGGTTCTTGAGGTCGCCGATGTCTTCGGCGAAC
Organism: uncultured Actinomycetota bacterium; assembly: GCA_963772415.1. Lineage (GTDB taxonomy): Bacteria > Actinomycetota > Actinomycetes > Propionibacteriales > Nocardioidaceae > Nocardioides_B. The sequence goes on along the minus strand of CAVYWU010000002.1, from coordinate 83,758 downwards.
ATCACCGAACCGCTGGTGCGGTTGCCGTAGAGCAGTGTGACCTCCGCACCGGGTTGCTGCGGCGCCGCGAGCGCGGTTGCCGCGACCGAGAGCATCGGGGTGATGCCCGAACCCGCGGCGATGCACAGGTGACGGCCGCCCTCGAGCAGCGCCGGGTCCTTGCAGAAGGTGCCGCTAGGCGTCTGCACCTCCACCTCGGTGCCGGGCCGGACCTCCTCGACCAGCCAGCGGGAGAACATCCCGTCCGGGATCGCGCGTACGCCGATGCGAGGGCGGCCACCGACGGGGGCGCAGATGGAGTACTGGCGTCGGTGCTCCTGACCGTCGACGACGCGGCGAAGAGCCACGGACTGACCGGCGGCGAAGACGTAGTCGGACGCGAGGTCGACGGGCACCTCGAAGGTGACCGCGACGGCGTCGTCGGTGAGCCGCTCGACGTCAGCGACCGTCAGCGAGTGGAACGCGGGGGCAGCCACGTCAGTGCTCCTTCACGTGCTCGAACGGCTCGAGGCACTCGGCGCAGCGGTAGAGCGCCTTGCAGGCGGTCGCGCCGAACTCCGAGGTCAGGTCGACGGCGGTGGAAGCGCAACGGGGGCAGGTGATCGCGCGCCGGACCGGCATCAGGTTGAGAGCGACCGGGCCGGCCGCGCGGGTGGCCGGGCCGGGCGGGGAGATGCCGTGGTCGGCCAGAGCCTGACGGCCGCGCTCGGTGATCCAGTCGCTCGACCAGGCGGGCGACAGCTCGACCCGCACCTCGACGTCGGCGTATCCGGCATCGCGGAGCCGGTGCACGAGGTCGTCGCGCATGGTGGCCATCGCCGGGCAGCCGGAGTAGGTCGGGGTGATCGCGACGACGACACCGTCGTCCTGCTCCTCGACCCCGCGGAGCACACCGAGGTCCTCGAGCGTGAGCATCGGCATCTCGGGATCGGTGACCGTGCGGGCGACGTCGTACGCCGTGAGGGTAGGGGCGACCGGCACCGTCACCACCGGCCTTCGGGGTGGGCACGGGCGACGACCTGCATCTCGCCGAGCAGCCGGCTGAGCTCCTCGGTGTGCAGCCCGTCGCGGCCGTAGCGGCCGGTGGCACCGATGCGTGCCGCCCGCTCGGGACGGTCCACGCCGCTGACCGAGAGCACCTGCTCCACGACCACGTCGACCTCGTCGGCGACGTCGGCCGGGGCGACGCCCACCCCGGCCTCGGCGACCTCGGCCTCGACCGGGTGGGTGCGGAACATCTCGGCGTACAACGGCCACAGGTCGGTGAGACCGGCGACGACACGGCGTCGCGACTCGTCGGTGCCCTGCGCCAGGGTCAGGAACCAGCGTCCTGCGTAGTCACGGTGGTAGGTCATCTCCTTGACGCCCTTGGCGGCAACGGCGGCGAGCACGTGGTCGGCGCTGCCCACCAGCCGCTCGAAGACCGCGAGTCGCGCGCAGGAGAAGATGAGCAGCCGCGCGATCGTGTGGCCGAAGTCGCCGTTGGCGACCTCGACGAGCCGGACGTTGCGGAAGTCGTCGGCGCCTCGGAAGAAGGCCAGCGCGTCCTCGGGCGGCACCGGAGAGCCGTCCGGCAACGCGGGCACGCAGCCGGGGTCGGCGGCGGCGGCACGGGCGAGCAGCAGTCGTGCCTGGCCGAGCAGGTCGAGCGCGATGTTGGACAACGCGATGTCGTCCTCGAGGTCGGGGGCCCGGCTGCACCACTCGGAGAGCCGGTGCGAGGCGACCAGGGCGTCGTCGGCGAGCATCAGGCAGTACGTCGCCAGAGCCCCGGCATCGACCCCGTCGGGAAGGCTGGTGTCGACACCGGCCAGGGGGTCCTCGAAGTCGGTTCCGAAGGCCCAGTGGGACGCGTCCCCGGGTGCGTCGTGGTCGAGCAGGCCGTCGTAGACGCTGCCGTGCTCGTGGCTGGGATCGGGTGCTTGGTGGCTCATGTCTGGCACACCCCTCACATGTGGGGGACGTCGTCGGGGATGGGATAGAACGTGGGGTGGCGGTAGACCTTGTCGCCGCTCGGCGCGAACAGCGGGTCCTTCTCGTCGGGGCTCGAGGCGGTGACGGCGTCGGAGCGCACCACCCAGATGCTGACCCCCTCGTTGCGTCGGGTGTAGACGTCTCGGGCGTTGCGCACGGCCATCGCGTCGTCGGCTGCGTGCAGCGAGCCGACGTGCACGTGGTTGAGGCCGCGCTTGCCGCGCACGAACACCTCGTAGAGCGGCCACTCACGTGACGCGGTCATGCGGACTCCTCCGTCGTGCGAGCAGCGAAGGCCGTGGCCGCGTCGCGGACCCACGCACCGTCGTCGTGCGCCTTCTTGCGGTGCGCGATGCGCGAGGCGTTGCAGGGCCCGTTGCCCTTGACCACCTGCATGAACTCGTCCCAGTCGGGCTGCCCGAAGTCGTGGGCGTCGCGCTCCTCGTTCCAGCGGAGGTCGGGGTCGGGCAGCGTGACTCCGAGGACCTCGGCCTGCGGCACCGACATGTCCACGAACCGCTGTCGGAGGTCGTCGTTGGTGTTGCGCTTGATCCCCCACGCCATCGACTGTGCGGTGTTGGGCGACTCGTCGTCGGGCGGGCCGAACATCATCAGCGCCGGCCACCAGAAGCGGTTGACCGACTCCTGCACCATCGCGCGTTGCTCCTCGGTGCCGCGCATCATCGTCATCAGCAGCTCATAGCCCTGGCGCTGGTGGAAGGACTCCTCCTTGCAGATGCGGATCATCGCGCGGCCGTAGGGGCCGAACGACGTACGGCACAGGGGGACCTGGTTGCAGATCGCGGCGCCGTCGACGAGCCACCCGATGGTGCCGACGTCGGCATAGGTGAGCGTCGGGTAGTTGAAGATCGAGGAGTACTTCTGCCGGCCCTCGATCAGCATCTCGGTGAGCTCGCCGCGGGAGGTGCCGAGCGTCTCGCAGGCGGAGTAGAGGTACAGCCCGTGGCCGGCCTCGTCCTGCACCTTGGCGAGCAGGATCGCCTTGCGCCGCAGCGAGGGCGCGCGGGTGATCCAGTTGCCCTCCGGCTGCATGCCGATGATCTCGGAGTGCGCGTGCTGGGCCACCTGGCGCACCAGCGTCTTGCGATAGCCCTCAGGCATCCAGTCACGCGGCTCGATCCGGTCGTTGCGGCCGATCGTCGCGTCGAACTGCTCCTGCAGCGCCGCGTCCGGGCCCTGGTCCGCCACCGTCATCAGAACTCCCTGCTCCGCGCATTTACTGACCGAACGGTCTGTATTACTGTGACACACGACGTACGACCCCGACAAGAGGAGCGCGCCGTGCCCGAACTGCTGGAGAGCTACGCCGCCGGACACTGGTTCCGCGCCAGCGACGAGGGCACCCCGCTGCTCGACGCGGGCACCGGCGACGAGGTCGCCCGGATCTCGAGCACCGGCCTCGACCTCGGCGAGATGCTCGCCCACGCCCGCACGGTCGGCGGTCCCGCGCTGCGGGACGCTGACCTTCCACGAGCGCGCCGGCCTCATCAAGCAGCTCGCCAAGCACCTCAGCGCCGACAAGGACGAGTTCTACGCCCTGTCGCTGCGCACCGGCGCGACCCAGCGCGACTCGATGGTCGACATCGACGGCGGCTTCGGCACCCTGTTCAGCTTCGCCAGCAAGGGCGTGCGCGAGCTGCCCAACGACACCGTCGTCCTCGACGGCGGGCTCGAGCAGCTCGGTCGCGGCGGCACCTTCGTCGGGCAGCACGTCTACACCTCGCGGCCCGGCGTCGCGGTGCAGATCAACGCCTTCAACTTCCCGGTCTGGGGCATGCTCGAGAAGCTCGCCCCGGCCTTCCTCGCCGGGGTGCCCTCGGTCGTCAAGCCGGCCAGCCAGACGGCCTACCTCACCGAGCTCGTCGTACGTCGGATCATCGAGTCCGGCATCCTCCCCGAGGGCACGCTCCAGCTGCTCGCCGGCAGCGCGACGGGGCTGCTCGACGAGCTCCAGGTGCAGGACGCGGTCGCGTTCACCGGCTCGGCCCACACCGCGGGCATGCTGCGCACCCACACCAACGTGCTGCACGGCGGTGTCCAGCTCGGCGTCGAGGCAGACTCCCTCAACTGCTCCGTGCTCGGGCCCGACGTGAGCGTCGACGACCCCGAGTTCGACCTGTTCGTCAAGGGCGTCGTGGCCGAGATGACGGTCAAGGCCGGCCAGAAGTGCACTGCGATCCGGCGCACGATCGTGCCGTCCGCGATCGCCGACGACGTCGTCGAGGCGATCACCGCCCGCCTGGCGAAGATCGGCGTCGGCAGCCCCGGCCACGAGGGCGTCCGCATGGGTGCGCTCGCGAGCCTCGGCCAGCGCGAGGAGGTCCGCAAGGCGATCCAGTCGCTGCGCTCGTCCTCGGACATCGTCTTCGGCGACCCCGACCACGTCGACCTCGTCGACGGCGACGCCGAGCGTGGCGCCTTCCTCTCCCCCGTGCTGCTGCGCGCCGCGAAGGGCGCGGTCGAGCCGCACGACGTGGAGCCGTTCGGCCCGGTCAGCACCGTGATGACCTACGACTCCGTCGACGAGGCGATCGCGTTGGCCGCGCGCGGCAGGGGCAGCCTGGTGGGGTCGCTGGTCACCCACGACGGCGACGTCGCGCGCGCGGTCGACGCTCGGTCTGGCGCCCTGGCACGGTCGCATCCTGGTGCTCGACCGCGACGACGCCGGCGAGTCCACCGGGCACGGCTCGCCGCTCCCCGTCCTGGTGCACGGCGGTCCGGGCCGCGCCGGCGGCGGCGAGGAGCTCGGCGGCATCCGCGGCGTGCTGCACCACATGCAGCGCTCCGCGATCCAGGCCTCCCCGGCGATGATGACCGCGATCACCGGACGCTGGACCACCGGCTCTCCGCGCAACGACGACGCGGTGCACCCCTTCCGCAAGAGCCTCGCCGAGCTCCGCATCGGCGACACGGTCCGGTCGGCGCCGCGCACGGTCTCCCACGCCGACATCGACCACTTCGCGGAGTTCACCGGCGACACCTTCTACGCCCACACCGACCCCGAGGCCGCGGCGCAGAACCCGCTCTTCGGCGGCATCGTCGCCCACGGCTACCTCGTGGTCTCGCTCGCCGCCGGCCTCTTCGTCGACCCCGACCCGGGTCCGGTGCTGGCCAACTTCGGCGTCGACGCGCTGCGCTTCCTGACCCCGGTCAAGGCCGGCGACTCGATCTCAGTGACGCTCACCGTCAAGCAGATCACCCCGCGCACCAGCGCCGACTACGGCGAGGTCCGGTGGGACGCCGTCGTGGTCAACGCCGACGGCGACCCGGTGGCGACCTACGACGTCCTCACCCTGGTCGCCAAGACCTGGCCGGCCGGCTGAGCGGTCAGGGGGCGGCCAGCCAGGCGGCGAGGCCGAAGCCTGCGAGCGCGATGCCGATCCGCAACGGTCGCTCCGGCAGCCGGCGTACGACGGCGGGGCCGAGCCAGCCACCGATGAACATCCCGACGCCCAACGCCAGCGCGGCGCTCCAGTCGACGTCGCCGACGACCGCGTAGACGACGGTGGCGACGATGTTGGCCGCACCGGAGACGATCGTCTTGACGGCATTGGTGACCGCGAACGGTTCGGCGTAGCGCACCGAGAGCACGGCGAGCAGGATGATCCCGGAGGCGGCACCGAAGTAGCCGGCGTAGATGCCGACCACCGTGAGCGCGAGCACGAACGGCCAGCGCCGACGGGCGCGCTCACCGGCGCCTCGGCGGGCCTCGCTCCAGCGACGAACCGGCTCGCGCAGCAGCAGGAGCAGGGACCCGGCAGCGACCAGCACCGGCACCACCGCCTCGAACGATCCATCCGGCAGGCCGAGGAGGAGCGCCGCCCCGCCGGCCCCGCCGAGGGCGGCACACGCCGAGAGCAGCAGTAGCCGTCGGCCCTGGCCGCGCAGCTCCTGTCGGGCACCGCCGAGGCTGCCGAGCAGCACGGAGCCCATCGCCGCCGTGTTGGTCATGTTCGCGCTCACCGGGGACAGCCCGAAGAGCAGGAGGGCCGGATAGCTGACCAGGGAGGCGAGACCGGCGACGGTTCCGGTCAGCCCGGCGAGGACTCCGGCGACCACCAGCAGCGCGAGCACGGTCGGTCAGCTCCTCGGACAGGCGGGTGGTCGTGGCCCCATTCTCGACCGCGCGACCTGTCTGCCGACCGCCGGTGCCCGAGTGAGACAGGTCAGGGGACGGACGCACAGGGAACCGCAGCGATCCCAGGCAACCGCTGCCCTCCGGGCCAGTCCTGAGCCTCAGCCTCCGCTGGTGGTGTGCCGACCCTCGAGGAGGCGCTTGAGGTTGGCCAGGTCCTTGCGGTTGGCCCGGCGCATCGCCATCGCCATGACCGGCGCCGCGAGCTGCCCGAAGCCGGCGGGCTCGCCGTCGTTGCGCAGCGTCATGGTGGTGCCGCCATCCGCGGCATCAGCCCACGTGTAGGTCGTCCGCATGGGGAAGGGCCCCTCCGCCGTACTCATCACGAAGCGCTCCTCGGGCACCACCTCGCGCACCTCGTAGGTGTAGGCGAGGCGGCGGCCGAGGAAGTGCGCGACGAACGCGATCCTCGAACCGACGACGGCCGGCGGCGCGGTCTCCCACTCGACGCTGGTGATGTTGACGTACCAGGTCGGAGCGTTGGCCGGGTCGGAGACGTAGGCCGCCACCTCGGCGCGGGGAACGGCGATGTCGATCTCGGTGACGACGTCGACGGCCATGCGCCCGACCCTAGTGCTCAGGGGGCTCCGGTGCAGCCTGCCCCTGAAGCACCGGTCACGCGGCCGAGGGCGCGGTCAGGCTGCTGACGAACGGCATCGCCCAGCCGAAGGCGGCGGCGCTTGCCGCATGGAGGTCGGCGTTGGCCCCGGTCGACCGGCCTCGGGCCACGTCACGCTGGTAGGCCGCGACCTCCGCCACGAGGGCACCGGTGGACCCCACCTGGTGGAACGCCGCCACCGACACCGCCGACGGCAGTCGGAGCGTCCCGGCGATCTCGTCGAGGGGTACACCGAGGAGCAGGTCGAGTGCCGAGAGCAGCCCGGCGGTGAACGCGAACTCGGGGTCGCCCGATGCACGGGTGCCGGTCAGCAGCTCGCAGGTGCGTGCCCGGACCAGGGCGGTGGCGAGACCGTCGGCGCCCGCGCGCGGTTGGCCGGAGAGCAGGGTCAGCGCGGCCCACTGACGGATGCGGGCGGTGCCCAGGACGACGAGAGCCTCGCGGACGGTCGTCACCTCGCGCCGCAGTCCCCGATCGGCGCCGAGCGAGGCGAGCTGCAGCACCTGGACGACCAGCCCGGGCTCGCGCCGCAGCACGTCTTCGAGCTCGTCGAAGTCGATGTCGTCGCCGAGCAGTGCGGCGGCGAGCTGGAGATGTGCGGCAACCGAGGGAGGCAGCGACGAGGCACGCACGACCTCCGGGCGCTCGATGGCGTAGCCCTGGAAGAAGTCGAATCCGAGGTCCATCGCCCAGGCGACCTCGTCGTCGGTCTCGACCTTCTCGGCGAGCAGACGGACGTCGTACGGCGCACACCGCCGGGCCAGCTCCTCGACCTCCTCACGCGTACCGGCCCGGACGTCGAGCTTCACGATCGACGCCAGCTCGAGGAGCCGCTCGGCGCCGTCGACCCACACGAAGTCGTCGAGCGCGAGTCGGTAGCCCTGCGCCACGAGCGCGGCGCAGCCCTCGACGACCTCGTCGTCGGCGCTCGCGGAGTTGATGACCTCGATGACCGTGCGCTCGGGTGGCAACGTCACCGTCATCTCGCCGGTGAAGACGCTGCGCTCGGCGTTGCAGAACATCAGCTTGTCACCGACGAGCTGGCCCACCCCGATCGTCAGGGCACCGAGGACGACCTCCGCCGTCATCTGCTCACCGGTCGGCCAGGGCGAGTCCGGTTGGACGGGTCGGTACAGCAGCTCGAAGCCGACGACCCGCCGGTCGCGGTCGACCACGGGCTGCCGGCCCACCGCCACCTCGGCGGTCGGGGCGACACCCGGACTGGGGGTGGCCAAGTCTGCGGCTCCTCTCGTCTCGCTCGCGTCCACGTCACCTCGATGCTCTCAGGCCGGAAGTCTGCCCTCCGACAGCAACGTAGGCGCGGCGCAACCCCGTAGGTCTCCGGGGCAACCGGGCGCCGGGGGGTCCACGCCGTCCCGTTCCCCAGAAATGACCATTTTCCTTTACCTCCGGACGATGGACACTTCTGCCATGACGGGGGCCTGGACGACGTCGATGCAGACCGGCCTGGGTCGCCGCATCCGAGACTGGTGGCAGCAGCTCCGAGGGGACGGAGCGCCACCACCGCTGCGCGCCGCCCACCTCGCGACGGTCGTGGTGCTGGCGGTCACGCTGCGCGAGGTCGGCGTGCTGCTCTCCAAGATCGACGTCTCCGGACAGACGTACGGGCCGGGTGTGTTCACCGGGCTCAAGCTCGCCTTCTGGGACGTCGCCGACCTCCGCGCGGCGGTCGGCTACGACGGCGTCGCCGGGGTCTGGGAGCAGGGCGGCCCGACCGGCGGTCTCCTGGTCCGGGTGCATCTGGGCATCGACCTGCTCTTCGCCGTCGTGGTGAGCCTGCTGCTCGCCCGCCTGCTGACGAAGGTGGCGGGTCGAGGGACGGACAGCAGGCTGCTCGTCGGCCTTCCGTTGCTGTACCTCGCCGCGGACCTCGTGGAGACCGCGTTCACCTACGTCGCGATCGGTTGCGGCTTCCCGGACCTCCTCGACTGCGACCTCGGCGTCAACCGCTACCTGGCTGGCGCGGTCCACCTGCTCGCCGATGCCAAGTGGCTGCTCTTCGCCGCGAACGTCATCGCCATCATCGCGCTCTTCGTCCGACCCAGCGTCGAGGGTCAGGCATCGATGTCCCACGTGCTCAGCGGCATGCGAGCCCGCACTGCCGGCCGCCCCGCCGTGGTGGGGCCACCCGGCGGAGTCCTCGCCCTCGTGGCGCTCTTCGTCGTCCTGGTCGCGGTCCCCGCCGGAGGGCCGCTCGACCAGTTCCCCGACGTGCTCCGCGCCCAGTTCGATCACCTCAGCCGGTTCGTCGCGCACCCCGTCGACCAGGCCTCCGAGCTGGTGCCGCTGTTGGTCTCCGCGCTCACGATGGGGCTGTTCGTCCTCCTCATCTACTTCGTCGTCGCCCGCGCCATCAAGCCGTCGGCACCGAGCGACCTCCAGCACCCTGTGCGCACGATGCTGTGGGGCTCTGCCACGTTGAGCCTGGTGCTGCTCGTCGGCCGATGGATCGTCGACGGGCGCCCGCCCACGGACACGGGCTTCCTGCCGACGCTCGCCCCTCTCATCGTGACCGGGAGCCTCCTCGTGCTCGGCTGGTTCGTCGGCCTGCTCCCATCGACAGCGACCCCGGCGGACAGACCGACGACGGACGAGGGCGGCGAGCTGGGCGAGGACATCCAGGGCGACGCGGTCGTCACCGGTCCCGGGATGGTCGCCATCGGCTTTGCGGCATCGGTCGTTGCCGCGGTCGTCCTGGCCGCCGCCGTCGGAGGCATCCGGGCGCTCCTCCCGGTGGTCCTCGTCCGCGATCCGATGAGGGCGCCGATGACCGTCGATGCCGCGGTCGACGCGGGCACCTCGGACACGCTGCCGTGGGTGCTCGCACTGGTCTGTCTCGCGCTCGCCTACGTCGTGGCGGTCGGTGGGACAGCCGGCACGATGCGACTCATCTGCTGGCGCCTCGATGCCCTCGCCAACCCCACCAGCGCGTCCGGCAGCGCGGGCACCCCGGTCGGCGCCCAGCGCGGTCGGCGGCTCCTGGGTGCGCTGCCGCGCGGCGTCGAGGTCGTCGTGTACGCCGCGTTCATCCTGGCCGCGACCGCGTTCGCCTCCGACCCGGACCGGGCCGGCGCGTTCGGGGCGACGGGCACCACCACCTTGTCGCTCGGCGCGCTCATCCTCGTCTTCGCCGGCCTCGGCGCGGCCAGTCGTCGCTGGCGCTGGCCCCTCCTTCCCACGGGTGCCTCCGGGCGCACTGCCCGAACGTCGTGGGCCACCCTGCTCCTCGCGACCTGGTTGCTGGCCAGCCAGCTGGACGTGGACGGCGGCTACCACGACGCCCGTACCGTCGACGTACCCCGCACCCAGCAGACCGCGCCCCAACGCACCCGCACCATCGACAGCGCGCTCACCCAGTGGCTCACGCTGGCCACCAGCGCCGGCCGGAGCACTGACGCCGGGTGCCTGCGCAACGACCGGATGCCGATGGTCTTCGTCGCGGCCCCCGGTGGTGGAGCGCGCGCCATGTACTGGACAGCCGCCGGCCTGGACCGCCTCTTCACCGAGTCCGACGCATTCTGCCCACAGTCGCTGTTCGCGGCGTCCGGAGTGTCAGGAGGGGCCGTGGGTCTGGCCACCCGGCTCGCGGTCGATCCCGGCACGACGGTCACCGACCAGGCGGCGCGGATGGCCGAGGAGGCACCTCTGGCGGCCACCATCGCGGCGATGGTCCTGCGCGACCTTCCGCAAGCCTTCACCGGCATCCGCTCCAGCTGGCGCGACCGCGCGGCAGTCCTGGAGGACCAGTGGGCGGCCAGGGCGCGCGCCGTCTTCGCCGACACGTCCGACCCCGGCAGGGTGAAGGTCGTCGAACAGCTCGGGCAGGGCTGGTGGACCGGCTCCACCGGAGGACCGGTCCTGGCTCTCAACGGCTCGTCGGTGGCCGACGGCTGCCGCGTCGTCGTCGGCACCATCCACGGCTTCTCCGGCAACCGCAACGGGTGCCTGGACGCACCCGACGCCTCCGCGGGGAGCCGACGAGACACCGGGATCCTCTCGGCCACCAACGACGTCGCCGCAGGTCTCGCCCCGAGCACCGTCGCGGGCGCACCCGCCGCCGGCAGCGCCCCCGACGACGTCTGCGTCGACCGGTCCGCGCAGACGCTGCCGGCCACCACCGCCGCTCTGTTGGCGGCGAGGTTTCCCTACGTGACGCCCTCCGGCGCCCTCCGCCGTTGCCCACCCGCCGCGATGAGCTCCACCGACGTCGGGACCACCACCTACATCGTCGACGGCGGCTACCTGGAGAACACCGGCCTCCTCACCCTGACCCAGCTCTGGGGCGGCGTCGCCGACCGGGTCGCCGGCTGCAACCGCCTCGGCGCCAGCATCACCACGCTTCTCGACTCCGTCCCGGCGACGTCCGGGGTGAGGGGGGCGCAGGGCGACGGCCTCGCGAACCTGCGTCGCCAGCTCACCGACGCGGGCTGCCCCCTCGGACCCGGCGACCGGCCGATCCTCATCGAGCCCTGGCTCGTCGTGCTCGAGAACCACTACGGCTCCGAGGCGGCGCCCCGGCGCCCCCAGCGACCCAAGGAGCTGTTCGTGCCACCCTCGGCCGCGGCCGCCCGCTCGGTCACCACCGGCACCGTCGCCCTCGAGCAGGCTGCCGTGGCGACGATGACCCGGGACATCGCCGGGACGGGGGTGTGCAACCGCTTCCTCAGGCTGTCGCCCGGCTCACGGCCAGGCGTCGAGGCCCCGCTGGGGTGGGTGCTGTCGGAGGCTTCCAAGGCCTCGCTGCAGATCGGGCTCGATCGCACCATGCGCGCAGCCATCGAGGCCGACGACGACGGCGATCCGACCGGCCGCTGCTAGGACGAGTCCGCCGCGATGCGGGGGCGCAGGAGCGAGGGACACTGCCCGGCCGGCGACGTCCCCACGACGGCCTGGGTGGGTGGTGGGGGGTGTGCCTTCGTGGGGACGCCGCGCGTCGAACGCTAGCGAGACTGGTCGGGTCTGGAATGGTCTGGCCGACGTAGATCGGCCCCATCAATCGGGCTAGTACTGTCCGGTTTACGACAGTTGTCCGACGACCGCGATGCGTGCGGCCCTCCGGGGGGTGGAGCCGCCTGTCGGAATCGAACCGACGACCTTCTCATTACGAGTGAGACGCTCTACCGACTGAGCTAAGGCGGCGCGCTGCCCGGAGTCCCGGATCAGATCCGGGTCCGGGCAACGCGCAGGAGTATACGCAAGGTGATCGCCGCGAGGCGAAACGGTGGTCAGGCCGCCAGGGACGGCGACCGGCGGGCCGGAGCGGTCTTGCCGGTGACCCAGCTCTGCTCGGCGCCGCACCAGCAGGTGTGGGTGACCACGATGCCTTCGTCGGTGTTGACCAGGGACGTCACCTGGCTGGGGAACACGAGCTGACGCTTGCCGCACTCGGTGCACTTGTGGTCGAACATGTCGATGACCTCCCTCGATGGATCTGGACTCGTACCTGTCCAGGATGCGGCACCCACTCCCATAGGGGTAGCCTCTCTTTCCTTCGAGTTGCCAAGGATCTGCCTATGCTTTCGCTGCACCAGCTCCGCTGCTTCCTCGCCACCTACGAGCAGGGGTCGCTGACCGCCGCCGCCGAGCAGCTCGGCTACGCGCAGCCGTCGGTCTCCGAGCAGATCCGGGCCCTGGAGAAGTCGCTGGGCACCACTCTGTTCCGCCGGGTCGGGCGCGGGGTCGTGCCGACCACCGTCGCGGACTCCCTGCGGCCGCACGCCGAGCGCACGCTCGCCGCGGCCGAGGAGGCTCGCCGCGCGGTCGCCAGCGTCACCGCGCTGGAGACGGGCACGATCCGCTTCGGCATGTTCGGCACCGCCCGGTTGTACGCCGGCGCGGGGCTCGTCGCCGACGTGCTGGCCCGTCATCCCGGCGTCCGGGTCGAGCTCGTCGGGCAGAACTCGACCGACGTGCAGGAGGACCTGCGGCGTGGCCGCATCGAGGCCGCGATGATCGCGGTGCCGACGGTCAGCAGCGAGGGGATGCACGTGACGCCGGTGGCGCGCGACGAGCTGGTCTACATCAGCAGCGATCCCGAGGCCCTCCAGGCGCCGGTGACCGCCCAACGCCTGGCCCAGGCCTCCCTGGTGATGCCCGAGACGACCTGGCGCGCGACGGACTCGACCCGGATGGTGCTGCGACAGATGATGCACGAGACCGGACGCAACCCCCAGACCCGGATCGAGGTCGAGGACGTCGAGACCGCGGTCGAGCTCGTCGGGATGGGCCTGGCCGACGCGGTCATCCCCCGCGGCGCGGCCGAGCAGCTGCTCCCCCGACTGGCGCCGGAGGCCGGCTGGGTGTCGATGCGCCCCCGCCAGTACGACACCCTGGCGATCGTGCACCGCGCGGGCGCCACGTTGTCGCCGGCGGCCCGGCTGATGATCGAGCTGGCCACCGCCCGGATCCAGGCCCTCACCGAGCCGGTGCGGCCCCGCTGAGACGCGCCGGGGCCGGCTGCAGCAGCGTCAGGCGCTGCGCTGCTGCGGGATCACTGCCGTGGTCCCGGCGTACGGCTCCAGCAGCGCCTCGAGCCCCCGCTCCTCGACGTCGCTGATGTATCGCTCCTGCTCGCGAAGCGGGGCCAGGCGCTCAGCGAGCGTCCCGGACGCCCGCACGTTGCCCGTCATGGCCTCAGCGTGGGAAATCGGAGGTTGCTTGTCAATCACCGACGCGCCTCTTGCGCCGACTTGCGCCGCCGGCTCGCGTCAGTCGATCCGGCGGGCAACCCGGTCGCAGAGGGGCAGCCAGTCCTCGCCGGGCTTCCACTGCCACGCGATGTCCTGGGTGTTTCCGTCTCCGCTGAAGGTGAAGGTGGCCCGCTCGTGCTCGCCGGTGAGGGTCCAGACGCGGTCATCGACGGTCATCGAGTAGTCGCGTGCGAAGCCGTGGTTCTCGATGGTGCGAGCGAAGTAGCGCCCCGCCTCGGCATCCCAGCCCATCAGGCTGAGGGTGTCGAACGGTCCGTTCGCCTTCTCGTCCTGCACGACGAAGAAGTCTCCCGAGTGCCAGCGTGCCGAGTGGATGCTGCGCCACGGTGTCGCGCCACCGTGCGGGTTGCCTGACGACTGGTCTGCTCCACCGTAGGAGGTTCCTTGTGCGTACCAGTCCCCGAGGAACACTGCCAGCTTCTGGTGGGGTGCGGGGCCGTCCGCGGTCGTCCTGCTCATGGTCTGCTCCTTCGACGTGGGATGCCTTTCAGGTGTCGACCACGGCCCACCGAGGAACTCATCGTGGCCGACGTCCTGCTGCTCGTCCCGCGAGTCCTGGCCCGCCGACATGGGCGGCCCGGGACCGACCTGACCCCGCGAGTTAGGCTTGCCTAAGTTCCTACTGCCCGGCCCTGTCCCACCGGCCGCCCCGCACCCCGAGGAAGACCCGCATGCATGCACGCGTCAGCGCCACCCATCGACTCACCCCGAGCATGGTCCGGATCGTGCTCGAGGGCGGCGACCTGGACACGTTCGAGATGGTCGATGCGACCGACGCCTACGTCAACGTCGCGCTCCGGCCTGCGGGGGCGCCGTACGACGACGTGCTTCGACCCTCGCGAGGTGCGTGACCGCTTCTCGCGGGAGTACTGGCCCGCCCGGCGGCGCTACACGGTGCGCTCCTGGGACCCCGCGGCGCGCCGGCTGACCATCGACTTCGTCGTGCACGGGGCGACCGGCGCAGCGGGCCCGTGGGCCGAGGCTGCCGCTGTGGGCTCGGCGCTGGTCTTCGAGGGACCGAGCGGCGGCTACCGGCCGGACCCCACCGCCGACTGGCACCTGATGATCGGCGACGAGTCCGCCCTGCCGGCGATCGCCGCCTCCCTGGAGGTCCTGGCCCCCGGCGCCCGGGCGGTCGTCCGGCTGCTCGGCGACGGCCCCGACCACGAGGTGCCCCTGTCCTGCGCGGCCGATCTCGACCTCGGCTGGCGGCACCGCACCGGCTCTGCCGCCGATGCCGACCTGCTCCCGTCGACCGTGCGGGCAGCTGGCGTTCCCGACCGGGCGGGTGCACGCCTTCGTGCACGGCGAGGCCGACGAGGTCCGAGAGCTCCGCAAGCACCTGCTCGGCGAGCGCGGCCTGGACCGGGCCGACATGTCCTGCTCCCCCTACTGGCGCCGCACGATGACCGACGAGGCCTGGCGCGAGGTCAAGCGCGACTTCGTCGCCGCCATGGAGGCCGACCTCTCGGCCTGACGAGGCGGGTCAGCGACCCTCGAGCAGCGGCCCGGCCGGGTCGTGGGAGATGCCGACCTTGCGGGCGGCCATCGCCGACAGCGCCTCCAGCGCGACCCGGTTGGCGAGGTAACGCGGTGATCTCCGCGTGGTCGTAGGGCGGGCTCACCTCGACGATGTCGATCCCGACGACCGGCAGCTCCAGACAGATCCGGCGCACCGAGTCGAGCAGCTCGCCGCGCGGAGAGTCCGCCCGGCTCCGGTGTGCCGGTGCCGGGTGCGTGGCCGGGGTCGCAGACGTCGATGTCGACGGAGAGGAAGACGCCCTCGCACTCGTCGAGGGCGATCTCGAAGGCCTCGTCCAGGCAGGCGTCGAGCCCGCGCTTGCCGATCTCGGTCATCTCGAAGGACCGCATCCTCTGCTCGGCCATCCACGACAGCGTGGCTCGGGCCCGGGCCAGTAGCCGCGAAGTCCGATCTGCAGGAACCGGTCGCCTCGCAGCGCCCCGGACTCGATCAGCCGGCGCATCGGCTGGCCGTGGCCGTAGAGCGAGCCGAACTCGATGTCGCCGGTGTCGGCGTGCGCGTCGAAGTGCAGCATCGAGACCCGTGCCGAACCCGTGGTGACGGGCCACGCCGGTGGCGTCGGGCAGCGCGATCGTGTGGTCACCGCCGAGCACCAGGGGCACGGCCCCGACGGCGGCCACCGTGTGCACGGCCTCCTCCAGGTCGAGGCGATCGACCGCTCGACGTCGCCGGAGTACATCTCGACGTCGCCGGCGTCGACCACCCGGATGTCGCGCAGCGCGTCGATCCGCAGCGCCAGGTGCGGCCGGGACCCGTCGTGCGGCAGGTAGCAGGCCTGCCGGATCGCCTGCGGCCCGAAGCGGGTGCCCGGTCGGTGCGAGGTGCCGCCGTCGAAGGGCGCGCCCACGACGACCACGTCGGCGCCGGCCAGCGTGGCCGGGTCCGTCAGGTCGCACGCCGTCGACGCCGAGGAAGGTCAGGTCGGGACCGTACTGGGCGCCGTAACGGGCCATGATCAGCAGTCCACCGTGCCCGTCGGGGACCCGCCGGACGACCAGGTAGGACTCCACCGCCGAGTCGACGCACTCGTTGCCGGCAAGGTAGCCGGTGTGGCCGTCGCCGTCGCGCCGGACCAGCACCCCGGACTCCAGCTGGTCGGCCAGCGCCTCGGCCCACTCCAGCGGGGTCGCCGGGTCGCGGGTGGTGCCGACGACCAGGATCGGCGGCCGCGCCCTCGGCGTTGATCGGCTCCGGGGCACCCGGCCGGTGCGGATCGGCCACTGCGAGCAGCTCGACAGGCTGTAGGCGAAGATCGCGCCGAAGGTGGGCGACGCCTTCTCGAAGCGCGGGACGTACTTCGCGCACCTCGGAGCTCGGGATCGCGTCGTCGTGGTCGAGGCAGTTGACGGCGTAGAGCGCCTCGAGCGAGTTGTCGTGGTAGCCGTCCGCGCCCCGCGAGACGTAGGCGTCCGACAGCGAGAGCAGCACGGAGCCGTCGCCCCCGAACGCGGCGCGAAGGGCGTCGTCGAGGATCGGCCAGAAGCTCTCGTTGTAGAGCGGCGCCCAGATGCCGAGCACGGCGTTGCCGACCACCAGCGTCCGGCTCCCCGGCGGGCAGCGGCTTCCGCTCGACCGGGTCGAGGAAGCGCCCGGATCCGTCGGGTGCCGGCGTCGACGCGAGTCGCCGAGGAAGCAGCCGCCCCGGTCCACGCAGGCGCCGACGTAGGCCCGCAGCGCGGTCTCGAAGCCCTCGGCCTGGACGAGGTTGAGCTCGACGGACGTCCAGGGACGGGTCGAGGGCGCCGTCGAGCACCATGCGACCGACGCGGTCGGGGAACAGCTCGGCGTACGTCGCCCCGAGGAAGGTGCCGTAGGAGGCGCCGAAGTAGCTCAGCCTGCGTGTCCCCGAGCGCGGCCCGGAGGATGTCGATGTCGCGCGCCGCCTCCTCCGTCGACATGTGCGCGGCCAGCTCGCCGCTGACGTCGTCGAGGCAGCCCTCCCCGAAGCTCGCGCAGGAGCCGGTCGGAGCGCGCGCCGCTCGGCGGCGGTGTCCGGGTCGGGGTCGGCGGCGACGAACGTGTCGAGCTCGGCAGTCGCTGACGCAGTCCAGCGGCGTGACTGCGCCCGACCCCGCGCGGGTCGAAGCCGACGATGTCGAACGCCTGGAGCAGCTCGCGTCCGAAGTAGGTCGCGGCGTTGGAGGCGTAGTCGACCCCCGAGCCTCCGGGGCCGCCTGGGTTGACCACCAGCGAGCCGACCCGGCGGTCCTGCTTGCCGGTTGCCGGGACCCGCAGCACCGACAGCTCGATCGTCTCGCCGTGCGGGTCCGCGTAGTCGAGCGGCACCTCGAGCGTCGCGCAGTCGTTGCCGTCGCAGTCCTTCCAGTCGAGCTCCTGGTCGTAGAAGGCCGACAGGTCGCCCTCGTCGGTCCCGCCCGGTGGTCCCGACTCGTCCGGCTCCATCGGGCTCGCGGACAGCGTGGGCTCGGGGACGGCCGGTTCCTCGTCGGCGAAGAGCCCGCACCCCGAGAGGGTGGTCGCGAGGACGAGCGCGACCGTGAGGGCGCGAAGTCGTGGGGTGCGGGGCGACACGGGCCTCACTCTACGGGGACGGACCGAGGCCACCTACCGGATCCGCAGGCTCACCATCATCGCCTCCAGCGTGAGCTGCGGGTTGGCGTTGAACTCCATCATCTGGTCGCGGGCGGCGAAGATCGCGTCGATGCGGCGCAGGTTGTCCTCGGGCGTCGAGCGACGGGCCAGGTCGGCGATCCTGCCGCGGACCTCCTCGTTGACCAGGGCCCCGGGCGCCCCGGTCTGCACGGCGATCGCGTCGCGGTAGACCGACATGATGTCCATCAGGCTGCGGTCGATGACGTCCATCACCCGGCGCCGCTCACGCTGCGTCTGGCTGTGGGTCAGGTCCTTCAGCGCGGCCCGGTAGGAGCGTGATGCCCTGGCCTTGCGGTCGTCGCCGTAGGTGGTGTCGAGGTCGTTGAGCTCGCGGGCGTTGGTGGTCTCGGTGATCGCCGCGGTCTCGTCCTTGGCGATGTCGAGCAGGTTGGCGGCGGCGTTGATGCAGGCCCCGAGCGAGGTGAGCCCGCCCGGCATGGCCACCACCTCGCGGCGCCGGTTGCGGGTGCCCTCGTCGCGGGCGAGCGCCCGGGCGCGACCGATGTGGCCCTGGCTGGCCCGCGCGGCGAAGGCGGCCACGCTGTCGGCCACCCCGTCGGTGCTCGACGAGGAAGCGCGGCCACCTCGTCGGCGGTCGGGGTGCTCAGTGCGATCGTGCGGCAGCGCGACCGGATCGTGGGCGGCACGTCCTCGAGCGTCGGTGCGCACAGCAGCCACACCGTCTTCGGGGTCGGCTCCTCGATCGACTTGAGCAGCGTGTTGGCGGTGCGCCCTCGCCGAGACGGTCGGCGTCCTCGACGATCATCACCTGCCAGCGCCGCTCGACGGGCGCCAGCGCGGACCGGTAGCACCAGGCCGCGCATGTCCTCGATGTAGAGCACGACGGTCTCGGAGCGGGTCACGCTCACGTCGGGGTGGGTGCCGGCCAGCGAGGTCTGGCAGGCGTGACACTCCCCGCAGCCGCCCCGCGGGCACTGCAGGGCCGCGGCGAAGGCCAGCGCGGCGTTGGAGCGACCGGAGCCGGGCGGCCCGGTGAAGAGCCAGGCCTGGGTCATCCCCTGGCCGGCGGACGGCTCGGGCCAGCGTGTCGATGACGTGCCGCTGACCGACCAGCGTCGACCAGACGGCGCCGGGGTCACGCTCGGCAGCGAGCTCGCCGTGCTCATCGGCGCCCTCCCGTCGGCGTAGGTGGCCCGACCGGCTCGCCTGCGTCGGCTCCTCGGGAGGGACGACGCCCGTGGCCGACCCGCGTGGCCGCCGTCAGCAACGGTTCGACCCGGGTCCGGATCTGCGCGGCGATCTCGTCGATCGGCGCGCGTGCGTCGACGACGAGGTAGTGCTCGGGCTGGCCCGAGGCGAGCTGCAGGAACATCTCCCGCACACGCTCGTGGAACTCGACGGACTCACTCTCGATCCGGTCGCGCTCCGCGAAGCGCGACATGCCCTGCTGGGGCGGCAGGTCGAGCACCACGGTGAGGTTGGGACGCAGGTCGCAGGTCGCCCACCGGGCGATCCGCTCGACGTCACGGTCGACGAGCGCGCGGCCGGCGCCCTGGTAGGCCAGCGTGCTGTCGACGTACCGGTCGGTCACCACCACCGCCCCCCGGGCCAGGGCCGGCGCGACGACCGCATCGACGTGCTCGGCCTTGTCGGCGGCGTACAGCAGCGCCTCGGTGCGGTGCGAGATCTCGCCCGTGGCCGGGTCGAGCACGATCCGGCGCAGCTCCTGGCCGACGTCGGTGGCGCCCGGCTCGCGGGTGAGGACCACGTCGTAGCCCTCGGCCAGCAACCACTCCTCGAGCCGCTTGGCCTGGGTCGACTTGCCCGCGCCCTCGCCGCCCTCGAGCGCGACGAAGCAGCCCGCGGCGGAGAAGACGCCGAGCGTGCCGCAGAAGGAGTGCCGCAGGTCGTTCACCAGCGAGGTCCCCTTTCGGTCGTCCATCTGACGGTAGGAGGCGACGCCGACAGCCGTCATCACCACGGCAGCGATCAGGAACGTGAACGCGGCACCGTTGTAGACCAGCAGCGGGTCGCCGTTGGCGTCCTCGAGCGGGATGCGTGTCCGATGGTGCCGGCGACCAGGGGCGCGACCGCGAGCACCAGCGCCAGCGAGAGCCGGATCATCGAGCCGACGAAGGCGAAGGTCCGCCCGCGCACCTCGTCGGGCACCTCCAGCCCGAGCAGCGTGTTGCCGGTGATCCAGGCGACGCCGGCGGTGAAGCCGAGCAGCAGCGTGATCGCGGTGACGATCTCGAGCTGCTGGACCAGCGCCAGCGGGAAGAGCAGCAGGCCGGTGGCTGGTGAGCGCGATGCCGAAGAGCCGGCGCCGGGAGAGGCCGTGCAGCAGCCGCGGGCCCGCGCCACATGCCGAGCCCGAGACCGAGGAAGACGGTGCCGAACAGCACGCCGTAGCCCGGATCGCCACCGCCGAGGTCGGCGACGAAGGTGCGGGCCAGTCCGATGACGACGCCGCCGGCCGCGAACGCCCCGACGATGCCGATGACGAGCCCGCGCACGACCGGCGTGCCGCCGACGTACTTCCAGCCGTCGACGATGACGGTCCACACGGTCGCCCTCGGCGTCGTCGTCGGCGGGGCCACGCGGGATGGTCCTCAGCGTCGCGATCACCACCCCGCTGACGACGAAGGTCGACGCCGTTGACATAGATCGCGAGGTCGATCGGGCCGCGGTCGAAGACGTCGAAGAGGTTGCGGTAGAGCTTGTCGACCAGGGTGAGCCCGGTGAACAGCGCCGCGGCGGGCAGGGCCGAGCCGTACGTCGTCGCGAGGCTGATCTGGTTGGCCGCCTCGAGCCGGTGCCGCGGCACCAGGTTGGGCACAGTCGCGTCCTTGGCCGGTCCCCACACGAGCGAGACCGCCTCGACCAGCACCGTGACCACGAAGATCCACCACAGCTGGCCGACGATCGGGATGGTCAGGAACAGCGCACCCCGGATGTAGTCGCCCCAGATCAGCGTGACCCGACGGTCGATGCGATCGGCGATGTAGCCGGCGATCGGGCCCATCACCAGGGCAGGCAGCACGCGCAGGAACAGCACGGTCGCGATCGCGTAGTTCTTGCCGGCGTAGGTCTCCGCGCTCGCGCTGGCCATCGCGGTCAGGGCGAGCAGCCCGATCCAGTCGCCGAGGCTGGAGAGGCCCAGGCCGATCCAGAGCCGACGGAAGTCGGGGATCCGGAGGACGGCCGCCAGCGAGTGCGCCGGCGCGTGCCGGAGGTCGTCGACCGCGGAGGCCGAGTGCTGCTCGCTCACGGGGCCAGCCTAGGCGCGCCCGTCAGGACTTCTTGGCCGCCTTCTTGGTGGTCTTCTTGGCCGCCTTCTTGGTGGTCTTCTTCGCGGCCTTCTTGGTGGTCTTCTTCGCCGCCTTCTTGGCCGGACCCTTGGCGCGGCGCTCGGCGAGCAGCTCGGCGGCGCGCTCGATGGTGATCGTGGTCTCGTCGTCGCCCTGCCGCAGGGTCGCGTTGTACTCGCCGTCGGTGACGTAGTGGCCGAAGCGACCGCTCTTGACCGTCACCGTCTCGCCGGACGCCGGGTCCTTGCCGAGCTCGCGACCGGGATCGGCGGCGGCACGACCGCGACGCTTCGGCTCGGCGTAGATCTTCAGCGCCTCCTCCAGCGTCATCGTCAGGAGCTTCTCCTCCAGGTCGATCGAGCGCGAGTCGGTGCCCTTCTTCAGGTACGGCCCGTAGCGACCGTTCTGCGCGGTGATCTCGTCACCGGACTCCGGGTCGATGCCCACCACCCGCGGCAGGGTCAGCAGCTCGAGCGCCTCTGCGAGCGAGATCGTGTCGAGCGTCATCGACTTGAACAGCGACGACGTGCGCGGCCTGCCTTCTTGGGTGCGTCCTCGGGCAGCACCTCGGTGACGTAGGGGCCGAAGCGTCCGTTCTTCGCCACGATCACCAGGCCGGACTCCGGGTCGGTGCCGAGCTGGGTCTCCTCGCCCGCCGGGTTGGCCAGCAGCTCCCGGGCCTTCTCCTCGGTCAGCTCGTCGGGCGGCAGGTCGTCGGGGACGTTGGCCCGCACCGAGCCGTCGCCGTCGCCGTCGGCCGGCCCGGGGTCTCGATGTACGGGCCCGTAGCGGCCGACCCGCAGGTCGATGCCCTCGGCGATCGGGAACGTGGCCAGCTCGCGGGCGTCGATGTCGCCGAGCTCGCTCGACCAGCGTCTTGAGGCCTTCGACGTCGCCGGTGCCGAAGTAGAACTTCGCCAGCTCGGTGTTCCGGTCGGCCCGTCCGTTGGCGACCTCGTCGAGCACGTCCTCCATGCCGGCGGTGAACTCGTAGGACACCAGCCGGGAGAAGTGCTCCTCGAGCAGCCGCATCACCGAGAACGCCAGCCAGGCCGGCACCAGCGCGGTGCCCTTCTTGTAGACGTAGCCGCGGTTGAGGATGGTGCCGATGATCGAGGCGTACGTCGAGGGCCGTCCGATCTCGCGCTCCTCGAGCTCGCGGATCAGCGTCGCCTCGGTGTAGCGCGCCGGCGGCTTGGTCTCGTGGCCGGCCGCCTGGATCGAGGCCGCCGAGACGGCGTCGCCCTCGCTCACGTTGGGCAGCCGGGTCTCGCGGTCGTCGGAGTCGCTCTCGTCGTCCCGGCCCTCGACGTAGGCCTTGAGGAAGCCGTGGAAGGTGATCACCCGTCCGGTGGCGGAGAACACGACGTCCTCGCCGGCGCGGCGGCGCCACCGAGCCGGACGGTCACCGACTGGCCGACGGCGTCCTTCATCTGGGAGGCGACGGTGCGCATCCAGATCAGCTCGTAGAGCCGGAACTCGTCGCCGGTCAGGCCGGTCTGCGCCGGGGTCCGGAAGGTCTCGCCGGCCGGACGGATCGCCTCGTGCGCCTCCTGGGCGTTCTTGACCTTGGAGGCGTAGGTGCGCGGCTGGTCCGGGACGTACTCCGACGCCGTAGCAGCTCGCTGGCCTGGGCACGGGCCGCGGCCACCGCCGACTCCGACAGCGTCGTCGAGTCGGTGCGCATGTAGGTGATGAAGCCGTTCTCGTAGAGCCGCTGCGCGATCGACATCGTCCGCGAGGCGCCGTAGCCCATCTTGCGCGAGGCTTCCTGCTGCAGCGTCGTGGTGCGGAACGGCGCGTAGGGACGGCGCGTGTAGGGCTTGGACTCGACGGAGCGGACCTCGAACGTGGTGTCGTGCAGCCCCGCCGACAGCGCCTCGGCGCGTGCGCGGTCGAGGTGGACGACGGTGCTGCCGTCCTTGACCTCGCCGAGCGAGGTGAAGTCGGAGCCGCGCGCCACCCGGGCGCCGTCGACCGAGTGCAGCTTGGCCGGGAACATCCGCTCGTCGTGCTCGGCGCCGGCGTCGAAGGTGCCCTCGAGGTCCCAGTACGACGCGGTGCGGAACGCCATCCGGTCGCGCTCCTTGGCCACCACCAGGCGGGTCGCCACGGACTGGACGCGGCCCGCGGACAGGCCCGACATGACCTTCTTCCACAGCACCGGCGAGACCTCGTAGCCGTAGAGCCGGTCCAGGATGCGCCGGGCCTCCTGCGCCTCGACCAGGTCCATGTCGATGTCGCGCGGGCTCTCCACCGCCGCCAGGATGGCCGGCTTGGTGATCTCGTGGAAGACCATCCGACGTACCGGCACCTTGGGCTTGAGCTCGTCGAGGAGGTGCCAGGCGATGGCCTCGCCCTCGCGGTCCTCGTCGGTGGCGAGGTAGAGCTCGGAGGCGTCCTTGAGCAGACCCTTGAGCTTGGTCATGTGGGACTTCTTGTCCCGGGAGACGACGTAGTAGGGGGTGAAGTCGTTGTCGACGTCGACCCCGAGGCGGGCCCAGGACTCGCCCTTGATCTTCGCCGGGACGTCGGCGGCGCTCTGCGGGAGGTCGCGGATGTGCCCGATCGACGGACTCGACGACGTAGTCGTCGCCCAGGTAGCCGCCGATCGTCTTCGCCTTTGCCGGCGACTCGACGATGACGAGCTTGCGCCCGGCCCCGTTGTTTCCTGCCACGTCTCTTCTTGCTCCTCCACGTCGAAGCGGTGCGACTGGTGCTCAGTCGGGTCCGCGCCAGACACGGTAACGCGCCCTGTCAACGCCACTTGCGGGGATCCCTCCCCGGTGGACATCCGGCCCCGGCTCCGACCAGGTCAGCCCTTGTCGCGCCACCACGTCGAGGAAGCCCTCGGCCACCAGGTCGCGGATCTCGCCCGCATACTCACCGCGCAGGTCGGCGCCGTCGCGCTCCAGCAGCGTCGCGAGCGCGTCCAGGATCTGGCCGACGGAGAGGTCTCCGTCGCAGGCACCGACGAAGCCGGCCACGACGGTGTCGGCCTGGTGGGCACGCCTCATGCCACGCTGCTGGCGCAGCACGATCGTCTCGGGTTCGGCCTCACCGGCACGGCCCCCGGTCTCCTGCCGCACGTCCTCGCGCAGCACGAGGTGCAGGCCGGCCAGGTCGGGATGGTCGGCGAGCAGGTCCGTGCGCCGCGCGCGGGCGGCCACCTCGGGGCCGAGCGGCTGCTCCACCGCGAAGGGCCACTCCTCGGCGTGGACGACGGGCTCCCGCTCGACGCGGCGCAGGTTGACCCAGCCGAAGCCGACGCCCTCGATGTCCTGGTCGGCGAACCACGAGAGCCAGGTGTCGTAGCGCTCGACGTACTCCTCGGTGCCGTGGACGCCCGCGTCCTTCAGCCAGAGCTCGACGTACTCGGCCGGATCGGCGACCTCGCGCTGCACCACCCAGGTGTCCAGGCCGCCACCGTCGACGAGACCCTCCACCCAGCCGGCGATCCGCTCCTGCCACGGCTGGCCCGCGCGGTGCACCCAGTTGGCCAGGACCTGGGCCCGGCCACCGGGCCGGAGGTGGTCGGCGGCCCCGGTCACGACCCGGCGCACCATCTCGTCACCGGGCAGCCCCGAGTCTCGGTAGACCAGGCGCTCGTCCGTCGCCGGCGACACCACGAAGGGTGGGTTGGAGACGATGAGGTCGAACTGGTCCTGCGCGACCGGCTCGTACAGGCTGCCTGCGCGATCCTCGATGCGGGCCCCGTTGAGCGAGGCGTTGAGCCGGGTCATCGCCAGCGCCCGCTCGTTGACGTCGGTGGCGACCACGTGGTCGGCGTGCTCGGCCAGGTGCAGGGCCTGGATGCCCGACCCGGTGCCCAGGTCGAGCGCCCGGGCCACAGGCTCACGGACGGTCAGCTGGGCCAGGGACGTGGACGCCGAGCTGATGCCCAGCACGTGGTCGGCGCCGACCCGGATGTCGGTGCCGTCGAGCCCCGGTGTCAGGTCGCTGACCACCCACCAGCCCCGGCTCTCGTCGGCGTAGGGACGTACGTCGACGCGCGCCCGCACCTCACCCACGCTCCGCTCGAGCAGGCCCGCCACGCACAACCGGTCGACCAGACCGGGCAGCGCCGCCTCCACGTCGGCGACGGTCACGGTGGCCTGGAGCAGCCACAACCGGGTCAGGGTCGCGAGCGGGCTCCGATCACGGGTGGCGCGCATCCCGGCCGTGGTCTCGTTGCGGGACAGCGCCTGGTGCGCGATCGGTCCGAGCAGGTCGGCGACACCTTCGTAGTGGTAGCCGGCCACGACGAGGTCGTCGCGGAGCCGCTCGATGTCGGCGAAGGCGAGGAGGTCCACGTCTCCGGACTCTAGAACTCCTCGACCCATCGAGCACCCGCCGGGTCAGCCCGGAAACGGCGAGAGGCCACTTCCCGCACCACACGCCGTAGGACGTGGTGGGGAGGTGGCCTCTCGGCAGTGGGTCAGGCGGTGAGCGTCTCGGCGGGCTCCTCGTCGCCGAGCGAGACCGTCCGGCGCTTGGAGACCACGATCGCGGCGGCGATGATCGCCACCGCCGCCAGGGCGATGAGGATCCGCACCGGGTCGTTCTGGTTGTCGCCGACCGAGAGGCTGACCACGGCGGTGGCGATCAGCAGCGAGACCAGGTTCATCACCTTGATCAGCGGGTTGATCGCTGGTCCTGCCGTGTCCTTGAACGGGTCACCGACGGTGTCGCCGATGATCGTCGCCTCGTGGGCGGGAGAGCCCTTGCCGCCGTGGTTGCCGTCCTCGACGAGCTTCTTGGCGTTGTCCCAGGCACCACCGGAGTTGGCCAGGAAGACCGCCATGAGGGTGCCGGTGGCGATCGCGCCGGCGAGGAAGCCGGCCAGCGCCGTGGCGCCCAGCCCGAACCCGACCGCGATCGGCGCGAGGACGGCCAGGATGCCGGGCGTCACCAGCTCGCGCAGCGAGTCCTTGGTGACGATGTCGACGACCTTGCCGTACTCCGGACGTCCGGTGCCCTCCATGATCCCGGGGATCTCGCGGAACTGGCGCCGGACCTCGTAGACCACTGCGCCGGCCGCACGCGCCACGGCGTTGATGGCCAGACCGGAGAACAAGAAGACCACGGACGAGCCGAGCAGCGCACCGACGAGGACCGCCGGGTTGAACACGCTGAAGTCGAGCAGGTTGCTCTCAGTGGCCGTCGGGTTGGCCTTCGCGAGCTCCTCGTAGATCGAGGTGGCGTAGGAGCCGAACAGCGCCGTCGCGGCCAGCACGGCCGTGGCGATCGCGATGCCCTTGGTGATCGCCTTGGTGGTGTTGCCGACTGCGTCGAGCTCGGTGAGGATCTGCGCGCCTTCCCCGCTCACGTCGCCGGACATCTCGGCGATGCCCTGCGCGTTGTCGGAGACCGGGCCGAAGGTGTCCATCGCGACGATGACACCGACCGTGGTGAGCAGGCCGGTGCCGGCCAGCGCCACCGCGAACAACGACACGGTCAGGGCCGCACCACCGAGGAGGTAGGCACCGAAGACGGCCGAGCCGATGACCAGGGTCGTGTAGACAGCCGACTCGAAGCCGACCGAGAGGCCGGAGAGGATGACGGTCGCCGCGCCGGTCAGCGAGGTGGTGCCGACGTCCTTGACGGGCCGGTACTCGGTGCCGGTGTAGTAGCCGGTCAGGGCCAGGATGCCTGCCGACATCACGATCCCGATCACGACGGCGCTCGAGGCGATCAGCCTCGGGTCACCGTCGAACGCGGCGAACTGCTCCCCGAACTCGGCGAAGGTGGCCGGGAGGTAGAGGTAGGAGAGCACGACGCTGGCGACGGCGGCGATCCCCGAGGAGAGGTAGAACGACCGGTTGATCGTGGTCAGTCCGTTCTCGCCGGCCTTGGGCTTGGTGAGGTAGACACCGGCCACGGCGGTCAGCGCCCCGATGGCCGGGATCAGCAGCGGGAAGACCAGGCCCTTGTCGCCGAAGACCTGGGACCCCAGGATCAGCGCCGCGACCAGCGTCACGGCGTAGGACTCGAAGAGGTCGGCGGCCATGCCGGCGCAGTCGCCCACGTTGTCGCCCACGTTGTCGGCGATGGTCGCTGCGTTGCGCGGGTCGTCCTCGGGGATGTTCTGCTCCACCTTGCCGACCAGGTCCGCGCCGACGTCGGCGGCCTTGGTGAAGATGCCACCGCCGACCCGCATGAACATGGCGAGCAGGGCGGCGCCGAAGCCGAAGCCCTCGAGGACCTTGGGGGCCTCGGCCTGGAAGAACAGCACGACGAGGCTGGCACCGAGCAGGCCCAGGCCCACGGTGAGCATGCCCACCATCGCGCCGGTACGCAGACCGATGGTCATTGCCGGCTCGCGACCCTCGGTGTTCGCCGCGGCGGCAACGCGCAGGTTGGCCCGGACCGCGAGGTTCATGCCGAGATACCCGACGGTTGCGGAGAACCCCGCACCCACCAGGAAGAACACCGAGCGGAAGATCCGGACCGAGGTGTCGTCGGCCGGTAGCGCGAGCAGGGCGAAGAACGCGATGCCGGCGAAGATCGCCAGCGTCCTGAACTGCCTGGTGAGGTAGGCGTTCGCGCCCTCCTGCACCGCTCGTGCGATGGTCCTCATGTTCTCCGTGCCTTCGCCGGCAGCCAGGACCTGACCTCGGAACACCACGGCCATCACCAGCGCGATGAGCGCGATGACGCCGACGATGACGACCAAGACCAGGTTGCCGCCGGACAGGTCCACGGTCGCAACTTCGCCGCCGGTCTCGGCTGCAAAGATGTGCCCGGACATACGTCCTCCTCCGCTAGGGCGCTAGGTGCCCATCAAGAATTGCCGCGCGCACCCGAGGGCCGGAGCCCCGATGGATGCGGACAGGACGTGACCTGCCTCACCGCGCTTTGGTGTGCCGGAGTCTACGCACGACAGCGGATGATTGGTCGCCAGGGGCTGTGGCGTAGCCCACATTCCGCGGCCCGACGCCACCGGGAGAGCTCGGGTCAGGCCGACTCGGCCACCGGCCAGGACATGCTCAGCCTGGTGACACCGGCTTCCTGCTCGACGGTCAGGTCCTCGATGAGGCCGCGCAGCAAGGCCCACGGCTCGACCCCGTCGAGATCGCTGTCCGGTGAGTCGGAGACAGCAACAGATCCGGCGGAGACGACGTCGACCACGAGCCGATCGGCCATCGCAAGCGTCACCGTGACGGGACCGGAAGCTGCCCCTTCCTCACCCACCATCAGGGCGCAGGCCTCGCCGACGGCGAGACGCACCTCTTCGACGAACTCCTCGTCCTGGCTCGTCCGGCGGGCCACGGCAGCGGCGATCAGCCGCACTGTCCGCACCAGCGCCGGGTCACGAGCGATCGAGATCGTGATCCCGCTCGACGAACGGTCGGCCCCCATGGCCGCTCAGTGCTCGGCGAGTGCGTCGGCCTGGGACCCGTGGATCACGAACACCTTGGCCAGCCCGGTGATCCGGAAGATCTTCAGCAACCGTTCCTGGTTGCAGATGAGCCGCATCGAGCCGTCATGTGCCCGCACCTTCTTCAGGCCGCCGACGAGGACCCCGAGACCGGTCGAGTCGAGAAAGTCGACCTTCTCCATGTCGATCACCAGGTTGTAGTCGCCGTTGCCGACGAGCTCGGTGATCTTGTCGCGCAGCTTGGGTGCGGTGTAGACGTCGATCTCGCCGCCGACCTCGATGATGGTCTGCCCACCCTCGTGGCGCGTATCAAGTGACAGGTCCACGCCCTACTCCCTCGATCCAGTTGCCGTTTGAGAAAGGTCAGGTACGACCGTCGGCCGCCCCCCGGGTGCAATTCAATCATGCGCCTGCGAGGCGCGACCGTCACTCTGCCAGATTTGCGCCGGTACCGCAGGTGGGGGCGTCGGCGCTCTTTGCGAGACTCCGGTGGTGTCCAACCCCCGTGCCGGCGACGGCGCTGCCGCGCTCCGACGCCTCGCGGGACCCGATGACACCCGCCTGACCCACCTCGAGGTGCTGCAGGCGGAGCCCGGCGCCCCGGCGCCATGGCCCTCCTGGGTGGCACCTGAGCTGGTGGATGCCTGGCGGGAGCGGGGGATCGCCTCTCCCTGGACCCACCAGGTCGCCACGGCCGAGCACGCTCGCGCCGGGCGGCACGTCGTGGTCGCGACGGGGACCGCGTCGGGCAAGTCCCTGGGCTACCAGATGCCCGCGCTGACCCGGATCCTGGAGTCGCGCGACCGCTTCGGCCGGCGTGGCGGCACCGTCCTCTACCTCTCCCCGACCAAGGCCCTCGCCCAGGACCAGCTCAGCAGCCTGCGAGCGTTG
The DNA here is from genome assembly GCA_963772415.1 of uncultured Actinomycetota bacterium. Classification (GTDB taxonomy): domain Bacteria; phylum Actinomycetota; class Actinomycetes; order Propionibacteriales; family Nocardioidaceae; genus Nocardioides_B. The sequence goes on along the minus strand of CAVYWU010000002.1, from coordinate 54,578 downwards.
TCGGTGCCGTCCCTCGCCGCGACCACCCACGACGGCGACTCACCGCGTGAGCAGCGCGAGTACGCCCGCGACCACGGGGAGTACGTCCTCACCAACCCGGACATGCTGCACCACTCGCTGCTCCCCGGGCACGCCCGATGGTCCCGCTTCCTCGGCTCCCTCACGCTTCGTCGTCGTCGACGAGTGCCACCACTACCGCGGCGTCTTCGGCGCCCACGTCGCGCAGATCCTGCGCCGGCTGCGACGCGTCTGCGCGGCCCACGGCGCCAGTCCCACCTTCGTGCTGGCCTCTGCCACGTCCGCGGAGCCGGCCGTGTCCGCCTCCCGGCTCACCGGGGTTCCCGTGACAGCCGTCGACGTCGACGGGTCCGCCCGCGGCGAGGTGAGCCTCGCGCTGTGGGAGCCGCCCTTCACGGCGTACCTCGGAGAGCACGGTGCACCCGTCCGTCGCTCGGCCGCTGCCGAGACGGCCGAGCTGCTCACCGACCTGGTGATCGAGCGGGTCCGGACGCTGGCCTTCATCCGCTCCAGGCGTGGCGCCGAGTCGGTGGCGCTGACCGCTCGCCGGGGTCTGGAGGAGGTCGAGCCGGGTCTCGGGGACAGGGTGGCGGCCTACCGCGGCGGCTACCTCCCCGAGGAGCGCCGCGAGCTGGAGCAGGCCCTGCGCGCCGGACGTCTCCTCGGGGTCGCGGCCACCAACGCTCTCGAGCTCGGCATCGACATCGCGGGTCTCGACGCCGTCCTGATGGCAGGCTTCCCCGGCACCCGCGCCGCGTTCTGGCAGCAGGTCGGACGGGCAGGTCGTGGCGGACAGGACGCCCTGGGAGTGCTGGTGGCGCGGGACGACCCGCTCGACACCTACCTGGTCAACCACCCCGACGCGTTGTTCGGGCGGCCCGTGGAGGCCAACGTCTTCGACCCGGACAACCCCTACGTTCTCGGACCGCACCTGTGCGCGGCGGCCGACGAGCTGCCCCTCACCGAGGAGGACCTCGACCTCTTCGGGCCGCTCGCCCGACCGGGGGTCGAGGCCCTCGCCGGAGCGGGGATGCTGCGCCGCCGGGCCCAGGGGTGGCACTGGACCGACCGCCGACGCGCCAGCGACCTGGCCGACCTGCGCTCGACCGGTGGGCCGGCGGTCCGCCTCGTCGAGGAGGGCACCGGGCGCCTGCTCGGCACCGTGGACCAGGGGTCCGCCCACGGCACCGCCCACGCCGGAGCGGTCTACCTCCATCAGGGCGAGACCTACCTGGTCGAGGAGCTCGACCTCGACGACGGGGTGGCCACGGTGCGCGCCGCCGAGCCGGACTACACCACGTCGGCCCGCGACCTGACCGACATCGAGATCACCGGCGAGCGCGAGGTGCAGGAGTGGGGTAGCGCTCGCGTGGCCGTGGGGACGGTGCGGGTCACCCACCAGGTCGTCTCCTTCACCCGCAGGCACGCCCGCACCGGGGAGCTGCTCGGGGAGGAGCCGCTCGACCTGCCCGAACGGATCCTGGACACCGCGGCGGTCTGGTGGACCGTTCCCGACGACCAGCTCGACGCGGCGGGCTTCGATGCCCGGGACCTTCCCGGCTCCGCACACGCCGCCGAGCACGCCTCGATCGGGCTGCTGCCCCTGTTCGCGACCTGCGACCGCTGGGACATCGGCGGGGTCTCCACCGCTCGTCACCCCGACACCGGCATCCTCACCGTCTTCGTCTACGACGGTCACCCCGGCGGCGCCGGCTTCGCCGAGCGCGGCTACCGCGCCGCCGAGACCTGGCTCTCCGCGACGCGCCAGGCGATCCTCGACTGTCGATGTGCCGAGGGATGCCCGTCCTGCGTGCAGTCACCCAAGTGCGGCAACAACAACGCTCCCCTCGACAAGGCCGGAGCGATCGACCTGCTCACGCTTCTGCTCCGCGACGCCTCCGAGCTGCGGGGCGATCTGCGGGGCGATCTGCGGGGCGATCTGCGGGGCGATCAGGGAGGGGCCCCTGGGGCGGGGGCTTAGGCTTCACCTCATCGACCCGGAGGGAAGTCACCCATGCTCGTTCTCGGCCTCATCCTGATCCTGCTCGCGGCAGGGTTGTTCATCGGCTTCCTCTCCTCGGGCACGCAGCAGGTGACTTTCGATGGTGGGTTCTTGAACATCACCATGAGCACGCTGGCGATCTACCTGCTCGGTGCCGTGACGCTGCTGCTCCTGGTCCTGGGCCTCGCGCTGCTGCGCAACGGCACCCGGGCGGCCAACAAGCGGCGCAAGGAGCACAAGGAGCTCGGACGCCTCTCCGCCAGGCTGGACAAGCACGAGGCGGCCCAGCGGGAACAGCCGCCGACCCCGACAGCCGGGACCACCGGGACCACCGGGACCACCGGGACCACCGGGACCAGGCCCACGGACGCGGGAGCCGCCGACGGCGGGAACCGGGGCTGAACCACCGGCCCGCCGTCACCTCGACGGCGCCTCCACGGGGCCGGCGCGGGCGGTGGCCTCGAGGTCGACCGCACGGCCGAACAGGCTCGGACCCGCGCGCACGACCCTGAGACGCAGTTCCCTACCGCTCACCCCGCCGACCTGGCAGGAGCGCAGCCGAGCGCCGTTGCGGGCTGCGATCTCGGCCGCGGAGTCGCACGCCACGCGACCCTGCTGGAGCGCCGCGGCACCGGCCAGGGCAGCCAGGTCGGCGGCCGCCTGGGCCCGACGCTGGGAGATGACCACCCCGCCCTGGAAGGCGAGGAGCAGTGCCGCCAGGACGAGCACCCCCAGCATCGGGATGACGAGCATCGTCACTGCCCCGCGCTCGCCGCGGGGGCGCGAGAACCTCATGGTGCCTCCAGCGCGGCGACGGCCTCGGCACGCACCGACACCCCGGGGGTGAACCTCATGATCCCGCCCGGACCTCGCACCCGGGCTCGCACGACCACCACCACGGCACCGGAATCCGTCGTGACGCTGAAGCGGGCGTCGGCCGGTGCCACCCGTCGGCCCAGCGCGAGCGCCTCGGCCTGCGGCTCGTCGCGAGCCAGGGCACGAGCCACCTCACGGGCGGCATCCACTGCCCGGGTCTGGGCGGCCGCCAGCGACAACAACCACACCAGCGCGAGAGTGGTGACGACGAGGAGCGGCAGCACCACCACCACCTCGGCCGTGGCGGCGCCCCGCTCGGCCCGCGGGCGCCCGGGCGGGTGGGGGCACCGACTCCGGTGCGCCCACCCGCCAGGAGTGGCAGCGCCGTGCATCAGAGGCCCATCACCGAGAAGATCAGCTCGAAGAGGGTCTTCAGAAGCGCCTGCCCCCAGTCGCTGGTGAGCAGCTTGATCAGCACCGCCGCGATCCCGCAGCCTGCTGCGGTGACCACGGCGTACTCCGCGGTGGCCACTCCGTGATCGGTGCGGCGAAGGCGGCGAACTGGTGCCTGGGTCATGACTACCTCCTTGACGTGCCGGCCGGAATCTCCGGACCGGCGGTGACCCCGACTCTGGCCGCCAGGAGGAGCCCGTGGGACGGGTGCCGAGCGGGCTGGGGACGACCGTCAAGGCACGCGAGCTGGGGACAGGACCGGGCGTCTCTCCGTCCCGGGACCTCGCCCACCGAGTCACGGAAGCCGGAGCACCGTGAGCGAGCCGATCACGAGCGGGACCACGCCGAGCAGCACGAAGGCGGGCAGCAGGCACAGGCCGAGCGGCAGCGCCGCCCGTACCCCCACCGCCCGCGCTCGCGCCTCGACCCGGGCACTCTGCTGCGCACGGAGGTCGTCGGCGTGGGCGGCCATCGCCTCGGCGACCGAGGCTCCGCTGTCGACGGCACGGAGCATCGCACGACCCCAGCCGCCCAGCTGCGGGTGCCGGGCGACCGCCGACCACACGGCGACCGGATCGCTGCCCAGACGCAGCCGGGCTGCGATCTCCGCGACCTCCTCGCGGACAGGCCCGCCGAGCACCGAGGCCACCTCTCCCAGGGCGGCCCCGGGCGACTGTCCGGCCGCCAGGCACGACGCCAGCAGGTCCACGACCAGCGGCAGGGCGTCCTCGATGGCTTCACGGCGTCGACGCGCGGCGGCCGGCTCGAGGCGACCCACAGCCACGAGAACCGCCACCGCCACGGGCACCCCGATCACCGCACCCGCGACTCCCCCGATCAGCAGCGAGGTCGCCAGCGCGGAGGTCGCGGCCGCCAGAACGGGCCGGGAGGCGCGCCGGCGTCGACTCGGGGCGCCCCTGCCCGGCACCTCGGGCAGCGTCGGCGAGGCGGGCCAGGCAAGCAGGAGAGCGACCACGACCAGCAGGGCGACCAGCCCGGCGGTGCTGCCCACACCGCTCACCGGGCGCGTGACCGACGAGGCGATCCGGTCGATCCAGGCGAGCCCGGCGAGGATCAGGCCCGCGCCGACCGCCAGCACGACGACGCCCGGCGGACTGTCCAGGAGGAAGCTCCACGGGTCACCCCCGATCCCGGCGGCCATCGCCAAGGTGCCCAGGGGCAGCGCTGCCACCAGTCGAGCGGTGGCGCGCGCCGAGGCCAGCTCCCCGGCGACCAGGGCGGCGGCACGTTGTCGGCCACGGGCCGACGCGACCACCTGCTCCAGCGCGACGCTGAGCCGGGCCCCCGATCGCTCCGCGACCTGCCACGCCGCGGCCAGGTCGGCGAGGCTCTCGGCGCCCGGACGACCGGCGACGTGGCGAAGCGCCGCCGGGACGTCGGCACCGAGCCGGGAGGCCGCCACGACGGGGGCCAGGTCCGGCCAGACATCGGCTCCTCGCTCGAGGGCCCGCGCGGGCGGCTGGCCGGCCCGCAGCTCTCCCACCATCGCCTCCCCCACCTCCACGACCCGGGCCCGACGCGAGACCAGGTCCCGCTGGTCCCGGCCGTGAGCCACCGTCCTGATCACGGCGCCGAGGAAGCCGAGACCCACGACCAGGAGGGCTCCCCGAGTGCCCCCCACCAGCGAGAGCACGGTGAGGACGACGGTGGCGGCGGCCACGATCGCGGCAGTCACACCGACGGAGCCGGCGGCCGGTCGGGCCGATCCTGTCGGAGCCGCCGACCACATCGTCAGCCAGGTCGCCGTGGCAACGGCAACGCCGGCCAGGGCCGCGGCGCTCACGAGGCCGCTGTCCGGGCCTCGAGCAGTCGGCCGAGCTGGGAGGCTGCAACGCCCTCCTGGGTCCTGCCGTCGGCATCGACGGTGACCGCCGGGACGGCCTCGACCAGTCCACCTTCAGCCCGGACGAGCACGGCGACCTCGCTGAGCCGTCGTGGACCCGCGCGCTCGCGTCGGAGGTGGATGACCGCGTCCACGGCCGACGCGACCTGGCTGTGCACGGCGGCCTGGGGCAGACCGGCCGCCATGCCGAGGGCCTCGAGCCGTGCCGGTACGTCGCGCGCGGAGTTGGCGTGCAGGGTGCCGCAGCCTCCGTCGTGACCGGTGTTCAGCGCCGCGAGCAGATCGACGACCTCGGCGCCTCTGACCTCACCGACGACCAGTCGGTCGGGTCGCATGCGGAGTGCCTGCCTGACCAGGTCCCTCATCGGGACTGCCCCGGCGCCCTCGATGTTGGCCGGCCGCGTCTCCAGCCCGAGGACGTGCGGGTGATCGGGGCGCAGCTCGCTGGCGTCCTCGACCAGGACCAGTCGGTCACCCGGATCCACCAGGCTCAGCAGGGCGGAGAGAAGCGTGGTCTTGCCGGTGCCGGTGCCTCCGCTGACCAGGAACGAGAGTCGGGCCTCGACCATGTGACGCAGCAGTCGGGCGGCGTTGGCATCCAGCGTTCCGGCGGCCACCAGCTCGGGGAGCGTGAACACCTTGCGACGTGGGACGCGCAACGAGATCGTGGTCCCCGGACGCGCGAGAGGGGCGAGGACGGCATGGAATCGGGTGCCGTCCGCAAGACGCAGGTCCACGAAGGGCGCCGCGTCGTCCAGGCGCCGTCCGGCTCCGGCCGCGAGCCGCTGAGCCAGCCGACGAACCGCGTCATCGTCGGGAAAGCGGACGCCGGTGAGCTCGAGGCCGGAGCCGCGGTCGACGTAGACCGCCGCGGAGCCGTTGACGAGCACGTCGGTCACACCGTCGAGCCGGAGCAGAGGATCGAGGGCACCGGCACCGAGCACCTCGGCGCTGAGCCGGTCGTGCACGGCGAGGACCGCGGCATCACCGACGGGGACACCTCGTGCCCGCAGGGCCGCGGCCACCCGCTCCGGTGTCACCTCGGCCCCCTCGCGGGCGAGACGGGACCGCACGTCCTCGACGACCGCCTCGTCGGTCACCTCCGGGCGCACGTTCCCGACCAGCTGGTCCGCGGCGCTCACCTCGGCCACATCCTCGCCTCGGCGATCACCTGACGGGCGGCGCGAGCCAGCGGCGAGCGCGGTGAGCGCACCGGTCCCAGCCCCAGGTCGACGCTCTCCACCACGCGGCGGCGCGACGGGTAGTCGGCCAGCAGCGGCAGCTCGAGGGCGGCGGCCACCCGCCTGGGATCGACCGCGCCCGACGACCTCCTCACCACCACCCCGGCGGGCGGATGCCCCGGGAGCAGTCGGGCCGCGACCCGGGCGGCTGACGCGACCCCCGAGACGGTGCCGTGCACGAGCAGTACGAGCAGGTGGAGGCGGCCCAGGGCATCCGAGGCGGCCACCCGGGCCGGCCCGGCCGACACCGCGGAGCGCGGCAGGTCGAGCACGAGGAGGTCGGTCCCGCGCTGGGCCGCGGAGATCACCTCGCGCAGCACGGACGCCTCGGGTGCCAGCACAGGACCTGCGCCGAAGCCGAGCAGGGCCAGGCCGTCGCGCGTCGGCAGCGACTCCCGCAGGTCGCGGGAGCCGAACCGCCCGCGGCTCTGACCGAAGGCGTCCCAGCGCGAGCCGGGCAGCTCGTCGAAGCCGAGCAACCTCGTCAGGCCGGGTCCCCACGGATCGACGTCCACCAGCACCGCGCGACCTGTGCCGGCGCAGACCTGGCCCAGCGCGGCCACGAGGGTGCTCGCCCCCGCGCCGCCGGAGCCCGGGATGACTCCGACCGTGACGGCGGTGGACGGTGCGCCGTCGGCCGTGTCGCCGAGCGACTGGGCCAGCCACTCCTCCCCGGCCGGCAGCTCGACGACCTGGTCAGCGCCGATCGCCACGGCATCGCGGAAGACGCGGTCTGCCAGCGGACCGGGGCCTACCACCTGGACCTCGCCGTGCCGTGCCGGGCGGTGTGGGGCGACCTCGGCCACGAGGTCGGCGCCGACCATCACCAGGGCGGGGGAGGCCCAGGCCCGCAAGGCTCCCTCGGCGTCGGCGACGACCTCGGCGGTGACGCCGGCTGCGGCGGCCAGACGCAGCACGTCGGCGCGCAGGGTGTCGTCGCGGGTGGCGAGCAGCACCCCTGGCCGGCGCGGTTCGGTGGCTTCCATGCCCGAACGGTGCCAGCGCGAGGGGTGCTGCAGCCCGGCTGCCTGAGGCGTCCGTGGACAAGTCGGGGCGGCGGCCGGGTGGGGACGGAATCCGGCCCGATCGGCCGACACCCGGAGGGGGGCAGCCCCCGGTCGGGGGGTGACCGGGGGCTGCCGGGGACAGGCTCTGGGGGAGAGCCTGATCCCTCAACCAGCGACTGGGGGGATGCCGCTGGGAATCGTGATGACGCAGCATGGCGAGTCCGAGGATGACGGACTCTCACCAATGGTAGCGCGCTCTTTACCCGCGCGACCGTCGCGTCCTCGAAGGACGGCCCCGACGGACCCGACGGCTCGGTCTCGATCGCGGCGATCGACGATCACTGCACGCTACGGGACCCTCGGACGCGCGGCGACCCCGGGGGCACCTTCGAGGAGTCATCCGGCCCCGGCGCCCCGGATCGGGGACAATCAGGCAGAATCGCGCAGCGAGACGAAACGTCAGGAGGCGACGGAATGGGTCCTCGGGCCACCGGGCGGCCAGCCGCGTTCTTCGACCTCGACAAGACCATCATCGCCAAGTCGAGCACGCTCGCCTTCAGCAAGTCCTTCCAGGCCGGGGGGCTGATCTCGCGGCGCGCAGTGCTGCGCAGCGCCTACGCGCAGTTCGTCTACCTGGTGGGTGGCGCCGACCACGACCAGATGGAGAAGATGCGCGAGTTCCTCTCCGAGCTGTGTGCCGGCTGGGACGTGCAGACGGTGCGTGACATCGTCGCCGAGACCCTGCACAGCATCGTCGACCCGCTGGTCTACGACGAGGCGGTCTCGCTGATCGAGGAGCACCAGCTCGCCGGACGCGACGTCGTGATCGTCTCGGCCTCCGGCTCCGAGGTGGTCGAGCCCATCGGCGAGATGCTCGGTGCCGACGCCGTGATCGCGACCCGGATGGAGATCGCCGACGGCAAGTACACCGGCGGGATCGATTTCTACGCCTACGCCGAGAACAAGGCGACCGCGATCCACGACCTCGCCGTGGCCCGGGGCTACGACCTCGACCGCAGCTACGCCTACTCCGACTCCGTCACCGACCAGTTCATGCTCGAGGTGGTGGGGCATCCCTGCGCGGTCAACCCCGACCGCGATCTGCGCAAGGTGGCCACCCAGCGTGGCTGGCCGGTGCTGGTCTTCACCCGTCCGGTGGCGCTGCGCAGCAGGATGCGGCTGCCCCTGTTCGCGGAGGGCAAGCCGACCCTTGCCGCGCTGGCGCTCGGCACCGCTGCCGCCGTGGGTGGAGCGGTGTACGTCGCGGCGCGCCGACGGGTCACGCGCGGCGCGTCGTAGGGCGCCGATGTCCGCTCCATAGACCAGTTGCCGCCGTTCACCCGTGGTCGAACCTAGACCATCGGGAGAAGGGGTTGTGACGACCGGAGCCTAGGCGTACAAAGGGTTCTAACAACTACAGACCCGCACATGAGCCAGGTACCCACGCGGCGACCTCCCTTCTTCTAGGGCGTCGATTTCTTCGGGTTCACCCGGGACGACATTTCTGGTGCACGCTTGGTAGCCACCGGTCTCATGTGTCAGCGGCGGCACTCTGGGGCAACCCACGGGTGCCGCTCGCATGTCGCCGCAGTGTGGCAGCGCGCACCCCGGCACTCATCGGACGGGGCTCGACTCCGCGCCCTTCGCGAAGGCCTCGGCCGCGTAGAGCAACCATCCGTGCACCCCGGCGGCACCGCCCTCGGCATAGCCCCGCAGGTTGGACTCGTACTCGCGCCGCAGCGCCAGGTGCCCCGCCTCCGGAACGATCAACGACGTCGGGTCCACCCCACGGGCGACGAGCAGCAGCCGCTCCACCGCCCGAGCGACGAGGCCGTTGTGCGACACGAACGGCGCGGCACTCGCGATCTCGGCATGGGCGACCGCCGCGACGAGGAGCGCGGGCGCCTCGGTGGGCGTGGACACGCTGGCGGCGAGGGCACGCAGCCGGGCAGCCGCCTCGGCGTCCCGCGGTCGGCCGAGGTCCTCGTCGTCGACAACGCCCTTGCCGGCCAGCGTGTGCAGGCGGGCCAGCGCCTGCAGCGGCGAGGTCTTGAGGGTCGGCACGAGGGACAGCAGCTCGGCACTGAGCCGCACGGCCGATTGCGACATCGGTCCGCCGCCGTCCGCACGCACCGCGTCCAGCGGCGAGTCGGACCCCTCGAGCACGGCACTGGCATGGGCCCCGCGCAGGAGCGACTCGGCCGTGAGGTCAGGCGTCGTACGACGCAGGCCGCGGTCACGCAGCAGAGCGTCGATCCCGTCGCGGGCCGCGGCCATCGCGGACGACACGCCGTCGAGGGCGGCCAGGCGGGCGAGGGGATCCGTCACGGGGCAGCAGCGTAGTCGCGCCCTCAGGTCGGCCCGAGCGGGGCGGCGACCCCCGGCATGCCCGTGCCCTCCTTGAGCTCGACGAAGATCGCATGGCTCTCGGTGTCCCCGATGTTCTCCCCCGCGTGCACCTGCGCCGGAACCCAGCCCACGAAGCCGGCCGACAGCTCCACGTCGCGGTGTTGGTCGCCGGCATGCAACCGGCGCCGGAAGGACGACAGGGTGTAGATCACGCTGTCCGGGTGCCGGTGCGGTGTGGTCAGGTGGCCGGGAGCGTCGCGGTACTCGAGCACCCGGACCCTCTCGTTCTCGAAGATGACCGTGTAGGCGTCGGCGTTGGTCCGGGCTGGGTCGTCGTCTCGCATGCGCCCGAGTCTTCACCCGGACAACTGCCAGAGCAATGACTAGGCTGCCGGCCCCTTGTGCCGCACCTCGGCCACCTGACCCATGGCCTCGCGGAGCTCGGCGAGCCAGTCGCCCTCGTGCTGGCCGACCAGGCGCACGCACCAGGCCAGAGCCTCTGACCGGGACCGCGCCACGCCGGCGTCGACGAGGGTGTCGAGCACCTGCCGCTGCGGCTGCCGCAGTCGGGTCATCACCGGCGCGGCCAGGTGGGTGTACATCTCGCCGTACTCCCCGACGCGCACGCCCCACGAGACCTTGCGCTCGTAGCGCCGCTCCGCCTCCCGGGCGATCTCCATCCGGTGCTCGCGGGTGTCCTCCCGGAACGCCTTGACCCGACCCGCGCGAGCCTCGTCCTTCTCGCCCTCGGAGGCATCCGCGGCGACCTCCACATCAGCCACCGTCACGATCACCGTGATCTCGTCGCGGTCCACGCTCACCTCGGGCGCCGCGACCTTCCACTCCTCCGGCAGGCGCCCCGTGAACCACCCGCGCACCTTCTCCTGCTGCTCAGTTGTAATCATGTAATTCAGATTACGTCACCGCCCAGACCGCACCAACCCGGACTGGACCAGCCGCTCGCCCACCCGGCCGGCCGTGCGGCCGGACCCGGAGGGCCGACAGCACCCACCAGCAACCGCCGCCCGCCCCCACCAGCAGGTAGCCTCGCGCCCAATGAGCACTCCCCCGGGACCAGACCCCGCCCTTTCCTTCGCAGGAGTCGCGGACGCCTACGAGCGGGCCCGCCCCGGCTACCCCGCCGAGGCCGTCTCCTGGCTGGTGACCGGTTCGGCGCACGGCACCGCCGGCGGCGGCTCCAGCCGGGTCGTCGAGCTCGGCGCCGGCACCGGCAAGCTCACCCGCAGCCTCGTCGCCGACGGCCACCGCGTGCTGGCCACCGACCCCCTCGAGCCGATGCTGCGCCACCTGACCTCCGCCGTACCGGAGGCGATCGCGACCCGCGGCACGGCCGAGCAGATCCCGGTGCGGGGCCGGTGGGCCGACGTCGTCGTCAGCGCCCAGGCCTACCACTGGTTCGACCGCTCCCGGGCGTTGCCGGAGATCGCCCGGGTGCTCCGGCCCGGCGGCCACCTCGCGCTGGCCTGGAACGAGCGGGACGAGCGGATCCCCTGGGTGAAGAGGCTCGGTCGGCTCATCAACGTCGACCACGTCGAGCAGGACACCGACCCCACCCATGACCTGCTCAACACCCACCAGTTCGGCTTCGTCGACCAGGCGACGTTCCGCTTCTGGCAGCCCCTGGACCGCCCTCGGCTCCACGACCTGGTGCTGAGCCGGTCCCACATCGCGGTGATGGACGAGCGCCGTCGCCAGCAGGTGCTCGACGACGTCGACGCGATGTACGACGACTACGGCCGCGGTGCCGACGGGATGCTGCTCCCCTACGTCACGCACTGCTTCCGCGCCGCCGTCCGCGCGCAGGCCGAGCCCGACGGCGACGACCCGGCCTCTCCGGTCGAGCCGCCGAACGACGACGACGACGCCGACGCCCTCCTGATCGACTTCCAGTAGCCCGGGTCACGACAGATGAACTGGTTCGGGCGGTTACGCCGCCGCCAGCTCGGCAGCGAGGCCGACCGTGCCACGTTCCGCACGCTGCACACCGCCGCGCTGGCCAGCCCCGCGCTCCGGGGCGGTCTGACCGGGGCCAGCGCGCAACGCGCGATCCGGCACCTCCGCAGCCTGCTGGCGGCGCCGGCCGTGGCCCTGACCGGCACCGACGGACTCCTGGCCTGGGACGGTGGCCAGCACCACCACGCCCAGCAGTGTGCGGGCCTGGCGGCACCGGTCATCGCCGACGGCGCCACCGTCGTGCTGGGCCCGAGCTCGCTGGAGTGCGCCGACCTGGGCTGCCCGTTGCGCTTCGTCATCGTCTCGCCGCTGACGGTCGAGGAGCGGGTCGTCGGCACCTTCCAGGTGTTCGCCCCCTCCGCCTCGGCGGGGCTGGTGCGCGCGGCCGACGAGGTCGCCGACTGGGTGTCCGGCCAGCTCGAGCTCGCCGAGCTCGACGCGTCCCGCACCCGGCTGATGGAGGCGGAGGTGCGCGCCCTGCGAGCGCAGATCAGTCCGCACTTCGTCTACAACTCGCTCACCGCGATCGCCTCCTTCGTGCGCACCGACCCCGAGCGGGCGCGCGAGCTGCTGCTCGAGTTCGCCGACTTCACCCGCTACTCCTTCCGCCGCCACGGCGAGTTCACGACGCTGGCCGAGGAGCTCAACTCGATCGAGCGCTACCTCGTGCTGGAGAAGGCCCGCTTCGGCGACCGGCTCCAGGTCACGCTCCGGGTCGCGCCCGAGGTGCTGCCGGTCGTCGTACCGTTCCTGTGCCTCCAGCCCCTGGTCGAGAACGCCGTCCGCCACGGCCTCGAGCAGAAGCACGGACCGGGACATATCGAGATCACCGCCGAGGACTTCGACCGCGAGGCTGTCATCTCGGTGGAGGACGACGGGGTCGGCGAGGACCCGGAGAAGGTACGACGAGCCCTGACCGGCGACGGCGAGCTCGACTCGGTGGGCCTCGGCAACGTCGACGAACGACTCCGGTCCGCCTTCGGCGACGACTACGGCCTCGTGGTCGAGACCGCCCCAGGGGCAGGCACGAGGGTTATCGTGCGGGTGCCCAAGTACGCCCCTGGAGTGCACCCATGACCACCTCGCCCGGCAGTGCCGCGCCGCGGACCACCAGCCTGCGGGTCCTCGTCGTCGACGACGAGCCGCCGGCGCTCGACGAGCTGGCCTGGCTGCTGCGCCGCGACCCGCGCGTCGGCGAGGTGCGCACGACCGACAACGCCACCGAGGCTCTGCGGCTGCTGGAGCAGGGCGGTGTCGACGCGGTGTTCACCGACATCCGGATGCCCGGACTCACGGGCCTCGACCTGGCCCGGGCGCTGGCACACCTCACGACGCCGCCGCCGGTGGTTTTCATCACCGCCCACGACGACCACGCCGTCGACGCGTTCGAGCTCAACGCCGTCGACTACGTCCTCAAGCCCGTGCGCGAGGACCGGCTCGCCGAGGCGGTACGCCGTGTGGTCGACGCCTCCGGTGGCGAGGGCACCAACGGCGAGGACCAGATCCCGGTCGAGCTCGGAGGCGTGACGCGGTTCGTCGCGCGCTCGGACGTGCGCTACGTCGAGGCCCACGGCGACTACGCCCGGCTGCACACCGCCGCCGGCAGCCACCTGATCCGCATCCCGCTGGCGATCCTGGAGGAGCAGTGGCGCGAGGCCGGCTTCGTGCGGATCCACCGCTCGCTGCTGGTGTCCTTGCCGCACGTGGCCGAGGTGCGGATGGACGCCGGGCGGTGCACGGTCGTGGTGGGCGAGGAGGAGCTGGCCGTGAGTCGCCGGCACACCCGGGAGCTGCGCGACCTGCTGGTGCGGACCTCGCGACCGGGCGGCGCCAGGACGTGAGCGCGTGAGCACCGATCCCCCTCTGCGCCGGGTCCGGGTCACCGGCGAACGCACCGGCGCGGTCCGGCGCCGTGTTGCGGGCACCCGCGAGATCGACGCCCAGACCCAGCTCGGCGAGATCTACATGTCTTCGCTGCTGCGCACCCAGCTGCGGCTGGCAGCGGCGATCATCGTCACCCTCGCGGTCCTCGTCGGCGGGCTGCCGCTCGCCTTCCACCTCGCGCCCGACCTGATGGCGACCGAGGTGCTCGACATGCCGTTGTCCTGGGTGCTGCTCGCGTTCGCGGTCTACCCCCTGCTGTTCGTGCTCGGCTGGCTCTACGTCCGGGCCGCCGAGCGCAACGAGCGTGACTTCACCGACGTGGTCGAGCGGTCCTGAGGTGGACTCCCGGTTCGGGCTGGTCGCGGTCACGCTGGTCTCGCTGGTCACCCTCGGGATCGGTGCCTACGGTTGGCGGTTCTCCCGCACCACCAGCGACTTCTTCGTGGCTTCGCGGTCGGTGCGCCCGGCCCTCAACGCCTCGGCCATCGGTGGGGAGTACCTCTCGGCCGCGTCGTTCCTCGGCGTGGCAGGCCTGGTGCTCGCCTTCGGCACCGACATGCTCTGGTACCCGGTCGGCTGGACCGCCGGCTACCTGATGCTGCTGGTGCTGGTCGCCGCGCCGCTGCGTCGCTCGGGCGCCTACACGTTGCCGGACTTCGCCGAGGCCCGGCTGGAGTCACGATCGGTGCGAGGTATCTCCTCGCTCCTGGTCGTGGGCATCGGCTGGCTCTACCTGATGCCGCAGTTCCAGGGCGCCGGCTTCTCCCTCGGGACGGTCGCGGGCACCGAGTCCTGGGTGGGCGGGGTGGTGGTGGCCTCGGTGGTGCTCGTCAACGTCTTCTTCGGCGGCATGCGCAGCATCACCTTCGTGCAGGCCTTCCAGTACTGGCTCAAGCTGACCGCCCTGCTCGTGCCGGCGATGTTCCTGCTCTCGGTGTGGGCGGGCGACGGCGCGGTCTCACCGGCCGATCCCTCGATCACCAGCGGCGGCGTCGGCGGCGAGCTGTGGGCCGCTCCGCTGACGGCGCTGAGCGACCACCCGCTCTACACGACGTACTCCCTGATCATCGCGACCTTCCTCGGCACGATGGGGCTGCCGCACGTCGTCGTCCGCTTCTACACCAACCCCGACGGACGCACCGCGCGTCGCACCACCCTGGTCGTGCTGGCGCTGCTCGGCCTCTTCTACATCCTGCCTCCCGTGTACGGCGCCCTCGGGCGGCTCTACGCACCCGACCTCATCGCCGCGGGCGCGACCGACACCGTCGTGCTCGAGCTGCCTTCGCGGATGGTCCCCGGCCTCGGCGGCGACCTGCTCTCCGCGCTCACCGCGGCCGGGGCCTTCGCGGCGTTCCTGTCCACCTCCTCCGGCCTGACCATCGCGGTCGCCGGCGTGATCAGCCAGGATGTGATGGGCCGACGCTTCCGTGGCGTCCGTGCCTTCCAGGCCGCGGCCGTGGTCGCCGTCGCGGTGCCGCTGCTGCTCGCCCTCGCGGCCGAAGGGGTCGGGGTGGCCCGGGCGGTCGGTCTGGCCTTCGCCGTGGCGGCCTCGACGTTCTGCCCCTTGCTGGTGCTGGGGATCTGGTGGCGACGGCTGACCGATGCGGGAGCGATCGCGGGACTCGTCGCCGGCGGCGGGCTCTCCGGCGGCGCCGTCCTGGTGACGCTGCTGGACGCGACGCCCGCCGGGTGGCCGGGCACGATCGTCTCCCAGCCGGCAGCGGTCACCGTGCCGGTCGCCTTCCTGGTCATGGTGGTGGTCTCGCTGGTGACGCCCCAGCGGATCCCTGTCCACGTCTCCCGGACGATGGTGCGGCTGCACACCCCTGAGTCCGTCGAGCTCGACCGGGGCCCCTACCCCACCTGAGCCACGCCGGGCCTCGGCGGTCTCAGTCCTCGGGTGCGGGCTGGGGGCGGAGCAGCTGCCAGGCCGCGGAGCCGGCGAGCACCCCGCCACCGAAGACCAGCAGCAGTCCGGGGCCCGGGAACCAGCCGCCGTCCGTGCCCAGCAGGCTGAGCGCACGGGTGAGCTGCCACACCGGCAGCACCACGCAGACGACCGCCATGATCGCGGCCTGGATACCGCCGATCCGGCGCAGCGGGATCAGCGCGCCGGTCAGTCCGAGTGCCGCGGCGTAGAAGGTCCAGAGCCCCGGGCCGCGGGCACCCGACACCGCGCCGAGAGCGGTGTCGATCCACGGCAGGAACGAGCCGATCGCCGCCATCAGCACGGCGAGACCGAGCCGCTTGCGGGCGGGATCGACACGACGTACGGGCGACGCCCTTGCCGGTCGCGGCGGGGGACGTCTCTGAGCGGCTGGCCATGGAGACGACTGTAGGCGCTGGACGCGCTCCGTCGACGACCACTGACCGACGAATCCTGACCGCCCACCGATCCGTGTGACTCCAGTCACAGAGAGACCTTGACCCTCCGGTGGCGCGGCTGTGACTCTCCAGAACGCACCACGTCACCACCATGCCCCTCCCCGTCACACCTGGTCGGAGACCGCTCGGAGACTCCGATGACCGCGGACGCGCCGCGTCCACCACGATCCAGACCGGAGGTCCCGATGGACGACGCACAGCGCCAGGCGTACTGGCGCAGAAATCTCAGGCTGATGGCCGTCCTGCTCACGATCTGGGCCCTGGTGTCGTACGGCGCCGGGATCTTGTTCGTGCAACCACTCAACAACATCGAGATCGCGGGCTTCCCGCTCGGCTTCTGGTTTGCCCAGCAGGGCTCGATCTTCACGTTCGTGATCCTCATCGCCGTCTACGTGTGGCGCATGGACAAGCTCGATGCCGAGTTCGGCATCGACGAGTACGAAGAGGAGGTGCACCACTGATGAGTGACATCCAGCTCTGGACGCTGATCTTTGCGATCCTCACCTTCAGCGTCTACATCTACGTCGCCTACGCGAGCCGGGTCTCGACGACGTCCGGCTTCTACGTCGCCGGCGGCGGCATCCCCGCACCGGCCAACGGCGCTGCCATCGCCGCCGACTGGATGAGCGCGGCGTCGTTCATCTCGCTGGCCGGCATCGTCGCCTTCGCCGGCAACGGCTACGGCGGATCGGTCTACCTGATGGGCTGGACCGGGCGGCTACGTCCTCCTCGCCCTGCTGCTGGCGCCGTACCTGCGCAAGTTCGGCAAGTACACGATCCCCGACTTCGTCGGCGACCGCTACAACGAGACCGCCCGCATGGTCGCGGTCGTCGCGGCCATCGTCGTGTCGTTCGTCTACGTCGCCGGGCAGATGTCCGGGGTCGGGCTGGTCTTCACCCGGTTCCTCGGCGTGAGCACCGAGGTCGGCGTGATCATCGGCATGGCGATCGTCTTCTTCTACGCCGTCCTCGGCGGCATGAAGGGCATCACGTGGACCCAGGTGACGCAGTACACCGTGCTGATCATCGCCTACCTCATCCCCGCCGTCGCGGTGTCGGCCAAGGTGACCGGGATCCCGATCCCGCAGATCGGGTTCGGCCGGATCCTCGACGAGCTCAACGCGCTGCAGGTCGACCTCGGGCTCGCGGAGTACACCGAGGCGTTCGCCAGCACCAACATGCTCAACATGTTCCTGATCACCGCAGCCCTGATGTTCGGCACCGCCGGCCTGCCGCACGTGATCGTCCGCTTCTACACCGCCAAGTCGGTGCGAGCCGCGCGCTACTCCGCCCTGTGGGCGCTGTTCTTCATCGCGTTGCTCTACCTGACCGTGCCGTCGGTCGCGTCGTTCAGCAAGCTGCAGATCATCCAGGACATCGACGGCACCGCCCTCGGCGACGTCCCCGGCTGGTTCAACACCTGGGCCGACGTCGGGCTGATCACCCAGGCCGACGGCAGCGCGATCTCCGCGCTCGCCCCGGACACGGTGCTCAACTACTCCGACGTCTTGATCAACAACGACATCATCGTGCTGGCCTCGCCCGAGATCGGCGGCCTACCGGCGCCGATCGTCGGCCTGGTCGCGGCAGGAGCCCTGGCGGCCGCGCTGTCGACCGCCTCCGGTCTGCTGCTGGTGATCTCGAGCTCGATCGCCAACGACGTCTACTTCAAGAAGGTCAACCCGGCCGCCTCCGACAAGCAGCAGCTGATGGTCGGGCGGATCGCGATGGCGGGGGCGATCCTGGTCGCCGGCTACCTCGGCATCAACCCTCCCGGATTCGTGGCGCAGGTGGTCGCCTTGGCCTTCGGTCTCGCGTGTGCGAGCTTCTTCCCAGCGCTGGTGCTCGGCATCTTCTGGAAGAACTGCACCGCGGCGGGTGCCACGTCCGGCATGGTCGTCGGTCTGGTCACGACGATGGCCTACATGTTGTGGACGATCGACATCTACGGCAACTCCGCCGGCATCTTCGGGATCCTGGAGACGGGCTTCGGCACGATCGGCATGCTGATCAACTTCGCGGTCACCATCGCGGTCTCGAAGTTCACCACCAAGCCATCGGCAGAGATGCAGGAGCTGGTCGAGGAGATCCGCTACCCAGGCCGCACCTCGCTGGTGGCCAAGCACGCCGAGGGAGACAAGATCGGCTGAACCTCACGCACCACCTGGCGGGGCACCTGGATGACCCGGGTGCCCCGCCGGTCCGTTGTCCACCTGAGCTCTCCCAAGGAGGGTCGTGCCCGACTCGGCCGACGGGTAGGTTGCGAAAAGCAGACGACCGGCACGATCGGCAGCCCGACCGCTGAGGAGAGAACCGTGAGCGACGAGACCCTGTCCAACCTGATGCACGAGGAGCGCCGGTTCGAGCCCCCGGCCGAGCTCGCGGCCGCCGCCAACGTGACGGAGGACTGGTACGCCAGAGCCGCCGACGACCGGCTCGCCTTCTGGGCGAGCAGGCCGACCGCCTCACCTGGGACCAGAAGTGGGACGAGGTCCTCGACTGGAGCAACCCGCCCTTCGCGAAGTGGTTCGTCGGCGGCAAGCTCAACGTCGCCTACAACTGCGTCGACCGGCACGTCGAGGACGGCCACGGCGACCAGGTCGCCTACCACTGGGAGGGCGAGCCCCCGGGGACGACACCCGGACGATCACCTACGCCCAGCTGCAAGGACGAGGTCTGCAAGGCCGCCAACGCCCTGATCGAGCTCGGCGTGGGCGCCGGCGACCGCGTCGCGATCTACATGCCGATGATCCCCGAGACGGTCATCTCGATGCTGGCCTGCGCCCGCATCGGCGCCGTCCACATGGTGGTCTTCGGCGGCTTCTCCGCCGACGCGCTGGCCAGCCGGCTCGACGACTCCGGCGCCGGGTCGTGGTCACCGCCGACGGCGGCTACCGCCGCGGCGCACCCAGCGCGCTCAAGCCGGCCGTCGACGACGCGGTGGCCAAGTCCCGCGTGTCCGCAACGTGCTCGTCGTCAAGCCGCACCGGGCAGGACGTCGAGTGGGACGAGGGCCGCGACCTGTGGTGGCACGACGTCGTCGAGCGGCAGTCCACCGAGCACGAGCCCGAGGCGTTCGACGCCGAGCACCCGCTCTACATCATGTACACCTCCGGGACGACGGCGAAGCCCAAGGGCATCCTGCACACCACCGGCGGCTACCTGACCCGGTCGCGCTACACGCACTGGGCGATCTTCGACCTCAAGCCCGAGACCGACGTCTTCTGGTGCACCGCCGACGTCGGCTGGGTGACCGGCCACAGCTACATCGTCTACGGCCCGCTGGCCAACCGGGCCACCTCGGTGATGTACGAGGGCACCCCGGAGACGCCGCACCGCGGCCGCTGGTGGGAGATCGTCGAGAAGTACGGCGTGACCATCCTCTACACCGCGCCGACGGTGATCCGGACCTTCATGAAGTGGGGCAGGACATCCCGGCGAAGTTCGACCTCTCCCGCTGCGGGTGCTCGGCTCGGTCGGCGAGCCGATCAACCCGGAGGCCTGGGTCTGGTACCACGAGCACATCGGCGGCGGCCGCTGCCCGATCGTGGACACCTGGTGGCAGACCGAGACCGGCGCGAACATGATCACCCCGCTGCCCGGCGTCACCCACGGCAGCCCGGCTCGGCGCAGACCCCGTTCCCGGGCATCTGCGCCGACGTCGTCGACGACGAGGGCAACGAGCTGTCCGACGACTCCACCGGCCTGCTCGTGCTCACCGAGCCGTGGCCCGCGATGCTGCGCACCATCTGGGGCGACGACGACCGCTACGTCGACACCTACTGGTCGCGCTTCGGACAAGGGCGTCTACTTCGCCGGCGACGGCGCCAAGAAGGACGACGACGGCAACATCTGGCTGCTCGGCCGGGTCGACGACGTCATGAACGTCTCCGGGCACCGGATCTCGACCACCGAGATCGAGTCCTCGCTGGTCGCGCACCCGACGGTCGCCGAGGCGGCCGTGGTCGGCGCCGCCGACGAGACCACCGGTCAGGGCATCGTCGCCTTCGTCATCCTGCGCGAGGAAGCAGGCGACTGCGGCGACGACCTCGTCCAGACGCTGCGCACCCACGTCGCCAAGGACATCGGCCCGATCGCCAAGCCGCGCCAGATCATGGTCGTCCCCGAGCTGCCCAAGACCCGCTCGGGCAAGATCATGCGCCGCCTGCTCCGGGACGTCGCCGAGAACCGCGAGCTCGGCGACGTCACCACGCTGACCGACTCCTCGGTGATGAACCTGATCTCCTCCAACCTCAGCGGCGGAAAGGCCGACGAGGAGTAGGCCGTTCCTCCCCTGGCGGACAGGAAGCGCACGTCGCCGCTGGTGGAGGGAGCCTGTCCCTCCCTCCACCACCGTCGGCAGCGCATGTCGAGGCCTGCGACGGGGCACCGGTAGGGTCTGCCACGGAAGGGAGCAACGGATGACGACGAGCACCACCCCGCCGACGAGACCCGGCAAGCGCCGCCGCGAGGTCGCCGTGCCCGCGCCCGAGGACCCGACCATCGGCAAGCTCTTCGCCGACGCGAGTCGCGATCTCTCCAGCCTCGTGCGCAACGAGATCGCGCTTGCCAAGTCCGAGCTCAAGGTCAGCATCAAGGCCGGTGGCACCGGCCTCGGGCTCTTCGCGGGCGCCGCCTTCCTCGGTGTGCTCGCGATCATCATGCTGTCGGTGGCGTTGGCCTACTTCGTGTCGATGACCGGCCTGCACCTGGCGTGGAGCTTCCTCATCGTCTTCTTGTTCTACCTCCTGGTCGCCGGTCTGATGGCCTGGCTGGGCGTGAAGAAGGTGAAGCGGGTCCGCGCACCCGAGCGCGCGATCCACCAGGCACAGGAGGCCTCCTCCTTGCTCAAGCGCACCTAAGGGTGGCCAGACCGGGCGACCCCGACCGGGTCGTCGAGCTGCCAGGTCCGTGGGCCCACCGGGACGTGGCCGCCAACGGCGCCCGCTTCCACGTCGTCGAGGCCGACCTTCCCGCGGCGTACACCGACGATCCGCGGCTCGTGGTGCTGGTGCACGGCTTCCCGCACTTCTGGTGGGCCTGGCGCGACCAGCTGCCTGCGCTCGCCGCGGCCGGCTACCGCGCCGTCGCTCTGGACCTGCGGGGCTACGGCGGCTCGGACAAGACCCCCGACGGCTATGACCCGCAGACGCTGGCCGGCGACCTCTCCGGGGTGATCAAGGCGCTCGGCGAACGCAACGCCGTGGTGGTCGGCCACGGCTGGGGCGGGTACGTCGCCTGGGCGACCGCCATCTTGCACCAGCGCGAGGTCTCGGCCCTCGGTGTCGTCTCCGCCCCGCACCCGCGCGCGATGCTGCGCCGCCTGACCGCACACCCGAGCTCGCCCGCGATGCGGCACGTGCTGGCGATGCAGGTGCCCTGGCGGCCCGAGCGCCGGCTCGCCGACCCCGCCAGCGGCTTCCTCGCCGACCACCTCTCCGGCTGGGCGTCACCGTCCTCCGGCTACCCCACCGCCGACCTGGTCGCGACGTACCAGGACGCGATCGGGCTCTGGCCGTCCTCCCACTGCGCCCTGGAGTACCACCGCTGGTTGGTGCGCTCCCGGCTGCGCGCCGACGGACGCGCCTTCGACCGGGCTCTGCGCGCGCCGGTGGGCCAGCCCGTGCTCTCGGTGCGCGGCGCGGACGACGTCGCCCTGCCCGTCGGCGCCTTCGAGGCGACCCGCCGGCACGTGCTGGGTCCGTTGACCGAGCGGGTGCTGCCCGGCGCCGGCCACTTCGCCCCGGAGGAGACGCCGGTGGCGTTCACCGACCTGCTGCTCGACTGGTTGGCCGACCTCTGAGGGCCGACCCTCAGGCCTCAGCGTGCCACCATCACCGGGCAGTGCGCCCGCTCCAGGACCCGGCGGCTGACCGAGCCGAGGAGCATCGCGGCGGTGTCGCCGCGACCCCGGGCGCCCACGACCACGAGATCAGCGTCCCGCGAGGCGGCCAGCAGGGCCTCGCCCGCCTCCGCAGGCTCCTGGCGCACCATGACCTCGACGTCGGGGTACTTCTCCCCGAAGCCGCTGAGCGCTTCGGCCACCTGCCTCGTGTGGGAGGCGTTCGTCTCGGCCAGGTGGGGGTAGGCGTCGAGGTCACGCCATTGGCCGGCCTCGTCCCAGGCGTGGAGGACGGTGAGCGGGCGACGGTCCCACGACGCGTACTCGAACGCGGCGGCCAGCGCGTGCTGGGACAGCTCGGTCCCGTCGAGACCGATGACGACGCGCCCGGCGTACTCACTGCTGGCGTTGGCGTGCTCGGGCGACCGCACGACCACCACCGGACACGGAGCGGTCTCCGCCACCCCGGCGCTGACGGACCCGAGGACGTATGCGGCAAGACCGCCGTGACCTCGCGAGCCGAGCACCAGGGCGTGGGCACCGCTCGCGCTCTCGCGAAGCACGTCACGAGCCGGGCCGAGCGCCAGGTGCTCGCGCAGCACCACCGAGCGGTCGATCGCCCGGGCGGCGGCAAGGCCACCGTCGAGCACCGCCCGCCCCGCCGTCCGCGGCGTCGCGCGGTCCTCGGGCAGACCGTACGCGGCCCGATAGCCCGAGATGGGAACCCCGACCGCGTGGATCACGAGGAGCGGTCGCTCGAGCGCGACCGCGTGACGCACGGCCCAGGCCAGTGCGACGTCACTGTGCGGCGTGCCGTCATAGCCGACGGCCACTGATCCCAGAGCATCTGTCGTAGTCATGCCTCCAGACTCGCGCCGGCTCAGGCCTCACGTCAGGGCCGACGAGCACGAGAGGTAGGGACCTTGGTCCCGACCTGCAGGCCTCAGGAGCAGCGACCGGTGTCGACCCGGTCTGCTGAGGTGACGCCGCGCGCCGCGCTCTGCTGCACCTGCTCCGCGGTGAGTGCGTAGCCGGTCTCGTCGTCGGTGACCGACGCGGCGAAGATGACACCGAGCACACGGCCGTCCCTGGAGACGAGCGGTCCGCCGGAGTTGCCGGGCCGCACCAATGACCGGATCGAGAAGACCTCGCGGATCACCGTGCCCTCCCCGTAGATGTCGGGGCTTCGCAGCCGCTGCTCGGTGCGGATCCGGGCTGACTGCACGTTGTAAGGCCCGTCCTGGGGGTAGCCCAGCACCGCCCCGGCCTGCCGCTCGCGACCCCCGGTGTCGAAGCGCAGGAACGGACGGCCGACGTTCTCGACGGCGAGCACGGCGATGTCGAGGTCGTCGTCGTAGTGCACGACGGTGGCAGGGACCTCGGTGTCGCCGACCAGGACGGTCGGGTCGTCGACGCCCGCGACGACGTGGGCGTTGGTCATGATGCGGGTCTCCGAGTAGAGGAAGCCGGTGCCCTCGACCCCGCGGCTGCAGGAGTTCTCGCCGCGGATCTTCAGCACGCTGGCGCTGGCCTGCGCGACGTCGGGGTCGCGCGCGATCCGCCCGGGGGGCGGTCCGACCTCGATGATCCGCTCGGGAGCGAAGGGTTCGAGGTAACGCGGGAAGAAGCTCGAGCCGACGACGTCGTTGAAGGAGTCGAGCGCCGTGACCGCGCGGTCGGGCATCAGGTCGTCGACCCGGCTGAGCACCGCGGAGTCACGCACCTGGGTGCTCACCCAGGGAAGCTTGGCGCCGCTGACCGCGACCCCGAGAGCCCAGGTGACGACCAGGACCGCGACCATGCTCAGCGCGGCACCGCCTACTGCGTCGAGGGCGCGGGCGGGTTGCCAGGTGATCTTGTCGCGGATCCGTGAGCCGGCGAACTGCAGCAGCGCCTGGCCGAACGACGCGCAGACCAGCACCACGAACAGCGCCGCGAGCGAGACCCACAGCGCCGGGGCCGCTTCGCCCAGCAACCGGGGGGCCAGCAGCACGCCGAGCAGGCCGCCGAGCAGCAGCCCGGCGGTGGCGAAGGCGCCGGAGATGAAGCCCTGCCAGTAGCCGGAGACGGCGTACGCCAGGATCAGCACCACGAGGAACCAGTCCAGGAAGTTCATCGGACGCCCCCGCCGGCCGGTCCTTGGTCGAAGCGCGTGTTGGGAGGCACGACCTGCGCCTCCCTGGTGGCGACCAACATGTGCTCGGGCAGGTCGCGCAACACCTGGTCGTCCCACGGCTTGGTCCAGCCCAGGAAGTCGAAGAGGCGGGCGATGATGCCGGCGGTGAACCCCCAGAGCACCAGGTCCTTGTCGTCGCCGATCAGGAACGCCGGACCTCGCCAGCCGGAGGGATGCACCACCGTGACCCGGTGCTCGCGGTCGAGCAGCTCCTCGATCGGCACCCGGAGCACGGCGTGCACCTCTGCGGGGTCGACGACCGAGACCGGCGTCGGCTGCCGCCACCAGCCGAGCACCGGAGTGACCGCGAAGTTGCTCGGCGGCAGCCACAGCTGCGGCAGGGTGGCGAAGACGTCGACGCCGCGCGGGTCGAGCCCGGTCTCCTCCTCGGCCTCACGCAGGGCCGTGTGGGCAGGCCCGTCGTCACCGGGGTCGGTCGAGCCTCCGGGGAACGACACCTGACCGGGGTGCGAGCGCATGTCGTGAGCCCGCTCGGTCAGCAGCAGGTCGGGGCCGCCCGGACCCTCGCCGAAGAGCAGCAGCACCGCCCCCTCGCGGGTCTCGGCGTCCTCGGGCGGCACGAAGCGGGTGAGCTCGTCGACCGTGATCGAGCGGGCGCCCTCGCGCACCGGCTCCAGCCACGCGGGCAGGCCGGGCTGCTCGGCGGGAGCGGTGTCGGGCACGGGTCGAGGGTACCCAGGGGCCGAGAGTCGGAACCCGCCGACCACGGGCAGCCTGAGCCCGGCTGCTCAGAGCCGGACGCCGAGGTGCTGCTCGACCAGATCGGTGAGCTGCTCGTAGGAGCGGATCACCAGGAACTCCACGTGGGTGGTGCGGCCGCCCCGGTCGACGAGGACCAGGCCGGGCAGGCCACGGATCCGGAGCGCCGGGCGCAGCAGACCGTCGGGATCGGCGAGCAGCGGGTAGGTGACCCCTGTCTCGCTGGCCAGCGCGAGCGCACTGCCGGGCTGGGTGTCGAGGTAGTCGATGCCGAGGACGTCGACCTTGCCCGCGGCCTCCTCGTGGAGCCGCTGGTAGAACGGGAGCTCCTCCCGACAGGGACCGCACCACTGGGCGAACAGGTTGATCACCAGCGGGCCGCGGAGCTCGTCGAGGTCGACCGGCTCGCCGCCGCCGAGGCACGGCAGGGTGAGGTCAGGAAGGCCGCCGTCGACGCCGTCCTCGCCGGTGCCGGGGTCGCACGGCTCGATCCCGGCGGCGTCCTTGGCGGCCCGGAGCTCGGGGGTGTCCACCTGGACCCGGCTCCGCTGCACCGAAGGTCCGTCTTCGGGCGGCGGGACCCCGACCGAGCAGCCGGACAGCACCAGGCCGACGGCGACCGCGACGAGGGCACGTCTCACGCTCGGCCCTCGGTGCGGACCAGCTTGGCCGCCGCCTCCGGGTCGGTCGGTCCCTCACCGTAGGCAGGGCACCAGCGCGCCACCGGGCAGGCACCGCAGGCGGGGTTGCGGGCATGACAGACCCGGCGTCCGTGCCAGATGAGGTGGTGCGACAGCATCGTCCAGTCGCGCCTGGGGAAGAGCGCACCGACGGCGTGCTCGGCCTTGACCGGGTCGGTCTCCTCGGTGAAGCCGAACCGGCGGGCGAGCCGGCCGAAGTGGGTGTCGACCGTGATGCCGGGGATGCCGAAGGCGTTGCCGAGCACGACGTTGGCGGTCTTGCGACCCACGCCGGGCAGCGTGACGAGGTCGTCGAGGCGTGCCGGCACCTCCCCGTCGTACCGCTCCACCAAGGCCTGGGAGAGCTTGAGCAGCGACTCGGTCTTGGCGCGGAAGAATCCCAGCGGGCCGATGATCTGCTCGAGGTGCGCCCGCTCGCCGGCGGCCATCGACGCGGGGTCGGGATAGGCCGCGAAGAGTGTCGGCCGCACGGCGTTGACCCGCTTGTCGGTGGTCTGGGCCGAGAGCACCGTCACCACCAGCAGCTGGAAGGGGTTGTCGAAGTCGAGCTCGCAGCGCGCGTCGGGATAGGTCTCGGCCAGCATCCGGTCGATCTTGCGCGCCCGCCGCACCAGGGAGGTGTCGGGCTTGGGGAGCGACGGCGAGGCAGGCACGCCGCCAGCGTAGGCGGTGGCGCGGACATCGCTCGGGGCGGTCATGGGGTGGGCTTGTGAGATATTCGACAGTGGGTAGGACAGACTGTGCCCTGCATGGAACGCCCCGCATCCGGCGGGCGTGGACGGAGAGGACCATCCGTGGACAACGACGTGCTGCGCCAGGCACCCCTGTTCAGCGCACTGGACGACGAGGCCGCCACCGCGCTGCGCTCCTCGATGGCCGACTCCCGGCTGCGCCGCGGCGAAGTGCTGTTCCACGAGGGCGACGAGGGCGACAAGCTGTACGTCGTCACCGACGGCAAGGTGAAGCTCGGGCGCACCTCCTCCGACGGCCGGGAGAACCTCCTCGCGATCCTCGGCCCCGGCCAGATGTTCGGCGAGCTCTCGCTCTTCGACCCGGGCCCGCGCTCGGCCACCGTCACCGCCGTCACCGACACCACCTTCTCCTCGCTCTCCCACGAGGACCTGCTCCGCTGGCTGGAGGGCCGCCCGGCCGTCGCCCGCGGCCTGCTCGCCCAGCTCGCCGGCCGGCTGCGCAAGGCCAACGACGTCGTCGCCGACCTGGTCTTCTCCGACGTCCCCGGCCGTGTCGCGAAGGCCCTGCTCGACCTCGCCGACCGCTTCGGCCGCACCGCCGACGACGGCGTCCACGTGCACCACGACCTCACCCAGGAGGAGCTCGCCCAGCTCGTCGGCGCCTCGCGCGAGACGGTCAACAAGGCGCTGGCCGACTTCGCCTCCCGCGGCTGGGTGCGCCTGGAGCCGCGCTCCGTCGTGATCATGGACCTCGAGCGGTTGGGGCGGCGCGCGCGCTGATCCCACCTGTCGGGCGATTACCACGTTCCCGTGGTGATCGCCCGGTTACCGCAGGGAACTCCCGCCGGTAACCCGGAGATTGCTACGGGATGTCGCCGGGGGCTCAGCCGGTCCCGCGCAGGTAGTCGATCTGCGCGCGGACGCTGAGCTCCGCGGCGCCCCAGAGCACCGGGTCGACGTCGACGTACACCGTCTCCACCACCCGGCGGGCCAGCGTGTCCGCGGGCTCGGCTCCGATCCCGGTCGAACGCCTCGCGCACCTGTTGCAGCCGCTGCTTGCGGTGGGCGAGGTAGAAGTCGAGGGCGCCGAGCGCGTCCTCGACCACAGGGCCGTGCCCCGGCCAGACGGTGCTGATCTCCTGCTCCTCGACGACGGCGTGCAGACGCTGCAAGGAGTCGAGGTAGGCGCCGAGCTTGCCGTCGGGGTGCGCGACGACAGTGGTGCCGCGGCCCAGCACGGTGTCGCCGGTGAGCACGGCGCGCTCCTGTGGCAGCACGAACGACAGCGAGTCCGAGGTGTGGCCGGGAGTCCCGATGACGTGCAGCTCGAGCCCGTCGACCGCGACGACGTCGCCGTCGCGCAGACCCTCAGAGCCCAACCGGTGCTGGGGATCGAGGGCACGTACGCCGCAGCCGACCCGCTCCGCGAACGACCTGGCCGCCTCGGAGTGGTCGAGGTGCCCGTGGGTGAGGAGCACGGCGGCGACGTCACCGGCGACGTCGGCCACCGCGTCGAGGTGGCGGACGATCTCCGGTCCGGGGTCGATCACGACCGAGCGGCCGCCGGGCTCTGCCACTACCCAGGTGTTGGTGCCGTCGAGGGTCATCATGTCGGCGTTGGGGGCCAGCACGCAGATGGCCCGCTCGCCGAACCTTCCTCCGGTCCAGCTCATCGACCGCGCTGCCCGAGGAGCACCTCGGCACCCGGCGGCGTCGACAGCACGAAGTCCTCGCCGGACGAGACCACCTCCGGCATGAACATCTCGACCTCCCGACCCCGTGCGGCGGCGAGCACGTCGGCCGGCGTCTCGGACTGGGCGACCTCCAGGCAGGTGAGGTACGTCGGCGGCAGCATGAACAGGTCCTGGCTCTCGACGGCTTCGACGGCGGCCATCGCCGGCATCCAGGTCACCTGGTCGGACTCGGTCGAGACGTCGCGGGTGCGCTGCCCCTCCGGGAGCACGGCGACGAAGAACCAGGTCCGGTAGCGGCGCGGCTCGAACACCGGCGTCAGCCAGCCCGACCACACACCCAGCAGGTCGGTGCGCAGGACGAGGCCGCGCCGTTCGAGCAACTCGGTGAGGGCCAGCTCGCGGCTCTCCAACGCGTGCCGGTCGGCCTCCCACTCCTCGCCGGTGACGTCCTCGACGACCGCCTCGGCCGACGGGCCCGCGAGCAGCACGCCGGACTCCTCGAATGTCTCGCGAACGGCAGCGCACACCAGTGCCCGGGCCAGGTCCTCGTCGACGCCGAGCCGGGCGGCCCAGTCAGCGGGTGAGGGTCCTGCCCACGCGACCGACGCGTCGAAGTCGCGGTCGTCGACACCGCCGCCGGGGAACACACACATCCCGGCGGCGAAGGCCATCGACGTCTGCCGCCGCAGCAGGTAGACCGACGGGCCCTGGCTCGAGGGCCGCAGCAGCACCACCGTGGCCGCGTTGCGCGGCGTCGCCGGCTCCACGGTGCCGTCGCCGTACGCCCGGGCCTGGGCGACGAGCTGTTCCGGCAACGGCAGCCTCACGGCTCAGACCTCGACGATGAGCTCGACCTCGACGGGCGCGTCGAGCGGCAGCACCGGCACCCCGACGGCCGACCGGGCGTGCTGGCCGGCCTCGGCGAACACGTCGCCGAACAGCTCGGACGCGCCGTTGGCGACGCCGGGCTGGCCGGTGAAGTCGGGCGTCGAGGCGACGAAGGCCGTCACCTTGACGATGCGCTTGATCAGGGACAGGTCGCCGATCTCGGCCTTGACCGCGGCGATCGCGTTGAGCGCGCACTGCTGGGCACACTCGACGGCCTCGTCGGCGCTGACCTCGCCGCCGACCTTGCCGGTGGTGATCATCTGCCCCTCGCGCATCGGCAGCTGACCGGAGGTGAAGACGTGGTTGCCGCTACGCACCGCGGGGATGTAGGACGCGACCGGCTTGGCGACCTCGGGAACGCTCAGGCCGAGGGAGGCGAGCCGCTCCTCAGGCGTATTGCCGGAGACGCTCACTGGACCGGCCGCTTGAAGTAGGCGACGAGGTTCTCGGGGTTCATCCCCGGCACCACCTGCACGAGCTCCCACCCGTCCTGGCCGAAGTTGTCGAGGATCTGCTTGGTCGCGTGCACCAGCACCGGCGCGGTCAGGTACTCCCACTTGGTCGAATCACTCATGGGGCCGACCCTAGGGCATCCCGTTACGGTGACCTCCGTGACCTCACTCTCGCCCGCCTCAGGCGACGACGTGCTCGCTCGCGTGGCCGCGCCACCCGACGCGGTGGTGCGGTACGCCGCCCACGGCGACGGTGTCATCGACCTGCACCTGCCCGACGAGCGGGGACCGCACCCGCTGGTGGTGACGCTGCACGGCGGATTCTGGAAGCAGGAGTTCGACCGGCGACACCTTCGACCACTGGCCCGCGCCCTCGTGGCCGACGGCTGCGTCGTGGCGGCGCCGGAGTACCGCCGTGTCGGCGGGGCCGGCGGCTGGCCGATGACCGGTGACGACGTGCTCGCTGCCTTCACGGCGCTGCCCGCACTGCTCGACGGTCTCGGCGTCGCCACCTCGAGCGTGACCGTGCTCGGACACTCGGCGGGGGGCCAGCTCGCGCTGTGGCTGGCCGCCCAGGGGGGTGGCATCGACCGGGTCGTGGCGTTGGCGCCGGTGGCGGACCTGGTCGCCGCCGCCCGCGACGGGCTCGGAGGCGGCGCCACGCAGGCATTGCTGGGCGGTCTCCCCAGCGCCGTACCCGAGGCGTACGCCGACGCCGACCCCCTGGGCCTGCTGGGCTTCGCCGCCCCCGCCACGCGGATCACCGTCCTGCACGGCCGGACCGACCCCGACGTGCCCATCGACCAGGCGCGGTCGTTGGCGCGACGACATCCACGGGTCGACCTGGACGAGCTCGCATGCGGGCACTTCGAGGTCATCGACCCCCTGTCGGCGCAGTGGCCGTCGGTGCGGGCGGCCGTGCTGGGTGATGTGGCGTGACCTCCGCGATCCCCTTCGGCGACCGGCTCTCGCCGTGGTCGCCGCAGCGTGAGGCGTGGCTCGACCGTGCCTTGGTGATCGCGCTGCTGCTGCCGGTGCCGGTCTTCCTGACCGGTCTCGTCGCTCCGCAGCCGGCGCTGCTCAGCGCGGCGCAGATCGCACCCCTGTGGTTCCGCCGACGCCATCCCGACCTCGTCTTCGCCGTTGTCGCCGGGCTGATGGCCCTGCAGCTGGTGATCACCGGCGCACCGATCTGGGGGCAGGTCGGCGCTGCCGTTCGCGATCTACTCGGTGGCGGCCTTCTCCACCCAGGCGCGCGCCGCCATCGCCGTCGGCGCCGGTCTGGTGGGATCGGTCCTCGGACCCGTCGACTGGCTCGCCTCCCTCTCGCTCCTGTCGTTCTATCCCGGCATCTTGTTCGTCGGCGCCTGCGCGATGCTCGTCGTCGCACCCTGGGCCCTGGGGCTGCTGACCCGCACCCGCCGTGCGTACGTGGCCCAGCTGATCGAGCGCGGCGAGCGCATCGAGCGCGAGGCCCTGCAGCGAGCCGAGCTCGCGGCGTCGGACGAGCGCGCCCGGATCGCCCGCGAGATGCACGACGTCGTCGCTCACGGCCTGTCGGTGATGGTGGTGCAGGCCGACGGTGCGCGGTACGCCGCCGCGCAGGACCCCTCGGCGGCCACGCAGGCCCTGGCCACGATCGGCGACACCGGCAGGGAGTCCTTGACCGAGATGCGCCGCCTGCTCGGATTGCTGCGCTCCGACGAGGAGGACACCGGCACCAGGCCGCAGCCGGGCCTCGTCGACCTGGAGTACCTGCTGGCCGAGGCCATCCGGCAGCGGGATGCGCCTGACCACCGAGATCGACCAGCCACTCCCCGACGTCTGCGCCGGGCCTCGGGCTGACCGTCTACCGCTTGGTGCAGGAGGCGCTGACCAACGTGCGCAAGCACGCCGGGCCCGAGCCACACGTGCACGTCGCCGTACGGCGGCTGGCGGGACGGCCTCCGGATCACCGTCGAGGACGACGGTCGCGGTGCCTCCGCACGCGACGACGGCCGGGGCAACGGCATGCTCGGCATGCGTGAGCGGGTGGCTGCGCTCGGCGGCAGCGCTGGAGGCCGGTCCCCGCGCCCGGTGGTGGGTTCCGGGTCGACGCCCTGGTGCCGCTGGCGAGCCCGACGACGGAGTCCGGCCGGCCCATCCGGGTGCTGCTGGTCGACGACCAGGCGCTGGTGCGTGCCGGCTTCCGGATGCTCGTGGACAGCCAGCACGACCTGGAGGTCGTCGGCGAGGCCGGCGACGGCGCCGAGGCGACCGTCCTGGCGGCGACGCACCGAGGCCGACGTCGTGCTGATGGACGTCCGGATGCCGCGCGTCGACGGGGTGAGCGCGACCGGAGCGATCACCCGCCGCGGCGAGACGCCGCGCGTCATCGTGCTGACCACGTTCGACCTCGACGAGTACGCCTTCGCCGCGATCAGGGCAGGCGCCTCGGCGTTCCTGCTCAAGGACGCACCGCCCGCCGACCTGCTCAGCGCGATCCGTGCGGTCCACTCCGGAGACGCGGTCGTCGCGCCGAGCACGACACGGCGGCTGCTCGAGCACTTCGCCGCCGCCCAGCCGGGTCGAGAGGCCTGGCCGTCCCTCGACGGGCTGACCGACCGCGAGGTCGAGGTGCTCCGGCTGGTCGCGCGCGGCCGCTCCAACACCGAGATCGCCGCCGAGCTGGTCGTCGCGGAGGCCACTGTGAAGACCCACGTCGGTCGGATCCTGGCCAAGACCGGCACCCGCGACCGGGTGCAGCTCGTGGTGCTCGCCTACGAGTCCGGGCTGGTCACGCGGGGCGGCTGAGCCTGGCGCGTCATACCCGGGTCGTACGCCGCCCGTCGGCGTGCGACCCGCGGCGTACGCCAGGTCCAGCCCCGGCCTGACGACCCGGACGGCTCGGATCTCCCTAGCGTTGCCCTCATGCCCACGACCGCACCCCAGCCCTTCGCCCCGACCCACCGCCGCCCGGGAAGCCCGCCGCCGCTTCGACCCGGGGCCTGAGCCGCTCCTACGGCACGCGGCGAGACCCGGGTGCACGCCCTGGTCGACGTCGACCTCGACATCCCGGCCGGCCGGTTCACCGCCGTGATGGGCCCGTCCGGCTCCGGCAAGTCGACCCTGATGCACTGCCTCGCCGGCCTGGACACGCCCACCGCCGGCACCGTCACGGTCGCCGGCGTCGAGATCACCGGGCTGAAGGACAACGCGCTGACCGCGTTCCGCCGCGACCACATCGGCTTCGTCTTCCAGGCGTTCAACCTGCTGCCGATGCTCACCGCGAGGCAGAACATCCTGCTGCCGCTCGAGCTCGCCGGAACGCACTCCGGACCCGAGTGGCTCGACCTCGTCGTCGACGTGCTCGGGATCGCGCGACCGGCTCCGCGCACCGGCCCGACCAGCTCTCCGGCGGCCAGCAGCAGCGGGTCGCCCTGGCCCGGGGTCTCGTGGCCCGGCCGGCCCTGCTCTTCGCCGACGAGCCGACCGGCAACCTCGACAGCCACGCCTCCGCGGAGGTGCTCGGCTTCCTGCGACGCTCGGTGCGCGAGC
This sequence comes from uncultured Actinomycetota bacterium, assembly GCA_963772415.1. GTDB lineage: Bacteria > Actinomycetota > Actinomycetes > Propionibacteriales > Nocardioidaceae > Nocardioides_B. Next base: position 21,883 of record CAVYWU010000002.1, on the reverse strand, counting down.
TCGGCCAGACCGTCGTCATGGTGACGCACGACCCGGACGCAGCGGCGTACGCCGACCACCTCGTCCGCATCGAGGACGGACGCGTCGCGTCGCAAGGCCCGGTGGCCTGATGCGCGAGGTGACTCTTGCCTCCGTGCGGATCTACGCCCGGAGGTACGTCGCGGCAGTCGTCGCGGTGACGCTGGCTGTCGCGTTCATCGTCACCACCAACGCGCTCACGTCTGCCACCAAGGCGGGGCTGGTCTCGGATCTGGGCCGCTCCTTCCAAGGGGCCCAGGTCGTCGCCTCCGGCATCGGCGGCCTGGCTGATGCGACCCGCGCCGTCCAGGCTGCCGAGGACGCAGGTGGACAGGCGGCCGTGAACGCAGTGGTGTGGACGACCGCGTCGCTCGAGGGCCAGAGGCTCGCCGACGATGCCGCGATCGGCACCATCGCCTCCGACGCCGACGAGGACCTGCGCTGGCAGACCCTCGCCGAGGGTGCCTTCCCGGGCCCGGGCGAGATCGTCGTCGACGAGCACGAGTCGGCGACCCGGGGCCTCGCGGTCGGCGACACCGTCACGATCGGCACCGGCCGGGACACCGTGGATCTCGTCGTCAGCGGCACCGTGGACTCGGCGGGCGGCCCGCACGGCGCGTCCGCCTACGTCACCTGGCCCGACTTCGAGGTGGTCGGGAGGACCGGCCTGGTGGCGGACGTGGTCACGCGCGGGGTCACCCGTGACGCCCTCGACGGTGCGCTGCCTCCCCGCTACGACGTGCAGCCGGTCGACGACTACCTCGTCGGCGCCCAGCAGGAAGCCACCCGCGGCGTCGATGTCGTCGGGGTGATGCTGCTGGTCTTCGCGGCGATCGCGCTGTTCGTCTCGGTGCTGGTCATCGCCAACACGTTCACGGTGCTGCTCGCTCAGCGGCAGCGTGACTTCGCGCTGCTGCGCTGCGTGGGCGCGACCCGCCGGCAGGTGCTCCGCGCGGTCCGGCTGGAGGCGCTACTCGTCGGTGCCGGCTCAGCGACGCTGGGCGTGCTCGTCGGTGTGCTGTTCGGCTACGGCCTCGTGGCGGCTGCCGTCCGCCCTGGTCCCGGCTGTGCCGATCGGCGCCGTCGCGCTGTCCCCGATCTGGCTCGGCGGCGGCTGGCTCGTGGGCGTGGTCGTCACGTGGGGGGCGTCGGTGCTGCCGGCGCGTCGCGGCAGCCGGGTCGCTCCGCTGGCGGCGCTGCGCCCGGACCGCCCGTTGGCCGTACGCTCTCGCGCCGGCCGGGGCCGGGTCGGGCTGGCTGTGCTGGCCCTCTGGGTCGGCTCGGCGCTGCTCTGGTGGTCGGTGTCCGAGCACCAGATCCTGCCGATGCTCGCGGGCGGCTTCGTCTCGTTCGTCGGCATCCTGCTGCTCGGCCCGCTGCTCGTGCCCCTGCTGATCCGGCTCGTCGGCGTGCTCGTCGGCCGGCTCGCTGGTACGACGGGGCGGCTCGCCGTCGCGAACGCGGTGCGCAACCCCCGGCGTACCGCTGCGACGACGGCGTCCCTCCTCGTCGGTGTCACGCTGATCACCGGCATGGTCGTCGGGATGTCGACGGTGCGCACGACCGTCGACCAGGAGATGGATGTGCAGTACCCGCTCGACCTGACCCTCACCGGCGCGGACCCTCTCGCCAGCGATCTCGTCGATGACGCCCGCGCGATCAAGGGGATCGACGCGGTCGTACCGGTGCCGGGGACGAGCGCCCAGCTCAGCGTCAAGGGCCTCGACCTCGGAGCCGTCACCGTGCTCGCGCCGACCTCCGGTGCCCGGGCGATCGTGCGCGGCCGTCACGACTTCCTCACTCCGGAGCCGGACGAGGTCTACCTGCCCTGGGAGGCCTTCAACGCCATCGGCTACAGCCCGGACATGAAGGTCGCAGCGATCGTGGACGGCCGGAGGACGCTGCTGCGGGCCCGGGTGGCCGACGGCATCGGAAACGTCGCGGTCGTCGCGCCCACGACCCTCGACTCCCTCACGACTTCGACACCGGAGCTCGTCCAGGAGCGAGCACTGTGGATCCGGGCCACCGACGGCGCGGACGCCGAGGAGGTCCAGGGGTCGCTCACCGCGCTCGCCCGCGCCAGTGGCACCCAGGCCGACGGCGCGCTCGGCAACCGGGCCTTCATCGACCTGCAGCTCGACGTCATGCTCGGTGCGGTCATCGCCATGCTCGCCGTGGGGGTGGTGATCGCGGTGGTCGGTGTCGGCTCGACGCTGGGCCTGTCGGTCCTTGAACGCACCCGCGAGCACGCTCTGCTCCGGGCCCTGGGCCTGACCCGTCGCCGGCTCCGGTTCACGCTCTCGGCGGAGGCCGTGCTGCTCGCCGGCGTCGCCGGGGTCCTGGGCGCGGTGCTCGGGACGGTCTATGCCTGGATCGGGGTCGAGGCCGTGGTCGGCGAGGCCATCGAGCAGGTCTCGCTGGTGGTCCCGTGGGGGCAGGTGGTGCTGATCGCGCTCGCCGCCGCCGGCGCCGGGCTCCTCGCCGGCGTGCTCCCCTCCCGCCGCGCCGCGAAGGTGTCCCCCGCCCTCGGCCTGGCCGCCGACTGACAGGCTGGGCCGAGGGGTCAGGTAGTCAGGGCATTCATCGGAGTGTCGCTGCACGGCTGACCCCTCAGCACGCCCGTCGCCCGTCGCTGGTGAGACGCTGGTGGCATGGATCGTCCGAGTGTCGCCGTCGTCGGCGCCGGCCCCGCCGGCACCACGCTCGCGCTCGGCCTCCTCCAGCACGGTTGCACGGTCACCCTCGTCACCGACCGCACGGCCGAGGAGATCCGCGGCGGCTCGGTGATGTCGAGCCAGGTCACCTTCGAGTCGGCGCTCGAGGTCGAGGCTTCGCTGGGCATCCCGGCCCTGCTGCCACCGGCGCCGCGGATCGACCGGATGGCCTTCGAGGTGAGGTACGCCGACGGGGGCGAGGCCGCCTTCGAGGCGCCGTTCGCTTCGCCGGCCACGTCGGTCGACCTGAGGGTCAAGGTGCCGGCGCTCCTCGACGCGGTCGAGCGGCTCGGCGGCAAGGTCGTCGTACGCCAGGCCGGGATCGACGACGTCGAGGAGCTGGCCGGCGACCCACGACCTGGTCGTGGTCTCGACCGGGCGTGGTGGCCTGGCCGACCTGTTCCCCGTCGACGACTCCCGCACCGTGCACGACCGGCCGCAACGGACCGCTGCGCTGACCTACCTGCGCGGGGGCGCGAGCGACGACAGGTTCCGCTACCACGTGGTCGACGGCGTCGGTGAATGCTTCGCGTGTCCGGCCCTGACCGTCGACGGCGCCTGCGACATCGTCGTCGTCACCGGCACACCCGGCGGTCCGCTCGACGTGTGGGACGACGTGACGACCCCCACCGAGCACCACGACCGTCTGTCCGCCGTGCTCGCCGAGTGGTTCCCGACCGAGGCCGCCCGCTTCGCCGAGGCCGAGCTCGTCGACGAGGGTGCCGTGCTCCGCGGCGGCTTCCGCCCTGTCGTACGCCGTCCTGTCGGCACCCTGCCCTCCGGCGCCCACGTGCTCGGCATGGCCGACGTCGTGGTGCTCAACGACCCACTGACCAGTCAGGGCTCCAACAACGCGATCAAGTCGGCGTCGTTCTACCTCGACGCGATCGTCAACCACAGCGGGGCGTTCGACGACGGCTGGATGGAGCGGACGTTCGCGAACTTCTGGCGAGGATGGGCGCACTTCGCGACGCGCTGGACCAACGCGTGGCTGCAGCCCTTCGACGCGCACCAGCGCGAGGCCCTCGTCGCTGCGGCGAGCCTGCCGGTCGTCGCCGAACGCTTCGTCGCCGGCTTCGACGACGCCCGCCTGTTCGACCCCTGGTGGTTCGACGCCGGCGCCGCCGAGGCGTTCCTGGCCGAGCAGCGCGCGATGGCCGCAGGGCGGTTCGACACCCGCGACCTGCGCCGCGCCCTCGGCCAGTACGCCACCGGTGTCACCGTCGTCACGGCCGCCCACGACGGGGAGACCGCGGCGATGACGGCCAACTCGTTCACGTCGGTGTCGCTGCACCCGCCGATCGTGCTGTGGGCTGCGGCCGCGTCCTCACCCTCGCTGGCGGTCTTCGAGGCGGCGGAGTCCTTCGCGGTCAACGTGCTCGCCTCCGACCAGCACCACCTGTCCCGGCAGTTCTCGACCTCGGGGCCCGACAAGTTCGACGGCGTCCGTCTGGTCGAGGCCGACGGCCCGCCGCTGCTCGAGGGCACCGTCGCCCGCTTCGTCTGCCGCCGCCTGCCCGGACCCCGGGGCCGGCTCGAGGCCGGCGACCACGTCGTCTTCCTCGGTGAGATCGAGTCCTACGACGCCCCCGGCGGCGAACCCCTCGTCTTCCACTCCGGCTTCTACCGCCTCGCCACCAAGCACCCCGACCTCTGACGCGACCCTCAAGACCTCGACCCCGGGCTGAGGAGTCAGTTCTTCAGGGCTTTTCGCGGCGTGTCGCTGCACGCGTGACTCCTCGCCCAGCCAGCTCTGTGGACAACTCGCACGGCCTCCCGATCGGCGGCATCGTGCCGCCATGGAACCGATGCTTCCCGTGCCGGGTGACGCGCTTCCGTTCGGCGTGCCGTTCACCGCAGCCCAGGCACTGCGACGCGGCGTCACGCGGACGCAGCTCTACCGACTGGCCGACGAAGGCGTCCTGCGGCGTGTCTTCCGCGGCGTGTACGTCGACAGCGCCGCCGACGACGACCTGCTCATGCGTGCGCGCGCCCTGTCCCTCGTCGTACCGCCGACCGCCGTCGTCGCCGACGAGTCCGCCGCGTGGGCACGCGGGATCGATCTCGTGGCGCGCGGAGAGCAGGTCGTGCCGCCGCCGGTGAGCATCGTGCAGCCGCTGGACCGCACCCGGGTCCGCAAGCCGGGAGCCGACGGCGCGCGGCGGTTGCTGCTGTCGCGGGACGTGGAGCTGCTCAACGGCGTCCGCGTGACGACGAGCCTCCGCACGGCCCTGGACCTGGCGCGGACCCGCTCGCGGGCGCGTGGGATCGCGGCGCTCGACGCCATGCTGCGCACCGGCGACTTCACCCACGAACAGCTGTTGCGTGAGGTGTGGCGCTTCCGCGGCTACCGCGGAGTGGTCCGGCTGCGCACCCTGGCTCCGTTGGCCGACCCCCGCGCTGAGTCTCCGGCGGAGTCGGTGCTGCGGCTCCTGTGGCTCGACGCCGGGCTGCCGACTCCCACCCTCCAGATCCCCACGACCGACGACGAGGGGTGGGAGCGCTATCGCCTCGACCTCGGGCTCCCCCACCTGCGCTACGCCGCCGAGTACGACGGTGCCGCCTGGCACGGCTCCCCCGCCCAACGAGCGCGCGACCGGAGACGGCGGGCCTGGCTGCGGGACGCGCGCGGCTGGACCGTCGACGTACTCACGAGCGAGGAGCTGTTCCACCACCCGTCCCGCGGGGTGGAGATCCTCCGGGCCGGGATCGCCAGGGCCGAACGCAATCTCCGGCGTACCGCGTGAGTCGAGGAGTCACTCGTGCAGCGACACGCCGCGAAAAGCCCTGAAGAAGTGACTCCTCACCCTGTCTGGGGCCTTGGCGGTGGGTGGGTGGGGCTGGGATCAGAGGAGGGGGGGCTCGGTCTTGGAGCGGACCTCGTCCTCGGTGACGTCGGGTGCGAGCTCGACGAGCTTGAGGGCCCGCTCGCCGGCGGTGCCGGGAGTGGCGGGCTCACCGGTCGCGGGGTCGATCACGTCGATGACGGCGAGGTCGGTGATGATCCGCTGCACGACGCCCTTGCCGGTGAAGGGCAGCGAGCAGTCCTCGACGATCTTGTAGGAGCCGTCCTTGGCGACGTGCTCCATCAGCACGATCACCCGCTTGGCACCGTGGACCAGGTCCATCGCGCCGCCCATGCCCTTGACCATCTTGCCGGGGATCATCCAGTTGGCGATGTCGCCGTGCGCGGAGACCTGCATCGCGCCGAGGATCGCGGCGTCGATCTTGCCGCCCCGGATCATCCCGAACGACGTCGCGGAGTCGAAGAACGACGCGCCCTTGCGCAGCGTCACGGTCTCCTTGCCGGCGTTGATCAGGTCGGCGTCCACGTCGTCCTCGGCCGGGTAGGCGCCCACGCCGAGGATGCCGTTCTCCGACTGCAGCACCAGCTCGACGTCGTCGGCGACGTAGTTGGGCACCAACGTCGGCAGCCCGATCCCGAGGTTCACGTAGGACCCGTCGGTCAGCTCCGAGGCCGCGCGCGCGGCCATCTCCTCACGCGACCACATCAGCGAACCGTCCTCTTCTCGATCTGCTTGTCGGCGGCCTGCTCCGGGGTCAGCGCGACGACCCGCTGGACGAAGACACCCGGCGTGTGCACCTCGGCCGGGTCGATCTCGCCCGGCTCGACGAGGTGCTCGACCTCGGCGATCGTCGTACGCCCGCACATGGCCGCGAGGGGGTTGAAGTTCTGCGCCGACAACCGGTAGACGAGATTGCCGTGCCGGTCGCCCTTCCAGGCCCGCACCAGGCCGAAGTCGGCGACGATCGCCTCCTCGAGCACGAACTCCTTCTCGCCCTCGTGGGTGGCGAACGTGCGCACCTCCTTCGGCCGGCGAGGACACCGTGACGTTGCCCTCGGCGTCGTAGCGCCACGGCAGCCCGCCCTCGGCGACCTGGGTGCCGACACCGGTGGCGGTGAAGAACGCCGGTACGCCGGTGCCGCCGGCGCGCATCCGCTCGGCCAACGTGCCCTGCGGGGTCAGCTCCACCTCCAGCTCGCCGGAGAGGTACTGCCGGGCGAACTCCTTGTTCTCCCCGACGTAGGAGGAGATCATCCGCCGGATCCGCTTCGCGAACAGCAGCCGCCCGAGGCCGGCCTCGTCGACGCCGCAGTTGTTCGACACCGCCTCCAGGTCGTCGGCGCCCTGATCCAGGATCGCCTCGATCAACACCGACGGGATGCCGCACAACCCGAAACCGCCTACCGCCAACCTCGAACCGCTCGCGATGTCCGCGACGGCCTCCGCCGCGGTTGCCACCACCTTGTCCACGAAATCTCCTCCTCGACTCCCCTGCTGGGAGGGGTCGAGCCACCCTAGCCTCAGGGAGGAGACCTTCGCCCGCCCCCACTACGCTCGAAGGATGAGCACTGACGCCACCGCAGGGGCCACCGACTGGCCCGGCGTCCGGCTGCACATCGTGACCGGCAAGGGCGGCACCGGCAAGAGCACCGTCGCGGCCGCCCTCGCCCTGGGGCTGGCCAGTCGTGGACAGCAGGTGCTGCTGTGCGAGGTCGAGGGGCGGCAGGGCATTGCCCAGCTCTTCGACGTACCCCCGCTGCCCTACGAGGAGCGCCGGATCGCCAGCGGCGACGACCGTGGCGACGGGCGCGGCGGCTCGGTCTACGCCCTCGCCATCGAGCCGGAGGCGGCGCTGCTGGAGTACCTCGCGATGTACTACCGCCTCGGCCGGGCCGGCAGGGCGCTGGACAAGTTCGGCGTCATCGACTTCGCCACCACGATCGCGCCGGGCGTGCGCGACGTGCTGCTCACCGGCAAGGTCTACGAAGCGGTTCACCGCAACCGCCGCGGGCGCAACCAGCGCCACTACGACGCCGTCGTCCTCGACGCACCACCGACCGGCCGGATCGCCCAGTTCCTCAACGTCAACAGCGAGCTGGCCGGGCTGGCCAAGGTCGGCCCGATCCGCAGTCAGGCTGACGGGATCATGGCGCTGCTGCGCTCCGAGCTCACCCGCATCCACCTCGTCACCGTGCTCGAGGACATGCCGGTGCAGGAGACCGCCGACGGGATCACCGAGCTCGGCGCTGCCGGGCTTCCCGTGGGCGGCGTCGTGGTCAACCTGGTACGTCGCCGCGAGCTCGACGACGACGCCCGCGAGCTCACCCTCGCCGGATCGCTGCCGCGCGCCGAGATCGAGGCCGACCTGGTCAAGGCCGGCGTCGACGTCAGCCCTGCCCTCGTCGACGGGCTGCTGCTCGAGGCCCGCGACCACGCGGAGCGACGTCGCCTCGAGGACGAGCAGCGCGCCCGCATCGACGCGCTCGACGTCGAGACCTACCAGCTCGACCGGTTCGCCGACGGGATCGATCTCGGCGCGCTCTACGAGCTCGCGGCCGACCTCATCGACCAGGGCATGGCATGACGCCCGCGAGCAGCCGCGGCCACGACCAGGGACGGGTCGGACCACTGGCCAGCAAGCTCGACACCGGGCCCGCCCTGGCCGTCGACGCCCTGCTCGACGACCGCGCCACCAACATCATCGTCTGCTGCGGCTCCGGCGGCGTCGGGAAGACCACCACCTCGGCCGCCCTGGCGCTGCGTGCCGCCGAGCGCGGTCGCAAGGTGGTCGTGCTCACGATCGACCCGGCGCGGCGGCTCGCCCAGTCGATGGGGATCGAGGCGCTCGACAACACGCCGCGACCTGTGCCCGGCGTACAACCTGATGCGGGCGGTTCCCTCGACGCGATGATGCTCGACATGAAGCGCACCTTCGACGAGGTGGTCGAGTCCCAGGCCAGCCCGGAGAAGGCGGCGCAGATCCTGGCCAACCCGTTCTACGTGGCGCTGTCGAGCTCCTTTGCCGGCACCCAGGAATACATGGCGATGGAGAAGCTCGGACAGCTTCACCGCGACGCCCTCGACACCGGACGCTGGGACCTCATCGTGGTGGACACCCCTCCCTCGCGCTCGGCCCTGGACTTCCTCGACGCCCCGGAGCGGCTCTCGAGCTTCCTCGACGGTCGCTTCATCCGGCTGCTGCTCGCTCCCGCGAAGGGCCCGGCCAGGCTGATGACCGCGGGGCTGAGCGTGATGACCAACGCGCTGACCAAGATCCTCGGTGCCCAGGTGCTGCGCGACATGCAGACCTTCGTCGCTGCCTTCGACACGTTGTTCGGCGGGTTCCGGCAGCGGGCGCAGAAGACCTTCCGGCTGCTCCAGGCGCCTGAGACGGCGTTCCTGGTCGTAGCCGCGCCCGAGCCCGACGCGCTGCGGGAGGCGGCCTACTTCGTGGAGCGGCTGAGCGCCGACCAGATGCCTCTGGCCGGGCTGGTGGTCAACCGTGCCGGCCGGCTCTCGATCTCGGGGCTGTCCGGCGAACAGGCCACCGCGGCAGCCGACAAGCTGACCGGCGCGGCGACCGCCGCGCCCGAGGGGCTCACTGCCGGACTGCTACGCCTTCACGCAGACCGGACCCGGCTCGTGGCTCGCGAGGCGCGGCTCCGGCGCCGCTTCGCGACCGCGCACCCCCGGGTGCCGACGGCCGTCATCCCGGCCCTGTCCACCGACGTGCACGACCTCGACGGGCTACGCCTCGTCGGCGAACTGCTGAACAGCTAGCTGACGCGCGGGTGGCCGGGGGTGGCCGGGGGCCGGACGCAGCTCACCGCCCGACCGAGCCCGGTCCGGCGGTGAGCGGAGAATCGTGAGTCTGTGCGGCGGGAGATTCCCACGTTCCCGTGGTAAATGCCCAGTGCAATGAGGCCAACCAGCGCCTCAGCAGAACAGCGCCTCAGGCAGAGACGGCCGCGTCACCCTGCGTGGCCGTGACGGCGGCGGCGTGGTCGGCCATCGCGGTCTCGAGCAGCAGTCGCCACGACGTGACGTTCGGCCGGCGGCGGAGCAGCGCGCGGCGCTCACGCTCGGTCATGCCACCCCAGACACCCCATTCGATCTGGTTGTCCAGCGCCTCGCCCAGGCACTCGGTGCGCACCGGGCACCCGGCGCACAGCTGCTTGGCGCGGTTCTGTGCCGCCCCCCGCACGAACAGCTCGTCCGGTCGGGTCTGGTTGCACAGGGCCTTCGTCGCCCAGTCCTCGTTCCACGTCATAGCTCGGCTCCCATCCGAGAGGTGGCCCGCACTGTGCAAGGCCGTGAGTCAATCCCCACGAGAAAAGGTAAAGAGTGATAAGGGCGCGAAACAGACACAGAGGGAGCAAATCCCGCTAGTCCATAAGGACTAGACGGAAAGGCCGTTCGGTGTCTCAAGTCCGAAGTTGGTGGTACGTCGGAGCCGATTTGTGCCTTGTGGGACCCCTGTGACGACGGCGCTGGAGAGCCATAGCCCTTTCGGGTCATCTGCCGGGGGTCATCACGACCACCCCGTCCACCCCAACGGTTCGACGTCCAGACCGGGTCGAATCCGGCAAATCGTCCAGCATCGGCCCCAGATGTGACCGGCAGGACCGACTACGTTGGTCCCGTACCCTTGGGGCCATGCCTTCGCGCCGCACCGACAAGCTCCGACCCGTGTCCGTGATCTCCCACTTGGGGGTCATGGTCGCCGTCGCCGGCGTGATGGGCATCCTGGTCGCGGGCCTGGCCATCCCGTTCGCCGGCGTCGCCGGGCTAGGCGCTCGTGACGTCTCGCGCAGCATGGACAAGCTGCCTGCCGACCTCGCCGCGGAGCCCCTCCCCCAGCGCACCCGGCTGCTCGCCGCCGACGGCTCGGTGCTGGCCACCTTGTTCGACGAGAACCGCGTCAACGTCCCGTTGGCGAAGGTCGATCCGATCATGCGCAAGGCGATCATCTCGATCGAGGACTACCGCTACTACCAGCACGGCGCCCTGGACCTGCGCGGCACGTTGCGCGCCTTCGTCACCAACGAGGTCTCCGACGCCACCGTGCAGGGCGGCTCCTCGATCACCCAGCAGATGGTCAAGATGACCCTGCTCAACCAGGCCGAGACCGACGAGGAGCGGGCCGCGGCGACCGACGACACCTACGAGCGCAAGATCAAGGAGCTCCGCTACGCGATCGCGTTCGAGGAGAAGTACGACAAGGACTGGATCCTCGAGCGCTACCTCAACATCGCCTACTTCGGCGACGGCGCCCACGGCATCCAGGCTGCCGCACGTCACTACTTCTCCAAGCCCGCCTCGCGTCTGGGCCTGCGCCAGTCCGCGCTGCTGGCCGGGCTGGTCAAGAACCCGACGCGCTACGACCCGACCAACGACAAGACCGAGGCCAAGAACCGCCGCAACACCGTCCTGAAGACCATGCTCGACCTCAACGTCATCTCCCAGACCGAGGCCGACCGGGCGATGAGCCGCGGTCTCGGCCTCGACATCACCCCGTCCCGCAACGGCTGCGTCTCGTCCCGGGCCCCGTTCTTCTGCGACTACGCCGTGCAGTACCTGATGGCCGACAAGTCCCTCGGCAAGACCGCGGAGGAGCGACGGAGCCTGCTCTACAACGGCGGTCTGACGATCAGGACGACGGTCGACCCCCGCTACCAGCGTGCGGCCGACAAGTCGGTCCGCAGCCACGTCTACCCCACCGACCAGGCCATCGGCGGGCTGGCGATGGTGCAGCCCGGCACCGGCGAGGTCCGTGCGCTCTCCCAGTCACGACCGATGGGTCGCAACAAGAAGAAGGGCCAGACCTACCTCAACTACGTGGTTCCGGCGAGGTACGGCGACGCCAACGGCTTCCAGGCCGGCTCGACGTTCAAGGCGTTCGTGCTCGCCGCAGCCATCAAGCAGGGCATCCCGCTCTCCACCCAGATCTCCGCCCCCCAGACCATCGAGCTGCAGAACAACACCTTCGAGACCTGCGACGGACCGCTCGCCAGCACCGACACCTGGTCTCCGGAGAACTCCACCGGCACCGGCACCTTCGACCTCTACAAGGGCACCCAGCAGTCGGTGAACACCTTCTACGCCCAGCTCGAGCAGCGCACCGGCTTGTGCGACCCGGTCACCCTGGCACGCGACATGGGCATCACCGTCCCCGAGACCGACGTGGTGCCGCCGTTCACGCTCGGGGTGACCAACACCGACCCGTTGTCGATGGCCGGCGCCTACGCCACCTTCGCCGCCCGCGGCGTCCACTGCTCGCCGCGGCCGGTGACCGAGGTGCTCAACAGCAACGGCAAGGCGATCGCCGCCTTCCCCGAGGAATGCCGGCAGCTGCTCGAGACCCCAGTGGCCGACGCGGTCAACGACGTGCTCCGAGGCGTGCAGGAGCCGGGCGGGTTCGGCAACAGCGCCGGGATCAACCTCTCCCAGCCTTCGGCCGGCAAGACCGGCACGATCAACGGCAACCGGGCCGTCTGGTTCGTCGGCTACACCCCCGACGTGGCCACCGCCTCGATGATCGCCGGCGCCAACCGTTCCGGCGAGTGGGTCACCCTCAACGGGCAGACCGTCGGCGGCAGCTACATCGCCAGCGCGGCCGGCTCGACCAACGCCGGCCCGATGTGGGGCGACGCCATGAAGGCGATCGAGTCGATCCTTCCCGACACCGACTTCAGCGTCCCCGACCCCACGGCGATCCAGGGCCAGACGGTGACCGTCCCGTCGGTGTACGGCCTGGCCCCCTCCCAGGCCGCCGACACCCTGCGCCAGGCCGGGCTCAACCCGGTCGTCGGACCGCAGGTGTCCAGCAACTACGGCTACGGCACCGTCGCCTACCTCTCCCCCGGCTCCGGCACCCAGGTCGGCAGTGGCAGCACCGTCACCATCTACACGTCCAGCGGGCAGGCTCCGAGCCGGAGTGACGACCGGGGCGACGACGACGACTGATCCTCGACCCGGGGCAAACGCTGAGCCCTTCGAGACGGCTCGTAGCTCGCCTCCTCAGGACCCATCGAGCTGGCGACGCACCTCCGCGGCCACGGCGCCGCCGTCCGCACGACCTTTGACCTGCGGCTGCAGGGCGCCCATCACCTTGCCCATCGCCTTCATGCCCTCGCCTGCCACGCCAAGCTCGCCGACGACGGCGGTGACCAGGTCGGTGATCTGCTTCTCGTCGAGCTGCTCGGGCAGGTAGTCGCCGATCACGACGGCCTCCGCCCGCTCCTTGTCGGCGCTGTCACCACGACCCGCCTCCTCGAACGCCTCGGCTGCCTCACGACGCTTCTTGGCCTCGCTGCTCAACACCGTGACGACGTCCTCGTCGCTGAGCTCCTTGGACTCCTTGCCGGCGACCTCCGCGTTGGTGATCGCGGTGAGCACCATCCGCAGCGTGGAGGACCGCACGGTGTCGCGTGCCTTCATGGCCGTGGTCAGGTCGGTGCGCAATCGGTCCTTGAGCTCGCTCATGCAGGTCATTGTGGCAGCCTGGGGCAATGCCTTCCCCGCGCACCGGCCTCGCTCCCCTGCTCGGCCTCGGAGCGGCCGCGGCCGGCGCCGGCCTCGCCTATGCGTCCCTCGTCGAGCTGCGTTGGTTCGCGCTGCGCAGAGCCGACCTGCCGGTGCTTCCCCAGGGCCATCGCCCGCTCAAGCTGCTGCACCTGAGTGACCTGCACCTGACCCCGAACCAGCGGGCCAAGCAGGAGTGGGTGCGTGACCTGGCCGCCCTCGAGCCCGACCTCGTCGTCGACACCGGCGACAACCTCGCCCATCCCGACGCCGTCGCACCGCTGCTCGAGGCACTGGACCAGCTGCTCGACCTGCCCGGCGTCTTCGTGTTCGGCTCCAACGACTACTTCGCCCCCACCCTGCGCAATCCGGTGCGCTACCTGTTCCCCGACGACGGTCGTCGAGCGACGCACGCGCCGCCGCTGCCGTGGCGCGACCTGCGCGACGGGTTCGAGAAACGCGGTTGGTCCGACCTGACGAACCGTCGCGCCGAGCTCGTCGTGGGTGACACCTCCTTCGCGTTCGCCGGAGTCGACGACCCCCACCTGGACTACGACGAGCTCGACGCCGTCGCAGGACCGGCCGATCCCACTGCAGACGTCCGCCTCGGCGTCGCGCACGCGCCGTACCTCCGCGTGCTCGACCAGTTCGCCTCCGACGGCTACGACGCGATTCTGGCCGGCCACACCCACGGCGGCCAGGTGTGCCTCCCGGGGAGGGGAGCACTGGTCACCAACTGCGACCTCGAGCCTGCGCGTGCCAAGGGACTGCACCGGCATCCGGCCGACGCGGCGCCCGGTGTGCCCGGTGGCAGCTGGCTGCATGTGTCCGCTGGTCTGGGCACCTCGCCCTACGCACCGGTCCGCTTCTGCTGCCGTCCCGAGGCCACCTTGCTCACCCTCACCCCCGCCGCCGGCCTCGCCCCCTGATCGATCCGAGCAGCAGGGACCACCGGTTTCTCCGGCGTCCGGTCGGTCCGATAGACTCCCCAGCGCCGCGGGCCCAGTCGCCTGAGGCACTCGGGCTGTGGCGCAGCTTGGTAGCGCGCCTCGTTCGGGACGAGGAGGCCGCAGGTTCAAATCCTGTCAGCCCGACCGAGTAGCCAGCAGGCCCCCACAGCGTGAGCTGGGGGCCTGCTGCGTCTCCGGGTGTCGCGGTCACGGACCGCGTCGTCTGGCAGACTCCGCTCCATGGGCGACCAGCGACGCGAGGACCGCGACGAGCCGTCGCTCGAGCTGCCTTCGTTGTTCCGTCGCAGGCGCCGCGAGGTTCGCGAGGACACGGCTGACCCGGAGCCCGCCGTCCGCGACCCGGAGCCCTCGGCCGCCGAGCAGCTCGTCGCCGAGCAGGACGAAGCCACCCGCCCGCTGTACGTCGAGGACGCGCACCTGCCGGTGACGGAGCCGGACCTCGCTGAGGACCCGGTCGAGGTGTGGACCGCGGAGGCTCACGAGGAGGAGCACGACGAGGTCTCGCGCACCCGCGGCCTCGCCGTACCGACGATTCCTGCTGTCGTCGCTGTCGCCCTGACCGGCCTGGTGGTCGGTCTGGCCGGCACCGCCCTCACCTTCGGGGGCCTGGAAGGGTGCCGGGTCGTCCGGGGGACGTCGTCCTGCGGCGGGAGCGGGCTCTTGCTGCTGGTCGCGATCGTAGCCGTGATGGCGCTGATCGGCGCCGCGCTGCTGGGCACCCTCGGGGTGCCCGAGGCACGCTCGACCAGCGCCCTGGGTGTCGGGATCATCTGCGTCGTCGCGATGGTGGCGCTGCTCGACGTCGTCTTCAGCGGCGCGATGTTCCTGGCGGTCCCGGTGCTGGGCGCGGTGGCCTACCTGCTCGCCCACTGGGTGACCACCCGCGTGGCCGTCGAGCTCGACGACGGCCGGCGCAGCTACCGCTGACGGCCGCGGTCAGAGACGGGCGGCGAGGAGCTCGGCGATCTGCACGGTGTTGAGCGCCGCGCCCTTGCGAAGGTTGTCGTTGCTGATGAACAGGGCCAGGCCACGCTCGTGGTCGACGCCGGGGTCCTGCCGGATCCGGCCGACGAAGCTGGCGTCGCGTCCCGCTGCCTGCAAAGGCGTGGGGATCTCGCTGAGCAGCACGCCGGGGGCAGCGGCGAGCAGCTCGGTGGCCCGCTTGGCCGGGAGCGGCTGGGCAAACTCGATGTTGAGCGAGAGCGAGTGTCCGGTGAAGACCGGCACGCGCACGCAGGTGCCCGAGACCCGCAGGTCGGGTATCCCGAGGATCTTGCGGCTCTCGTTGCGCAGCTTCTGCTCCTCGTCGGTCTCCTCCGAGCCGTCGTCGACGATCGAGCCCGCCAGGGGCAACACGTTGAACGCGATGGGTCGGGCATACTGCCCAGGCTCAGGCAGCGGGACCGCCGACCCGTCGTGGGTCAGCTCGGCGCCGCGGTCACCGACGGCCGCGACCTGGCCGGCGAGCTCCTCGACGCCGGCCAACCCGCTGCCGGAGACGGCCTGGTAGGTGCTGGCGACGACCCGGACCAGTCCGGCTTCGTCGTGCAGCGGCTTGAGCACCGGCATCGCGGCCATCGTGGTGCAGTTGGGGTTGGCGACGATGCCCTTGGGGATGTCGGCGAGCGCGCCGGGGTTGACCTCGGAGACCACCAGGGGGACCTCGGGGTCGCGCCGCCAGGCGGAGGAGTTGTCGACCACGACTGCCCCCGCCGCGGCGTACGTCGGAGCGAGGGCCCTCGACGTCGTCGCTCCGGCCGAGAACAACGCGATGTCCAGGCCGCTCGGGTCGGCGGTGGCGGCGTCCTCCACGACGACCTCGCGGCCGCCGACGTCGAGGGTCGTCCCGGCCGACCTGGCCGAGGCGAACAGTCGGATCTCGGAGAGGGGGAAGTCGCGCTCGACCAGGATGCGCCGCATCACCGCGCCGACCTGGCCGGTGGCGCCGACGATGCCGATACGGACGCCGTCGCGACCTGCGGCGCCGCTCATCGGCCGGTCCCGCCGTAGACGACGGCCTCCACCTCGTCGGAGTCGAGGTCGAAGGCACTGTGCGTGGCGATCACGGCGTCGTCGATCTGGGCCTCGTCGACGATGACGGAGATCCGGATCTCCGAGGTCGAGATCATCTCGATGTTGACCCCGGCGGAGGCGAGCCCGGCGAAGAACTTCGCGGTGACGCCCGGGTGGGACCTCATCCCGGCGCCGATCAGCGACACCTTGCCGATCTGGTCGTCGTAGAGGAGCGAGTCGTAGCCCACCTCGGCCTGGATCCTCGCCAACGCTGCCATCGCGGTCTGGCCGTCCTCGCGCGGCAGCGTGAACGAGATGTCGGTCAGGTTGGTGGCGGCCGCGGAGACGTTCTGCACGACCATGTCGAGGTTGATCTGGGCGTCGGCGAGCGCCTCGAAGATGCGCGCCGCCTCACCCACCTTGTCGGGCACCCCGACCACGGTGATCTTGGCCTCGCTGCGATCGTGCGCGACGCCGGCGATGATCGCCTGTTCCATGTCGTCCACCTCTGTCTCGTCGGTGATCCAGGTGCCGGTCCGCTGGCTGAAGGAGGAGCGCACGTGGATCGGCAGCTCGTAGCGCCGGGCATACTCCACGCATCGCAGGTGCAGGATCTTGGCGCCGCACGCGGCCATCTCCAGCATCTCCTCGTAGGAGATCCGGTTGCGCTTGCGGGCGGTCGGCACGATCCGCGGGTCGGCGGTGAACACGCCGTCGACGTCGCTGTAGATCTCGCACACGTCTGCGCGCAGCGCCGCGGCGAGCGCCACCGCCGTGGTGTCGGACCCGCCTCGCCCGAGCGTGGTGATGTCCTTGGTGTCCTGGCTGACGCCCTGGAACCCGGCCACGATGGCGACCGCGCCCTCGGCGAGGGCCCGCTCGATGCGGCCCGGCGTCACGTCGATGATCTTGGCCTTGCCGTGCGAGGAGTCGGTGATGACGCCCGCCTGGCTGCCGGTGAAGGAGCGTGCCTTCTGACCGAGGTTGCCGATGGCCATCGCGAGCAGTGCCATCGAGATCCGCTCACCGGCGGTCAGCAGCATGTCGAGCTCGCGCCCGGACGGGAGCGGCGAGACCTGCTCGGCGAGGTCGATGAGCTCGTCGGTGGTGTCCCCCATCGCCGAGACGACGACGACGACGTCGTTGCCCGCGCGCTTGGCGTCGACGATCCGCTGCGCCACCCGCTTGATGCCCACGGCATCGGCCACGGAGGAGCCGCCGTACTTCTGGACGACAGTGCCCACGCCACAAGCCTTCGCTGGATTCGGTCTCGATCTCTGCCGTGCAGAGTCTATCGAGGAGGGTGCGCCCGCCCCGAGGGCACGACGGATCGCGGACAGCGCGCCCCGGGCGCCCCTAGGTGTCGATGGATTCCAGCATCTCGTCGGCGGCCTCGACCTGGTCGGCCTCGCTCTCGAACTCGGCGTCGAAACGGTCGTGCGCGATCACCGACTGGAGGGCGCGCAGGACTGCGCTGGCCTCGGTGCCCCAGGTCGACATGTAGGAGAACTGCCACCACCACAGCGCCTCGCTGACCCGGCCGGCGCGGTAGTGCCGCATCCCGTGGGCCAGCGCGCTGGCGATGCTGGCGAGGTCGTCCGAGAGCAGCGAGCTGATCAGCTCAGGCGGGTCGACGTAGGGGTCGAACACCTCGGTGAACGCGTCGACGCCCTCGAGCAGCACCGCGAGCCGCAGCCGCATCACGTCGAGGTCGGGGTCGGGCCCGGCGTCGGGTTCGTACTCGTCGGCGGGCGTGAAGTCGGTGTGCACCCCGAGGCGACCCCCCGCGAGGAGCACCTGGCTGACCTCGAGGAGAAGCAGCGAGATGGCCTGTCCCCCGGTCGCGTCACCACGGGCGATGGCCTGCAGGGCGAGCAGGAAGGACTCGACCTGGTCGGCGATCTGCTGGGCGAAGTCCTCGACGTCCCCCGCCAGCGGCGCCCCGGACTCCGGCGTCGGCTCAGTCATCGACTGATCGTCTCCCTTCGAAAGCACGTCCCAAGGTGACCTCGTCGGCATACTCGAGGTCGCCACCTACCGGAAGTCCACTCGCAAGTCGCGTCACGCGCAACCCCATCGGCCGCAAGAGTCGCGTGAGGTACGTCGCGGTGGCCTCGCCCTCGAGGTTCGGATCGGTCGCCAGGATCACCTCGGTCACGACTCCGTCAGCGAGCCGGGTCATCAGCTCGCGGATCCTCAGCTCGTCGGGGCCGATGCCCTCGATGGGCGAGATCGCCCCGCCGAGCACGTGGTAGCGGCCCCGGAACTCGCGGGTGCGCTCGATGGCCACGACGTCCTTGGACTCCTCGACGACACAGATGACCGAGAGGTCGCGGCGGGTGTCGCGGCAGATCCGGCAGGTCTCCTCCTCGGCGACGTTGCCGCAGACCGAGCAGAACTTCACCCGGTCCTTGACCTCCACCAGTACCTCCGCGAGGCGGCGTACGTCGACAGGGTCGGTGGCGAGGATGTGGAACGCGATGCGTTGGGCGCTCTTGGGACCCACGCCCGGGAGACGACCGAGCTCGTCGATCAGGTCCTGGACGATGCCTTCATACATGGAGGGCCTAGAAGCCGAGCGGCAGACCCGGGCCGCCGGTCTCGCCGCCTCCGAGCCCGCCGAGGCCACCGGCGAGCGGACCCAGCGCCTCCGAGGCGAGTGCGTCGGCGCGGGCGCGGGCCTCGCGGTAGGCGGCGACGATCAGGTCCTCGAGGTCCTCCACGTCGGCCGGGTCGAAGGAGTCGGGCTTGATCTTGACCCCGACCAGCTCCCCGGTGCCGGAGACGGTCACGGTGACGAGGCCGTCGGCGACGGTGCCGTCGACCTTGGTCTCGGCGAGCTGCTCCTGGGCGCTCATCACCTGCTGCTGCATCGCCTGGGCCTGCTGGAGCAAGGCGTTCATGTCGAACCCGCCGAACGGGTCGCCGGGCGTCTCCGGGGGGTTGCTGCTCATCTCGTCACTCTCGCTCGGTGGTGCAGGTCATGGCTGGGGTCGGTCGGGGAGGCCGCTCAGTCGTGCTTGATCTCTTCGATGATGCTCGCCCCCAGCTCACGCTGGAGCAGCTGGGCGCCACCGAGGTCGTCGTCGGCGTCCGCGTCGTCACGGTCGACGTCCGCGTCGGCCTGGGCCATCGAGGGGTCGACCTGACGGCGACGGCCCTCCCCCTGCGGCCGGGTGGCCAGGATCGCGTCACGAGCGGACGCGATCGCCTGCGGGTCGGCGGGGCGACGGTCCGCGGGGGCTTCGTCCGCCGATGGCACGGGAGTGGCAGCGGGCTCGACCACCGACGCCGCCTCGGGCTCCTCGGTCTCCGGCTCCGGCGCGACTGCGCTCCGGGTGACGACGTCCTGGTGGGACCCGGGCTGCGCCGTCGGGTCGACGATCGCCTCGATCCGCCAGTCGTGGCCGATCACGTCGATCGCCGCCTGCCGCAGGATCTCCTCGCTCCCCCCGGCGGAGAACGACTGCCGGGCACCGGCGTTGACCAGGGCTACGGTGAGCACCTTGTCGTCGACGGCCGCGACCTGGGCGTTCTGGCTGAGCAGGATCCAGGTGAAGCGGCGCTTGTCCTTGACCGACTCGAGCAGGTCCGGCCACAGCCGGCGTACGTCGACGAGGGTGAGACCACTCGGCGTGGCGACATCCTCACCCTCCGACGACGCGGCCGGAGGCGCTGCGGCAGGAGCGGGCGACGCCAGCGGGGGCTCCTCCGCGGGCACCTCCACGGGGGCCATCTCGGGAGCGGGTGTCTCGGCCGCGGGCGGCTCCGGTGTCGCGGGCGCAGGCGGCTCCGGGGCGACGACGGCCGCAGGCGCGGGATCGGCCGCCCGGGGGCGCTGCTCGGCTGGCGGGGCCGCTGCCGTTGGCGCGGCCAGGGGGGCGGCGGTCGCGGACGCAGGGGCCGCCCGCTCCGCCGAGGTGGTGCCCTCGATCGACATCCGCTTCTCGAGCCGGTCCAGGCGCGCCATCACGCCCTCGGTGGTGTGGTCGGCGCCGGGGAGCAGCACCCTCGCGCAGATCAGCTCGAGCAGCAGCCGGGGCGCCGTCGCGCCCTTGAGCTCGGTGAGACCGGTCGCGACCAGGTCGGCTGCCCGGCTGAGGTCGGCGCGACCGAAGCGCGCGGACTGGGCCACGAGCCGCTCGCCGACGTCCTGGGGGACGTCGATCAGGCCGGTCGCAGGCGCGTCGGGGACAGCCGCGATGATCAGCAGGTCGCGTAGCCGGCGCAGCAGATCCTCTGTGAAGCGACGCGGGTCCTGGCCGGTCTCGATCACCTTGTCGACGACGCCGAAAACCGTCCCGCCGTCGCCTGCGGCGAAGGCGTCGACCACCTCGTCGAGGAGCGTCTCCGGGGTGAAGCCGAGCAAGCCGGTCGCCAGTGCGTAGGTGACGCCCTCGGTGCCGGCGCCGCCGATCAGCTGGTCGAGCACGGAGAGGGTGTCCCGCGCAGAGCCCCCGCCTGCCCTGACCACCAGTGGCAGCGCGGCCGGATCGAACGCGACACCCTCCTGGGCGCAGAGCTGCTGGAGGTAGTCCGACAGCGTGCGCGGCGGGATCAGCCGGAACGGGTAGTGGTGGGTCCGCGAGCGGATCGTGCCGATGACCTTTTCCGGCTCGGTCGTGGCGAAGACGAACTTGATGTGGTCCGGCGGCTCCTCGACGAGCTTGAGCAGCGCGTTGAAACCGGCCGGGGAGACCATGTGGGCCTCGTCGATGATGTAGATCTTGTAGCGGCTGTTGACCGGGGCGAAGAACGCCTTCTCTCGCAGGTCGCGCGCATCGTCGACACCACCATGACTGGCCGCGTCGATCTCGATCACGTCGATCGACCCTGGTCCGCCCCGGGCCAGGTCGGTGCACGACTGGCAGCTGCCGCACGGGTTGTCGGTCGGCCCCTGCTCGCAGTTGAGGCAGCGCGCCAGGATCCGGGCGCTGGTCGTCTTGCCGCAGCCACGCGGACCCGAGAAGAGGTAGGCGTGGTGCACCCGGTTGTTGGTCAGCGCGGCCCGCAGCGGGCCGGTGACGTGGTCCTGGCCGATGACCTCGGCGAAGGACTCCGGCCGGTAGCGGCGGTAGAGAGCGAGAGGTGCATCCACGCCTGAACCCTAACCGCCCCTTCGGACACCGGACAGGCCGTGGTGCCGCCCCCCGAGCACCTCACCGCGGTCCCGGCGGGTGCGGGCACGAAAAGGCCCCCCGCGCACCCAGCAGAGCTCACTGACCCTTGCTGCCTTCCGGCCCTGGGGGAGTTGGGCGAGATGCCGCCGCACGGGGGGTTGCCCCGAAGTCTAGGTGACGCCTGCCGGACGCCCCAAGTCGACCTCGGACTCCCCGTTGGCAGCGAGCCGACAGCCTGATTTCGCGGGCGGCGTGCCTGACCGGTAGCCTCTCCGGCGGAGGATTCGCCTAGTGGCCTATGGCGCTCGCTTGGAAAGCGGGTTGGGTTAACGCCCTCAGGGGTTCGAATCCCCTATCCTCCGCCAATGGCGAACCTCGCTGATCTGGGACCCTGTTGGTCCTGGCCGGGCGTTCGACCGCCAGTGCCCGAAGACCCCCTTGGACGGCCTTCGGGTGCTCACCACGTCCCGCGCGACCAGGTCGCGTGATTGTGCCTGAGCGACTTTGAGGGTGACTCGTGGCTGCGTGGCGGAAACCGAGGACCAGGGAACCGCGAGCCGGAGTTGTCGAGTCGTCGGCTGAGATCATTCGTTCTCGGAACGCTGCTGCCGCAAGACCCCCCGAGTCCCGGGAAGCGCTTGCGGACGGGCTCAACGGCGATGGCCGCCGCATCAGAACCGCACGCCCTCGTCTGCTCCTTGGTGTTCGTCAGATGT
>CAVYWU010000001.1:0-607171 GCA_963772415.1 uncultured Actinomycetota bacterium | reverse complement strand
CTGACATCACTGCCAGCGACCGCTTTCAAGGCGGTTCCGATCGGCCACTCCGGCACCCCTCCGTGACGCCGGTCGCCCGGCGCACGCTGGGGAGTGTATGGCACGAGAGCGGAGAGGGCTCAGACCAGATCGAGGGCTGACGAGGACGTCACCCTCCTGGACGACATCCCCGGAGGACCACCCTGATCGCCCCCGACGGTCCCGGCCACCTCCGCGAGCACCGGGATCTCCATCTTCATCGACTCCAGCAGGACCACGGTCTCACCGACCGCGACGACGTCGCCTGGGGCGACCGACAGCCGAGATCACGTCGGCCACCATCTCCGCCACGATGTCTGCTGTCCGAACTTCACGCGCCATGGCTCGGAACCTACAGCAGTGCCGCCGTGCGGCGTGGCTCGGGACGGTGGGCGGTGGCCTCCTCCGCGCGCCGGGCACGACGGCCGCGGGTGCCGGAGAGGAAGGCGTCCACGCGCACGACGAGGTAGCCGAGCAGCAGACCGATCGCCACGCCGTACCCGATGGTGACGCCCGCCTCGAGCAGAGTCATCCGGCTGTCGAGCAGGATCGTCGCCACTCCGGCGAGCCCAGCCGCCCCGAACGCGGAGGGCCACCAGCCCTGGCGACGCCGAGCGCGCGTGGAGATGCCCCAAGCCAGGGCTGGGAATCCGAGCAGGGCCTCGAGCGGACGCGGGTACGGCGCCGAAGGTGGCGCGGGCCTCGCGGAAGGACTGCTCCAGAGAGTCGATCATCTCCGGCGATCCCCACCGGGCGAGCGCCTCGGTGTAGGCGAGGGTGACCGCGAGCAAGGCGAGACCGCCGACGACCACCACGGCGCCGCGGGTGCCGAGGCCCTGGAGGCCGGCGCCGAGCCGGTAGACGAAGACCAGGGCGCCGAGCAGCGCGAGGGTCAAGGTGAGGTACTCCGCACGCTCCACCGAGATCCGCGCGTTGTAGGCGTTGGCCGCGAACGCCGCGGCCGCCGCGACCACCACGGCGACGAGGCACTCGCGGATGACGCCGAGGTAGCGGGCCGCCGGCACCGTGATCAGCACGCCGAGCACAGCCCCGGTGATGGTGGTCGCGATGGTGGCCGCGGCCAGCAGGACCGGCACTGCACTGATCGCCGCGCCGCCCGACACCAGAGCCATCAGGGCAGCGGCCAGCAGCGGCCGGCCGCCGGTGCGCACACCGAGGGCGAGTGCGAACGTCGTGGAGAGCGTCACCGCCCCGGCCAGGGGCAGCCACGACCCCAGCAAGGGCGGCAGCGCGACGGAGAACCAGTCAGTGAGCACGGCGGCGAGGGCTGTCGCACTGACCAGCAGCCAGCCCAGCGCCAGGCCGCCTCGGAGAGGGCCTGCCAGCGACTGCGCTTCTGGCTGCGGTCGCGAACCTCGGGCGAGGTGGCGGTCGGTCCCGGCACCAGGGGCACCCTCGGATCGGCGACCCGGATCGGCGGCGAAGGGGCCGCCTCCGCCGCCGGTTCGGGGGAGGGTGCGGGAGCGGGGGCCGCCGGCGGCTCGCGGACCACCCGCGGACGCTGCTCGGCCGATCGTCGCCGCGACCGCGGAGTCGCGCGCCGACGACCAGGCTTCTGGTCAGGACGCGGCACAGGACCCCTCGAGAAGTTGGCTGCCTCGGACGACCGGGCGATCAGGGTGTGCCCGCCCGGGACTCGGCAGGATAGCGTCCGCGAGGCGGGCTGCCCGGGGCCGGGCGGCGCGGTTCACAGTCGTCGGTTGGCCAGCGACGGATTGACCCGACGGGCCTCCTCGAGTGCGGCGAGCCCGAGCGTGGCGGTGACCATCCTGCCGTCGACGTCGTCGGTGTCGGCGAGCACCTCGCCGGTGGGAGCGACGACCAGGGAGTGGCCGGCGTAGCGGGGGCCGGGTTGACCTGCCGCGGCGACGTACACGGTGTTCTCGATCGCCCGGGCCTCGACCAGCGTGCGCCAGTGCTGGACCTTGCGATCGCCCGCGACCCAGGCTGCCGGGACCACCACCAGCTCGGTCCCGCGGTCGACCAGTGCACGGGCGAGCTCGGGAAAGCGCAGGTCGTAGCAGGTCATCAGCCCGACCTGTACTCCCGCGATCTTCACCACGACCGGGTCGACCGGACCCGCGAGCAGGCGGTCGGACTCGCGGTAGCCGAAGGAGTCGTACAGGTGGATCTTGCGGTACGTCGCGGCCAGACCGTCGGGCCCCACCACGACCAGCGTGTTGTAGGGCCTCTCCGGGTCCTCGCTGACCTCGAACATGCCCGCGATGATCGTGACGTCGTGTGCGCGGGCTTCGCTCGAGACCGCGGAGACGAACGGCCCGTCGAGGGTCTCGGCGAAGGCCGCGATGTCGGAGCCGGCCCTGCCGAAGTCTCGGGCGAACACCTCGGGAAAGACCACCAGCTGCGGGCGAGGGACGCCCCGGACGAGCCTCGCCGACAAGGCCCAGCGCCGCCCGGTTGTCGGCCGGGTCCAGGCTGGCGGCGCGCTGGGCCAGGCTGACGGTGATCTCCGTGCCGACGTCGGGGGCCATGTCTCCAGACTGCCAGACTTGGCGCCATGAGCCAGCCGACCGGGACCCCGCTGCGGTGCGGCGCGGTGATCCTCGCCGGGGGTACCGCCGCCCGGATGGGCGGTGTCGACAAGGCCTCGGTGGAGCTCGGCGGTGTCAGCCTCCTCGAGCGCGCGCTGGCAGCGACGATCGCGGCGGTCGAGGTGGTCGTCGTCGGCACCGAGGTGCCCGCCACCCGGCCGGTGACGTGGACCCGCGAGGACCCGGTCGGCGGCGGTCCGGCTGCCGGGCTGCTGGCCGGCCTCGACCGGTTCCGCGGGCGACCCGACGTGGTCATCGTGCTGGCCGTCGACATGCCCAAGATCGAGGCCGGCACCGTCGCCCGTCTCACCTGGGCGGTGGAGAAGGACGACGCAGCCGACGGTGCCTGCCTGGTCGATCCCGGTGGCCGCCGGCAGCCCCTGGCCGCGGCCTACCGGAGTGCGTCCCTGCTGGCGGCCCGTCCCGCGGCCCGCGAGGACGAGCACGGCCTCTCGATGCGGACGCTGACCAGCGGGCTGGTGCTCGTCGAGGTGCCCAGCATCGGTCGGGAGAGCCGCGACGTGGACACCTGGGCCGACCTTCGCGACCTCGGCGACTGACCGGTCGGATGTGGGTCGGGGACACCCGACTCCGCGGTCCGAAATGCTGGTGGGTTGCCAGATCGCCGATGCCGTACGACGCTGGACATGTGACCTTGCACGACTGGATCGACGAGCTCTGCGACGCCCTCGACATCGAGACCGAGGTCGACGAGGGCATCATCTTGGACCTCGCCCGCGCGGCCGCGCACGCGGTCGAACGCCCGGCGGCGCCGATCACGACGTACCTCCTCGGCTATGCGGCCGCCCTCGCCGGCGGCAGCCCCGAGCGCGTCGAGGCACTGGCCGCCCGCGCCTCCGACCTCGCCGAGAAGTGGGGTGGCGAGACCGACGACCTCGCCGAGGTGGAGGTCGAGGTCGACGACGAGCTCGTGGACGCCGACTGAGCCGGCATCCCCGCCTGGGCTAGCGTCGGCGACATGCGCGCCGTCATCGCCACCGAGCCCGGAGGACCCGACGTCCTCGCCCTGACCGACCTGCCCGACCCCGTGCCAGGGCCTGGCGAGGTCGTGATCGCGGTGGCGGGCACCGCGGTCAACCGCGCCGACCTGATGCAGCGGAAGGGGCACTACCCGCCGCCCCCGGGCGCCTCCGACGTACTGGGGCTCGAGTGCTCCGGCACCATCACGGCCGTGGGCCCGAGGTGAGCCTCCTGGGCCGTCGGCGACGAGGTCTGCGCCCTGCTCACCGGCGGCGGCTACGCCACCCACGTCGCCTGCCCGGCCGGGCAGGTCATGCCCGTTCCCGCCGGCCTCGACCTGGTGAGCGCCGGTGCGCTGCCCGAGGTCGCGTGCACGGTGTGGTCCAACGTGTTCATGGTCGCCGGTCTGAGGCCCGACGAGACCCTGCTGGTGCACGGCGGCGCCGGTGGCATCGGCACGATGGCCATCCAGCTCGCGAAGGCGGTCGGTGCCCGGGTGATCACCACGGCCGGGTCCGAGGAGAAGCTCGAGCTGTGCCGCTCGCTCGGCGCCGACCTGGCGGTCAACTACCGCGAGCAGGACTTCGTCGAGGAGGTACGCCGGGCGACGGACGGCCGTGGCGTCGACGTCATCTTGGACAACATGGGCGCGAAGTACCTGGACCGCAACCTCGACGCGCTCGGCCTCGAGGGACGGCTCGTGATCATCGGGATGCAGGGCGGGGTCAAGGGCGAGCTCGACATCGCCAAGCTGCTCTCCAAGCGCGGCGCCGTGATCGCGACGACCCTGCGCTCGCGGCCCAGCCAGGAGAAGGCCTCGATCTGTGCCGCCGTCGTCGAGCACGTGTGGCCACTCGTCGCCGACGGCACCATCCGGGTGCTGGTGCACACGACGTACCCGATGGACCGGGCAGGGGAGGCCCACCAGGTGATGGAGGAGAGCAGCCACAGCGGCAAGATCGTGCTGACGCCGGGCGGGTGAGGTTTCGCGGTGTGCTCGTAGGGTGGGCCCATGAGCGAGCGCCCCGATGCCCACCCCAGCTCCGACCAGCCCGACCCGCGAGTCGTGGTCATCGGACCCGACGGGATGGCCACCGCCGGTGGTGGGCGGCACACCGCGGACGTCTCCGCCGAGGACGCCGAGGCGACCGAGCGTCAGGTCACCGACCTGGTCGAGCAGCCTGCCAAGGTGATGAGGATCGGCAGCATGATCCGTCAGCTCCTCGAGGAGGTGAAGGCGGCTCCGCTCGACGAGGCCAGCCGCGCCCGGCTCGCCGGCATCCACCGCTCCTCGATCAAGGAGCTCGAGGCGGGCCTGGCTCCCGAGCTCGTCGAGGAGCTCGAGCGGCTCTCGCTCCCGTTCAGCTCCGAGACTCCCTCCGAGGCCGAGCTGCGGATCGCGCAGGCGCAGCTCGTCGGCTGGCTCGAGGGTCTCTTCCACGGCATCCAGACAGCGATCTATGCCCAGCAGGTCGCCGCCCGCGCCCAGCTCGAGCAGATGCGCCGTGCGCTGCCCCCGGGGATGGTCCCCTCCGACGAGGCCCTCCACGCCGCGCAGGCCCAGGCCGCCCGTGGCGGCCTGGGCCCCGAGGACGGCGAGGACCCCGCCCGCAGCGGCATGTACCTCTGATCAAGAGGCGGCAGCTGTAACGCGGGGTTATCGACGCTCAACACGAGGTGCGCCTCGTGGGATGCGTCAACACCTCGTGGGAAGTGGATCGGGCGGACCCGGTCCTCAGACCAGCGAGTCGATCGTCCCGGCCAGCTCGAGGTCCTTCGCGGTGAGACCGCCCTCACTGTGGGTGGACAGCCGGAACGTCAACGTGCGCCACCGGATGTCGATGTCGGGGTGGTGGTCGGCGCGCTCGGCCGCCTCGCCCACGCGGCGTACGGCGTCGATGCCGGCGAGGAACGACTCCGCCTCCACCGACCGGACGATCCCGTCCCCCTCCTGGGACCACGCACTCAGGTCGCCGGCGAGGGCGCTGTCGATCTCGTGCTGCTCGAGAAGTGCCATGCTGCCGACGGTACGCCGCGCGATCCCGATGATCGAGGGGTCACTCGTGCAGCGACACGCCGCGGAAGGCCCTGACTGGCTGACTCCTCGGCGGCTAGGGGACCTCACGGGTGCCGCGGTCCGACGACCGGCGGAAGATCTTCTCGCCGAGCCAGACGACCGGGTCGTACTTGCGGTCCACCACCCGCTCCTTCATCGGGATGATCGCGTTGTCGGTGATCTTGATGCCCTCGGGACACACCTCGGTGCAGCACTTGGTGATGTTGCACATCCCGATGCCGGCGGCCTCCTGGGCGAGGGCACGCCGGTCGTGGGTGTCGAGGGGGTGCATGTCGAGCTCGGCGTAGCGCAGGAAGAACCGCGGTCCGGCGAAGGCCTTCTTGTTGTCCTCGTGGTCACGCACCACGTGGCAGGTGTCCTGGCACAGGAAGCACTCGATGCACTTGCGGAACTCCTGGCCGCGCTCGACGTCCTCCTGCATCATCCGGCGCTTGCCGTCGGCGTCGCGCGGGGTCAGCCGGGCCGAGGGCACCTGCTTGGCCTTCTCGTAGTTGTAGGACACGTCGGTGACCAGGTCGCGGATCACCGGGAAGGCGCGCATCGGGGTGACCGTGATCGTCTCGGACTCCTCGAAGTCGGAGAGTCGGGTCATGCACAGCAGCCGCGGGCGGCCGTTGATCTCGGCGCTGCACGAGCCGCACTTGCCGGCCTTGCAGTTCCAGCGCACCGCGAGGTCGCCGGCCTGGGTCGCCTGGAGCCGGTGGATGGCGTCGAGGACGACCTCGCCCTCCTCGACCGCGACGTTGTAGTCGCCGAGCTCACCGCCGGACGCGTCTCCGCGCCAGACGCGCAGCTTCAGGTTGTAGCCCATGGTGGCCTCAGCTCTCCTCGAACAGGGTCTTCAGGTCATCAGGCATCACCGGCAACGGCTGGTGCTTGAGCTGGACGTCGCCGGGCTGGTCCCCCGGCGCGATCGCGTCGAGGGTGAGCACCAGGTTGATTGCGCCCCACTTCGGGTCGGGCTTGGGGAAGTCGTCGCGGGTGTGCCCGCCTCGTGACTCCTCACGCTCGAGCGCGGCCTTGGCGATGCACTCGGAGACGACCAGCATGTTGGTCAGGTCGAGGGCGAGGTGCCAGCCGGGGTTGTACTGCCGGTGCCCCTCGACGCTGAGCCTGGTCGCGCGCTCCTTGAGCTTGGCGATCTCGCCGAGCGACTCGCGCAGCTCCTCGGCGCTGCGGATGATCCCGACCAGTCGCTGCATGAGCTCCTGGAGGTCCTTCTGGATGGTGTAGGGGTTCTCGCCACCCCCAGAATTGGCAGCGGCGTCGAACGGGTGCAGGGCCGCGGCCGAGGCGCGCTTGACCTGCTCGTCGCCGATCGTCGGGCGTTCGCCCTTGAGCCGCATCGCCTGGTACGCCGCGTTGTGGCCGGCGCGTCGGCCGAAGACCAGGAGGTCCGAGAGCGAGTTGCCGCCGAGCCGGTTGGAGCCGTGCATGCCACCGGCCACCTCGCCTGCGGCGTACAAGCCCTCGACGATGCTCTGCTCGGTGTCGGCGTCGACCTCCACGCCACCCATCACGTAGTGGCAGGTCGGGCCGACCTCCATCGGCTCGGCGGTGATGTCGACGTCGGCGAGCTCCTTGAACTGGTGGTACATCGAGGGCAGCCGCCGCCGGATGAACTCCGCGGTGCGCCGGGAGGCGATGTCGAGGAAGACGCCGCCGTGCGGCGATCCCCGTCCGGCCTTGATCTCGGAGTTGATCGCGCGGGCCACCTCGTCACGCGGCAGCAGCTCGGGAGGACGACGGTGGTTCTTCTTGTCCTCGTACCAGCCCTCCGCCTCCTCGATGGAGTCGGCGGTCTCGGCCTTGAAGAACTCCGGGATGTAGTCGAACATGAAGCGCTCGCCCTCGGAGTTCTTCAACACCCCCCCGTCGCCGCGCACCGACTCGGTGACGAGGATCCCCTTCACCGACGGGGGCCAGACCATCCCGGTGGGGTGGAACTGCACGAACTCCATGTTGATCAGGCTGGCGCCGGTGCGCATCGCGAGGGCGTGGCCGTCGCCGGTGTACTCCCACGAGTTCGACGTCACCTGGTAGGACTTGCCGATCCCGCCGGTGGCGAGCACCACCGTCGGCGCCTCGAACACCACGAAGCGGCCCGTCTCGCGCCAGTAGCCGAAGGCGCCGCTGACCCGCCCACCGTCCTTGAAGATCTCGGTGACGGTGCACTCCATGAAGACGTCGATGC
This sequence comes from uncultured Actinomycetota bacterium, assembly GCA_963772415.1. GTDB lineage: Bacteria > Actinomycetota > Actinomycetes > Propionibacteriales > Nocardioidaceae > Nocardioides_B. Next base: position 599,328 of record CAVYWU010000001.1, on the reverse strand, counting down.
CGAGGTCGACCGCATGCTGCTGGAGGGTGCGGATCATCTCCAGGCCGGTGCGGTCACCGACGTGGGCGAGCCGGGCGTAGCGGTGACCACCGAAGTCGCGCTGCGAGATCAGCCCGTCGTGGGTCCGGTCGAAGAGCGCTCCCCACTCCTCGAGCTCGAGGACCCGCTCGGGGGCCTCCTGGGCGTGCAGCTGGGCCATCCGCCAGTTGTTGAGCATCTTGCCGCCGCGCATGGTGTCGCGGAAGTGCACCTGCCAGTTGTCGTCGTCGTAGACGTTGCCCATGGCCGCCGCGATGCCGCCCTCGGCCATCACCGTGTGGGCCTTGCCGAGCAGCGACTTGCAGACGACGGCGACCTTGGCGCCGGCGTCGTGGGCGGCGATGGCCGCACGCAGACCGGCCCCACCCGCGCCGATCACCACGACGTCGTACGTGTGCCGCTCCATGCCGCCCTGGGGACCGGCAACCCCCGGGTCCATGCGGTTGCCGGTCATCGGATGACGCTCGTCAGCGCCTTCGGTGGATGTCATGGGTCAGAAGAACCTCAGGTCGGTGATGGTGCCGGTCGCGAGCAGGTAGACGTACAGGTCGGCGATCGCGACGGAGAACAGCGAGAGCCAGGCGTAGCGGGCGTGGTCGGCATTGAGCTTGGAGACGAGCGTCCACGCCTTGTAGCGGACCGGGTGCTTGGAGAAGTGCCGCAGCCGGCCACCGACCGTGTGCCGGCAGGAGTGGCAGCCGAGCGTGTAGGCCCAGATGAGGACGATGTTGACCAGGAAGATCAACGTGCCCAGGCCCATGTGACCCCACTCGCCGGTCTCGTCGCGGAAGGCGAGGACGGTGTCGAAGCTGAGCACCAGCGCGACCACCACGGCGGCGTAGAAGAAGTAACGGTGGATGTTGTTGAGGATCAGCGGCAGCCGGGTCTCGCCGGAGTAGGCGCCGTGCGGCTCGGCCACGCCGCAGGCAGGCGGACTCAACCAGAACGCGCGGTAGTAGGCCTTGCGGTAGTAGTAGCAGCTCATCCGGAAGCCGAGCGGGAAGATCAAGATGATCAGCGCCGGCGAGAGCCGCCAGAACTCGAACGGGGTGCCGAAGTCGGCCGAGCCCTCGACGCAGGTGCCGCCCAGGCACGGCGAGTAGAACGGCGAGAGATAGGGAGTGGAGTAGTAGTCGGTGCCGACGAAGGCGCGCCAGCTCGCGTAGACCACGAACGCGGTGAACACGGCAAAGGTCACGGCGGGGTAGAGCCACCACCGGTCCTGCCTGAGCGTCTTCTCCTCGATGTGTGCGCGACCCGGACTACGGACGCCAGACGACATGTGCGGCCTCTCAGTGAACGCTGGATGCGGGGCGGAACGGCTTCAGAGGGCGCGCTGCGCCTCGGACTGGGCGTCTTGCCACATGCTCTCGTCGTAGGGGTCGTCGGGGATCTCCAGCAGGTCGTCCTTGCGGGGCCCGGGCGTGTGGCCGGGCCGCGGGTCGCCGAGCTCGTCGAGATCGGCCTGGAGCCTGTCCACGTCGGAGATGAGCCTGCGTACGCCGAGCGTGTCGCCGTACTCGTCGCGGATCCGCAGCGCCGCTGCCGCCAGGGTGGTGAGCGCCTCTCGCGTGGCGCCGACCGCGTCGTTCGAAGACATCCGAGGACCTCCATCAGACGAAACTGGTGACCGGGGTCACACCGACTAGGAGGACCACTCTTTCACCGGATCGGGCGATATCGGAAGGGGCACGCCCAAACGATGGGCGTGCCCGCCCGCCTCAGGAGCGGACGAGGCGAAGCCAGAGCCCCCCGGTCAGCACGACCAGCGACCCGGCGGCCAGCAACGCCAGCGGGCCGGCCAGGTCGGACCCGAGCGGATGGTCGTGGAGGAGCGCGAGCGTCGAGTCGTCCGCCGGGGCGCCGACGGTGCCTGAGGTACCGCCGGTCGCCCGAATCGTCTCCGCGACGACCGGCCCGGTGGCGGCCTGCGTGCCGCCGCAGAGGCTCGCGGTCAGGGCCCCGGACGGTGCCAGGTCGGCGAACACCACGTACCGGCCGCCCTCCTCGACCCCCTCCAGACCGCACGAGGCACCCGACTGGGCGCTCAGCACCGTGAGCCGTGCCGCGACATCGCCCTTGAGCGCCTGCTCGACGACGAGCTCGTAGCGCGCCGGATCGGCCGACGACGAGAGCAGCGCGAGCGGCAGCCGCACGCTGTCGACGCGGGCGATGACGACCACGTCGGCGAGGTCGACGTGCTCGGCGGTGCCTGCTGCCACGCAGGAGCAGGCGTAGGCCGGACCTGGCGCGAGCACCAGGACGGCCAGGGCGCCGACGAGGGCCGCGAGGAGCTGGGTCAGGTGTCTCACCCAGGTGTGACGCGCTGGTTTTCCGTCAGGTTCCCCGCCTTTTCGCCGATGGTCCCCGGAGACCACGTCGTGAAAGGGGGAACAGTGCAGGCGCTCTCGGCTGCTGACGATGACGCGACCTCGGACGTCGCACGCCCGCGGCGTCACGACGGTGCGTCCCCCCTCCATGACCAGGTGCGGCACCAGCCCGCCGCGGTCTACCAGGCCAGGAGCGGCGCCAACGGGGAGTGGCTGCAGGTGAGCGCCCAGATCGAGGGCATCCTCGGGTTCACCGCCGCGGACTTCCTCGCCGACCCCGGTCTGTGGGAGCGACAGCTGCACCCCGAGGACTACGAACGGGTGATGGCCGGCGAGCAGGAACACGAGCGGGGCGGCACCGAGTCCGCCTACGACGAGTACCGGATGTTCCACCGCGATGGAACGGTGGTGTGGGTCCTCGACGAGGTCACGCTGATGGACGACGACGTCGACGGCGGCACCATCCAGCACGGGCTGCTCTACAACATCACCCGACGCAAGCGCGCCGAGCTGCTCGTCGGCGCCCAGGCCGAGGTCTTCGAGCGAGTTGCGTCGGGTGCTGACCTCACCGAGACGCTTCGTGCTCTGGCCGTCTCCGTCACCGGGCTGACCGGCGCGACGGCCTGCACCGTCGTCGTCCAGCCCGCTGCGACGGAGGCGGGCGAGGTGTCCGTCGTCGTCGGAGGGGCAGGAACAGCTGCGGGACCGGCGCGTCAGCCGGTCGATCGGACACCCGTGCACGACATGTCCGGGGAGCTGCTCGGACACATCGGTCTCGAGGGAGCCAGCGCGCAGGAGGGGCTCGAGTGGGCCACCCAGCTCGTCGCCTTCGCCGTGGGGCACGCGCGGCAGGAGCAGCGGACCGCCCTGTCCCACTCCCTCCTCGAGGCCACCCTGGAGTCCACGGCCGACGGCATCGTCGTGGTGACTCATTCGGGACGCATCGCCAGCTACAACCAGAAGTTTCTCAAGATGTGGCAGATCCCCGAGCACTTGATCCAGTCCGGCGGCCGGGCCCTGATGAGCTACGTCACCGCCCAGCTCACCGACCCCGCCGCCTTCCTGGACGAGCTGGCCCGGCTCGACGAGGGGCCCGAGCACTCCAGCGCCGACAAGCTGGAGTTCCGCGACGGCAGGGTCTTCGAGCGCTACTCCCAGCCGCAGCGCATCAACGGCGAGAGCGTCGGGCGCGTGTGGAGCTTCCGCGACATGACGTCGTACCGCCAGCTCGAGTCCGAGCTCCGCCGACAGGCCCACACGGACCCGCTCACGGCCCTGCCCAACCGCGCTCGCCTCATGGAACGGCTGACCGAGACCCTCGAGCGGTCCGCCGGACAACGACGTGGCACGACGGTGGCGGTCCTCCTGATCGACGTCGACGACTTCAAGACCGTCAACGACAGCCTCGGCCACGTCGTGGGCGACCTGCTGCTCACCAACCTGGCCGCCCGACTCTCGGGCTGCCTGCGTTCCCAGGACATGGCCGCCAGGCTCGGCGGGGACGAGTTCGTGGTGCTCCTGGACGGCATCAAGGACCCCGACCACGCTGTCGCCCTCGCCGAGCGGGTGGTCAAGGCGCTCGCGGAGCCGATCGACGTCGACGGCCGTTGCCTGTCGGTGCGGACCAGCATCGGCATCGCGCTCGCAGGGGCCGGGACCCTCGCCGGAGAGCTCGTCCGCAACGCCGACCTGGCGATGTACGCCGCCAAGGCCTCGGGAGGCGGCGGTCACCAGCTGTACGCCGCGGGGATGCACACCGAGGCCATGGCCCGACTCGACCTGAGCGCTGCCCTCTCGGCAGCCATCGAGGGCGACGAGCTCGAGGTGCACTACCAACCGGTGATCAATCTCGAGTCCGGGCAGATCACCGGGTTCGAGGCGCTCACCCGCTGGCACCACCCGCAGCGCGGACCCATCTCACCGGAAGAGTTCATCACCCTCGCCGAGGAGAACGGACTGATCGACGGCCTCGGTCGCTGGGTCCTGGCACATGCGTGCGCCGAGGCAGCAGGGTGGTCGCGCACCTGCGCCGCGAAGGCGCCGACCGTCAGCGTGAACCTCTCGGCCCGGCAGCTCTCCAACCCGCGCCTGGTCGAGGAGATCCGCGAGATCCTGGCGGCGACGGGGCTCCGCAGCGACCTGCTCTACCTCGAGATCACCGAGACGGCCCTCGTGCACCCCTACGTCGACGTGATCGCGGTCCTGCGGGACATCATGGCGCTCGGCGTACGCCTCTCGCTCGACGACTTCGGAACCGGCTACTCCTCGCTCGGACGGCTCGGCCTCTATCCGTTCCAGGTCCTCAAGGTGGACCAGTCGTTCGTCGGGAGGATCGGCGAGGACTCCGGGGGGCTCGCCGTGGTCGAGGCCGTCCTGCGACTCGCTGACGCCTTCGACCTCGACGTGGTCGCCGAAGGCATCGAGACCGAGGAACAGCTCCAAGCCCTGCTGGCCCTGGGTTGCCGTGGAGGTCAGGGCTACCTGTTCTCGCGCCCGGTGCCGGCCGCCGATGCCAGGGCTCTCCTGGGTCAAGGAATCAGCGGCGAGTAAGGCCGAACTGCTCGGCGAGCACCGCGGCGACGCCGTCCTCGTCGTTGGTGGGCGCGACGTGGTCGGCGATCTCGAGCACGCTCGGGTGCGCGTTGCCCATCGCGTAGGACCTGCCGGCCCAGGTGAGCATCGCCATGTCGTTGGGCATGTCGCCGAAGGCCACCACGTCGGCGGCGGCGATCCCACGCTCGTGGCACAGGCGCGCCAGCGTGGAGCCCTTGGTGACGCCGGCCGCGCTGATCTCCACCAGGGCTCCCGCCGAGGACCAGGTCGTCGTCACTCGGTCGCCGACCACGCCATCGACCCGGTGCCAGTAGTCGGCCGGGTCGAGCTCGGGGTGCAGAGCGAGGAGCTTGACGACGTCGCCCACGAAGATCGCCTCCAGCGGGCCTCGCTCACTCTCGCCACCCGCGGGTCGGCCTGGCTCACGGCGGTCCGGGAAGTCCGGCTCACAGGCCGCGCCGGTCGTCCGCTCGACCGAGAAGACACTGCCCGGCACGGCTGCGCGGATCTCGGCGGCGACCTCCAGACCGATCGCGCGGGGGATCGTGCGGGCCTCCGTGATGCGGCGACCTGGTACGTCGTAGACGATGCCGCCGTTGCTGCACACCGCCAGCCCGTGGCCGCCGACGTGCTCCCAGAGCCCGCTCATCCAGCGGAGCGGCCGCCCGGTGACGAAGACGACGACGACCCCCAGCGCGTCGACCGCGTCGAGCACCTCGCGCGTGCGCCCGGAGACGCTGCCGTCGCTGCGCAGCAGGGTGCCGTCGAGGTCGGTGACGACGAGGCGCTGCACGCGTCGAAGTGTGTCAGCCGGGACGCAGGGGTTGCTCACGGCGTCGCTGCGAACCGTTCGGCTCGCTGCCCGGACCCACGACGAGTGAGCCCAGCAGCATCACGAGGACGAGGTTGACGAAGGCCGCGGGCCACCCATGGTGGCGATGTGGGCGACCGGGCACGCGCCGGGTGCTGCGCTCAGAACCAGCGGTCGAGCTCGTAGGCGACGCCGTCCTCGTGGACCGTCTCGGTGACGTCGTCGGCGGCTTCCTGCACCTCGAGCGGCGACTGCCCCATGGCCACGCCCCGGCCCGCCCAGCGCAGCATCTCCACGTCGTTGCGACCGTCGCCGATGGCGAGCACGTCGGCCTGAGCCACTCCGAGCCGCTGGCACACGTCGGCCAGCGCGGAAGCCTTCGAGACCCCCTCGGGGGCGAGGTCGAGCCAGGCGGTCCAGCCGATGAAGTAGTTGGTGCCTTGCAGGCCGAGCTTCTCGGCGAGCGCGACGAACTCCTCCTCCGAGGAGTGCGGGTCGCGGATGATCACGCGGGTGACCGGCTCGGCGACGAGCTCCTCGACCGACTGCAACGTCATCTCGCCGTTGATCTCCCCGTCGGGGAAGGGCCGGTTGATCCGATAGCCGACCCCGATGTCCTCGACCGCCACGGCGGCCTCGGGGACGTGCTCCATCAGCATCGTGACCAGCTGGCTGGCGTCGAAGGTGGTGGCACTGAGCACGTCGACCGGCGGGTAGGAGAACACGACGGAGCCGTTGCTGGCCACCGTGAGGACCGGCCCGGCGCCTTCGCGAGGCAGGCCGAGCTGCTCCCAGACCTGCGTGATGCCGAAGGTCGAGCGTCCGGTCGAGAGCACCACATGGGCTCCGGCGTCCACGGCCCGCTGGACGGCGTCGTGCACCGCCGCGGAGATGACCTCCTCGACCGCCCCGGTGGCGGGCACGTTGGCGTAGAGGGTGCCGTCGATGTCGAGCGCGACGAGGCGCGGCGCCCAGCCCGGCGCGGGTCGTGTCACTGAGCCACCGGCTTGAGGACCTCACGGCCCTGGAGGTAGGGCCGCAACGCCTCGGGCACCGTGACCGAGCCGTCGGCCTGCTGGTGGGTCTCGAGGATCGCCACGATCGTGCGCGGGATTGCGCACAAGGTGCCGTTGAGCGTCGCCAACGGCGAGGTGCCGCCCACGAAGCGGCCCCGGATGTCGAGGCGACGGGTCTGGAAGTCGGTGCAGTTCGACGTCGAGGTCAGCTCGCGATACCTGCCCTGCGTCGGGATCCAGGCCTCGCAGTCGAACTTGCGCTGGGCGGACAGGCCGAGGTCGCCGGCGGCCACGTCGATGACGCGGTAGGCCAGGCCCAGCTTGTCGAGGAACTCCTTCTCCCACTCCAGCAGCCGCTGGTGCTCGGCGAAGGACTCCTCGATGGTGGTGTAGGTGAACATCTCGACCTTGTCGAACCAGTGCACCCGGATGATCCCCCGGGTGTCCTTGCCGTAGGAGCCTGCCTCCTTGCGGAAGCACGGGCTGAACGCGGCGTAACGGCGTGGCAACGTCTCGCCGTCGAGGATCTCGTCGGAGTGGTAGGCCGCGAGCGGCACCTCCGACGTACCGACCAGGTAGAGGTCCTCGCCCTCGATGCGGTAGACGTCGTCGGCGGCCTGACCGAGGAAGCCGGTGCCGTCCATCGCCCGCGGCTTGACCAGCGCCGGGGGGATCACGGTGGTGAAGCCGGCGCCGCGCGCCTGGTCCATCGCCAGGTTGACCAGCGCCAGCTCGAGGTCGGCGCCCGGACCGGTGAGGTAGTAGAACCGGGCGCCCGACACCTTGGCGCCACGGTCGACGTCGATCGCACCGAGCATCCGACCGAGCTCGAGGTGGTCACGCGGCTCGAAGCCCTCCGCCGCGAAGTCGCGCGGGGTGCCGACGAGCTCGAGCACCACGAAGTCGTCCTCACCACCGGCCGGTGCCTCGTCGGCGGCCGGGTTGGGGATCGCCATCATCGCGGCCTTGTAGGCCTCTTCGGCAGCGCCCTGGGCGGCTTCGGCCGCCTTGACCTGGGCGGAGAGCTCCTTGGTCTGCGCGAGCAGCGCCTGCTTGTCCTCGCCCCGGGCCTGCGGGATCTGGGCGCCGAGCTGCTTCTGCTGCGCCCGCAGCTGCTCGAACTCCCCGATCGCCGAGCGACGCTGCTCGTCGGCGTCGAGGGCCACGTCGACCACGTCGGCGGAGAGGCCGCGCTTGGCCTGGGCTGCGCGGATGCGGTCGGGGTCGTCGCGGAGGAGTCGTGGGTCGATCACCCGCTCAGCCTATCGGCGTCCGGCCAGCGGATATCGCCGGTGCGTTCCGGTCCGCCGAGCGCAGCGTGATCAGTCGGCGGCGCGCCACATGGTGCGGAAGTTGGCGAGGTAGGACTGCACCAGGTGCCGCCCGCTGACCCGGAAGAGGATCTCGTCGTTGCGCAGCGACCGGTCCGACCAGTTGTGGGAGCCGGTCCACACGTAGTTGGCGTCGACCTGACGACCGAGGACCCCGGAGACCAGCAGCACCTTGTGGTGCACGCGCCGGCCGGCGTTGTTGCTGTCGCGAAGCGGTACGCCGGCCTCGCGGAGGGTGGTGGCCACGGCCCGGCCCATGCCCACGCCGTACAGCACCTTCACCGCGCAGCCGCGGCGGTGCAGCCCGGCGACCTGGCGGGCGAGGTCGATGCCGCGCTCACCGTTCCACGCGTGCATCGCGATCCGGATCACGGTGCGGCCGTCGTCACCGGAGACGAGGGAGGCGCCGCGGCAGCGCGCCCGGGACAGGATCCGCGCGAGCGTGTCGGTGGGGTCGTCGGCGGAGTAGGGCGCCAGGTCGGTGGCGAAGCCCTTGGTGGTCTCGCCGAGCCGGAGCCGCGACTGCGGCTCGTCGTCGGCGAGGCGGGCGAAGATCTCGGCAAGCTGGTCGTGGGCGCCTCGGTCCGAAGCCACGTACAGGTCGTTCCACTGCCGCTGCGAGCTGTAGTTGGTGAGGTTGAGCGACCCCACCATGACCAGGTGGTCGCGTCGTTGCCCCCAGGTGCCCGAGGAGATCGTCACGAACTTCGCGTGCTGGTTGCCCCGGCCTCCGCGGCAGGAGAATCGGCAGACCTTCACGAAGCTGTCGGTCGACGTGTCGGTCCCGAGCACCGCGCGAAGCTGCTTGACCGCACCCCAGTGGGCGGAGTGGTCGTCGACGACGACGCGCACGGCCGCGCCCCTGGCATGGGCGCGCAGGAGCGCCCGCGCGGTCGACGGCATCGCGAAGGAGTAGGCCGCCAGCCGGACCGTCGCGTCGGCGGCGGCGCCGTCGATCGCCCGGTCGATGCGACGCACCAGTGAGAACTGCTCGCGCCTGTCGCCGCTCGGGTCGTTGAAGCTCACCCGACCGCCGGTCTCGGGTGCGGGGTCGGCCCGGAGCTGGGCCTGCTCGACCGGGCCCGGCAGCGAGGTGTCGTGGAGGGTGCCGAAGCCCGGGAAGGCCCCGCCGAGCACGAGGGCCGGCCCCCCGAGAGTGAGGCCGAGCCCGATCTTGAGGCCGGCGCTGACGGCGCTGAGAAGCGACACGGATCACCCCCCATCGACGACTGGCCGCAGGTGCGGCAGGGCACTGTCGAGGATACGTTCCGCTCCCGCGCGGACGACGGGGATGCACAGCCCGGTCATACTTGTCGCCGTCTCGCCCACGCCCAGGAGCATCCGTGACGTTCACCCGCAGCACCCGCCGCGCCATGACGGTGTGGGCTGTGCTGTGCGTGCTGACGGTCGCCGTGCTCGCGGTGCTCCTGCGGCTCGAGGCGCTCGGCGGCATGGACGAGCGGCTCGGCGACGCGGCCTACACCTGGGCGGCCGGGCAGGCGTGGCTGCTCGACGTGCTCCTCGTCATCGAGCACGCCTTCGGCACCATCGCCATGACCATCTACACCGCGATCACTGCCGTGCTGCTGTTCACCCGCAAGCACCGCCGGGCTGCCACCTGGACCGTCGCGGTGATGCTGGGGGCCTCCTGCACGACGTACGGCCTCAAGCGCTTCATCGAGCGCGACCGGCCGGTCTTCGACGACCCGCTGCACCTGCTGACCAGCTTCTCGTTCCCCTCCGGCCACGCCACCGGCATCAGTGCCGCGGCCGGCGTGGTCATCGTCTTGACGCTGATCCTGGTGCGCCGGCACTCGGTACGCCGCGCGCTGGTGCTCGCGGCGCTCGGCGTCGCCCTCCTCGTGGGAGCCGACCGGATCCTGCTGGGCGTGCACAACCTCTCCGACGTGATCGCCGGCTTCGCCGTCGGAGCCGCCTGGGTGCTCGGCAGCGCCGTCGTCTACGACCCGACGCCCCGCTCCAAGCCCACCGAGGCGTTCAGCAGCCCGGTGCCCTCGACCCGTCAGCTCGCGGTGGTGCTCAACCCGATCAAGGTCGAGGACGTCACGGTCTTCAAGGCGATGGTCGAGAGGACCGCCGCCGACAACGGCTGGAGCCGGCCCGCGTGGCACGAGACGACCGTGGCGGACCCGGGCCGGGCGATGGCCGAGCAGGCCGCGGTCGACGGCGCCGACCTGGTGATGGTGTGCGGCGGCGACGGCACCGTGCGCACCGTGTGCGCCGAGCTGGCCGGCACCGGCATCTCGGTCGGCGTGCTGCCGGCCGGCACCGGCAACCTGCTGGCCCGCAACCTCGACATCCCGCTCTATCTCCAGGCCGCCATCGACGTCGCCCTCAACGGTCAGGACCGTGCGATCGACCTGGTCAGGATCAGCGGCGACGGCATCCCCGCCGACTCCCACTTCATGGTGATGGCCGGGATGGGCTTCGACGCCGCGATCATGGAGGGCGCCAGCGAGGAGATCAAGGCCAAGGTCGGCTGGCTGGCCTACGTCGTCTCCGGTCTGCGCAACCTGATGTATCCCGCGGTCCGGCTCGAGATCTCCGTCGACGACGGTCCGTGGACCAAGCACCGTGCCCGCACCGTCGTGGTGGGCAACGTCGGCTACCTCACCGCCGGCATGCCGCTGCTGCCCGACGCCGCGATCGACGACGGCATCCTCGACATCGTGGTGCTGCACCCCAGCCGGTTCCTGTCCTGGATCCCGCTGGCCGTGCGAGTGCTCCGCAAGGGCAAGCGGAGCGACGAGCTGATCAACCGGATGACCGGGCGCACGGTGGCGATCCGGGCCAACGGCGACACCCCGCGCCAGCTCGACGGCGACTCGATCGGCTCGGGCCGCGAGATGCGCTGCGAGGTGCTGCACGGGCGGCTGCTCGTGCGTGTCCCGCGCTGACCACCCATATCGGTAGGGGTTCCGCAGCGGAACAGCGACGCGCTACCTACCGATATCGGTGCGGGTTACCGTGATCACGTGAGCGCACCCGTCAGATTCACCTCCTCCGTCCTGCCCGCACGTGAGCGCGGCCTCGAGCTCGGTGAGCGGTTCGCGGCTGAGATCGCGGCGACCGCGGCGACGTACCGCCGGCTGTTCCGGACCCGTGCGGGCGACCGCGACTTCGACGTGGACCTCTGGTCCGAGCGCGCGTGGGAGTCGATCGGCCTGGTCGCGCCCGACCACGCCGAGGAGATCGAGGGCATCGCCGAGGGCGCCGGCCTTCCGGTGCGCGAGCTCGCCTCGATCAACGCCCGCACCGAGCTGCTCGTGGCGGCCAACCCGACCGGCGTGCAGGAGTGCTCGTCGGTGATCTCGGTGCCGCGAGGTGGCGCGCCGTTCGCGGTGCAGACCTGGGACTGGTACGACGCGATGTCGGAGGGCTGGTTCCACTGGAGCTTCGAGCACCCTGACGGTCGCACGGTCCAGACCGTCACGGAGTACGGCATGCTCGGCAAGATCGGCGTCAACGGGTACGGCGTCGGGGTGATGCTCAACATGCTGCACCACGCCACGGATGCCGAGCGGGTCGCCGAGGGCACGATCGGCTACCCCGTCCACCTGCTCAGCAGGCGCATCCTCGACGACGCGGAGTCCTTCGAGGACGCCTGGAAGATCGTGCAGGCGCCGACGTCGGCCTCGACGTCGCTGAGCGTGGTCGACCGCACCGGTGCCGGGGCGACCTTCGAGCTGTTCCCACAGGGCCCCGGCCGTCTCGACGTGACCCCGGCCGGTGACGGTGCCGTGCTGGTGCGCACCAACCACTTCGTCTCCCCCGAGGGCGAGGCCGGGTGCCTTGCCGCCACCATCAGCGACTCGAGCACGACCCGTCGGGACAAGCTCCTCGCGACCTTCGGCGACCAGCCGCCGGCGACGCCGGCAGAGGTCTTCGCCGCGATGACCGACCACGAGCCTCCCGGCGAGGTCGGCGGCATCTGCTGCCACCCCGACACCTCGATGGACCCGGTGCTGTGGCACCGCACGCTGGCCACCGTCGCGATCGACGTGGTCGGCTCGACCCTCGACGCGCGCACCGACGGACCCTGCGGCCACCGGCAGCACCCAGCAGCCACGGTGACCGCAGGGGTCTGAGGGTTAGACGTCTCAGGAGGCTCCGCAGGTTGCGTCGGGCAGCTTGCGCCCCGCGTCGAGGTCGAGGCAGGCCTGGCCCTGGTCGTCGGCGACGAGCTCGTTGTCCTCGACGCTCCAGCGCGTGACCGCCCATAGTTGCGGGTCGGCGGGAGAAACCTGCTGGGCGGTCCACAGGCCGCTGACCTCCGACATCCAGGTGCGCTGCTCGAGGTCGCCGGTCGTGGTGTCGCCCAGGAACCGGCCGTCCTGGGTCTCCAGGGCGCGGAAGCCCAGGTCGCTCGTCGGGGCGAAGACGCCCATCGCGGTCACGTCCCCGTCCGGGTAGGCGACGACGAAGGCCGGCGCGTCCATGCTCGAGCTGATCGCGCCGCCGAGCAGCTCCGGCGCAACCTCCGTGGGGACGGGCGCGATGGTCGTCACCGCGTCCCACGTGTAGCTGAGCTCGTAGCCGTCGCCGGCCTTGCGCAGCACGATCTCGTTGTAGGCGTCGCGGAAGTCGCCGTGACGCTCGCCCACACCGAAGCGCTCCTGGATCACCGGGAACATCAGCGACGGATCGGCGTCCTGCTCGGGCAGCTGGTCGCAGAGGACAGGCGTGTCCTGGGCGATCCGGTCCCAGCACTGGTTGCCCGCCGGGTTGCTGCGCAGCTTGCCGCGCACCCAGTAGTAGGACGTCGCCTGGACCAGGACCCGCTGGTCCTCGGACACGGCCGCGTCGTAGTCGCCGCTGTGCAGACCACGGATGTCGTCGACCCACACCACCCGGCCCGGCCGCTGCACGAGCAGCCCGGGGGTGTCGACCTGGGTGAGCGTGTCGTCGATCCAGGCAACGACGGCACCGCCCTCCTCGACCCCGGGCGGCGGAACCACGACCAGGCCCGGGCCGGTCGTGCCGAGGTCGACCCACGGCAGCAGCTGGGCGCCCTCGCCGACCGAGAAGGTGGCGGTGGTGCCCGAGGCCAGCGCGACCTCGAGGTCGGCACCGACGACGCGGACCAGGTCGTCCTCGCCGTCGACGTCGACGTCGACGGCGAGCTGGTCGCGGGCCTGCGGGTCGGCCGTCGCGTCCGCGGACGGCGACGGGGTCGTCGTGGGAGACGGCGAGACCGGCTGCGGCTCGGTCGACCCGTCGCTCAGCATCGGTGCCACGAGAAGGGCCGCGACAGCCGCAGCCGCGGCCAGCCCGGCGAGCACCACCACGCGTCGCCGGGGGCGTTGCCGCTCCGGGACGACGAGGGGCCGGAGGTCCTCGGGCGTGACCTGCTCGGCCCGGGCGGCGAGCGCGTCGCGAAGCCGGTCCTCGACGAGGTTGCTCATCGCACTCCCTCCAGCTGCTTCTCCAGCGCGGACAGCGCCCTGCTGGCGGTGGACTTCACGGTGCCGCGACTGACGCCCATCGTCTCGGCGATCTGCGCCTCGGACAGGTCCGACCAGTAGCGCAGCACCAGCACCTCCCGCTGTCGCTCCGGGAGCCGGTGCAGCGCCGCGACGACCTCCCGGTGCTCCTCGGCGAGCACGACCCGGCCTGCGGGGTCCTCGACCGGCACTTCGCGGGGCGGCACGTAGGCGCGGGCGGTACGGCGCCGCCGCAGCGCCGAGCGTGCCGTGTTGACGACCGCGGTGCGCAGGTAGCCCAGCGCCTTGTCCGGGTCCTCGAGGCGGGCGGACCGCCGCAGGAAGCCCGTGAACGCGTCCTGGACGACGTCCTCGGCGCTGGCCAGGTCGTCGACCAGCAGCAGCGCCAGCCGGGTCAGTCCCAACCGGTGCGCGGCATAGAGCTCCACCGCGTCCGGTGGTGCCGCCTCCGTCACGATCATGTCTCCCCCGTCGCCGTACCGTGCTCTCACAGTCTTAGACGCACCGGGACCTCCGAGGTTGCCTGCGTGCGCGGCATCAGCCGACGAGCGCTGCGAGGGCGGTACGACGTCGGCCGGGGCCGGCATCGCGCGAAGCTCGTCGCGCAGCCCGGCCGCGACCTCGTGCTGTGGCGCACCGGGATCGAGCAGGCCCGCCACCGCGTCGCGGAGGGACGCCGGCTCGACGACCGCCGCCCGAGCTCGTGCAGGCGGCGCGCGTTGAGGTGCTGGTCGGCACCCTGGGGCAGCACCACCTGGGCGACTCCGTGCTCGATCGCGCCGAGCATGGTGCCGGTGCCACCGTGGTGGACGACCACGTCGCTGGTGGCCAGAGCCGCCGGCTGGTCGACGTGCCGTCCTGCGGCCTCGACCACGTCGACGTCGAGTCCGGCGAGCGCCTCGCGGGCCCGCTCCCACGCGGCGCGATGGGTCGTCACGGTGCCGAAGGTGAGGTAGACACGCGGCCGGCGGCCTCGGGGTGGCGCCTCGCCTCCGTCGGTCCAGGCCACCGATCGCAGCTCCAGGACCGGCACCTCGGGCGGCGCCGCCACCCGGAGCGGGGACGGCAGCGGCTCGATCACTGCTCGGTCGGCCGCGACCGGGCTCCAGTGGCCGACGTCGAACGCGACCGAGGCGACGCCGGCGAGGTCCGCGGCGATCGCGGCACCGACGTCGGTGGCGTCGTGCACGACGAGGCCGACGGGCTGCCTGCGGAGGCCGGCCGCGAGCCGGGCGGCGCCCCGCTCGGCGCCGGTGTCACCGAGCACGGCCCGCGCCAGGCCCATCTGGTCCGCGTCGCGGTGGGCGCGCACCGGGTCGACGTCTCCCTCCCGGCCGTCGCGGTCCCAGCCGGGCAGCGGGACAGTCCCGACGTAGTCCCCCGGCAGCCGGAAGCGCACGTCGTGACCGGCCGCGACGCACGCCAGCGCGAGCGGCACCATCGGGTGCACGTGACCGCGCAGCGGGAGGGCCGTGAACAGCACCGACGCCACGAAGGCCTCAGCCCGTGCGGGCGAACTTGATCGCCTCTTCCTCCTCAGGCGAGAGCTGTTGGTCGCAGCTCCACTCGGCGACACCCTTGGCGTAGGTGCGCGCGTCGCTGCGCCCGTGGATGGAGGTGAGCACGACGCCGTTGCCGGCGTCGTCGAGCAGAGCGAGCGACCAGGAGAGATGGCCGCCCATGTCACCGAACGCGTCGTAGCGAACCACCGAGAGGTGCCGCAGGGCGTCGGAGACCTCGGCCCGCAACGCGTGCACCTCGCCGCGCAGACCCTGCACGTCGGTCGGCAGCTCAGGGGCCTTGCGTGCCCGGCGGGCCCGGCGACGTACGGCGCGCGAGGCGGAGAGCGCGACGACGAGGGCCGCCACCGCGATCAGGAGGGTGAGCAGCACCAGGGCGAGCAGCAACGATTCGTTCATCGAGGGTGATGCTAGGTCGGGGTTCAGCCGCCGTTGCGAAGGCGCGCGAGCCACGCCGCGGCGTCGAGGAACTCCCGGTCCGACGTGCCGGTGCGGATCTCCGGGGCGACCCCGTCGTGACGCTCGTAGGAGCCGAGGAAGCGGACGTCGGCGCACACCCGGCGCAGCCCCATCAGTGCCTCGCCGACCCGCGCGTCCTCGACGTGCCCCTCGCAGTCCACCGAGAAGCAGTAGTTGCCCAACGCGGCGCCGGTGGGGCGGGACTCGATCCGGGTCATGTTGACCCCGCGCATCGTGAGCTGGTCGAGGATCTCCATCAGCGCGCCGGGGTGGTCGTCGCGCATGAACGCGACCAGCGAGGTCTTGTCGCGTCCGGTCGGCGGCGGGGGCGAACCCGGCCGCGACACCAGCACGAAGCGGGTCAGCGCGTCGAAGTTGTCGGCGATCCCCTCGGCGAGCGCGGTCAGCCGGTAGTGCTCGCCGGCGACCGGTGCGGCGATGGCCGCGTCCCAGTCGGCGTCGTCGCGGGTCAGCATGAACGCTGCCTGCGCGGTCGAGGTGGTGTGCACCACCTCGGCGTCGGGGTGGTGCAGCGCCACCCAGCGACGGGTCTGCGCCGCGGCGTGCGGGTGGGTGGCGATCCGGCGGATGCTCCCGGGCGACGTACCGGGCCGCACCAGCAGGCTGAACGCGATCGGCACCGTCATCTCGCGGGTGATCATCAGCGGCTCGCCGGTGGCCAGCTCGTCGAGCGTGACCGGCACCGAGCCCTCCACGGAGTTCTCGATCGGCACCACCGCGCCGTCGGCCTCGCCACCGCGCACCGCGTCGAGCGCGACCGTCACCGTGGAGCACGGTTGCAGCTCGGCGCGCGGCGGCCGCCGGCAGCGAGCGAAGCGCCTGCTCGGTGAAGGTCCCCTCGGGGCCGAGGTAGGCGTAGCGGGCGGGCGGCACTCCAGGCATGCCCGCCAGCCTAGGGGGCGCCCTCCTCTCCGCTGGCGGAAGAGGGCGGCGGGGAGCCCGTCTCGAAACCGCCTGCACTGGCCCGAGCGGTAGCGGGATAGATTCGCGACGTGTCCGACCGCATCCACGACCTGGGCTACGCCCGGCTCGACACCGACCGCGCGGCACGGACCGGCGATCCCGAGGTGGTCTACGGCGCCGGCAAGTCGCCCGAGCAGCTCGTCGGCATCCTGCGCGCCCTCCGCGACGCGCACCCCGAGCGCGCGGTGCTCGCGACCCGGGTCGACGAGGCCGGCGCGGGCGGCGGTCATCTCGCGCCGTTCCGGACGCGGTGCTGGACGCCGAGGCCCGCGCGGTCACGCTCGGCCCGCTGCCGCCGGCCCGAGGCACCGTCGCCGTCGTCTCGGCCGGCACGTCCGACGCACCGGTCGCCGCGGAGGCCGCCGCTGACCGCGCGCGTCTACGGCGCGGGGGTCGGCCAGGGTCAACGACGTCGGCGTCGCCGGCCTGCACCGGATCATGCTCGTGCGCGACCAGCTCGAGGCCGCCGACTGCCTGATCGTCGTCGCCGGCATGGAGGGCGCGCTGCCGAGCGTGGTCGGCGGGCTGACCGGCACGCCCGCTGGTCGCCTGCCCGACGAGCGTCGGCTACGGCGCCTCGTTCGGCGGCGTCGCGGCGCTGCTCGCGATGCTCAACTCGTGCGCGCCCGGCGTCACCGTGGTCAACATCGACAACGGCTTCGGCGCGGGCGTGTTCGCTGCCCGCGTCGCGCGCAACGCCGCCCCCACGTCGGCCCCGGGGACGGGCTCGTGATCGGTTGGGTCGACGCGTCCTCGGGCGCCAGCGGCGACATGCTGCTCGGCGCGCTCGTCGGCGCCGGCGTGCCCGTCGGCGTCATCGCCGAAGCCGTCGAGCACGTCGCACCTGAGCACGTCGCGATCGTGCCGGAAGCCGTGTCCCGCAACGGCTTCGCCGCCACCCGCTGCCACGTCGACGGCGGCCGACAGCAGCACGCCACCGCACCTGGGCCGACGTCCGTGAGCTGCTCGGCTCGGCCGGGCTGCACGAGGACGTCCGGGTCCGCGCCCACGACACCTTCGACCGGCTCGCCGTCGCCGAGGCGGCCGTCCACGGCACCTCCCCCGACGACGTGCACTTCCACGAGGTCGGTGCGCTCGATGCGATCGCCGACGTCGTCGGTGTGTGCGCCGGGCTGGTGCACCTCGGCCTGAGCGACCTGGTCGTCTCGCCCGTCGCGGTCGGCTCGGGGGCGGTGCGCGGCGCCCACGGCACCCTGCCGGTGCCACCACCGGCCGTGGTCGAGCTGCTGCGCGGGGTCCCGTCGTACGCCGGCCCGGCGGGCGCGCCCGCGCTGGAGCTCTGCACGCCGACGGGGGCCGCGCTGCTGGTCACCCAGGCCGGCTCGTTCGGCCCGCAGCCCGCGATGACCGTGAGTGCCGTCGGCGTGGGCGCCGGCAGCCGCGATCCGGCCGGCCACGCCAACGTGCTCCGGCTCCTGGTCGGCGAGCCCACCACCGTCGCGCCGCACGGCACCGACGGACCGGTCGTCATCGAGACCAACGTCGACGACCTCGACCCCCGGGTGTGGCCGCAGGTGATCGCCACCCTGCTCGGCCGCCGGCGCCAGCGACGCCTGGCTGACCCCGATCCTGATGAAGAAGGGCCGACCCGCGCACACGCTGCACGTGCTCGCGCGCGCCGACCGGCTCGACGCCGTACGTCGCGAGGTGTTCCGGCACACCTCGACCATCGGGGTGCGCGAGGTGTCGGTCGGCAAGACCGCGCTCGACCGCGAGATGCGCGCCGTCACCGTGGACGGCCACCCGATCGCGGTCAAGCTGGCCCGGCTCGGTGGCGAGCTGATGAACGCCCAACCGGAGTACGAGGACGTCGCCCGCGCCGCCGCGGCGACCGGTCGCCCGGTCAGGGACGTGCTCGCCGCTGCCGTCGCCGCCGTCGAGGCGCACGCATGGACCTGACCGTCGCCGCGGTCACCTTCGGCACGATCTTCCTCGTCGAGCTGCCCGACAAGACCTTCATCGCCGCGCTCGTGCTCTCCACCCGCTTCCGGCCGCTGGCGGTGTGGATCGGCGTCGGCCTCGCCTTCGGCGTGCAGACGCTCGTCGCGGTCACGGCGGGCGCGCTGGCCACCCTGCTCCCGGACACCCTCATCAGGAGCGTGGCGCTGCTGATCTTCCTGGCCGGCGCGTTCGTGCTGCTCCGCACCGCACCGGGCGCCGACGCGGGCGAGAAGGAGCAGGAGGAGGAGTACGCCGCCAAGCCGGGCGAGGACGCGGCTCCGCGCTCGTTCTTCAAGGCCTCCGTGGCGTCGTTCCTGATCCTGTTCGCCGCGGAGTGGGGCGACCTGTCGCAGCTGCTCACGATCAGCCTGGTCACGCGCTACGAGGACCACGTCAGCGTCTTCCTCGGCGCCTGGGCCGCGCTGCTGACCGTCTCCGGGCTGGCCGTGCTCGCCGGGCGGGTGCTGCTGCGCCACCTGAGGCTGTCGGTGCTGCACTACGTCGGCGGCGGCGTCTGCCTCCTCCTCGCCGCCTTCACCCCTACGAGATCCTCGCCGCCTGACCCGCCTCCCCCCGTCGAGACGCGCCTCCGGGGAGTTGAGACGTGCCTCCGGGAGGTCGAGACGCGCCTCCGGGAGGTCGAGACGCGCCTCCGGGATCCCCAGGCGCGCGGTTGGGATGGCCGAAGCGCACGTTTGGGGCCGGATCGCGCCTCCGGCACGGCGCCCGGGCCGCTCGAGTCGTACGCTTCGGGCCATGAGCACCTCGACCGCGTCGCCGGACCGACCCCATTTCGCCGACAGCGAGGTCGGCCGGCTGCGCACGGTGATGCTGCACCGGCCCGGACCGGAGCTGAAGCGACTGACGCCGCGCAACAACGACAAGCTGCTCTTCGACGGCATCCCCTGGGTCAGCCGGGCGCAGGACGAGCACGACGCGTTCGCCGCCGCCCTGCGCGAGCGCGACGTCGAGGTGCTCTACCTGATGGACCTGCTCACCGAGACGTTGCAGAGCGCCGAGGCGCGTGAGCACGCGATCGCCGGCGCCATGTCCAGCCTGCACCTCGGCGACACCTTGCGCCGCTACCTCACCACGGCACTGCACGACCAGTCGGCCGACGAGCTCGCCACCTTCCTCACCGCAGGGGTCCGCAACGACGAGGTGCGCGGCGGCTTCGGCCTGGTGACCAGCCTGCTGGCCTCCGACGACTTCCTCATCGACCCGTTGCCCAACCTGCTGTTCACCCGCGACTCCAGCGTGTGGGTGCGCGACCGGGTCGCGATCACGTCGCTGGCGATGCCGGCCCGCGAGCGCGAGACCCAGCTGACCGAGCTGATCTACACCGAGCACCCGCGCTTCGCCGGGACGCCGAAGATCCACGGCTGGCAGCACGAGCACGTCGAGGGCGGCGACGTGCTGCTCCTCGCCGACGGCGTCGTCGCGATCGGCGTCGGCGAGCGCACCACCCCCGCCGGCGCCGAGCGGCTGGCCCGCCAGGTGTTCGCCGCCGACCTGGCCCACACCGTGCTCGCCGTGCCGATCGCGCAGGAACGCGCCACCATGCACCTCGACACCGTGTGCACGATGGTCGACGTCGACAAGATCGTGATGTACCCCAACGTGGCGGACATCCTCACGGCGTACGCCGTCACCTGCGTCGGCCGTGACGGCGAGGACGACTCGGACCTGGTGCTGCGACACGGCCGAGGCCGAGCCGTTCCTGGTGGCCGCTGCCAAGGCGATGAGCATCGACACGCTGCACCAGATCGACACCGGGCTCGACCCGGTGACGGCCGAGCGCGAGCAGTGGGACGACGGCAACAACACGCTGGCGATCTCGCCGCGCGTCGCCGTCGCCTACGAGCGCAACATCGAGACCAACACCCGGCTCGAGGAGTCGGGCATCGAGGTCGTCGCGATCGCGGGCTCCGAGCTCGGCTCCGGTCGGGGCGGCCCACGCTGCATGTCCTGCCCGGTGAGCCGCGAGCCGCTTCCGGCCTGACCCGCCAGGGGAATCCTCGCCCCCCGGCCGGGCTCGTCGGCGGGCCGTCTGCGGGCAAAGAAAAGGCCCGGCCGTTGCTGACGGGGGATACAACAACGACCGGGCAGAGAAGAAACCTACGGCGCGCACGCCGACGGATCAACCGAATCGGGCGAATATGGCACGCGTCACCCAGATTTTCCGGTCCGGTCTAGTCAGTCAGGGAGGGATCCGTCGTCAGGCGGGTCGAGTCACCGAATCGTCAGCTGGCGGTTGGCGAGCCCGCTGCGTGCCGACCGCTCCTCGGCGGTGAGGGCGCTGTCGTCGCCGAGCGCCTTCTCCAGCGCGGACAAGAAGGCGACGGCGGGCTCCTCCAAGGCCTGGGCGCCGGTTCCCAACGGCACGTCCCAGACCGGCACCAGCACGCCGGAGGTGCGGAACATGCCGACGAGCCGGGAGCCCGCGACCAGCGAGTCCTCGCCGGCTGCGTGCACCCGCGCGAGGGCCGTGAGCAGCTGCTCCTCGTCGTCGTGCGGCATCACCCAGCGGAGGTGCTCCTTGGTGGAGACGTCGGTCCAGTACGCCGCATCGACCGAGCCGAGCGCCGTGGTGGGGTTGGCCGCTGCATTGGCAGTCTCCAGTGACGCGGCGATCGCCCCGGTGGGGTCGTCGACGTCGGCGACCCAGAAGTCGAAGCCGTCGTGCACGGTGACCTCGAGGGGCGCATCGACGAGCAGGTCCTGGAGGCGACTGCCCTCGGCGGGTGCGCTGGTGAGGCCGACGATCTCGCCGGGTTCGGCTTCGAGCGCCTTCTCCAGGACGGCCCCGAGGTCGCGGCTCGGGTCTCCGAACGAGTGCTGCACCTGCAGGCCGAGCCAGATCGTGCCGTCCTGGCGCACCAGCGCGGGCGCGGCCCCGGGCAGCAACGAGCAGAGCACGACGTCGCGGTCGGAGTCCTTGAGCTCCACCGGCGCGGTGGCGGCGGGGACCATCTCGCGCATCGCGATCAGGTCGGCCTCTCCGGCCAGACCCGCGAACGGCCGGGCGACGTACGCCGGAGCGGGGCCGCCGGCGCTGCCGTGGCAAGCCTTGTAGCGGCGCCCCGATCCACACGGACACGGCTGACGTGGACCCACCTCGCCCTGCGGGGCGGCAGCCTGCTGAGAGCGGTTCTTGACCCGCGACTTCTTACCCATGCGCCCGACCCTAACGGGGTGGTGCCCACCTAGGACGCAGGGTCAGACCGGCAGGATCGCGTGGACGGTCGAGCGAGCTCGCTTGGTGTCGGCCCACCACTCCAGGGAGAGACTCTCGACGATGGCCATCCCACGGCCGGCGAGTGCGGATGCCGGCGCCTGCACCGTGCGGGGCCGGGTGCCGGCACCACCGTCGGTCACGCAGATCTCGAGTCCGGGACCGGTGCACCTCCCAGGAGATCAAGAGGTCACCACCGGGAAGCGGGCGGGCGTGCCGCACGGAGTTGCCGACCAGCTCGGAGATGACGATGCGGGCGTCGTCGATGTGGTCGGTCGAGGATCCCGCGTCGACCAGCCAGGTCTTGAGCTTCGCGCGGGCAATCGCGACCGAGGAGGCGGCGAAGGGGACGCGCAGGTTGACCGGGGCGTGTCCTACCCGCAAAGAGCTCGTGTTCACCGCTCTCTCCTCCGACGTCGACCTTCCCGGTACACCCGTCATCGTGCCCGCACCCCTCCCGGCACAAACCCGGGTGGACAGGTGGTGCCGCTCACGCCTGGTCCGCGTCGGGCTCGGCGGTCGTCGGCTCCAGGTGGTCCAGCGCGAACGCCGGCCGGTCGGTGATGACGGCCTCGACCCCGAGCGAGACACACAGGTCGAGGTCGGCCTCGGTGTTGACGGTCCAGACGTGCATCCGCCGCCCGAGCGTGGCCAGCCGTCGCCCGATCTTCGGATTCTCCTTCAGGAACGCGATGCCGGGTCCGGCGATCCAGTCCTCGGCCGCGAGCTCGCGTGCCAGCAACCAGGAGTGTTGCCTGTCGAGCAGGAAGACCACCTCGAGATGGGGCGCCAGCTTCTTGATCCGGGTCAGCGCAAGCCACGAGAAGCTCATCACCCGGGCGGGCGAGTCCTTGCCTGCCCAGCCGAACTCGTCGAGGAGCTTGACGAGGCGCCGCTCGACCAGTCCGGCGTAGCGGGTGGGGTGCTTGGTCTCGATCGCCAGGTCGATGGGTCGGTCGTAGTCGCGGGCCGTCTCCAGCAGCCGCCGCATCGTCAGCACCCGACGGGTGTCCACGTCGATCTCCGGTGCCTCGTCGTCGAGGTCCGCCCAGGGGTTCTTCCAGGAGGCGAAGTCGAGCTCGTCGAGCTGGGCGAGCTGCATCGTCGAGACCACGCCGCGGGTGTTGGCCACCCGATGGAGGGTGCGGTCGTGCACGCAGACGAGATGCCCGTCGGCGGTCAGACGCACGTCGCACTCGAGTCCTTCGGCGCCCTCGTCGAGTGCCCGGACGTACGCGCCGAGAGTGTGCTCGGCGTTGGTGTGGCTCGAGCCCCGGTGAGCCACCACCTGCGGTCGACCCGCGGCGTGGTGCATGCGCTCATCGTGGCAGCAACCCCGGCTGGCGTGTCGGATGTCAGGGAAGTACGGCGCCGTGCCGTGCGCCGAGCCACGACGGCCCCGATCCGGCGACGTACGGGTCGAGCAGGTCGAGCAGCCCGTCCTCGCGTCGCCCGGCCCTCGCGTCCGAGGCCACCCGGCGAGCGGCGCCGGCCAGGAAGTCGGCGAGCTGCACGCGCGGGTCGTCGCGGGAGTCCACGAAGCGGACGTCGACGAGCGCGCCCCTGTCCGCCACCAGCCGGCGCAGCTCGATCGACCCGCTCTGTCGCAGGGTGCGGTGCTCGTCGTGGACGATCCGGACGTGCCGACCGCCCGCCGACCAGTGCCGGACGACCGCGGCCAGGACGGGCACCAGCGGGTCGAGGCCACCCTCGGACCGGCTGAGGTCCAGGAGGGTGAGCAGCCCGCTGTCCGACGTCGGGACTGCCTGACCCGCTGCAGCGATCGCGGAGGTCGCCGGGTCGGCCCGAGCGAGCGAGACCGCCTCGAGCCGCACCCTCGCCGCGTGGCTGCGGGCATCCTCCAGGGAGCGAGCCCGCATCAGGTCGTTGAAGCCGCTCAGCAGCGCGTCCCCACCGTCGCCCGCCTCGTGGTCTCCGATCGGGAGGACGTCGGCGTCGGCGTCACCGAGCAGCTCGACCAGCCGACGGGCCAGGTGGTGGCGCTTGTCGACCAGCTGCACGTGCGCACCACCCGAGCCAGGCCGGTAGGGGCCCGTCGGCCCGAGCAGCTCGCGCAGCACCGGACGGTTCTGCTCGCGCAGCACCACGCTGGCCTTGACCTCGTCGGCGGGCGAGCGGCAGCGGCGCCGTACCTCCTCCAGCCAGGCGGCGGCCAGGTCGGCGGGCACGTCGACGCTGGCGTGGGCGAACACGTCGGTGGTCCCACCGATCAGCTTGTCGCCCTCCGACCCGGACTCGTCACAGGCGATCTCGACCACCTCGTCGGCGGTGGCCGCACGCGGGTCGGGAGGCATCTGGCCATCATCGGCGGCTCCGGTGGCGGCGACAACGGGTTTGTGCTCCCCGGGGGGCGGTGGGGGATTCCCACGTTCCCGTGGTAATCCCCCGGTTCCCGCAGCGAACTTCCACCGGTGAGCGCCAGATCGCTAAGGCAACCCAGGCGCCGTCAGCCGCCGTGTCGACAGCGGTCGGGTACGACGCCGCGCAGTGACCGTCCCTGCACACCCGGCCGCCCTCGCGGACCCGTCACGCTCAGGCGTGCTGGGCGCGCAGGAACTTGCCGAAGTGCGGCACCGTGAAGGCCACGGTGCCGCGCTCGGAGGAGTAGACCAGACCCTTCTTGATCAGTCCGTCACGCGCCGGGGAGAGGCTCTGCGGCTTGCGGCTCAGGGACGTGGCGATGTCGGCGGTGGTGACCGACCCGTCGTCGTTGTCGGCGCCGAGCTCGGCCATCGCCCTCATGTAGTCGCGCTCGGCCGGCGTCGCCCGGTCGTAGCGGGCGCCGAAGAAGCCGACCGCCAGCTCCCGCTCGGCCTCGGGCGACGCCTCGCGGACGTCGCTCACCTGGATAGGGGTGTCGAGCGCGGCGTCCCAGGTGACCTTCCCGTAGGCCTGCACGAAGTAGGGGTAGCCGTCGGTGAGCCGGTAGAGCTCGTCGAGCGCCGCGGGCTCGTAGTCGACGTCCTCGGTGCCGGCCGGCACCAACAAGGCGCGATCGGCCATCTCGCGGGGCAGCCGGTCGACCACGACGTAGCGGAACAGCCGCTCGGCGTAGGACTTGCTGGCCGCCAGCGCGACCGGCAGGTGCGGCAGCCCGGCCCCGACCACGACCAGCGGCGCGCCCTGCTGGCTGATCTCGTGGCACGCACCGCACAGCGCGGCGAGCTCGGCGGTGGAGATGTCCTGCATCTCGTCGATGAAGATGCCCACCCCGACGCCCAGGTCGCGGGCGAGGTCGGCGACGTCGGCGAAGAGCTCGATCAGGTCGAGCTCGAGGTCACCGGAGTCGGCGCGACCCTTGACGGCCGGTACGTCGACCGGCGGCGACCAGCGGACGCCTCTGCGGTCCTCGAGCGGGGTCCGCAGCGCGAACGACTTGAGCACCCCGGCGACGGCGTCGACCCGGTCGGGGTCACGGTGGCGGTGGGCCATGTCGCGGCAGGCGGCGTGCACCGCCTGCGCCAGCGGGAGCCGGAACGACTGCTCCGGGCGGGCCTCGAGCTTGCCGGTGCCCCACGCCCGCTTGACCGCCTGGCCACGCAGCGCGTTCAGCAGCACCGTCTTGCCGACGCCGCGCAGGCCGGAGAGCACCATCGAACGCTCGGGCCGGCCCGCCGCGACGCGTTCGAGGGTCACCTCGAACTGCCGGAGCTCCCGGTCGCGGCCGGCCAGCTCGGGTGGGCGCTGGCCGGCGCCGGGGGCGTAAGGATTGCGCACCGGGTCCATGTCAGGAAGGTATCGGTTCGTCTAGCGGATTCCTTAGATTTGGCTAGCGAGTCGTAGCGACGGGTCGATTTCCGTCCGGGCCGGTGACAGAGGCGGCCCCGATGAGCAGAATGTTGCTCATGTGGCGACCGTCTCCCCTCCCCTCGACCGGCGAGGTCTTCCTCGACGCGCGCGGTGACGGGCGCGGGCTGCGGGTCTCCTGGCACCCGGAGGCCGACGTGGTCGTGCTGTCGCTGTGGCGGGGTGGCACCTGTTCGGGGACGTTCCGGCTGGCCATCGACGAGGTGCCCGAGCTGATCGCGGTGCTGCGCGGAGGCTTGCGGACGTCGTACGACCGGCACCGGGGGCTGCTGGAGTCCGCGTTCGCCGACGACGACGCCGACCTGCGCGCCATCACCGGTGAGCGCCCCGAAGACGACTCGCTGGCCGGCTGACCCCCGTAGGCTGCAGCCGTGCCCGAGCTCCCCGAGGTCGAAGGCCTGGCGCTGGACCTGAACGGTCGGCTCACCGACCGTGCGATCGTGCGCGTCGACATCGCGGCGTTCAGCGCGCTGAAGACCTTCGACCCACCGCTCTCCGCCCTCAACGGGCTGATCGTCGACGGGGTGACCCGGCACGGGAAGTTCCTCGACGTCAGCGCCGGCGGGCTGCACCTCGTGATCCACCTCGCCCGCGCCGGGTGGATCCGCTGGAAGGAGCAGGTGCCCACGACGCCGCCGCGGCCCAGCAACAAGTCCCCGCTCGCCGTGCGGGTCGTCCTCGACGACGGCTCCGGCCTCGACATCACCGAGGCCGGCACCAAGAAGGGCCTGGCCGTCTATGTCGTCCGCGACCCGCAGGACGTGCCGGGCATCGCACGCCTGGGTCCCGACCCGCTCGCCGACTCCTTCACCATCGAGGTGCTCCAGGAGATCCTCCACGATGCCGGCCGCGCCCAGATCAAGGGTGTTCTGCGGCTGCAGAGCAACATCGCCGGGATCGGCAACGCCTACTCCGACGAGCTGTTGCACGCGGCCAAGCTCTCGCCGTTCGCGCCGTCGTCGGGCATCGAGGGCGACCGCCTGCAGACGTTGTACGACGCGATCCGCAACGTCCTCGGCGACGCCGTGACACGGTCGCGCGGCCTCGCCGCCGCCGACCTCAAGGGCGAGAAGAAGAGCAATCTCGCCGTGCACGGCCGGGCCGGCCTTCCCTGCCCGGTGTGCGGTGACGTGGTGCGCGAGGTGTCCTTCGCCGACTCGGCGATGCAGTACTGCGCCACCTGCCAGACCGGCGGCAAACCGCTGGCGGACCGCCGGATGTCCAAGCTCCTGAAGTAGTTTCGTCGCCATGCACGTGCCGACCGTCGCCCTGTCCGGGGTCCCCGACCCGCTTCCCGAGGGGCTCGCCGTCCTCGATGTGCGCGAGGACGTGGAGTTCGTCCACGGCCACATCGAGGGGGCCGTGCACATCCCGCTGAGCTCGTTGCCCGAGCGGATCACCGACGTACCGGGCGGGCAGGTGCTCGTGGTGTGCAAGGTCGGCGCCCGCTCCGCGCGCGCCGTCGGCTACCTCGCCCAGTCCGGCCTCGACGTGGTCAACCTCGACGGCGGCATGCTCGACTGGGAGGCCGCAGGACGGCCGATGGTCAGCGACACCGGTCAGTCGCCGCGGGTCATCTGAGACAGCCGATCGGCGAAGCGCTTCCCACGAGCTGTGGACGGTTCCCACGGGGCACAACTGGTGTTGAGCGTCCATAACCCCGCGTTACAGCTGGGTGAAGGCGGTCGGCAGCGGGAGCGAGAGCGCGACGTCGAGCCGGTCGAGGTACGTCGCCCGCTGCACCTCGACGACGCCGAGCGAGGCCAGGTGCGGGGTCTGCCACTGCACGTCGAGCAGCCGACCGTCCGTGCCGTCAGCGCCGAGCACGTCCACGAGGGCGACGAGCGCGACCTTCGAGGCGTCGGGCACGGCGTGGAACATCGACTCACCGGCGAACAGGCCGCCGATGGCGACGCCGTACAGCCCGCCCACGAGCCGACCGTCGCGCCAGGTCTCGACCGAGTGCGCCCAGCCCAGCTCGTGCAGTCGGGTGTAGGCGGCGGCGATGTCGCGGTCGATCCAGCCGTTGTCGCGGGCCGGGTCCGCGCACGCGGTCAGCACCTCGACGAAGGCGGTGTCCACCCGGATCTCGAAGTCGCGCACCGAGCGGCGCAGCGAGCGCGACCGGCGCAGACCGTCGAGCGGCAGCACGCCACGCTCGACCGGCGACCACCACAGCATCGGGTCGGTGCTGTGGTCGGGCATCGGGAAGAGGCCGCAGCGGTAGGCAGCGAGCAAGGTGCCGGGCTCGAGGTCGGCGCCCATCGCGACGAGGTCGTCGGGCGAGTCCTGTGCTCCGGTGCCGGCCAGCGCACGAAGGTCCGGGAAGATCCACGGCGAGGGCGGCGGCTCGAGAGGGGGACGCGAGGGCACGAGCGCCATTGTGCCCAGGACCCCTGATCTTGCGCTGGCACCCTAGGGTCGAGGCAGGCACCGGACACCGCAGGAGGACGCATGGGCATCGGCAAGGAAGTCGGCCGTCGGCTCGGACCACAGGCCCACAAGCTCGCCCCCGAGCTGACCACCAACTTCGTCCACGAAGCACTCGCCCGCGCCATCAGTGGCACCGGCCCGCTGCCCGGCGCGGCGAAGGTGGCCGACCGGCGGCTCGCCGAGGCCGATGGCGACGCCGGCGAAGCGGTGAAGTCGCTGATCGAGCAGCACGTCCGGTATGCCGGCGCGCAGGGCTTCGCGACCAACATCGGCGGGCTGGTGACCGCCGCGCTCACGGTGCCGGCCAACATCGCCGGCCTGGCGCTGATCCAGTGCCGGATGGTCGCGGCGATCGCGCACCTGCGCGGCTACGACCTCGACGACCGCCGGGTCCGCAACGCGATCCTCGCGGTGATCCTCGGCGAGGACGACGTGCAGAGGCTGATCAAGAAGCGGCTGATCCCGGCGCCGCCGATGGCCATCGCCACGGCACCGGCCTACGACCCCGAGCTCGACAAGCTGATGGCGGCCGAGGTCACCAGCGAGCTGCTCACCCGCGTCGCCGGCAAGCGCGCCGCCACGTTGGTCGGCCGTCGGATCCCGGTCGTGGGCGGCATGATCGGCGCCGGCACCGACGGTTACGCCACCTGGGCGATCGGCCGGTACGCCGACCGCGAGCTGCTCCCCCGCACCCGCCGTCAGCCCCCGCAGGACCCCACCGGCTAGCGTCGACCGCGCAGCCGGCGGTAGACCGCCAGGCCGGCCGAGGTCACGCGGCTCGTGTCCGCCGAGCGGACCAGCCTCCGCTTGACCCGGAACCACAGCCCGCGCGCGTGGTCGAGCTCGCGCTGGGCCGCATGCATCTCCTCGCGCAACGTGTGCTCGACGGCCTGCAGCCGGGCGGTCTCCTGGAGCAGCGTGACGATCGCGTCCATCGACGCCTCGGCGACGGTCTCCTCGTCGGGGGCGTCCGGGTCGGCGAAGGCGACGTCGTGCGCCGCGTCGGCGGGCCGTAGGTCCTCGAGGCTGCCGACGACGTCGTACCCCTTCTGGGCGAGCACGCCGATCCAGGTCTCCGAGAGCTGCGTGGCCCACGCGCGGACGTCGGGAGGCAGGGTCAGTCGGGGACTCCCGGCCCGCGCGCTGAGGCGCTGATGGGCAAGCAGCTCGCGGACGAACTGCCGGTAGTCCTCGTTGGCGAGCACGCCGTTGTTGACCCGGGAGTTGATCCTCCGGATCAGCGCCGTCTCGGGCACGCCGAGCGACGGGTTGTGCCGACCTGTCTCCGTCGCATAGGTCGCGGCGTCGAGGCCGAAGACCTGCGCGAACCGCTCCCAGAGCAACCCCCGGGGCGCGTCCGGCGGCGGCACCGTGACCACGTGGACCTGCGTGGGCGGAAGCGTGCCACCCCACCGCTCGAGGATGTCGGGCACCTCCTGCACGCCCCAGAACCAGGAGGCCAGGGTGCCCTCGCGCCCGGGGTCGGTGATCTTGTCGAGGTAGTCGCGATAGCCCACGACCCGGCGGTGCTTGATGTTCTCCTGCCACTCCGCGGGGACCTGCCGCACCAGGTCGCGAGCCGAGACCAGCACGTGCACCTCGGTGTCCTCACCGAAGGACTCGAACGCGCGCCGCACCTGCGCCGGCGTCGCGGTCGCCAGGATCTCGTGGGAGATGATCACCGTGCCCGACCACGCGCGCACCTGCTCGGCCAGCTGGTCCCAGGCGCCGACGGCCTGCTTCTCCAGGCCACCCCACTGCAGCTCCATCAGGTCGAGGGCGGCGAGGAAGTGTGCGTCGAAGCGGTCCGCCGGATAGAGCGTGCCCGCGTCAGCGAGCGCCGCACGGTGGGTGAAGAGGAGGTCCTGCACGTAGGACGTGCCGGTCTTGGGTGCCCCGACGTGCACGATGACCGTGCGCTGCGTCACCCGCTCAACCTCCCGCGCCTTGATCCTCGGCCGATGCCGCCCGCAGGCACGCCTCGAGCACGAGGGTGAGCACCTCCGGACGCCGCGGTGCCGCCCTGCCGCGGTGGCGGGGGGTCAGCGCGGCCAGATCGCCGTGCACAGCGTAGCCACCGGCGCGGATCTGCTCCCGGACCCTCACCGCTCGCCGTTGCGCCCACTCCAGCCGGGGCTCGGGCAGCGCGAGCGGTCGGCCCTCACGTTCGGGCAGCAGCAGCCGCGCCCGTCGCAGGAGACCGTCCCGGACGTCGGTGGCGGCACGGACGTTGAGCACCCGGTTGAGCCGGCGCAGCACGTCGAGCGCTTCCGCGGACAGGTCGGGTACGTCGCCCGTGGTGCCGGCCGCCGGCACCTGCCGCAGCCCGAGCACACCCGCGACGTCGTGGATCGCCGGATCGACGAGCACGTGCACCCTTGCGGCGCCGACACGCTCTGCCCACAAGGCAGCGATGCCAGGGAGGTCCGCCGAGGGTGGCAACGCGTCCTTGCGGGCCCACCGGCCCGCGAAGGTGGCCCACCGCACCGGCGCTCCGTGCTGCACCCGGGCGCTCCACACCTGGGCGAGGTGCTCGTCGAGCGGCGGCGCGAGGATGAGCACCTCGGGCGAACGCCCGTGCTCGTGGATCCCGGCTGTCGCCAGCGCGGCCCGGACCGTGTCGACCAGGACCGGCGCGCCGGCGAGGTGCACCTGGGCTCGCGAGCCCAGCACGTCGCGGACCCGACGACGCGCAGTCGGCGGCGCGGGCAGCGGACCGGCGTCGATCACCAGGTCGGCGAGCAGGCCGACGCCGAGCCGCACCAGGGTCCCGACCGGGACCTCCGACGGGTCGAGGGGTGCGGCGCCCACCTGCCGGCTGCCCGCGGGACCGGGCAACGACAACGGTCGGTCCGGCTGTCCGCGGCCGGGACCGGAACGACGCAGGGCCCGATCGGCGAGGTCGGCGAAGGCAGCCCGGGGGACGCTGACCCCGACGCGCTCGCGCCGCGACGCGAGCCGCCTGACCAGCTCGAGCTGGGCCGCGCCCGGGACCGGACCGGCCCACGAGCCGGCCGCGACGCCCGGACGCACGCACCACTCTGCCCACCTGGCGGAGCCACCGTCTCGGAGATGGTCGACCCAGCCGCGCGCGACCCGCTCGTCGACCACGGCGGGGTCGTGACTCATTGGCCCCGCAGCCGCCGGGCGGCGCGGCCGAGCTTGGCGGAGATCTGGGCATGGGGGTCAGGCCGGCCGGCCGCCTCGAGCGTCACCGCCACGAGCGCGTCGAGAGCGGCGTCGACCATGTCACCGCGTCGCGGCTTGTCCGGGTTCCTCCACACGTCGTCCTCGGCAGGACGCACCGGGCGCAGGTCGGCCACGTCCCCCACGACGTGCACGCCGGCACCCTCGATCCACTCGATCCACTCCTCGGCGACCTCCTCGGCCCAGGGGAAGGCCACCGGCGGCAGCGTCGCCCGCGTCATGTCCGGTCGGGTCGCGAGGGTGTCGTGCACCATCAGCTGGCGCACGATGCGGCGGTAGTCGTCGCCGGGGAGCCCGGCCTTCCTCAGCCGCCGGTTGAGCTTGCGCAGGAGGGCGGTCTCCGCGGTCCCGATGGAGACGTTCTCCCGCGTTGACTCCTCGGGGGCCCACGCCGGGTCGATGTCGAAGGCCGTGCAGTAGCGCTCCCACAGCAGGTCGCGCGGCGCACCGGACTGCGGCACCGTGACCACGTGGATCCGGTCGGGCGAGAGACCTTCGCCCCAGCGGGTGAGCACGTCGGGCAGTCCCTGGGCCTTCCAGAACCACATGCTCGGCTTGGTGCGTCGCGCGGACTGCACCTGCGTCAGGAAGCGCGCGAAGGAGCGACGGCGCCGGTGCTTCACGCCCTCCTGCCACTCGGCGGGGATCTGCCGGGCGAGGTCGCGGGCGGAGTAGACGAGGTGGATGTCGGCGCCCTCGAAAGCCTGCATCGCGTGCCGCACCTGGGCAGGCCTGGCGCCGGCGAGGATCTCGTGGGAGACGATCACGGTGCCGTCGTGGCGCCTGACCCGGTCGACGAGCCGGTCCCACTCGCCGCGCGCGTCGTCGCGCTGGCCGCCCCAGGAAAGGTCGAGCAGGTCCAGGGCAGGTCGGAAGTGGCTGGCCAGCAGGCCGAGCGGGTAGTGGACGTCGTGTCGCGCGAGCTCGCTCCGGTTGGCCGCGAGCCGGTCCTGGAGGTACGTCGTGCCCGTCTTCGGCGCCCCGACGTGCAGGTACACGCGACGAGTCATGCGTGCGATTCTGCCCTACGCGACCCCGGCGCCGCCGAGGGCCTGCACGACGCGCGACGGGCTGGGCCGGCCGAGCTCGCCGGCCATCCAGACACTCGTGCCGACGAGGGCCTCGAGGTCGACGCCTGTCTCGATGCCCAGGCCGTGCAGCATCCAGACCAGGTCCTCGGTCGCGAGGTTGCCGGTCGCGCTCTCGGCGTAGGGGCAACCGCCCAGTCCGCCGGCGGACGCGTCGAAGGTGGTGACGCCGTGGCGGAGGGCGGCGGCGGCGTTGGAGAGGGCTTGCCCGTAGGTGTCGTGGGCGTGCAGCGCCAGGACGTCGTCGGGCAGTCCGGCGGCGTTGAACGCGTCGAGCAGCGCGACCACGTGTGCCGGGGTGCCGACCCCGATCGTGTCCCCGAGCGAGAGCTGCGAGGCACCGAGGTCGAAGAGCCGCTTGCCGACCTCGACGACCTGGTCGACGGCGACGTCGCCCTCCCACGGGTCGCCGAAGCACATCGACACGTAGGCCCGCACGTCGAGGCCGTTCTCACGGGCCCGCGCGACGGTGGGCCCGAACATCGCGAACTGCTCGTCGAGGCCGCGGTTGAGGTTGCGCCGGGCGAAGGTCTCGGTGGCGCTGCCGAAGATCGCGACGTGGCGCGAGCCGAGCTCCAGGGCGCGGTCGAGGCCACGCTCGTTGGGCACCAGCACGGGCAGCTCGCGGGCGGCGTCGCCGAGGTCGTCGACCAGCAGCTCGAGCAGCTCCGCGGCGTCGGCGAGCTGGGGCACCCAGCGGGGGTGCACGAAGCTGGTCGCCTCGACGATCGGTAGGCCGGCTGCGAGGAGTCGCTTCACGAAGTCGGCCTTCGTGGCGACCGGGACGACGACCGACTCGTTCTGCAGCCCGTCGCGGGGGCCGACCTCGTAGATCGTGACCCGCTCGGGCAGACCTGGGTCGGGGACGACCTGCGGGCTACGCATCGCTGTCCGCCACTGCCTCGACGACGAACAAGGTGGCACCCAGCGTGACCTGATGTCCTGCCTCGGCACCGACCTCGGTGACGGTGCCGGCGAAGGGTGCCTTGAGCGTGAGCTCCATCTTCATCGCCTCCATCACGCCGAGCACCTCACCCTCTCCGACCTCCTGGCCGGCCGTGACGCGTACGTCGAGCACGGTGCCGGGCATCGGCGCGACCATGGTCCCGTCGCCTGCCTGGGCGGCGGGGTCGGCGAAGGGGTCCGGCCTGGTGAAGACATGTCGCTGCCCCTGGTGGACCACCTCGACGGAGTGCGCCGCCGCGTTGACCACGGCCACCTGCCGGGTGCCGTCGACGAAGGCGGTCAGCACGTGCATCTCCGCGGAGACCTGTGAGACCGCGTGGCCGTCGACGGTGCCGGCCGCACGGTCGACCACGACCGGACGGTCCAGCTCGACGACGACGGGTGCCGCGGGGCCGCCGTTGCGCCAGCTGTCGGACTGGAAGGGGTGCGGTGCGCTGCCGGTCAGCACGACGGCGTCCACCCAGGCGCCGAGCAGTCGGGCGCTCTCCTCGCTCGGCGGCTCGACGACTGCGGTGTCGAGCCACGACGTGTGGATGGTCGCGTCCCGGAACTCCTCGCTCGCGACGAGGGCGCGCAGGAAGCCGGTGTTGGTGGTCAGCCCGAGAACCGCGGTCTGGTCGAGCGCCCGGATCATCACCTGCCGGGCAGCCTCGCGGGTCTCGCCGTGCACGATCACCTTGCCGAGCATCGGGTCGTACGCCGTGCTCACCACCTGGCCGCTCTCGAGGGCGTGGTCGACACGCACCCCGGCGAGTTGCTCCGGCCACCTCACCAGGAGCGCCGTGCCGGCCTGGGGCAGGAAGCCACCGAAGGAGTCCTCGGCGTAGACCCGGGCCTCGATCGCGTGGCCGGTGAGGACGACCTCGTCCTGGCTGAACGACAGCGGTTCGCCGGCTGCGACGCGGAGCTGGTGCTCGACGAGATCGAGGCTGCGCCCGTCCACCAGGGCGACCAGCTCGGTGACGGGGTGCTCGACCTGCAGCCGGGTGTTCATCTCCAGGAAGTAGAACTCGCCGGTGGCCTCGTCGAGCAGGAACTCGACGGTGCCGGCGTTGGTGTAGCCGACCTCGCGCGCCAGTGCGACCGCGGCCGTGGTGATCGCGGCGCGCTGGGCGTCGTCGATCGTCGGCGCAGGTGCTTCCTCGAGCACCTTCTGGTGGCGACGCTGGGTCGAGCAGTCGCGCTCGAAGAGGTGCAGCACGGTGCCATGGGCGTCTGCGATGACCTGCACCTCGACGTGCCGGCCGCGTTCGACGTACTTCTCGACCAGGATGGTGTCGTCGCCGAACGCCGAGAGCGCCTCGCGCTGGGCGGCGGCCACGGCCTCGTCGTAGTCCTCGGCCGCGCGGACCACCCGCATGCCCTTGCCGCCGCCGCCGGAGGCGGCCTTGACCAGGATCGGATAGGGCAGGTCGGCGGTGGTGGAGCGAGCGGAGCGAGCCTCGAATCCCGGCACCACGGGGACGCCTGCGGCGACCGCGATCTCACGCGCGGCGTCCTTGCGCCCCATCGCGTCCATCACGTCGGCGCCGGGACCGACCAGGGTGACCCCGGCCTTGTCCAGCGCGCGGGCGAACGGCGAGCGCTCGGAGAGGAACCCGTAGCCGGGGTGCACGGCCTGCGCGCCGGTGTCGAGCGTCGCCTGCACGACCGCGTCGACGTCGAGGTAGGACGACACGCGTACTGCGTCGTCGGCCTCCCGCACGTGCGGTGCCGACGCGTCGAGGTCGGTGAACACGGCGATGGAGCGCACGCCGAGGCGGCGGCAGGTGCGGATGACCCGCAGCGCGATCTCCCCGCGGTTGGCGACGAGGACGGACTCGAACAACTGACTCACATCCTGAAGATGCCGTAGGAGGGTGCGGGCACCGGTGCGTGCGCGGCGGCCGCGAGGCCCATGCCGAGCACCCGGCGGGTGTCGACCGGGTCGATCACACCGTCGTCCCAGAGCCGGGCGGTGGAGTAGTACGGCGAGCCCTGCTGCTCGTAGGTGTCGCGGATCGGGGCCTTGAAGGCCTCCTCGTCCTCGGCCGGCCACTCCTCGCCGCGGGCCTCCAGACCGTCACGGCGCACCGTGGCCAGCACCGACGCCGCTTGCTCGCCGCCCATCACCGAGATCCGCGCGTTGGGCCACATCCACAGGAACCGCGGGTCGTAGGCGCGGCCGCACATGCCGTAGTTGCCGGCCCCGAACGAGCCCCCGATCACCACGGTGAACTTCGGCACCACCGAGCAGGCCACCGCTGTCACCAGCTTGGCGCCGTCGCGGGCGATGCCGCCGTTCTCGTACTCCCGGCCGACCATGAAGCCGGTGATGTTCTGCAGGAACACCAGCGGGATGCCGCGCTGGTTGCACAGCTCGATGAAGTGGGCGCCCTTCAACGACGACTCGCTGAACAGGATGCCGTTGTTGGCCACGATGCCGACGTCGTGGCCCCAGATCCGGGCGAAGCCGCACACGAGCGTCTCGCCGTAGAGCTGCTTGAACTCGTGGAAGCGGCTGGCATCGACGATGCGCCGGATCACGTCGCGGACGTCGTAGGGCGTGCGCGAGTCGGTGGGGACGACGTCGTACAGCGTCTCGGGGTCCTCGATCGGCTCCTCCACCGGGTGCGGCGTGGGCTCACCGGCGGCGCGCGCGTGGTCGCGGCCGAAGGTGTCGACGATGCTGCGCACGATGCGCAGCGCGTGGGCGTCGTCATCGGCGAGGTGGTCGACCACGCCGGACTTGCGGGCGTGCACGTCGCCGCCGCCGAGGTCCTCGGCGCTGACCACCTCACCCGTGGCGGCCTTCACCAACGGCGGGCCGCCGAGGAAGATGGTGCCCTGCTCCTTGACGATGACCGTCTCGTCCGACATCGCCGGCACGTAGGCACCGCCCGCGGTGCACGAGCCCATCACCGCGGCGATCTGCGGGATGCCCTGCGCTGACAGGTTGGCCTGGTTGAAGAAGATCCGACCGAAGTGCTCCTTGTCCGGGAACACCTCGTCCTGCAACGGCAGGAACGCACCGCCGCTGTCGACGAGGTAGACACACGGCAGCCGGTTGGCGCGGGCCACCTCCTGGGCACGCAGGTGCTTCTTGACCGTCACGGGGTAGTAGGTGCCGCCCTTGACCGTGGCGTCGTTGGCGACCACCACGACGGGTCGGCCGTTGACCTGACCGATACCGGTGACGATCCCGGCTGAGGGCACCGTGTCGGGGGCGCCGGCGTCGGGTGCCTGATCCCGCCGGGCGTCTGCGGGGCGCGCCGAATCACTCCTCGGCCCGGAGCCGTACATCCCCGTGGCGGCCAGCGGGCTCAGCTCGAGGAACGGGCTGCCGGGGTCGAGCAGGAGGTCGACCCGGTCGCGAGCCAGCAGCTTGCCGCGGTCGAGGTGCTTGGACCGGGCGGCCTCGCTGCCGCCGAGCCGGGCCACCGCCAGCCGCTCGCGCAGATCAGCGACGAGGCCGCGCATGTCTGTTGCCATGGCCTCAGGTTAGCAATCGTTAACCAGCCCGTCCACCGTCGGACTCAGGGCAGCAACCGGTAGAACCTGAAGAAGTCGTGCTCGACCGGCAGCACCTCCAGGGCGCTGAAGCCGGCCGACACCGCGTAGGACTCCAACGTGCTCGGCCGCATCACCGTCCCGGTGCCCACCGAGCCCGGGGTGGAGAGCCCGTCAGGCAGGCAGACCAGCAGCGAGAAGCCGTACATCATCCGCTCGACCTCGTCGCCCGGTCCGGCGAAGGTCTCGGCGACCTTCTCGTCCATCACGACCACCGTGCCGTCGTCCGCGACGAGGCGGCGGGCGCCTGCCAGCACCGAGACCGGGTCGGGCATGTCGTGGACACACTCGAAGAAGGTCACCACGTCGTAGCCGCTCCCTTCCGCAGCCGACCCGTCGACCAGCGTGAAGCTCACCCGGTCGGCCACGTCGTACGCCGCCGCATTGCGCCGGGCCTGCTCGACGGAGGCGGCGTCGATGTCGAAACCGTCCACGCGCACCTGTGGATAGGCCCGGGCGATCCCGATGGAGGACCAGCCGTCACCGCAGCCGATGTCGGCGACCGAGGCGCCGGCCCGCAGCCGCGCGTCCAGATCAGGCACCGAGGGGAGCAGCTCGGTCCCGAGGGGGCCGAGGAAGAGGGGCCGGTTCGCGTCGGCCTGGCCGGTGCGCATCGTCGCTCCGTAGGTGCTCCAGGCGACACCTCCGCCGTCGCGGTAGGCACTCAGCAGAGCCGGCAGCTGGGCAGCGGCCGCACCAGCCATCCGCGCGAACGGAGCGAGGAAGGCCACGCTGTCGCGGTCGACCAGCACCGGGGCGTGCTCGGCGGGGAGGGTGTAGCGACGCTCGGCTGCGGGAAGCCCCGCGTCGTCGACCGTGAGCATCCTCGCCGCGGTCTGCTGCTCGAGCCACTCACGCGCGTAGCGGGCGTTGACACCGCAGCCGACCGCCAGCTCCGCCTCGGTCGCGGGACCGTGCTCGTGCAGGTAGCCGTAGGTACCGAGCTGGTCGCCGAGATGGATCGCCAGCGTCTCGACGGTGCCGAGCAGTGCGCTGAACACGTGCTCGACGAGGGCCTCGGTCTCCATGTCTTCCTCGTCTCTGTAGACCGATGTCGATGCTCGTCCGCGTGCGGGGTGCGGTCAATGGCCCGGCTTGGTGGTGAGTGAGCGTTAACCGATCCCGCTACGCTCGGTCCATGACCAGCCGGCGCGAGGAGATCCTGGCCACCGCGGCCCGCCTCTTCGCCGAGCGCGGCTTCCACGGCGTCTCCGTCGTCGATCTCGGAGCGGCCTGCGGGATCTCGGGACCTGCGCTCTACAAGCACTTCCCGTCCAAGGACGCGATGCTGGCCGAGATGCTGGTCAGCATCAGCGAGGAGCTGCTGCGTGTCGGCCGCGAGCGCTCCCGTGGAGAGACCGAAGCCCGTCAGGCACTGGTCGCGCTGGTGGACTGGCACGTCGAGTTCGCCCTGCACAACAAGCCGCTGATCGTCGTCCAGGACCGCGACTGGGCGTCCCTGCCGCCCCAGGCCCGCGAACAGGTGCGATCACTCCAGCGGCGCTACGTCGACCTCTGGGCCGGTCGCCTGCGCGAGGTCTCGCCGTCGCTCTCCCCGGCCGAGGCGCGGGCACGGGCGCACGCGTGTTTCGGGCTGATCAACTCCACTCCGCACAGCGCGATGCTTCCCGAGGCCGAGATGCGCACAATGCTGGCGAACATGGCGAAAAGTGCGCTCGGCGTGGCCCGGGCGGACACCTGAAACCCCCCGAACTGGGGGTTGGCGGTCCAGAGGGCGCGGAGAAGGGTGGTGGGAACCCGGTCCCGAGGAGGATCCATGAGTCGTCTGCGGCCTGCCCCCGTCTCCTTCCTGCGGACCGGTGCTGTCGCCGTCGCCGCCGTGCTGGCGGCCACGCTGCCACTCTCCGCACTCCCGGCCCATGCCGCGGCGCCGCTGCGGCCCGGCCCCTACTACGAGAAGCCCACCCCCTTCGACGACTCCGGGGAGTTCGACCCCGAGTGTGCGGGACTCGACCTCGAGGTCCACTACGAGGCGTCCGGCGTCTACTCCACCCGCCACGTGCTCGGCAGCGGCCGGCAGGCCTTCTTCACCAAGCAGCGGACCCGTTTCGAGGAGACCTGGACCGACCTGTCGACCGGTGAGGTGCTGTTCACCATCACGGGCAAGGACGTCTTCGAGGAGATCTCAGCCGCCCGCGTGCGCAAGTCCGAGGTGCCCCGGCGGCTGGTGCCCGACCGCGGCCTGAAGGGGCCCATCTTCTTGTTCACCTCCACCCAGACCGGAGGCGACGTGATCCGCGACGAGACCGGAGCGCTGCTCTACTGGAACGGCGGTCAGCTCACGTTCACGAATCTCTTCGACACCCGTGGGGACCGCGAGCCGGGCGGGCGATCGCTGCGCTTCCGCACGGTCAAGGCGGTCGGCCACCACCCGCTCGAGGACAAGGACATCTGCGACGTGGCCGCCGAGGAGGTCGCCAAGCCGTAGCCCGGCAGATCCGGGCCGGTCGGTCCACGCCGTCCTGCAACCTCAGTGGCTGCCGCGCGCCATCCCGAGGAGACGGTCGAGCACCTTGTCGCCGCCCACCCGCAAGCCGTTGTGCTCGTACTCGTTGGTCACCCAGGGCCGCAGGCCCGGCACCAGCGCACAGGTCTCGAGGGAGTAGGCGCGGTCGACGTAGGGGTCGTCGGCGTAGACCGCGGCAGCGGCGGGTACGTCGACCGCGGCCAGCGTGTCGGGGTCGTAGAGGCGCGGCCACGTGTGCTCGGCGAGCAGATCCGCCGCCTCGCGCAGCGGGCGCAGCGCGCTGTCGTCCTCGAAGACGGAGGAGAAGACGTGCTCGCCGGTGAGCAGCGTGTCGTCGGCGCGGAAGTCGTCGGGAAGCATCCGCTCGGCCGACCAGCGGGTGGCCCCACCATCGGCGTAGCAGGCCTCGTGGACCACGACGTACAACGGGTTGCGGTGCACGAAGGGCAACGAGGCGGCCAGGTCGTGGGCGAAGGCCGGCGAGGACGGATCGCGCTCGAGAAGGTAGTGCAGGTGGGCGGCGCCGTCGCTCATCCCGAGCATGTTGCCGACCTGGCGGAACCACCGCGGGGTCACCGCATCGCCGCCAGGAAGCACGACCTCCCCCGCCGCGCACCGGCCGAGCACCGCCCGCAGCCGGTCACGGTCCCCGGGGTAGGTGCGGTGGTACCGGGCGTTGCGCTCGCGCATCGTGTCGTACGTCGTGGCGTAGACCTCGTCGACCGGCCGACCCACTGGCGGCACACCACCGGTGAACGAGCACCTCCCGCAGCGACCCGGGGGCGGCGGAGAGGTAGGTGAGCGCGCAGAAGCCGCCGAAGGACTGGCCGAGCACGCTCCACCGCTCCACCCCCAGCGCCACCCGCAACGCCTCGCAGTCGCGCACGATCGCATCGGCGCGGAAGTGGACGAGGTAGTCGGCCTGCTGCCGCGCGGTCAGGCCGGGCAGTGTTCCCACGGGCGTGGACCGACCGGTGCCGCGCTGGTCGACCATCAGCACGCGGAAGTCCTGCAGGGCTCGGTCCAGCCACGCGGGTGCGGTCGGCTGCCGCGTGGGGCGCGGGGCCTCCTGGCCGGGTCCGCCCTGGAGGTAGACCAGGAACGGCCGGTCCCGCCCGCCGGGATCGGCGACCTCGCGGGCGAACACGGTGAGCGTTCCCCGGCCCGGGTCGTCGTGGTCGACCGGCACCTCGAGCTCGTGCTCGACAAGCACCAGGCCCGGAACGGTGAGGGACTCCGAACGCAGCGGCACCGGTCTCAGTCCTTCCGACCGACCTCGGCCAGCACCTCGTCGAGGGCGCCGAGGACGAGGACGGCGGCGTCCGGGCGGGCGTTGCGCCCCATCAGTCCGATGCGCCACACCGTCGACGCGTAGGCACCGGCCCCTGCGCCGATCTCGAGGTCGTAGCGCTCCAGCAGACGGCGTCGCACGTCGGCGGAGTCGACGCCTTCGGGCACCTTGACCGTCGTCAGCTCGGGGAGCCGTGAGCCCTTCTCGGCGAACAGCTCGAGGCCGCGCTCCTCCAGCCCGTCCTGGAGCAGCCGACCGGCCTCCTCGTGCCGGGACCAGACCTGCTCGAGCCCCTCCTCGAGGATCCGACCGAGGCCGGCGTGCAGGCTGACGACCATCGCGGTCGGGGCGGTGTGGTGGTAGGTCCGGCCGCCGGAGCCGCTGGCCTCGCCGACGTACCCGCCGAGCAGACCGAGGTCGAGGTACCACGAGCGGGGCTTCTCCACCCGGCGCTCGAACGCGCGGTCGTTGATCGTGAACGGCGCCAGCCCCGGGGCGACGCCGAGACACTTCTGGGTGCCGGCGTAGCCGACGTCGACGCCCCAGTCGTCCGCCCTCAGCTCGATGCCGCCGATCGAGGTGACCGCGTCGGTGACCAGCAACGCGTCGCCCTTGCCGGCGCCGAGGGCGGCGATGTCCGAGCGCACTCCCGTGGAGGTCTCGGCGTGCACCGCGGCGATCACCTGGGGGGAGGGGTGCGCCGCCAGCACCCGCTCGACGTCGACCGGTGTCCCCCACTCGTGCTCGACCGGCACGACCTCGGCACCGCAGCGCGAGGCCACGTCGCACATCCGCTGGCCGAAGAGGCCGTTGACCGCGACCACGACCACGTCGCCGTCCGACACCGTGTTGACGAAGGCCGCCTCCATCCCGGCCGAGCCGGTCGCGCTGATCGGCAGCGTGCGGGCGTTGGTGGTGCCCCACACGGCCCGGAGACGGTCGCAGGTCTCGTCCATGATCCGGAGGAACTCGGGGTCGAGGTGGCCGAGCAGCGGCAGCGCCAGCGCGGCCGTCGCCTCGGGGTAGGGGTTGGAGGGCCCGGGGCCGAAGAGATGGCGTTCGTGGAGTGCTGACATGCCTCCGAAACTAGCCCAAACGGACCCTGTCGTGAGGCGGGGGTGACCCACCGAGCGGGGTGAAGGGGTTCAGGTCTGGGTCCTCGATGCCGATAACTACCTGAGAGTCGGGGAACTACTGGGGAGGCGCGGGCGCGCCCCCACGCAC
The DNA here is from genome assembly GCA_963772415.1 of uncultured Actinomycetota bacterium. Classification (GTDB taxonomy): domain Bacteria; phylum Actinomycetota; class Actinomycetes; order Propionibacteriales; family Nocardioidaceae; genus Nocardioides_B. The sequence continues at coordinate 557,549 of CAVYWU010000001.1, read as the reverse complement.
GTCTGGGAGGACGTAGGACCTATGCGTTTCGGAAAATCTGTCGCCGCTGTTGTCGCCCTGGGAGTCGCCGGTGGTCTGACCGTCACGACCGTGCCGGCCGAGGAGGCCGCCGCCGCATCTCGCGTGTCGGTCGACATCCGGGTGGCGACCTACAACGTCCGCAGCGTGAGCCTGGACAAGTCCGCCGGCGAGGAGCGCCCCTGGCGGGAGCGACGTGCCGGCATCGTCGCCAACGTCGTCGGCGAGAGCCTCGACGTGCTCGGTGTCCAGGAGGTCAACCCCAGCAAGGCGTTCAAGTCCCGGCTCGTGACGGGCAAGAACCAGTTCCAGGACCTGCGGGCCGGCCTGAACGCTGCCGGTGGCAGCTTCGCGTTGACCAACTCCTACGCCTTCAACTGCAAGAAGCCCAGCACCACCTACCGGTGCAAGAAGAAGAACCGCGGCGCCTCGCACGCCGAGCGGATCCTCTACAACACGCGCACCCTGGCGCTGGTCAGGCAGGGCATGCTGAAGTACCGCGCGCAGACGGGGTCGACCAGCCCGAACTACCTCGCCTGGGCGGTGCTGCGGAGCCTCTCCGGCGGCCAGGAGTTCCTCTTCACCACCACCCACCTCGCCCCCAAGGACGAGGGCGCCCGAGGGCGGCAGTGGAAGCAGATGATCAAGAAGATCAACAAGCTCAAGGGCAACCTCCCGGTCGTGGCCACGGGCGACTTCAACACCCACAAGCACGCCCCGCTGGCCAAGCGCTTCCTGCCCGCGATGAAGTCGGCCGGGTACGGCGACACGCTCGGCCAGAACGCCGGTGAGCACCTCCTGGTCAACCGACGGGCCGAGAGCACCGTCAACTCCTGGATGAACACCGCCAACCACCTCAACCGCGACGTGCGCTCGTGGAGCTTCTACGAGAAGCCCGACAAGCCCGGCAACAACATCGACTGGGTCTTCGCCAGCAACGAGCTGCCGGTGCGCGAGTACAAGGTGGTCGTCGACTACGACCCCGGCAGCTGGCAGGTCAACGGCGTGATCCCGTCGGACCACAACATGGTCCGCGCCACGCTCACCCTGCCCTGAGCCTCGCCGGCAGCTCGGCTACAGCAACGCACCCGGGTTGAGGATGCCCTCGGGGTCGAGCGCGTCCTTGATCCGCCGGGTCAGCGCCATCACGTCCGGCCCGAGCTGGGACGGCAGTGCGTGCTTCTTCGCACGCCCGACACCGTGCTCACCGGTGATGGTGCCGCCGAGGTCGATCGCCCGCTGCATCACCTCGGCGAAGGCCTCCCGCGCCCGCTTCTCCGAGTCGGGGTCGGCCGGGTCGTAGACGATGATCGGGTGGGTGTTGCCGTCGCCGGCGTGGGCCACCACCGGGATCCGCACCTCGTAGGCCGCGGCCACCTCGTCGATCGCGGCGAGGAGGCGCGGCAGCAGCGGGACGGGTACGCCGACGTCCTCGAGGAGCAGTGAGCCCCACCGCTCGATCGCCGGGAACGCGATGCGCCGGGCCTCCACGAACATCTCGCCCTCGTCGGCGTCATCGGTGACGAAGACCTCGGTTGCTCCGGCCTCCGAGCAGGCGCTCCGCATCAGCTCGACCTCGTCGGTGCGGGCGACACCGGGGGAGTCGGACTGCGCCACGAGGAGAGCTCCGGCCTCCCGGTCGAGCCCCATCGCCCGGAAGTCCTCGACGGCGTTGATCGAGGCCCGGTCCATCAGCTCGAGCATCGAGGGCCGGAGGGAGCGTCGCACCGCGACGACAGCATGCGCCGCCGCGTCGACGGTCGGGAACGACGCGACCATCGTGGAGCGCGCCGCCTGCGCCGGCACCAGCCGCAGGATCGCGCGGGTGACGATGCCCAGCGTGCCCTCGCTGCCGACGAAGAGCTTCATCAGCGAGAGCCCGGCGACGTCCTTGATCCGCTTGCCGCCCAAGGTGATCAGGGTGCCGTCGGCGAGCACCACGTCGAGGCCGAGGACGTAGTCGGTGGTGACGCCGTACTTCACGCAGCACAGACCACCCGCATTGGTGGCGACGTTGCCGCCGATGGAGCAGATCTCGAAGGACGAGGGGTCCGGCGGGTACCAGAGGCCGTGCTCGCCGGCGGCCTTCTTCACCGCGGCGTTGAACGCGCCCGGCTCCACCACCGCCACCTGGCACTCGGTGTCGATCTCGATGGTGTCCATCCGCTCCAGCGCCAGCACCAGCCCGCCGTCGACGGCCGACGAGCCGCCGCTGAGCCCGCTGCCCGCTCCCCGGGGGACCACCGGAACCCGGTGTGCGGCCGCCCACCGCACGGCGGTCTGCACCTGCCCGGCGTCCTCGGCGCGGACCACCGCCGCCGGGGTGCCGGCCGAGGCGTCCTTGGACCAGTCGCGACGATACTTCTCCATCGCGTCGGGGTCTGTGATCACCACCCCGTCGGGCAGTGCGGCGGTCAGCTCCTCGAGTGCGGCCTGGTCGTCCATGGCGCCCACTCAACCACCCCGACCCCACTCCTGTTGAGACGTGCCTGGACCGGCGTCGACGAAGTCGGCGACGATCTCGCCCAGGCGACGGCCGGCGTCCTCCTGGAGGAAGTGGCCGGCCCCGGTCACGACCGGGTGCTCGCGCCCGTGTGCGCCGGGGACGGCACGCCGGAGGATCGGGGCCATCCCACCGGTGATGGGGTCACCGTCGCTGAAGGCGCACAGGAACGGCTTGTCCCAGCGGGTCAGGGCGTCCCACGCACGCCGGTTGGCCGCCGTGGCCGGGTCGTCCGGGCTGGTCGGCACCAGCGTGGGCATCACCCGCGGTCCGGCCATGGCGGCCTCGCCGGCGAAGGGTGCGTCGTACGCCGCCAGCACGGCGGGCGACAGGGCGGTCCGGCAGCCGGCTTGCACGAGGCGCGCGACGTCGAGATGCTCGGCGGACTGCACGGCGTTGCGGAAGGCCCACCACACATCGGGCATCGGGTGGTCGCCGGTGGGGAGCCCGGTGTTGGCCGCGACCACACGGGCGAACCGGTCTGGCTCCTCGGCGACGAGGCGCAAGCCGATCAGCCCGCCCCAGTCCTGCCCGACCAGGGTGATCTCCTGCAGGTCGAGAGCCGCCACCAGGGCGCTCACCCAGGCGACGTGGCGGGCGAAGCTGTGGTCGGACTGCTCCACCGGCTTGTCGGAGCGCCCGAAGCCGATGAGGTCGGGCGCGACGCTGCGCACCCCGGCCTCGGTGAGGACGCTGATCACGTCGCGGTAGAGGAACGACCAGGACGGCTCGCCGTGCAGCAGCAGGGCGACCGGCCCGTCGGCCGGCCCGGCGTCGACGTAGGCCATCCGCACGGTGCCGCCGTCGTCGTCGGGCACCTCGACGTAGCGCGGCTCGTGGTCGAAGCCTGGCAACACGGAGAACCTGTCGTCGGGGGTGCGGATCACGTCCATCCGGTCAGCCAACCAGATCAGTCGGCGCGACCGCCCGTGCGCTCCGCGCCGATCCCGGCCAGCACCACCAGCACGATCCCGACCAGCGGCAGCACGCCGGGGACCTGCCGCAGCACCGCCAGCCCGACCAGGACGGCGAACGCGGGCTCCAAGGCCATCAAGCGTCCCGAAGGCCGCGGTCGTCAACCGCCGCAGCGCGAGCATCTCGAGACTGAAGGGCACGACGGGCAGCAGCACGGCCAGACCGATGCCGGCGACGACGATCTGCCAGGTGAGGTCGCCGAAGACCGAGGGGCCGGCGACGAGCGTGCCCACCAGTCCTGCCACGGGCATGGAGACCGCGAGCCCGTCGAGACCGCTGACCCGGTCGCCGACCTTCTGGGTCAGCAGGATGTAGGCCGCCCAGCAGGCAGCCGCTGCGAGGGCGAAGCCGACCCCGACCAGGTCGGTGCCGCCCTGCCACGGCTCGGTGAGCAGCAGCACGCCGACGGCCGCCAGCCCCGCGTAGGTCCGTCCGCGACCGTGGCTGCGCCACACCGCCACCCCGAGCGGCCCGAGGAACTCCAGCGCGCTGGCGGTGCCCATCGGCAACCTCTCCACCGCGGCCATGAACAGCATCGTGACCCCGGCCGTGACCACCCCGAGCGCGACACAGTCCAGGAACGACGCCCGGGTGAAGCTTGCCCGCCGCGGCCGCACGATCACCAGCAGCAGCACGCCGGCCCAGGCCAGCCGCAGGAAGGCGGCCCCCTCGGGACCGACGGTGTCGAAGAGTCCGACGGCCGCCGCGATACCGAGCTGGACGGTCAGCATCGAGGCGACCGCCAGCGAGGCGCCGGCACGCGCGGGCGACCCACCGCCGGGCACGGCGGTGGTGGAGTGGGTCGTCGTGGTGGTCATCGCTCCATGACGCCACAGCGACATCGTTTGCGTCCACGTGTGAATCGTGGACATACCGTTCGTGATTCCTGGATAATCAGGGGGGTGGACGTCCGTCGCCTCGAGATGCTGCTCGAGCTCTCCCGCCTCGGCTCGATGCGCGAGGTCGCCGAGGAGCTCGGCACCACGACCTCGACGGTGTCGCAGCAGATCGCCGCGCTCGCCCGCGAGGCGCGCACGGCCCTCGTCGAACCCGACGGCCGCCGGGTGCGGCTCACCCCGGCCGGACGTCGGCTCGCCGACCACGCGGTGCGGATCCTGGCCGCGGTCGACGCGGCCCGGCTCGACCTCGACCCTGCCGCCGACCCGGCGGGCACGGTGCGGGTGGCCGGCTTCGCCACCGCCGTACGACGCTCGCTGATGCCGGTGCTGGCAGACCTGGCCACCACCCACCCGGCCGTCCGGCTGCTCATCCACGAGCACGAGCCATTGGAGGCCTACGACCTGCTCGCCAGCGACGACATCGACCTGGCCCTCACCTACGACTACGACCTCGCCCCGGCGGCCTTCGACCGCACCCTGGAGGCGACCCCGCTCTGGTCCGCGCCGTGGAGCCTCGGCGTGCCCGCGACCGAGCGCCCGGCGCGGCGCGGCGCGCGGGCGCCGGAGGTGTTCGCCCGTTTCGCGGAGGCGGCCTGGGTGGTCAACTCGCGCAACACCGCCGACGAGGAGGTGGTGCGCACGGTGGCGTCGCTGGCCGGCTTCGAGCCCGACGTCGCCCATCGGGTCGACAGCCTCGACCTCGTGCAGGACCTGGTCGTCGCCGGCCTCGGCGTCGGCCTGCTCCCGGCCGGCACCACCGTGCGACGCGGGGTGCGGCTGCTGCCGTTGCGTGACCCCGACGTACGCCTGCGGTCCTACGCCGTCACCCGGCGCGGACGCTCGGCCTGGCCGCCGCTCCGCTTGGTGCTCGACCGGCTCCACGACGGCTGACCGCCCGGTTCACCATCGGTTCGTAGGGTGGTCCCATGCAGCAGCGACAGATCGGCGACCGTCCCGTCAGCGCTCTCGGACTCGGCGCCATGCCCATGTCGGTGCGCGAGCACAACGACGAGGAACGCGCTCTCGTCACCATCCGCCGCGCCCTCGACGAGGGGGTGACGCTCGTCGACACGGCGGACGCCTACTCCCCCGACGAAGCGACCTTCGGGCACAACGAGGTGCTCGTCGCCAAGGCGCTCACGGCGTACGGCGCCGGCCCGGACGACGTCCTGGTCGCCACCAAGGGCGGGCACACCCGGCGCGGCACCGACTGGGAGCTCGACGGGACGCCTGCCTACCTGCGGCGAGCGTGCCTGGACTCGATCGAGCGACTGGGGGTCGAGCAGATCGCGCTCTACCAGCACCACCGCCCCGACCCCTCCGTCGACTACGCCGAGACGATCGGCGGCCTCAAGCTGCTCCTCGACGAGGGCCTGATCGCCACCGCCGGCCTCTCCAACGCCGACCCCGACCAGATCCGGCTCGCCCACGACATCCTCGGTGACGGACTGGTCGCGGTGCAGAACCAGTTCTCGCCCGCCTTCCGATCCTCGCAGCCCGAGATCGATCTGTGCGCCGAGCTCGGGCTCGCGTTCCTGGCCTGGAGCCCGCTCGGCGGGATGTCGAAGGCGGCCGACCTCGGGGATGCCTGGGCGGCCTTCGGCACGGTCGCGGACAAGCACGGGGTCAGCCCGCAGCAGGTCTGCCTGGCCTGGGAGCTGACCCTCTCCGACACGATCATCCCGATCCCGGGGGCAAGCCGGCCCGAGTCGGTGGCCGACTCCGCCGCCGCGGTCCACCTCGAGCTCGACGCCGACGACCTCGCGCTGCTCGGCTGAGCCTCCCGCGCCCTACTCCTGCGGGGCGACCTTGCGACCGAGCTTGTCGGCCAGATCGGTCGGGTCCAGGTCGCCGTCGAGGATGCGTCGGGTCGGCCAGGCCGACACGTCGAGTCCGGACAGCCGCTCGAACGTCGCCAGGTCGTCGGCGTACAGCTCGGCCAGCCCCTGGAGGTCGGCCCCCGTCGGCGCGGTGCCCTCGACCAGCGGCGGCACGCCCATCTTGTGCAGCAGCTTGGGATCATCCTTGAACGGCTTGATCCCGAGGTGTTCGGTGACCCGGTTCATGGTGGCGACGTGGTCGGCGAGCATGGTCCGGAAGTCCAGCAGCAGCCACTGCTCCCGGGGGAAGATGTCCAGGCCCCGCTCGAGCTGCTCGCCGTAGAAACCACGCACCACACCGCTCGCGGCCGGGTAGCGGTCGAGGAGGTCACCGCTCGGCAGCTCCTCGGGCAGCGACGCCGGCCGGACCTCGCGGATGTAGTCGGGCCAGTCCGCAGTCCGCCCGGGTCGCCGGCCACGGTTCATCGACCACTGGGAGAAGACCCGCTCGAGCGGATCGCGATAGCTGGCGATCAGGCGCATGTCGGGGTTGTGGTCGTGCATCCGCCGCAGGGCCTGCGGCCAGAAGATGTAGAGCGGAGTGGAGTCACCCGCGGCCACGTGGGCCTTGCGGCCCTTGGGGCACACGTAGTCGGAGTGGTCCGGGTCGCTCCAGTCGCGCGTCTCGTCATCGAAGTAGTGCAGCTCCTTGCGCGGCGACCGGGCCACCTGGCGGTGCCGGTGGATCATCGCCATCAGCGTCGACGTGCCGGCCTTCTGCACCCCGACGATCGAGAACGTGTAGGGCACGGTGCCGTGGTCGCGTCGGGGGGTGGGCATCGCTCGGGCTCCTGCGGTGGTGTTCGAGTCGTCGAGGGCGACCGGGCATGCCGGCACCGGGACAAGCCTTGAGGCTACCGGCTGTCCAGGCTCTTCCCTCACCAGGTGAGCGTCGCCGTGCCGTCGTCGACGACCACCAGGCCCAGGTCGCGAACGCCTGCACGTAGCCCCTCGATGCGGGTGTCGCCCAGTGGCCAGGGTGTTGCCGGCGTGACCGTCACGGTGTCGCCTGGTACGTCGGCGCGCAGGCCGGTCAGCGACGCCACCAGCGAGACCGCGGCCGCGGCCGACCAGGCCTGTGGCCGGCACGCCGCCGGGTAGGGGATCGGCACCGGGTGGTCGCTGCGCGCGTCGCCGGCGAAGAGCTCGGGCGGCCGACCGTCGAAGGCGTGCAGCGCCGCCAGCAACGCCTCCCCCACCGGTGCCGCTTCGGGCCGGCCCTCGGCGGCGAGCCCGGCCAGGCAGATCGCGGTGTCGTGCGGCCACACCGAGCCGACGTGGTAGCCGGTCGCGGAGTAGCCGGCCGCATCACGCGACATCGTGCGGATGCCGAAGCCGGACAGCATGTCGGGCAGCACCAGCCGGCGGGCCACCGCGTCCACCTCGGCGTCGTCGAGGAGGCCGGTGCCGAGCAGGTGGCCGATGTTGCTGGTCAGCGACACCACCGGTCGCTTGTCACCGTCGAGGGCGATCGCCGGGAACGGGCCGCGGGCGTCCTCGACCCAGAAGCGCGACCGGAAACGCTCCTGCAGGCTTGCCGCCCACTCACGCCACCGGTCCGTGCCATTGACGCCGAAGGCCTCGAGCAGGTCCGCGCCCCGCATCGCTGCCGCGTAGGCATAGCCCTGCACCTCGCACAGCGCCACCGGCCCGCCGGCCAGGGAGCCGTCGATCCGCCGTACCGCATCGCCGGAGTCCTTCCAGCCCTGGTTGGAGAGTCCCTGGCCGGACTCGTCGTGGTACTCCAGCAGGTGGTCGCCGTCGGCGTCGCCGTGCTCGACCTGCCAGGTGAGCGCGCGCTCCAGCGCGGGCAGCAGCGGCTCGACCTGCTCGGCCGGCAGCCCCCACCGCCACGCGTCGTGGAGGGTCACCGCCCACAGCGGGGTCGCATCGATGGTGCCGTAGTAGACCGGCGGCAGCGAGAAGTCGCGGGCCTCGTCGCGGATGTCGAAGGACTGGCCGCGCACCTCGTGCAGGATCTTGCCCGGCTGCTCGCCCGTGGCCGGATCGTGCTGGACGCCCTGGCGCGAGGCCAGCACGCGCAGGGTCGAGCCGGCCAGGTCGGTGGAGACCGGCAGCAGCATCCGCGCGGCCCAGAGGCTGTCGCGCCCGAAGAGGGTGAGGAACCAGGGGACGCCGGCACCGAGGAACTCCTCACCGGGCGCCTCCACCATGGCCAGCCGCAGCAGCCGCAGGTCGGCGAGGGCCCGGTCGAGCACCGGCGCGAGCCGACGGTCGGCGCTGGTGACGACCGGTCGCGCCCACGCGGCCGACCGGTCGGGCGTGGTCACGACGGCCGCCGTGTCCTCGAGGGTCACGAGCAGCTCGCGGGTCGCCGAGGTGCCGGGCTCGACGTGCACCGCCCAGCTCACCTCGGTGCCGACGCCGTCGGCGGCGGCGCGCAGGTCGGCGCCGTGGGCCCGCACGACGCCGCGGAAGCCGTCCCGCTGCCAGCACACCTCGCCGCCGCCGAGGTGGCTCGGCGCGACCCCGGGAAGGGGCTCGCCGGCCTTGATGTCGTCCATCGCGGCAAGGTCGGCACCCAGGCGCAGCGTCAGGGTGCACGCGACCGCGGCACGGGCGGTGGAGGTGAGGGTGACCCGCTCCCGCACGAGACCGGGCTCGACCTCGCGGTGGCGCGTGACCCGGACGGTGGGATCCGGGCCCGGGTCGCCGAGGTGGCGGGGCACCGCGACGAAGACGTGGCCGTCGCCACCGGCGTCGTGCTGCGCGACCGGCTCAGGCTCCTGCCCGTCGACGACGAGGACCAGTCGGTCGAGCAACCTCCGGTCCGCATGCAGCACGCCGTGCATGCCGCCCGGCCGGAGCTGGCCGTCGACGCCGGACCAGACCTGGGTCGGCGCGGCCAGCACCAGGGTCAGGTCGTGCAGCCAGGGCTGCCGCAGGGGCTCAGGAGCCTCGTCGGTCCCGTCGGGCTGGGCGGCGTACGACTCGGGTGCGCTGGTCGGGGGAGTCATGGAACCCACTCTTGTCCGGGAGGTGTGATCGGCGCTACATTTTGAGCGCTCAAGTTTGAGCGCTCAAAACCCTAGGGGATGCAGCGGCTCCCCGCTAGTCCCCGCCCGCGGAAGGAGGTCCGATGCCCGCGCTACCGCCGACCCTGGACTCCGTCGCCGCGCTCGCCGGGGTCTCCCGGCAGACGGTCTCCAATGCCTTGCACCACCCCGACCGGCTCGCCGCCGCAACCCGCGACAAGGTGCTCGCGGCGGTCCGCACGTCGGGCTACCGGCCCTCGCTGCCGGCCCGCCAGCTCGCCACCCGGCGGGCGCACGCCATCGCGGTCCGGGCCGACCCCCAGCAGGACGGCATCTCCGGGCTCGTCCTCGACACCTTCTTCCACGGGCTCGCCGAGGCCGGTCACCGCAGCGGGATCCGCGTCCTGCTCTACCCCGCCCAGCCCGACGAGGCCACCGAGCTGACCCTCGTCGAAGACCTGCTGCACAGCCGCGCCGCGGACGCGCTCGTCCTGACCGCGACCAACGCGACCGACGCGCGCCCCACCCACCTGGCCGCGCACGGGCTCACCTTCTGCGCCTTCGGGCGGCCGTGGGGACACGACCAGGCGCCGCACGACTGGGTCGACGTCGACGGTGCCGCCGGCACGGCGCTGGCGGTGCGGCATGCACTGGACCGCGGGGCCCGCCGGATCGCATTCCTGGGGTGGCCCGAGGACGGGGGCACCGGCTCGGACCGTCGCCGCGGCTGGACCGAGGCGCTGGACGCCGAGCGGGTCACCGGTGACCGGCTCGAGGACGCCGCGCTCAACCACGCCGACGGCGGTGAGGCCGCCGCGGCTCGACTCCTCGCCCTGCCCGAGCCGCCGGACGCGATCGTCTGTGTCAGCGACACCCTCGCCTTCGGTGCCCACCGCGCCGCCCAGTCACTGCCGCCCGCCGCGCGCCCGCTGCTCGTCGGCTTCGACGCCACCCCGGTGGCGACCGCGCTCGGCCTGGCCAGCGTGGCCCAGCCGATCCGGCAGGCGGCACACGCGTGTCTCGACCTGCTCCTGCCGCGGCTCGCCGGCGGGGACCCCGCCGCACGCGGCGTCCTGCTCGCCCCCACCCTCAGCGTCCCCGGCTGACCACCGTCCTCCCCACCCCGTCCAGCTGACCCGTCCACCTCACCGCGGAACCTCGGAAACCAAGGAGTGCACCTCATGACCAGTCCCCTCGGCAGTCCCCGTGACCACCGGCCAGGCCCTGGAACGGGCCCCCGACCCGCCCGCCGCCGCGCGGGCCTCGCCGCGCTCGCACTGACCTCCGCGGCGGTGCTCGCCGCGTGCGGTGGTGGCGGCGGCTTCGAGGAGGAGGGCGGCAACGGCGACGAGGCCGCGACCTCCGGCGACGGTCCCGCGCAGCTGCAGATGCTGATCGCCTCCAGCGGTGACGCGGAGACCGAGGCGGTCCAGGCGGCCGCCGACGCGTGGGCCGAGGAGAGCGGCAACGAGGTCGAGGTGACCGTCGCCCAGGACATGGCCCAGCAGCTCTCCCAGGGCTTCGCCGGTGGCAACCCGCCCGACATCTTCTACCTCGACGCCAGCCTGTTCCCCGACTACGCCGTCAACGACAACCTCTACCCCTACGCCGAGCAGGTCGCGGACGTCGACGACTTCTACCCCTCGCTGCGCGAGACCTTCACCCTGGACGGCACCGAGTACTGCGTGCCCAAGGACTTCTCCACCCTCGCCCTCCAGATCAACACCGAGTCGTGGGAGGACGCAGGCCTCACCGACGCCGACATCCCGACCACCTGGGACGAGCTCGCCGACGTCGCCGCCACGCTCACCACCGACGACCAGGTGGGCCTTGCGATCGGGCCGGGTCGCGACCGCGCCGGCGCCTTCCTCGTCGAGAACGGCGGCTTCTGGATCGACAGCGAGAGCGGTGAGGTCACCGCCGACAGCGAGTCGAACGTCGAGGCGCTGCAGTACGTCCAGGACCTCCTCAAGAGCGGCAACGCGGCCTTCCCGGCCGCCGTCGACTCCGGGTGGGGCGGCGAGGCGTTCGGCACCGAGCGAGCCGCGATGACCATGGAGGGCAACTGGATCCGCGGGGCGATGGAGAACGACTACCCCGACGTCGACTACACCGTCGCCGAGCTCCCCGAGGGACCGGCCGGCAAGGGCACCCTGCTGTTCACCCAGTGCTGGGGGATCTCCGCGGAGTCGGAGAACCAGGAGGCCGCGGTCGACCTGGTCGACGCCCTCACCACTCCGGACCAGCAGCTCGCCTTCGCCGACGCGTTCGGCGTGATGCCGAGCCGCGAGTCCGCGCAGGCCGACTACGTCGACCAGTTCCCCGAGGACGCACCCTTCATCGCCGGTGGGGACTACGGCCAGGGGCCGGTCAACCTGCCCGACATGGCCGCGCCGCTGGCCGACCTCGACTCCCAGATCGAGCAGCTCGAGACGGCCGACGTGACCAAGATCCTCGACTCGTTCCAGACCAACGCCGAGGCTGCCGGGAAGTGAGATGAGCGCGACCGAGACCTCCCCCTCCATCGGTCAGCAGACGGACCCAGGACCGGCCGGCCCGACCGGGGGCTGGCGACGAGGCAGCCTCAACCTGACCGGTTGGCTCTTCGTCGCGCCCACCGTCCTCGTGCTCGGGGTGTTCCTCCTGGTGCCGATCCTGATGGCCCTGTGGGTGTCCTTCACCGACTGGTCGGGCAAGGGCAGCCCGTTCTCGAGCAGCGCGTCCTTCATCGGGCTGGACAACTACCAGCAGCTGTTCGCCGAGCCGGGCCTGACCCGGCAGGACTTCATGACCTCGCTGCGCAACAACTTCTACTACGTGCTGCTCGTCGTGCCGGCACAGACCGTGCTGGCGCTGATGCTCGCGGTGGTCCTCAACCAGCAGCTGCTCAAGGCCCGCGGCTTCTTCCGCAGCGCCTTCTACTTCCCCTCGGTCACCAGCTCGGTCGCGATCAGCCTGACGTTCCTGTTCCTCTTCACCGGCTCCGGCGCGGTCAACACGCTGCTCGGCTACGTCGGGATCAACGGGCCGACCTGGTTCGCCGACGCACGCGGGCTGCTGCACCTGCTCGGTGACAAGGTCGGCGTGTGGGACATCGGCTCGCCACCCGCCGCGCTGACCGACAACTCCCTGCTGAGCCTGACGTGGTGGGACTGGCTCTCCGGACCCAGCGTGGCGCTCTCGGTCGTCATCATCCTCGTCGTCTGGACGACGACCGGGACCTTCATGCTGATGTTCCTCGCGGCGCTCCAGGACCTGCCGACTGCCGTGGAGGAGGCCGCGCGCATCGACGGGGCCAACCGCTGGCAGTCGTTCAAGGCGGTGACGCTGCCGCACCTGCGCCCGACGCTGCTGCTGGTGCTGACGCTCGGCCTCATCGGCACCTGGCAGGTCTTCGACCAGGTGTTCGTGATGACGTCGGGCGGGCCGAGCAAGACCACCTCGACGCCGGCGTACCTCTCCTACTTCTACGCCTTCGAGGGCCAGGACTGGGGCGTCGCCGCCGCGATGGCCTTCGTGCTGTTCGGGATCATCTTCGTGCTCACCGGGGCACAGCGGTGGTTGTTCCGCGACAAGGACGCGATCGCCGAGAGGCGGGCCACCAAGGCCCGGGAGAAGCACCGCAAGCGGGCCCTCGCCGAAGGAGACGAGCGATGAGCACGACGTCCACGACCCCCGGCACCGGCACCGACAGCACGCCGCGGCAGTCCGGCCCGCCACGCGGCAAACGGATCGGCAACGGCACGGCACTCGGGCTGTTCCTCGGCTACGCGGTGCTGGTGTTCTTCTCGCTGATCTACCTCTACCCGTTCTTCATCCAGATCGCGACGTCGTTCAAGACCAGCCCCGACGCGGTCGGTGACCCGCTCTCGCTCATTCCCGACGGCGGCACCACGGCGGCGTTCGAGCGGCTCTTCCGCACCGACTTCCCGCTGTGGTTCGGCAACTCCGTCGTGGTCACCGTGCTGGTCACCGCCGGCCGGGTGTTCCTGGACTCACTGGCCGGCTACGCCCTGGCCCGGATCAAGTTCGTGGGCCGGGAAGCGGTCTTCACCGCGATCCTCGCCGTGCTCGCCGTACCCGGCGTGATCTTGCTGATCCCGAAGTTCCTGGTGCTCAACCAGCTGCAGATCTACGACACCTACCAGGCGCTGGTGATCCCGCTCCTCGTCGACGCCGCGGGCGTGTTCATCATGAAGCAGTTCTTCGAGAACATCCCGCTCTCCGTCGAGGAGGCCGCCCGCGTCGACGGCGCCGGCACCTTCCGGATCTTCTGGTCGATCGTGCTGCCGATGGCCCGCCCTGCCCTGATCACGTTGACGATCCTGTCCTTCCAGGGCTCGTGGAACGAGCTGCCGCACTTCATCGTCGCCTCCCAGGACACCGATCTCTACACGCTGACCAAGGGTGTGGCGACGCTGACCAGCGGACAGCTCGGCTCCGGCAAGCAGTACCCCATCTCGATGGCGGCAGCGCTGGTGATGACGATCCCTGTCGCCCTGGTCTTCGTGCTGTTCCAGCGCTACTTCGTCACCGGTGCCAACGCCGGATCCGAGAAGGGCTGAGAGGCCGGTTCCCACGGGGTTCCCGCGCCGTGTCGAGCGCGAAGTGACCTCTCGGCCAATCGCTCAGCCCAGCCAGCGCAGGATCGTCTCGGCCGCGTCGTCGGCGGGCAGCTCGGTGTTGTCCAGGCGCAGGTGCCGGTGACCGGCCAGCAGTCGCGTCCCGGGGCCGTCGATCCCTGGTCCGGTGCTCATGACGTGGTGCTCCAGGTCGCGGACGTTGCCGTCGGACCAGTCCACGTCGCGCTTGGAGCGCTTCTCGGCCAGCCGGTGCTCGGTGCGGTTGCGGCTCAGGCGCGTGTCGAGGTCCGCGGCCAGCTCGACGAAGGCCACGTCGGCGCCGCGCTCGACGTACGGCGCCAGCATCTCGCCCATGAAGTCGGCGTCGCCCTCGAGCTCGAGATCCCACACGAAGGTGAGGAGGAGGTCGGTCCCACTGGCCGCCGCCTCCTCGACCACGCGTCGTCGCCACTCGGCCATCAGCTTCATGAACGCCGGCGTGCCGTAGTCGAAGACCTCCAGCAGGGGCTCGATGACGGCATGGTTGTGGAAGAGCCGGAAGCTGCTGCGGGCCGCGACAGCGCGGCCGACGGTCATCTTGCCGACGGCCGGCGGGCCGAACATCACCAGCAGGCGCATGAGGAGCAGCGTGCCAGACTCGGAGGCGTGATCAGTCTCGAGCTCGCCACCCGGCTGCGTGACGCGGGGCTGGTGTGGTCGCCGACGTCGGGTGACCGGTTCGCGATCCCCGACCGCGACCTCGACGGCGAGGTGTTCGTGGTGAGCGAGATGACGATCGACGCCCAGCAGCTGCCGTCCGGGATGATGATGCGCTTCAACGGGACGACCGAGTGGGCGCTGGACAGCATCGACCAGCATGAGGTCGTCTGGCTACCGCAGGAGGGTCAGCTGCGCGAGCTGATCGGGGATGCCTTCCGCCGGCTCGAGCCGGCGGGCGACGGCTGGGCGGTCGAGGCCGTCGCCCCCGACGGCTCGACGCTGCGTGAGCTCGACGTGGGCGCCGAGCCGGCCTACGCCCGAGTGCTGCTCGCGCTGCTGGCCTGATCCACCACGAGGTGCTGACCGGGACCGCCGACGGCGAAGGGCGCACCGGCGAGGTGCAGTGGAACTTCGAGAAGTTCCTGATCGACACCGACGGCACCGTCGTGGCCCGCTTCGGTCCTCAGGTGGCACCGGTGGACCCGGAGCTGCTGCGCGCGGTCCACTCCGTGCTCGCCTGACCAGGCGCTCAGAGCAGCGCCGGGGCCGCCGCCAGCGCTTCGAGGGCCTCAGCGGAGACGAGCTCGACGACCTCCGCGGCGGGACGGTCGGTGCCGAGCGGGTAGCCCTGTCCGGCCCACAGGTTGACCACGCCGGCGTCGCCGGTGGCACGACCGTGCGCCCGCAGCGGCGCGGTCAGGTGGTGCACCTCCGGGTAGGCCGCCGGCGCCGCGGAGCCGTGCTCGTCGAGGAAGCGGTTGCGGATCCCGCGGGCCAGTCGTCCGGAGAAGGCCCGGGTGAGCGAGGTCGGGCTCGCCGCCGCCGCGAGAGCCTCTCGATGCACCTGCGCCGTGCCCGCCTCCGGCGAGCGCAGGAACGCGGTGCCGAGCGAGCCGGCTCGGGCGCCGGCCACGAGCGCCGCTGCCAGACCGGCTCCGGACATGATCCCACCGGCCGCCACCAACGGGAGCGACGTCTCCGCGCGGACGAGCAGCAGCAACGTGAGCAGCCCGATGCCGTCGTGGTCGTCGACGAAGCCGCCTCGGTGCCCACCGGCCTCGGTGCCCTGGACCACCAAGCAGTCGGCGCCGGCCCGGGAGGCCTCGCGCGCCTCCGTGGGCGTCGTCACCGTGACCCACACCTCGGCCGCGGCGGCGTGCAGCCGACGGACGACGTCCTCGTCGGGACAGCCGAAGGTGAGGGAGACCGCCGCGACCCCGGCCTCGACGACCAGGTCGAGCTTGGCGTCCCAGGCGTCGTCGTCCCGTCGTGGTTCGCCGAGCGGGATGCCGTAGCGCTCTGTCTCCGCGGCGAGCCGGCTCCGGTAGGACTCCACCGCGGTGGACTGTCCGGCTGGTGGCGGGACGAAGAGGTTCACCCCGAAGGGCCGGTCCGTCAGCGCTCTGGTGCGCTCGATCCGCGCGCCGAGCTCGTCGGTGCTGAGGTATCCGGCGGCGAGGAACCCGAGCCCGCCGGCATCGGCGACCGCTGCGCAGAGCTCCGGCGTCGACGGCCCGCCGGCCATCGGCGCGAGCGCGATCGGCGCCGGGCACTGGTCGAGCAACATCGCGTCCTCCCGCCTCTCGAGACAGATTGTTCCAGTCCTCGACGACGACCTCCCACGGCATGCCCGATTCGCGACGATGGAGGGGCGATTGCCTGCTCCACAAGGGATTCGCGTGACCAGCCGCACACTCCGGGTCGGGAAATCCGGGTGCGGTGAGTCTCGGTGATCCTTACGCTGGGCGGGTGACTACCCAGACCCCCACCCCGGGCTCGGCCGCGCCCGAGAAGCTCGACAAGGACGTCCTCCTCGTCGCCGGCGTCGTCGTGCTCGGCGCCATCATGTCGATCCTCGACATCACGGTGGTCAGCGTCGCGCAGCCGACCTTCCAGGTCGACTTCAACTCCTCGCCGGCGCAGGCAGCCTGGACGATGACCGGCTACACGCTGGCCCTCGCCTCGGTGATCCCGCTGACCGGCTGGGCGGCCGACCGGTTCGGCACCAAGCGGCTCTACATGCTGGCCGTCGGGCTGTTCACCGCCGGCTCGGTGCTCTGTGCGGCCGCCACCAGCATCGAGATGCTCACCCTCTTCCGGGTCCTCCAGGGTCTCGGTGGCGGCATGCTGATGCCGCTGGGCATGACGATCATGACCCGCGCAGCCGGGCCCGAGCGGATCGGTCGCGTGATGGCCGTGCTCGGCGTACCCATGCTGCTCGGGCCGATCTTCGGCCCCATCCTCGGCGGCTGGCTGATCGACATCGCGAGCTGGCACTGGATCTTCCTGATCAACCTGCCGATCGGAATCGGCGCGCTGGCCTACGCCGCTGTCGTGCTCGAGAAGGACAGCCCGACCCCGTCGGAGACCTTCGACTTCGTCGGCATGCTGCTGCTCTCCCCGGGCCTCGCGCTCTTCCTCTACGGCGTGTCCTCGATCCCCGAGGCCGGCACGGTGCTGGACACCAAGGTGGTCACCACCGCCGTCATCGGGCTGGCTCTGGTGGCGGCCTTCGTGCTGCGCACGCTCTTCCGCGCGCCGGACCACCCCCTGATGGACCTGCACCTGTTCAGGAACCGGGCACTCAGCGTCGCGGTGATCGCGATGGCGCTGTTCGCGATCGCGTTCTTCGGGGCGAGCCTGCTGTTCCCGTCCTACTTCCTCCAGGTGCGCGGCGAGACCACCCTCCAGGCGGGTCTGCTGCTCGCGCCGCAGGGCGTCGGGGCGATGCTGACGATGCCGATCGCGGGGATGCTCACCGACAAGATCGGTCCGGGCAAGATCGTGCTCACGGGGATCGTCACCATCGTCATCGGGATGGCGATGTTCACCCAGGTCGCGATCGACCCGTCGGCCGTCTCGCTGGGCGCCGACGGCGTCGACGTGAGTGAGCCTTCCTACGTGTTCCTTCTCGGTGCGTTGTTCGTGATGGGTCTGGGCATGGGCGGCACGATGATGCCGATCATGACCTCCGCGCTCCAGACCCTGAAGGACGTCGAGATCGCCCGCGGCTCCACGCTGATGAACATCACCCAGCAGGTCGCCGCCTCTATCGGTACGGCGCTGTTCTCGGTGCTGCTCACCAACGGCTTCAACGACAGCGACGCCGTCACGGCACTGCGGGGCGCGGCCGAGACGGGTCAGCAGCCGGAGCCGACGATCCTCCCGCAGGCGTTCGCCGACATGTCCGGCGCGTTCGCCGAGGTCTTCGTGGTCGCGACCGTCCTGGTGGCGCTGTGCCTGGTGCCGGCGTTCCTGCTGCCGCGCCGCCGACCCGCGCGCACCAGCCCGCTCGACGGCGACCCGGCCACACCGCCCGTCCTGATGCACTGACGCCGAGAGGCCACTTCACCCCAGCCCTTGCGGCGGGTGGTGCGGGAGGTGGCCTCTCGTCGCGGCTACGGCGCCAGCAGACGCTGGTAGTGCTCGCTCAGCGCGGGGTAGTAGGCGTCCCATTCGACGCGGCCGACGTCTCCGCCGGCCTCGGCGACCACCAGCCGGTCGAGGTAGTAGTCCCAGCCGGGCCCGACCGAAGAGGCCACCTCGGGGTCGCTCATCCGCTGCGAGAACAGCAGCGTGGTCACGCCGCCTGCCTCTGCGAGGTCGAGCCGGAGCTCCCACCGCATCCCACCGGACTCGGCCGAGACGGCGAGGTGCTCGGGCTCGCGGCACCCGTCGATGACGTAGTCCTCCGCAACGGCGTCGGGGTCCTCGGCCGTCATCCGGAACGCCACCCGCCCCTGGGCAGGGTCGCCCTCCCAGGTGCCGATCCAGCGCTCCAGACGCTCGGGCTCCGTGACCGCGGCCCACACGGCCGCGATGGGGGCGCGGAAGCTGCGGTCGAAGACCACCCAGCCGTCCTCGCGGTCGTCGATCCGGCCGGTGGCCGTCGGGGTGGGGGGCTGGCTCATCCGGTCTCCTCGGTGTGGTCGGGCCGCAGGGCGGCAGGTCGTGGCTCGGCGGTGGCCGGCCGTCGTTGGTCGCGCACGCTCCGCCGTACCTCCAGGGCGAGGCCGTCGACCAGGTCCTCGGAGACCCGCGGGGAGGTCCCGCCGCCCAGGTCCTCGACGAGCGCGCGCACCGGTGCCAGCGCCTCGGGGACCAGCACGTGCGGCCGCTCACGTCCCTCGTCGCTCGCGGTGACCAGGCCGGCCTCGCGGAGCACGCGCAGGTGCTTGCTGATCGCGGGCCGACTGATCGGGTGCGCCGCCGCCAGGTCGGACACGCGGGCCGGTCCGCGCGCGAGCCGGACCAGCAGCGCGCGGCGTACCGGGTCGGCCAGCGCGGTGAAGACGTCCATGCCGAATAGGTAACCAGTTAGTTACGCATTGGTCAAGGGAGTGGCTGCCTTCTCGCAGCGTTCTGCCGCTGACCGCAGGGAGTTCGGTACGGGAACCGGGCGATTACCACGGGAACGTGGTAATCGCCCGGGGCCAACCCTCACCAGATCCGGACGCGCTCCTCGGGGTCGAGCCAGAGCCCGTCCCCCGGTTCGGTGCCGAAGGCGGTGTGGAACTCGTCGAGGTTGCGCACGATGTTGGCGCGGAACTCCGCCGGACTGTGCGGGTCGGTGGTGATCAGCTGGAGCAGCTGCTCCTTGCGGCGCTTGGTGCGCCACACGTGGGCGAAGCTCATCATCACCCTCTGGGTGCCGGTGAGTCCGCCGACCTCGGGCGACGGCGCTCCCTCGAGGCTGATCTCGTAGGCCTTGAGCGCGATGGTGACGCCACCGAGGTCGCCGATGTTCTCCCCGACGGTCAGCGCGCCGTTGACCCGCTCGCCCGGCAGGTCGCGCGGCTCGAAGCCGTCGTACTGGGCGATCAGCTTGTCCGAGCGTTCCTTGAAGGCGGCCCGGTCGGCCTGGGTCCACCACTCGTTGAGGTTGCCGACCTCGTCGAACTGCGAGCCCTGGTCGTCGAAGCCGTGGCCGACCTCGTGGCCGATGACGGCGCCGATGCCTCCGTAGTTCTCGGCCGGCTCGGCGTCCGCGTCGAAGAACGGCGGCTGCAAGATGCCGGCGGGGAAGCAGATCTCGTTGGTGCCCGGGTTGTAGTAGGCGTTGACCGTCTGCGGCAGCATGAACCACTCGTCGCGGTCCACGGGCGATCCGATCTTGCGCAGCTCGCGGTCGGTCTCGAACGCCGCGACGGCGCGGGCGTTGCCGATCAGGTCATCAGGCTGCACCTCGAGCGCGGAATAGTCGCGGAACTTCTCGGGGTAGCCGATCTTGGGGCGGAAGGTCTCCAGCTTGCGGAAGGCGCGGGCCTTGGTCTCCTCGCCCATCCAGTCCAGCGCCGCAATGTTGCGGCGATAGGCCTCGAGCAGGTTGGCGACCAGCTCGTCCATCATCTCCTTGGCGCGCGGCGGGAAGTGCCGGGCGACGTACTGCTCGCCGACGGCCTCGCCGATCGCACCCTCCACGAACCCGACGCCACGCTTCCAGCGGGCACGCAGCTCGGGGGTTCCGTTGAGGGTCTTGCCGTAGAACTCGAAGCTCTCGGCGACGAAGTCCGAGGAGAGGTACGACGCCGATGCCCGGATGACCCGGATCGCCGCCCAGGCCTTCCAGTCCTCCAGGTCGACCTCGTCCAGGACGGTCGAGAGGTGCTCGAAGTAGGACGGCTGTCGGACGATCACCTCGGCCAGCGTCTGCTCGTCGGCGCCGAGTGCGGTCGCCCAGGCGTCCCACGCGAAGGCCGGCGCGGCTTCCTTGAGGTCGGCGAGGCTGCGCAGGTTGTAGGTCTTGATCACGTCGCGGGTCGCGGCCCGGTCCCAGTGACCCTCGGCGAGCCGAGTCTCGACCGCGACCACCCGGGCAGCGGCACCGGCCGCGTCGTCGAGACCAGCCAGCGCGAACATCCGCTCCAGG
Source organism: uncultured Actinomycetota bacterium (assembly GCA_963772415.1). Lineage (GTDB taxonomy): Bacteria > Actinomycetota > Actinomycetes > Propionibacteriales > Nocardioidaceae > Nocardioides_B. Next base: position 537,127 of record CAVYWU010000001.1, on the reverse strand, counting down.
TGCGCGAGGTAGGCGGTGCGGATCTCGGCGAACTTGTCCTCGCGGTAGTAGGACTCGTCCGGCAGGCCGAGCCCGCCCTGCAGGACGTTGACCAGGTAGCGGTCGGAGTCGCGGTCGTCGGTGTTGACGTAGGCGGCGAAGAAGCCACCACCACCTTGTCGCTCCAGCGAGCCCACGAACGCGACGAGTGCGTCCTTGTCACCGAGCGCGCCGACCTTCTCGAGATCAGTGCGGATCGGCTCGGCACCGAGCGCCTCCACGCGGTCCTCGGCCATGAAGCTGGCGAACAGGTCGCCGATCTTCTGCTCGTTGGAGCCGGGCTCGTGGCCGGACTGCGCGAGCTCCTCGATGATCTGGCGGACGTGCTCCTCGGCCGTGTCGGCCAGCACGGTGAACGAGCCCCAGGCGGAGCGGTCCGCGGGGATCTCCGTCTCGTCGAGCCAGCGCCCGTTGACGTGGCCGAAGAGGTCGTCCTGGGGACGGATGTCGGGGTTCATGCCCGGTCGGGCGTCATCAAGCATGGTCACGTGGATCACCTTACGTGGGATGGAATCCTGGTCCCATGGATGTGACTGTGCTGGAGAACCCTGACACCCACCGCTACGAAGCCGTCGACGGGACGGGCACCGTGGTCGGCTTCGTGGAGTACGTCGACCGCCGCGACACCCGGCTGCTCGTCCACGCCGAGGTCGACCCGTCCTCCGAGGGCCAGGGCATCGGCAGCACGCTCGCGCGCGAGGTGCTCGACCAGGCGGTCGCCACAGGTCGCGACACCGGGCTTGCGGTGCGGGTGACCTGCCCGTTCATCGTCAACTGGCTCGAGGAGCACCCGGACTACGCCGACAAGGTCACCGTCGGCTGAAGGTGCCGGGCGGCGGCTCACGCTCCGGTCGCGCCGAACCACTTCTCGAAGATCCGGTCGTAGCCGCCGTCGTCGCGGATGCTGGCGAGCACGTCGTTGATGACCCGCAGCAGGTCGTCGTTGCCGTTGCGGCGCACCGCCATGCCGTACTGCTCACCGGTGTCGAACTCGGCCACCACCACCAACGAGGGGTTGCTCTCCACCACGTCGCCGACGACGGTGTTGTCGTAGACGGCCGCGTCCACGTCACCGTCGCGCATCGCGGCATCCATCGCCGCCGAGTCGTCGAAGGGCACGATCTCGGCCTCGCTGGGTGCGTTGTCGGTGACGTAGAGCTCCCCGGTGGTGCCGGCCTGGACCCCGACCTTGAGACCGCCGAGATCGGCCAGGGTGGTGACCGCCGACCCGGCGCCGACCACCAACGCCTGCGAGGCGTTGAAGTAGGGGCTGGAGAAGTCCAGCACCCGGGCGCGCTCGCCGGTGATCGTCATCGCCGAGATCGCCATGTCGCAGGTGTTGTCGTTGAGCGCCGACCCCGAGGTGATGTCGTCGAAGGAAGTGTCGACCATCGCCAGCTCGAGCTCGAGCCGGTCGGCGACCGCGTCCACCAGCTCGACGTCGAAGCCGACGGGCTCACCCTTCCGGGTGAACTCGAACGGCTCGTAGGGGATGTCGGTGCAGACCTGGAGGACACCCTCCTTGATCGGCTGCGGGTCGGGGCTCGTCGCCACCGTGCCCGTGGCGTTCTCGCTGCCGCACGCGGAGGTCGCGGCCAAGAGCAGCGCCGCCAGGACGAGGCGGTGCCGACGGGGGGAAGGCACGTCAGTTCACCTTCGCGGAGAGCGACTCGGTGAGCCGCTGGAGGGCATACTCGGTGACCCGGATGAGGGCGCTCTTGGCCGACGCCCGCTCGCGGGCATCGATGCTCATGATCGGCACGTGCGGTGGCAGCGCGAGCGCCTGGGCGATCTCGTGCAGCGGGTGCCGCGGAGCGCCGTCGAACTCGTTGACCGCGACGATGAACGGCAGGCCCTTGGACTCGAAGTAGTCCAGCGGCGCGAAGGACTCGTCGAGCCGGGCCGTGTCGACGAGGACGATCGCGCCGATCGCGCCGAGGCACAGGTCGTCCCACATGAACCAGAAGCGACGCTGCCCCGGCGTACCGAACAGGTAGAGGACGATGTCCTCGGCCAGCGTGAGCCGGCCGAAGTCCATGGCCACGGTGGTGGTCGCCTTGGACGGGGTGGCGGCGAGGTCGTCGACACCGTCGGACTCGTTGGTGACCAGCGCCTCGGTGCGAAGAGGCACGATCTCCGAGACCGACCCCACCAGCGTCGTCTTGCCGACGCCGAAGCCTCCGGCGATGACGATCTTGGTCGACGCGGCCCTGCGCGTGGCACTAGTAGCTGCGTAGTCCACGGAGAGTCCTTTCGATCAGTTCGATGCGCTCGTTCTTCGACGAGCGCTCGGTGATGGTCGCCTGGACCCGGACGAGGCCCTGCTCGACGAGATCGCTGAGCAGGACGCGCACGACCCCGATGGGGAGGGAGACGAGCGCGGAGACCTCGGCGACGGACCGCTTGTCACCGATGTCGAGGATCTGTACGGCGGCGGCGCTCAGTGCCACGCCGGCATCACGCGGCGGCACCCGCAAGGTCGCCTCCAGGGGAAGGTCCACCGTGGCACGGGTCCGCCCGGACGTGATCGTGTAGGAGCGGACCAGCCGAGCGGCCTGCTCCTCATTGCCGTCCCCACGGGGATCCTCACGGGTCACGGCGTCATCCCCTAGTCACCCGACGGCACCCGGGCCTGGGCCGAGATGGTGCGGCCCACCCGGTCGACGAGCAGGGCCATCTCGTAGCCGACCTGACCGATGTCCGCGGACTCGACGGTGAGCACCGCGAGGTTGGAGCCGTCACCGACGCTCATCAGCATCAGGTAGCCGTGCTCCATCTCGACGATCGTCTGCAGGACGGCGCCGCCGTCGAAGAGCCGGGAGGCACCCACCGAGAGGCTCGCCAGACCCGAGGACACCGCGGCGACCTGCTCGGCCCGCTCACTGGGGATGCTCGCGCTCGCGGCCATCAGGAGGCCGTCGGCGGAGAGCAGGATCGCGTGCGCGGCGTCCGGTACCTCCTCGACGAAGCGGGAGACCAACCAGTCGAGGTCGCGCTCGTCCTCGATCGGATGCGGGCTGTGCTCGTTCATCTCGGTCATGCTGGGGTCACCTGTGCTCATGCTCGGTCGTCCGAGGAGTGGTCGTTGCTGGTCGCGGCGCGGCGACCGCGGGAGACTCCGGCGGCGTGGGCGGCCAGCCGGGCGCGGACGGCTTCGGGGTCGCGGGCGACCGACGCGGTGGGCTTGCTGACGCCGCCGGGCACCAGGTGGGCGCCCGGCCGGCGCATCGGAAGGCCCGCGGGGCTCAACGTGGGCGCGACGGCTGTCTCGGCGACCCGTTCGGCGACCTCCCAGCCGGCCTCGATCTCGCTGGAGATCCAGGGCTGGTCGGCTCCGCCCGAGCTCAACCAGGCAGAGCGCATCTGCTTGAAGATCGGGGTGTCGGCCTCGCCGTCGAGGTCGATCTGATGGCTGATCAGGCGCAGCGGCGCCGCCAGCGGGTCGAACGGCTCGGCCGGCTCGTCCGGCTCGTCCGGAGCCGCGGTGGGATCGGGCAGAGGTGCCTCGCTCGCGTGCGCACCAGGCTGCCGGCCCGGCTGTCGCTGCGGAAGCCCGGGTGCCGCCTCGTCGAGCCCGGACCCCGGGGTGCGGGTCGGCAGTGGCAGGGAGGCATCGACCAGGGAGGCCACCCCGGTGGTGGCGACGGGCTCCGGACTCTCGGCGGTGGCCTCGTCGGCGTCGGGGACCAGCGCCGGAACGGGACGCACCGGCGGGCTCTCGACAGGCCGCTGCGCCCCGGTGTCCGTCGGCCGGGGCAGCACCCCGGGCAGCTCGGGCAGGATCGAGGTCGGCAGCAGCACGGTGGCCGTCGTACCACCGCGCGGGTTGCGGTTGAGCTCGGCGACGATTCCGTGCCGACGGGCGAGCCGGCTGACGACGAAGAGGCCCATCCGGCGGGCGGTGTCGGCAGTGACCTCCCCGCCGGAGCGCAGCCGTTGGTTGATCACCGTGAGCTCGTCGTCGGGGATGCCCAGACCTGCGTCGGTGATGTCGATGATGACGCCGTCGGCGCGCACCGTCGAGCCGATCAGGACGTTCGTGGTCGGCGCGGAGTAGGACAGTGCGTTGTCGACGAGCTCGGTGAGCAGGTGGACGACGTCGGCCGCGGCGTCGGTGCTCAGCAAGGTGGCGAGGTTGGAGCCCACCTGCACGCGGCGGTAGTCCTGCACGCCGGCGGTGGCCGCCTGCATGGCCTGTCCCACCGTCAGGTCGGCCTGGCCCGCGGGTGCGGGTGCGTCGGCGAGGATCAGCAGGCTGTCCGCCGTACGCCGCATCCGGGAGGCGAGGTGGTCCAGCCGGAAGAGGCTCTCCAGCCGTGCCGGGTCCTCCTCGTCCTTCTCCAGCCGATCGATCAGGCCGAGCTGCTGGTTGACCAGGGAGGTGTTGCGGCGCGACAGCGTGACGAACATGTCACTGACCTGTGCGCGCAGGCCGGCCTCACCGGCGGCCAGCACGACGGCCTGGCGGTGGAGGTCGTCGACGGCCCGGGCGAGCTGGCCGACCTCCTCCTGGGTGGTGACGTCGATGGGCGTGATCGGGCCCGGATCCTCGCCGGCACGCACCCGTGCGACCGCGTCGGGAAGTCGTTCGTGGGCCACGGCGAGCGCGCCCTCGCGGACCCGGCGGATCGGTCCGATCAGCATCCGCGAGACCAGCAGCGCCAGGAAGACGGCGGCCAGGAGCGCGCCGAGGGTGATGAGTCCGTTGAGCAATGCCCGGCTGCGGGCCGCCTCGGCGGAGCCGGCCAGCTCGGCGTCGATGCCGTCGAGGAGTGACCCGACGAGAGCGTCGTACCCGGCGTAGGCCCCCGGGCCCCCGAGGTCGGTGCCGCCCGTGCGGACCGTGCGGGTCCTCTGGGCGTTGTCGATCAGCAGCTCGGTGACGACGGGCTCGGTCTCGCCCAGCGCACTGGTGAGTCGTTCGATCGCCGCTCCCTCGGCGCCGAGCTCGGCGAAGAGCTCGAGCGAACCGGTGTCACCGCTGCGCTCGGTCGCGACCAGGGCCTGCTGGATGGCCAGCGAGAACCGGCCGGCGAGCGCCTGGGAGAGCTGTTGGAGACGCGGCTCGGGCTGGAGCTGGGCGTTCTCGATCGTGCCGATCAGTCGCGTGACGCCGGTCTGGAGCTGGCGGACCTGGGCGACCCACGTGCCGGGGCTCAAGGTGTCGCTCTGCTCCCGGAGCGCGCGGCTCAGGTCCGCGATGACCTCGACCTGGCGGGACTGCTCGGCGGTCAGGTCGGCGGACCGGCGGGTGTCGTCGATCTCCTCGGCGGCGGCCTCGAGGTCGGCGACCGCGGTCTCGAGGTCGGCCCGACCGGCGCGGTTGTCGCGCTGGGCGGCGACCATCGCCCGCGACGAGGCGGTGAGGTAGTCGACGACCGGACGCAGCACGGTCACCTGCTGCGCGCTGGTGGAGGAGTTGGTGGCCTCGGTGAGGTCGGAGGCGACCCGGAGACCGCCCAGCGTCGCCGCGAGCAGCAGCGGGATCGCCAGGGCCAGCGCGACCTTGCGCCGCAACGGCCACGAGGACACGGCAAAGGTCGAGTCGCCGCCATGGCGGGACGCAGACTGCTGACTCATCGGGCTCCCAGGGCTGGGGTTCGACCTGACCGGTCCCATCCACCCCGAGGGCGCGGGGGACGCCGACCGGGGAAGATCACCCAAAATGCTGGCACGAAAAAGGCGCCGCCGCTTGACTATCGGGCGAATCGGGAGATAGCGGCGTCGCTCCTTCCGGGCAATTACCACGTTCCCGTGGTAATCGTCCGGTTCCCCGACAGAGCTTCCTGCGGGATGCGGCAGAACGCTGCGGGGAGCCGGGGGAGTCGCCCCCGGTCACCGGGCCGTCGTGTGCGCGACGATTCAGGACGCGTCGAGCACCAGCACCGACTTGCCGAGGGTACGGCGCTCGGCCATCTCGGCCAGGGCGAGGCCGGCCTGCTCCAGGGGGTAGGTGCGACCGATCGGCGGGTCGACGACGCCGCTCTCGAGCATCGGCACCAGCGCGTCCCACTGCTCCCGCATGAAGCCGGCGCGCGCCATCGCGTGGGCACCCCACCCGACGCCGCGCACGTCGATGTTGTTCAGCAGCAGCCGGTTGACGCGGACCTCGGGGATGCTGCCGCCGGTGAAGCCGACGACCAGCAGCCGGCCGAGCGGCGCGAGGGCACGCAGCGAGTCGGTCATCAGGTCGGCACCCACCACGTCCATCACGACGTCGACGCCGACACCGCCGGTCAGCTCCTTCACGGCCGCGAGGAAACCCTCGACGAGCACCACCTCGTCGGCCCCTGCCGCGCGGGCGACCTCGGCCTTGGCCTCGCTGGACACGACGGCGATCGTGCGGGCGCCGTACCCCTTGGCCACCTGGATCGTGGCCGTCCCCACGCCGCCGCCGGCGCCGTGCACGAGCACGGTCTCGCCCTCGCGCAGCCCGGCGCGGGTCGCGAGCGCGAACTGCGCGGTGAGGTAGTTCATCGGGAGCGCAGCTGCCGCCTCGAAGGAGACGTTGTCGGGCAGCGGGAAGACGCTGTCGGGCCCCAGAGCGACGACCTCGGCCCCGCCGCCGTAGGGCAGCACGCAGGCGACCCGGTCACCCGGAGCGAAGCCGGACGCGTCCGGTGCGGAGCGGATCACGCCGGCGAAGTCGACGCCGAGCTGGAAGGGTGGCTCCGGCTTGAGCTGGTAGTCCCCCCGCGAGAGCAGCAGGTCCGGATAGCTGATCCCGACGCACCTGACCTCGACGACCACGTCGCCCTCGCGCGGCGCCGGCTCGGGGACCTCGACCACCTCGACCCCGTCGGGACCGTCGAGGCGGGTGACGTGGAGAGCGCGCATGTCGCGACCCTAGTCGTGCCGACGAGCCGGCCCGGACGAACCCTCAGCCGGCACCGGTGACGCGGAGCATCCACTCGACCTCGCGCCAGTAGTCGTCCTTCTCCACCGGCAGCGTCGAGGCCTCGGAGGAGGTGATCATGTCCTCGGGACGGATCGGGTCGGGGAGCCGGGCGTACTGGCCGGTCGTCGACTCGTGGTCGCGTTCGCGCTCGTCCATGGCGTCGCCTCCTCTCCTCCAGCGTACGTCGCCGGCCCCGCCTGGTGGCTCGGGTCAGCCCGGCCGGACGATCGAGGCAAGCTCGAAGTGCATGGGGTCGGTGTAGCTCCAGTCCCCACCCCAGGTGAAGCCCCACTTCTTGAAGACTGTCACCACGCGACGGTCCATCTCACCCACGGTCCCGCGCTGGTTCCCCCGCGTGTTCAGGTCGACGGCGATGCCCCACGAGTGCAGCGAGAGCCCCTTCGCGGGGTCGTAGGCGATGAACCGCGGGAAGTAGCACCCGGCGAACTCGTCGGGGTGGATCGCGCCGCTCAGCCCACGGTCGACGATGTCGGTCAGCGCCGCGCGCAGCTGCGGCAGCATCACCCGGTGGCAGGTGACCACGCCCAGCAGAGGCACCCTCTCGGTGCGGATGTTGGCGGCCACCCACGCGGGGTCGGGGGTGATCCGCCCGCTGGGATGGGCGGTGTAGCCGAAGGAGCCGACCGCCTCGGCAGCGGAGGTGCCGGTCAGGACGGCGGTCTGCTCGACGTCGGTGTCGAACTCCAGGGCGAGCACCTGGAGCGAGGCACTCTTGCCGAGGATGCGTTGCATCCGGTCGGTGAGCACCGAGGGCGTGAGCTCTCCGGTGGAGACCAGCATCGCGTTGTCGCGGGGCATCCCGAGCCGTTCCCCCAGCGGGCGGGTCACGACGGCGTTGATCCTCTTGGTCAGCGTCGCGTAGGCGCCGATGTGCACCTGCGGCGCCGTAGCGCCGCTGCCGAGGGTGAGATGACCCTCGGGCTTCTCCAGCCTGCGGGAGACGGTCGGGTCGACCATCACCTCGCCGCCGGCAAGGCGCTCCCACACGTCGTCCGCGAGGGCGGTCGAGGACGGCGTCCAGCGGCGGAAGGCGTCGACGTCGACGGACGCGATCGACAACGTGCGCCCCTGGGCAGACAGCGAGGCGACCGACATCGGCATGGCCGCCCGCACCCCCTCGAGGTGACGGATGCGTCGCTGCACGCGGGCGGGGATGGGCCCGGTCGCACTGATCAGCACGTCGGGACGGAGCAGCGGCGTCTTCACCTCGCCGGGCGGGTCGACGGCGTAGGCCGCCTCGGCGACCTGCCCCTCGACCGGGTCGCCCGGGGACGGGGAGGTGTCCGCCGCGGCTGCCCCGGGGGCACCTCCCGGGTCGTTCGGAAGCGTCGAGCTGCAGGCGGTGAGCGCACACACAAGAGCCGCCGCGACGACCGCGACGGCGTCCCCCGAGCTGTGTCTCCTGCCCATCGAACCCCTCCCGGCTCGGCTCCAGTGTTCCCTGGATCACGTTGGCACACACGTGGCTGACCCATCCCGAGCGACCGGCGCAGCGAATAGCCCACATGACTTCTCGACGCGACCGACAGCACTCTGCGCCGCGACACCTCCTTGCCGGGGGTGCCGCCGGCCTGCTGTCAGGTGCCGCGGCTGTCGCTGCCTCGGAGGCGGTCACGGCGATGCTCGTGGGCGTCTCCTCGCCCGTCCTCTCGGTGGCCAACCGTGCCGTCGACGCCGCCCCGCGGCCGCTGAAGGAGTTTGCGATCTCGACGTTCGGCACGGCCGACAAGGCCGTGCTCATCGGCAGTGTGATCGGCACCGTCGCGCTGCTCGCGATCGTCGCCGGCGCGCTCGGCGTACGACGTCCGCGTCTCGCGGCCGGGGCCTTCGTGCTGCTCACGGTCGTCGCCACCACCGCCGCGCTCACCGACCGCTCTGCGACAGCAGGGATCCTGCTCCGTCTGGTGCCTGCTGTCGTGCTCCTGGTCGTGGGCCTCGTCGCCCTGACCCTGCTGCTGCGCGCCGTGCGGACCCCGGCCTCGAGCGGTCCCGACGATGCGGGCGTCAACGACGTCGCACCGGCCAGGGTGACCACCTCGGACGCCTCCGAGGGTGGCGACAAGCCGCGGCTGCTCGTCTCCGAGCTGTTGCCCGGCACCGTCCCCGGTGACCAGCTCCCCGCGTCGTTCGACCGGCGCGCGTTCCTCAAGGCCGCCGCCGCGGTGGCCGTGGTCGCCGGTGCCGGCGGGATCGCCGCCCGCGCCCTGGGTGGCTCGGTCGCCGCCGAGGCACGCGCCGACCTGGCCGTGCCGAAGCCCGCCACGACGGCACCGCCGGTGCCCGAGGGCGCCATGCTCGACGTCAAGGGGCTCACCCCGCACCTGACGTCCAACAAGGACTTCTACCGCGTCGACAACGCCCTGCGCGTGCCCGACGTGCCCATCGAGGGCTACACCCTGCGCATCCACGGCATGGTCGACAAGGAGCTCGAGCTCACCTTCGAGGATCTCCTCTCCCGCCGCCTGGTCGAGGAGCGGATCACCCTCACGTGCGTCTCCAACGAGGTCGGCGGCGAGTACGTCGGCAACGCGACGTGGATCGGCGTACCGATGCACGAGCTCCTGAAGGAGGCCGGCGTCCAGGAGGGCGCCGACGCCATCAAGTCCACGAGCGCCGACGACTTCACCGTCGGCACACCTCTGGACGTGTTGCAGGACGAGAAGCGCAACGCCCTCGTCGCCGTGGCGATGAACGGTGAACCGCTTCCTCTGGAGCACGGCTTCCCGGTCCGGATGGTGACCCCCGGCCTCTACGGCTACGTCTCGGCCACGAAGTGGCTCGTCGACATCGAGGTCACCCGGTTCGCGGACTTCAAGGCCTACTGGACCACCCGCGGCTACTCCGCCGAAGCGCCGATCAAGACCTCGTCGCGCATCGACGTGCCCCGGTCCTTCGCGCGTCTCGACGCCGGCATGAACGCCGTCGCCGGCGTCGCCTGGTCGCAGGACCGCGGCATCGACAAGGTCGAGGTCCGGATCGCCGGCGGCGACTGGCAGGAGGCCGAGCTCGCCGACGAGGACAACATCAACACCTGGCGCCAGTGGGTCTACCGCTGGGACGCCGAGCCGGGCAGCTACAAGATCGAGGTCCGCGCCACCGACAAGTCCGGCACCACCCAGACCGCCGAGCGGGCGCCCATCGCGCCCGACGGCTCGACCGGTTGGCACAACGTCAACGTCACGGTCGCGTAACACCCGCTGTTTCACCGGATTGCCACCAATCCACACCACCGCGAGCGCCGAACCCCCTGTGAGAGCTAGGGAATCGCTCACCAACGAAGGGAACCACCCATCATGCGCACCATGAAGAAGATCGCCGCCTCGGTCGCCGTCGTCTCGACGATCGCCTTGACGGCTGCCTGTGGGAGCGACGAGCCCACGGAGACCGCCAGCGACGAGGCCACCTCGCAGGCTCCCGCCGAGGAGGAGACTCCGATGGAGGAGGAGACTCCCGAGGAGGAGACCGCTGACCCGGCCGCCAACCTCGTCGGCCCCGGCTGCGCCGGCTACGCCGAGCAGGTGCCGGACGGTGCAGGCTCGGTCGAGGGCATGGCTGCCGACCCGGTCGCCGTCGCCGCCTCGAACAACCCGCTCCTGACGACCCTCACCGCCGCGGTGTCCGGTCAGCTGAACCCGGACGTCGACCTCGTCGACACGCTCAACGGTGACGAGTTCACCGTCTTCGCGCCGGTCGACGACGCGTTCGCCAAGCTGCCCAAGAAGACCGTGAAGCTGCTCGGGACCCCCGAGGGCGCCGAGACGCTTTCCACCGTGCTGACCTACCACGTCATCCCCGGCCAGATCACCCCCGACGAGCTCGCTGACTCCACCCAGACCACGGTCCAGGGTGGCGACGTCGAGATCACCGGCCCGGTCGACGAGCTGAAGGTCAACGACGCCAGCGTCATCTGCGGTGGCGTGCAGACCGCCAACGCGACCGTGTACCTCATCGACTCGGTGCTGATGCCCACCTCCTGATCACTCCAGACGAGGGCCGCGCGGACCTGTGCCTGTGTGCACCCGCGCGGCTCCCTCGACTCGGGCCCGGCCTTCGACCCCTGCGGTGGAAGGAACGGGACCGAGGTTGGGTGGATGAGTGCGATGGCCCCGACCTGCGAAGGTCGGGGTCATCGTCTGCCCGACCACCGACACGTCCGCGCCACGCCGCCCCGAGTGGGCGGATGAGGCGCGGACGTTTCGGGTATGACGGGACCATGAGCGAGAACAGCAACGAGCGCGAGACCCCCGACGTCGGCCTGATCGCCGACGACGAGCTGCCCGAGGACCTGCAGCCCACCGATGACAACCCGCTGGCCAAGGATCCCGACGACGAGGGCGAGGGGGACGACCCCGCGGAGGAGCCGAGGGTCGAGGGGATGCCCGACATGGGCGAGCCCGGCTGAGCGAACAGCTCAGCGGTCCAGCACCCGGCCGACGATCCAGGCGAGGTCCGCGGCAGTGGCGGACGGGGTCGCCCCCGGCTGCATCACATGGCTGAGGACCAGTCGCACGATGGCGTCGATCGCCACGGCACGTTCGTGCTCCTCCAGGTCGAGCTCGGGGAACCGCACCACCCGGGCGTCGATCACCGCCGTCGCCGCCTCGATGAGCGGCTGGGCGTCGGTGGTCAGGAAGGGCAGCAGCTCGGTGTTGGAGGCCGGTTCGTTGCCGCGGGACACGCTGTGCGCCGATGCGAGCAGCGCGTGCAGCAGCGGGTTGTCCCGTGCCATCACCAGGATCGCCTCGGCGGCCGAGCGGATCGCGTCGACGAGGTCGTCATGGGAGTCGAGCTCGTGCTCGACGATGGCCAGGAAGCGGGCGAGCTCGCGCAGCACCATCGCCTGGCCCAGGGCCGGCTTGGTGCCGAGCTCGTTGTAGACCGTCTGGCGTGACAGCCCCGCCCGGGTCGCCACCTTGCCCATCGTGACCGCCGACCAGCCGGCCTCGCAGGTGATCTCGGCCGCGCTCGCCAGCAGTCGCTCGCGGACACCAGTGGTCGCCGTGGCGGTCATGGTGCCACCCTACGAGGGCCGCTACGCGGTGCCGGCCACGAAGTCGACCTTCTCTCGCACGCCGCAGTCGGGGCAGCACCAGTCATCGGGTACGTCGGCCCACGGTGTGCCCGCCACGAAGCCCTCGCGGGCGTCGCCGACGGCCTCGTCGTAGGCGTAGGCGCAGGTGGGGCACTCGTAGCGACCTCGCGGGGTCCTGCTCATGCAGCGGCCTCCTCCGAGCGCACTGCGGCGGCGCCGTACTTCCCCAGGATCCTCTCCCGCTGCGCGGGAGCGATGTTGGCGCGGCTGATGTCACCGTCGAAGTGGCGCAGCACCCGCTTGTCCATCACCGCGAACCACAGCGGCGGCAGCAGCGCCAAGATGATCAGGCCGGCATAGCCCGTCGGCAGCACCGGGGACTCCTCGAAGTCCCGCAGGGTCTGGTAGCGCCGGGTCGGGTTCGCGTGGTGGTCGCTGTGGCGCTGCAGGTGGTAGAGCAGCACGTTGGTCGCGATGTTGTTGCTGTTCCACGAGTGGCTCGGGTCGACACGTTCGTAGCGGCCGGTCTTGTCCGGCCCGGTGCGCTGACGCAGCATCCCGTAGTGCTCGAGGTAGTTGACGACCTCGAGCAGGGAGAAGCCGATGACGGCCTGGATCAGCAGGAACGGCAGGATCCCGATCCCGAAGACGGCGACCAGGGCGCCCCACAGCACCACCGACATCAGCCAGGCGTTGAGCACGTCGTTGCCCAGCGTCCACGCGTGCGACTTGCGGCGCTTGATCCGGCGCTTCTCCAGGCTCCACGCCGAGCGCACCGAACCGATCACGGTGCGCGGCCAGAACGCGTAGAAGGTCTCGCCGACCCTGCTGCTGGCCGGGTCCTCGGGGGTGGCCACGCGGACGTGGTGGCCGCGGTTGTGCTCGATGTAGAAGTGCCCGTAGAAGCTCTGGGCGAGCGCGATCTTGGCCAGCCAGCGCTCGTGGGACTCCTTCTTGTGGCCCAGCTCGTGGGCGGTGTTGATGCCGATGCCGGCGATGGTGCCGATCGTCATCGCGAGGCCCACCTTGTCGACGGTGCTGAGGGTGTCGGTGGTGAACATCGCGCACGCCCACACCAGGGCGGCGTACTGGATCGGCAGGAAGAGGTAGGTGATCCAGCGGTAGTACCTGTCGTTCTCCAGCGCGTCGATCACGTCGTCGGGAGGGTTGCTCCGGTCCAGGCCCGCGAGCAGGTCGATGGTCGGGATGACGAGGAAGACCACGATCGGGCCGAGGTACCAGAACACGCTCAGGCCGGTCAGCGTCACCAGCCCCCAGGCGAGGAAGGCCAGCGACGGCACCACGAGACCGAGGAGCCAGAGAGACCGCTTCTTGTCCCTCCACTGCGCGGTCGAGCCGGCGGGGATCGTCTGGTTCGCCGTCATGGGTGCACCTCCGGGAGACTGGTGGTTTACAAAACTCATAGAATCTGTATACCTCGGGGTCAAGGGGTGGAATAGACCGTCCTGCCGAGGGCTTGGCCCGGTGTGCCCCGCCCTCCCCCTCGCCCGACCGTCGGCTGCCCCGACGGCTGGTCCAGCTCGTCGTCGGGCTCGGCTTGTACGGCGTCAGCCTGGCCATGCTGGTGCGTGGCGGCCTCGGACTCGCGCCGTGGGACGTGCTGCACCAGGGCATCGCCGAGCAGGTCGACGTGAGCCTCGGCCTGGTGCTGATCGCGGTGAGCTTCGCTGTGCTCCTGCTGTGGATCCCGCTGCGGGAGCGGCCCGGGGTCGGCACCCTGGCCAACGCCCTGCTGGTGGGCGTGTTCGTCGACCTCACCCTGGTCGTCCTCGACGACGCCACCGGCCTGGTGGCTCGGGCCGGGCTCTTGGTGGCCGGGGTGGCGATCAACGGTGTCGCCACCGCGCTCTACATCGGTGCCCGCCTCGGCGCCGGAGCGCGCGACGGCCTGATGACCGGCCTGGTGAGACGGACCGGTCGCTCGGTCCGCGTCGTACGCACCACGATCGAGGTGCTGGTGCTGGCGACCGGCTGGCTGCTCGGTGGCACCGTCGGCGTGGGCACGGCCCTCTACGCCGTGGCGATCGGACCGATCGCGCATGCGCTGCTCCCGGTCTTCGACGTAGGCCGGGGTCGAACCTCCGGGTCCTTCAGCGACGACGGGCCGGACCGCCTAGGCTCGGCGACATGAGTTCCGGGGCGGCCGCTGAGCCGGAGAAGCGGCGCAAGGTCCCGGTCTGGGCCGAGACGATCATCCTGATCGTCCTCGCGCTCGCCGTCTCGGCGGTCGTCAAGACCTTCTTCGTGCAGATGTTCTTCGTGCCCTCTGGCTCGATGAAGCCGCTGCTGGTCGACGACGACCGGATCCTGGTGGAGAAGATCTCCTACTGGGGCGAGGCCCGTGTCGAGCGTGGGGACGTCGTGGTCTTCGAGGACCCAGGCGGCAAGTGGCTGGGGCCGCTCGTCGACGACCCGACGGTCGTGCAGCGGCTGCTCACCCGGGTCGGCCTGTACCCGGCGGGTGGCCACCTCGTGAAGCGCGTCATCGGGGTCGGAGGGGACGAGGTGATGTGCTGCGACGACAAGGGACGGGTCCGGGTCAACGGCGTACCGCTCGACGAGAAGGACTTCCTCGCCGCGGACGCCAAGCCGTCGAGCCGACGCTTCGACGTGAAGGTGCCGGAGGATCGCATCTGGGTGATGGGTGACAACCGCCCCGACAGCGAGGACTCCCGCTTCCACCAGGACCTCCCGGGAGGCGGCACCGTGCCCGAGTCCTCGGTCGTCGGCAAGGTCTGGGCCGTCGTGTGGCCGGTCAGCCGCTTCGACCGGCTCGAGACACCGGCCACGTTCACCAGGCCGGACCTGACGGTGACCGGCGAGCGCCCTTGAGCGACCCCGCCCGGACCAGCCTCGTCCGGCTCGACGTGGCGACGCTCGCTGCTCTCCTCGACCAGGACCTCGCCCGCGCCTCCGAGCCTGGCGGGCGTCCCGATGACGCCGTACCTGCTCACCCAGGGCTGGTTGTGGCGGATCCGGCACGACCAGGTGCTGGCCGATCCCGCCGCGGCGGACTGGATCGCTCGGGTGGCGATCGTCGACGGAGCCCTCGTCGGGCACGTCGGCTTCCACGGTCCTCCGGACGAGCGCGGCATGGTCGAGGTGGCCTACGCCGTCGACCCCGACCTGAGGCGTCGCGGCCACGCCGGAACCCTGCTCGGCGCGGCGCTGGACTGGGCCGCCTCGAGGCCTGAGGTCAGCGTCGTGCGCGCGAGCATCAGCCCCGACAACGTTGCCTCGCTCGCCACGATCGCGCCGTTCGGCTTCACCCACGTCGGCCAGCAGCTTGACGACGAGGACGGCCTCGAGCTGCTCTACGAGCGACCCACGCGCTGATCCCGACGCCCCGCCCACGTCGCGCTGGCATCATCGTGGCCGTGAGCACCGATGCGATCCACGACGACTCTCACCCTCAGGCGCCCACGACGGTGGGACACCGGCGACGACCTCTGACCGGACGCGACCCGCACCAGCCGCACCGGTCGGCGACCCCGCTCGAGCTGCTCTACGACCTCGTCTTCGTCGTCGCGTTCGGGCAGGCCGCCAACGAGCTCGCCCACTACGTGGCCGAGGACCACGTCTGGGTCGGGCTGGCCGGCTTCGGGTTCGCGGTGTTCGCGATCTCGTGGGCCTGGATCAGCTATTCGTGGTTCGCCTCGGCCTACGACGAGGACGACTGGGTCTGCCGGCTCGCGACCATGGTGCAGATGGTCGGCGTCGTCATCTTGGCGCTCGGTCTGCCCGAGGTGTTCACCTCGCTCGAGGAGGGCGACCACCTCGACAACGGCGTCGTCGTGGCCGGCTACATCGTGATGAGGGTGCCGATGGCGCTCCAGTGGTTGCGCGCGGCACGGCACGACCCCGCCCGCAGGGGCGCCCACCTCACCTACGTGTGGGCGATCCTGGTGGCCCAGGTCGGCTGGACCGCGCTGGTCTTCATGTCTCTGCCCATCGCCACCACGTTTGCCTGCGCGGCGGTGCTCTACCTCATCGAGCTGTCCGGGCCGGTCATCGCCCAGCGCCGCAAGGGCGGTACGCCGTGGCACCCGCACCACATCGCCGAGCGCTACGGGCTGCTGGTCATCATCACCCTGGGCGAGGGCATCATCGGCACCGTGGCCTCGCTGTCCGCCGTCGTGCACGGTCCCGAGGGCTGGAGCCTCGACGCCGTCCTGGTCACGATCGCCGGGACCGGGCTGACCTTCGGCCTGTGGTGGATGTACTTCATGATGCCGTCGGGGGAGGTGCTGCGCAGGCACCCGGAGCGGTCGATCCTGTGGGGCTACGGCCACATGGTCGTCTTCGGGGCTCTCGCCGCGACCGGCGCGGGACTGCACGTCGCGGCGTACTTCCTGGAGGAGCACACCGAGATCGGCCCGCTCGGCACGGTGCTCAGCGTCGCCATCCCCGTAGCGATCTTCGTGGTGATGCTGTTTGCGCTCTACACCGCCCTGATGCGGCAGAAGGACCCCTTCCACCTGTGGCTCCTGGTCGGCACCGCCGCCGTGCTTCTGGCTGCCGTCGCGTTGGCCGGCGCCGGGGTGTCGATGGCGCTGTGCCTGCTGGCCCTCGCGCTGGCCCCGTTGGTGACGATCATCGGCTTCGAGACCCTCGGCCACCGGCACCAGGAGGCCCAGATCGCCCGGATGCGGTGACCGGCTCGGTGCCGTCGTCGTACCTGCAGCGGGTTGCCGCAGCGATCCTCCGCTCCCCGCAGGTAGTTCGGTGCGGGGGGCCGGCAATTACCACGGGAACGTGGGAATTGCCCAGCGTGGTCAGCACCTCGAGCCCAGCGCGGTCAGCCCGCAGCACCTCAGGCCGGCGTCGCCAGCACCACCGTGTTGCTCAGGTAGTCCTCGCCGTCCCAGTCGGTGCAGGTGATCAGCACCAGCCGGGACTCCCCGCGACGTGAGAACAGCTCGTCCTTGGCCGAGGCGAGCTCGGACCGGGAGTAGACGCGCACGTCGGCGGTCTCGTAGGCGATCCGGCCCTCGGGAGTGCGCACGACCACCCGGTCCCCGCGCCTCAGCTCACCGAGCCGGTCCATCACCCCGCCGCCGTCGCGGACCGTGTGCCCGGTGAGCACCGTCGGCCCGCGGTCGCTGCCCGGCCGGGCACTGCGCTTCCACCAGCCCACGTCGGCCACGTCGTCGGGCGGGAAGAGCACACCCTGGGCGTCCACCTCGATCGGGACGACGGTGGCCCGGAGGTCCAGGGAGGGGACCACGAGCCGCGTCGGTGCCGCCGGGGCGACGCTCGCCTGGGCCGGCTCGACACCTGGGCGGAGCCACGCCACGAGACCGACGATCAGCCCCACCGCGATCAGCAGCGACAGCGGGCTGAACGCGTCGGCGGACCGGGTGGGCGGTCCGGTCATCGAGGGCTGCTCCGGAAGCCACCGAGGGCGGCGACGCCGCCGGCGATGAGGATCACCAGGCCGGGGCCGACGAGGCCGTCGTACCAGGGCTGCTCAGCAGCGACACCCGATGCGACCACCGAGGGCACCTTGGGGAGCTTGGCCGGAGGGCGCTTCCTGACCGGCGGCGCGGCAGCCGGTGCGGTCTGCTCGACGCCGGCGACGCGGCCGTTGGGGCCACAGCCGACGACGCCCAGGTCCGCCGCCACCAGCGGAGCCTCCGCGAGCTGGCGGGCGGCCGGCAGCAGCTCGATGCTCAGCGCGGTGACGTCGATGCGGTCGGCGGTGACGACCTGCTTGTTCAGCACCACCTTCAGCACGTTGTCGCTCAGCGGCGCGAGCTGGGGTCCGACCTGGGCGAGCACGCCGTCGACGACCTCCTGCTGCACCGGGTCGATGGCGGCGTCGAGCGGCGCGGCCTGGCCGTCGAGGGCCTGGTTGAGCTGGCTGCGGACCCCGTCGAGGACCGTCGTGGCGACCGCGTCGAGGTTGACGAAGAGCTCGGTGTTGGGCGCGGGGTCGACCGGCAGCGCGAGCAGGTCGACCTGCTGACCACCCACGGCCAGGGTGAGCCGGCCGTCGACGATGTGACTGGCACCGGCCAGGCCGGTCGGGCCGGCGGTGCAGCTGGCCTCGACGGCACCGAGGCTGCCCGCCAGGCCGGTCTCCCCCGCCGGGGCGAGGCCCGCGCTGACGGCCTGGCTGACCGGACCGACGAGCTGGTCGATGACGGGTTGGAGTGCGTTGAGGGGTTCGAGAGCGGAGGCCGGGTCCGCCACCACGGCGCCGGTGAGGTCGAGGTTGGCCACGGAGAGTCCGACCGGCTCGCCGGGAGTCAGGCAGCGCGAGCCACCCACCTGGGCGACCGAACCGCCGTTGCCGGCGATGCCGGCACAGGCAGCGGACGCCCCGGCACCATCGACGAAGGAGGCGGTCGCCTCCTGGGCGAGGACGCCGAGGTTGAGCAGCCGCTGGTTGCCGAGCACCCCGGCCTGCGGGGTGGCGGCGCCGGTCGTGGACGACGCCCGGCCGTCGTGGGTGGCGGTGAAGGTGCCTGAGTCCTCCGGTGTGCCTGCCAGGAGTCCCCGTACGGCGGTGGCCTCGGCACGCGCCACCACCGGCTCCTCGGCCGCGGCGGCGACGCCCGAGCCCAGGCTGAGGAACAGCACGGTGAGGGCGGCCAGTGCCGTGCCCCGGGTCCGACGTCGGCTCACGCAGTTCTCCCTGACGGTCCCCGTGGAAGGCCGACGGGACCGGTCCTCGGCCCGGACCCTCCGCCCGGCCCACTGGGCCTTCGTGGTGCTCAACGCGCGACTCCTTCGGAGGTTACGCCCGAGTAGGCCGCTGACCACCGACTAGTGGGGCTCCGCCCCGAGGCGCGCTTCCTGCTCGCTGCCACGGTCGGCCAGCGGCGAGTCCTCGCGGTGCCGGCGCGACATCGACCAGCCCACGGTCAGGGTGATCACCACCCCGATCGCGGTGTACCACGTGAACCCGATCAGCTCCCGCTCGAAGAGGAAGAGATAGCTCATCGTGGCGACCGCGACACCGAAGCCGACCATCGCGTCGAGCTGCCGGGCCTTGCGCACCCACAGCCCGAGGAAGAAGGAGCCGAGCAGCCCGCCGTAGGTCAGGCCGGCGACGCTGAGCCCGAGCTCCACGACGGGGTTGTCGGTGCCGGTGAACAAGGCGGCCGCGACGATGAACACCAGTCCCCACCCGAGGGTGAACACGCGGCCCAGCCGCAGACCCTCGGCGTCGGTGAGCGACCGTGAGCTGAACCGCGCGTAGAGGTCGGCCATGGTCGAGGACGACAACGCGGACAACGACGACGACAGGGTGCTCATCGCGGCGGCCATGATGCCGGCGAGCAGCAGACCGGAGAGACCGGTCGGCAGCACGTCGACGATGTAGGTCGGGAAGATCTCGTCGCCGGTGGCCAGACCGAGCTCCTCGGGGCTGCGGCCGTCGTAGTAGGACCAGAGACCCAGTCCCACGACGAGGAAGAGCGCGAACTGGGCGAACACCACGAACGCGCTGACGATCACCGCCCGCTGGGCGTCGCGCAGGGTCCGGCAGGTGAGCAGGCGCTGCACGACGATCTGGTCCGCGCCATGGGAGGCGGTCGACAGCAGGGCGCCTCCGATCACGGCGGTGACGAAGGCGTACGGCGCCGACACGGGGTTGGAGGTGAAGTCGAGGATCTGGGTCTTGCCGGCATCGGCCGCCGCGGCGAGGAAGTTGCCGTCGGAGCCGGCGGAGAGGAACGCCAGCGCCAGCAGGCCACCGGCGACGTAGAGCCCCATCTGCATCACGTCGACCCACACCACGGCCCGGATGCCGCCGACCAGCGTGTAGGCCACGGTGACCAGCCCGAGCACCGCGATGATGCCGAAGTAGGACGCGTCGATGCCGAGGCCGGCCAGGATCACCTTCATCGGGATCGCCGCGGCGAACAGGCGGACGCCGTCGGCCAGCAGACGGGTGAAGAGGAAGGCGACCGAAGCCAGCCCCTGCATGCCGCGGCCGAAGCGCAGGCCCAGGTAGGCGTAGGCCGTCGTCATCTCCCCGCGGTAGTAGCGCGGCAGCAGGACGAGCGCGACCACGACCCGACCGACCAGGTAGCCGAGGGCGACCTGGATGAACGTCAGGGTGCCGAGGTAGGCCACCGTGGGCACGCTGATCACGGTCAGCGCGCTCGTCTCCGTGGCGACCACGGAGAGGCAGACCGCCCACCACGGCAGGTCGCGGTTGCCGAGGAAGTAGCCGGTCAGGCTGCGTTGCTTCCCCGAGAGGCGCAGACCGAGCCAGGCGGAGGCCGCCAGGTAGACGACGATGACCACCAGATCGAGCAGTTGCATCAGGGACTCCGAGATGTCGGCTGGGCGACGGCAGCGACTGGTAGACCTTCGGTCTAGCAGCAGCGGTTACCGATGGTCTACCTCCGCCCGGACCCTGTCAAGGGTCCGCCCGTCTCGGCTCGCTGTCCGCGCGGACGGACGGCCCCCCGCGATCCGACGAGCGCGCTGTTGGGTGTCAGCCGGGCATCGGGCCGTGCCGGGCGGGGAGTCCGACGTTCGTACGGTGCTCGTTGTCCCGCACCCGAGGCTCGTAGTGTCGGTGGAAGGCGACGGCGACCAGCTCTCGTCGGCTCCGGACGCCGGTCTTCTCGAAGATGTTGCGCAGGTGTGCCTGGACGGTGCCGGTCGCGATGGCCAGCTCGCGGACGATGGTCTCCGTCGACTCCCCGCGCAGCACCAGGCGGGCGACCTCCTGCTCCCGCGAGGTCAGCCCGTACGCCCGCATCAGGAGCGAGGTCAGGTGCTCCGGCTGCGCGGCCTCGATGATCACCGACACGCGACGTCGTCCGTCACGGTGGGCCAGACGGGAGCCGTGCAGGACGATCCACCGCCCGTCGTCCACGCGCACACGCGACTCGGCTGCGCCGCTGTCCTCGCTCAGCACCTGACCCGCGACGACGAGCACGCTCGCCGGCGGTGTCTCGACGGTCCCACCCAGGTCGGCGAGCCATCGAGGTGCCGTGGGTGTCGCCGACTCGACAGCGAGCCGCTCGTCGAGGATCACCAGACCCGGCGCGTGCGGAAGGTCGGGCTCGCGCGCCTGCCCGAGCAGCAGACCGTGCCGGGCACCGACGGCGAGGGCTGGAGACACGCGGTGGACCAGCTCGACGTCCTGGCTGGAGAATCTCGGTCGACCAGTCTCGCGGTAGAGACCTACCAAGCCCCAGGACTCACCGTCCGGTGTCCGCAGCGCGAAGAGCAGCTCCTGGTCGCACCCGAACGGCTGCATCTCCTCGTGGAACTTCCGGGAGAGCTCCGGCCGGCCCGCGGTCGCGTCGTGCAACGTCCCGACACCCCGCGATGACTGCAGGACCTCTCTCATCGAGTTGAAGTCGCCCTCGGCGTACTCCCTGCCCAGCCACTCGCCCGGGATCTCGGGCAGACCCTCCTGGAAGTGACTGGTCGTGAGCAGCGAGGAAGGGTCGACGGTGAAGAAGCACGCCGCCTCGAAGTGCGGGACTGCCTCAGCCAGCACGGGACCCGTCTCACGCCACAGGGTGACGAGGTCGGCGCCCGAGCCCGCGATCGATTCCAGCTTGTCGATCACCCGCGTTCGTCCACCCACACCGACGGCCTATCAGATCCGGCGCCCGGTGTACCAGGTTTCTGCAATGGCGGCCGAGCGCGCACCGCAGGATGCTCAGCCCATGAAGACACGACTGATCCGCGCCGACGAGGGAGAGGTCCTCGGCCCACCGCTGGGATGTCGGGACCGGTTCCTGATCGATTCCAAGGACTGGGGCGGGAATCTGGCGGTCGTCGAGCACCTCCTCGCTCCGCGCGCCATCGCCGCTCCCCTGCACCGGCACACCAGGGAGGACGAGTTCAGCCTCATCCTGGAGGGTCGGGTCTGGTTCGTCGCCAACGACGAGGAGCACGTCGCCGAGGTCGGCGACCTGGTCTTCAAGCCACGCGGCGAGTGGCACACGTTCTTCAACGCCTCCGACGATCCGGCCCGTCTCCTCGAGCTGATCTCGCCGGGCGGGCTGGAAGAGGCGTTCCGCATCATCGACACGGCCGCGGACGACTTCGACCTCGGCCCGGTCATCGCGCCCTACGGCTGTGAGGGCGACTTCGACGCCACCCGACCGATCATCGACAGGTACGGCCTGACCTTCGGCTAGGGGCTGGATCACCACGGCCGTGCGCTGCTCCACGTCGCGGGCAGGCCCGCCCCTCGTGAGGGCAGTGTCACCTCGACATCGACCGGGTGCGCCCTGGAAAAGACGAAGCCCCAGGCAAGACCTGGGGCTTCGGTGGTGGTGCGCGAGGGGGGAGTTGAACCCCCACGTCCTTTCGGACACACGGACCTGAACCGTGCGCGTCTGCCTATTCCGCCACTCGCGCGTGAAGCGTGCTCAGGGTAGCCCAACGCCCAGAGGCGGCCAAAACCGGCAGGCCCGGACACACCGGGGGACCGCAGCGGTCAGAGGGGTGCCCGATACGATGCCGAGAAGCCGTGCCCGGGCCTACAGGTGAGGGTGACCTGCGCCATGCCCGTCGAGCGGCGGTGGCAGGTTCGCCATCGTCGGTCGGGGGTACGGCGATGGTGGGCCGGACGCCGGGCCCGACGACCGACCTGACGACGGACGAGGAGGTGGCGATGGGCATCCTGCAGCGCTTCGAGAACCGACTCGAGTCGATGGTCTCCGGCGCCTTCGCCAAGGCCTTCCGCTCCGCGGTCCAGCCGGTCGAGGTCGCCGCCGCACTCCAGCGTGAGGTCGACAACTCCGCCCAGATCCTCTCCCGCGATCGTCGGCTGGTGCCCAACCAGTTCCACGTCGAGCTCTCGCCCCAGGACCACCAGCGGCTCGCCCCGTACTCCTCCACGCTCTCCGACGAGCTGGTCGAGATGCTGCGCGACCACGCCCACGAGCAGTCCTACGTCTTCACCGGCCCGGTCACGATCGCCTTCGACGAGAAGGAGGAGCTCTCCACCGGCCGGTTCCGGGTGCGCAGCGCCGCCCTGGCCAAGGTCACCCCCCTCTCGGAGTCGTCCGTGACCGACACCGCTGTCCGCCGAGCCACCGTGATCCTCGAGGTCAACGGGATGAAGCACCCCCTGGACCCGCCGGGCATCGTGATCGGCCGCGGCAACGAGGCCGACCTGCGGATCAACGATCCCGGCGTCTCGCGCCGGCATGCCGAGATCCGGATCTACCCCGGCAACCCGACCGGTGTCCCCCAGGTCAGCGTGGTCGACCTCGGCTCCACCAACGGGCTGCTCGTCAACGGCCACAAGGTCACCCAGGCGACCCTCGATGACGGCGCCACGGTGAAGATCGGCAACACGACCATGACGATCCGTCATGTTCCCCCGAGTGAAGGTGCCGGTGACCAGGGTGTCTGAGCTGACGCTGATGCTGATCCGGTTCGCCTACCTGGCGATCCTGTGGATCTTCGTGCTCTCCGCCATCTCTGTGGTCCGCTCGGACATGTTCGGCGCCCGTGTCGAGTCGACGCCCAGGGCCGACCGTCGTGCGGAGAAGCAGCAGCGCAAGCAGGCCGCCAAGTCCAAGCCGACGCGCCGACCTCGTGGCGCGCCCACACACGTCGCGATCACCGAGGGGGCCAACGCCGGCGAGAACATCTCGCTCGACCTGGCCCCGTTGCTCATCGGGCGCGGCAGCGACGCCGCGATCCGCCTCGACGACGACTACGTCTCGACGCGGCACGCCCGGATCGCCAGCTCCGGTGACACGTGGTTCGTCGAGGACCTCGGCTCGACCAACGGCACCTACATCGGCTCCTCGCGGCTGACCCAGCCCACCACCTTGCAGCTCGGCACCCAGGTCCGCATCGGCAAGACGACCCTCGAGCTCCGCAAGTAGCCGCCCGCGATGACTGACGACGCGACCCCACCCGAGCGACCGGTGGGCGAGACCAGCCCGGGGCCGTTCCGCCTGCGCTATGCCGCCTTCTCCGACGTCGGCCGGGTCCGCAAGGACAACCAGGACTCCGGCTTCGCCAGCGAGCACCTGCTGATGATCGCCGACGGCGTCGGTGGTGCGGCGCGCGGCGACATCGCCAGCAGCACGGCGGTGCAGATCATGCGCCGCCTCGACGGGCCGGCACCCGACAACTCCCACGAGGCGCTCGCCGGGGCCATCCACCGCACCCACGACCGGCTCGCCGAGCTCGTCGAGCAGGACCCCGAGCTCGACGGCACCAGCACCACCGTGACGGCGGCGCTCTTCGACGGGGCGAAGGTCACCGTCGGCCACGTCGGCGACAGCCGCGGCTACCTGCTGCGCGAGGGCGCGCTGTCACAGCTCACCAAGGACCACACCTTCGTGCAGAGCCTCATCGACGAGGGCCGGATCACCGAGGAGGAGTCGCGCACCCATCCGCACCGCAACCTGATCCTGCGAGCGGTCGACGGCGTGCACGAGACCGAGCCCGACCTCTTCGACGTCGACCTCGCCGTCGGGGACCGGATCCTCCTCTGCAGCGACGGCTGCTCCGGGTCGCTCGACGCCGCCCGACTCGCCGACATCCTCGGCACCGGCTCGGTCGACTACGCCACGGTCGAGCTGATCCGGGCCTCGCTCGAGGCCGGCAGCACCGACAACGTCACCGCCGTCGTCGCCGACGTCGTCCCCGCGGACGCTCCCGAGGACGAGGAGTCCTCCGCCGCTGCCTTCGGCGCGATCCTCGTCGGAGCTGCTGCGGAGCAGCCCCGCAAGGCCGGTGCGGCGACCGCGACGGGCGCGCGCAACTTCTTCCGCGGCCACCGCGGCGGTGACACCGGCGAGCTCGAGCCCGTCGCCGGTGCTGACGGGGAGACCGGAGCGAGGGACGAGCGCCCGCTCGACCCGGAGGCGCTGCGCTACGCCCCGCGCGCGCCCCGGAGGTTCCTGTGGTTCCGGCGGATCGCGGTCCTCCTCGTCCTGCTCGCGCTGCTCGTCGCCGGCTCGATGTATGCCTACGACTGGTCGCAGAAGCAGTTCTACGTCGCCGTCGACACCGGCCGGGTCACCATCTACCGGGGGATCCAGGCCGAGCTGCCCGGCATCGAGCTGCAGTCGGTCGCCGAGAGCACCGACGTGACCGTCGAGTCGCTGCCGACCTACCAGGCCGAGCAGGTCACCGCCGGCATCCCGGCCGACGACCTCGACCACGCCCACGAGATCGTCGACGAGCTGACCGGGATGGCCGAGGTCTGCCCCGAGCCGGAGCCGGAGCCCACCCCGAGCGCCGACCCGACCACCGACAAGCGTGACGGCAAGAAGCGTGACGAGCCGAGCCCGTCTCCCTCACCCGAGCCGACCCCCTCGCCGACCATCGCACCCCCTGCGTGCATCGAGGCCGCCACCGCGTCACCGGATGCTTCGCCGACAGCGTCGCCCGAGGCCTCCCCCGGGGCGGAGCCGACCCCATGAGCACCCCACGAGACCACTTCCTGCGCTCGCTGCGCTCACTCCGGTCGCGGTTCCGCGGGGGTGCCGCATGAGTGTCTTGAATCCCCTCAACGCGCTGCCGGCCGGCTTCACCCACCGCCGGCGCCGCGGCGCCGAGCTGTTCCTGCTCGTGCTCAGCCTGGTCGTCGGGGTCGGTGCCTACGCCGCTGTCGGGATCGGCGTCGAGGGGAGTGTGCCGGTCGACATCATCGGCTACGGCGGCTGGCTGGCCGGGCTCTGCATCGCCGGTCACATCGCGGTGCGCATCCTGGCGCCGTACGCCGACCCCGTGCTGCTGCCGATCGTCGCGGCCCTCAACGGCCTGGGCCTCGCGGTCATCTACCGCATCGACCTGGCCAACCTCGCCGCCGACGAGGACGCCAACACCTTCGCACGCGACCAGCTGATCTGGATGACGCTGGGGGTGCTGCTCTTCGTCGGCGTCCTGGTCGTCGTGCGCGACCACCGCAGGCTGCAGGCCTTCACCTACACCTCGGGGCTCGCCGCGATCGCGTTGCTGGTGATGCCGCTGCTGCCCGTGCTCGGCACCACGATCAACGGCGCCCGCATCTGGATCCGGCTCGGTCCGCTCAGCTTCCAGCCCGGCGAGATCGCCAAGGTGATGCTGGTGATCTTCTTCGCCGGCTACCTCGTCCTGCACCGCGACGCGCTCGCGCTCGCCGGGCGACGCGTGCTCGGCATCGACCTGCCCCGCGGCCGCGACCTCGGCCCGGTCCTGGTGATGTGGCTGGTCAGCCTCGGTGTGCTGATCTTCCAGCGCGACCTGGGCTCCTCGCTGCTCTTCTTCGGCCTGTTCCTGGTGATGCTCTACGTCGCCACCGAGCGGCCCGGCTGGCTCGTGGTCGGCTCCACGATGTTCGCCGCGGGCGCCTACGCCGGCTTCCTCTTCTTCTCCCACGTGCAGACCCGTGTCAACGCGTGGATCGACCCGTTCGACCCCGACGTCAACGGCTACCAGATCGTGCAGGGGATGTACGGCATGGCCTGGGGCGGCCTCATCGGGCGAGGCCTCGGCCAGGGGGACCCCACCCTCATCCCGTTCTCCTACTCCGACTTCATCGTCGCCTCGATCGGCGAGGAGCTCGGGCTGACCGGCGTGATGGCGCTGATCGTGCTCTACGGGATCATCGTCGAGCGGTCGCTGCGCACCGCCCTGGTCTGCCGCGACGCCTTCGGCAAGCTGGTCGCGACCGGTCTCGGCGTGGTCTTCGCACTCCAGGTCTTCGTGGTCATCGGAGGCGTCACGAAGCTGATCCCGCTCACCGGCCTCACCACGCCCTTCCTGTCCTACGGCGGTTCCTCGCTGATCGCCAACTGGTTCATCGTCGGCCTGCTGCTGCGCATCTCCGACCAGGCGCGTCGGCCGTTGCCCGAGCTGGGCGGGTCCGACGGGAGCGACGGGGCCGGCGACGGCTCCGACACCACCCAGGTGGTCCGACTGTGAACAAGCCCATCCGCACGATGTCGATCGTCTGCATGCTGCTCTTCGTGGCGCTCTTGCTGAACTCCACCTTCCTGCAGTACGTCCAGGCCGGCGACCTCAACTCGCGCGACGACAACAAGCGCGTCCGCGACGCGGAGTACTCCCGCAAGCGCGGCGCGATCCTGGTCTCCGGGCAGGCCGTCGCGCAGAGCAAGCGCTCGGACGACCAGTACGAGTACCAGCGGGTCTACCCGCAGCCCCTCAAGTACGCCCACCTGACCGGCTACTACTCCTACACCTACGGCCGCGATGCCGTGGAGTCCACGCAGAACGACATCCTCTCCGGCAGCGACCCTCGACTCTTCGTCAACCGGGTGGTCGACATGATCGGCAACAGCCAGCCCGAGGGCGGCTCGGTCAAGCTCACCATCGACCCCGCCGCCCAGGACGCCGCCTTCGCGGGCCTGCGCGGTCTCGGCCCCCAGGTGGAGGGCGCCGTGGTGGCCCTCGATCCGACCACCGGCAAGATCCTGGCGATGGTGTCGAACCCGACGTACGACCCGGACGCACTGTCCTCGCACAACTTCGGCGCCGTCCAGGACAACCGGGAGCGGCTGCTGGCGGCCGAGAACAAGCCGCTGATCAACCGCGCGACGCAGGAGGTCTACCCGCCCGGGTCGACGTTCAAGATCGTCACCGCCGCCGCGGCCCTCGAGAGCGGGCAGTACCAGCCGGACTCGCTCGTCAAGGGCGGCGACAGCCTCGACCTGCCGCAGACCGACAACGACCTGCCCAACTACGCCACCGGCGTCTGCGGCACCGGCCGGATCACGCTGACCCAGGCGATGGCCCAGTCCTGCAACACCTCCTTCGGCGCCATCGGCATGCAGCTCGGCGACGAGGCGCTGCGCGAGCAGTCCGAGAAGTTCGGCTTCGGCGACACCTACCTCGACGATCTCAACCGGCAGGCCGAGAGCCGGTTCCCGCCGGCCGACGTCGACGACCCGCTGACCGCCTACTCCTCGATCGGGCAGTACGAGGTCGCGGCCACGCCGCTGCAGATGGCGATGGTCGTCGCCGGCGTCGCCAACGGCGGCACCGTGATGCGGCCCTACCTCGTCGACGAGGTGCGGGCGCCGGACTTCTCGGTGCTCGACAAGACCAACCCGGAGCCGTTCCGGGACGCGGTGAGCTCGACGGTCGCGCGCAACCTGACGCAGATGCTGGTGGAGACCGTCGACAACGGCACCGCGGCGCCCGCCGCCATCGAGGGCATCAAGGTCGCCGGCAAGACCGGTACCGCGCAGAGCCAGGCCGACCGCCCCAACTACGCGTGGTTCGTCTCCTTCGCCCCGGCCGACAACCCCGAGGTCGCGGTGGCGGTGCTGGTCGAGGACGCGGGCGTCGCCAACGACCTCATCTCCGGCGGCGGCCTGGCGGCACCGATCGCCAAGTCGGTCATGGAGGCGGTGTTGCAGCAGTGAGCACCGGATCCGGGGCCGAGCCCCGCTACCGCTTCGAGAGCAGGATCGCCACCGGCGGCATGGGTGAGGTCTGGCGCGCCACCGACACCGTGCTCGGACGTGAGGTGGCGGTCAAGGTGCTCAAGCACGAGTACGCCGACGACCCCGAGTTCCGCTCCCGGTTCAGCTCCGAGGCCCGGCATGCGGCCTCCCTGCACCACCCGGGCGTGGCCTCGGTCTTCGACGCGGGCGAGCTGCCGGACGACGACGGGTCCGGTCATCCCCGGCCCTACCTGGTGATGGAGCTGGTCCCCGGCCAGCCGCTCTCCGCGCTGCTGCGCGGCGGCGAGGCGATGCCGGCGGACACCGCCTCCGACCTGATCGCCCAGGCAGCCGACGCGGTCGCGGCCGCCCACGCGATGGGCATCGTGCACCGCGACATCAAGCCCGGCAACCTGCTGGTCACCCCACAGGGCCAGGTCAAGATCACCGACTTCGGGATCGCTCGTGCGGCCGACGTCGCCGGGATCACCCAGACCGGGCAGGTCCTCGGTACGCCGGCCTACCTCGCGCCCGAGCAGGCCGAGGGCCGCGAGGCGACCGCCGCGAGCGATGTCTACGCCCTCGGCGTGGTGCTCTACGAGTGCCTGGCCGGGCAGCGACCCTTCGTGCGCGACAGCGCGGTGAGCACGGCGCTCGCGCACCTGCGCGACGACCCGCCGCCGCTGCCCGCGGGCGTCCCCGATCAGCTCAGGCGGGTGGTCGCGACCGCGTTGGCCAAGGACCCCGCGGAGCGGTTCGCGTCGATGGCCGCGATGGCCGACGCGCTGCGCGGCGGCCCGGTCACCGCGGGGGCAGCAGCAGCAGTCGCGGCCGGAGCGCGCAGCCGGTGCAGCCGCGGCGGCGGGCCAGGACGACTCGACCCGTGTGCTGGGTGCGGCGGCTCCCGTGACCGCAGCGGACGCGACGTCCTCGTCCGGCCCCGCTGCGCCGCCCGGTCGACAGCGTCGACGTTCGGCCTGGCTGCCGTGGGCCGGGGCTGCGATCGCCGTACTCCTCGTGGTGCTGCTGGTCTCCCTGCTCGGCGGGGAGGAGGGCGGACCGGCCTCGGAGGACACCAACCCCGACGAGACCGCCGAGACCACGCCGCCGGCCGAGGAGACGCCGCAGGAAGAGGCGCCGAGCGAGGAGGCCACGCCCAGTGAGGAGCCGACCCCGAGCGAGGAGCCGACCCCGAGCGAGGAGCCTGCCGAGGTCGAGGTCGTCGCCGAGGACTACATCGGTGCCGACAACGACGACGCCAGGGCGCGGCTCGAGGCGCTCGGACTCCAGGTGAGCGAGCAGACGGTGGACAACGACGGCAGCCTCGCGGAGGGAGCCGTCACCGACGTCGCCCCCACCGGCACGCTCGCCGAGGGCGACGAGGTGACGATCTCGGTCGCCGGGCCGGCGGCCGAGGAGGAGGAGGAGCGGGCACCCCCAGGTCTGGAGAAGGACAAGGCGCCCAAGCAGGACAAGGTCAAGGGACCGAAGAAGGACGAGGACTGAAGGCTGTGAGCTACCGATGACCAACGGGCCCGAGGGCAAGCCGAGGATCGGCGGCCGCTACGAGGTCGGGGAGATGCTCGGGCGCGGCGGCATGGCCGAGGTGCGCAAGGGCACCGACACCCGTCTCGGCCGGATCGTGGCGATCAAGCGGCTCCGCACCGACCTGGCCACCGACCCCACCTTCCAGGCCCGCTTCCGCCGTGAGGCGCAGTCGGCGGCCTCGCTGAACCACCCCGCGATCGTGTCGGTCTACGACACCGGCGAGGAGGTCGGCACCGCCGCCGACGGACCCGGCAACGACGGGGTGCCGCAGCCCTACATCGTGATGGAGTACGTCGCCGGCCGCACCCTGCGCGAGATCCTGCACGAGGGGCGGAAGATCCTGCCCGAGCGCGCCCTCGAGATCACCTCCGGCGTGCTGTCGGCACTGGACTACAGCCACCGCGCCGGCATCGTGCACCGCGACATCAAGCCCGCCAACGTGATGCTCACCCCTGCGGGCGACGTGAAGGTGATGGACTTCGGCATCGCCCGCGCCCTTGCCGACGCGACCTCGACGATGACCCAGACCGCGGCCGTCGTCGGAACCGCGCAGTACCTCTCGCCCGAGCAGGCCCGCGGCGAGACCGTGGACTCCCGCAGCGACGTCTACTCCACCGGCTGCCTGCTCTACGAGCTTCTGACCGGGCGCCCCCCGTTCGTCGGGGAGAGCCCGGTGTCGGTGGCCTACCAGCACGTCCGCGAGCAGGCGGCGGCGCCGTCGTCCCTGGACCCCGACCTGCCCCCCGAGGTCGACCGGATCGTGATGCACGCCCTGGCCAAGCGCATCGAGGACCGCTACCAGAGCGCGGCGGCGATGCGCGCTGACATCGAGCGCTACCTCAACGGGCAGAACGTCGCCGCCCCCGCCGTCGCAGCCGCGGCCGTGGCGGCGTACGACGCACCCGAGGAGGAGGAGACCTCGATCTTCAACGGCGGCCGCGACGAGGAGGAGGCGAGCAAGAAGCGGTGGCCCCTGTGGATCGCGGCCCTCGCCATCCTCGCGCTCCTCGTCGGTGCCGCCGTGTTCGGTCCGATGCTGTTCAGCTCGGCGCCCGAGCAGAGCTCCGTACCGTCCGTGATCGACATGAGCCGGGCCCAGGCCGAGCGTCGTCTCGAGGATGCCGGCTTCGTCGTCGGCGACCTCGACCGTGAGGCGTCCGAGGACTACCGCAAGGGCCAGGTGATGGCCCAGGACCCCGACCCGCAGACGATGCTCGAGCCCGGTGCGGAGGTCGACCTGACCGTCTCCACCGGCAACCCCGACGTGATCGTGCCCTCGGTGATCGGCGACAACAAGGACGAGGCCGCCGACCAGATCCGTGAGCTCGGCCTCCAGCCGCGGCTGCGCCAGGAGGAGTCCGACGAGGAGACCGACACCGTCGTCCGGACCGACCCGGAGGCCGCCACCAGCGTCAGCTCCGGCAGCACCGTCACCATCTTCTGGGCCACCGGACCGGCGGAGGTGCCCAACGTGGTCGGCCTGAAGCAGGGGAAGGCGACCCGGCAGCTCGAGCGGGCCGGCTTCAACGTCTCGGTGGACGAGGATCCCGACACCCAGGCCGAGAAGGGCCAGGTGCTCGCCCAGGACCCGCCCTCGGGCACCCGGCTCGACCAGGACTCCACCGTCACGATCACGGTCTCGACCTACGAGCCCCCGGAGCCGAGCCCCGAGCCGAGCCCGGAGCCGAGCCCGACCGACGAGCCCTCGACCCACCGAAGAACCATCCCCGAGCGCGAGCCCATCCGTGCCGCCGGAGGAGTAGGGCCGAAGCAACCTAGGTGCGGTCGTCGGACAGGTCGCCCGTGCCGCCGGCCGGGCGGGCATAGTCGAGCTCGACCGATCCGGTGTAGCCGGGCATCTCCAGCTCGGGCTCGATGACGACGTCCCAGCCGAGCTGGAAGGCAGCCACGGCCTGGAGGTAGAAGCCGATGTAGGGGCTCGCGTTGAGGCTGTCGAGCATCTGGTCGGGCGGCCCGATGGCCGAGATGACGTACGGCGGCGCGTAGGGGACGTCGTGCAGCACCACGGTGTTGCCGACGCAGCGGATGCCGGTCGTGGAGACGACGCGCTGACCCTGGATGGTGATCGCCTCGGCGCCGCCGGCCCACAACGCGTTGGCCACCGCCTGGATGTCCTGCTGGTGGACGACGAGGTTGTTGACGTTGTCGGTGATCGTGTCCTCGACCGCGTCGGGGGCGTCGGTCAGCGTGATCGTCAGACCACCGCCCCGCACCGGGACGAGACCGGCCGGGCCCTCCGCGCTCTTGGCAGCCTCCTGCGCATCCTTGGCGCCGATCGCGACCGAGAGCCGGTCGGTGAGCCGGTCGACGTCGGCGGTGAGCTCCTCCTGCTCGGCCCGCAGCTGCTCCAGCTGGCGGGTCTCCGCCGCGGCCAGGCCCGGCAGGTCGTCGTACCGCCCGCCGCGCAGGTCGGCGCCGCCCGAGCTCACCCAGCTGGTGACGAACAGCGCGCCGGCGAGGCCGAAGGCCAGGGGCGCGGCTACCTGCCACGCACGCGGGGGACCGGAGGCACCACGACGGCGGGCCAGCCACGCCGCCCAGGCACGCTCCGCCCGCACCGGGTCGGTGGCCGGATCGGCGTCCCGATCGGGGTCGGTGGGCGGCATGGCCTGGGTGCGCTTTCGTCGGTGGGGAGGGTCGCCGACTACGCTAGCCCAGGCAGCAAGGCCGCCGCGCCAGCATCCCGGGCGCCCGGACCAGTCGAGGAACGAGGAGCAACCGCGTGTCGCAGCACCCCACCCGCAGCAAGGTCAGTGCGAGCTCGAACGGCGGTGGCGTCTCCGTCGCACGCACCACCGCCGCGGCCCTCCTCGTCGCCATCGGCATCGCCTGGATGGTGGTGTACATCAACGTCGCCCAGGACGGCGAGCAGCTGGTGTGGATGGGCGACCTGATGCGTTGGAACTTCCTGATCGGATTCGGCCTGATCTTCCTCGGACTCGCCGTCGCCGCCAACCCGGGCACCCCGCTCGGCCAGGGCCGCGGCGTCGTCATCGGGATGCTCGGCTGCTTCCTGATCGGCCTGATCTGGATCGTCGTCTACTACATCACCGGCCAGGACCTCTCGATCCCGGTGATGAAGAACCTCGGCCAGTACAACCTCGTCGTCGGCATCGGCTTCATGGCCGTCGGCTTCGTCTACGCCACCCGCTGGGAGTAGCCGCACCGGCACTTCGTCGACCACGGCCCGTCACCCTCCGGTGGCGGGCCGTGGTCGTGTCCGGGTGGTGCCGGAAGGGTGAATCACATCGATGGTATTTGTCCACAGGAGTTGTCCCCAATGTGGATAGCCGGGGGGTTGGCGGGGCGGGCGATTACCACGTTCCCGTGGTAATCGCCCAGTTCCCGCAGCGAACTTCCTCCGGGAAGGTCCGGTTCGCTGCGGGAAGGTGTCGACGACGTACGGCGGCCGCCGCTGAGACGCCAGATCCGCTCCACAGCTGACAGAGGGGGCCAGTCACCCACAGGGCAGGCGATCTCCCTGAGACCGGTGCCGCGGCGAGCGCACGATCCCTGTCGTGGACACACTCCGGACATTGGCAACGAGCCAGGGCTACTTCACCCGACCCGACGCACTCAGTGTCGGCTACGACGACAAGACCCTCGCCGCCGCGCGGGCCTGCGGGCATCTGACGCGGATCCGGCAAGGCGTCTACACCTTCACCGACCTGTGGCGGGGGACCGACGCGATCACACGCCACCGGATCGAGGCGCACGCCGTGGCCAGCAGGCTCGGGCCACGTGTGGCGCTGAGCCACACCAGCGCAGCCGTGCTGCACGGTCTGGATCTGTGGAACGTCGACCTGCGCACCATCCACGTGACTCGTCTCGACGGGGCCGCCGGCCACACCGGTGCCGGGGTGGTGCACCACGCCGGCACCTGGAGGGCGCATGACGTGGAGGAACACGAAGGAGTGCTGGTCACTCGCCCGGCGAGGGCTGCCTTGGAGACGTCGATGCTCGTCTCCCAGGAGTCAGCGGTCGTGCTCCTCGACTCCGCCTTGCGCGAGTGCTGCACGCGGGTCGAGCTGGACCAGGCCCGACGCTCAGCTGGTGGCCGGGCTCGGGGCGGCTCGAGGTGACCACCCGGCTTGCAGAGGGGACGTCGGAGTCCGTCGGCGAGTCCCGCGCGCGCTACCTCTGCTTCCGCTTCAACCTGCCGGCGCCGTTCCTCCAGTTCGAGGTCTACGACGCCTACGGCAACCTCGTCGGCCGCTGCGACTTCGCCTGGCCGAAGCACGCGCTCCTCGGCGAGTTCGACGGTCGGGTGAAGTACGGCCGGCTGCTCGGCCCCGGCGAGACACCTGGCGACGCGGTGTTCCGCGAGAAGCGCCGTGAGGACCGTCTCCGTGAGGTGACCGGCTGGTCGATGGTCCGGCTGACCTGGCCGGACCTGGCCGACGGCCCGGCCACCGCGGACCGGATCCGCCGACTGCTCAGGCGGGCGGCCTGACCCGCTGTCCACGACGTCGACGCCGCACCAGCAGAGGGTCGCGCCCCGCTTCCCGCAGCGAACTGGACCTCCCCGCAGGAAGTTCGCTGCGGGAACCGGGCGATTACCACGGGAACGTGGTAATCGCCCAGCCCACCAGCGCTACGCCAGCACGACTGTCCGCGCGGCGATCGCGAGCGCGATGAGCACCCCGATCCCGACGGCGGCGGCGAGCTGCCAGCGGCTCCGGCCGTCGCGGGGGGCGTAGACGAACGCGGCGGCGACGGCGAGGCCGCCGAGGAAGCCGCCGAGGTGTCCTTGCCACGAGATGAACGAGCGACCGATGACGGTGATGACGAAGTTCAGCCCGATCCACATCAGGAGCTGCACGTTGCCACGCACCTTGTGGACGGCCACGAGCAGACCACCCATCAGGCCGAAGATGGCACCGGAGGCGCCGATCGTGGGACCGAAGGGGTCGCTGAACCAGTAGACCATCGCGCTCCCGGCCAGCGCTGAGAGGAAGTAGACGCCCAGGAACCGCACCCGGCCGAGGACCATCTCGAGCTGGGGACCGAGCACCCACAACGCGACCATGTTGAAGCCGACGTGCCACAGGTCGAGGTGGGTGAAGGCGGAGGTGAGCAGCTGCCACACCGCGCCGTCGGCGACGCCGGGGACGTAGCTGAGCTGGCCGGGCTCGAGCGCGCACTGGGAGGCGGGGTAACCGGGCAGGAAGCCGCTGCCGTCGAGGAGCTCGCAACGTCCACGGGGGATCAGCGCGAGCCGCTCGAGCCACACGCTGCCGCGTCCGCCGGTCAGCTGGATGAGCAGGAAGACCGCGACGTTGAGGGCGATCAGCACCTGCGAGGTGAGCGCCGGGTTGTCCGGCCGCTTCCCGCCGTACGCCGTCCGCCCGGAGCGGGTCGCCTTGGCGCCCTCGCTCACGCAGGACGGGCACTGAAAGCCGACGGCCGCCGAACGCATGCAGTCCGGGCAGATCGGCCGGTCACACCGCTGGCAGCGGATGTGCGCCTCGCGGTCGGTGTGGCGGTAGCAGACCGGGGCCGCCTCCTGGGGGGCCCCGGCCTGGTCGGGCGTGCTCAGCGCTGCTCCACCTCGACACTCTCGAGGACGACGGGCTCGACGGGACGGTCACCGGGACCGGTGGCGACGTTCCCGATCTTGTCGACGATCTGCCGGCTGGCGTCGTCGGCGACCTCGCCGAAGATGGTGTGCCGGTTGTTGAGCCAGTCGGTGGCCGCGGTGGTGATGAAGAACTGCGAGCCGTTGGTGCCCGGGCCGGCGTTGGCCATCGCGAGCAGGTAGGGCCGGTCGAACTGGAGCTCGGGGTGGAACTCGTCCTTGAAGGTGTAGCCAGGGCCGCCGGTGCCGGTGCCGAGGGGGCAGCCGCCCTGGATCATGAAGTTGGGGATGATCCGGTGGAAGCCGAGGCCGTCGTAGAACCGGCCGGTCGTCTTCTGACCCGACTCGGGGTCGACGTACTCCTTGGAACCGTCGGCCAGGCCGACGAAGTTCTCCACGGTCTTGGGCGCGTGGTTGGGGAAGAGCTGCACGACGATGTCGCCGTGGTTGGTCTTCAGCGTTGTGTAGGTCTCGGCCGCCATGAGTTCTCAGGGACCCTTTCTGATCGGCAGGTCTGGTACGTCGAACGTCCCCGATCCTCCCACGCCTGGCCCAACGGCCCGCGAGGCTGGTCGGGCTGGGCTCGGCCCGGGGTTTGACTCGGAGGGGGGACCGGGCATGATCGTGGGTCTAGACGGGAACAACGTTCCGTGAGACGAGAGGGGCACCACCACGATGCCGAAGAAGTCGAAGACACTCCTTGACCACGCGAACGACTTGGCGAGCGACCTCGCCGACAAGATCGGACCCCAGGTCGAGCAGGCCGTCGAGGCCGCGCGCGACAAGGCCGGTCCGGTGATCGCCGACGCGCGTGACAAGGCCGGTCCGATGATCGCCGACGCGCGCGAGAAGGCAGCCCCGGCCGTCAACGACGCGCGCGACCGGATCAACGCCGATGTGATCCCGGCCCTCACCGCCGCGCTCGCGGCGGCCAGCGGTGCGACCGAGGACGTCCGCGGCGAGACCGCCAAGCGTGGCAAGGCAGCGGTCGCCGCGCTCAAGGGTGAGGTGGAAGCCCCGGAGAAGAAGCACCGGTTCCGCAACTTCCTGGTCGTGGTCGGTCTCGGTGGAGCGGTGGCGTTCGTCGCCAAGAAGCTGGCCGACCGTCCCTCGACGACGACCTGGGAGTCCAACTACACCCCCAGCCCGGCCCCGTCCGCTCCCGCCCCGTCCGCTCCGGCACCGGCCGGTCCCTCCGGCGCCCACAAGGCCGACCTCGGTGACGACGCCGGCGGGTCCTCCCCGGACGTCGCGGCCGCCGATGCCGCCAGCGAGCCCCACGACGCCACCACGCCGGACGACCCGGCCGAGACGATCGACGTCAAGCGCGACTGAGCGCGACGGACCGGTCACAGGCACCGGTTCACAGGCACGACGACGGGCCCGATCACCGCACGGTGGTCGGGCCCGTCACTCGTCGTCGAGCCGGCGGCGGCAGGTCCACGGGACGATGCTCGTCGATCCAGGCGTCGATCTTCTCCCACCAGGAGTACAGCCAGTCGATCCTGGCCTCGCGGCCCTGCGGGATCTCCTCGCGCGGCACCCGCCACCAGCGCATCACGATCTGCTTGTCCATCGGCAGCTCGCGCCAGATGTCAGCCACGGTGAGCAGGTGGTCGAGGCCGGTGTGCGCCACCAGCACCACGTCGGCTTCGGGTGCTGCGTCCAGCGCCGCGAGCAGTCCGCCGGGCCGGGGCGCGAGCACGTTCTCCATCCGCTCGGCGCGCACCGCCATGGACTCCAGCCCGAGCCGGCGCAGCTGGTCGATCGAGCGCTGCCGACGGGCCGGGGTGAAGTTGCCACCCTCGGGGAAGATCACGAACGCGTCGTTGTGGTCGAGGTTGCGCGCCAGTGCACCGACCTGGTCCTCCACGGTGGGGCCGCCGACCCGCTTGTTGCCGGGGGAGACGAACCTGCTCGGCAGCCGGTTGAGGATCACGTCGATCATCGGGTCCCACGCGAGGGTGTCCTTGAGCACCACCCGCGGCTCCCGGCGGTACCAGTGCATCAGGGCATACATGAGCGTGAACGAGTCGCCCGGTCCGGCGTGCCGGCAGCACACGAGCAGCGGCTCGCCCGGGTGGGCATCGGGAGCCGGTCCCTCGGTGAGGATCTTCAGGCGCAGCACCCGACGCGCCTCGCGGAAGAACAGCGCGAGGTAGGTCTGCACCAGGTCGTAGTGGATCCGCTCGAAGAAGGGCCGCCTGATGAAGAGCCCGAAGCCGGAGGCGATCCAGAGGCCGAAGAGCTCGACCAGGACCAGGCTCTCCGCCACCAGGTGCAGCATCACCAGCCAGAGGATGCGCAGCGGGCGCAGGCGTCCCGGTACGGCGGGGGAGAGCAGCGCGGCGACGAGCAGCCACACCGGGATGGTGGTGAGCAGCACTACCGGTCACCACGATCACCGCCGGGGCGAGCACCACCCGGCGGAGCAGCGGTTTCACGGCTCGAGCCCCTCGAGATAGGTCGCGGTCGCGACGTAGGCCCGGTCGATGCGTCGCAGCACGGCGCGGAAGTCGCGGTAGGACAGCAGGCTGTCGTCCTTGGGGCTGCTCCCACCGGTCGGCAGCACGTGGGCGGCGACGTGCTCGGGCAGCGCCGCCATCTCGCGGTGGAAGCGGTGCCGACGGGCGATCTCGAAGGACACCCGGGCGACCTCCCACGGCTTCCGGGGCGCCCGCAACGGCTTGTCGACCCGGCCGACCTGGAGCACGAAGATCCGCTCGGCGCCGCACTCGACGGCGCGGCCGACCGGGATCGAGTTGACGATGCCGCCGTCGAGGTAGTGCTCGCCGTCGACGACCGCCGGGCGCAGCAGGCCGGGTACGGCGGCGCTGGCGACCACCGCGTCGACCACCCGGCCGGAGGTGAACCAGTGCTCGGCGGCCCGCTCGATCGACGCCGCGCAGACCTGGAGCTCGAGGGCGAGGTCGTCGAAGGTGCGGTCACCGAGCTCGTGGGCGAGCCGCTCGCGCAACGGCCGCGCCGAGTGCAGGTGGGTGCCGGTGCGCACCGCCCGGGTCATCTGGCGCATCGCGCCGTCGCCGTACACCTCGCGGTTGGACACCGCGCTCTCCCACAGACCGATCAGCCGCTCGATCACCCCGTCGCCCGGGTCCGCGGCCACGAGCGCGCCGTTGAGCGCCCCCACCGACGTGCCGAGCACCAGGTCGGGCTTCACGCCGGCCTCGAAGAGGGCCCGGAGCATCCCGACCTCGACCGCGCCGAGCAACCCGCCCCCACCGAGGACGAACGCGGTCCGACCGGTCATGCGGCGCTGGGCTCCGGCTGCGGCGTCTCGGCGAGCTGGGCCCTCACCGCACGCGTCGCGCGCCGCTCGGCCCAGAAGGAGAGCAACGGCACCGTGCCGCAGGCCAGCGTTGTCAGCGTGAACACCAGCGACCATCCGGCCTTGCGCGAGAGCAGGAAGGCCGCGACCAGGAAGATCATGTAGAGCCAGCCGTGCGCGACGCCCAGGTAGGTCGTGATCGCCTCACCGAGCGCGTGTGCGCTGCTGCCCTCGAGCCAGATCGCCGGAGTGCTGGGGAAGAGGTGCCACATCGAGGTGCCGTCGAAGTTGGCGAGCGGGACGCCGACGAGGATCAGCACCACCAGCAGGACGCCGACGACGTTGGCCATGACCTGGTAGCGGAGGAGGGCAGCCTTCACGGGGACGACGCTATCTCAGCGTCTGGCGCGCTCGAGCCGGACGGTGTCCCCGTCGTCGTCCCGGCCGGTGACTCGTCCTCCGGCGCGGCGGCCCGGTCGATCTCGTCGCGGGCCCACCGCCACCACAGGAACAGCGCGAACCCACCGAACACGACCCACTCGCCGGCGTAGAGCAGGTTGCGCAACGAGGTCGAGGTGTCCGGCGCCGGGAGCGCCGCGGGGGTCACCGCGGCGAGCTCCCCGATGACGCTGTCCGGCGACGCGGTGATGACGTAGCCGCCGTAGAGATCGGTGTCGACGTGCTGCACGATGCTGGCGATCCTCAGCTCCGGCAGCACGTCGTCGGTCGGGTCCGGGTCGGGCAGTCCGGACCCCTCGCCCGGCTGCAGCCAGCCGGTCAGCTCGACCCGCCCGGTCGGTGCCGGTGGGGCGGGGTCGCCGTCGGCGACGAAGCCGCGGACGACCGGGATCGCGGAGGACCCGGCACAGGCACCCTCGTCGCAGACCGCGACCGGCGTCACCGACCAGCGACCCGCCACGCCCTCGAGGGTGCGACCGTCGATCTCGAGGGTGCTCCCGGGAAGCCAGGAGCCGGTGAGGTCGACGGGCTGGCCGATCCGGTCGTTGGGGAAGGCGTCGTCGGCACCGAGCACGTCGTCGAGCGGGAGCGCCGGCTGGTCGGCGAGGTCCCGAGCGGCGAGGTCGCGGCCGGCCTGCCAGGCGTCGTACTGCCAGGCACCGAGGAGTAGCGCGATCGTCACGGCCGCGATCCCCGTGGCGTGGAGGAGCAGCATCCGGGGTGAGGTCAGCGTGCGGAGCACGGACCGCGTCGAAGGCACCCACCGAGCCTACGGCGCACCGGGTCATCGCCCGTCGGTGCCGACGGCCACTGTGCCCGGGAACACCCGGTCCGCAAGGGACGGGGACTCAACCCGGGCCCGGACCGGCCGGCTCGTGTCCCAGCCACGCCTCGCGGGCTACATCGACATGAGCTTCCACGTGCGCAACGTGCACCGCTCGATGCTCGACCAGGAGACCGGTCTGCGCGGCTGGTTGGCCACCGGCGACTCGACCTTCCTGACGCCGTACACCTCCGGCCTCGAGGAGTCCGAGACCGAGTCGGACGCGCTGCTGGCGGCACTGGCCGCACAGGACGCCCCCGACCTCGCCGAGCCCGTGCTGGAGATGCTGCTGGCTCGCCAGGTGTGGGAGCAGTGGGCGATGGAGGCGGCCACCCGCAGCTTCGACGCGACCGAGCGCGACCAGCTGAGCGACTTCCTCGTCGTGGGCAAGGAGCATTTCGACAGCTATCGCGTGCACGTCGCGACCTCCACCGACCTGATCGTCTCCCAGCGCGACGAGGCGGTCTCCTCGCAGCGCGGCGCCCTGCTGTTGGCCCTGCTCGGCAACCTGGTCATCCTCCTGGGGATGGCGGTGTGGCTGCTGCACCGCCGGCGGGTGGTGCGCACCCGGTACGTCGAGCCGTTCGACACGCTGCTCCAGAGCATCGACGACCTCCGGGCCGGCGACCTCTCGGTCCGCACCCGGCCCAGTGGAGTCCGCGAGATCGATGCGATCGGCGACCAGCTGCAGAGCCTGGCCGGTGACCTCGCCGTGGCCCGGACCGAGGCGGACGCCCGCGAGGCTCGGCTGGCCCGGCTGGCCGAGCGCTTCCGCGTCGTCGTACGCGTCGGCCGGGAGATCTCCGGCAGCCTCAACGTGAGCTATGTGTCGCAGTCGGTCACGTCGTCGGCGGCGGACCTGCTCCGGCAGCCGACCACCTTGTGGGTGCGCGGCGAGGACCGTCTGTTCCACGCCACCTCGCGCAGCCTGGACCCGCACGGCACCCCGCCGCCTGCCGGGCTGGCGGCGCCCGCGGTGGTCGCCGCTGTGGCGGCCGAGGCGGCGGTGACCATCCTCGATGGTCGCCGGGCCTACCCGCTCGTGCTCGCCGGCATGGTCGTCGGGGTGCTCGAGACCGAGGAGATCGCCGAGGACGACATCGACGACGACACCGAGCAGGTGCTGACGGCGCTGCTGTCCACGGCCGCCGCCGCCATCGAGTCGGCGCACCTGCACAGCACCGCGCGCGAGCAGGCCGACCAGGACGGTCTCACCGGCCTGGCCACCGTCGCCGAGCGGATGCGGCACGCCGTCGCCGGCGTGACCATCCCGACGTCCGGGGTCTTGGTCACCGCCTCCGCGGGGGTCGGCGAGCGGCACGCGTCGATGACCCACCACACCGAGCTGGTCGCCGCGGCCGACTCCGCGCTCTACGAGGCGAAGCGCGCCGGCCGCGACCGGGTTCACGCGGCGATCTGATCCCCGCTCCGCAGGCGCGCCCGCGCCGCACGGTGCGAGCGCACCAGCACGGTGAGGCCGACCAGCACGAGCAGCGCGCCGGTGATCGCCACCGGAGGGGCGATCCCCAGCCGCAGCAGGAACGCACCGGCCACCGCACCTGCGCCCATCGTGGCGACGGCACTGAAGCGGCGCAGCGTCGACCGCCCGCTCGCGGTGCCCCCCGACCAGGGTGCCTCGGCGACCAGCCCGGCCAGGGTCGAGGTGACCACCACGGTGGAGACGTCGGAGACCGCGATCCGGCGCGCGGCGACCGCCTGGGCTCCCATCGCGAAGGCGAGCGCCGCGGTGACCAGGTCCAGGAGGAGGGTCGAGGGATCCGGGAGAGCCCACAGTCCCCACGCCGTCGCCGCGACGACCAGTCCGGTCAGCAGGAAGGTGCCGGCAGCCACCCGGTCGTGATCGGGGCTGGCCACGGCGCGGCCCCGCTGCACCAGGCCGACGACGCTGGCGCCGAGGGCGAAGCCACCCAGCGCCAGCGCGGCCCGCAGCAGCGGGACGCTGTCGCCGTCGGCGAGACCGAGGCCGACGAAGACGACGTTGCCGGTCATGTTGGCGGTGAAGACGCCGTGCAGCCCGAGGTAGGTGGCGGCGTCGAGGATCCCGGTGCCGAAGGAGAGCACCAGCATCAGTGACGTCGAGTGCAGGTCTGCCTTCGCCGTCACGAGTGGCTCGTCACCGGGGTGTGCCGGAGCAGGTAGCCGTCGAGAGAGTTCTGCACGTGGCGCTTCATCAGGCGCGCCGACGTGGTGGCCTCGCCGGCGCGGACCGCCTCGGCGATCTCGCGGTGCTCGGCCCAGGAGTGCTCCCCGCGCACGTGGACGTCCATGGCATAGAGCCACTCGATCTTCGAGGCCACCTGACGCAGCAGCGACAGCAGCGAGGTGTTGTTGCTGAACTCGGCCAAGGACAGGTGGAACGCGGTGTTGAGCGGTGGCAGGTCGCTGCGGTCCGGGTCGCCGAGCGCGCCGCACCCGGCCTCGAGGAGCGCTTCGAGGGCGGCTCCGAAGGCGACGACCTCCGGCTCGCCCGGCGTACGTCGGAAGCGCTGGGCGCACCGCTTCACCGTGATCTGCTCGATGGTCTGGCGGACGGTGAAAAGGTCGACGGCCTCGTCGCGGTGGAGCGCCGCCACGGTCACGCCGGCGTAGGCGCGCGCGGTGACGAAGCCCTCGACCTCGAGCTGCTTGAGGGCTTCGCGCACCGGCACCCGTGAGACCTCGTAGGCGCGGCACAGGGTCGACTCGGGCAGCCGGGTGCCCGGCGGGTAGGTGCCCGACACGATGTCGTGCCGCAGGCTCGCCAGCACGTCGTCGCCCCGGCGGCTCATGGAAGGCTCCCGCTCACGCGAAGACGTCCGACCCGGGGATCGCCGCGAGCAGCTCGCGGGTGTAGTCCGACTCGGGGGCGTCCATCACCTGGCTGACCGGTCCGGCCTCGACGATCCGGCCGTGCTGCATCACCAGCACGTCGTGGGCGATGAGCCGCACCACCGCGAGGTCGTGGGTGATGAACAGGTAGGACAGACCGAGGTCGCGCTGCAGGTCGGTGAGCAGCCGGAGGATCTGGTCCTGCACCAGCACGTCGAGCGCGGAGACGGCCTCGTCGCAGATGACCAGTCGTGGGTCGAGCGCGAGTGCGCGGGCGATCGCGACGCGCTGTCGCTGGCCGCCGGAGAGCTGGTTGGGGTAGCGCTGGGCGATCTCACGGGGCAGCGCGACGTGGTCGAGCAGGTCGCCGACGCGCTTGCGTCGCGCGGCCTTGTCGCCGGTGCGGAAGACGCGGAGCGGCTCGTCGACGATGCGTTCGACGGTCAGCATCGGGTTCAGCGACGCGTACGGGTCCTGGAAGACCGGCTGCATCGCCCGGCGCACGGCGCGGCGCTGGGCGCCACGGGCGGTGGCCACCGGGCTGCCGTCGACCTCGACATCGCCTGCCGTGGGAGTCACCAGTCCGAGCGCCATCCTGGCGACCGTGGTCTTGCCCGAGCCGGACTCCCCCACGATCGCGGTGGTGGTGCCCGGCCGTACGTCGAAGCTGACGTCGTCGACGGCGGTCAGGTCCTCGCGACGGCCGCGGATCCGGTAGACCTTGCTCAGGCCGGCGGCGCGCAGGATCGGCCGGTCCTCGCCGACACCGGCGAGGTCCTCACCGGTCACGGCGAGGCTGGTGACCCTCGACGTCGAGGGGGCGGCTGCGACGAGGCGACCGGTGTAGTCCTCCTGCGGCTCCCGGAGCAGCTGCCGGGCGGGGCCCTGCTCGACGATGCGACCCTCCGACATCACCACGATGCGGTCGGCCCGGTCGGCGGCGAGGCCGAGATCGTGGGTGACCAGCAGCATCGACGTGCCGCGGGCGGCGCGCAGCCGCTCGAGGTGGTCGAGGATCGTGCGCTGCACCGTGACGTCGAGGGCGGATGTCGGCTCGTCGGCCACCAGCAGGTCGGGCTGGCAGGCGAGCGCGATCGCGATCAGCACCCGCTGGCGCATGCCGCCGGAGAACTCGTGGGGGTACTGCCGGCTGCGACGCTCGGCGTCGGGGATGCCGGCCTCGCCCATCAGCTCGACAGCCCGGCCGCGGGCCTCACGGCGCGAGGCGAGGCGGTGCGCGACGAGGGTCTCGGCGATCTGCGCCCCCACGCGGGTGGCGGGGTTGAGGTTGGACATCGGATCCTGCGGCACCAGTCCGACCTGACGGCCGCGCAGAGTGCGCAGTCGCCGGGCGTC
The DNA here is from genome assembly GCA_963772415.1 of uncultured Actinomycetota bacterium. Classification (GTDB taxonomy): domain Bacteria; phylum Actinomycetota; class Actinomycetes; order Propionibacteriales; family Nocardioidaceae; genus Nocardioides_B. The sequence continues at coordinate 492,867 of CAVYWU010000001.1, read as the reverse complement.
GGCGGGCACGATGTCCTCACCGCGGAACTCGATCGAGCCGGCTGTGATCTCGCCGCCGGCAGGGAGCAGACGCCAGCACCGCGGCCGCGGTCGTCGACTTGCCGGAGCCGGACTCGCCGACGAGCGCGACCCGCTCGCCCTCGGCGATGCTCAGGTCGATGCCGTGCAGCACCCGGCGTCCGTGATAGCTGACCTCGAGCCCGCGGATCCGCAGCAGCGGTGTGTCGGCGCCGGGCTCGGGGCTGGGTGTCCTCTCAACGTCCGACGGCATAGCCCTGGGCTCCTCTCGGGTTGGCGGCGGCCGACATCAGGCCGGTCGCGGGATCACGGGTGACGGCGGAGAGCCGCCCCAGCGACCAGTCGCCGGCGCGGGTGACGACGTGGCCGCGCCGCTTCGAGCTCCTCGATGACGTCGTCGCCGAGACGGTCCTCGACGACGGCGCCCCCCGGCGTCCAGGTGCGTGGCCAGAACGACCCCGGCATCGAGGTGGTGTGCAGAGCAGGGGCGTCGATGGCCTGCTGCGGGGTGTAGCCGCCGACGATCGTGCGCAGCAGGTAGAGCAGCTGCCACTGGTCCTGCTGGTCGCCACCCGGGGTGCCGAGCGCGCTGAACGGTGCGCCGTCGCGCAGCAGCAGGGTCGGGGTCAGCGTCGTGCGCGGACGGCGGCCGGGCCGCAGCGCCGACGGTGCCGCCTCGTCGAGCCAGGTCATCTGCAGGCGGGTGCCGAGGCAGAAGCCGAGCTCGGGGATCGTGGGCGAGGACTGCAGCCAGCCGCCCGAGGGCGTGACCGCCACGAAGTTGCCCCAGCGGTCCACGACGTCGACGTGGCAGGTGTCCCCGCGGGTCTCCCCGCTGACCGACACCGTCGGCTCGCCTGCGCCGGGACCGCCGTCGTGGTCGGTCTCCAGCGGGGGCCGGAAGGCCGGCACCCCGTCGGGGTCGCCCGGTCGGAACTCGTGCGAGGCAGCCTGGTCGTCGATCAGGGCCCTCCGGCCCACGGCGTACTCCTGCGAGAGCAGCGTCGCCAGCGGAACGGACGAGGACTCGGGGTCGCCGTAGTGGGCGTCACGGTCGGCCAGCGCCAGCTTCAGCGCCTCCAGCACGCGGTGGGCGCCGTCGGCGGTGGAGGGATCGATCTCGTGCGGCGCGTAGCCGGCCAGGATCGCGAGACGTCTGGAGCAGCACCGGTCCCTGGCCCCACGGCCCCGTCTTCGCGACCGTCACGCCGTGGAAGTCCAGGGTCAGCGCCGGCTCGTAGCTCGCGCTCCACGCCGCCATGTCGGAGGCGGTGATCACACCGGCATGGTCGGTGCCCGTGGAGTGTCGGTGCGGCGTGCGCGCGAAGGCCTCCACCGCGTCGGCGACGAAGCCGCTTCCCCAGGCCTCGCGAGCCGCGTCGATGCGCGACTCACGGGTCTCGGCCTCACGGCCGGCGTCCACGAGGCGGCGCAGGGTGGCGGCGTACTGCGGAAGCCGGACGACGGTACCGGCCTCCGGCGGGACCCCGTCGGGCATCCACAGGGCGGCCGAGGTGGGCCAGTGCTCGTGGAACAGGTCGGCCACGGTGACGATGGTCGCGGCGACGCGAGGCAGCAGCTCGTGGCCGTCCTCGGCATAGCCGATCGCGTAGCCGAGCACCTCGTCGAGCTCCCAGGTGCCGTGGTCGCGCAGCAGCAGCAGCCAGGCGTCGACGGATCCGGGTACGGCGGCGGCGAGAGCGCCCGCGCCCGGCACCAGGGTCGAGACCCTCCCCGCGGAGGTGCTCGATGCTCGCGCCGGCCGGAGCCGGACCCTGGCCGACCAGGACAGTGGGCCGCGGGTCGGCCGCGGTCGCGAAGACCCCGGTCAGGTCGCCACCCGGGCCGTTGAGGTGCGGCTCCACGACGTGCAGCACGAAGCCGGCTGCGACGGCCGCGTCGAAGGCGTTGCCGTCCCTCTCGAGCACGGACTGCGCACAGCTGCTGGCCAACCAGTGGGTGGTGGCCGACATCCCGAAGCTGCCGCGCAGCGTCGGCCGGGTGGTGAAGTCGTCCGGGGCGATGAACCCGGTGGGGGTCTGCTCGGGCACTGCTCACCGCTTCCTGGTGGTCGGGTCGAGGGCGTCGCGCAACGCGTCGCCGAAGAGGTTGAAGGCCAGGCAGATCACGGCGATGGCCAGGCCGGGGAAGACCGCAGCGGTCGGAGCACGGAAGATGTACTGCTGCGCGTCGGAGAGCATGATGCCCAGGCTGGGCGTCGGCGGCTGGATGCCCAGACCCAGGAACGACAGCAACGCCTCACCGATCACCGCCACCGGCATGATGACGGTCGCCTGCACGATCACCGCCGAGAGCGCGTTGGGCAAGATGTGCTGGAGCAGGATGCGCCCGCCCGACGCGTCGAGGCTGCGGGCGGCCAGGACGAACTCCTGGTCTCGGTGTCGCAGCGTCTCCGCCCGCACCACCCGGATCATCGTCGGCACCTGGGCGATGCCCAGTGCGACGGCGGCGTTGGTGACGCTCGGTCCGTTGATGGCCGCGAGCCCCACCGCCAGGATCAGGAACGGGAAGGCGAGGGTGAGATCGGTCAGCCGCGAGACGATCACGTCGAGCCACCCCCAGTAGCCGGCCAGCAGACCCAGCGGGGTACCGACCAGCACGGCAAGCAGCACCGCGAGACCACCGACGAGCAGGGAGACCCTGGTGCCGTGGACGATCCGGGAGAGCACGTCGCGACCGAGGTCGTCGGTGCCGAGCGGGAAGCCGACGGTGAAGGCGCGCTGGAACGGCGTCTCGAAGTGCACCGTCGCCGGATCGTACGGCGCCAGCAGCGGCGCGAACACCGCGGTCAGCACCACCAGCAGGAGCAGCAGACCACCGGCGACACCGAGGGGGTTGCGGACCAGCTGCCGGAGCACCTGTCCGCGGGCCCGGCCGAGGTCGACGTCGTCGGTCGAGGTGATGGGGGTTGCCTCGCTCATCAGGCCTTCCCTCCTACGCGGATGCGGGGGTTGATCAGGGAGTAGAGGACGTCGATGCTCAGGTTGATCGCGATGTAGGCGAAGGTCGTGATGATGACGACCGCCTGGATCACCGGGTAGTCACGGGTGAACACCGAGTCGAGCGTCAGCTTGCCGAAGCCGGGGAGACCGAAGATCCGCTCGGTCACGACCGCACCGGAGACCAGCCCACCGAGCTGCAGACCGATGATCGTGACCACCACGATCAGCGAGTTGCGCAAGGCGAAACGGGTCAGTACCCGTCGGGCCGGGAGGCCCTTGGCCCGGGCGGTGCGGACGTAGTCGGCCGACAAGGTGTCCAGCATCGAGGACCGGGTCTGCCGCATGATCACCGCGGCGAGCGCCGTACCGAGCACCAGCGCGGGCAGCGTGAGGTAGTAGATGCCGCGCAGTGGTTCCTCGGCCAGGGGGACGTAGCCCGACGCGGGGAACCAGCGCAGTCCGACCGCGAGGTACAGGATCGCGAGGATGCCGAGCCAGAAGCTGGGCACCGAGAGGCCGATCAGGGTGAAGCCGTTGGCGAACCACTCCGGCCAGCGGCCGCGGTAGACCGCAGCGACCACGCCGGCGCCGATCCCGATCACGACCGCGACGGTCACCGCGTAGAGCGAGAGCCACAAGGTGACCGGCAACGTGGTCGTGATCAGGTCGGCGACGGGCGTGCCGGTGGCGATGGAGGTGCCGAGGTCACCCTGGGCGAGGTTCTTCACGAAGGCGACGTACTGCACGAACACCGACTGGTCGAGGCCGAGGTCGGCCCGGATCGCCTTGAGGGTAGCGGGATCAGCCTCTTCGCTGGCCAGTGCGAGCGCAGGGTCGCCGGGGAGTGCGCGCACGCCCCAGAACACGACGAGCGAGGCCAGGAAGAGCGTCACCGCGGACTGCCAGAGGCGGTTGAGGAGGTAGCGGGCCATCACCGGTCTCCCTCCACGAAGCCGGCCCGGCTCAACCGGACGACGCCATCGGCGAAGGTCGCGACGCCCGCGATGTCGTGGGAGAAGGCGGTCAGGTTGCGTTGTCGGTAGAGGTAGACCAGCGGGTCGTCGCGCTGGAGGAGCTCGACCACCTCGCCGTAGGTCTCCGCGCGCTCGTCGGTGTCGACCTGGCGGGCGGCCTTGTCGAGGAGCTTGTCGACCTCGGGATCGCTGTAGCCGGAGTAGTTGTTGGACTGGGCGGTGGCGAGGAAGGCGTACATGTTGCCGTGCGGGTCGATCCGGCCCGACCAGCCGAGCTGGAGGAGCTGGAAGTCCCCCCTCGCCTGGGCGTCGAGCAAGGTGGTGTACTCCACCGGCTCGATCTCGATCTCGAAACCGCCCTTGGACACGCTGCCCTGGATCGCCTGCGCCAGGCGGAGGGTGTCAGGAGTGTTGGAGACCCGCATCAGCAGCGTGACGGGGGCCTCGAGGCCGACCTCCGCCAGCAGCTCGCGCGAACGCGCGGGGTCGTACGGCGGGCACGCGTTGCTCGCGTCGGTGGCGAACTCGGAGTCGGGGGAGATCGGCGAGCAGGCCGGCTCGAACCAGTTGTCGAAGACGGAGTTCACCAGAGCCTCCCGGTCCAGGGACAGCTCGAAGGCCTCGCGGACCCGACGGTCCTCGGCCAGCGGCGAGTCGATCCTGCCCGGCTTCTCGCCGACGCCGTCGACGTTTCCGACGTTGAAGGTGATGCCCTGGTAGCCGAGCGAGGCGACCTGGAGCAGCCCGATGTCCGGCTCGCGCAGGAGCGACTCGATCGAGGTGGGGGAGGCCGAGTCGATGACCTGGACGTCCCCCGAGCGTAGGTTGGCCGCGCGGATGTTGGCGTCGGTCATGATCCGGTAGGTGATGGTGTCGAGGTTGACCTCGTCGGCGGCGTAGTAGCCGGGGTCCTTCTCCACCCGGATCGACGTGGCCGGCACCCGCTCGGTGAACTTGAACGGGCCGACGCACACCGGGCTGTTGCCGAAGTCGTCGCCGAGCTCGTCGAGCGCCCGGGGAGACATGATCATCCCGGCCCGGTCGGCGAGCGAGGCGGTGATCGGCGCGAACGGCGTCTCGTAGCGCAGCTCGACGGTGCGGTCGTCGACGGCCGCGACCTCCTCGACCGGCCCCATCTCCGAGGCGCGGGCGGAGTCGTCCTTGGTGAGGTGTCGCTCCAGGCTGGTGCGGACGGCGTCCGCGTCGAACGGCGTACCGTCGGCGAAGCGGACACCGTCGCGCAGCGGGATCCGCACCGTCCGACCGCCGTCGTCGAGCTCGGGCAGCTCGGTCGCGAGCTGGGGCACGATGGTGCCCTCGTCGTCGATGTCGTAGAGCTTCTCGCAGATCGAGCTCATCACGTAGCGGGTGTAGAGCGACGAAGACGTCGTCGGGTCGAGCTGGTCGGGGTCCGCCGAGAGCCCCATCACCAGGTCACCGCCCTCGCGGAGTGCGACCCCTTCGGCCGACACCGAGGTCTCGTCGGGCCGCTCGGGTGGCTCCGTGCGCGGTTGCACCGGGTAGCAGCCCCCCACGAGCAGGGCGAGCAGCAGGGCGGGAACCACCGGGGCGGTGGTCGACAACGTGCGGGACAACGGCATCCGAGTCTGCCTGGTCGTCACGGTGGATCTCCTTGCGGGAGGCGGCCGTAGGACAGGTTTTGTATACAATCGCTGTCCGCGACTGTTGCACCACCGGGCACGAACGGTCAAGGGTTCGCTGGTGTGAACGTGTCCTTTCCCGTCCCGCGATTACCACGTTCCCGTGGTAATCGCCCGGTTCCCGCAGAGAACTCTCCCCGGGGAGCGACAGGTTGCTGCGGCAAGCCAGGCCGCGGGACGACGGCTCGGGGCCACCCGTTCCGTCGCAGTCGTGGGGAGCAGGAATCGATCCGCTCCGCCGTCGCAGCCGGCGCCCCGACGGGGACGGACGGGGCCGGCGCACACGGAGCCTTCGCCGGCGCCCGAGAGCACAGGCCGTACGAGCTCTCGAATGGTGGAGCCAAGGGGACTCGAACCCCTAACCCCCTGCTTGCAAAGCAGGTGCGCTACCAATTGCGCCATGGCCCCCGGGTCTGCGGGGTGGTGGGCAGCTGCCCGCGGTGGTCCAGGTTCAGGAGGTCTTGGTGACGGTGTCCGTCGCCTCGGCCCACAGAGCCTGCTCGTGCTGTCCAGCCTTCATCTTCTTGTTGGCGATGACCGCGCCGGCGGCCGCGAGGGCGATGAGCAACAGCTTCTTCACAGGGGTCCTCTCGTTGACCGGCTCGACCACCCGGGAGCCTAGCAACCCCGGCCGAGCAGTCCGGACGCGGGAGTACGGCGATTCCGGCCCCTGGCGCGACCGTTTCGTCCTATTCTCGGAGTTCTGACATGCGCCCACCGGGTCGGCGATGCACCTGCCGCCCCCTGCACCGGCGGACGGGGAGGAAAGGCCGATGCGCACCTGGACCTACGCTGCCCTGGCAGCAGTCCTCGGATTGCTGTTCGTGGGGTCCTTGCGGATCCCCGGCCTGGGCGATTCTGCGATCACCTTGATCAGCAACCTCGGCCAGCTCGCGGCGGTCACCGCGGCTGCCGTGCTCTGCTGGGTGGCGTCCCGCTCCGACGACCGGCATCCGCGGGCCTGGCGCTGGCTGTCGCTCGGCGTCGGCGCCTGGGCGGCCGGTCAGGTGGTGTGGACCTGGTACGAGGTCGTCGCCGGCACCGCCGTACCGTTCCCGTCCCTCTCCGACGTGGGCTTCTTGATCTTCCCGATCGCCTCAGGGGTCGGGCTGCTGCTGTGGCTGAGCAGCCAGAGCACGATGGCGGCGCGCGCACGCGACGTGCTCGACGGCGCGATCATCGCGTTGTCGTTGCTGGTGCTCTCCTGGGTGACGAGCCTGGGCACCGTGGTCGCCGAAGGTGGCAGCGACTGGCTCTCGGCCGGGTTGTCGATGGCCTACCCGATCGGCGACGTCATCCTCGGCACCCTGGTGCTGATGGCGGTGGCCCGCGGCCGCCGCCACGAGCGCGACGTGCTCGTCGTCCTCACCCTGGGACTCGGCGCGCTGGCGCTCGCCGACAGCGCCTACCTCTACCTCGTCGCCATCGGGTCCTACACCTCGGCCGACATCGTGAGCAGCGGTTGGGTCTTCGGCTTCCTCTTCGTCGGCGCGGCCGCGCTGGGCGCGCACCACGGCGCCCGCGGTACGCCGGTGCACGCCGCCGACGAGCAGGGCCAGAGCCTGCTCAGCTCCGCGCTGCCCTACCTGCCGTTCGCGGCCGCCGGGGCGGCTGTCTCCTACGACCTGGTCGCCACGCCCGAGCAGCCCCTGGTCGACGTGCTCCTCGGCGTCACCCTCGTCGTCTTCGTGCTGGCCCGCCAGTTCCTCGCGATGGCCGAGAACCAACGGCTCTACGTCGAGCTCGGCAGCGCCCACGACCTGCTCGAGCACCAGGCCCTGCACGACCACCTGACCGGGCTGCCCAACCGGGCCCTGTTCACCGACCGTCTCGACCACGCGCTGCAGCGGCCCACCGCCGAGCTGGGGTTGCTCTTCTGCGACCTCGACGACTTCAAGCAGGTCAACGACCGGCACGGACACGACGCCGGCGACCTGCTCCTCCAGCTCGTGGCAGAGCGGCTGCTCGGCTGCGTGCGGGCCGAGGACACCGTGGCCAGGCTCGGCGGCGACGAGTTCGCCATGTTGCTGGAGAACCCGAACGACGCGCAGACCATCGCCACCCGCGTGGTGGAGCACATGCGCCGACCGTTCTTCCTCGCCGGCCACGAAGTGCGCGTCTCGATGAGTGTCGGGGTCACCCAGCACTGGGCGACTCCGCTCCCGGAGGAGCAGCGCCGGCTGCGTGCCGATGACCGTCTCTCCGTACCGGTGCTGCTGACCGCGCCCGACGAGTCGGTCGGCAACGACCGCGGTGCGGTCGCACACTGGTTGCTCCGCACCGCGGACCAGGCGATGTACACCGCGAAGACGTCGGGGAAGGGCCGCGCGGTGCTCTCCGGTCCGCGCCCGGCCACCGGACGTCAGGAGCCCGCCGCGCCGGTCGTCGACCTCGTCGGCGTGGTGGACCCCACCCCCGCCGAGCCCCGGCCATGAGCCCCGCAGGACTGCAGCTCCCCGGCCGGCTCGGCTGCCCGAGACCTCCTCGACACCACGGTCGGTGGAAGCTCGAACCGCAACTTCGGGTCTGACGGCGCTAAGAGATCCCTCGCGTCGGCCGATCGGGAGGGGACACGCCCCGCACGGAAGGCCCTCTGATGCCCCGGATGACCCGCAAGGTCTTCACCGACCTTGCCCTGTGGATGCTCGGGCTCGGCGTGCTCGTGGGTCTCGTCTTCCCCCCTGTCATGATCGTCCTCGGAGTGCCCGCCGACCTGGCCCTGCGTCCCCAGTTCGTGCTGGCCTGCGTGTGGGCGGGGGTGCTGCTGGCGCTGGCCAACCACATGCTCGCCCGTCGAGTGGTGGGCCGCCGGCTCGCCAGGCTTTCCCAGCAGATGGTGTACGTCGGCGGCGTCATCCAGGAGGCTGCCTGGACCGGGGACTGGGGTCGCTGCACCCCGGAGGAGTGCAGCCTTCCTGTCGACTCCGACGACGAGCTCGGCACTGCGGCGGCGTCGTTCAACGACCTGGTGGTCTCCCTGGCGACCTCTCGCCAGGTGCAACAGGCGACCACGAACATGTCCCGGCGCCTGTCGAGCCACCTCGAGCTCGGGAAGTTCGCGCCCGAGGCACTGGCTGCCCTGCTAGAACATGTCGGAGCCGTGGCCGGCGCCATCGCCGTCGTGCGCGACGGACGGCTCGACGTCGCCGCGTCCCATCGGCTCACCGGCCTCTCGCTCGCCGAGGACGACGCCGTCCTCGCCGCGACGACCGCGGACGAGACGGTCACCATCGACGTAGGCGAGGACGTGCGCGTCAACGCCACCCTGCTGGACTTCCGGCCGGCCCTCGTCGTCGTCCAGCCGCTGCGTTTCCGCAGCACACCCGTGGGAGTGGCGGTGCTGGCCTTCGACGTCACGCCCACCCCTGAGGCCACCCGGCTGCTGCGTTCGTTCGCGGACCCGGTCGCGGTGGCTCTCAACAACGTGTTGACCCACGAGCGCTTCCAGCGGCTGGCCGCCATCGATCCTCTGACCGGCGCCTACAACCGGCGCTTCGGCACGCAGCGGCTGCAGGAGGAGTGGGCGCGAGCCGCACGTGGCGACAACCTCGTGGGAGTTCTCTCCCTCGACCTGGACCACTTCAAGTCCGTCAACGACGATCACGGCCACCTCGTGGGCGACCGGGTTCTGCACGAGATCGCCACCGTGGCTCGCGCCGCCTTGCGCGAGGGTGACGTGCTGATCCGCACCGGTGGCGAGGAGTTCCTCGTGCTGCTTCCCGGTGCCAGCAGCGAGGACGTCTGCCGGCTCGGCGAGAGGATCCGTCAGTCCGTCGCGGCTCTTCGCATCCCACTGGGCGACGGGTGGCTCAGCGTGACCGCGAGCCTGGGCGGAGCCTCGACGACCGACAGCTCCATCGTGAGTCCCGACGAGCTGGTCTCCAGGTCGGACGAGGCTCTCTACGTGTCCAAGCGCTCCGGACGCGACCGGGTCACCATGACCGGACCCAGCCTCGCCCCCGCATCAGGGTGAGCGGGCGCGCCGCCCGGCCTCGTCGGGACGTGGCGGGATGGCAGAACCCCCGCAGCCGGTGCTGGCCAGCGGGGGTTCGGTCTCGGTGGGCCTAAGAGGACTTGAACCTCTGACCTCTTCCTTATCAGGGAAGCGCTCTAACCGTCTGAGCTATAGGCCCGGGATCGTGCTGGTGGCGGCTGCTCGTCACCCTCGTGGATCGAGTGAGGGCGCCTGTGCCGAGCCGCCGCCGACGGGAGAGATTACCCCATCGTCGAGGCGCCGCCCAAACCGGGCGGGCCGCTCCGCCACTCACCACGCGGCGCGGACGCCTCCCACGAAGTGTGCCGCTTGTTGAGCGTCCATAACCCCGCGTTACAGCTCGCTCTGGTGGCTCAGCGCTCGTCCTCCGCGAGGGTGACCTCGAGGCCGCCGAGCAGGGCAGCGGCGAGGTTGTAGAGGAAGGCACCGAGGGTGGCGATCGCGGTGATCAAGATGACGTCGACCACGGCCACGATCATGGTGAAGCCGAGCACACGCGAGGTGCCGACGTAGTTCTGGATGTCGAAGGTGTCGGCCGACTCGCCACCGAGGACGTCGGTGACGGTGGCGTTGATGGAGTCCCAGACGCCGGCGGCCCCGAGCACGGCCCAGACGACCGCGACCGCGACGACGGTGACGATGCCGAAGGCGATCGCCAGCAGGAACGACGTCTTCATCACCGACCACGGGTCGAGGTGCACCAGGCGCAGCCGAGCCCGGCGGGTGCGTCCCCGCGGGGCGGGTCGTGCCGTGGTCGACGATCCGGGTCGGTTGGGCACCGAGGTGGTGCCGGTGCCGGTGTTCGGGCCCGACGGCGAGGCCGCCTGCTGGACGGCGCTGCCCGCGGCCGAGACCGCGGCCGAGACCCGTTCGCTGAGTGGACGGCGCGCCGCGTCGTCGTCGCTGCGCGCCGGCGCTCCCAGGGAGCGTCGCGGTGCCAGCGGCGTCTCGTCGGGTCGTCGGTCAGCCATCAGGACTCCTCGGTCTCGCCAGTCGTGTCGTCGGTGCTGTCATCGGTGGGCGCATCGGCGACGGCGTCGCTCCCGATTGTCGCATCCTCCTGGTCGGGGCCGTCCACGACCGCGCTGTCGACGTCGTCGATCGCGTCCTCGACCGCCTCGTCGACGGCGTCCTCGATCTCGGGAGCACGCTCGACGCTGCGAGCGACCTGGGCGACGCTGTCACCCTCGCTGACCCCGACGAAGCGCACGCCCTTGGTCGCGCGACCGGTCGGGCGGAGGTTGTCGTCGATCGCGCTGCGGGTGACCTGGCCGGACTGCTTGATCGCGAGCACCTCGTCACCCTCGACGACGATGAACGCGCCGACCAGCCTGCCCCGGTCGTCGTCCTGCCGCATCGCTTGGATGCCGAGGCCGCCTCGGGACTGGAGCCGGTACTCCGAGATCCTGCTGCGCTTGGCGAAACCGCCGTCGGTCAAGGTGAAGACGTACTGCTCGAGGACCTGGGACAGGTCGATCGAGGGGTCGACCGGGAGGTCGGCGGCCGATTCCACGTCGCCGGCACCTGAGGAGCCGGGGGAGGAGGCGTCTCTCAGGGCCTCGGCCGCCATCTGCTCGGCGCGGATCACCGACATCGAGAGCAGCTCGTCGCCGTCGCGGAACTTCATGCCGGTCACGCCCGAGGTGGCGCGACCCATCGCGCGCAGATCGGTGGAGGGGAAGCGGATCGCCTGTGCCTTGCGGGAGACCAGCAGCACGTGGTCGTCGTCGCCGACCAGCTCGGCCCCGATGAGCTCGTCGCCGGCCGCGCCGTCGTCGGTCTCGCGGAAGTTGATCGCGATCACCCCGGCCTGGCGCGGGCTGTTGTAGTCGCCGAGGCTGGTCTTCTTGACCAGGCCGTTGCGGGTGGCCAGCACGAGGTACGGCGCCTGGTCGTAGTCGCGGATCGCGAGCACCTGGGCGATGCTCTCGTCGGGCTGGAACGACAGCAGACCGGCGACGTGACCACCCCTGGCGTCGCGTGAGGCCTCGGGGAGGTTGTAGGCCTTGGTGCGGTAGACCCGGCCGGCCGTGGTGAAGAACAGCAGCCAGTGGTGGTTGCTGGTCGCCATGAAGTGCTCGACCACGTCTTCGCCGCGCAGGGTCGCGCCGCGCACGCCCTTGCCGCCTCGCTTCTGGGTGCGGTAGAGGTCGGCGCGGGTGCGCTTGGCGTAGCCGCCCCGGGTGATCGTCACGACGAGATCCTCGTCGGGGATCAGGTCCTCCATCGAGAGGTCGCCGTCGGCGGGGATGATCTGGGTGCGGCGGTCGGTGCCGTACTTCTCCACGATCTCGGCGAGCTCGTCGATGACGATCTGACGCTGACGCTCCGGCCTGGCCAGGATGTCCTCGAGGTCGGCGATCCGAGCCTCGATCTCGGCGAGGTCGTCGATGATCTTCTGACGCTGCAGGGCGGCGAGCTGGCGCAGCTGCATGTCCAAGATGGCGGTGGCCTGGAGCTCGTCGATGTCGAGGAGCTCGATCAGGCCCAGGCGGGCCTCGGCCACGTCGGGGCTGCGCCGGATCAGCGCGATCACCTCGTCGAGCATGTCGAGGGCCTTGACCAGGCCGCGCAGGATGTGGGCGCGCTCCTCGGCCTTGCGCAGCCGGTGCCGGGTGCGCCGCTGGATGACGTCGATCTGGTGGGCCACCCAGTTGCTGATGAACTGGTCGAGCGTGAGGGTGCGCGGCACCCCGTCGACCAGGGCGAGCATGTTGGCGGAGAAGTTGGTCTGCAGCTCGGTGTGCTTGAGCAGGTTGTTGAGCACCACCCGCGCGACCGCGTCGCGCTTGAGCACGACGACCAGGCGCTGGCCGGTGCGGGAGGAGGTGTCGTCACGCACGTTGGCGATGCCCTGCACCCGGCCGGTGTCGGCCAGCTCGGCGATCTTCAGTGCCAGGTTGTCGGGGTTGACCATGTAGGGCAGCTGGGTGATCACCAACGTGGTGCGGCCCTTGTCATCCTCGCCGACCTCGATGACCGCGCGCTGGGTGACCGAGCCTCGGCCGGTGCGATAGGTCTGCTCGATCCCCTGGCGACCGACGATCAGCGCCGCGTTGGGGAAGTCGGGTCCCTTGATCCGCTCCAGGAGCGCGTCCAGCAGCTCCTCGCGCGGGGCGTCGGGGTGCTCGAGCGCCCACCGAGCGCCGTCGGCGACCTCGCGGAGGTTGTGCGGCGGGATGCTGGTCGCCATCCCGACCGCGATCCCGGCGGAGCCGTTGACCAGCAGGTTGGGGAAGCGCGCCGGCAGGATCACCGGCTCGGAGGATCGGCCGTCGTAGTTGGGCTGGAAGTCGACGGTCTCCTCGTCGATGTCGCGGACCATCTCCATGGCCAGGGGCGCCAGCCGGCACTCGGTGTAGCGCATCGCGGCCGCGGGGTCGTTGCCCGGCGAGCCGAAGTTGCCCTGCCCGTTGATGAGCGGCGCCCGCATCACCCACGGCTGCGCCAGCCGGACCAAGGTGTCGTAGATCGCGGAGTCGCCGTGCGGGTGGTACTGGCCCATCACGTCGCCGACGACGCGCGAACACTTGGAGAAGCCGCGGTCGGGACGGTAGCCACCGTCGTACATCGCGTAGAGCACGCGGCGGTGCACCGGCTTGAGACCGTCGCGTACGTCGGGAAGCGCGCGGCCGACGATGACCGCCATCGCGTAGTCGATGTAGGCGCGCTGCATCGAGGTCTGCAGCTCGACCGGCTCGATGCGTCCGCCGGGCTCGATCACGTTCTCAGTCACGTGCTTCTCTCTCAGTCGTCGTACGACAGGTCAACGGCCTGTGCTCGGAGGTTTCGAGATGCGTCACTCGCAGGCTCGCGACGCTCCTCGACCACCGTCGAGCGCTAGATATCTAGGAAGCGGACGTCTTTTGCATTCCGCTGGATGAACGACCGGCGCTGCTCGACGTCCTCACCCATCAGGATCGAGAAGATCTCGTCGGCCTGCGCCGCGTCGTCCAGCGTCACCTGGAGCATCAGCCGCTGGTCGGGGTCCATCGTGGTCTCCCACAGCTCGTCGGCGTTCATCTCACCGAGACCCTTGTAGCGCTGCACCGGGTTCTCCTTCGGCAGCTTCTTGCCCTCCTCGATCCCGGAGCGGGTCAGCGCATCCCGCTCCGCGTCGGAGTAGACGAACTCGTGCTCAGCCGGCTTGTTCCAGCGCAACCGGTAGAGCGGCGGCTGGGCCATGTAGACGAAGCCGTTCTCGATCAGCGGCCGCATGAAGCGGAACAGGAGGGTGAGCAGCAAGGTGTTGATGTGGTGGCCGTCGACGTCGGCGTCGGCCATCAGCACCACCTTGTGGTAGCGCAGCTTGTCGAGGTCGAACTCCTCGTGGATGCCGGTGCCGAGCGCTGAGATGATCGCCTGCACCTCGGTGTTGGCGAGCACCTTGTCGAGGCGGGCCTTCTCGACGTTGAGGATCTTGCCGCGGATCGGCAGGATCGCCTGCACCCGTGGGTCGCGACCGGACTTCGCCGAGCCGCCGGCTGAGTCACCCTCGACGATGAAGACCTCGCACTCGCTGGGGTTGGTCGACTGGCAGTCCGCCAGCTTGCCGGGCAGTCCGCCGCCGCCGAGGAGGCCCTTGCGCGAGCGGGCCAGGTCGCGGGCCTTGCGCGCTGCGATCCTGGCCGAGGCGGCCGCCTGCGCCTTGCGCACGATGTCCTTGCCCTCGGCCGGGTTCTGGGCCAGCCAGTCACCGAGCTGTTCGTTGACCAGCCGCTGCACGAAGCTCTTGGCCTCGGTGTTGCCGAGCTTGGTCTTGGTCTGGCCCTCGAACTGCGGCTCGCCGAGCTTGATCGAGATGATCGCGGTCAGGCCCTCGCGGACGTCGTCGCCGGAGACCCGGTCCTCCTTCTTCTTGATCAGGCCCCACTCCTCGCCCCAGTTGTTGACCAGGGTGGTGAGCGCGGCGCGGAAGCCCTCCTCGTGGGTGCCGCCCTCATGGGTGTTGATGGTGTTGGCGAAGGTGTGCACCGACTCCGAGAAGGTGGTGTTCCACTGCATCGCGATCTCCAGGCTCATGCCTCTGTCGGCCTGCTCGGCCTCGAAGGAGATGACGCTGGGGTTGGCCTTGTCCTTGCGGCGGTTGAGGTGCTCGACATAGTCGATCAGCCCGCGTTCGTAGCAGAAGCGCTGCTCCAGCCCTCCGGCCTCACCCTTGATCCCGTCGTGGCCGCCGTCGACGTCGGCGGAGATGGTGTCGTCGGCGACCGCCTCGGCGAGGTCCTCGGCATGCTCCCGCTCGTCACGCACCACGATCTCGAGACCCTTGTTGAGGAAGGCCATCTCACGGATCCGGTGGGTGATCGTCTCGAGGGAGAAGTGGGTGGTCTCGAAGATGTCGGTGCTGGGCCAGAAGGTGACCATGGTGCCGGTCTCCTCGTCGGGAGCGATCTCCTCCAGCTTCTGCAGCGGCCCGTCCGGGACGCCGAGACTGAAGCTCTGGCGCCAGTGGTGTCCACGGTTGCGTACGTCGACGTGCAAGGTGCTGCTCAGCGCGTTGACCACCGAGACACCCACGCCGTGCAGGCCGCCGGAGACCTTGTAGCCGCCACCACCGAACTTGCCGCCGGCGTGGAGCATCGTCAGCGCCATCGTCACCGCCGGCATGTCCTGACCGGGCGCGGTGTCGGTGGGGATGCCGCGGCCGTTGTCGCGCACCTCGACGCCGCCGTCGGCGCGCAGGGTGAGCACGATCCGGTCGCAGTGACCGGCCAGCGCCTCGTCGACCGCGTTGTCGACGATCTCCCAGATCAGGTGGTGCAGGCCGCGCTCACCGGTCGAGCCGATGTACATGCCGGGGCGCTTGCGGACAGCCTCGAGGCCCTCGAGGACCTGGATCGCCGAAGCGTCGTACAAGCCGTCCTCGACCGCGTGCCCGCTGCCAGCCGGGGCGAGGGCCGCGGCGGTCTCGGCGACGGCCTCGTCGCTGGGCGGAGCCGAGGGCTCCGGCGAGGTCGACAGGTCGGTCGCTGCATCCCCCGGGGGGGTGGGCTGGTCAGCCACGAGCCATCCTTTGCACTTGGGTCCACCACCGGCGTGCGCCGGTCGGTCACACCGTCGTCCTGCATGACGAAGGTCGACTCCTGGCGGGACTCGACCTCACCGGCCAATATACCCGCCAAGGCCTGATTCGAGATACCGCGACTCGGCGGGCGGGGGGATCCGGGCGGAGAAAGGTCGATTCCCGGCCTCACAGACCCCATAGGACGCGCTGCTGGGGGCGGCCCAAGGTCCCCATACGTTCCCCGACCCCGCAGATCGGCTCTGGCGGGCCGCCCGGCCCGACGATCGGCTCAGCCGTAGGTGTCGCGCGGACCTCGACCGCCGCGGACCGAGCGCAGCCCCTTCTTCCAGCTCGGCAGCTGCGGGCCGAGCACCTCGATCCGGGTCACCGTGCCGGTGCCGAGCTCCTCGTTGAGCCGCCGCACGGCGGTCGGTGCGAGCAGCTTCATCTGGGTCGCCCACGCGGTCGAGTCGGTGCGCACGACCAGCAGCCCGCCGCCGTCGGGGCCCTCGTCGGGACGGAACGCCTCCGGCTGGCAGTGCTGGGCGACGTCGTGACCGACCAGGTGCTCCCACCGGCTGAAGACGCCGTGCACACGCACGTCGGTGCCCCACCCCTGGTCGGCGATCAGCCGTCCGATCGTGGTGTCGAGCAGCTGCGGGTCACGGTCGTCCGGGTGTGCCCCCGAGGCGCTGGCGGTGGTACGCCGGGGGCGGCCACCCCGCCGCGCGGGGGCGCGCCGCTTGCCGGGGCCGCCGGTGCCGGCGAGGCCACGAGCGATGCTGCGAGCGAGGTCGAGCCCGGAGTCGTCGTGGGCGATCTCCTCGTCGACGGGCTGCTCGCCAGGGAGGTCCGGACCCGGCTCCTCGGGGCCAGGCTCTTCGGGACCCGGCTCGTCCGGACCCGGATGGTCGGTGAGGTCACTCGACATGGACCGCCACCTGCCCGTCGACCACGTCGATCCGCCGTCCGCGCAGCGCCTCGGGCACGTCGGCGGCGACGGCGGCGGTGACGAGCACCTGCTCGGCCCCGGCGACCAGCTCGGCGAGCCGCTCGCGACGCAACGCGTCGAGCTCGGCGAACACGTCGTCGAGGATCAGGATCGGGTCGTCACCGTCGGCCCGCAGCAGGTCGTAGGACGCGAGCCGCAGCGCGAGCGCGAACGACCAGGACTCCCCGTGGGAGGCATAGCCCTTGACCGGCATCGGACCGAGGCCGAGGGACAGCTCGTCTCGGTGCGGCCCGACCAGGCTGACCCCCCGCTGCACCTCCTCGGCGCGGCGGCGCTCCAGCTCGATCAGGAAGGCGTCGCGCAGGACTTCGCGGTCGGTGCCCGGCGGCAGGTCGAAGGACGGCTTGTAGACGAGGGTGGCGTCGTCGCGGGCGGCGTCGCGGGCGACGGCCTCGTAGGCGTTGCCGACCAGAGGTTCCAGATCGGCGACCAGGGTGAGCCGGGCCGCGAGCAGCTCGGTTCCGAGGGTGGCGAGCTGGGTGTTCCACACCTCCAGGGTGCTGGCGAAGTGCTCGTCCGGCGTGCGGCGGCCGCGGTCGCGGGCCGTCTTGAGCAGCGCATTGCGCTGCCGGAGCACCCGGTCGTAGTCGGCCCGCACGCCGGCGTAGCGCGGGGCCCGCTGCACCAGCAGGTCGTCGAGGAACTTCCGGCGGTCGGCCGGGTCGCCCTTGACCAGGGTGAGGTCCTCGGGGCTGAACAGCACCGTGCGGACCAGGCCGAGCAGGTCGCGGGAGCGGGGGAGTGGGGACTTGTTGATCCGGGCCCGGTTGGACCTGCCCGGGTTGATCTCGATCTCGAGCAGGGCCTCGCGGCCGTCGCGCACGACCGCCGCCCGGACCACCGCCTGCTCGCTCCCGAGGCGCACCAGCGGGGTGTCACTGGCGACCCGGTGGGAGGAGAGCCTGGCGATGTAGTCGACGGCCTCGACCAGGTTGGTCTTGCCCTGCCCGTTGCGGCCCACGAACCAGGTGACTCCCGGCTCGAGGACCACCTCGGCGGCGGCGTACGAACGGAAGTCGTGGAGGGAGAGGCGGACGACGTGCACGGTGCGGTGACCCGGGGCGGGGGCCCTCAGGCGTCGCCGCCGGGCGGCGCGCTGGTCCGGGTGGCGTGGCCACCGAACTGGTTGCGCATCGCGGCGACCGCCTTCATGGCGGGGCTGTCGTCCTGACGGGAGACGAACCGGGCGTAGAGCGCCGCGGTGATGGCGGGCGTCGCGACGGCGTTCTCGATGCCGGCCTCGACGGTCCAGCGGCCCTCGCCGGAGTCGTCGGCGTAGCCGCTGATCTTGGACAGACCCTCGTCCTCGTCGAGCGCGGCGACCAGCAGGTCGAGCAGCCAGGAGCGGATCACAGTGCCCTCGCGCCAGGAGCGGAAGACCTCGGTGACGTTGTCGACCATGTCGACGGCCTGGAGCAGCTCCCAGCCCTCGGCGTAGGACTGCATCACGGCGTACTCGATGCCGTTGTGGACCATCTTGGAGAAGTGCCCGGCGCCGACCTTGCCGGCGTGCACCCAGCCGAACTCACCCTCGGGCTTGAGCGCGTCGAAGATCGGCCTGGCCATCTCGATGTGCTCGGGGGCGCCGCCGGCCATCAGCGCGTAGCCGTTCTCCAGTCCCCAGACACCGCCGGAGACACCACAGTCGACGAAGCCGATGCCCTTGGCGCCGAGCTGGTCGCCGTGACGCTGGTCGTCGGTCCAGCGGGAGTTGCCCCCGTCGATCACCAGGTCACCCTCGGAGAGCAGCCCCTCGAGCTCGGTGACGGTGGCGCGGGTCGCGTCACCGGAGGGGACCATCACCCACACGACCTTGGGGGAGGGCAGCGCCTCGACGAGGGCCTCCAGGCTGGCGACGTCGGCGACGTCGGGATTGCGGTCGTAGCCGACGACGGTGTGCCCGGCACGGCGCAGCCGCTCGCGCATGTTGCCGCCCATCTTGCCGAGCCCGATGAGACCGATCTCCATGGTGCTCCTCCCGCTGCCGGTGGGGTCGTGGTGCGGCGAGCCTACGCTCGCCGCCGCGATGTCGTGCCGCTCAGGAGAGCAGGCGACGGGGCATCAGCAGGTAGCGGAAGGCGAGGTCGGGCGCACCCTCCATGCCGTCCACACCCACCATGACAGCGGGCTTGGAGGCCTGGGTGAAGGCCAGCTCCACGACCGGCGCCTCCAGAGCGGTCAGCCCGTCGAGCAGGAACTGCGGGTTGAAGCCGGTGGTGATGTCGGCGCCCTTGACCTCGGCGTCGATCTGCTCGGTGGCCAGCGCCTCGTCGCCGCTGCCGGCGTCGAGGGTCAGCTGGCCGGCAGTGAAGGCGAGCTGTACGGCGGTGTTGCGCTCGGCGACCAGGGACACCCGCTTGACCGCCTCGACGAGGGTGGCGCGGTCGACGCGCGCGATCGTCTGCTGCTCGCTGGGGAACAGCGTGCGGACCTTGGGGAACTCGCCGTCCAGGAGTCGGGTGGTGGTGCGCCGTACGCCGCCGCCGGCCGCCCCCTCGAAGCCGATGATGCCCTCGCCGCCACTGGAGGTGGACCCAGCCGCCGATCCTCCCATGGAGAGGGCGATCGTGACCTCGGCACCGGCGGTGAGCGACTTGGCCGTGTCGGCGAGCACCTTGGCCGGCACCAGGGCCGCGGTGCTGACGTCGGTGGAGCCCGGGTCCCAGCCCAGCTCGCGCAGCGAGAGCCGGAACCGGTCGGTGGCCAGCAGCGCCAGGTCGGAGCCGTCGATCTCGATCCGGACGCCGGTGAGGACCGGGAGCATGTCGTCGCGCCCGGCCGCGGTCACGGCCTGGGCGACGGCGGCGGCGAACAGGTCGCTGCGCACGGTGCCGGTGGCCTGCGGCATCTCCGGCAGGGTCGGGTACTCCTCGACCGGCATCGTCTGGAGGCTGAAGCGGGCGCTGCCGCAGGTCAGCGACACCTTGGCACCCTCGATGGCCATCTCGACCGGCTTCGCGGGCAGGCTGCGGCAGATGTCGGCGAGGAGGCGGCCGGAGACGAGCGCGGTGCCTTCCTCGGAGACGTCGGCCGGCACGGTGGCGCGCGCGGAGGTCTCGTAGTCGAACGTGCTCAGCTGCAGGCCGTCACCGGTGGTCTCGATCAGCAGGCCGGCGAGCACCGGGGCGCTGGGGCGGACCGGCAGGCTGCGAGCGGCCCAGGCGACGGCGTCGGCCAGGACGTCGCGCTCGACGCGGAACTTCACGGGTGATCGCCTCCTGCGGGGGCTAGGACGATGAGCCTGTCGGGGGTGCGGCCCGGCACGGGCGCCGGGCTCTGCCTGACGCCACGAGAGCGCCGAGCCAGGGGTGAGCATCCTGCCACGCCCAGCGAGCACCGCACAGCGGGAGTCTCGAAGATGTCATCTCGGACCCGGCCACGTGAGGAGGTTGTCCCCAGGTCGGGTCGGGTCCAGATGTTCTCGGAGATCTGATCCATGTCTAGTCTCATCGTGTTCACAGGCACGGTGGATACTGTGGAAAAGTATCGTTTCCCCAGGTCAGAACCGCATTCGTCGTCCCAGCGGGGTGTGGACGGCCGGTGGACGAACAACGCCTGTCTGTGGTTCGTGGCGGCCGGCGCGGCGGCGTACCCAGACTTGTCCACACCGCGTGCACGACGGAATGACAGTTCCGCACACCCCGCTCCCCAACCCGGCTCGTCGATGCGGCCCCCGGCGCTGGCCCCTGCGCTGGCCCCGGCGCTGGCACCTGCGCTGGCCCTCGGGCGAGCTCACGACTGACGGGCCTGCTGCTTGATCCGGTTGGTCAGCTCGGTCACCTGGTTGTAGACCGAGCGACGCTCGGCGAGCAGCGTGCGGATCTTCTTGTCGGCGTGCATCACCGTCGTGTGGTCGCGGCCGCCGAACTGCTGACCGATCTTGGGCAACGACAGGTCGGTGAGCTCGCGGCACAGGTACATCGCGATCTGCCGGCCGGTGACCAGCACCCGGCTGCGGCTGGCGCCGCACAGGTCGTCGATGGTCAGCCCGAAGTAGGCCGCGGTCTGGGCGATGATCAGGGCCGCGCTGATCTCGGGCTCGCCACCCTCGGGGATCAGGTCCTTCAGGACGATCTCGGCGAGCGTCAGGTCGACCGGCTGCCGGTTGAGGCTGGCGAACGCGGTCACCCGGATGAGCGCACCCTCGAGCTCGCGGATGTTGGTCTGGATCTTGCTGGCGATGAACTCCAGCACGTCGGGCGGCGCGGTCATCCGCTCGGTGGCGGCCTTCTTGCGCAGGATCGCGATCCGGGTCTCGAGGTCGGGGGGCTGGACGTCGGTGATCAGGCCCCACTCGAAGCGGTTGCGCAGTCGGTCCTCGAGCGCCTCGAGCCGCTTCGGGGCTCGGTCGGAGGTGATCACGATCTGCTTGTTGGCGTTGTGGAGGGTGTTGAAGGTGTGGAAGAACTCCTCCTGGGTCTGGATCTTCCCCTCCAGGAACTGGATGTCGTCGATGAGCAGCACGTCGACGTCGCGATAGCGGCGCTGGAAGACCGGCGCCTTGTCGTCGCGGATCGCGTTGATGAACTCGTTGGTGAACTCCTCCGAGCTCACGTAGCGGACCCGGGCGCCGTTGAAGAGGCTGCGCACGTAGTGGCCGATGGCGTGCAGCAGGTGGGTCTTGCCCAGGCCGGAGTCGCCGTAGATGAGCAGGGGGTTGTAGGCCTTGCCCGGTGCCTCCGCGACCGCGACCGCGGCGGCATGGGCGAAGCGGTTGGAGGAGCCGATGACGAACGTCTCGAAGACGTACTTCGGGTTCAACCGGGTCTCGAGTGCGGTGCCGGTGTGCTTGGAGGGCGGCGGGGCGGATCCGAACGGCGTCGGTACGTCGAGGGGATTTGTCGACAAGTCGATGGATGGATTGATCGACGAATGGTCGGCCGGGCCGCGGTCGTCCTCGAGGTCGACGTCTCCGTCGGGCCCGGCGAGCGGACGCCCGGCCAGCGCGTGCCCGGGGCCGCCAGGACCCTCGAGCTCGGGGTCGACCGTGACCGCGATCCGGACCTGGGTGCCGAAGGCGTGACCGAGGGCATCCTCGAGCCGCGTGCGCAGCCTGCCTTCGAGCTGGTTGCGGGTGAACTCGTCGGCGACCGCGACGATCGCCGTGTGCTCGTGCAGCGTCACCGGCCGGCTCGCGGCCAGCCAGGCGCGTTGGCTCGGCGGCAGGTCGTCGATCAGGGTGCGCCACACGGTGCTCAGATCGGCGGCCGGCGACCCGGCCGATGCTCCAGCGGCGCCGGTGGTGCTGTCGGGACGGGTGGATGAGTCGTCCACGAGGGGTCCTCCCCAGTTCGGTTTCCTAGTGGTCCACACCTTTGTCCACAGGTTGTGCAATCCGGGCCCGATGAGGGCGGTGCCGGGCCGAGGCCGGCGGCTGCGCGGCGTAAGAGGACGTCGCGGAACGGCCACCGTGGGGAACTCGGGACGCCGCACGCTAACAAGGGGGCAGGCTGTGGATCAAGCCGTTGTCCACAGGGTCTAGGACCGGTCCAGGTCTGCTGGTGGTTCACCGGTTTGACCCTGTCAACGGGCCCCCGTACCGTTGGGAGGTCGAACCGGATCGACCGGTGCCGCATGCCCACGTCCCGCCGTCCCCGAAAGGCCCGCCGCACCAGCGGCAGCCCGGGGCCCGTAGGTGAGATTCCGCGGGTGAGCGGTGCGGTCGAGCACCGGGCACGATCGCGGTGACTCCTTGCCCAGGTTTGCGGGCGCCGCTGACCTGACCATCACTCCCGACCTTCGGAGACAAGCTCGTGAGCAAGCGCACGTACCAGCCGAACAACCGTCGCCGTCACAAGGTGCACGGCTTCCGCCTGCGGATGCGGACCCGCGCCGGCCGCAACATCCTCTCGGCGCGTCGCCGCAAGGGCCGCAAGGCCCTCTCGGTCTGAGTGTCGGTCTGAGCTGTCGACCGTGCTGCCCGACCGGTGCTGACCCGGGCCCAGCGGCTCACCCAGAGCGCTGAGTTTGCTCGGGCGGTCCGGCGCGGGCGCCGGGCCGGCACCCGGACGCTGGTCGTCCACCTGGCGGCCCCGCTCGAGCTCGCCGAGGAGTCGGCGACCGTCGGCTTCGTGGTGAGCAAGGCGGTCGGTGGCGCCGTGGTCCGCAACCAGGTGAAACGCCGCCTGCGCCACCTCGCCCGGGAGCGACTCGCGTCGTTGCCGGGCGCTGCTGTGCTGGTGGTCCGGGCGCTCCCAGCGGCCGCATCGGCCGACTCCCGGGAGCTGGGCATCGACCTGGACCGCGCGCTGGCCCGCGTGGGCATCGACGCCCTCGCGTCGGCCGAGGCGGGGGCCACCTCATGAAGTACCTGCTCATCGGCTTCCTGAAGGCCTATCGGCTGCTGATCAGCCCGTTGTACGGCCAGGTCTGCCGCTACCACCCGTCGTGCTCGGCCTACGCGCTGGAGGCGGTGACCCGGCACGGCAGCATCCGCGGGTCCTGGCTCGCGGTACGCCGACTCGGCCGCTGCCACCCATGGGCGGCCGGGGGCTACGACCCCGTCCCACCCGCGTCAACCCCGACCCAGGGAGCCTGAGTGATCGAGTTCTTCACCGACCTCGGCGGTTTCATCATGACGCCGCTGTACTACGCGACGTCGTTCGTGCTGCTGGCCTTCCACCGTCTCTTCGGTGACATCTTCGGTCCAGCGAGCGGTTTCGCCTGGGTGTTCTCGATCATCGGTCTGACCCTGGTCATCCGCGCGGCGCTGATCCCGCTCTTCGTCAAGCAGATCAAGTCCAGCCGCAACATGCAGCTGATCCAGCCGAAGGTCCGCGAGCTGCAGAAGAAGTTCGGTCACGACCGGGAGCGCCTCGCCCAGGAGACGATGAAGCTCTACAAGGACACGGGCACCAACCCGTTCGCGTCCTGCCTGCCGATCCTGCTGCAGATGCCGATCTTCCTCTCCCTCTTCCGGCTCATCGACCAGGCCGCCAAGGACCCCGCCAGCGAGCGGGGATTCATGACCGAGACGCTGAACGAGCAGTTCGGCAACTCGATCTTCCTCGGCGCCAAGATCTCGGACACCTTCTTGTCCACGGACCTGTTCAGCGTCCGGGTCCTGGCGGCGATCCTGGTGCTGGGCATGACGGCGACCACCTTCCTCACCCAGCGCCAGCTGATGAGCAAGAACATGCCGGCCGATGCCCTCTCGGGCCCCTACGCGCAGCAGCAGAAGATGCTGCTCTACGTGCTTCCGCTGGTCTTCGCCGTCGGTGGCATCGCCTTCCCCATCGGTGTGCTCTTCTACTGGACCACCTCCAACCTGTGGACGATGGCGCAGCAGTTCTACGTGATCCGGAACAACCCGGCCCCCGGCACGCCGGCCGAGGCGGCCAAGGACGAGCGGGTGGCCCGGAAGGCGGCGCGACGGGCCGAGCGCAAGGGCCTCCCCGCCCCCGAGGCCACCCCGGAGCCGGAGCTGCACGAGGAGACTCCGCCGCCGCCCCCGCGACAGCAGCCCAAGAAGCAGTCCCGCAGCCAGCGCAAGAAGCAGGGACCCCCCCAGCGCAAGCCGAACAACCCTGGCGACGAGCCTGAGACCGGTGCCGCGGGCGCCTGACGCCCCGCCCCAGAGGCCCGCACCCACCGACCTGACCCCAGCACGAGGAGATCCCGATGAGCGAGAGCCAGACCGAGCAGATCACCGACACCGACGCCGAGGACCTGACCGAGGCAGCGGCTGACGACACCACCACTGATGAGACGGTCACTGAGGACGTCGTCGCCGACGAAGCGGACGTGGACCCGGAGGACGAGGACGACGAAGAGTCCTCGGATCGGCATTCCGTGCTCGAGAACGAGGGCGACATCGCCGCGGACTACCTCGAGGAGCTGCTCGACATCGCGGACCTCGATGGTGACCTCGACATGGACGTGGAGGGGGACCGGGCGTCCGTCTCGATCGTCGGTGGCGACGTCTCCCAGCTCGTGGGGCGTGACGGCGAGGTCCTCGAGGCGCTCCAGGAGCTCACCCGGCTCGCGGTCTACCGCGAGACCGGCGAGCGTTCGCGGCTGATGCTCGACATCGGTGGTCACCGGGCGGACAAGCGGACCCGGCTCGAGCGACTGGCTGCGGAGACGGTTGCCCAGGTCGCAGGAGACCGGCGAGAAGCAGGCACTGAAGGCGATGTCGCCCTTCGAGCGGAAGGTCGTGCACGATGCGGTCGCTGCCGCCGGCCTGTCCTCGGAGTCCGAGGGAGTCGAGCCGCGCCGGTACGTCGTGGTCCTCCCCCGATGAGGCAGCAGCGCACGCCGTGAGCGATGTTTCACGTGAAACACCCCCCGCCCCTCCGGCTCCGGCCGAGGCGCGGGGGGTGTTTGCTGATGCCCTCCCGCTCGCGCAGAAGTTCGCAGACCTCCTCGCCGACGAGGGTGTGGTGCGGGGGCTGATCGGCCCGCGCGAGACCCCCCGGCTCTGGGAGCGACACCTGCTGAACTGCGCGGTACTCGGCGAGGCGGTCCCTCGCGAGGTGTCCGTGTGTGACATCGGGAGTGGGGCCGGGCTGCCCGGCCTGGTGCTGGCCATCGCGCGACCCGACCTGCCGATCACCCTGGTGGAGCCGTTGCTGCGACGCACCGCCTTCTTGGAGGAGGCGGTGGAGGCCCTCGGCCTGAGGAACGTGGAGGTGCTGCGCGGGCGTGCCGAGGAGCTGCACGGTGCCCGAGTCTTCGACGTGGTCACCTCGCGCGCTGTGGCGCCGCTGCCCCGCCTGGCGCGTTGGTCGCTACCGCTGGTGCGGCAAGGTGGCTGGCTGATTGCCATGAAGGGAGCTTCCGCCGAGGCCGAGCTTGCTCGAGCGCGCCCGGTGCTGACCAAGCTCGGAGCAGGGACCGTTGAGATCCAGCGCGTCGGGGTGGGTCTGGTCGATCCACCGACAACGGTGATCCGGGTGGAAGCCACCCGGGCTGCCCGCGTAGGTTAGGTCCCTTGATGTCCCCGGAGGTGCTCTTCGGTGCGGACCCATTCCGGAAAGGCCCCATGGACAGGCACGGTGCGACCCAGGCGATCCCCACCCTCGCCGGCCTTGGCTGGCCCGCAGTCGACCGGGACCCTGCCCTGACGGTGACGACGTCTGGATCGTCCCCCGGCACGGTGTCCATGCTTGGTTGGCCCGTTTACCCACAGAATCCACAGGTCCATCCACAGGATGTTGTGGCGACAACACCGCATGTTTCACCCGAAACCTCCCCACAGCCCGTTTCACGTGAAACCTCCTCTGCCCCGTTCCACGTGAAACATCCTCGCCGCCACTCCAGGAGAACCTCGTGACCGACCACCAGGCACCGGTCCCCACACCGACCCCGTCGCGCTTCGGACCCCATCCGGCCCCCGGCGCGTCGTACCGGACCGCGGCAGACTTCGCGGCCAGTGGCAGCACCCACGACGACTCCACGCCGCTGGCGCGCTCGGTGGAGAACGAGCTCCTGGTGCGGGAGGGTCTCCGGCTGCGCGGTCCGCTGCCACGTCCAGAACGCACCCGGGTGATGGTGGTCGCCAACCAGAAGGGCGGGGTCGGCAAGACCACGACCACCGTCAACATGGCGGCCGCGCTGGCCCAAGGTGGTCTCCGCGTCCTGGTGGTCGACCTCGATCCCCAGGGCAACGCGTCGACCGCGCTGGCGATCGACCATCACCGCGGCACCCCCTCCACGTACGACGCCGTGGTCGAGGGGCAGCCGCTCACCGAGATCGTGCAGGCGTCTCCCGAGGTCGATGGCCTGTTCGTGGTGCCCGCGACGATCGACCTGGCCGGCGCGGAGATCGAGCTGGTCAGCATGGTGGCGCGGGAGTCGCGCCTGCGGAAGGCCCTGCACGCGCACCCCTTGATCTTCGGCGAAGGGGAGGACCGGTTCGACTACGTGCTCATCGACTGTCCCCCGTCGCTCGGCCTGCTCACGTTGAACGCGCTGGTCGCCGGCGAGGAGATGCTGATCCCGATCCAGGCCGAGTACTACGCGCTGGAGGGCCTGGGACAGCTGCTGGAGACGGTGGAGATGGTCAAGGCCCACCTGAACCAGACCCTGGACGTGTCCACCATCGTGCTCACCATGTACGACGCCCGCACCCGCCTCTCGGCCGGCGTCGCCGAGGAGGTCCGCAGCCACTTCGGTGGTCAGGTGCTGCGCACCGCGATCCCGCGCTCGGTGCGGATCTCGGAGGCGCCCAGCTACGGGCAGACGGTGATGACCTACGACCCGGGATCCCCCGGGGCTCTCAGCTATCTCGAGGCCGCACGGGAGATGGCGCTCGCCGTTCAGGCAGGCGCCGACGAGGGAGGACAGCGATGAACCAGAAGCAGCCGCAACGACGGGGCCTCGGGCGCGGACTGGGCTCGCTGATCCCGACGGCCCCGCGTGAGGAGGCCGCGTCGCAGGAGTCGGCTGGTACGCCGGCCGAGGGCGCCGCGGCTGCAGACTGGGCGCCACCCGGCGCGCCCGGAACAGGCGTGGACTCCCCGGGTGGGGCCGCCGAACCGGCCGCCGGGCCGGCGCCCGTGGCCGGCGCCTACTTCGCCGAGCTCCCGGTCACCGCGATCGCACCGAACTCGCGGCAGCCGCGGCAGGTCTTCGACGAGGACGCGATGGCCGAGCTGGTGCACTCGGTGCGCGAGGTCGGCCTGCTGCAGCCCGTCGTGGTGCGCTCCGTGGGCGAGGACCGCTACGAGCTGATCATGGGCGAGCGGCGCTGGCGAGCCACCCAGGAGGCCGGGCTGGGCACCATCCCGGCGATCGTGCGGGAGACCGGGGACGACGACCTGCTCCGAGACGCCCTGCTGGAGAACCTGCACCGCGCCCAGCTGAACCCGCTCGAGGAGGCGGCCGCCTACCAGCAGCTGCTCGACGACTTCGGCTGCACCCACGACGAGCTGGCCGCACGGATCGGCCGGAGCCGGCCGCAGATCAGCAACACGATCCGACTGCTCAAGCTCTCCCCAGCCGTGCAGCGACGGGTCGCCGCCGGGGTCCTCTCCGCCGGTCACGCCCGGGCCCTGCTCACCGTGGAGAACCCCGACATCCAGGACCGGCTGGCCGGCCGGGTGGTCGCCGAGGGCATCTCCGTGCGCGCCCTGGAGGAGATCGTCACCGTCGGGGACCTGGGCGCGGGCACCCAGCCGACGGCCCGGCGCAACAAGCCGACGGCGCCGGCGCTGACCGACCTCGCCGAGCGGCTCTCGGACCGTCTGGAGACCCGGGTCAAGGTGGACCTCGGTCGCTCCAAGGGCAAGATCACCGTGGAGTTCGCCTCGCTGCCGGACCTGGAGCGGATCGTCGCGATCATGGACCCAGATCCCCGGTCGACCAGTCGATAAGTCTCTTTGTCGACAAAGCGACTTGGCGATCTGTCGATGCGATCGGGACTCTTGGACGGGTAAACCTGCAGGTCAGCGGCTTGTGAGCCGTTGGAGCAGGTCGCGCTCCGCGGCAGGCGTGAGACCGGCGCGACGGTCACGGTCGAGCCCGCGCTCGCGCTCCCACGCCAGTGCGGACGCGATCACCTCGGTCAGAGGGCGGTGCCGGAGCCCGGACGCACTGGCGGCCCGTGTGTCGCGGGTCATGAACCCGGCGTACTCCGGCTGCGGCAGCCACAGCGGCAACGAGTCCGGTCCCATCCAGGGCCTGACCCCGCTGCGCTGGAGCCAGACCTCCGGGGCCTCGACCAGCTCCGGGCTCTCCGGGACTGCCGCGACGCACGCCTCGAAGAGCGCACCGAGGGTGGTCGGTTCTCCCATCGCGTTGAAGATCCCGCCGGTGCGGTCGACCGCGCAGCGCACGAGCCAGGCGGCGAGGTCGTCGACGTCGATCACCTGCAGGGCGTGGTCGCGCGGGGGCACCAGGACCTGCTCGCCGACGCGGGCTCGGGCCAGGCGTCCGGGCCAGTACCCGAAGCGGTCGCTGCGGTCGCCGGCGCCGACGATCAGACCGGACCGGGCGACCAGCGCGTCCGGCCGCGCGGCCAGCACCGCCCGCTCGCAGGCCACCTTCGCCGCGCCGTACTCCTCCTCGGGCGCGAGGCCGTCCCCGACCCAGGGCGCCAGGAGGGCGGCGGACTCGTCGTCGCCGGGTGTGCCGTCGTCGGCGTAGACGCTGCAGGTGGAGACGAAGAGCCAGTGCCCGGCGTCCTCGGCGAGGGCCCTCAGGGCGCCGCGGACGTGCAGCGGCTGCCGGGCGACGTCGACGACCACGTCCCAGTCGCGGCCGGACACCTCGTCGTAGGCGGCGTCCGGGTCGTCGCGGTCGGCCCGCACCCAGGCGACAGCGTCGGGCCTGGTCCCTGACTCGCCGCGGGCCAGGCAGGTGACGACATGACCGGCCTCCTGGGCGTGCCGGGCGACAGCGCCACCGAGCCACGAGGTGCCGCCGAGGACGAGGACGGAGAGGGGGGACGACATGGCCGCAGCACAGCACGACCGCGGTGAGGCCCGCCAGGGCGGTTCACCGAGGGCGGAACGACCGGCTCAGCCCTCCGCGGCGTCGGCCTGGCGGGCCGCCCGGCGCTTCTCGGCGCGCAGGCGGCGCTCCTCGTTGTCGAGCTTCGTCGCTGCCTCCGGCGTGGGCGCGGAGCCGCCGTGGGAGGCAGGCAGCCACCAGGACCCCGGCGGCTGCTCGGCGGCCGGGTAGGCGCGGATCGTGTCGTCGAGCATCGCGGCCATCCGTGAGCGCAGCTCGGCGGTCTCGCCCGCTGCGTCGGAACCGGTGGGGTGCATCGGCTCCCCGACACGGATCGCGATGGTCTTGCCGCGGGAGAAGTCGCGGTCGTGGTCCTTGGTCATCATCCGCTGGGTGCCCCACAGGATCACCGGGATCAGGGGTACGCCGGCCTCCGCGGCCAGCCGCACCGCTCCGGTCTTGATCCCCTTGACCTCGAAGGAGCGCGAGATGGTCGCCTCCGGGAAGATCCCGACCACCTCGCCCTCGCGCAGGAAGCGGACGCCCTCCTCGTAGGAGGCCAACCCCTCGGCGCGGTCGACGTTGATGTGGTGCAGGGAGCGCATCAGCGGACCGGCGAGCTTGTGGTCGAAGAGCTCCCGCTTGGCCATGAAGCGCACCAGCCGGCGTGAGGGGTGTGCGGCGTAGCCGCCGAGCACGAAGTCGACGTAGGAGATGTGGTTGTAGGCCAGCAGCGCGCCACCCGAGCGCGGGATGTTGCTCCGTCCCGGTCATGTCGAAGCGCAGGTCCAGCGCCCGGAAGCCGATCTTGGCGATCTGGATGATCGGCGGGTAGGTGATGTCGCGCATCCGGCGATCCTCGCAGTCAGTCGGTGGTGCGGTCGAGGGGGGCTTTCCAGTCGTCCATGGCGGCCTTGACCAGGTCGGCCATCAGGGCCCCCAGGTCGAGGCCGGCCGCCTGGACCGACAGCGGCACCGTCGAGGTCTCGGTGAGACCCGGGGCGACGTTGACCTCGAGGAACCACACGACGCCGTCGTCGTCGATGATCAGGTCGGTGCGGGAGAGGTCGCGCAGGCCCAGGGCCTCGTGCGCGGCCACCGCGACGCGGGCGCACTCCGCGGCCAGGTCGTCGTCGAGCTTGGCGGGGACGACGAACTCGGTGCTGCCGGCGGTGTAGCGCGCGGAGTAGTCGTAGATCCCGCCGTCGGGCTGGATCGCCACCGCCGGCAGGGCTCGCGGGCCGGTCCCGGTGTCGACCACGGGCACGGCGACCTCCACGCCGTCGACGAAACGCTCGACCAGGGCGGTGTCGCCGTAGGCGAAGGCGTCGACCATCGCTCCGGGCAGCGCCTCCGCCGTCCGCACGACGCGAGCAGCCCAGCGCCGACCCGCCCTTGGCCGGCTTGACGAACAGCGGCAGGCCGAGCGGCCTCGACCAGCGCAGCCATCACCGCCGCCGCGCCCAGCTCGCGGAAGGTCTCGTGGGGGAGGGTCACGGAGGCGGGGGTGTGCAGGCCGCGGCCGGTGGCGACCACCTTGGCGACCGGCTTGTCGAAGGCGACCCGGGAGGCAGCCGGCCCCGCTCCGACGTACGGCACCCCGACGAGCTCGAGGATCTCGCGCAGGGCGCCGTCCTCGCCGGTCTCGCCGTGCAGCAGCGGAACCACGCAGTCGGGGTGGTGCTCGGCCAGCCAGGGCAGCAGGCTCGCGTCGACATCGCGCTCGTCGACCTCGAGCCCGGCGTCGCGCAGCGCCTCCGCGACCCGGCGGCCGGAGCGCAGCGAGACATCCCGCTCGTGGGAGAGGCCACCGGCCAGGACGAGGACGCGCGTGCTCATGGGTGGCTCCTAGCTGAGGTCGGTGTGGGGAGCTTCGTACCCCCGGTGCAGGCCACGGGCGGTGGCGCCGAAGGTCTCCCGCAGCTCGAGCTCGTCCTCGATCACGCCGGTGAGGCGGCGGACGCCCTCGCGGATGCGCTCGGGGGTCGGGTAGCAGTAGGACAGCCGCATGCTCTGGGCGCCGAACCCGTCGGCGAAGAACGCCGTGCCCGGCACGTAGGCGACCCGTGCGGTGACCGCGCGCGGCAGCATCGCCTTGGCGTCGAGACCGTCGGGCAGGGTCACCCAGACGTAGAAGCCGCCGCCGGGCACGTTCCAGCGGGCGGTCGGCCGGCATCAGGTCGTCCAGCGCCTCGATCATCGCGTCGCGCCGCTCGCGGTACATCTCCCGGAACGCCTTGACCTGGCCGAGCCAGTCGTGGCTGCTCAGGTAGGACGACACCGCCATCTGGGAGAAGGCCGGCGGGCACAGGGTGGCCGACTCCTGGGCCAGCACGAGCTTCTCGCGGACGGCGTGGGGTGCCAGCACCCAGCCGACCCGGAAACCGGGGGCGAAGGTCTTGGAGAACGACCCGAGGTAGATGACGCCGTCGGACTCGTCGGCCCGCATCGCCCGGATCGGCTCGCCGTCGAAGCCGAGCAGGCCGTAGGGGTTGTCCTCCAGCACCAGCACGTCGGCCTCGGCGCAGATCTCGAGGATCTCGGTGCGGCGCTCCGCGCTCAGGGTGACGCCGGCGGGGTTGTGGTAGTTGGGGATCGTGTAGAGGAACTTGATCCGACGGCCCTGGCCCTGGACCGTGGCGATCGCCTCGCGCAGCGCCGAGGGAACGAGTCCCTCGCCGTCCATCTCGACGTGCACGACGTCGGTCTCGTAGGCGCGGAAGACACCGAGCGCACCGACGTACGACGGCGCCTCGCAGATGACCACGTCGCCGGGGTCGCAGAAGATCCGGGTGACCAGGTCGACGGCCTGCTGGGAGCCGACCGTGACCACGACGTCGTCGGGATGGGCCTCGATGCCCTCGAGCCGCATCACGTCGCAGATCTGCTCACGGAGGGTCGGGTCGCCCTGGCCGGACCCGTACTGCATCGCGGTGGCGCCGTGGCGGGTGACGAGGTCGTTGATGGCCGAGGCGACGACGTCGAGAGGCAGGCCGGAGATGTTGGGCATCCCGCCGGCCAGCGAGACCACCTCGGGGCGGCTGGCCACCGAGAAGAGTGCCCGGATCTCCGATGCGGTCATCTCGTTGGTGCGCGCGGCGTAGCGGTCGACATAGCTGTCGAGCCGGGTCGTCCCAGAGCCGCGCGGACTCACTTCGCGTGCCATGTCCCTCATCACTCCTCACGTCTAGGATGAAGCATCTCCCCGAAACCGGCAGGACAGGGGCCACGACATGGGACTTCCCCTCGCTCGTCCCGGTCGGCAGCTTGCCCGGCTGACGCTCGACACGCTCGCCGATCTGCCCGAGGACGTGCGCACGTGCCTGTTCTGGGAGCTCGACCCGGTGCGCCGGGAGCGGGCGGTCAAGGCCGGCGCTGCCCAGAACGAGAAGGAGGCCTGGCTCTCCCGGGTGCTGCTGGAGTGGGGCTCCTGCGGCCGCGTGGCCTACGTCGACGACATCGCGGTCGGATTCGTGGCGTTCGCCCCGGCGGCGTACCTCCCGGGCGCGGACGTGCTCCCCACCGCCCCGGTCAGCGAGGACGCGGTGCTGCTCTCGACGGCCCTGGTGCTGCCCGGGTACGCCGGCGGCGGGATCGGTCGGATGCTGATGCAGACCGTGGTGCGCGACCTGATCAAGCGGGGCGGGATCCGCGCGGTGGAGGCCTTCGGTGACACCCGTGCCGCGCGGCAGGGCGGAGTGCACCACCGCTCGTGCGTGCTGCCGGCCGACTACCTGCTGCGGGTCGGCTTCAAGACCCAGCGTGCGCACCCGCGCTACCCGAGGATGCGCCTGGAGGTGAAGTCGGCGGTCACCTGGCGCAGCGAGGTCGAGATAGCCCTGGAGAAGCTGCTCGGCGTCGTGCGTCCCGGTCGGGCGCCCGCCCCCGCCGCGGAGCGGCACCACCGCGACGGCGTCTGATCCACTGGTGGACCGGCTCGCCCGCCGCCGGGCGTGCTTCCCGCAGCGACCTCCCGGTTACCGCAGGGAACTCCGTGCGGTCAGTGGGCGATTACCACGGGAACGTGGTAATTGCCCAGCGGGAAACGTCACCGCAGCACGGCCGCCCGGAGCTCGTCGAGCCGGAGCAGGCCGGTGCGGGTGTCGGTCTCGGGGGAGAGGTACATGCGCTGCACGGCGACCACGACCGCCTCCGCGATCACGTCCCGGAAGGCGGGGTCGGCCAGCCGGGCGGCGTCGCCGGGGTTGGTGAGGTAGCCGACGTCGATGCGCACCGCCGGCATCGTGGTGCGGCGCAGCAGGTCCCAGGTCTTGGCGTGCGAGCGCAGGTCGACCAGGTCGGTGCGGGCGACGATCTCGCGCTGCACCAGGCTGGCGAAGCGCTCACCGGCCGAGGACCAGGCGCCGTGGGAGTCGAGGCCGAAGAAGTAGGTCGACACACCGGCGGCGTCGGCGTTGGCGGAGGCGTCGACCTGCAGCGAGATGCACAGGTGGGCCTCGGTGCGGTTGGCGAACTCGGCCCGCTCGACCTCGCTCGCCTCGTCGGCGCCGGCCCGCTTGGTGAGATAGGCCTGCACGCCGGTCGCGACCAGCCTGCCCTCGACCCGCTTGGCCAGGTCGGAGATGATCGACTCCGCCTCGACCGCCCGGCCGTCCTCGACGTCCGCCGGCATCCGCGCCACGCACGGGTCGATCACCACGATCTTGCCGGTCAGCTGCGGCCCTGCGTCGCGCAGCCGCTCCTCCGTGCGCATCGCGTTGGGCCGGCCGCCGCGCACCAGCGGGGCCAGGCGGGAGAGCGCCTTCAGGGTGGCCGGGCCGCAGGTGCCGTCGGGTGGTACGCCGACGTTGCGCTGGAACTCGCGCACCGCGAGCTCGGTCTGACCTCCGAACCGTCCGTCGATGCGCCCGACCTGGAAGCCGAGGTCGAGGAGCCGCTGCTGCAGCGCCACCACGTCGTCCCCGGAGAGCACCGCGGAGGGCACGTAGGTCAGCAGCCGGTCACCGAGCCGCCACCGGGCCTCCTCCAGCATGCGGTAGGTGATCGGCCCGACGATCCCGTCGACGACGAGGCCACGCTGCTGCTGGAAGTCGCGCACTGCCTGGTCGAGGGCCTCGTCGAACTGGTCATCAGTTGCCGCATCGTCCCCGACGAGGTCGAGCAGCGCGAGTCGTGCCCGGATCTCGGCGACGCCCGCGCCGGTGTCTCCGGTGCGGTAGAGGCGGCCGGAGGCGGCGTGCCTGGGCTGGTCTGACACGGGGCCTCCTCGTCGTGCTCGGCGGATGGTCACAAGTGGTCAGTCGGCGGATCGCGCGTTCGGGTCGTACCCCGGTCGGGTCCCGCCAAACAGACGCGCGAGGCAGCCCTACGGTTCCCCGGACCGCCCGTCGTCGTCAAGGCCCGGGAACGACACGACGCCCGGCCTGCACTGGCAGGACCGGGCGTCGGCGGCCTCGGGGAGGCGGGTCAGGCGGGTCAGGCGATGAACTCGCTGAGCTCGTTGAGCAGCGCGGCCTTGGGCTTGGCGCCGACGATCTGCTTCACGACCTCACCGTTCTGGTACACGTTGAGCGTCGGGATCCCCGTCACGCGGTACGTCGCCGGGGTGACCGGGTTCTCGTCCACGTTCATCTTCACGAAGGTGATCTTGTCGCCGTGGGTGGCCTGGATCTCGTCGAGGATCGGAGCCACCTGGCGGCACGGGCCGCACCACTCGGCCCAGAAGTCGACCAGCACGGGCTTGTCGGACTTCAGCACCTCGGTCTCGAAGTCGGCATCGGTCACGGCTTGCATGTTCGCCACAGGAGCTCCTTGTTGTCTTCGACGGGACGTCTAGAGGTATTGAACAGCGGTACGGGGACATTTCTTCCCGGCCGCCGGGGTATGCGGTTTGGTCCCCAACCGCAGCTTCGGCGGGCCGAAACCTGCGGTTCGTGACCAATCGGTGGGGGGTCAGGCGCCGGCCGTCTGGGCCTGCTCCAGGATGACCCCGGCCGCCTCGTCGGCGGTGGCCTCGGAGGAGCCGGCTGTCGAGGCGGCGTGGTCCAGGGCGGCGAGGAAGCGCTCCGCGTCCAGCGCCGCGGCGCAGCCACTGCCCGCGGCGGTGATGGCCTGCCGGTAGTGGTGGTCGACGAGGTCGCCGGAAGCGAAGACGCCGCTGAGGTTGGTGCGGGTCGAGGGCTGGTCGACGAGCACGTAGCCCTCGTCGTCGAGGTCGACCTGGCCGACGATCAGCTCCGAGCGGGGGTCGTGGCCGATGGCGATGAAGAGCCCGGTCGCGTCGAGCGCACGCTTCTCGCCGGTCTCGGTGTCGACGAGGGTGAGGCCGGTGAGCTTGTCGTCGCCGTGGATCGACTCGACCGCGGAGTTCCACGCGAAGTCGATCTTCGGGTCGGCGAAGGCCCGCTCCTGCATGATCTTCGAGGCGCGCAGCTCGCCGCGGCGATGCACCAGGGTGACCTTCGAGCCGAAGCGGGAGAGGAAGGTCGCCTCCTCGATCGCGGAGTCGCCACCGCCGACCACCGCGATGTGCTGCTCGCGGAAGAAGAAGCCGTCGCAGGTCGCGCACCAGCTGACGCCGTGGCCGGAGAGCCGGTCCTCGTCGGGGATGCCCAGCTTGCGGTAGCCCGAGCCCATCGCGAGGATCACCGCACGTGCTCGGTGCTCGGTGCCGGCGGAGTCCTTGACGACCTTGACGTCCCCGGTCAGGTCCATCTCGAGGACGTCGTCGGCGACCAGCTCGGCGCCGAAGCGCTCGGCCTGGGCACGCATGTTGTCCATCAGCTCCGGACCCATGATGCCGTCGCGGAAGCCGGGGAAGTTCTCCACGTCGGTGGTGTTCATCAGCGCACCGCCCGCCGTGACAGAGCCCTCGAAGACGAGCGGGGCCAGGTTGGCCCGGGCGGCGTACACGGCAGCGGTGTAGCCCGCCGGACCGGAGCCGACGACGATGACGTTGCGTACCTCTGGAGTGCCAGTGGACATGTGAGCTCGAGCTCCCTGCGGTGAGACTGCGTGGTGACCGGGGTGTCGTCCCGGGTTCGGACCGGCGGGTCGTGGTGCGTGCCACGTCCACCCGGGTCAACCGATCCTAGGTGGCCGACATTCCCGCTCGCACCCCGGCGCGCGCGTCGCGTGGGACACACGCCCGGCCCCGGCGCCGCGGGTCGCGTCCGGGATCAGCGGGCTGGTACGACGGTGCTCGCCACCCGCTCGTCCGGCCGGTCACAGGAGTAGACCTCCGCCTCACTGGTCCCGGATCTCGGCGCCCGCAGCACCAGCGTGACGCGCTCGCCGTCGAGGGTGGCCGGCGCCACCCGGTCGTCCGCGGCCAGGGTCGGCACCGCACACGGATCCAGCACCTCGGCGAGGGTCCCGCTGTCGCGGAGGAGGGTGGGACCACCGTCGTTGCCCCCCTCGGCCGGGGCGTCCTTGTCGCCGCCACGATCGGTGACGACCCGGGCGGCGCGCGCCTCCAGGCGGCGTACGTCGGCGGCCAGGGTGGCCCGCGAGAGCACCTGAGGAACGGTCGCGAGATAGGTGTCGGCCGGTGCCTCGGCGGTGGCTCCGCCTGCAGCCTCCCCCTCGGACCGGACCTCACCGCGGCTGTCCTCATCGGGCGCGGCGGCCTCGGGAGCGCCCTCGTCCTCGGCCACGGAGCCGGCGGTGGCGCTGTCAGCGCTGCCCGCCGAGAGGTCGTCGAGGACAGCGCCGGCGCCGATCCCGATCACGGCGATGCTGGCAGCGACGAGCAGCGCCTTGCGCACCCGCATCCGGCGTCCCGCCAGCTCGTCGGCAGGCGCGCCTCCGGCGGTCTCCGGCTGCGCGCCCTGGGGCAGGGCGGACCGCTCGACCACCAGGGCGTCGAGGCGCGCGTCGAGGCGGGCGGCGACGTCCTGAGGGAGGTCGGCGGGTGGCGGCACCGACCCGAGGAGGGCGCTGACCCGGTCCTCGTCCTCCGGGGTCAGGTCGCCGAAGGGCTCGTCGGGATCGGGCGGCGTCACGGGTTGCTCACCTCCTCGTCCTGGGCGTGCGGGTCGGGCCGGCCGACCGGCCGGGTCAGGGTTGTCGTGGGTTCTGTGGATGGGACGCGCGAGGTCTCGGCGGGGTTCCGGGCCGGGGGAGCCAGCCCGGACAGCAGCGGGAGCAGCCGAGCGCGCCCCCGCGAGCAGCGGCTCTTCACGGTGCCGGGCGCGCACTCGAGGATCGCGGCGGTCTCCTCGACGGAGTAACCCTCCATGTCGACCAGCACGAGGGCGGCGCGCTGCTCGGCCGGCAGGGTCCCCAGGGCCGCCATCACCGCCTCACGACGTTCGGTACCGGTGGCGACGTCCGCCGGGTCGGAGATCCCGTGGCTGCCACCGGCGACCAGCCCGGTGCCCGCGGGTGCGGCGGCGCCGCGGTCGTCGAGGTCGTCGGGCAGCGGGTCGGCGAGCCGCACCTTCTGCCGGCGCAGCCGGTCCAGGCAGGCGTTGACCACGATCCGGTGCAGCCAGGTCGTCACCGCCGCGTCGCCACGGTAGGACTCGGCCCGTCGGAAGGCGGCGATCATCGCGTCCTGGAGTGCGTCAGCCGCCTCCTCCGGGTCACCGGTGGTGCGCAGCGCGACCGCCCACAACCGGTTGCGATGCTGCCGGAACAGCAGCCCGAACGCATCCGGGTCGCCCGCGAGGTGCGCGGCCAGCAGCTCCCGGTCGTCGGCAGGACCGGCAGGCCCGTCGTACGGCGTCTGGCTCATCGCGGCCGACTCACGATCGGACGACGATCTCCGCGACCTCGCCCCGGAACTGCGCTCCACCGACGGGCGGGACCGACGTGAGCCAGACGACCAGGTAGCGCGTCCGTGCGGGCTCGTCGAGGGAGACCCGGACCTGCTCGCCGGTGCCGTCGCTGGCGCCGACCTGCTCCAGGCCATCGATGCTCGTCGGCGCCTGGTCACCGGCGGCGTAGAGCTCGAGGGAGGTCGGTGAACCGACCAGCGCGAGGTCGACACGGTTGACCTCGGTCGGCTCTCCGAGGTCGAGGACCAGGCCGAGACCGGACTTGAGGTTGCCGAACTGAGCGGAGCGGTCGTAGGTCAGCGTCCGCCAGGTGGTCTCGGTGCTGCCGTCGATGACGTTGCCGACCGTGGCGGGATTCTCCTCGCCGTTGCCCTCCGGAGGCGGGTCGAGGTCGGAGACCGCGACCACGTCGACCGGCTGCGGTGCCTGCTGCCCCTCGCTGGCCGACGGGCTCGGCGAGCCGGCCTGGTCCTCCTCCTCGGGGAGGATCGATCCGCGGCCGAGGTTGAAAGCGAAGATGATCGCGAGCACCAGCACCAGCACGCCGGCGATCGCGGCTGCCAGACGCATCCAGCTGCGCCCGGGCGGCTCGTCGTCGTAGTCGGCACGGCCGGCCCGGCTCACCGGGGGCGGCGTGTCGGCATCGGGGCCCCAGCCTTCCGGGACCGCGCCGGCTCCCACGCCGGTGCTGCGCGGCCGGCCGGCTTCGGCACGCGTCGGGCGTGGCTGCTCGGAGGCGAACAGCGGACGCGGCTCCGGCTCCGGCAGGTGCGGCGGCGGAGGCGGCACCACCCGGGTCGCCTCGGTGCCGGCGGCCTCGGCGTCGTCGAAGACGGGGGCACCCACCTGGGTGCTCTCGGGGTCTGCGGCTGCCGCGCGGTCGGCCGATTCGGGCCTGCCGACGGTATCGGCTGCGGGCGCTTCGGCCGTGTCGGGTCCGGGCGCTCCCAGCGCGGACAGCTGGGTCTCCTCACCCGGGGTGTCGCCGTCGGCGCCGCCACGGCCCGCCGCGATCAGCGCGCGGGAGTCGAGCTCGCCGGTCGCCTCACCCAGCGGCTCCGGGCCGGTGGGGTCTCCGACGTAGTCGGAGAGCGCGGCATAGATCTCGTGGGCGGTCTCGATCGGCAGGGTCTGCGCGTGGCCACCCCCGAGGACGCGCTCGCAGATCGCATCCAGGGGGCGGGGTACGCCGGCACGCACCCGACGGGGCCGTAGTGGCCGACCGTGCTCCTCCGGCGCGACCGGCATCGTCGAGCCCTCGGTGCCCGGCCAGCGCCCGACCAGCCCGGCGTAGAGCAGCGCGCCCAGGTTGACCACGTCGGCCTCGTGCTCGCCGAGGTGGTCGCCTCCGGTCACCCGCACCGACTCGCGACCGCGCAGCACCGCCTCCACCACGAAGCCGATCAGCTTGACCGAGCCGGACTCGGTGATCATCACGTTCTCGGGCAGCAGCCGGCCGTGGGCGATGCCGTGGCGGTGCGCGGCGCTGATCGCCTCGGCGACCTCCTTGACCACCCAGGCAGCACGGCGCGCGCTCAGCGGTCCCTCGGCCAGCAGCCGGTCGAGGGAGACGCCCTGTCCCCACTCGTTGACGACGTAGGTGATGTCGTCCTCGGTGGCCGCGTCGAGCACCCGGAGGAGGTGGCCGTCGGTGACGTTGGCCGACGTCCGGGCGGCCGAGAGCAGCGCAGCGGCCCGCGGGTCGGCCGAGCCGATCACGTGCACCGCGACGTCGCGGGCCAGGATCTTGTCGGTGGCGCGCCAGAAGCGCGCTCCCTCCGACTCGTCAAGGAGGTCCTCGAGCACGAACCGGCCGGCGAGGACGGTCCCGTGACCGATCGGTGTGTCCGCCACGTGCCTCCTTCGCGCTCGTCGTCGACGCTGACCTCATGCTACGGGTGAAAGGTCGGGGAGGATCAGCGACCGGGACGCCCCGTGAACAGCCTCAGCACGGCGGTGACCTCCGCGATCCGGAGTACCCGGCTCAGCAGCAGGTACACGCCCGCCCCGGCGATCGTGATCGAGATGACACCGAGCAGTGCGGCCTGCTTGGAGTCGTCGGGAGTGAGCGCGGCCACGCCGGTCCTGACGCCCCAGCCGACGAGCACGGCGCCGGCGACCGCCAGGGCGAGCCGCACCCCGAATCGCACCAGGGTGCGGGTGTCGAGACCCCCCAGGACGTGCCGGAGAAGCAGGTAGGACCCGATCGCGCCCACCAGGTAGGCGCCGCCGTAGGCGACCACGAGCGCGGCTGCCGTCCGGTCCGGTGGTGTGGCGCGGGTGAGCACCAGAGCCAGCGTCACGTTGGTGGTGGCGATGACGCACTGCACCCAGAAGACCGTGCGGGTCCGCTCCAGGGCGTAGAAGCCGCGCAGCACCAGGTAGTGGCTGGTGAACAGGACCAGGCCGGGTGCGAACAGAGCCAGCGCCAGCCCGACCGTGGCGTAGGTCTCCGAGGCGGCGCCGTACCCCCAGACCAGGTTGCTCAGGTCCTCGGAGATCAGCGGGATCAACGCGGCTACCGGCACGATCAGGGCCAGCACCTGGCGCAGGGTGGCGGCGATGTTGCGGGCGACGCCCGCGAGATCCCCGTCGGCGGCGTGCCGCGACAGCCGCGGCAGCATCGCCGTCGCCAGCGACACCGTCGCGATCGAGTGCGGCACCATGATGGTGAGGAAGGCCAGCGAGTAGACGGTGTAGCCGGTGCCGTCGTCGGCGGCGCCGGCGGAGGCGATCCGCACCACGATCGTGTAGGCGATCTGGTTGACCACGACGAACAGGACCGTCCACACGCCCAACCGCAGCGTGTGTCCGAGCCCGGCACCGCGGACGTCGAAGCGCAACCGCATCCGGAAGCCGGCGCGCCGCAGGTAAGGCACCAGCACCAGCAGCTGGACAGCGATCCCGAGGGTGGAACCGATCCCGAGCAGCGCCTCCTGCCCGGCGGTGAAGCCGCCGCTGAGCTCCGCACCGACCGCCGGCCCGTAGGTCAGCAGGTAGCCCACCAGCACCAGCACGGTGATCACGTTGTTGGCGATCGGCGCCCACATCATCGGCCCGAAGCTGCCGCGTGAGTTGAGCACCTGGCCGACCAGCACGAACATGCCGTAGAAGAAGACCTGCGGCAGGCAGTAGCGGGCGAAGGCGATCGCCGACTCCCGCTGCTCGACCAGGTCGGGGGTGAAGTACGACGGGGCGAGGAACAGCCGCATCAGCAGCGGCGCGGCCACCACGAGCAGGATCGTCACCGCGGCGAGGAACACCGCGGCCAGCGTCATGATGCGCTGGGCGTAGGCCTCGCCGCCGTCGGCGTCGTTCTTCATCGCGCGCACCAGCTGCGGCACCAGCACGGCGTTGAAGAGGCCACCGGCGAGCAGGATGTAGAGCATGTTGGGCACCGTGTTGGCCACGTTGAACAGCTCGGCGTGCAGGCCGAGCCCCAGCGCCGCACCGAGGAGCGCCGTCCGCACGAAGCCGCTGGCACGCGACACCACGGTCCCGGCCGCCATCACCGCGCTGGAGGTCAGCATCGAGCGGTCCTCGGTGGCCTCGGCGGTGGTCTCCTCCGGAGTGGTCACGCGGTTGCCTCGTCGGCGATCGGGCCTCGTCGGTGCGCCCGCACCCGGCGGACCAGCCGGAACACGATGGCGACGCCGAGCATCGCCAGCCCGCCGCCCATCACGAACCAGATGACGGTCCCGATGTTGCTCGAGCGGACGTTGAACTGGTCCTGGCTGCCGATCGCGGTACCACTCTCGGTGGTGGCCACCAAAGTCACGTTGTGCACCCCGATCCGCGAGGAGCGGGCCCGCATCCGCACCGGCGTGCGCTGACCGGGCCCGAGCGTGATGGCCTCGGGCACCGAGATGGTCAGGTCGGTGCTGCGGGTCTGCGCCTCCAGCCGGACCGTGACCGTCTCGTCGAGGCGGTTCTCCACCGTCACCGCGATGGGGCCGACCTCGTTGGTCATGCTGACGAAGGAGGGGCCGTCGATCACCACGCCCTGGAGGGTGCGCCGCACCCGCGTCGCCGTCTCGCGCGCGCGGGTGAAGGCGGCGCCCGCGCGGGTCCGCACCTGGTACGACGCGGCCAGCAGCCCGAACCGGGCCAGCTCGTCGCCGACGCTGTCGTTGAGGGTGAGCAGCTCGGCGTAGGTCTGGCCGAGCTCACCGAGCTCCTGGGCCGCGAGCTGGTTGCCGAGCGGGATCTGGGTGGTCCGCTGCCCGGCCGGGTAGAGCGGCCGCTGGGAGGCGGTCAGCTCCGGGCCGGCATCGACGACCTCGTCGAGCCCGACCTGACGAAGCCAGGGGACGTCCAGGCCGGCGAAGAAAGCGGCCCCGGAGCCCACCGC
Source organism: uncultured Actinomycetota bacterium (assembly GCA_963772415.1). GTDB lineage: Bacteria > Actinomycetota > Actinomycetes > Propionibacteriales > Nocardioidaceae > Nocardioides_B. The sequence continues at coordinate 450,753 of CAVYWU010000001.1, read as the reverse complement.
CGGGTTGAAGCCGGTCGGGAGGGCCACCACGACCGGGCGGTCGCGCTGCGGCGAGAGGGCGTGCAGAGCGGTCTCGGAGAGCAGCCGCTGCCGCAGCGCGAGCTGCGACCGGCGCGCGTCCGGGCCGGGCCCCCCGGCCAGGGCTGCGCTGTCGCTGAGGGCCACCCGGGTGCCGTCGGCACGTCCGAGCACGGTGGCGTCGATGCCGGGGAACGCCTTGTCGGTCATCAGGACTGCGGTGTCGGGGTCGATCTGGTCCAGCACGCGGGAGGGCAGGAAGCCACGCGGCGGGGCCACGACCGGAGCGGCGTCCAGGCCGAGGGTGGCCAGTGAGCCGGCGGTCAGCCGTTGCGCCTCCTCGAGCAGGCCGTCGAGCCGGTTGCCGGTGACGGCGGGTACGTCGAGGTCGCCGTACGGAAGCCCCAGGACGGTGTCCTCGGAGGACTCGGTGACGAAGTCGTCGAGCCAGCCGGCCGCCTGCACCGCCTCCGCGGACAGCTCCTCGACGGCTTCGTCGTCGCCGGCTGTGGTCCCCTCGGGCGCCGGTTCGGTCGAGGCGTCGGTGGAGGGCTCGGGTGGCGCGGTGCCCTCGTCCGGTCCGGTGCCGTCCGCGGCGGTGGAGAGGGCTGGGTTGTCGGCGGCGACCGAGGCGACGGCGTCGAGCACCGCCGGGTCGACCAGCCACGTCAGGGAGTCGGCCTCCGCACCGAAGGCGGCCAGCCGGCCCAGCCTGCCCTCGTCGCTGACCCGTCGCTGCCACCGGACCGGATCGACCAGCCGGCCGCCGCTGTCGCGGCGCACCCGGTCGCGCAGCGGCAGCACCACGGAGACCTCCGTGCCGGGAGCGTCGTTCGGCATCAACGGGATGAACGAGCGGGCGCGTCCGGCCGCGAGGCCGTCACGGATGCCGTCGACGGCGCCGAGGACGTGGGTGCCGATCCAGTAGACGCCCGGTTCGCTGCTCAACGTGGTCAGGTCCCGACGTCCGACCGAGACGGTGTAGGCCGTGGTCTCCCCCGGTGCAAGGTCTCCGATCTCGTCGAAGAGCCCCTCGTCGGTGACCCGGCCACCGACGTCGGCCGTGGGGTCGGTCTGGGCGGCCTGGGCGAGCCCGGCGCGCGTGGTGATCGGGGTGTCGGAGTGGAAGAGGTAGACCTGCAGGTCGGTCCACACGTCGTCGCTGCGGTTGGTGACCGTGCCGGTCATGGTGATCCGGCCCCGCGCGGGCATGACCGACGGGCTGATCGAGCCGAGCGTGACCGCCAGCGGCGAGGTGTCCTCGCGGGCCTTGCGGGCGGCGTACGCCGGGGCGGTCGAGACCGGCACCAGCACGGCCGCCAACGCCAGCACAGCCACCCAGACGAGGCCGTGGCGCGCGCAGGCAGCAGCGCGGCCGGTCGCAGGGTGGGTCACACGGGCAAGGCTAACGACAGCCGCTCCACCAGGGTGTGGGGGTGAACCCGCGGCCGGCGGCGCGTCGCCCGGCACGCACCGGACCCCGCTCCCGGCGGGCGAGGCCGACCGGGACACCCTAGAGTTGCCTCCCGTGCCCGAGCCGCTTCCTCCCCTCGCCCGCCCCGCGGGTCCGCCACCGAGCGTTCCCGAGATGCAGCAGCGGGTCGCGGACGCCCTCGCCGAGATCGCGGTGGTCACCGACGAGCTCGGCCGGCGGTTCGCCGCCGCCGGGGAGGAGATCGCCCTGGTCGGCGGCCCGGTCCGGGACGCGATGCTGGGGCGGCTGCACAACGACCTCGACTTCACCACCTCGGCGCGCCCCGACGTGACCGAGCGGCTGCTCAAGGGCTGGGCGGAGGCCACGTGGGACATGGGTCGCGCGTTCGGGACCATCGGGGCGCGCAAGGGCGACTACCAGGTGGAGATCACCACCTACCGCTCCGAGCACTACGACGCCGACTCCCGCAAGCCGACCGTCGACTTCGGTGACTCCCTCGCGGGCGACCTCGGTCGCCGCGACTTCACCGTCAACGCGATGGCGGTGACGCTCCCCGGGCAGGCCGTGGAGGATCCGGCGGGCGGCGTGGTCGATCTGGCCCACGGGCTGCTGCGGACGCCGGGACGGCCCGAGGACTCCTTCTCCGACGACCCGCTGCGGATGATGCGCGCTGCCCGGTTCGCCGCCCAGCTGGGCTTCGACGTCGACCCTGCGGCCGTCGAGGCGATGACCGCGATGGCCGACCGGATCGCGATCGTCTCGGCCGAGCGCGTCCGCGACGAGCTGGTCAAGCTGGTCTGCGCGCCGTACCCCCGGCGCGGGCTGGAGCTGCTGGTCGGGACCGGCCTGGCCGCGCGGGTGCTGCCCGAGCTGCCGGCGCTGGCGCTCGAGCGCGACGAGCACCACCGGCACAAGGACGTCTTCGAGCACACCCTGACCGTGCTGGAGCAGTCGATCGACCTCGAGGGCCGCCTCGGCGGCCCCGACTTCGTCTCCCGCTTCGCAGCGTTGATGCACGACGTCGGCAAGCCCCGCACCCGGAAGTTCCAGGACGACGGCACGGTCACCTTCCACCACCACGACGTGGTCGGCGCCAAGATGACCCGCAAGCGGATGAAGGCGCTGCGCTTCTCCAACGACGACATCACGGCGGTCTCGGAGCTGGTGGAGCTGCACCTGCGCTTCCACGGCTACGGCACCGGCGAGTGGACCGATTCGGCCGTCCGCCGCTACGTCCGCGACGCCGGTGACCAGCTCGCCAGGCTGCACGTGCTGACCCGGGCCGACTGCACCACCCGCAACAAGCGCAAGGCCGACCGGCTGCGCCGCATCTACGACGAGCTCGAGGCCCGGATCGACCGGCTCGCCGAGGAGGAGGAGCTCGCCTCGCTGCGTCCCGACCTCGACGGCAACCAGATCATGACGATCCTCGGGCTGCCGCCCGGGCGCGAGGTGGGCGAGGCCTACCGGCACCTGCTCGAGCTGCGGATGGACCACGGCCCGATGTCGCAGGAGCAGGCCACCGCCGCTCTCGTGAGCTGGTGGAGCGGCCGACAGGCCACCTAGCCACCACGTGTGCCGGTCCGTCGGGGGTGACGTGGCCGCTCAGTCCCCGATCCGGACGTCGTCGAGCTCGTTGCCGTCGGCGTCGTACGCCCGTGCGCTGACCGGGAGACCCTGCGCCGACGCCCACCAGACGGTGTCTCCCGGCGAGGCCGAGTCGGTGGTGAACGCGACCACGGCCGAGCCGTCGGCGAGACGCACGATGACCCGGTCGACGTCGGTGCCCGGGAGACCGCCGATGACCAGGTCCGCGTTGAGCCCCTCGACGAGCATGGCCTGCATCCGGCTGCCGTCGCCGAGGAAGTCGGCGCCGCCCCACGAGGCGGGGTAGCGGTAGTAGCCGGTGGAGTGCTGGGTGAGCAACGTCGGCGTGCACTCGCCGTCCGCGCGCGGCGGGTCGACCAGGCAGGAGACCACGACCGGCCCGAGATTCGCGAAGACCTGGTCACTGGGCCACAGACCGCTCATCAACGAGCCCGTGCCGGCGGGCGCGAACTCGGCCGCCATCGGCACCAGCCCGCTCACCCCCACCGGGACGAGCTGACCGGCGGACTCGGAGGGGACCACCAGCCGGGAGGGTCGCATCGCCGGCGCCTGCATCTCCGGGGTCAGCGTGAGCACCACCGTGCCGCCCAGCACGTTGGTCCCCGGCAGCTCCGCGACGCGCTGGGCCCGCTCGGTGATCGAGGGACCGGGGAACCGGTCGGGGCGCGGCACGGTCAGGTCGAGCAGGGTGCCCGCCACCACCGGGATGACCAGGACACCCAGGACCGCCAGCGCTGCTGCCGCGACGGCCAGGCGGGGGTGCCCCGCAGAGACCGCCCCCGGCTGAGGGGTCATGGGGTCAGGCACTTCCACGGCGCGTCGCTGCACGAGTGACCCCTCACCTGACCACCTTGAGCTGGAAGTGGGCGCCGCCCAGGGTGCCCATCAGCCGCACCCACAGGGGCAGCACCATCTCCAGGCCACGGGCGGCGGTGAGGTCGCCGAGGTCGAGGACGTCGGTGTGACCGAGCTCGGTGAGCAGCGCGGTGACCACGACCTTGGCCTCGGCGTCGTCGCCGGCCACGAACACGGTGTGGTCACCGTCGGCCAGGCTTCGCGGGTCCACCATCAGGGCGGCGTTCATGGTGTTCAGCGCCTTCACCACCCGGGCCCCGGGGTGCGCCCGCTGGATCTGCTCGGCCAGGGAGTCGGTGTCCTTGACGCTCAGCGTCGGCGGGAAGCCGGCCGAGAAGTCCAGCGGGTTGGCCAGGTCGAGCAGCACGGCACCCTCGAGCAGGTCGGCACCGACCAGGTCCAGGACCGCCAGGCTCGCCGTACCGCTGCTCGCGTTGACGACGAGGTCGACGTCGGTGGCCGCCTCGGCGAAGGACGCCAGCGCAGCACCCGGTACGTCGGACCAGTCCGCCCGGGCTCGCGTCGCGGCCGGGTCACGGGTGCCCAGCGTGACGTCGTGACCGAGACCGGCCAGCCCTCCGGCGACCGTGCGACCGGCCGGTCCTGTCCCCAGCACCGCGATCCTCATGATCCCAGCGTGCTCCGGCCGTCAAGTCCCCAGGAGCAACGCGCGGTCCAGGTCCTCCGGGACTCTCGCTGCCTTCGCTCCTCAGAGGCCACTTCGCGAACGACGCACGGCAGGACCCGGTGGGGAAGTGGCCGCTCGGCTACCAGGCGGAGCCGAAGGTGACGAAGGGGGCAGGGACCGCGTCGGGGTCCTCGGCCGCGGCGGCCTGGGCGGTCGCCAGCGCCTGGGCGGAGCTGGCGCCGCCGGCCATCGCCTCGTGGAGGTGTCGCATCGTGGTCGCGGCGACGTCGTCGCGCACCCGGGCGACGCCGGCGACGACCGAGGCGACACCCAGGTGCAGCAGCACGTGGGTCAGGCCGAGACCCTCGTCGCCGGCGCGCAGCGTGACCAGGCCTGCCTCGCAGGCCGAGAGGGTCACGCAGCCGGGCATGCCCTCCTCGGCGTCGAGCTCGTAGGCGTAGAGCGCCCCGTCGGCCATCCGCACCGAGCTGAACAGGGGACTGTCGCCGCGATGGGTGCCGTGCGCGGCCACGTGCAGGAGGTCGGCGCGGGCGAGTGCCCCGCGGGCCGCCGTGGTCGTGGCCTCGTCCCCGACCAGCAGGTCGGCGCTGCCCCAGCTGGCGGCGACGTCGCGGGCCTCCTTCTCCGACTCGTGCAGCCCCGGGCCGGCGAGGGCGGCGAGCACCGGCCGGTGGGGGCGCGGGACGGCCAGGCCGCGCAGCCAGCTGCCGGCGCCGGGGGTGACGACGGTCGGCAGCCCGAGGCGGGAGGGCAGCAGCGTCCAGGGCAGCACGGCGAGCGGGCCGCTGCAGGAGACCACCACCTCGCCGTCGCCCAGGGCCAGCGGGCCGAGCAGCACGTCGTCGAGACGCGCGAGCCCGTTGCGCAGGCTGTCGCGCACGGAGTGGGCGATCGCCGGGGGCAGGTGCGGGTTGGCGGCGGCGTCGAGGTCGGCGCGCACCCGGCGCACCAGCTCGGCCGCCTCGGCGACCGGGGCGAGCGTCTCGAGCCGGACGGCGCTCCCGGTGGCGACCGCGGCCACGAAGGAGCCGGTGTGCTGCGCGATCGTGACGAACGTGGTGCCGCTCTCCCGGGCCGCGGCGCGGACCTCGGGCGCGCGTGGCCCGTGGGCCGTCCCGGTCTGGGGCTTGCCCTCGAGCTCCCAGGCGCGGGCGCGGAGGTCCCGCTGGAGGGCCGCCGAGCGGTGTCGGAGCCGGCTGACCTCCGCGATCGCCTCGGCGTCGCCCTCGCGCCCGCGGGTCTCCTCCTCGACCTGGCGCAGCTCGGCGATCAGGGTCGCGGTGCGCTCGTCGCGGGGCGGCCGGAGCTGCGGGAGCCGGGTCGAGATCGCGCGGGACTGCTCCACCATGTCGAGCAGCCCGGCGCCGCGGCCCCGGCGTACGGCGAGGTCGACCCCGAGGCGCGCGAGGGTGACACCGTGCACGGCACCGGCGGTGCGCAGGTCGAGAGAACCGAGGCCGCCCTGGAAGGACCCGAGCTCGTCGAGCCCGCGGCGGACCTCGGCCAGTGCCCGGTCCTCGTGGCCGGCCTGGGCCTCCTGCAGGGCGCGCACCTCGCGGAGCTGGAGCCGCAACGCGACCGTGTCGCCCCGCCGGAGCCGGGTGTCGGGGTCGGGGTGCCCGCCGGCCCGCAGCTGGGACTCGGCCACGAGGAGCTCGGCGGCGCGAGCGAGGTCCGTGCGCGCCTCGGCGGCGCAGGCCTCGGCGAGCTCGGTGGCGCGTTGGGCGATCCGGAGCAGCGCCCGGCGTCGCCCGCGACCCTCGCCGACGTCGGCCCGCTCGCAGCGCAGCAGCAGCAGCTCGGCCTTGCGCTGCCAGCGCAGGTTGCCCCGGCGGCCGAAGCGACGCCCGGCCGACGCGGCCAGGGTGCGCCCGTCGTGCGCACGCCCGCCGGCCAGCGCGCACTCGGCCCGCACGAGCTCGGTCTCCCCGAGCTCCTGGAACAAGCGGGCCTCCCGCACCCGTTCGGCCGCCGCCGCCAGGATCGCGTCGGCCTCGGGGAGGAGCCCCGCCTCGCGCAACGCGCGGGCGCGGTCGAGCACCATCGCCGGGTGGGACCCGCCGGGGATGGTGCGGGCCGCCTCCTCGAAGGCCGCCAGGGCCCGGGGGATGCGACCGGCCAGGAAGTCGACGTACCCCAGGTTGTGCCGGGCCATCGCCGCGAGCCGGTCGTCGCCGGCGGTCTCGGAATAGCTGGTGGAGCGCACCAGGTCCTGACCGGCCTGGGGGAGGTGGGCGTGCTCGAGGTGCAGCACGCCGCGGTTGAGCATGATCAGCGCCTGGTCGCGCGGCAATGCGTTCGGCACTTGGGTGACCGCATGGTCGAAGAGCTCGAACGCGGCAGCGGTGTCACCGGAGCGGAGCACGACGAGGGCGCGCTGGCCGGCCACCTTGGCGGCCAGGAAGGGCGCGTCGACCTCGCCGGCGATCTGCTCGGCCTGGTCGATCAGGGCAAGTGCCCCGGGCAGGTCCCCGGTCATGTCGAAGTGCGGCGCGGCCTCCGTGATCAGGGTCCGGGCGACGACGACCTGGGCGGCCGCGTCAGCGCCGAGACGCTGTGCACGGCGACGGGTGCTGCGCAGCAGGCGGGCGGCGGCGGCCGGCCGCCCGTGCAGGAACAGGCCCTGCGCCCGCTCGACCTCGGCCTCCAACGCTGCGGTCTCGGAACCGGCGCCGGGCATGACTCCGGCGGCGGGCCGGTGCGCTCCCACTGCCTCCGAAGCCACGCCCGAAAACTACAGCTTGAAGAGTGGGGTGACCACCAGGCCGTCTGTTTCGGACGCCAACGGGTGGAAGACCAGCTGCACGAAACCCTCACGCAGCTCCTCGGCCACGAAGCGACCGCTCTCGTCGGTGGTGACGACGACGTCCGAGCCCTGCATGCGCAACGCGATCTGGCGTACGCCACCGGGAGTGACCCAGCCGTCGATCCGCACCCGTCCAGGACCCAGCGTCGTGAGCGTGACCATCGAGGTCAGCCGGTCGGCGGAGAAGGTGACCGTCTCGGTGCGGGTCGCGTTGGCCAGGTCGGTGCGCACGGCCAGCGCGTCGTCGAGCACCCGGGTCATCGAGGCGACCTCGTCGAAGACCTCGTCGAGAGCGAGGGCGAACTGGACCCGCTCGACGAGGTCCACCGGAATCGGGTCAGCCACGTCGAGCATGGCGGCGACGTCACGCAGGAGGAGCTCGTCGGTGTGGTCGAGCGGGGCGTCGGCGGTGTCCTGACCGCCTGTCCCCGAGACTTCGTCGGTCATGACTGGGTTCCTTCCCACTCGGTGTCGCTCGCGAGCTGGGCACGCAGCTTGGCCAGGCAGCGGCCGCGGGTCGGGCCGATGCTGCCGATCGGCATCCCGAGGGACTCCGCGATGTGGGAGTAGTCGGGACGGTCGGCGAACGCGATCACGCTGATCAGCTGACGGCAGCGGGCCGGCAGCAGCTGGACGTGCTCCCAGAGCCGTCGCTCGTCGGAGCTGCGGAAGACGATCTCGTCCGGCAGGGCTTCGCGCTGCCGGGGCAGGTCGAGGGTCTCCTCGATGTCGACGCCGAGGACCCCACCGCTGCGGCTGGCGTCGCCACGCACCCGCTTGGAGACGCGCCAGGCCTCGCGCCGCGCGGTGGTGAGCAGCCACTTCACGATCGTCGCCGGGTCGCGGACCGTGTCGGCCTTGCGCAGCAGGGAGAGCCACACCGTCTGCACGACGTCCTCGGCGGTCGCCGTGTCGAGCCCGGTCTCGCGGACGGTGCGCCACAGCAACGGCGTCATCGTCTCGACGAGTGTGTCCAGCGCCGGCCGGTCACCGTCGAGGTAGGCGGCGAAGGCGGTGGTGGCCCTCCCGACCAGCGTCGACCCGTCGGAGTAGGTGGTCACGGTCACTGTTCACGTCCCTTCAGGCTGCTCAGGAGCAGTTGCATCCGGGCCACCGCCGCCGAGGTGGAGAGGTCACGCTCGCCTTCGGCGTAGGCGCCGGCAAGGGCCGAGGCGACCTCGCCGGCGAGGACAGGTGCGGCGAACGACGTGCCGCTCCACACCCCGAAGCCGGAGCGGAAGTCGTCGGGATCCATCGAGGCCCGGATCTCGCCGCTCGCGGTGACCACCTCGTTGCTGGGATTCTGCGAGGCGTCGTAGGTGACCGGGAAGGTGCTCACGAGGGAGGCGCCGGGGCGCAGGTAGCCGACCCAGGGGCCGTCGTTGCTGAACATCGCGATCGTGCCCTCGGGGTTGAGCGCGCCGACCGTGCTGACCGGGACGACGGCGTCGTCCTCGGGCACCGAGCCGCCAGCGTGCGGCGCGAACGCGGCCGGATAGCTCGGCCGCGAGGTCGCGTCGTTGCCGGCCGAGACCACCACCGCGGCACCGTAGCGGCCGAGCAGGCGCAGCGGGGCGAGGAGGAGGCTGTCGAACGCCTCGTCGGCGGGCTGCTCGTGGTAGTAGCCCAGCGACAGGCTGACCACGTCGACCGGCTGGTAGCCGGCCACGCCGTTGCGGGCGAGCACCTGCCGCAGCGCAAGCCGCTGAAGGACCGTGAGCAGGTCGGACTCGGCGACCTGGCCTTCGTTGCCGTAGGTGCGCACGTCGAGGATCAGGGCCTCCGGGCACTCCTGACGGATCAGGCCGGCGATGAAGGTGCCGTGTCCCGAGTCGGCGTCGAGCTCCCCGACGAGCTCGTCGGAGACGCCGAGCAGCTCGCCCATGGCGGACTCGGGTGGCACGCCGATCGGCAGGCCGAGCACCTTCACGTCGCGGACCACGAACGGGTCGACGAGCCAGGGGTGGCTGCCGATGCCGGTGTCGAGGACCGCGACGACCGGCCGCGGGGTGTCGCCCCCGAGGTCGTAGCGCGGGGTCGGGGCGGCGCCGAGCCAGGTGACCGGCTGGCGTCCGCCGGAGCCGGCCACGGCGTACTGCGAGACCCCGTGGCCTCCGGTGACCGGGTGGCCGCCGGTGACGGGGTGGCCGCCGGTGACGGGGTGGCCGCCGGTGACGGGGTGGCCGCCGGTGACCGGGTCGGCGATGGCGGGGTGGTCGAGGCCGACGTCACCGTGGCGGGGAGAGGTGCGGCCGCCGACGCGGATCCGGTAGGCCTGCAGCAGCCGCCACGTGTCGATCGGCCTGAAGACGGGGTCGCGGGGGTCGTCGGGCACCAGCCGCACCCGGCGGACCCAGGCGGCGCGCAGCTCGGTGCGCTGGTCCTCGGTCAGCTCGGCGCCCTCGAGCAGAGCGATCTCCTCCACAGCCCGGGCGTCCCACTCCAGCGCGAAGCCGGCCTCGCCGGCGACCGCTTCGAGACTCTGGACCGTCTCGTCCGCGAAGCCGCGCACGAGCAGGGAGTCGGCGACGAAGGCCGCCGGCTGGACCTGCGGCTGGTCCTTGACCTGGTAGGCCGTGAGCGGGTCGAGGAGCCTGACGTTGAGGTAGGTGCGCGGGTACTCCCGCAGGTACGGCGGCGTGGTCGACAACGTCGAGGCGGGTCGGGGGTCACGCGACTCCTGCATCGTCTTGTCTGCTCTCTCTCGCCGTTGGTCTACCTCGGAGACTAGTGAGGTTCGCGGGCCAGCGTCAGGCCCGTGCCCCAGGTGCTCACCGGAGCCCCACCCCCGTGCGGGCTCCGGCGAGCGCCGGCTGAACCGTCCCCCCGGACCTGGCTCAGCCGCACCCTGCGGCGCCGTCGTGCCCCCGCGGCGCCGTGGACCACCAGCAGGGCTGCCCCTGAGGGAGGCACCGTGCCCTGGGAGGTGGTCACGGGAGGGAGGAGCCGGCTGCCAGGGGCCTGATACGTCCCGCTCGGGAGAGTTTCAGGGAGTTCGCGGGACAGTGGCAGGCTCGCGTGTCACCCGGGCGTACCCGGCGGCGGTGAGCAGGTAGCCGACCGCGATCGCGGCGACGACGCCGTAGGACTTCCCGTCCGCGGGCAGCACGAGGGCGCCGACGGCCGCGGCGGCGACGAAGGCGACGTTGAAGATCACGTCGTACAAGGAGAAGATCCGACCGCGGTAGGCATCCTCGACATGGGTCTGCACGAGCGTGTCGACGCAGATCTTGATGCCCTGGGAGGCCAGACCGAGGAAGAACGCCGCCACCAGGATCGCCGGCTCGGTGAACAGGGCACCGGGGAAGAGCTGCGTCACCGCCGCTCCCACGAGCAGGCCGAGCACCCAGGTGCGCTGGGCGATCCGATCCGTCGCGACCGGGGTCAGCACCGCCGCGGTGACGAAGCCGGCGCCGCTCACCAGCACCGCGACCGAGAGCCCGGCGAAGGCTGAGTCGCCGTCCTCGGGGGAGTAGAAGTAGCCGCGGTAGAGCAGGATCAGCGACACCGTCGAGATGCCGTAGAAGAAGCGGTGCGCCCCGATCGTGGCCAGTCCGTACGCCGCCCGTCGGCGCTCGCCGAGGTGCCGCAGCCCGTCGACCAGCCCGGCCGCCACGTGCCGCGCCGCCTCCCGGACCGCCGGCAGCGCCGGGTCGTAGTCGGGGCCGAGGTCGCCGCGCGGGATCCGCAGCGCGAGCGACCCGGCCACGCCGTACAGCAGCGCCGCGGTGACAAGCACGCCGACATCGGCGTCGAAGCTGCCCGGGAGCGGCCCGAGCGCGACGGACCAGACGTCCCTGGCCAGAGCGCCCAGTGCGAGTCCGACCAGGAACGACAGCGTGCCCGCGGTCGGCGTGACGGCGTTGGCGGTGATCAGGTCCTCGCGCACCACCACGTGCGGCAGCGCGGCCGACAGCCCGGCGAGCAGGAACCGGTTGACCGAGAGGCAGACCAGGACCAGCACGAACAGCTCGGGGCCCCGGACGTCGGCGGCCACGGCGATCGCGAGCACACCGACCAGACCGACCCTGGCGAAGTTGGACCAGGCCAGCACCTGGCGCCGGGACCAGCGGTCCAGGAACACCCCGACGAACGGTCCGAGCACGCTGAACGGGAGCAGCACCACCGCCAACGCTCCGGCGATCGCGCCGGGCGAGGGCTGGCGCTCGGGCGAGAAGATGACGTACGCCGCCAGCGCCACCTGGAAGACACCGTCCGTCAGCTGGCTGGCCACCCGCACCGCGAACAGCTTGCGGAAGGCGCGACCACGCAAAAGGTGCGTCAGGTGGCGGACGGCTTGCATACTGTCCATGCTTCCACCGATGGGCCCACCGTCCCGAGCAGGGTCGGGGGCCTCCGACAGCAGGGCGTCTGGGGGACGACCACGTGGCACACGCAGTTCCAGCCATTCCCGACTCGCTTCGCGAGAACCTCGCCTACGGGCTGGGTGAGTCCGAGGCCGAGCGTTGGCTGGGCGAGGCCGTCGGCCGGGCGGAGCTGCTCTTCGATGCCTGGCAGCTGTCCCCCCAGGTGGTCCTCTCCGGCGGGTCGGAGTCGCTGTGCGTCAAGTGCCTCGACGCCGGCGGGGACGAGACCGTCCTCAAGCTGCCGGTTCACCGGGCCACGGGTGCCGCCGAGGTGGCCGCCTTGCGGGCGTGGGCCGGCGACGGCGCCGCGCGCGTCCTCCGCGCCGACGCCGAGCACAACGCCGTCCTGATGAACTTCCTCGGCTGGGTCGGTGAGGGCAGCTACCACCTCCGCGACGTGCTCGACCTCGCGGACCGCTTGCACACCTGTCCGGTCGACACCGACGCCTTCCCCTCGCTCGAGGCCAACCTCGCGCGGCGCGTCGCGTGGGCCGCGGCCCGCTTTGCCGAGAGCGGTGACGGGCCCGCCGCCCGCGACGTGGTCGAGGCCGAGGAGCTGCTCGCCTCGCTGCTCGCCGGGAGCGCCGAGCGCGTCCTGCTGCACGGCGACTTCCAGCCCAAGAACGTCATCGTCGGCGAGCACGGGCTCGGTGCCGTCGACCCGCAGCCGGCGCTCGGTCCGGACACCTTCGACGTCGCCCTCTGGGTGGTCAAGTGCGGGCACGACCACAGCCTGCTGGAGTGCATCGGCGAGGTCTCCGACCTGCGTTCGGAGATCGACGTCGAGCTGCTGCGACAGTGGTGCTGGGCGCTCTCCGTGCTGGAGAGCCGCCCCTACCTCGGCGCGGTCAACAACCACCGCACCGACTTCATCGACCTGGTGCGCGACCTGGTCTAGCGACCCCCGGCACGCTCTAGCGCTCGACCTCGCCGCGGATGAACTTCTCCACCTGCTCGCGGCCGAGGTCGTCGGCCATCTGCACGGGCGGGGACTTCATCAGGTACGTCGACGCCGAGAGGATCGGGCCACCGATGCCGCGGTCCATGGCGATCTTGGCCGCGCGGATCGCGTCGATGATGATGCCGGCGCTGTTGGGGGAGTCCCAGACCTCGAGCTTGTACTCCAGGTTCAGCGGGACGTTGCCGAAGGCGCGACCCTCGAGACGGACGTAGGCCCACTTGCGGTCGTCGAGCCACTGGACGTAGTCCGAGGGTCCGATGTGCACGTTGCGGTCGCTGATCTTGCCGGCCAGCTCGCCGTGGAGGTTGCTGGTGACGGCCTGGGTCTTGGAGACCTTCTTGGACTCCAGGCGGTCACGCTCGAGCATGTTCTTGAAGTCCATGTTGCCGCCGACGTTGAGCTGGTAGGTGCGATCCAGTGCCACACCCCGGTCCTCGAACAGCTTGGCCATCACCCGGTGGGTGATCGTCGCGCCGACCTGGCTCTTGATGTCGTCCCCGACGACCGGGACGCCGGCGTCCTGGAACTTCTTGGCCCACTCGGGGTCGGAGGCGATGAAGACGGGAAGCGCGTTGACGAAGCCGACACCGGCGTCGATGGCGCACTGGGCGTAGAACTTGTCAGCCTCCTCCGAGCCCACCGGCAGGTAGGAGACCATCACGTCGGCCCCGGACTCGCGCAGTGCGGCGACGACGTCGACCGGCTCGGCGCCGGACTCCTCGATCGTCTCGCGGTAGTACTTGCCGAGCCCGTCGAGGGTCGGCCCACGCTGCACGTCGACCCCGAGGGTGGGGACGTCGCAGATCTTGATGGTGTTGTTCTCGGAGGCGTTGATGGCCTCGGAGAGGTCCTTGCCGACCTTCTTGTCGTCGACGTCGAACGCGGCGACGAACTCGACGTCGGAGACGTGGTAGGGCCCGAACTCCACGTGCATGAGGCCCGGGACCGTCTCGTCGGGGTTGGCGTCGCGGTAGTAGTGCACGCCCTGGATGAGGGAGGTCGCGCAGTTGCCGACTCCCACGATTGCTACTCGTACCGAACCCATCGGGCCCTCTCCTCTTCGTTCTGTTGCTCTCGCCGACCGACGTGCCCGCTAGGCGGGTCGTCGGCCGGGTGTTGGGGTGGTGGTGTCGTCGTGCTCGGGACTGGTCGTGGTGGTGATGTCGGTGGGGCGCTTGACGCCGTCTCGTTCGGCGTTGATCAGGTCCGAGAGCCAGCGGACCTCCCGCTCCACCGACTCCACGCCGTGGCGCTGGAGCTCGGTGGCGTAGCGGTCGACCTGCTGCTGGGTGCGGTCGAGCTGCGACTGCACCCGCGAGAGTCGCTCCTCGAGCCGGGACCGCCGGCCCTCCAGGATGCGGAGGCGGATCTCCATGTCGGTGCGACTGAAGAAGGCGAACCGGACGTCGAAGTTGTCGTCCTCCCAGGCCGCCGGGCCGGCTTCGGCCATCAGGTCGGCGAAGCGGGACTGGCCGAGAGGGGTGAGGGCGTAGGTGATGCGACGACGACGGGAGGTCGCCGCCCCGGTGGCGTCGGTCTCCGCGGACCCACCGATGCAGGCCGCGAGGTCCTCGGCGATGTAGCCGGCCTTGAGCAGCTTCTTCAGTGCGGGGTAGAGGGTGCCGTAGGACAGCACCCGTCCCCAGCCCAGCACGGTGTTCACCCGCTTGCGCAGCTCGTAGCCGTGCAGCGGCGACTCGTGCAGCAGGCCGAGGACGGCGAGCTCGAGGGTGTCGCTCCGTCTGGTCACGTCGCCACACCTCCTCGTCGGTCACGCTGGCCCGCTATGTCGCCGATCTCTATCGACACCACCTATCGTAGCGATATATCGAGGCATCGCGAATCGCCGTCTCGCGCATCCGGCCACGGGGCTCTGACCTGCGCCTTTTCACCGCGCCGGGGCCTCGCCCGTACCCTGGGCTCCGCGTTTCACCACAACCCGCGGGGGGCACCTCGCAGTGACATGTCGCCGTCCGTCCCGGAGAACTTCAGTTGAGCGCACACCGCAAGGGCACCGGCCCGGCCCCCTCCTCGAAGGGTCGTCGTGCCGCTCGGGGTCCCGCCACCACCAAGGCCGCCACCACCAGGGCCGGCGGCAAGGGCGGCGGCAAGGGCGGCGGCAAGGGCGGCGGCAAGGGCTCGGGTAGCCGCGGCGGCCGGATCGGCCGGGGCATCCTCAAGTGGGGTCTGCTGGCGATGCTGGTCGGGCTCTTCCTCGGTGGTGCGGCCTTCGCCTACGGCTACATGTCCACCGACATCCCCGACCCCAACGAGGACTTCCAGACCGAGACGACGATCGTCTACTACGCCAACGGCAAGACCGAGCTGGGCAGGTTCGCCGACCAGAACCGCACCAGCATCTCGCTCTCCGACGTGCCCCCGCACGTGCAGGCAGCGGTGATCGCCGCCGAGGACCGCACGTTCTACACCAACCGCGGCATCGACCCCAAGGGCATCCTGCGGGCGGCGTTCAGCAACGCCCAGGGCAATGCGACCCAGGGCGCCTCGACCATCACCCAGCAGTACGTCAAGATCTTCTACCTCTCCACCGAGCGCACCCTGGTCCGCAAGGCGCGTGAGGCCTTCGTCTCGCTGAAGCTCCAACGCACCCAGAGCAAGAACGAGATCCTCCAGGGCTACCTCAACACCATCTACTTCGGGCGCGGCGCCTACGGCATCCAGGCCGCGGCCCAGGCCTACTTCGACAAGGACGCCAAGGACCTCTCGGTCAAGGAAGGCGCCACCCTCGCGGCCATCCTCAACTCGCCCAACAACTACGACCCGGCCAACGGCAAGGAGACCAAGGAGCGGCTGCTCGGCCGCTACCAGTACGTCATCGACGGCATGGTCGACATGGGGGAGCTCGACGCGGCCGAGGGCGAGCAGGCCCGCGAGAAGCTGCCGAAGTTCCCGGAGGTCGTCAACAACGACTCGCTCGGCGGCCAGCGCGGCTACATGCTCGAGATGGTGAGGTCCGAGCTCCGCGACGAGGGCTTCAGCGACGCCGAGATCCAAGGCGGTGGCCTGCGGGTCACCACCACCTTCACCCGCAGGGCGATGCGTGCGGCAACCCGTGGAGTGCTGGCGAACCGCCCCGAGGGGCTCAGGCAGCTGCACGTCGCCAGCGCCTCGATCGACCCCCGCTCGGGCGCGCTGCGCGGCTTCTTCGCCGGCCAGGACTACCTGCGCAGCAACGGCGGAACCAACTGGGCCAAGGCCGGTGGCGCCCCTGGCTCGAGCTTCAAGCCGTTCGCGCTGACCGCCGGCCTCAAGGACGGCTACTCCCTGGAGAGCACCTTCGAGGGCAACTCGCCCCTCGAGGTCGGCGACTCCGACTTCGAGAACCAGGGCGAGGACGGCGGCTCCGACTACGGCTCCGCGGTGACCCTGCTCAGGGCGACCGAGGACTCCATCAACACCGCGTACGTCGACCTCACCCTCGCGCTGAGCGACGGCCCGCAGGCCGTGGTCGACACCGCGGTCGACATGGGCATCCCCAAGAAGTCCACCGACCTGCGACCCGAAGCCGGTGTCGCGCTCGGCTCGGCCATCGTCAACCCGATCGACATGGCCAACTCCTACGGCACGATCGCCGACGGCGGGCGCGCCAAGGAGTGGTTCGTGGTCAACCGCGTCCGCACCGCCGACGGCGAGGACGGCTACACCCACCAGGACCAGGTGCGTCGGGTGATGTCCGCCGACATCAGTGCGGACATCAGCTATGCGTTGCAGCAGGTCGCCGCGGTCGGCAGCGGCACCAACGCCAACGTCATCGACCGGCCCATCGCCGGCAAGACCGGCACCGCCACCAACGACGACGGCCGGATCAGGTCGTCGTGGTTCGTCGGCTACACCCCGCAGCTCTCGACCGCGGTCATGTACGTCCGCGGCAAGGGTCAGGCGCCGCTGGACGGCTACATGCCGACGTTCTACGGCGGGGAATTCCCGGCCCGCACCTGGGCCGCGATCACCGAGGGCGCTCTCGCGGGTGCACCCGTGATCGACTTCCCCGAGCCGGCCGAGCTCGAGGCGACCAAGGACGACCACGAGCCGGTCCCGTCCCCCACCCCGACCCCGACGCGGACCGCTGAACCCGAGCCGTCGAGAACACCCACCCCGACGCCGTCCCCGACTCCCAGCGAGACACCGACGGAGCCGTCGCCCTCGCCCACGGAGCCGCTCCCGTCGCCGACCGAGCCCTGCAACGGGGTGCTCTGCCCTCCGGGTGGAGGCGGTGGTGGCGGTGGGCAGACCGGCCAGCCGTCGCCGACCGCGCCACCGCCTCAGTAGCCTCGCGCCCGGCCGCCGGTCGGCGAGACCCACGGGGACTTCGTCAGTAGGGTTCCTCGGGTGAGCGACGGCAGCGGCGGGGGACCAGCCCGCCCCACCCACGACGATCCGCTGGCGGGGGCAGCCAGCGAGGTCGTCGGCGGCCCCTCGGGGGCGCGGTCGGCCGGCCACCCGTGGTGGACACCGGTCCGCGTCGTTCTCGCGCTGACCTGCCTGGCGTTCGTGTTCGCGATGGTGCAGAAGACGCCGTGCGTGCAGGACCAGTGGAAGGGCGACGACTACCGCTACGCCGCGCTGTGCTACTCCGACGTGCCCTACCTCTACATCCCGCGCGGCTTCGCCGAGCTGAGCGTGCCCTACTCCGACACGGGTGGTCGCTGGCAGACGATGGAGTACCCCGTCGTCATCGGCTACTTCGCCTACGGCAGTGCCGTGGTCACCCAGGCGCTGAGCGGCTTCCCCGACCTCGACGTACGACGCTCCGCGCCGGCCGACAGCGTCGGTGGCCTGCCCGGCGTCCTGGAGGAGTCGCGGCGCTACTTCCAGGTCACCGCCCTGCTGTTGGCACCCTTCGTGCTGCTGGCCGGCTGGTTCCTCGCTCGCGCCCACCCGGGCCGGCCCTGGGACGCCGCCGCGTTCGCGCTCAGCCCGGCCCTGGTGCTGACCGCCCTGGTCAACTGGGACGTGCTCGCGGTCACCGCCGTCGCGGGTGCGCTGTGGGCGTGGTCCCGGGACCGGCCTCTGCTGGCCGGCGTGCTGATCGGGCTGGGCACCGCCACCAAGCTCTACCCGTTGTTCCTGCTCGGCGCCCTGCTGGTGGTGTGCGTGCGCCGCGGTCGGCTGCCGGCCTTCGGTCTGGCGACCCTCGGTGCCGTCGGCACCTGGCTGCTGGTCAACCTGCCACCCGTGCTCTACGGCCTCGACGAGTGGAAGGTGTTCTGGTCCTTCAACGACGAGCGCGGCGCCGACCTGGGCTCGCTCTGGCTGGTCTGGCAGCAGAGCGGGCACGCGGTCAGCGCCTCAGGGATCAACGTCGCGTCCTGGATCTGGTTCGGAGCGGTCTGCGTCGGCGTCGCGGCGCTCGGCCTGCTCGCCTCCCGCACCCCTCGCATCCCCCAGCTCGCGCTGTTGATCGTGATCGGCTTCCTGCTGGTCAACAAGGTCTACTCACCCCAGTACGTGCTGTGGATCCTGCCGCTCGCGGTGCTGGCCCGGCCGCGGTGGCGAGACCTGCTGATCTGGCAGGCCGGCGAGGTCCTCTACTTCGTCGCCGTCTGGTTCTACCTCGGTGGGTTCACCGCCTCTGCCTCGGCCGGGCAGGCCGACCACGCCTACTGGTGGGCGATCGCGCTCCGTGTCGTGGCCGAGCTCTGGCTGGCGGCGGTGGTGGTCCGCGACATCGTGGTGACCCGGCACGACCCGGTGCGGGCCGACGGTGTCACCGACGACCCGATGGAGCCGACGGCGCGGGGCCGCCCCGCACGGGCGGGCAGGCGGGCGGTCCCGGCTCCCTGACGGGTCAGGAGATGACGGTCTGGTCGACGTCGGTGGTGGTGAAGCGCACCCGCACGTCGACCTCGTCGCCGATCTCCGGCACCCGGGCGCCGGCCGGGACGAACAGCATCGAGGCCTGCATGTGCGGCGGCTCCGCGAAGAGCCGCTGCTTGCCGTCGATCGTGTACGGCGACCGCACGAAGCCGGCCGCGTCCAGGCCACCTCGCGCCACCCGCGCGGCCCGGTCCTTCAAGGACGTGCTGCCGGTCGGTGCCTCCAGGCCGATGCCGTGGGCGGTGCCGCCGGAGACCACCAGGATGTGGCCGCTCTTGGGTGCGGACCGGCCGCGGTAGCCGAAGACGTCTCCGCGCTCGACCGCGTGCGTGTCGAGCACGGTCGATCGCACTCGCAGGGCGCCGCGGTCGCCGAGCCACAGCGACGTGCCGATCCGCGGCCGGAACTCGAAGTCGGCGTAGCGATGCCGGAGGTCGGCGAGCTCGGCGTCGGTGAGGTGGGAGACCCAGATCCGCTTGGCCGGCATCCCGGCCGCGACCACGTCGGTCATCAGCCGGTCGACCTCGCTCAGGTGTGAGCCCTGCCCGATCGGGAGGTGGAAGGCCACGCCCTCGAGCCGGACACCGCCCACCTCGGCCCACAGCTGCACCGCCTCGCGCAGCTCGCGGGCGGCGAACCCGTGCCGCCGCATCGAGGTCAGCCGCTCCAGGACGACCCGTGGGCGCTCGGTCTTGCGGGTCAACGCGCGCAGGTCCTCGAGCCGCCCGACGGTGTGCACGACGTGGTCGTCGTAGACGGCGGTGGCGTCATGCGGGCGCCAGGGCGTGAGCACCAGCACGGTGCCGGCGAAGGTCTCGGAGACCTGGTCGACCTCGGCGTAGGTGCCGACCGCGACCGTGTCGACGCCGAGCCAGCCGGCGATCTCACCGAGGCGGGGGAGACCGAACCCGTAGCCGTTGCCCTTGGTGACCGGGACGATGCCCGGGTGGGTGTCGCGCACGTTCTCGAGGTGGCGACGCCAGCGGTCGCCGTCGACGTACAACGTCAGCGCCATGGTCAGCGACCTCCGGCCCGGCGGGCCATGTAGAGGCTGAAGGCCTTGTACAGCGGGGCGTTGAGCGGCAGGTCCCACTCGCCGGCGTACTCGACGGCCTCGCCTCCCGTGCCGACCTTGAACTGGATCAGCCCGATGTGGGGGTCGTCGCCGTCGAGGGTGTCGGTGATGCCGCGCAGGTCGTAGGTGTCGGCACCGGCGGCGAGCGCGTCGCGGATCATCTGCCACTGCACCGCGTTGGAGCCGCGCACCTCGCGCTTCTCCGTCGAGGAGGCGCCGTAGGAGTACCAGACGTGCGCACCGACCCTGATCGCGACGGTGGCGGCGACGAGGTCGCCCTCGTGGCGGGCCACGTAGAGCCTGATCCGATCCGGTTCCTCGGCGCCGAGTGCGCCGAACATGGACTCGAAGTAGGCGAGTGGACGCGGGGTGAAGCCGTCACGCTCGGCGGTGTGCACGTAGAGGTCGTGGAAGGCCGCGAGGTCCTCGCTCGTCGCGCTCGTCGAGACCTCCACGCCCTCCTTGGCGGCCTTCTTGATGTTGCGGCGCCACTGCTGGTTCATCCCCGCGAGCACCTCGTCCTCGGTGCGCGGCTCGCCGGCCGCACGGCCCTCGGTCTGGAGCAGCGGGATCTGGAAGTTGAAGCGAGGCTGCCCGGCGGCGAAGCCGCCCTCGCCGTCCTGGAGACGCCAGCCGAGCTCCTGGAGCTGGGAGACCACGCGGGCACCGTCGACGGAACGCTCGGTCGGGGGCACGTCGGCCAGGCGGTGGACCGCGTCGTCGGCGATGCCCGCCTTGAGGTCCGGGGCCGACCAGCGGGCCACCACGACCGGCGGACCCATCCGGACGCCGAATGCGCCCGCTCTGCGCAGGTGCCCGGTCAGCGGCGCCAGCCAGCCGGACAGGTCGTCGCTGGACCAGTCGATGACCGGGCCCTCGGGCAGGTAGGCCAGGAAGCGCTTGACCTTGGGCAGCTGCCGGTAGAGCACCAGCGCGCTGCCGACCAGCTCGCCCCCCTGAGCACTTCCGTGGCCGGTGGCCGAGGCGTCTCGGAACCAGCCGAGGGACTCGCGCCGCCACTCGCTCTTGACCTCGCCCCAGGCGGGGGTCTGCAAGAAGCTGGCCGAGCGCTGCTCCCGCACGTGCGCGAGGTGCTCGTCGGGTGTGATCGTGCGGACGGTCAAGGGGGGTGCGGTCACAGGGGCGAGGCTACCGACACGGGTCGAGGTGCGAGCCGGTGGCGTCAGAGGCGGTCGAGCACGTCGAGGGTGGCTCGCCACCTGGCGCTGCGAGGGTCGAGCGCGTCGAAGTGGCCGCCTCGGCGTAGCGCTCCGGGACCTCCTCGGGCTCGCCGCCCATCAGGTCGGCCACCGCGCTGCCCCCACGACGTCGGCCACGCCCCGTCCGTCCCGGCCGGCAGGTGGAGGTCGCCGACCTGGGACGGCTCGTCGCCGTAGGCGATCCGGCGTGGACGCGGCGTGCCCGGCGCTGGGTCAGGCACGACCGGTCGGCTCAGCCACAGGACGCCACCGACCGCGACCGTGCCGGCGCCGAGCCCGAGGATCGCCCGGCGGGTGAGGGCCACCCGGATCACTCCCCGGGCGCGCACGAAGCGATGGGGTCCACGAGGGATGACCCCACGTGGACCCCACCGCTTCGTTGCTGGACTAGCGGCTCCTCACCACGTTGGACCGAGCCGAGCGGTCACCGCGACCGTTGGCGTTGATGGCGACCACCCGGAACTGGTACAGCCCGGACGGCAGCACCATCGTGGTCTTGCGGAGACCGGCGTCGATCCTGCCCGAGCGGACCACGGCCTTGATCCGGCCGTTGCCCCCGATCTTGTAGGCCAGCACCCGGTAGCCGGTGACCTGCGACCCGCCGTCAGCGGCGGGCGCCTTCCACTTGGCGATCGCGGTGCTCTGGCCGCCGCGCCTCCCCGATCGGGCCGGGCGCACCTTCGGTGCATCCGGCGCGGTCAGTCGGACCGCGGCAGCCGGTGGCGGCGTCGTCGTGGCCGGTGCAGGGGGCGTCGCAGCGCTGCTGCCCGGCCCCGTGGACTCACCGCCACCACCACCACCGGTGGTCGGCGTGGTGCCGCCCCCGCTGGGTGGGGTTGCCAGGAGCGGTGTCAACGGCGCGCTCTGCGCCGACTGCACGCTGGGACCGACCAGGTTGACCGAGACGACCGCGAGCCGGACCGTGACCCCGGGGATCAGCCCGGTGATGGTCGCGTTGGTCGAGGTGCTCGGGAAGTTGACCACCCGGAAGGGCACGGTCGCACCGTCCTCGAAGACCAGCACCCGGAACCCGGTGACCGGCGAACCGCCGTCGGCACCCTGGGTGAAGCTGACCGTGGCCTGGCCGGCAGCCGCGGTGGCCGTGGCCAACGTGGGAGCGTCAGGCACGTCCAGGGTGTCCACCCGAGGCGTGCCGGCCTCGAACAGCATCGTGTCGATGTTGCGCAACCTGTCCGTCCCGTCGATGGCGGTCCCGCCGGTGTGGCTCACCGTGATCCAGCCGTCGGCGTCCGGGCCGGTGATCGTGTACTCGTCCGCCGGACCGGTGAACAGGGCGGTGTCAGCACCGGCGGCGATCGTCTCGATCCGCCGCACGATGGTGATCTCACCCGGGTCGATGAGCCCGGCGAGCACATCGGCGTTGAGCTGGGACATGTTCCGGACCGTTCGCACGGTGCCGTTGCGGTACACCGCCCGCAGCTCCACGGTCAGCTGGGCGTCGCCATCGATGATGTCGTCGCCGGCCCGACCCTCGATGATGTCGGCTCCGCCGCCACCGATGAGGATGTTGCCGCCCGAGAAGTTGCCGTCGACATCCAGTGCCCCGTCGACGAGATCCGCCAGACCGTTGATCCGGTTGATCCCTTCGGGGGTCAGGACGTGGGACTCCTCGCCGTTGACGAAGTCAGCCGCAACCCGGTCGTCGCCGCGCAGGGTGTCGTCGAAGTTGTACCCCGACAGCGCCTCGACGAGGTCGAACCGGTCGCGGTTGTTCTCCACGGTCGGCGGGAGCAGACCGGTGAAGTCCATGTCGGAGTCCGCCGGACGTGGGTCGTCCTGGTGGGTGACCCAGTCGAAGCCGCGCATGCCTTCGTTGCGCTGGATGCCGGGGCCGGCGAGCATGATGTCGTCACCGCCCTCGGCGTCGTAGTCCGTCTCGCCGCCGTACCCGATCAGCACGTCGTGACCCGCCTCGTTGATGTCGTTGGCGAAGGGAGCGCCGTTGTCGCCCTGGAGCAGGTTGAACGCGCCGCGGCCACCCTCGATCCAGTCGTCGCCGTCATCGCCGAACACCGTGTCCTGGCTGTCACCAGCGAAGACGAAGTCATCGCCGGCACCTGCGAAGGTCTCGGTGATGTCGTTGCCGCCGATGATGTAGTCCTTGCCGCGGCCACCCTGGTTGAGGTCGCCGCCGCCGCCAGGACCGGAGGAGATGATGTCGTCGCCGTCGCCACCCTTGATGGTGTCGTCGCCGTTGAGGTCGAGCAACGTGTCGTCACCGAGGCCTCCGATGAGGTTGTCGTTGCCGTCGCCGCCCTGGACCCAGTCGTCGCCGCCGTTGCCGCGCACGGTGTCGTCGCCCTCGCTGGACCAGATGCGGTCGTTCGCGTTGAGGCCGGTGTCGCGACCGTTGAAGACCACGTGCTCCCCGCCGCCGAAGCGGTTGGTGCCGTCGGCCATCCGGGTGATCAGCGATGTCTCGTTGAGGTCGGGCGTCTCGGGGTTGTCGAGCACGCTGCCGTCCTCCCCGATGTTGAACACGAGGTCCGGCCGTGAGAACGAGTCGGCCGGCAGACCCTCGAGGTCCGTGTTGCGCATGACGAGCTCGGAGAGCGAGTTGCCCTCGAGCTGGGTCAGCAGGTTGAGGCCGGCGGTGCGGGTGAGGTAGTAGAACCGGTCACCGTCCTGCAGGTCCTCCATCTGCTTCTCGAACACGTAGTTGAAGGTGGAGCCGAGCATGCCGCCGAAGACCATCTGCTTCTCGGCGAGGCCACCGACCCACAGGTCGATGTCGTCGACGCCCGTGGTGGTGCGACCGGCCTCGTTGGCCCAGTCGTCGGTGCCGTTCATGAAGGCGATCCGGTCGGCCGGGACGTCGGTCAGGTCGTCGGCTCCCTCGTCCACGCCGGCTGTGGTCGGGACGTCCCCGAGAACTGCGTCGGGACCGGCCTCTCCGTAGACCAGCCGGGCAGCCGCGGTACGTCGGGCCGCCAGGAGGTCGGTGCCGGTGACACTCGGGTGCGTACCGAACGCCGCCACGAAGTTCACCAGCGACTCCTGGTGCTTGAGGCTGAAGCTCAGGTCGGCCCAGCTCGCGTAGGGCTGCAGCTGGGTGTTGCCGGACTCGGCGTAGAAGGAGCGGCGCGCCTCGTTGAGCGTCGGGATGCCGGTGTCGCGGGCCCGGGCCAGGTTGATGGTGGCCAGGTCGAGCGGCAGCCCGAGCAGGTTGTTGCGCAGGGCTCCGGTCACGAACTCGTCGATCTCGTTGCCGGACTGTCGGGTCATGCCGCGGACGACTGCACCCGCTGCCTCGTCAGGGGTCGCGTAGCCGTTCAGGAAGGCC
The DNA here is from genome assembly GCA_963772415.1 of uncultured Actinomycetota bacterium. Classification (GTDB taxonomy): domain Bacteria; phylum Actinomycetota; class Actinomycetes; order Propionibacteriales; family Nocardioidaceae; genus Nocardioides_B. Next base: position 426,617 of record CAVYWU010000001.1, on the reverse strand, counting down.
GGCGGGTTGAGGAACACGTCCAGGAGGCGTTCGCTGTCATCGGTGCCGTCGGCCTTGGTGCGGGTGACGTGCTCGGTGAGCATCGAGTGGCCGAACCGGTAGACGGCGTGGGCGAACTCGGCGTTGATGTCGGCGTTGACCTCGGTGTGGTAGCCGGTGCCACCCTCGCCGAAGACGTTCACCATCGGCTGCACCTTGCGGGCGAACTCCTCGAACACCAGGTGCTGGTACTCCATCTCGGTGACGAAGCGGGCGGCCTGGAACAGCCGCTCGCCGTAGCCCCAGCCCGAGTCGGCGCCGACTGACTGCCACGCCGCCGCCTCGGCAGCCGTGAGCACTGCGTCCGGCCCGGTGATCATGTCGTTGATGTCGTTGCGGAGCCGGTTGTGCTCGGAGTGGAAGATGTGGTGCACCGCGGTCAGACCGATGTTCTCGTTGGTCCGGCCGTCACCGGCCATGAAGTGCGCCTCGAGCATCTCGTCGTCGTACTGGGTGACGCAGCCGGCGGGGACTCCGCCCGGCTGGCACTGGACGAGGTCGGGAGTCAGCTCGGTGTCCGGGTCCGCGGTGAAGCCGGTCCGGGGCACCGCGTGGTGCGCGATGTCGTCGAGGAAGGCGTGCCCGGTCCTGGTGGCGCCGGCGGTGGTGATCGGGTTGTCCAGGTCGCCCGCCTCGAGGCCGCCCGGGGCACCCGTCTTGACCATCTGGGGCAGGCCGTTGGTGGCGCGCACGAAGTGGCCGTAGAGGTCGGTCTTCAGGACCGGGACGTTGAGCACGTCGAGGTCCCCGAGCTCGATGCCGAGCATGGTGCGGGCCTGGTCCTTCACGTCGGCCCAGGTCGCCATCCCGCCCGCGGCGGAGGTGAGCAGCCGACCGGTGTCCACGGGACGACCGGCGACCATCTCGTACTGGCGCAGGAAGACCTGGTGGGACGGGTGCGAGGTGTAGGTCTGGTTCTGGTCGACGTAGGGCGTCGTGGTGTTGCGGGCCTCGTTGGAGCCGCCGCCCGGCGTCACGTTGGTGGTGCGGCTGAGCAGCATCGGGGTGCCCACCGGCACGTTGTCGTCCGTCGTGTCGGGGTCGCCGTCGGGTCCGGCCAGGACCAACGGGTCGTCGGCAGCGAGGGGCATCATGACGAGCCCGTTGCCGCCCTTGGTGACCAGGTCGAGGCCGTGGTCGAAGAACTGACCGAAGAGGGTGAACCAGGAGTTGAACGGCGCGGACAGGCCCACGTCGGGCGCCGAGTTGGGGATGAAGAGGGTGTCGCCGTCATCGGGGGCGACCTCGTCGGTGCCCGCGGCGGCCACGGCGGCCGGGTTGGCAGGGGACTGGTCGACGATGAGGTTGCTGACCATCCGCGGACCGGTGTCCGTGACGGTGCCCGGGTTGGCGTAGGCGCCACGCGGAGCGGCCTCGACCATCCGCGGGAACACCGAGTCGGCGGCCCCCCACCGGTCCCGGCCCGGCAGCAGGTTGTTGCAGGAACCGTCGACGGTGCGCAGGCCCCAGGGCAGCTCGAGGGAGTTGCCGGTGCCGGGGATCTGGTTGTCGCCGGGGCCGATCAGGCTCGCGCACGGGTCGACCGAGGTGCCCGGGTTGGCCACGTGGTGCTCGGAGATCTGGATCTGCCGGAAGATGTGCCGCAGGTCCGACGCGTTGAGGTTGAACCCCTGTCCGACGGGGGCGGCCACCGCTGCCGGCGCCGTCAGCGCCGGAGCGAGGCTCACGCTGAGCAGGAGGGTGGTCGCACCGGCCACGCCGCGCCGGAAACCACCTCGGATGCCTGCCTTCTTGTTCTTCTTCGCCGCACTGACCCGAGACCCAGTCCTTCGACGTGGTTGGCCCATGACGATCCCCATTCACCTGGAAGCTCGCGGTCCCCCCGCAAGTCACCAGTCAGTGTTGGAGGGCGGCGTGAATCTTCCGTCAAAGACCGCCACACCCGGTATAGACCAGGGGGGATGAGGCTCCCGAGCGGCCAGGGGGTTCAGCTGCGTGCGCGCAGCCACGCCGTGTCGGCGCGGTGCTCGGCGGCGCCGCCCGGGGTCTCCAGGACGACCGGTGCCCCGGCAGTCGCGGACCACGGCGGCGAGGAGCTCCGGGTCGACGCGCCCCGAGCCGAGGTTGGCGTGCCGGTCGGCGCCGGAGTCGAAGTCGTCGCGTGAGTCGTTGCAGTGCACCAGCGCGATCGACCCGGTGACCTTGCGGACGTCCTCGACGACGGTGGCCAGGTCGTTGCCGCCGGCGTGGGCGTGGCAGGTGTCGAGGCAGAAGCCCACCTGGTCGAATCCTTCGGCGGAGGAGATCGCCTCCCACACCCGGCCGATCCGGTCGAGGTGCCGGGTCATCGCGTTGTCGCCGCCGGCGGTGTTCTCGATCAGCAGCGGCAGCTTGAGGTCGGTCGCCTCGACGGCCTTGCGCCAGTTGTCGAACCCCTTGTCGGGATCGTCGTCCTTGTTGACGTGGCCGCCGTGGACGATGAGGCCCTTGGCGCCGATCGCCGCGGCCGCGTCGACGTGCTGCTGGAGCAGCTTGCGGCTCGGGATCCGGATCCGGTTGTTGGTCGTGGCGACGTTGACGATGTAGGGCGCGTGGACGTAGAGGTCGATGCCGGCCGCGGCAGCGTCGTCCCGCAGGGCCTCCGCGCCGCCGGCGTACCGGATCTCGGGGCCCTTGTAGCCCTGCGGGTCACCGAGGAAGAACTGCACCAGGTCGGCCCCGCGGGCCGCGGCCTCCGCGACCGGGTCGGTCTGGTCGACGTGCGCACCGATCAACATGGCCCCAGCCTAGGCCTCGGCACCGACAGGGCGGCCGGCCGGCGGGAGGGCGTGCTGCCTCAGAGGTCGACCACCTCGTTGTCACCCTCGAAGCGCTCACCGGTGACCTTCGCCTTCACCAGGTTGACCACCTGGGTGACCCTGCTGCCGGGGGAGTCCCAGTACTCCGCGGTGTCGGCCGAGACCTGGATCAGGACGTTCTCGGGGTTGTCGGGTCCCCCCTCCATCCAGGCACCGGTGAAGGTGTCCCACAGCTCGGCCAGCTTGTCGGCGTCGTCGACGACCCGGGCGTCACCGGCCAGGGAGACCCAGGAGCTGCTGCCGGAGAAGCTGACGTTGACTCCCGGGTGCGCGGCGACCTGGGCGGCGGCCGAGGAGGACCGCTCGGTGATGAACCACAGGTCGCCGCCGAGCTCGACGTCCTGGGTGGCCATCGGGCGGCTGACCAGCCGGCCCTGCCCGTCGGTCGTGGTCAGCATCGCGATGCGGATGCCGTCCATCAGGTCGGTGACCTTCGTCGTCGCCTCGTCGCTCATGGGTGTCTTCCTCCGTCGTGGGTGTGCTGGTGCGGTACCCGTTCTCGGGGCGGCCATGACCTGTGCACGACGATTTCCCGCCGCCGTACGCCGCTGATAGGCTGCCTCGGTCGATCCGGCTCGACTCCAGGACATGACTGGAAGTCGGGCCATCGACATGTCGGGCCCGCGTCACGCGACGCACCACCCGGCAACGCACAGCCCTCCTGCCACGGAAACGCCGTGGCCGCTTTGAGTCCGAAGGAGGTGGAGACCGCTATGCGTGCCTATGAAGTGATGGTCATCCTCGACCCCGATCTTGAAGAGCGCACTGTTGCGCCTTCGCTGGACACCTACCTCAACGTCGTCCGTCAGGACGGCGGCTCGGTGGAGAAGGTCGACGTCTGGGGACGTCGCCGTCTTGCCTACGAGATCGACAAGAACGCCGAAGGCATCTACGCCGTGATCGAGCTGCAGGCCGAGCCTGCGACCGTCAAGGAGCTCGACCGCCAGCTCGGACTCAACGAGTCGGTGCTGCGCACTAAGGTCATGCGTCCCGACATCCGCTGATCCTCACCGGATCTGCTGGATGTCTTTCGGACCGTTTCCCCCGGTCACCCACCTGAGTAGCTACTCGAGACTGGAGGCCTGACATGGCAGGCGAAACTTCGATCACCGTCGTCGGCAACCTGACCAGCGACCCCGAGCTCCGCTTCACCCCTTCGGGTGCGGCGGTGGCCAACTTCACCGTTGCCTCGACGCCGCGTCAGTTCGACCGGCAGACCAACGAGTGGAAGGACCAGGAGACCCTGTTCCTGAACTGCTCGGTCTGGCGACAGGCGGCGGAGAACGCCGCCGAGTCGCTGCAGCGAGGCATGCGGGTGATCGTGCAGGGCCGCCTGAAGGCGCGCTCCTACGAGACCCGCGAGGGCGAGAAGCGCACCGTCTTCGAGATCGACGTCGAGGAGGTCGGCCCCAGCCTCAAGATGGCGACCGCGAAGGTCACCAAGACCACCCGCAGCGGTGGCGCTGGTGGCTCCGGCGGCGGCGCAGGCGGCGGGGGCAACGACCCCTGGTCCACCGGCGGCGGCTCCGGCGGTGGCAACCAGGGCGGCGGCTCCGGCGGTGGCAACCAGGGCGGCGGCTCCGGCAGCAGCTGGGGCGGCAACCAGGGTGGCGGCCAGTCGGGCGGTGGCCAGCCGGCCAACGACCCGTGGGCCCCCAGCGGCGGCGGATCCAACGACGAGCCCCCGTTCTGACCCAGCCGCCCCCGGTGGGCTCCCCCCACCGGCACAACTGAACAATCCACTTCCACTGACGACCATTCCGGCACCTGCCGGGCTTCACGAAAGGAAGCACCACAATGGCCAAGCCAGTACTCCGCAAGCCGAAGAAGAAGGTTTGCCAGTTCTGCAAGGAGAAGGTGTCCTACGTCGACTACAAGGACACCACGCTGCTGCGCAAGTTCATCTCCGACCGCGGCAAGATCCGTGCCCGTCGGGTGACCGGCAACTGCGTGCAGCACCAGCGCGATGTCGCCATCGCGGTCAAGAACGCCCGTGAGGTGGCTCTGCTGCCCTACACGTCGACTGCTCGCTGAGAAGGGGTGAGAACGTCATGAAGCTCATCTTGACCCAGGAGGTCGGTGGCCTCGGTGCCCCCGGCGACATCGTCGACGTCAAGGACGGCTACGGTCGCAACTTCTTGATCCCGCGTGGCTTCGCCATCCGCTGGACCAAGGGTGGCGAGCGCACCATCGACTCGATCAAGGCCGCGCGGTCCACCCGCGAGGTCCGCGACCTCGACCACGCGCAGCAGGTCAAGGCCACCCTGGAGGACACCGTCTTCCAGCTGCCGGTCCGCGCGGGTGAGGGTGGTCGTCTGTTCGGTGCCGTCACGGTCGGTGACATCGCCTCGGCGATCACCTCCGCGGGTGCCGAGGTCGACAAGCGCAAGATCATCGTCGGCAACCCGATCAAGTCGCTGGGCACGCACCAGGTGACCGTGAAGGTGCACGACGACGTGGACGCGACGGTCAACCTCAACGTCGTTCCCGCCTAGTCGTCCCAGGTGGTCGGCGACCACCGTCACGCAGGGCCGCTCCCCACGGGGGGCGGCCCTGCGTCGTCTGACGGAGCGACCGGCACCCGCCCGGACGCAGCGAAGACCAGGTAGATCAGGTAGGCCTGCGTCGCGACGCTCAAGGTCCCGAGCGGCTCGCGCAGCACGTCCACGCCGGCGCCGAGCACGATCACGGGCCCGGCCGCCAGCGCCACGACCAGCCAGCGCACGACCCGGAACCGTCCCGCCAGCGGCTCGTCCTGCTCCGCGATCGCGGTGCACAGGACGAACGCGAAGGCGAGCGCCGGCAGCGAGGCCACCCAGCCGGTGTTGTCGTCGAGGCCGGCGCCGACCGCCGGTGGGTACGTCGCCAGCGCGACCAGCAGCGAGGTCACGGCTGTCGCGACCAGGCTCCGCACGTCGAGGTGGTCGCGCAGGGCGAGCACCCCGGCCAGGACCAGCAACCAGCCGAGCGGGTCGGGCACGCCGTCCCAGCCGCCGAAGAAGGCGTCGACCAGGACGAGCACCTGGCCCATCGCGATCATCTGCAGCGGCTTCACGTCGCGAACCCTAGGGCCTGGATCCGTCGAGGTGCCCCACGGCCGGCGCCCGGTCAGGCGCCGGTGACCAGCCAGGCGTCCCCGCGGGCACGGTGCACCAAGATGACCGCCCGGCTGCCGATGAAGCCGACCCCGAAGGCGACCCACAGCCACACCAGGGCGGTGTCGCCGGCGCCCGCGCCGGCGGCGAGCACCGCGGCCAGCCAGGCCAGCGGAGCGAACACGGCGAGCACGACGACGCCGCCCCACGCCAGGTAGCGACCGTCGCCCGCGCCGATCAGCACCCCGTCGAGCACGAAGACCACCCCGGCGACCGGCTGGAACAGCGCGGCGGCCAGCAGCACCGGCCAGAGCAGGTCGTGCACGGCCGGGTCGCGGGTGAACAGCGGCCCGAGCACGCCGGCGATCGCGGCCAGGCCGAGCCCCGTGACGGCACCGGACCACAGCCCCCAGCGGATCATCCGGCGGGTGACCGAGCGGGTGCCGGCCACGTCGGCGGCCCCGAGGTAGCGACCGGTGATGGCCTGCGCGGCGATCGCGATCGCGTCGAGCGCGAAGGCGAGGAAGGCCCAGATCGTCAGCGCGAGCTGCTGGGTCGCGGTCGCGGTGGCGCCGAGGCTGGCGGCGCCGTACGTCATCACCAGGAGGGAGGCGCGCAGGGTGAGGGTGCGCACCACCAGTGCGACACCTGCGTGGGCGGCGCGGCGCACGCCCGGCAGGTCGGGGCGCAGCGAGGCGCCGGCGTGGCGGGCGGCCCGGACCACGACGACCAGCAGGGCGATCGCCGACGCGACCTGGGCCAGCACGGTGCCGATGGCGGACCCGGCGATGCCGAGGTCGAGACCGTAGACCAGCACCAGGTTGAGCACGATGTTGAGCAGGTTGCCGACGACGGCGACGACCAGTGGGGTGCGGGTGTCCTGCAGGCCGCGCAGGATCCCGGTCGTGGCCAGCATGACCAGGAGCGGGGTGACGCCGAGGAACGCCCAGCGCAGGTAGCGGGTGGCCTGCTCCGCGACGACCGGGTCCGGGTCGAAGAGCGCGACGAGGGGACCGGTGGCGAGCACGCCCAGCAGCGTGGCCATGGCGCCGATGAGCACCGCGAGCCACACCCCGTCGATCCCCTGCGCCAGGGCGCCGCGCAGGTCGCCGGCGCCGATCCGGCGGGCCACCGAGGCCGTGGTGCCGTAGGCGAGGAACACGCACAGCCCCACCGCGGTCTGCACGATCGCCCCCGCGATGCCCAGGCCGGCCAGCTCGGGGGTGCCCAGGTGACCGACGATGGCGGCGTCGGAGAGCAGGAACAGCGGCTCGGCGACCAGCGCGAGGAACGCCGGGACGGCCAGCCGGAGGATCTCCCGGTCCTGGCGGCGCGCGAGGGACGACTCCGCAGGGGCAGGCACTCGCCGAGTGTACCGACGTAAGAGTCAGATGCCGAGTTTGGCTCTGACGCGCGACCCGCTCGCCAAGCGGCGCCGAAGCTGTGCGTAACTAGGGCGCATCTGTGCATACACCACCGAGCCGGTCCGCGCCAGCGTCTCGGCAGATCCCCCGACGACAGGTGACCATCCGGTGAACGAGACGGTCGACAAGTTTCTCTCGTGCACACCCGGTGCGTGGTGTTTGTGCAGGTCAGCGGCGTGTGGATCGATCACATCGGCGAGCCGTCCACAGTCGCGTCAACACCCTGTGCACATGACTCCGGGCGTGTTCCACACGCTGGGCAGGGTTATCCCCAGGGCCTGTGGACAACGGACTTCCACCCGCACCGCCAGGCACCGTAACGTCAGCCTCTGCGCAAGCCAGGGTCGTCGATGTGGTCGGGCACACGACGGGCCTGTCGAGGCGCTCTCGGGGACCCTCGAACTGGCTTGTCGGTGTCCGCTGGGACCGTGTTCGGACATCATCGACGAAGGAAGTCTCGCCTCGTGAGCACCGCCCCCTCGAGTGGCTTCGGCCCTGACGTTGCGCCCCCCGACGACTGGGCGGCCCTCGGTGACGCGCAGCAGGCCGGGCGGTCGGGCGGCTCGGGCTACGTCGACCGCACGCCACCTCAGGACAACGACGCCGAGCAGAGCGTGCTCGGCTCGATGCTGCTCTCCAAGGATGCGATCGCGGACGTGATCGAGTCGGTGCGCGGCACCGATTTCTACCGGCCGGCTCACGAGACCATCTACGACGCGATGGTGGACCTCTACGGCCGCGGCGAGCCGGTCGACCCGGTCACCACCGCGGCCGAGCTGCAGCGCCGTGGCGACCTGGTCCGGATCGGCGGCGGGCCCTACCTGCACACCCTGTCGGCCAGCGTGCCGATCGCCGCCAATGCCGCCTACTACGCCGAGATCGTCCGCGAGAAGGCGATCCTGCGCCGCCTGGTCGACGCCGGCACCCGGATCGCGCAGATGGGGTATGCCGGGGAGGGTCAGGTCGACGACGTGGTCGACCGCGCTCAGGCCGAGGTCTACGGCGTGACCGAGCGGCGCGCGTCGGAGGACTACGCACCGCTGAGCGACATCATGGAGTCGGCCCTCGACGAGATCGAGGCGATCTCCAACCGCGACGGCGAGTTCAACGGCGTACCGACCGGCTTCATGGACCTCGACGAGCTCACCAACGGCCTGCACGGCGGACAGATGGTCATCGTCGCCGCCCGCCCCGCGGTCGGGAAGTCGACCCTCGGCCTGGACATCTGCCGGTCCGCCTCCATCCACCACGGCCTGACCAGCGTGATCTTCTCCCTGGAGATGACCCGCACCGAGATCACCATGAGGATGCTCTCGGCGGAGGCGAAGATCCCGCTCAACCACATGCGCAACGGCAACATGAACGACGAGGACTGGGCCAAGCTGGCCCGCAAGATGGGCGAGGTCTCCTCCGCGCCGATGTTCATCGACGACTCGCCCAACATGACGATGATGGAGATCCGCGCCAAGGCCCGCCGGCTCAAGCAGCGCCACGACCTGCGCCTGATCGTGATCGACTACCTCCAGCTGATGAGCTCGGGCAAGAAGGTCGAGTCCCGCCAGCTCGAGGTCTCGGAGTTCTCCCGCCAGATCAAGCTGCTCGCCAAGGAGCTCGAGGTCCCGATCATCGCGCTCTCCCAGCTCAACCGTGGCCCCGAGCAGCGCTCCGACAAGCGCCCGATGATGTCGGACCTGCGCGAGTCCGGCTCCATCGAGCAGGACGCCGACATGGTGATCCTGCTGCACCGCGAGGACGTCTACGAGAAGGAGTCCACCCGCCCCGGTGAGGCCGACCTCATCGTCGCCAAGCACCGCAACGGCCCCACCCGCGACGTCGTCGTCGCCTTCCAGGGCCACTACTCCCGCTTCGTCGACATGGCCCACGGCTGACGCCCCACGCCCCTCATTACCCCCGGGGGATCGCGGACTCGATCGCCGGTCTCGCGCGTGCTGCCAGCCGCCCCGACTAGGACGCAGTGGGCGAGGTACCGCTCGGCGTCGTACCCGCCTGCGTTCGCGGTGGCCGCAGTGCCAGGGCGCCGGCGGCCAGCAGCACCAGACCGAGCAGGACCGCCAGGACACCAAAGATCGGGATGGCGGCCGGAACGTCGCGCACGGCCGACAGGTAGGAGCCGCCGCCGAGGACGCACACCGTCCCCGCGAGCAACAGCCATCCCTGCCACCGTGCCCAGGCATCACCGCGCACAAGACCGACGGATGCAACCAGGCAGACGACCGCGGCCGCCGCCGCGAGCAGCAGCACGCCGCGGCCGAGGTCCCGTCCCACGAGCCCGCTGGCGACCAAGGCGGTCGGGACGAGGATGACCACGAGAGCAGCACTCGTTCGCGCGGTACGTACCAATCGGATGCTTTCCTGCATCGCGGGCTCCCCACCAATCGGCCGAGAAGCTCTCGTCCCGGTTCCCCCAGCCTCCTCGCTGTCGGGCTCCCGTGCATCGGTAGCCCTACTCAGTTTCCACTGCTTCCGGTTCCGGTTGCCTCACCGGCACCGATGGACGTGCCCCATAGCGCCCACAATCGGTCACTGACCGCGCATTCCGCGCACACTGCAGCTCAACCCGGGCGCGCCAAGGACGAACGTCCGGTTGTCTCGTTACTTCGACCCGGAGCGGCGTGCCTGGGATGTCGACCCGTCAGCCGTCAGTGCCTTCATGAGCGGGCCAGCCATGGGGCAGATCGACGACATTGGTCTGCTGTACTGAGTAGATCCACCAGCCGCCATTGCGTTCGACGAGTGTCCACGTGCCCGAGTTGCGTCGCACACCGCCGTCGGGGGTAGTTGTCTCCTGAAGAGTGTGCACGATCGCCACCGTCGGTGCCGGCAGGCCGACGCTTTCGACCTGCAAGGCGACGCTGAGCCCGTGGGCGTGTCCCTCAAGTCGTCTCTTGTGGTAGCGGTGAATTTCCTCCCAGCCCTGCATGCGCTGGCCCGCCGCCGTCACTTGCACAGCGTCCTGCGAGAAGTGGCTGTCGAAGACGTCGGCGTCCTGCTGATCGAATCCGTCTTCGAGATCCGTGAAGACTGCCTCGATCTCTCTGATCACCGACTCATCTGGGCTCTCGATCCTGCCAACTGGCCGCACTCTCGCTCCTTCATCTCCGACATGCCTCCGAGTCGTGACGCTACGCGCTTGCGGGAGAAGCATCACTTCGGAGCCATGATGGTTCATCGGCGGCTCGAGCTCACGACCGGAGGACCAAGCCGCCAGGGAGATCACTGTGGCGCCACCTTGAGCGTCTACGTCTTTGCGCCGCGACTGCCCTTCGAGTCGAGGGCCAACTCGAAAACGTGGTACGTAGTGCGTGGAGCATGGCCTGAGACTCAGGCCTGTGACGCGTGGCTCGGCGGGGATACTCCAACGCATGGAGTTGTCCATCGGTCCCATCACGGGGAGTGAGTGGCCGGCTGCGCGCGAGCTGCTCCATCGTGCGTTCGTCAACGAACCCTTCACCGTGGAGATGTACGGTCCAGCGATCCTGGATCGGTGGGGTGGGTCCTGGAGTCTGTATTCCTCATTGCGGAGTGAAGACGCGACTGTCGTTCTGGGCGCTCATGTGAGTGATGTGCTGGTCGGCGTCGTGATGGGAAGCGCGTCTGGGCAATGCCGGCTTTGTCAGGTATTGGCGCGCGAGCCTCGGCCCGAGGACAACCTCCTCGCCATCGATTGGCAGTTCCACCAGAACGTCGCCCAAGTCCATGGACAGCTCGGAGAGCATGCCTGGGTCGAGAAGGCTGCCGTCGAACCTGCGCTTCACGGTCTAGGCATCGGGCGCCGGCTGCTCGAGGCCGTCGCAACCGCGCTCGAAGTCGGGGTACAAGCGGAACTGGTTCTCGAGTGCGCCCCCGATCGGGTCGACTTCTATGCAGGCTTGGGGTACGAGGTGCTCGGTACCTTCGTGGATCCCGCGGGCCCCGATGCGTACTCGATGCGACGCAGGATCCGCTGAGACTTCTGCTCACTCGGCAGGAACGGCCTGTAGTCCGCCCCCGCGCCACGATCCGCCGGCCTTTGGCCGACGTTGCGTCTATCCGCCGCCTCTCGGCGTCGTCGACCCTCCCCGGGTGACGATCAGAGTGTGCGCCTGGTCGGTGGGTTGGAAGAAGGCACAGGCAAGGTTCGACAGCTCGCCGGAACCCGACAGTTCGATCGGGCGTGTGAAGCACCCATTCGGCGACATCGTGACGCTGCGAGGGATGGGACGGATCGGCAACCACGATCTGCTCGCCTTGTTCGATCCACTCGTGCTCCCACGGATTGATGCCCGACAGGGCGATCCCGTCACCGTCCCTACACATGCCGACGGGCTGCCCGCCAGAGGTGACCGCGCGAGGATCAAGCAGGTGTTGACGATACCCACGACGTCCGGGTAGCAGGGGCTCGCCCCATTGCGCCGCGACCCTGGAGCTGACCGCCTTCAAGCGTGGACCCCCTGGACGACCGTGCTGGGTGCTGCGCGGCGCATGCTCCCCGGCCGAGCTACTTCACCTCGGAGCGGCGCAGGAACAGCAGCCCGAAGACGAGCGGCAGCACGATCCAGATAGCCGTGGTCGAGCCGAGCATGGCCCATTCCCTGGCCGTGTCCGTGCCGCCCTCGAACAGTGCGACCTGCGTGTAGTTCCAGTCGATCCACGGCTGCAGGTCACTGAACCAGTCACGCACCTGGGCGAGCAGGACGAGGATGCCCGGCAGGACGAGGGACACGACGAAGTAGCCGACGATCGCGGCCGCAGAGTTGCGCAGTACGACGCCGAGCGTGAAGCCGATCGCCATACCGACGAGGTTGCCGAGCACGATCTGCGGCGCGGTCGAGAGCGAGATGTTCCAGACCGTGTCGACGCCCGCGAGCGCGGAACCAGCCAGGTTGCCCAGGGCACCGACAGCGAAGGCGACGGCCATCGAGACCACGCCGACCAGGAACGTCGCGATCGCCTTGGCCCCGATCACGCGGCCGCGGCTCGGCACCAGGGTGAACGTCGTGAGCCCGGTGCGCTGGCTCCACTCGCTGGTGACGCCGAGGATCGCGATCATCGGCAGGATCACCGACATCGGGAAGCCGATCGCGGTCGCGAAGCTCTCGTAGGTGACTTCGTCGTCGGGCGCGAAGATGATGACCGCGCAGGTGGCCAGGACCGACAGCAAGCCGATGCTGATCAGCATCCAGAAGCCCGATCGGGTGTTGAACATCTTGCGGAGCTCGCTCTTGATCAGGCGAGCTGTGGGTATCGTGCGGACCGCTCGGCGAACCGGGACGGCCGCCGTCGTGTCGGGGGAGATGGTCGTGGCGGTCATGCCGCAACTCCTTCGCGTTGGGTGTCGGCAGTGAGCGACAGGAACATGTCTTCGAGGCCCGCACCTTCGGCGGAGCGGAGCTCGGTGAGGGCGATGCCGGCGTCCAGAGCCACCACGCCCACCAGGGCGGGATCGGCGTCGGTACGGACCGAGCCGTCACCCGCGAGCGTGCTGGGGATCCCGGCCTGCTCGAGGGCGTGCGCGAGGTCGCGCGGCGACGTGGAGCGGGCGAGGGTGCCGGCGGCTGCGAGCAGCTCCTCCTTGGTGCCGGAGGCGACGATCTTGCCGTTGCCGATGACGACGAGGTCATCGGCGATGACCTCGATCTCGTGCAGGAGGTGCGAGGACAGCAGCACGGTTCCGCCCTTGTTGGCGTAGCCCCGCAGCAGGTCGCGCATCCAGCGGATGCCGGCCGGGTCGAGACCGTTGGCGGGCTCGTCGAGGATCAGCACTCGCGGGTCGCCCAGCAGCGCGGTGGCGATGCCGAGGCGCTGGCGCATGCCGAGTGAGTAGTTGCGCACGCGGCGCTTGGCCTCGGTCGGGGTCAGGCTGACCAGCTCGAGCATCTCGTCGACGCGCTTGCGGGGCAGGCCCATCGTGTCGGCGGCGACGATGAGGATCTCGCGGCCGGTGCGGCCCGCGTGCTGGGCGGAGGCGTCGAGGAGGACGCCGACCTCGAGGCCGGGGTTGGGGAGGTCGGCGAACCGGACTCCGTCGATGGTTGCCGAGCCGGACGTCGGGGCGGTGAGACCGACCATGACGCGCATCGTGGTGGACTTGCCAGCGCCGTTCGGACCGAGGAACCCGGTCACGCGGCCGGGCTGGGCGGTGAAGGAGACGTTGTCGACGGCGGTGAAGCCGGCGTACCTCCGGGTCAGTGAGTCAACGGTGATCATGGGCCAACCCTCGCGGCAAGACACCGGTCGGCGCATCGGGTGGCACCCCCCATGCTCCCCCCACCCGACCCCTGCCCAACCCGGAGTCTCCGCTGACGTCTAGCCCCACTACCTGTCCCCCGTGTGGCAGAAGACGACCCGCGCATTTGCCAGGCCCAGATCTCGGGCGATCTGTTTTGCGGTCAGCAACTCAGCCGTGAAGTAGAGGAACTCGTCACGGCATGGGCGAAACGTCCGACGCGAGGAATTGATGCGAATCGAGGCGGAGGTTCCGGCAGACCTGCTGAGGCCCCTGAAAATCGGACGGAGACACCCCGTCCCCTTACTGGCGTCCGACGCTCAACGCCACCGCAACGACTTGATCCACCTCGATCCGGGCGGACTTGCGAACCATGTCCTTCAGCGGCAGGAGGTAACTGCCGTCCTTGGGGAACAGCGCCGTCGTGAATTCGGTGTCGCGGATGCGTGCCACCACGGGCACCTGGCCCCAGTACTCCATGCCCTTGGCGGCAAACTTGATGTCCACGCTTTCTTCCTCCGGGATGGCTACGAAGTAGAAGGGCGCAGGGCCCCGCCACTCGACGACCGGACCTTCGAAGTGGAAGTCCATCAACCGCATGGGGCGAGTATCGCCCACTGCGGGGGGTGAGCTTTCCGCGTTGGTGTTCGCGGCGTGACGGATGAGGGTGACCAAGCCTTCCGCAGTAGTTCGCCGCTCGCGGCGGCTCAGAAGACCGTCCAGTCGGAGTAGGTGGTGAACGCGTCCAGCGCGGCCAGCCCGGCTGCCGAGCTGCCGGAGGGGCCCAGCGCGGGACTCCACACGCAGGCGACGCCCCGGTCAGGGATGACGGCCAGGATGCCGCCACCGACGCCGCTCTTGGCCGGCAGTCCAACTCGGTAGGCGAATTCGCCGGCCGAGTCGTACGTGCCGCACGTGAGCATCACGGCGTTGACCCGCTTCGTCTGCCGCGCGCTGAGCAGCCGGGTCGAGTCTGAGAGGACCCCGTCGCGGGCGAGGAACAGCCCGGCAAGAGCCAGCTCGCGGCAGGTCATCGAGAGAGCGCACTGAGCGACGTACTGGTTGATCACCTGGTCAACCGGACACTCCAAGTTCCCGTAGCTGGCAAGCAGGTGTGCGAGTGCCGATGTGCGGTGGCCGACCTCGAGCTCCGAACGGGCCACCTCATGGTCGCTGTCCACGTCGGCGCGGTCACTCTCCCGGCGCATCAGGTCGCGAAGGGCGCCGAACGCGTCGCCGGTCAGTGAGTGCAGCCGGTCGGTGACGACGAGTGCACCGGCGTTGATGAACGGGTTGCGCGGGCGCCCCGCCTCCTGGTCGAGCTGGAGCAGGGAGTTGAACGGGTTGCCCGACGGTTCGCGGGACACCCGTTCCCAGATGCTTTCTCCCTCGGCGGCGACGACGAGCGCGAGCGTGAAGACCTTGCTGATGCTCTGCACCGAGAAGCGCACGTCGGCGTCACCGACGACGTGCACCTGGCCGTCGCAGGAGGCGATCACCATCCCGAACTGACGCGGATCCACCCTCGCCAGGGTAGGGATGTACTCAGCCAGCCGGCCGCGTCCCACTTCGGGAGCGGCGGCCTCCTGAGCGCGCAGCAGGGCTTCCATGATGTGCACGTCACCATCCTCGCGCAGCAGACGGCCGAGGGTCCGAGTCGGGCCGGACGCCAAGGGTGTGGCTCAGCCCCTCGCAGGCGAGGACCGACTGTCCACCCCGGACTTGCTCCGCGATGGGCGTCGTTCCTGTTCAACCGGCCAAGACGCATATCACTGGACCACGCCCGTATCCGCCAAGGTGCTGCCGAAGGTCCGTCAAGGCCCCCGGTCGGACTCCACGCGCCTCGAACTGCGTCACTTTGCCGCCTGACGGTCATGCAGTTCCTTCGCTGACCTGCGGGGCCTGCACTCGGGCTGGGTGTGAGCCACACAGCCTTTGACTTCAAGTACTTGAAGTTCCTAGCGTTCGCGTGTTCTCGCCTCGGACGTTCGCTACCGCTTCGTCATCGACACCAGCACGCTCGCGTGACGCGTACAACCCCGATCACGGAGCGGGCGGCCACACGGTCGCCCGCTCTGCTGTGCATGCCCGAACACACGCGATGTCCAGGGGACGAGCCCGCATCACCCATGGCCGGGCAAACGAACGACCCTGCGGACACGGCGAGGATGTGCCGCCGAACCGGTCAGCGGTGTGATGCGGCGGGCTCGGGCATCGATGGTGATGTCGTGCGGGGCCAGGTCCAGGCGGAGCGGAGGATGTAGGCGAGGACGATCACTTCGACCAGGACGCCGAGGCCGTAGAAGTACGTCCAGGACTCGCCGACCACGTTGAACGCCGAGACGGGGATGTAGAGCGATGCCACGACGAGGTTGAGCGTGCGGTTCGCACGGGCGGGCAGTGCCATGGAGAGCAGGATCATGAGGCTCGGGATCCCCACCAGCGTGAGCGCGACGACGACGAAGGTCTGGCTGGTGTCGAACTCGAAGACGACGCCAGCCAGGAGGTCGTCGATGACACCAGGCTTGTACAGGTGGAGGTAGTCGACGTAGATGTAGAAGAACATGAGGCTGGTCCAGGCCGCGGCGAGCTTCGCCCGGACCGGCGCTGGCGGATCGTGCAGGGCTGTCGTGGTCTTGGTCGTGGTGCTCAAGGTCGCTCGTGACATGGATCTTCTCCTCGCTCGATGGTCCGGCCGCTCCGCCCGGTGGCTCCACGCTCGCGGACCGCGGGCCCGGCCGCATCGGCGTCGAGGCCGGACCCGCCTCGGCCGTCGGGAGGAGCGGCGTCTCGTTCTTTCGGTCGGTCCCCGACACCTCGCGGGTCCCTAGGCTGAGTGGGTGATCACCAACGCCCTGCGCTCGCTGTGGGCCGAGCCTCGCGCAGCGGACGCCCCCGGGCGGGTGTCGCGCGACTGGGTGCTGGTCGGCGTGCTGATGGTGGCGGCGCTCCTCGAGGGAGTCCTTCGCGACGATGTCACGTGGCGGCCGTTGGTCACGATCGTGGCGGTGGGGCTCGCGCCGGTGCTGCTGTGGCGGCGTACCCGGCCGATGGTCTGTGTCGTGGTGGCGTTCGGCACCGCGGCGGTGCTGGGGCTGGCCACCCTCGCGGCCGGCGCCCCGAACGTGGGCCTCGACACGATGGTCTTCGTCCTGGTGCTCGTCTACGCGCTGGTCCGCTGGGGCTCGGGGCGCGAGATCGTGATCGGGCTGACGGTGGTGCTGGTCGCTGCGGTGATCGGCACCCTCGCGGACTACACCGGGCCTGTCGAGCTGATCGGCGGGTTCGCCGTCCTGACGGCGTCGGCTGCGGGCGGTACGGCGTTCCGCTATCGCGCCGAGAGCTGGCGCCGGGCGCGGGACCAGATCCGGAGCCAGGAGCGGGTCGGGCTCGCGCGCGAGCTGCACGACACAGTCGCCCACCACGTCTCGGCGATCGCTGTCCAGGCGCAGGCGGGCCGGACGATGGCCGGGCAGCGACCTGAAGCGGCGCTCGAGGCGCTGACCGTCATCGAGGGGGAGGCGTCGCGGACGCTGGCGGAGATGCGGGCGATGGTCCGAGTGCTGCGCGACGGGGCATCGGCTGAGTACGCCCCCCTGGCCGGCGTGGCCGACCTGGTGTCGCTCGCCCGGCGCGATCCGGTCCCGGTCATCGACGTGGAGCTGCCGGGCGACCTGGACCGACTGCCGCACCAGGTCGACGCGGCGGTCTACCGGCTGGCGCAGGAGGCGTTGACCAACGCCCTTCGGCACGCCCGCAACGCCTCGCGGGTGGAGATCCGGGTCGTCGCCGACTCCGGGAGGTTGTGGCTGCGCGTGACCGACGACGGTCAGCTCGACCGGGCGCGACCGGCCAGCCACGGCTTCGGGCTGCTGGGGATGACCGAGCGGGTGCAGCTGCTCGGTGGCACGATGCGCGCCGGGCCGGCGCCCGAGGGTGGGTGGGCGGTCGAGGCCGAGCTACCGATGGAGGTGGGCCGATGACGGTGCGCGTGCTGGTGGCCGACGACCAGGACCTGGTGCGTACCGGCCTGTCCATGATCCTCGACGCACAGCCGGACATCGAGGTCGTCGGCCAGGCCGCCGACGGCCACACCGCGGTCGAGCTGGCGCGTCGGCTCCACCCCGACGTGTGCCTGGTCGACATCCGGATGCCGGGGCTCGACGGCATCGAGGTGACCGAGCTCCTCGCAGGGCGGGGAGTCGCGGACCCGCTCGCGGTGGTGGTGATCACGACCTTCGACCTCGACGAGTACGTCCACGGAGCGCTTCGCGCCGGCGCCCGAGGCTTTCTCCTCAAGGACGCCGGGCCGGAGCTGCTCGTCCAGGCCGTGCATGCCGCCGCCGTCGGCGATGCCCTGATCGCGCCGAACATCACCCGGCGGCTGCTCTCCACCCTGGCCGCCAGGGGACCGTCGAGCCGACGTACCCAACCGATCGAGCCGCTCACCGACCGCGAGGAGGAGGTGCTGGCGCTGGTGGCCCGCGGCCGCACGAACGCCGAGATCGCCGCCGACCTCTTCATCGGCCTCACGACGGCCAAGACCCACGTCGCAAGCCTGCTGACCAAGATCGGCGCCCGCAACCGGGTCGAGATCGCGATGTGGGCCTACGACACCGGCCGGGTGGGGGACTGATGGCGCCGTCGTAGGCCTCGAAGAGTCCGTTGCGCCAAGCAAGCAGGACCTAGCAGTCGGATCGGTCGGTGGGCGAGCGAACGTCGCTGGGATCAGTCGCAGGCGCAACCGGGTCCGCAGCCGCCGTCAGCGTCGGCGGTCAGAAGGGGCCGGGTGGGTGCGCAGCATCCCTCGCCTCGCCACGCCTCGCGCCCTTCCTTGACCGCGACGACGGCGATGACAAGTCCCGCGACGGGATCAGCCCACCACCAGCCGAGCGTGGCGTTGAGGACCAACCCGACCAGCAGGACGCCTGACATGTAGGTGCACAGCAGGGTCTGGGTCGAGTCGGCGACCACGGCGTTGGAGCCGAGTGCGCGTCCAGTTCGGCGCTGGGCCCACGACAAGAAGGGCATGATCGCCAGCGATGCAGCAGCGAGGACGATTCCGACCGCCGAAGATTCCGCTTCGTGTCCGGTGGTGAGCGATCGGACCGACTCGAAGGTGACGTAGGCGGCGAGACCGAAGAACGAGAATGCCATCAGGCGTAGGGCGGTCTGTTCGCGGGACTCCGGCAATCGGTGGCGGAACTGCCACAGGATGATGAGCCCGGAGGACACTTCGACGACCGAGTCGAGGCCGAAGCCGACCAAGGCGATCGATCCGGCGACGAGTCCTGCGGTGATGGCGACGACGGCTTCGACGACGTTGTAGGTCACCGATGCCCCGGCCAGGAGCTGGGCTCGTCGCCCGTATCGGCGACGCTCTTCCTCAGTCGCGGCCGTTTTGTGGCTGTGGGTGCCGGTCGTGGTCATCGTGCCTGCACAGGGAGCGTGGCGGTGCCGTAGCTCGCGCAGAGGGTCACTGCGTCGCCGGTCAGCGAGAGGAGGCGCTCGGCGGCTGCGAAGAGGCCGTCAAGTGCGTCCGGGTGAGTCAGCGAGTACACCGAGGCACGGCCCTGCGGACGCGAGGTCACGAGGCCGCACTCGCGGAGACAAGCCAAGTGCTTCGAGACGGTGGACTGCGAGAGGCCGACGTGGGAGGTCAGATCTGTCACGCGGTGTTCTCCGACGGCGAGCTGACGCAGGATGGCCAGGCGCGACGGGTCGGAGAACCCGTGGAAGAGGCAGGCTGCGGCCTCTAGTGATGATGCGGCACGACCGGTGCCGCTGCCAGTCGTCGGAGTCGATGTCATCGCCATACGACGATCATTGCCGGAGCCATGCGTCCGCGTCAAGGGGGAGATCGTGACGTCCGCTCGACCACCGAAGTTCAACGAGGTGCCGGTCGTCGACGACCGGGCTGGGCGGCCGTGCCCGGTCAGCGCCCTTGCGGCGTGAGGTAGTGGTAGGTGATCGTCATGTCGGCCACGTCGAAGGAGTCGTTCCCGACCGTCTCGATCGTCCAGTCGAGGTCCCAGAAGTAGTCGACGCCGTACACCGAGTCCCACTCGTAGCGCACCTGCGTCGTCGTCTCCGTCTCGTCGACGGACGCTGCAGACACGACGCGAGAGCTGCTCGGGTAGCCCCGCGCGTCGAGGCGACCCGTGTCGGCCTCGCCGGCGACCGTCGGCTTGCCCCGCATCGAGAACGTCGCGAGCTGCACGCCGCGCGGCGCGACCTCGTGCGTCAGGACCGTCGACAGGTCCACCCTGCCGCTCATGGTCGCAATGGCGGGGCGGGACCAGGAGTCGCCGCACGCGGCGGACGAGCGATAGCTCTTCGCGCCGGGCTCGGAGTACACCTCGGACGCCACCACCGTGCCGCACGGGATGCGCGGCGGGTCGTCGCCACCGGTGGTCGCAGAGCGCCCGTCCCGCGCCGACGTCGCCGAGGTCGACGGGGTCGACGGGGTCGACGGGGTCGACGGGGTGGTGACGCCGGTCGGCGGGACGATGACTGTTCCCCTCGCCTCGACCAGGACCTCGTCCGAGACGTGCACCGTGATGGACTTCGCCCTGCCCGGGTTGCCGGCCAGGTCCCACACCTTGAAGCGGAGGGTGTAAGCCCCGGCGGGCAGCGGCTCGTTCTTGGGAGACCGGCCGGTAAAGCCAAGAGGCCACACGTCCTGGTACATGCCCGCGTGGTACGCCTTCGACCGGCTCCTGGAGAGCACCTTCCCGCGCGGGTCCTTCAGCTTCGACTCGTATCCACCAAGGGCGGTCATCGGGTCGTCGGGGTCGTTGCCGAGGCTGAGCCCGATGCCGTCGCGGATGACGAGGGTGTGGGGGTAGACGGTGTCGGCGTTGGCCTCGGGCTTCCACCTCGCGTCGAAGTCGGTGTCGATGTGCACTATCCCCCTGGCGCGGCCCTCCTTCCCGTCGTCCGCGACCTGGTCGGCGACGAACACCACTGTGTATGGGCCGTCGCGGACCACCCTGCGACTGAGATTCCTCCCGTTCCACGTGAAGGTGTGCTTGCCGCGGGTGAGCCCGCCGAGCTTCTCCTTGTACACGACCGTCGCGGCATGGCCGGCGCGGAGGACCTTGACGGTCACCTTGGACTTCCTTGCGAGCTTGAAGTCGACGCGGCCCTTGTCCCTGACGTGGTCACCGTTCGGCGAGAACGCCGCGACGGCGCGGCCCGTCCAGGCCTCGTTGATGGGCGCGACCGAGACGACCGCGCGAGGTCGGGCGGCGGCCTCGGGGGTGCTGACGGTGGCAAGTGGGACGGCAAGGGTCGATGTCGCCATCAGGGCGATCAGGAGCCTGCGGGTGCGATTCATCCGGTGTGAGTCCCTGTGCGTGAGTCGTGGTCGGCGGAGAGCGGGTCGGGGCTGCGGGGTTCAGGTAGGAGTCGTTCGGACCGCGACGCCGGCGACGTCGTAGAAGTCCACGCCGAGCGTCGCGATCAGCCAGCGACGTACGGCGCAGTATCCCATCCTGCGGAGGTCGCCGCGGCGTGGCGGTCACCTTCGGAGTCGAGGTGACGCTCTCCTCGGTGGTGGCCCCGACCATGGCGATCTGCCGCGGCCGACCGTCGCCTTAGACCTTCCCGCGCAGGATGCGTCGGAAGTACGTCACCGGCAGGGCGTAGCGGTCCACCCACCACGTAGCTCGTCGGGGCTGCACAAGATCGGGGAACGGCACCGTCGGGACCAGACGGCCGTCACGGTCGACCTCGACAAGCATGAGGCGGCGACGAGCGACCGTGATCGGCATCACGGTGTAGCCGTCGTAGTGCTGAAGCGGTGCAGTCCCGTCGGCGGCGCCGATGTTGTGAGCAAGGACTGAGACCTGCTTGCGGAGCGCGCCACCGGAGGGTCGGGTGCCGAGATCGGCGACGTCGCCGAGTGACCAGACCGCTGGGTGCCGGGGGTGGCGCAGAGTGCCGGGGTCGACGTCCACCAGGCCGGCCGCCGTCGAGCCGGCGAGGTCGTTCTCCGCGATCCACCGAGGGGCCCGGTAGTGGGGGACGATGTGGGCGTATGCGAGGTCGTCCAGCTCCTGTTGGCCTTCCGGGGTGGACACGGTGACCCGGCGGGTGTCGAGACGTTCTACCCGAGCCTCGCGCGTCACGTGCACGCCGTAGGACGCCAGCGTCCGCTCCAGCAGCGTGTCGGCAGCAGGCACACCGATCGGTGACGGCCCGGGCAGGACGAGCCGGACGTCGAGGTCCTTGAGAACGTCGGTGCGCCGCCAGTGGTCGCATGCCATGAAGAGGGGCTTGAGGGCGGTCGCGCCGCAGGGCGCGGGTTCGGGCGGCACGGTGAAGACGACGCGGCCGCGGGACAGATTCCGGAGCGCGGGCCATACGCTCGGGGCGGAATCGACGACGAACGTCGACCCGGCCCAGCCTGCTGCGTAGGACTCCGACAAGCCGGGGGTGGAGTCCCAGTCCTCTTCGAGCCCGGGGCAGAGCACCAAGGTGGAGCAGTCGATCCGTCGGCCGTCCTGGGTCAGCACGCTCGGTCCGTCGGGATCGACCGCCTTCACGTGGTCCCTGATCCAGGTGCAGCCGTCGGGGATCACCTCGGCTGCCGGCCTCTCGAGGGATGCCAGGGTCGCCTCGCCTGCCCCGACGTAGTTGAGCAGTGGTCGGTAGCGGTGGACGGGCTGGGACTCCACCACGGCCACGTCCTGCGCGCCCTTGCGGAGCAGACGGGCGGCTAGCGAGATGCCGGCGTTGCCGCCCCCGACGATCAGCACTTCGTGGTGGTCCATGTGGTCATCCCTTCCGTCCCCGAGCTTCTCTCTGACCGTAGCGCCGGCCCACCAGCCCTTCGCTGACCACTGCCGAGGCAGGGTCTCCTTCTGCCCGCGCGCCCGCAGGAGTTGCCGCCGACGCGGCGTTCTTCGCGGCACAGCGGGCGCGCTTCGAGCCTCAACCAGGAGATGGGGAGAGAGCCATACTGCCGCCTGTCGGCGTTGCTGACCTGCCGGACAATGCCCGCGCTGAGCCGAGAGGTGAGCTCACTGCTCCTGCGCCTTCAACCTGTTGACGGTTCTGGTCACGTGCTTGCCATCGTTGTGGAGGAACACGATGTCGCCGAACTCGAGGTGCGACCAGCCGTCGTCGCCCTCCGTCAGGGGCTCGGAGGCGAAGATGGCGGCCGTCGCCTCCTCCTCGGTGCACACCTCGAAGTCGTAGGTCGTCTCGTCGTGCTGGAAGTTGCGACCCATCAGCAGGTACATCGGCTCCAGGAGCATCGAGAGCGCGTAGTCGCTCGTGCCGGGGCCGGATTCGCGCAGCTCTCTCCAGTCCCCGGCGGGGTCGGTCTCGCCCTGGTGTCCGAGACCGACGTTGACCCCGATGATGCGGTTCGGCGACACCAGGGCCATCTTCAGCTTGGTCAGGGCTGCGAGGTCGAGCTCCTTCATGGCCAGGGCGATGAGCCTGAGCATCTCTTCGATCGCACGTTGGACGTCCTCGTCGCTGTCGCCCTCGAGCAGGGAGAGCAGAAGCACGTAGAGGAACTCGGTGTCCGTCGTGCCCCGCATCTGCTTCAGGTATCTGTCGTCGCAGTGCTGCAGCAGCTCGCGCTGCAGCAGTAGCCAGTTCGGAAGGTCGCCGTTCTGGGCGATGATCCAAGGGGTCTCGTCGAAGGAGAAGGGGTGGCAGTTCTCGTCGGCGAGAACGGTCTTCGAGTTGTAGGCGGCTGCTCGGACATGAGCAAGCATCGTGCCGGCCTGGAGGCTGGGGATGATCCGGTCGGCGTTGTCGTCGTAGAAGGCAGCCATGGGCCGGCGGTAGATGAAGGGCTCCTCCGGCTTGAGCAGATGCTCGCCCCAGACCCCGAATCCCCACCCTGCCAGCTGGAGCTCAGGGTGACGCTCAGGGTCGAGGGCCTGGTTGATGAGACTGTTCGCCGGCTTGAGCAGCAGGCTCTCCAGAGGTGTCTCCGGCCCGATGTAGGCGAGCACTCGGCACATACGTTTCCCTTCGCTAGCGGGTCGATGACAGCGATCATCTCGACATGGGTGCTGTGCCCCAGGGGCGGATGAGTGAACCCGAGGAATCCGACCGGCAACACCGCGAGCGCCGCCAGCCTACGGCCCGGGCGGCGCCGCGCTCGGCGTTGGCGTGGTGCAGCCCCCGAGTGCGACCACTTCGCTTCTCGACGGGGAGCAGGGGCGCGGTCCAGACTTCTAGGTCAGGCGGGGGAACGGCGCCTGCCGATCGGCTGGCACGCCCTGGCCAGGTCGTGGACGGTCAAGGCAGGGCACCAACGACGCTGGAGGAACTGATGGTGAAGGTGGCAGCCGTGCAGGCAACCCCGGTGTTCCTCGATCGAGAGGCGACCGCGGACAAGGCCTGTGCCCTGATCGATGAAGCCGCGGATCATGGCGCGGAGCTGATCGTCTTTCCCGAGTCGTTCGTCCCCGCCTATCCGGACTGGGTCTGGCGCACTCCGGCGTGGCGAGACGCCGACTTCGCGCAGCGCCTCTACGCGAATGCGGTCAGCGTCTCCGGCCCTACCCTGCAGCGAATCGGGGAAGCGGCGGCCGCGGCATCGGCGTACGTCGCGATCGGCGTCACCGAGATCGACGGCGGCACGTTGTACAACAGCCTTCTGTACCTGGGTCCGGACGGACGCCTGCTGCTGCGTCATCGCAAGCTCATGCCCACCGGCGGGGAACGGACAGTCTGGGGTATGGGCGACGGCTCGGAGCTCGGCGTCGTGAGAACCCCGTTCGGGGTGGTCGGAGGGTTGCTGTGCTGGGAGAACTACATGCCTCTGGCGCGCGCGGCGATCTACGCGCAGCACTGTGACATCTACCTGGCACCCACGTGGGACAACAGCGACACGTGGGTGGGCACCTTGCGTCACATCGCCAAGGAAGGTGGACAGTTCGTCATCGGCGTCGCGCCGCTGCTCCGCGGCTCCGACGTACCCGAGGACCTGCGCGGGACGCTCTACGGCGGGGAGGACGACTGGATGTCTCGCGGACACACGACGATCGTCGCTCCGGGCGGTGAGGTGATGGTCGGGCCGATCCTCGAGCGCGAAGAGATCGTCTACGCAGACCTCGACATCGCCGCCGTGCAGGCGCAGCGGAGGATGTTCGACCCGGTGGGTCACTACGCGCGGCCAGATGTCTTCAGCCTTCATGTCGACACCCGTGCCAAGAGCCCGGTCGTCTTCGACGGGGAAGCGCCACCAGCGGGATGAGATGAGAGGCGGCACACCGCTGGCCCGACGCGAGCCCTCAGGGCCCGGGAGCCGCCCCCTGGCGCGCGGGCACTCCCAGGGGGTGGGTCATACTGGGACGGTGTCAGGCTCGTCAGAGGCTGACGTCGCGGACGTGGTGTAGTTGCAGCACGCTTCCCTTCCAGGGAAGGAGTCGAGGTTCAAATCCTCGCGTCCGCTCCACCTTCTGGATCCGGGACCGCTCCAGCAGCAGATGCCGCCCGCCCGCTCGTCCGGGCGGGTTCAGCCACGAGGCGTGCGACTGGTTCTAGGGTCGCGGTATGCCTGATTTCACCTGGCTCCCGGCCAACCAAGCAGCGACCGAGGACGTCGAGGCGGTGTTCGCCACCGGGGGCGCCGGCAAGTGCCGTTGCCAGGCCCTGAAGGTGCCGGGCTGGATCTGGCGTGACACCACCCAGGAGCAGCGAGATGCCGCGCTGCTCGAGCAGACGCGCTGCGGTACCACCGGACCGACGTCCGGGCTGATCGGGTACGTCGACGGCGAGGCGGCCGGCTGGGTGGCGGTCGAGCAGCGGGAGAACTACCCCAGGCTGTGGAGCCGGAAGCAGGCGTGGATGCGGATGGACCCCGAGCTGGAGGGCGTCTGGTCGGTCACCTGTTTCGTCGTGCGCAAGGGGTGGCGGCAGTCGGGGCTGACCTACGAGCTGGCCGCTGCCACCGTCGAGTACGGGGAGAGCGTCGGCGCCCGCGTGCTGGAGGGCTATCCGATCGAGCCGCCGCCAGGCAAGAGCGTGATCTGGGACGAGGCGTCGGTCGGGCTGGTGCAGGTCTTCCTCGAGGCCGGCTACGAGGTGGTCGCCTCGCCCACCCTGCGGCGGCGTGTGGTGCGGCGTCGACCGGGTGACCCCTCGTGAGCGTCGCCGACCTGGCCCGACGAGGCGTCGTACCGCTATCGGTGGTCATCGACCGACTAGAGGTCCACGCGCGATGACCACGTAGCTCTCAGGGAAGCCCTCCAAGACCCCGCTCGCACGGCTGACAGACGACCGGACGGCTCGGCAGGCGTAGGTTCGACTCCATGGAGGAGGACGCAACAACCGGCCAGGTGGCGGAGTCCGCCGCCCAGGTCTACGAGAGGTTCTTCGTGCCTGCGCTGTTCGGGCAGTGGCCCGACGCGGTGCTCCGGATCGCCGGTGTGACCTCAGGCATGCGCGTGCTCGATGTCGGATGTGGCACCGGAGTCGTGGCCCGTGCCGCCCTCGACCACGTGGGCGCCGGCGGCGCGATCACCGGCCTTGACCTCAACCCCGGCATGCTCGACGTGGCGCGAGGTCAGGCATCGGCGGTCACCTGGGTCCAGGGAGCTGCCGAGGACATGCCCTTCGAGGACGACGCCTTCGATGCCGTCGTCAGCCACTTTGCGCTGATGTTCTTCAGCGACCGGGACGTCGCGCTGTCGGAGATGTCCCGCGTCGCGCGCCCCGGAGCACCGGTTGCCGTGGTGACGTGGGCAGGTCTGGACATGACTCCGGGGTACGCAGCAATGGTTGATCTGCTGCAACGGCTGTTCGGGTCGGGGCGGGCCGATGCGCTACGTGCCCCCTTCGTCCTGGGCACGCCCGAGCTACTCCACGACACGGTGTCTCCCCACCTCGAGGACGTCAGCGTTCAACGACGCGAGGGCAGGGCCCGCTTCGACTCCATCGACGCCTGGGTGCACACCGACATCCGTGGATGGACGCTGGCCGACTCGATCACCGACGATGAGTACGACCTGCTCCGCACGCACGCGGAGCGAGAGCTGGCGGAGTTCGTCGGTGCCGACGGCACCGTGGACTTCCCGGCGCCGGCGCTGCTCGCCGTCGGCAGGGCGCGATGACCGGACGTCGGCTCGGCTGAGCCACCCCCTGCGCGCAGGCTCCGACACCAGCACCAGCAGGTGCAGCGCGGCGCGTGGGACTTGTCGCGGTCGCCCGGCCATCCCGGGTCGGGGGCGGCGCGGACGACCTGGGCGGCACTTCGTCAACCGGCGCCCAGGCGAGCTGCTGGGCGGTCCACGTGTAGAACAGGACGCATGGACGCACACGTTGCCGGCAAGGTCGCCCGCTCGCTGGAGGCGCTGCACGCGTTGGGCTACTTCGCACCAGAGGTGGAGGCAGAAGTCACCGCGCTCGGGATCCGCAAGGGGCGCGCGGCGTACTTCGCCTCGAGGGCGGCGGCGATGGGCCGGGTCGGCCCGGGCACGGTCGCGGCGACGTTCTACGTCTTCAACCCGAGCCTGGTCGCGCACTTCGTGCCGGCCGTGTGGGACGCGGCCAGCCCCGAGGACGTCGTGGCAGCGCGCTACCGCGGGGTCTCCGCGGCCTGGGAGCGGCTGCTGGGTGCGGAGACACTGGCCTCGGCCGAGGTGGCCGAAGCCGCCGAGCTGGCGCGCACCGCGGCCGCCGGCTGCGACGTCGCCGGTCGCCCGCTGCATGCGAGCCACGCCGATCTCGCCTGGCCGGAGGAGCCGCACATGGTGCTGTTCCACGCGCTCACCCTCCTGCGCGAGCACCGCGGCGACGGGCACGTGGCGGTGCTGATCGGTGCCGGACTGAGCGGGATCGAGGCACTGGTCACGCACACCGCCAGCGGTCGCGGCTTCACCGAGAACGCGGCGCAGGCGAGCCGCGGCTACTCCGGCGAGGAGTGGCAGACTGCCGTCGACGGCCTCGCCGAGCGTGGCCTGATGAGCGCCGACGGCCAGCTGAACGACGCGGGCAACGACCTGCGCCGCGCGCTGGAACGGGCGACCGACAAGGCCGGCGTCGCACCCTGGGCTCACCTCGGCGAGAAGGCCACGCTCCGGCTCGGGGAGCTCGGTCGTCCGCTGGTCGCGACGGTCAACGCCAACGGCGCCTTTCCCGACGGCGTCTTCGCCACGCGTTGACGTCGGCCGTGCGGACCCGACCCGTCGGCTCGGCGGTGGGCGCGCTGGCGGGGCTCGTCTTCGCCCTCGTCAACGCCGGCCAGCTCCCCGGCGCGCTTGCCGTGCGGCTCGCCGCGGTCGTCGCCTTCGCGGCGATCATCTGGTTCGTCGTCGTACGCGGACCGGGCGTCGAGCAGGAGCCACCGAGCCGGGCGGCGTTGCGGACCTACGGGGTCTCCGTCACTGCCATGGTCGTGGCCATCCCGGTGGGCGCGGCGGTGCTCACCAACGTCCTCGACCGGCCGAACGCGGTCCCGGTGTGGGTGGTCTTCCTGGTCGGCGCGCACTTCTGGCCCTTCGCGCACGCCTTCGACCTGCCGGTCTTCGGTTGGCTGTCGGCAGCCCTGGTCCTCGTCGCCCTCGTCGGCGCCGTCCCCACGATCGCCTCCGACAGTGCGACCGCGTCCGGGTGGACCGGGGTCGTCGCGGGCTTCGTGCTGCTGGCCTTCGCCGCGGCCGGCCCACGCCTGACCCGAGAGGCACGCGGCTGAGACTCCCGGGGGATCTCACGGCGGATCGGACGGCGACGGCAGGCAACCGGACGGCTCCCGGCGGAGTCATCTATGGCAAAGGGGGTCGGAATCCATGAGCTTCACCAGCACGAGTCGGGACGTGCCGACCTTCGAGGAGTACGCCGTGAGCGCCTGGCCCTCGCTGTACCGCTCCGCCTACCTGCTCACCGGTCAGCACGCCGATGCCGAGGACCTCGCGCAGCAGACGTTGATGAAGGCCCACCGGGCCTGGGCACGGGTGTGCCGGGCGGAGTCCCCGCACGCCTACGTGCGCCGGATCCTGACCAACACCTACCTCTCCGCCCAGCGCCCGCAGAAGCGCAGGCTGGAGGTGCTGACCGATGCGCCGCCCGAGGGCATCTCCGACCACGGTGCGGGACCGGAGGCCCGGCTGCTGCTGTGGCCTCACGTGCGCCGGCTGCCGCCACGGCAGCGGGCGGTCGTCGTGCTCCGCTACTACGAGGACCTCGGCGAGGCCGAGATCGCCGATGCCCTGGGCTGCTCGCGCGGCACCGTGAAGTCGACGGCGCACCGTGCGCTGAAGGCGCTGCGTGCCGCCATGGACCTGGATGACTCCGAGGGGAGGGAGACCTGAGATGGACGTCGACATCGAGGAGACCCTGTCCCGCGAGCTGCGCGAGGTCGCCGGCGGCGTACGCGTGCCGCCGATGCCCGCACTGCCCGAGAGGACGACGACGCGGCGGTCGTGGCCTCCGCTGCTGATCGCCGCCGCCGTGGTGCTGATCGCGCTGGCGACCATCGTCACCGTGAGCGCGCTGAGGGGACCTGGCGAGGTGCTGCCCGCCCCGGCGCCCGCCCCCACGCGGGCGCCCACCACAGATCCCTCGGCGACACCCGACGGCTCGGCCGGTGACGAGGTCATCGCGACCACCCGGCCCACCGTGCCCTACGTCCTCGGCAGCCGGTTGTACGTCGCCGGCGAGCCGGTGCCCGGCGAGTGGGCCTTCGTCGAGGGTGCTGAGACGGGCTGGGTGGCCGGCCGCCTCGACGGCAGCTACTGGTGGGGCTACGACGCCGAGGCGAAGCGCTTCGAAGGGGTGATGAACCAGCCTCCAGCGATCTCGCCCAACGGTGTCTACGAGGCCAGCATCGTCGACGAGGGCGGCCAGGGACTGCTGACCGGCGCCGACACCCTGCCGGCCGGCGAGGGCTTCGGCCTGCCGGTCGAGATCGACCTCACCGACCAGGACGGTGTCTACACCTCCGTCGCCGCCGTCACCGACGACGGGCTGGTGATCACGCGCGGCAACGGCACCTCCGTGCTGTGGCGGCCGCTGGTCGACGGCGGGACCGCCGACCTCGCGCAGACCGCTCCCGGCCAGGTCGTGCTGGGAAGCACCCCGGCGGGACTGGTCGTGGTGGACGGATCGGACGGCGCCATCGACGCCACCCAGGGCGAGGTCTACCTCGCGGAGATCTCCGAGGCCGGGGAGCTGACCCGGATGGAGCAGCTGCCCAACCACGACGACCTCGTGGCGAGCAGCCAGTGGATCGCCTGGGTACCGACGGGGACTCTCGGTGGCGAGGTGTCGACGGTCGATCGGCTGCAGGTGCAGCGCGTCGAGGGCAGTGACAGGGCGACACTGACCCCGCCGGAGGGACGTCTCTTCCGGGTGGGCTCCTGGGCCTGGGAGGACGACGACCACCTGGTCGCGGCCGTCGTCGATGACGCCGGTGACGAGCGGATGGCGCGGTGCAGCCCGGTCAACGGCGAGTGCGTGCTCATCGACCCCCTGTGAGCGAGGGCGCTCAGCCGGTCAGCGCGATGTCGTACCGGCTGGCGCGATTCGACTCGCGGAGGGTCATCGTCCCGGTGGCGCCGGTGTAGTCACCGGTGCCGCCGGTGACCGCGAGCACGGGGAGCCTCGACGAGCCCTCGCGGAACACGACCTTGCCGTGCACATTCAGGTCACCGTGTCCGCGCAGGGTGAGGGTCGCCGAGCACAACAGCCGGAACGCGGACTTGCCCACGCCGATGACCGAGCACGTGACGGCGGCGCGTCCGACCCGGTCCCCGGCATGGAAGAGCTTCTCCGAGAAGACGAGGGTGTCGCCGATGCTCTCACCCTTGCGACCGACGTCCTCGTAGTGCTCGGCGATGGTGACGGCCTTGAGCGTGAACTCCGGCGCACCCAGGTCGGCGACGGCGCTGGGGCTGCCCCAGGCCACCGTGCTGATCCCGATCGCGACACTCCCCAGCACCGCTGCAGCTCTCTTCGACTTCATCTCGCCACCTTGGTCCTGCCGCGCGCCGCTCGCGCGGACCTCCCCAGCCTGCTCCTCGGCGGCGCCCTGAGATATGACACGAAAATGTCAGATTGAGTCTCACCCGGACGGGTCAGTGCACCGCAGCAGGGGAGCCCGGACGTCGCCGGGCGCCGAGCGGCGCTGCGTCGTCGCGTCGTGGGCCCCGCCACGAGCGCCGCTCCTAGGGTGGTGGCACGACCACCCCCGAGCCGATCGGAGCCGACATGAAGGCCCAGCCGACCCGACGACCCGTGACTACCGGTCGCCCCTCGGCCCTCCTGGTGGCGCTCGCGGTGCTGTTGCTCGCCCTCGTGGCGGGCTGCTCCGGTGGGGCGCAGGACGGCCCGGGCGCAGGCGCCGACGAGCCGACCGGCGAGGCGAGGTTCCCCGACGTGGTCGAGGCGGAGCTCACCCCCGAGGGCGATGGCACCTACACCCTCGACGTCACGATCAGCTCGCCGTACGACACCCCGGAGAGGTACGCCGACGGCTGGCGAGTGCTCGCACCCGACGGGACGGAGCTGGGCGCGATGACCCTGAGCCACGACCATGCCTCCGAGCAACCCTTCACCAGGACCCAGTCGGGACTGGCGATCCCGGCCGGCGTCGCATCGGTGGTCGTCGAGGGGCGCGACCTGGCCAACGGCTACGGCGGCGCTACGGTGGAGGTCGACGTACCTGGCCAGAGCTGACACCGGCGAGGGGGAGCAAGGCGATGACCGACGACTTCGACTACCACGGAGCGATTCTCGTGGTGGAGGTCGAGCACGATGAGATCGTCCTCGTGCACCCCGAGGGCACGACGGACGCTCCGGCCTCGCTGCCCGGCGGCAGCTGCGAGCCAGGCGAGCACCCGCTCGACGGCGCGGTCCGGATCGCCCGCGAGCTCACCGGGCTCGAGGTCGAGATCACCTCGAAGCTGCCGAGCTTCGTGCAGGAGGGCACACCGACCGGCACGATGCTCGCCCACGGGCTGGTGGCGCGGCCCGTCGGCGGTTCCCTGCTGGCGCAGGCGCCTGGACCGGACGGTCCTGTGACCGTGCACCGCTGGGACGAGCTCCCCGACTTCGTGTCGGTTCGGGTGGCGATCCACCGAGTCCGAGACGACTATGTCGCCCGGCGACGAGGGGTCCGCTGACCGCCCCCCGCGATCTGATCAGCAGGCGTCGGCGAACGAGCCCGAGCGCGGCAGCGGTGCCTTGACCGACTTGGAGTTGGGCTTGCGCAGGGTGAAGTAGCGCAGCCAGTCCATCTGCATCCTGGCCTTGTTCATCCGCTTGTCGCCCTGACCGAGCATCGTGAACCGGACGGTGTAGGGCATCTTGGACAGCGCCTCGGGACGGTTCTCGGTGCTGATCACGTGGGCGTCGACGAACCAGGAGATCCGCTTCTTGGTCACCTCGACGGCGAAGGTGTGCCAGCGGTCGTTGCCCAGGTTGAGCCCGGTGTGGCTCGTGGCCTGGTCGTCGGGCAACGAGCGGATGTAGTGGTGCACCCGCTTGCCGCCGAGGGTGTAGCTGTTCAGCGCGACGTTGCGGGCCCCGCAGTTCTGGTCGCGCTTGGCGGCGGGGACGAGCTCGGTGCGCACCTTGTAGGAGCGGTTGGCCTTGCCGTACTCGCGCGAGCGCAGCCGGATCTCCCAGCGCCCGACCTTGTGGCCGGTGCCCTTGAGGGTGGCGCTCACGCTGCCCCGGCGGGAGGTGTTGAGGGTGAGCATCCCGTGCTGGTTGCGTACGGCGCCGCGACCCTTCGTGCGCCAGATCTTCTTCAGCGGACCGACGTAGTCGTCCTGCCAGACGGGCTTGCCCCAGTCGAAGGTGGTCTGGGCGTTGACCGGGCCGGGCGGTCGGGCGTGGTCGGCCTGCGAGGCGGGCGCCAGGCCGAGGGTGAGCGCCGAGACGGCGGCGACAGCGGTCAGCCGGCGGGCGAGGGTGCGCGAGAACATCTGGCCAACCTAGGCAGGACGGCGCGTGGTTGTCACATCGTGGGGGGCCGCCCCGGACCGCCGGTGCTGGGACGCGACGCTCAGGGGTGCTGCTGGATCCAGGCGCGGACCAGGCCGCGCAGCGGCTCGGCCTTCGCCGCCAGGTCGTCGGCGTCGAGGAAGCGGGCCACCCGGGAGGTGTCCCCGTCGCCCTCGAGCAGTCCCGCCGGGTCGGGCAGCGAGGCGCCGGTGTGGAACATCAGGGAGACGTGCTGCTTCGACCTGGGGTAGAACGAGGCGATGTTGCCGCGGTAGACGAACGTGGGCGCCTTCCACTTCACCGTCTCCGACACCCGCGGGTCGGTCGCCAGGACGACCTCGCGCACCGCTCGGACGAGGTCGGCCTGCGGGTTGTCGTAGTCGGCGAACCAGGCCTCGACCGCCGGGTCGTGGTTGTCGCTCACGAACCAGCGCCGGCGGCGTTGTCGGGCGAGGCGACGTTGACCATCCAGGAGGTGCCGAACTTGTCGATGCACATCCCGAAGACGTCGCCCCACAGCTGCTTCTCCAGCGGCATCGTCACGGTGCCACCCTCGGCCAGCTCGGCGAAGTAGCCGTCGAGGCCGTCGCCCGCATCGCCGCTGAGGCTCACCGAGACGTTGTTGCCCGGTCGGTGCTCCATGCCCTCCGGGGTGTCGGCGGCCATCAGCACGAAGCCGTCGGGGGTCTCGAGCTGGGCGTGCATGACCTTGGCTCCCTCGGGACCGGCGCCGGCGCCGTACTCCGCGAAGCTGTTGACCGTGAGCTCGCCCCCGAACACGGACTGGTAGAACTCCATCGCCGCACGGGCGTTGTCGATGAAGCCGAGGTAGGGGTTGAGGGTTGCCATGGTGACCTCCTGGGGCTCTGGGCGGTGGGAAGGACGCGCAGATCAGGTCTGCGCGCGGAGGTGGCGCTCGTGCAGGAGGGCCACGATGTGGGTGACCAGGTCGCGGGGCAGCGGCTGGTCGTAGCGGAAGTGGACCGCGTCCTTGGCGGCCCGGAAGGGCGCGACCTCGTCCTCGAAGGCGGCATCCCCGCGGGGGACCGGGTAGATGCTCAGGTGTCGCTTCCAGCCGGCGTAGTACATCACCGCTCCGCCGTCGAGGGTGATCGTCGGGATCTGGTAGGAGATCTTCTCCCCGGCACCGGGCAGGCAGTCGCGGATCAACGCACGCAGCTCCTCGAGGGCGACCCGCTGCTCCGCGTCGAAGCCTGCCAAGTAGTCCTCGACCGTGGTGGCCTTGGTCGGCACGGTTCCTCCTCGGGTCCGGTGGTGCTGCGAGGTGGACCTGGTCGCCCGGCACAACTCACCGCACCGGTCCACGCAATCACTCCTGGGCGGCGACGTCCAGGGCGTCGTCCTCGTCGCGCAGGGGGTGGGCGAGCTCGTCCTGGGGCAGCTTGGCCCACACGACCGCGACGAGGGCGACCAGCACCGGTACGACGCCGGCGATCACGAACGTGGTGCGAAGCCCGATGGCCTCGGACACCGGGCCTGCGAGCGCCATCGAGACCGGCATCAGCGAGATCGAGACGAAGAAGTCCAGGGAGGCGACCCGGCCGAGCAGAGCCGGCGGCACCCGTCGCTGGAGGAGGGTGCCCCAGATGACCATCGGGGCGGAGAACATCACGCCGAGCACGAAGCCGGCGGCGACGAGCTGCCAGACGGCGGCGGCGTAGCCCATCACGATCAGCGGCAGGCAGCCCACACCCCACATCAGGTTCATCACGGTCAGGTAGCGGCGCGGCATCTTCAGCGAGGCCATCCCGAGCGACCCGAGCGCGCCACCGACGCCGAAGGAGGCCAGCACCAGGGCGTGGTCACCGGCGTCGCCTCCGAGACCGTCCTTGATGATGAACGGCACCAGCACCTCGAAGGGGCCCATCATCACCAGGATCATCAGGCTGGCGAAGACCAGGGTGGCCAACAGCCACGGTGTGCGCATCATGTAGACGAAGCCCTCGCCCATGTCGCTCAGGGCGGTGCGGACCGGATGCCGTGGCGGGGCGTCGGCCGCCTCCCGGCGCACCGGCGTCTTGGGCACGAACGTCAACGCCAGCAGGCCGGCGCCCAGCGACACGGCCGCGATCCCGACGGCGGCGCCCCGAGGAGGCGGCCCCGACGGCGGCTCCCGCGACGGCCGGGCCGACCGCCTGGCCGACGGTCGGGCGCACCATCCCCTCGAAGCCGTTGACGGCGAGCAGGTCGGACGGGGGGACGAGCGCGGGCAGCCAGGCGGAGTAGGCCGGGTAGTAGAACGACATCGACATGCCGATCACCAGCGCGACGGCGCCGAGGTGCCAGACCTGGGTGGTGTCGGTGAGGGAGAGCACCGCCACCAGGCTCATCCCGGCCAGCTGCACGCCCGCCACCCAGAGCAGGATCGTCTTCTGCGCGATCCGGTCGGCCACCACGCCGGCGACCAGGGCGGGGACGAGCACGCCGATCGCCCCGGCCGTGGAGACGACCGAGAGCTGCGCCGGACCGCCGCCGATGCGGATGACCTCCCACACCTGGGCGACCACCCAGACGCCGAAGGCGAAGGTGGTCAGCACGAGCGAGACCGCGAGCCGGCGGTAGCCGGGCGTGCGGAAGGGTCGCAGCAGCCTGGGCAGCTGTCGCACCGACGCGGTGTCGACGGGCTCTCCCGCAGGTTCGAAGGGGGCGTTCTGGGTGGCGGTCATGGTGGTCCTCACATTCTGGTCGTGAGGACCGACATCGGCACCTGAATTCATCGCCGGTCGTCACGGACCTGCGCGATGCGGCAGGGTGACGCCATGTACTTCGTCGGTGTGGACCTGGCCTGGGGTCCCAACAAGCCCACCGGCGTCGCCGTCCTCGACGACGACGGGCGCTTGGTCACGGTGAGTGCCGCCCGCGACGACGACGAGATCGTGGCGGCGGTGCAGGAGTACGTCGCCGGCGACTGCCTGGTCGCGATCGACGCACCCCTCGTCGTGGTCAACCCCACCGGCAACCGGCCCTGCGAGGCCGAGCTCAACAAGGACTACGCCC
Organism: uncultured Actinomycetota bacterium; assembly: GCA_963772415.1. Lineage (GTDB taxonomy): Bacteria > Actinomycetota > Actinomycetes > Propionibacteriales > Nocardioidaceae > Nocardioides_B. The sequence continues at coordinate 391,078 of CAVYWU010000001.1, read as the reverse complement.
GCTTCGACGCCGGTGCGCACCCCTCCAACACGGGCAAGCCGGAGTTCAGCGACACCCCCCGCGGCGCCCGCCTCGCCACCCGCCTCGGCCTCGACATCGACCCCGGCTCGACCGTCGCCCGCCGCGCGATCGAGGTCTACCCGCACCCGGCGACGGTCGCGCTGTTCCGCCTCGGTCGCACCTTGAAGTACAAGAACAAGCCCGGCCGCACCCTGACCCAGCTGCGCGGTGCCCTTCTGGAGCTGATGCACCGGCTCGAGGGCCTCTCCGACGCGCCCGCGCCGCTGGAGGTCGCCCACCACGCCGGCTGGCGGGCCCTGGTCGAGCTGGTGGAGACCGCGGAGCGCAAGAGCGACCTGCGTCGGGCCGAGGACCAGGTCGATGCGGTCGTGTGCGCCTACGTCGCGCTGTTCGCCGTCCGTCGCCCGGAGCTGACCACGACGTACGGCGACCTCGCGACCGGCTACATCGTCACCCCGGCGCTGCCCGTCGGCCACCGGCCCAGCCCGCGGGCGCCGCGCACCGACCCCGTGCAGCGGGCGGTGCAGACCTACGCCGCACAGCAACCGGTGCTCCAGGAGGCCACGGAGGGCTACCTCGACCTGGTCACGACGCTGCTCGACGATGCCGGCATCAACTACCTGAGCGTGGTGGGTCGCACCAAGACCGTCGCGTCGTTCGCTGCGAAGGCCGACCGCACCGTGGAGGGCAGACCGGTCTACTCCGACCCGCTGGAGCAGATCACCGACCAGATCGGCATCCGCGTGATCACCTACCTCCACCCCGACGTGACCGCGGTGGCCGACCTGCTCGCCGACCAGCTGCACGTCCTCGACGACCGCGACATGGGGCAGGAGACCGCCAGCGAGGGCCGGTGGGGCTACGCCAGCCGGCACCTGCTGGTCGCGGCGCCCCCGCACGAGGACACCCCGGCCTCGCTCTTCGACCGCAGCGCCCAGGTGCAGATCCGCACGGTGCTGCAGCACGCGTGGGCGGAGTTCGAGCACGACATCCGCTACAAGGGCACCGTCCCCGAGGAGCACGCGCCCGACCTCGACCGCCGCTTCACCCTCGCGGCGGGGCTGCTCGAGCTGGCCGACCGCGAGTTCACCACGATCCGCGACCGGCTCCAGGAGTCCATGACCGACCAGACCGAGCAGCGGCCGCCCGTCGACGCGACCGACCCGCGCATCAGCGGGCAGGATCTGGCGACCTTCCTGGCCGGGCAGTACGCCGACGCCGGCTGGTCCCGCACCGACCACTACACCTGGATCTCGGGGCTGCTCCTCGAGCTCGGGATCGCCTCCCTCGACGAACTGGCGGTGCTGCTCAACACCGTCGACAGCGCCGCGATCGACGCTCGGATGGGCTACAAGTACCCGGCCGGCGCGGTCCGCCGTCTCGACGACGCCCTGCTCGCCGTCTTCGGTGAGCGCTACCTCGCGCTGCACGGCAACACCCACCGCGAGGAGCTGCTGCGGGCCCGGCTGGACAAGCTCAGCACCGTGCCCGAGGCGTGACCCACCCCCAGGTCGGTGCCGTCCGGTGATCTGAATGAGCCATTCCCAAGGCGACACCCCGGGACGACACTCTGAGGGGGGTCGTACTGGAGGTACGAGATGACCGCACTGTGGGTGATCCTCGTCATCCTCGTGGCCGCGTTCTTCTACCTGGCTTCGCGTGCCCGAGCGCAGAAGACGAAGGTCTACACGATCGATCAGGCACGCTCCAGAGCCGTGAGGCATACCGGCCAGCCGCGGCGCAGCTGAGGTTCACGCGCCCGACAGGGCGCACTCGCCGATTCAGACCTGGAGGCCGATCTGGCGCGGGCCGGTCGGACCCCGCTCGGCGGGACCGCGCTCGATGCAGAACTCGTTGCCCTCGGGGTCGGCGAGCACCACCCAGCCGGAGCCGTCGTCCTTGCGGTGGTCGGCCAGCTCGGTGGCCCCGGCCGCGACCGCGGTGGCGACCGCCTCGTCGCGGGTGCCCGTGTCCGGGACGAGGTCGAGGTGCAGCCGGTTCTTGGCGGTCTTGCCCTCGGGCACCGGGATGAACAACAACCCGACGCCGGCGTAGGGATAGGTCGGGGCGACGTAGATCTCGGGATCGTCGTCGTAGAAGAGGTTCCAGCCGGTCAGCTCGGACCAGAAGGTGCCCAGAGCGCGGGCATCGGCGCAGTCGAAGGTGATGTTGTCCAGGTGCAGGGCCATGGGGCCACCCTCCCCGCGGCGCGGGCTGGCGGCAACGGGGTATCCGTGCGATCGTCCCGCCGAAGCGTCGGTGGGCCGTGATTGGCTCAGGACGTGGCCTTCGAGACGCACCCGCTGACGCCAGCGCGCTTCGACGACTTCGCCGCCGTGGTCAACCCCAACCGGCGTTCGACGCACTGCTGGTGCCTCTCGCACCGGCTGCCCGCACGCGAGATCGAGGAGCTCGGCGGTGGCGACCGGGAGACGGCGATGCGGGCGCTGGCGCGGCGGCGCGCCCGGCCCGGTGTCATCGGCTACCACGACGGCGACCCGGTCGGCTGGTGCTCGATCTCGCCGCGGTCGGAGATCCCACGGCTCACCGCCTCGGCGCTGATCCGGCCGATCGACGACGTAGCAGTCTGGAGCATCATCTGCGTGGTGATCCGCGGCGGTCGCCGGCGACAGGGCCTGACAGGTCCGCTCCTCGAGGGGGCCGTCGGGTACGCCGCGGGTCGCGGCGCACCGGCCGTCGAGGCCTACCCCGTCGACCCGCCCGGGCGGATGGACCTGACGATGGCGTTCGTCGGCACCCGGGCGATGTTCGAGGCGGTCGGGTTCGAGGTGGTCGGGCAGACCGACGCGGTCGCCAGCAAGCTTCCTCGGCTGGTGATGCGGCGGACCCTGGTCCCCTAGACCGGCCCGGTCCAGACCGCTCGGCAGCAGGTGGTTGGCCGCACGGCGCGGGGGAACCCTCGGCGTGCGGGGCATCACCTGGGAGCCGTCATGGAGCAGGAAGTAGCCGGGATCGCCGAGCGACTGGTGCAGGAGTTCAGCTCCTTGCCCTGGAACGTCGTGGTCGACGCCGTGTGTGACTGTGCGGGTGCGTGCCGGGAGGCCAGCCCCTTCTTCGTCGAGCAGGCGGCGCGCGCCACGCTCGCCAGCACCACCCCTTGAGGTGGCCACCGAAGGGTGGCCTCAGCGACCGGAGGGCGCCAGAGGTCGGAAGCGGCGCAGGCGGAGGCTGTTGGTCACCACGAACACCGAGCTGAACGCCATCGCGGCGCCGGCCAGCATCGGGTTGAGCAGACCGGCTGCCGCCAGGGGTGGCGCCGCCACGTTGTAGCCGAAGGCCCAGAAGAGGTTGCCCTTGATGGTCGCCAGGGTGCGCCGGGCCAGCCGGATCGCGTCGGCGGCGACCCGCAGGTCGCCGCGCACGAGCGTCAGGTCACCGGCCTCGGCGGCGCGGTGGTCACAGCGCGAGCGTGTAGCCGGCCTCCTCGACGGCGGCCCGCACGGTGGCCTCGTCGAGCGGCTGGGCGCTGGTCACGGACAGGGCACCGGTCTCCAGCGTCACCGCGACGTCCTGGACGCCGTCGATCTCCTGGAGCTCCTCGGTGACCGAGGCGACGCAGTGGCCGCAGGTCATCCCGGAGACGGTGTAGGTCGCGATCGTGCTCATGGATCCTCCTGGGACTTGTGGGTGCGGGTCAGGCCTTGACGAGCCGGGCGATGGCGGCGGACGCCTCGGCGATCTTGGCGTCGGCCTCCGGGCCTCCTGCCCGGGCGGCGTCGACCACGCAGTGGCTGAGGTGCTCGTCGAGCAGGCCGAGCGCGACGCTCTGCAGCGCGCTGGTCATCGCCGAGACCTGGGTGAGGATGTCGATGCAGTACTTCTCGTCCTCGACCATCCGCTGCAACCCGCGGGCCTGACCCTCGATCCGGCGCAGCCGCTTGAGGTAGTCGTCCTTGCGGTGGATGTAGCCGTGCTGGTGCTCGTCCATCGTGCAGCCCTCCCGCCGGATACCCTGGCTGGGTACCCCTTCGACCACGGTATACCCCCTCTCCGTATCGGACAAGCAGGACCAGGGTCGCGGTGGGGGACATCCCCGATGCGGGACCGGCTCGGTACGTCGCAGGCTGGAGCGACCCACGAGGAGTCCCGCCGTGACGATCAGCCCGACCCGCTCTGCGAACCGGCCGCCCACCCACCAGCCGGCACCCACCCGCCCCCCGCGACTGTCCCGCCGCACGCGCAAGGCCGTGCTGTTGCTGCACGTGCTGTCCTCGGTGAGCTGGATCGGCGTCGACCTGGTGATGGGTGCGCTGGCGGTGCGCGGGCTCACCACCGACGACCCCCGCACCCAAGCCGTCGTCTACGCCTCCCTCGAGCTCTTCGCCGTCCCACTGCTCCTCACTCTTGGGCTGCTGTCGCTCTCGACCGGACTGGTGCTGGGCGTCGGCACCCGCTTCGGCCTGGTGCGCTACTGGTGGGTGGTGGCCAAGCTGGTGGTCACCCTCGTGCTGCTGGTGCTGGTGCTGCTCGCCCTCCGGCCGACGGTGCTCGAAGCCGCTACTGAGGCGGCGGTGGTCGACGGGTCCCTGCCCGGTCGACTCGCCGACGCACGGGTCGGACTGGTCTTCCCGCCCGCCGTCTCGGTGCTGGCGCTGTCGTTCGCGACCTGGCTCGCCGTCTACAAGCCCTGGGGCGCTACGGCGCGCGGGCGGCGCTTCGCGAGGGTGAGCAAGAAAAGTCGTTGACCTCATGTCGGCTCGAGGTCCTACGGTCGACCCATGAGCATGGAGATGGCGGCGTGGAACTCGCTCTACCACATGATGATCGCCCAGCAGGAGCGTCGACCGTTCACCTGGGCGACCGTGCGTCGGATCGCTGTCTTCGCCCGTCCGCACAAGGCGCGGCTGACCTGGTTCATGGTCAGCAGCGTCGTCCTCGCGGTGCTGGCGGTGGCGACGCCGCTGCTGGCCGGGCAGGTCGTGAACGCGATCATCAACGGCGAGGAGTTCGCCGGCGTGCTGCGGATCGCGCTGCTGATCGCGGCGATCGCGGTCGCCGAGGCGGTGGTCGGGCTGGGCTCGCGGTGGCTGTCGGCGAGCATCGGCGAGGGACTGATCCTCGATCTGCGCAGGGTGGTCTTCGACCACGTGCAGCAGATGCCGATCGCGTTCTTCACCCGCACCCGCACCGGCGCCCTGGTCAGCCGGCTCAACAACGACGTGATCGGTGCCCAGCGCGCCTTCTCCGACACCCTCTCCGGCGTCGTCGGCAACGTGGTGGCGCTGGTGCTGACCTTGATCGCGATGTTGGCGCTCTCCTGGCAGATCACCGTGCTGTCGTTGCTGCTGCTGCCGGTGTTCGTGCTGCCCGCGCGCCGGTTCGGCCGCAAGCTGGCGCGGCTCGAGCTCGAGGCGGCCAACCACAACTCGATGATGAGCACCCAGATGACCGAGCGGTTCTCCGCCCCCGGTGCCACCTTGGTCAAGCTGTTCTCGGTGCCGGACCGGGAGACCTCGGAGTTCGTGGCCCGGGCCACCCGGGTGCGCGACATCGGGGTCCGCACGGCGATGGTGCAGGTCCTCTTCGTCACCGCCCTGACCCTGGTCTCCGCGCTGGCCCTCGCGCTGGTCTACGGCCTCGGCGGTTGGTTCGCGCTCGAGGGAACCCTCGAGCCCGGAGCCGTGGTCGCGCTCGCGCTGCTGCTGACCCGGCTCTACGCGCCCCTCACCGGCCTGGCATCGGCGCGGGTGGAGGTGATGAGCGCCCTGGTCAGCTTCGAGAGGGTCTTCGAGGTGCTCGACCTCGAGCCGCTGATCCAGGAACGGCCCGGGGCCACCACGGTGCCCGCCGGTGGGGTCGCGGTCGAGCTCGACGACGTGCACTTCGGCTACCCCTCGGCCGACAAGGTCTCGCTGGCCTCCCTCGAGGAGGTCGCCACCCTCGACAGCCGTGGCGGCGTCGAGGTGATCCACGGGGTCTCGTTCAGGGCCGAGCCGGGCCAGCTCGTCGCGCTCGTGGGCTCCTCCGGTGCCGGCAAGTCCACCATCGCGCAGCTCCTGGCCCGGCTCTACGACGTCGACTCCGGCGCCGTACGCCTGGGCGGGGTGGACGTGCGCGACCTGACTTTCGACGCGATCCGCTCGACGCTGGGCATGGTCACCCAGGACGGCCACCTCTTCCACGACACCGTCCGGGCCAACCTGCTGCTCGCGCGGGCCGATGCCGGCGAGGACCACGTGTGGGAGGCGCTGACCCGCGCCCGGCTCGCCGACCTGGTGCGGTCGTTGCCCGACGGCCTCGACACCGTCGTCGGCGAGCGCGGCTACCGGCTCTCCGGGGGAGAGCGGCAGCGGCTGACCATCGCGCGGCTGCTGCTGGCCCAGCCGCGCGTGGTCGTGCTCGACGAGGCGACCGCCCACCTCGACTCCACGTCGGAGGCGAGCGTGCAGGCGGCGCTGGCCGAGGCGCTCGAGGGTCGCACGGCGATCGTGATCGCGCACCGCCTCTCCACCGTGCGCGCGGCCGACCAGATCCTCGTGGTCGAGGACGGCCGGATCGTCCAGCGGGGCCGCCACGAAGATCTGGTCACCCAGGAGGGGCGCTACGCCGAGCTGCACCGCACCCAGTTCGCCGAGTCGGCGCCGCGGGGCGGGGTCGTCACCGGGTGAGCGGCACCATGGTGGGGTGACGCGCTACCGATTCGAGGGCCGCATCGCCGGCGTCGGCTCGACCAGCGGCGTGCGCGTGGTCGTCGGCCACTGGACCACGAGTCCACTGGGCTCGTTCGCGGACGCGATGGTCGAGACCGCGGCAGGCCACCGGGTGCTGCTCGCGCCCAGCGAGGAGGTGGCCGACTTCGTGGCGGCGACGTACACCTTCGACGAGGTCCGGATCGAGCCGATCACGGTCACCGGCAACGCCTGGGTCTGGCAGGTCGGGTCGCCGTCCTTGTCGCTGATGATCGGGCTGGGCGGGCGCACCGTGCTGGGCCGGATGCTCAGCCTGCTGCCGGCCTCGGTCGCCACCCACCCGGCCTGGGCGAGCGCCGCCGATCCGATCAGCCGGGTGGTGCTGCGGGGGGTGCGCACCCGCGGGGTCGCGCAGCCGGGGCGCCGCGAGTGGTACGGCGCGAGCGACGTGCACGCCGTCGTCCGGATCTCCGGCAGCTTCGACGACGCCGACCTCGGCGCGCTGGCCGCCGTGGATCCGCCGTGCCGCTTCGGCTTCTCCTCGACCCCGCGGCGGCCCTCGGTGACCGACGTGGTCACCACCGTGGACGTTGCCGGCCCCTGACCGTCCTCAGGCCCCGGAGAGTCGGGCCCGTGAGCGTCGTCGGGCCCGTGAGCGGGGCGTGGGCGTCCCGCGAGGGGCCGCCCGTCGCCTTCCCGCAGCGAACTGCCCCTTACCGCAGCGAGTTCGCTCGGGGAACCGGGCGATTACCACGGGAACGTGGGAATCTCCCGCCGCCTCAACCCACCGCGACCAGCGCAGCGACCACCGCGACGACGGCCGCGGCGAGCCGGAGTCGGTCGGCCCGGAGCAGGGCTCGCAGGAGCGCTCTCGTCGTAGCCCGCGCCAACCGCCCGTGCAGCGGCGCCGCCCGCAGGGCGGTCACCAGCCCGGCCGCGAGCGACGCGGCGCCGGCGAGCCACACCCAGGCGTCGTCCGGGGTGGCCAGCACGGCCGCCGTTCCGCTGAGGACCAGAGCGCCGTAGACGACCACGACGAGCGGCACGATGGCACGGCTGTGGGCAGCGTGGGCGGCGGGCCAGGAGTCCGCCCCGACGCGGCCGAGGGCGGGGTAGACCAGCAGCGTGACGCTCACCTGGAAGCCCAGATGCACGGCGGTGGCGACGAGCAGCAGGGTGCTGGTCACGGAGCGGTCGGCACGCCGTCCTGGTTGTCGAGCGTGGCGGTCGCGACGATCATCGGGTGGTCCGTCGTCCGCCGCACCAGCGGGCCCTCGTCGCGGACGTAGCCGCTGAAGGTCACCATCTCGTGGCCGAAGATCCAGTCCACCGGCATCCGCGCAGGGGGCCGGCAGCCGCCGTCGTTGCTGCCGCCGTTGGCCGCGACCATCGGGGCGCCGCCGGTCATCTTGCAGAAGTAGACCTCGCGGTCGTTCATGTCACCGGTGATGAAGACGGGGTAGCCGGACTCGGCGACGAGCCGGTTGACCAGCGAGACCTCGATGGCGGTGGCGCGGGCGCGGTGGCCGTCGTTGTTGCCACGCTTGGGGTTGGAGGCCGGGTTGTGGAAGTTGGCCACCCAGATCATCCGGCCGGTCTCGGCGTGCTGGAGCAGCACGACCGGCATCGGGCGCATCCGGCCGTTGAAGTAGGGGATCTGCACGGTCTCGGCGTGCTGGAGGCTCCACACCGAGGTGCGCCAGGCGATCGAGTTCTCGATGCCGAGCGGACCGGCGGCCAGACCGGGGTAGACGCTGAACGCACCGCCCGCGGCGCCGAGGAACGAGCGGTACTGATCGCCCTGGAGCTCCTGGAAGCCGACCACGTCGACGCCGTGCTGGTTGAGCAGTACGGCGGCGTTGCGGATCCGGCTCGCGCCCGGGGCCATCCGGGCCTTCTTGCCCGCGGTGTGACTGCTCCCGAGCACGTTGAAGGAGGAGATCCCGAAGCTGGCCGCCGGCACCACGCGGGCCGCCGCCGCACGCTCGGCCTCCTTGCGGGCGAGGGCGAGCAGCTGCTTCTTCGACATCTGCTTGATGGTCACCTCGCGGGCGACCTCCTGCGGCTTCGGCAGGTCCACGAACGCGGCGACGACGGCCTCGTCGGGGATGCCGTCGCCCTCGTCGCCGAGTCCGTCCAGACCCCGGGGCTCAGCCATCTGTGCGGCGGCGAGCTGGGCCCGCTGCGGGCCCGCGCCGAGGGGGTTGAAGGCGATGCCGAGCCCGACCACGACGACTGTCGCGACGCAGGCGTGCGCGAGCATGCTCACGCGGCTGGGCATCCTTATCACCAATCTACGGTACCCCGGCCTCGACGCGCTCACCCAATCAAGTTCGGCATCCATTGGCCTCAGCTGAGGTTTCGCGGTCCGCCGTTGCGGTGACCTGCCTCACCTGCCCCCGGAGTCACATGCCGATGGTCAGCGACATGGCCCTCGCCGGCGCTTCCCGACATCGACGCCAGCTCGTGGTGGCGAACGGCACGGTGCCGGAGGCGTCGGCCTCCTGGACCCCGCGCAGGAAGTTCTCGCCCTCCAGGCCCTGGGAGTAGAGCGAGTAGCCGCCGTCGGCCGTGGTGGTGGAGCCACCTCGCCCACGACACGCCGGCAGAGCCGCTGGCCTATCGGCCGAGGAAGGCGAGCAGGCGCGCGGAGGCGTCGGCGGTCGGGGGGACGTCGTACGCCGGGGCGAAGCGGCCGCCCCGGTCGGCGGGCCCGATGACCAGCGGGGCCACCACGAGCAGGGACGCGGCCAGCGACTCGGGGATCGGCCGGTCCTCGCCGCAGGCCCGGGAGATGTCCCAGCCGTGCACCGCGACCTCGATCGCTCCGGTGGCCGCGAGGAGGGTGGTCTCGATCGGCGCACCCACGACCGACACGTGCGGCCGACCGGGCTCGTGGGCCCAGGCGCCGAGCAGCCGGCAGGCACGCTCGCGCAGCGAGGCGGCGAGCAGCGCCGGGTGCGGCGTGGCCGGTCCGGCCGGGGCGACGTACCCGGCCTCCGCCGCCTCGGTGAAGGCGGCCAGGGAGTCGTCCATGTGCCGGAGCAGCCGGATCAGGGTCCAGTCCGGGCACGGGGTCGGCGCGTCGGGGTCGGTGCGCGGGAGCAGAGCCAGCGCGGCGCGGGTGTAGGAGATCGCACGCTCGAGGAGGGCGGGCGCCTCGAGCAGTACCGCGTCCAGGACGGCCACCCCGGACCCGCCGGCGCCGGCGCCGGCAGACGGGACGTCCATCAGACCGGGTGGGGCAGCGACCCGTCGAAGTCGGCCGGCAGCCGCTCCGGCAGCCCGAACACGGTGAAGATGTCGTCGCCGAAGAAGGCACCGACGTGCTCCACGCGGGTGCCGTCGAGGGTGAGCACCTGGAGGTGGAACGGACGGAAGTCGCCCTCCTCGTGCCGCATGTAGAGGCCGAAGGCCGGCTGCCCGTTGGCCCGGGTCGGCAGCATCCGCATGTCGTGCACCCCGCCGGGGCACTGGGTGTCGATGAGTCGGCCGATGTTGTCCGCGCCCTGGTACCAACCGGCGAACGGCGGCATCTCCCAGATCGCGTCGCGCGTCAGCATGGCCACGATCGCGTCGATGTCCTTGTCCCAGAACGCCTGGACGTAGCGCTCGAGCAGCTCCTTCTGCTCCGGGGTCGGCTCCGCGACCGTGTCGCGATCGACCCCCTCGGCCTGCACCTTCTCCATCTGGGCGTGGGCCCGCTGGAGGGCACTGTTGACGGCCGCGGTGCTGGTCTCGAGCGCTTCGGCGACCTCGGCCGCCTTCCACCGCAGGACGTCGCGCAGGATCAGGACGGCTCGCTGGCGGGCGGGCAGGTGCTGCAGGGCGGCGACGAACGCCAGCCGGATGCTCTCGCGCTCCTCGGCGGCCACCTCGGGGCCGGAGACCAGGGCGTCGGGCACGGGCTGGAGCCAGGGCACCTCGCCGCGCTCGTCGAGCGGGTCGCCGGCGGTGCTGCCGGGCTGGCCGAGGCCGGTCGGCAGCGGTCTGCGGGCCTTGCCCTCCAGGGCGGTCAGGCACACGTTGGTGGCGATCCGGTAGAGCCAGGTGCGCACCGAGGAGCGGCCCTCGAAGGAGTGATAGGCGCGCCAGGCCCGCAGGTAGGTCTCCTGGACCAGGTCCTCGGCGTCGTGCGCCGAGCCGGTCATCCGGTAGCAGTGCGCAAGCAGCTCACGGCGGTACTGGTCGGCCGACCGGGGGAAGTCCTCGCTCGTCGGCGGCGACGGACGCTCGGTCGGGCTCGTCACGCTCGTCGCCTCGATGGCGGTCATCATCGTGCTCCCCTCGTCGGGCCCTGTTCCCGACAGCCAGCCTAGGACGGCGCCGCCGGGAGCGGAACGCCTGCGTCCCGCGTGGATGAGGAGACCGGCCGGAGGCGCGAAACTCATCGGTCGGAGGGGGCGTCCTCTCAGAGGACGGTGCGCAGCGCTGCCGTGGCGCGCTCGAGGTAGCCGGTCACGATCTCCCGCTCCTCGTCGGTGAGGTCGGCGTCCATCTGGCCCAGGGCCGCGAACATCGGCATCAGCTGGGTCAGGACCTCCTGCCGTCCCGAGGGGGTGATGGCCACCTCGGTACGCCGCCGGTCCGTCGAGTGCGGGGACCGCTCGACGTGTCCGCGGCCGGCGAGGCGGTCGATGATCGTGGTCGAGGCAGCAGTCGTGACCCCCAGCCGCCGGGCGACCTCCGCGGGGCCCAGCGGCGAGCCGAACAGGTGCTCCAGGGCGACCAGCTCGGAGTGACTGAGACCGGCCCGGCGGGCGATCGCAGGCCGGACGGCGGTGGCGGCGTCCGTGAGCGCCCGGAGCGCCTGCAGGCTCGAGGACTCGCCCCACTCGTCGGTGTAGTCCTCGGCCCGGAAGTGGGTGCTCGGGGACGGGCCGGAGGCCCGCTTGTCGGGCTGGGTCATCCGCTGCTACCTTCTCGAACGATTGCTAACCAATTTAGTTAGTTACATGGTTCGTCCCCAGGAGTGTCGCATGCACGACCGGTCCCATGCGCTCGACCCGCGCCGCCCTTCGCCGGTCCGGGTGATCACCGGCCCTCGGACGGCCTGGGCCGTCGCCCTGCTCGGCCTGCTCCTGGCCGGTGGCGCCATCCTGGGGCTGGGGGAGGCCGAACGCGATGCGGCCGCCACCGACGCCCTGCCGCGAGGCGCCGACAGCACCACCGTGGTCGACCTGCAGGACCAGCTCCCCGACGAGGACACCGCGGCTGCGGTCGTGCTGTGGACCGCTGACGGTGACGCCGGGCTCACCGACGACCAGCAGTCAGCGCTGCCGGGGGTACTGACCGACGTCGGTGCCGCCCTCGACCTGCCCACGGGAGGGCCCCCGCCTCGCACCAGCGAGGACGGCACCGCCGCGGTGGCGGTGCTCCCCGTGCCCCAGCTCTCGGCCAGCGGCAACGCCGACCTGGTCACCGAACTGCGCGCGGCGTTGGACGCAGCCACCCCGGAGGGCGTCACCGTCCAGGTGACCGGGCCTGCTGCGGTCCAGGCCGATCTCGCCGCGGTCTTCGACGGCGCCGACACCACCTTGTTGTTGACCACGGCCGGCGTGGTGGCCCTGCTGCTGCTGCTGACCTACCGCAGCCCGGTGCTCTGGGTGATCCCGCTCGTCGTCGTCGGCGCGGCCGACCGGCTCGCGGCGGTGCTCGGCACGCAGGCCCTGAGCGGTCTCGGGATGGCCTGGGACGAGTCGACGGTGGGCATCTTGTCTGTCCTCGTCTTCGGCGCCGGCACCGACTACGCGCTGCTCCTCATCTCGCGCTACCGCGACGAGCTGCGCACCCACGAGAGCCGGCACGAGGCCATGGCCCTCGCTCTGCGCCGTACGGCGGAGGCGGTGCTGTCGAGCTCCACCACCGTGGTGCTGGGGCTGCTCACGCTGCTGCTCTCCGCCTTCCCCACGACGCGCGGCCTCGGCCTGGCCTGCGCCATCGGCATCGTGGTGGCCGCAGCCTTCGTGCTGCTGGTGCTTCCGGCGGCGATGGTGCTCTTCGGCCGCTGGGTCTTCTGGCCAAGGGTGCCGCGTCTGGGTCAGACCCCGCTCGTGGAGTCACGGTCGCTGTGGCGCTGGGTCGGCGACCGGGTCTCCGCCCGCCCGGTCTCCTTCCTGCTCGTCTCGGCGGTTGTGCTGGCTGCGCTCGCCACCGGCCTCACGCGCGTCGAGACCGGACTCGGCTCCGCCGACCAGTTCCTCGACACCCCCGAGGCGATCACCGCGGCCGAGCGGCTCGGCGAGTCGTTCCCCGCCGGCAGCTCGGACCCGGTGCAGGTCCTCACCCGAAGTGATCCCGACGCCGTCGTCGCGGCCGTGGGCGACCTCGACGAGGTCGTCTCCGCCGAGGTGGCCCGCCGGGGCGATGGCCTCACCGAGGTGGCCGTCGTCCTGGGCGTCGCGGCCGGGACGCCGGGCTCCGAAGCGGCCGTCGAGGAGATCAGGGCCGCGGTCGACGGCCTCGGCGAGACCTACGTCGGGGGCACGGAGGCGCAAGCGATCGACGCCGCGGCCGCCTCGGCCCGCGACCGGCTGGTGATCTTCCCCCTCATCGCGCTGCTGGTGCTGCTGGCCCTCGGTGTGCTGCTGCGGTCGGTGGTGGCGCCGCTGCTGCTGGTGAGCACCGTGCTCGCGACCTACGTCTCCGCCCTCGGCCTCTCCTGGTGGCTCTTCACCGGTGTCTTCGGCTTCCCAGCCCTCGACGTCGGCGTCCCGCTCCTGGCGTTCTTGTTCCTGGTCGCGCTGGGCGTGGACTACAACATCTTCCTGGTCAGCCGTGCTGCGGAGGAGGCGCGCGACCACGGGGCGCGCGCCGGGATGCTGCGCGGGCTGAGCGCGACCGGCGGGGTGATCACCAGTGCCGGCATCCTGCTCGCGGCCGTCTTCGCGGTGCTGGGTGTGCTGCCCCTGGTCGTGCTCGCCCAGCTCGGTGTGGTGATCTGCGTGGGCGTGCTGCTCGACACGCTGCTGGTCCGCACCATCGTCGTGCCGGCCTTCGGCATCGTCCTCGGCGATCGCTTCTGGTGGCCACGCCGCGTGGGGCCGTCCCCGTCTGCGGAGGGCGGAGGCTCCGGCGCGGGCCTTTGACTCACCGGGCACTCAATGGTCGGATCGTCCGGTGAAGATCCTCGGGGGAATGACCATGGACCTGCGTCGGCGACGACAGGGGAGCGTCCTGCTGGCCGGTGCCGTGGTGCTGGCCGGCTCGTTGAGCGCGTGCACGTCGGACGACGGCGAGCCGCCCTCCGTCGCGGCGGACGCTCTCGTCTCCGGGCTCAACAAGGGCAAGCTCGACACCGCACTGTTCGACGGAGAGTCGGGCCGCGCCCCGCAACGCGCCTGGCGCGAGGCTCTCGGCGGCCTGGGCGACGCCCGTGCGGAGGTGTCCGCGGGGGAGATCGCCGAGGGGCCGGAGGGTGAGACCGCCACGGTGCCGCTGACCTACACCTGGGACCTGCCGCAGACCGACGAGCCCTGGACCGCGCGTGCCCGCGCCCGGCTGGTGCGGATCGAGCCTGAGGAGGGTGAGCCCACCTGGAAGGTGCGGCTGGAGCCCGGCCTGTTCGGCCTCGAGGCCCGCGAACAGCTGGTGCTGCGCACCACGCTGCCCGACCGTGCCCCGATCCTGGGCGCGGACGGGGCCGAGATCGTCACCGACCGCCCGGTGGTGCGGTTCGGGGTCGACAAGACCCGGGCCGCCGAGGGTGACCAGGAGGAGCTCGCGCGGACCCTCGCCCAGGTCGTCGACGTCGATGCGGATGCGCTCGTCGAGCGGGTCGAGGAGGCCGGTGAGAAGGCGTTCGTCGAGGCGATCGTGCTGCGGGCCGACGAGTCCCAGGGTCCGCTCCGCGCCATCGGGGGGATCGAAGGGCTCAGCTCCATCGCCGACACCCTCCCGCTCGCGCCCACCCGCGAGTTCGCGCGGCCGTTGCTGGGCACGGTGGGGGCGGTGACCCTCGAGATCGTCGAGGAGTCCGAGGGCGTCTACGCCCCCGGCGACGAGGCCGGGCTCTCGGGGTTGCAGGCCCGCTACGACGAGCAGCTGCGCGGGACACCCGGGGTGCGGGTGGTCGCGGTCAAGGGTGACGACGAGCGCACCATGTTCCGCAGCGAGGCCGCGCCGGGCACGCCACTGGTGACCACCCTCGACCTCGACCTGCAGGCCGGCGCCGAGCGGATCCTCGCCGATGTCGGCCCGGCCTCCGCGCTGGTGGCGTTGCGGCCTTCGACCGGCGACATCCTCGCTGCCGCCAGCGGTCCGGGGTCGGAGGGCTACTCCACCGCCACCGTCGGTCAGTACGCGCCGGGCTCCACCTTCAAGGCCGTCAGCGCTCTGGCCCTGCTGCGTTCCGGGCTCACCCCGCGCAGCGCCCTCTCCTGCCCGACGAGCACGGTCGTGGACGGCAAGCGCTTCGAGAACTACGACGACTACCCGGCCGGCGCCAACGGCCAGATCAGCTTCGCCGACGCCGTCGCCAACTCCTGCAACACCGCCTTCATCGACGCGCGCGACCGGGCCGGGGACCTCGCCGGTGCCGCCGCGTCGCTGGGGCTCGGTGTCGACCACGACCTCGGCTTCCCGGCCTACTTCGGCCAGGTGCCGGAGCCGGCCTCGGAGACCTCCCGGGCAGCGTCGATGATCGGGCAGGGTCAGGTGCTGGCCTCGCCGATGGCGATGGCCGCCGTCGCCGCGTCCATCGCCGAGGGGCGCACCGTCGTACCGCTGCTGCTGCCCGAGCAGACCCCCGACGAGGCGGCGGGACCGGGTGAGCGGCTCGGTCGTGGTGAGGCCGCTGCGCTGCGCGGGATGCTGCGCGGCGTGGTGACCCGCGGCAGCGGGGTGGGTCTCTCCGACGTGCCGGGTGGACCGGTGATCGCGAAGACGGGCACCGCCGAGTTCGGCGACGCCGACCGTTGCAGACCCATGCCTGGATGATCGCGGCGCAGGACGACCTGGCGGTGGCGGCGTTCGTGGAGCTGGGCGACTCGGGGTCGGGCACCGCCGGGCCGCTGCTGGAGGCCATGCTCCGCGCTGCCGGTTGAGAGTTCAACGACTCTGCGTCACGATGGCGGTATGCCTCCGAACGACCTCGATCCGGACCTGCTCGCCCGCGTGCTCGGCGACCGCGACCGGATCCGTTCCGCCCACCTCAAGGCGCCGGAGGAGCGACCGGCCTCGACGGCGCGCGGGCTGCACCACACCGCCCTGGTCTCCGGCGACGTGGAGCGCACCGTGCGCTTCTACCAGGACGTCCTCGGCTTCCCGCTGACCGAGATGATCGACAACCGGGACTACCCGGGCTCCACGCACTTCTTCTTCGACATCGGGCACGACAACCTGCTCGCGTTCTTCGACTTCCCCGGCCTCGACCTGGGACCGTACGCCGAGGTCCTCGGCGGCCTGCACCACCTGGCGATCTCGGTGGCACCGGAGCAGTGGGACGCGGCCTGCCGGCGGCTGGAGGAGGCCGGCGTCGACCACGAGGTGCACAGCGGCGTCTCGGTGTACTTCACCGACCCTGACGGCGCCAGGATCGAGCTGATCGCCGACCCGCTCGGCGAGATGTACGGCGAGCAGGTCCTCTGAGTCCCCTCCACCCCGCCACCAGGTGACCCGGGCGGGGTGCAGGATCTGAGTAGGACGACTCTGTGCAGCCGCCCTCCGGCGCGTCACGCTGGGGGCATGAACACACCGAGCAGTACTGACGCCGTCCTGGCGGGCCTGGAGGCGGCAGGTCTCCTCGAGCCCGCCCGTCGAGCCGAGGCCGAGACGGTCGTCCGCGCCGCCCTCGAGGACAGCAGCCGAGGCATCGACGCCGGAGGCTCGATGCGACGGCGACTCTCCGAGATCGCCGGCTATGTCGGGGGCGCCTTCGTCGTCGGCGCCTCCGGTCTCTTCGTCGCGACCGGCTGGAACGAGCTCAGCCGGGCGGGTCAGGTGAGCGTCTTCCTCGGCGGCGCGACCGTGCTGGTCCTGGTCGCGCTGGCCCTGACCGCCGCCGCCGGAGGGCGTGCGAGGCTCGCCACCGAGGCCGAGTCGGTCCGGCGCCGCCTGACCTCCGTGCTCTTCACCGGTGCGGCCGGCTGC
This sequence comes from uncultured Actinomycetota bacterium, assembly GCA_963772415.1. GTDB lineage: Bacteria > Actinomycetota > Actinomycetes > Propionibacteriales > Nocardioidaceae > Nocardioides_B. Next base: position 374,318 of record CAVYWU010000001.1, on the reverse strand, counting down.
ACGGCCTTCGGCGTCGGCCTGCTCCTCGAGACCCGCCTCGACAACGTCGAGCTGGGCGTCTTGATCTCCGCGCTGGTCGGGCTGGTCACCGCCTTGGTCGGCTACCGGATCGCCCCGACGGCGGTGGGGCAGCTCGGGATGATGGTGGCTGCCTTCGTCAGCGTGCCCAGCGGCCTCGGCGCGCTCGACACCGGGTCCACCAGCACGATCCCGCTCGGACTGGCGCTGCTCCTCCTGGGCGCCGGTTGGCTGGTGCTGGCCGAGCTCGGTGTCTGGCACGAGGTGCTGGCCGCCCGGGTCATCGGCACGGTCGTGGCCGTGATCGGCGCGCAGACCCCGCTCTTCGACAACGGCGCGTGGGTCGCCTACGTGGCCACCGCCCTCGTCGGCGGACTCGCCTTCTGGCTCTACGTCGTCAGCCGCGCCTGGCCCTACCTCGCCACCGGTGTCGTCGCGATCACCCTGGCAGTCCCCGAGGCGCTCAGTGACTGGTTCGACGGCGCCCTCGGGGCCGCGGGCGTGCTGCTCGCGACCGGCGTCACCCTGCTCCTCACCGCGCTCGCCGGGCTGCGCCTGCGGCAGGAGGTCATCGAGGGCTGACCCCCTCGACACGGCGAAGCCCGCCCCTCGGACTGCGAGGGGCGGGCTTCGATGCGCCGTCAAGACCTACCTCAGGGCAGGACCGTGATCCGATCCGTGGCCGGTGGGACGTAGGCCGGGCTGCCGGCCAGGGTGCGGGCGAGGGAGTCGATGTCGAGTCCCCCGAAGAACTTGTCCGTCCCCGCGTCCAGCGTGCCGAAGCCGTCGCCGCCGTCGGAGAGGAACGAGTTCACCACGACCCGGTAGGTCGTCGCCGGGAGGAGCGCGGCCTCGTAGCTGCCGTTGCGGTCCAGGTCGACCATCGGCGTACCGACGACGGCGCTCCCGGTGCCGGAGGCAGCGGTGTCGCTGTAGTCGTACTTGATGCCCGAGACCTGGAGGATCTTGCGCGAGGCCTCGTTGCGGCCGTTCCACTGCTCGTTGAGCACCGCCAGCACCTGGGCGCCGGTGAGGTCCATCGAGACGACGTAGTTGTTGAACGGCTGCACCGAGAAGGCGGCACCGTAGGTGACGTCTCCCGCGGCGTTCTCGGTCAGGTCGGCGCGGATGCCGCCCGGGTTCATGAACGCGATCACCGGGGTCTTCGTGCCGCTGACGGCCGACGGGTCGGTCTTCTGGCTGTCGGCGATCAGGTTGCCGAGCTCGTAGTCCTCGGTCACGCTCGCGGGACGCGGCAGGCTCTCCGCCGGAACGGCAGGGTTCTTCAGCTTGCCGAGCACCTTGTCGCGGATCGGGGCCACCAGCGCGCCGTAGCGGCTGATCAGGTTGGTGATCGCGGCGTCGGCGGCGGTGCCGTCGGCGTTGGTCACGATGTGGTTGATCGCCCGGGACTTGCCGCGCTTGACCTCACCGCTCTTGGAGGTCATCTTCAGCCGGATCTCGGTGACCACGCGACCGGTGGAGTAGGCGCTGGTGAAGAGCCGGAGCTTGCCGCCGGGGTCGCGCACCTGGCAGTTGTAGGGCTGGTGCGTGTGCCCGGAGACGACCACGTCGATCTCGGGGTGCAGCGCCTTGGCGATGTCGAGGCCGGGGCCGGTGGCACCCACGCAGCCGTTGACGTCACTGATGTCGGAAGGCGCAGCACCTTCGTGCAGCAGCACGACCATCGCGTTCACACCGCGCTTGCGGAGCTTGGGCACGAGCTTGTCGACGGTCTTGACCTCGTCCTTGAAGAACAAGCCCTCGACACCGGCCTTGGTGACGATGTTGGGCGTGTCCTTGAGGGTCATCCCGATGAAGGCGACCTTCTGGCCCTCGACCTTGCGGATCTTGTAGGGCGCGAGGATCGGCTTGCGGGTCTGGGCGTCCTTGACGTTGGCGCCGAGGTAGGCGAAGTCTGCGCCCTCGAACTTCTTGCTCGGGTCGGGGCAGGAGTTCTGGTTGTCGGCCCCGTCACCGTCGGAGAGGCACTTGCCACGCTTGAGCCGCTTGAGCTCCTTGTAGCCCTCGTCGAACTCGTGGTTGCCCACCGAGGACACGTCGAGGCCGAGCTCGTTCATTGCCTCGATGCTCGGCTCGTCGTGGAAGGCAGCCGACAGCAGCGGCGTCGCGCCGATGAGGTCACCGGCGGCCACGGTGAAAGTGCGGTCGACGCCACGCCGCTCGGAGTTGGCGCGAAGGTCCTTGAGGTGAGTGGCGAGGTACTCCGCGCCACCGGCGGCGACGTCGCCCACGCGGCCGCCGGAGCTGGTCACCGGGACGGTCTCGAGCTGGCCGTGGAAGTCGTTGAGAGCGAACAGGTCGAGCTTGATCAGCTTGTTGCTCTTGGTCTTGGCGGACGGCTTCGCCGCGGTCGAGGCGTCGTCGGCGATCGCCGAGGGCAGCGCGAGAGCGCTCGCCGCCAGGCCGAGACCGGCCGCGGCGGCGACAAGGCCGAGGCCTCGTCTTCTGGGGGTGGCTGGCAAGGGTTGTTCCCTTCAGTTCGTCGCCCGAGGGCGCCGTCGGTGGATGGCGACGGCTCGCCCCAGGCTGGAGGTGAGATGCGGACCCGAGACGTCGAGGACGTGACGAGAGCGCGAACCCGCACCGAACATGCGCCCTCCCTGTCCCCTCGAGCCAGATGCTTCGGCACCCTAGCCCAGAATCGGGACAATGTTGAGGGGGGCAACTTCCCAGCCGGAGGACCGTTATGGAGTCCTTACCCTGGGAGGATGACCGCACCCTCGATCGGCGCCCTCCAGACGGTTCCCGCGCTGGACCGACCCGACCTCCTCGCCGCCCCGGTGCGCGCGGCCCTGACCGGCCTGGACCTCGCTCACGAGATCGGGGTGGTGGAGATCGACCCGGACCTCGCCGACACCGCCGCCCTCAGCGAGGCCTACGGCCTCCCGCTGCACACCGGCGCCAACTGCGTCGTGGTCTCCGGCAGGCGCGCCGGGGACGAGCGGCTCGCGGCGTGCATGGTGCGCGCGGACACGCGGGCCGACGTCAACAACGCGGTGAAGCGACTCCTCGACGTCCGCAAGTGCTCCTTCCACCCGCTCGAGCGCGCCGTGGAAGAGACCGGGATGGAGTATGGCGGGATCACGCCGATCGGTCTGCCCGCCTCGTGGCGGCTGCTCGTCGACGACGCCGTGCTCGACATCGACGTCGCCGTGATCGGCAGCGGAGTGCGACGCTCCAAGCTGCTGCTGCCGGGCCGCGTGCTCGCCCACCTGCCGGGCGCCGAGGTGGCGACGATCCGGCAGTGACGGCCTATCCTGCGACCGCTCCGGTCGTCTTCCTCGTCGTCTGCGTCCACGTCGTCTGGGCCAGGATCCCCTCGGCCGCGGACTCGGCGGCGCACCGGTCCGCGGCCACCAGCCCGACCCTCGCGCGACGGTCCAGCAGGTCGCCCACGTCGAGGGCGCCCTCGTGGGTCGCTCCCCAGCTCAGCTCGGCCAGCGTGGTGGGCACACCGGGGGCGACCGGGGCCAGCAGGGCCGCGTCGTCCAGACCGGTCCGGGCCCTGGCTGCCCGCAGCACCTCGCCGGCCTCGACACCGAAGCGACGCACCAAGCGGGCCGGTGCCTCGAGCAGGGCGAGCTCGTGGCGGGATGCCGCGCCGACCAGCGGGAGGTTGCGGGTGCGACAAGGGCCTGCGGGCAGGCGACGTGCGACGACGTCGACCGTGTCCTCGGCCATCCGCCGGTAGGTCGTCAGCTTGCCGCCGACCACGGTCACCACCCCCGTGCGCGAGGTGAGCACGGCATGCCGGCGCGACAGGTCGGCGGTGCGGCCGTCGGCCTCGAGCAGTGGTCGCAGCCCGGCATAGCTGCCGACCACGTCGGCCGCGGCCAGGGGACGGTCGAGGACGGCCGAGATGACGTCGAGGAGGTAGCCGACCTCCGGGCCGGTCGGCTCCGGTACGTCGGGGATCGGGCCCTCGACGGCCTCGTCGGTCACGCCGACGTACACCAGGCCGTCAGGTTGCGGGAGAGCGAAGACGAAGCGGTGGTTCTCGCCGGGCACGGGGGCCATCACCGCGACCCGCAGGCCGGGCAGGCTCTCGCCGCGCACCACCAGGTGGGTGCCACGGGAGGGTCGCAGGCTGACCTCGGGGTCGAGCGAGCCCGCCCAGACCCCGGTGGCGTTGACCACGGCCCGGGCGCGCACGGTGTGCTCGGTGCCGGTGGTCTCGTCACGGAGCAGGGCTCCGTCGGACGCCAGGGTCAGCACCCGGCTCCGGGTGAGGATGCGGGCGCCGTGGCCGGCGGCGGTACGCGCGAGGGAGACCACCAGCCGGGCGTCGTCCTCGAGCTGGCCGTCCCACGACAGCAGGCCGCCCCGGAGGCCGGTGCCGCGCAGCGCCGGGGCCAGTGACAGCGTCTCGGTCCGGCCGAGCCGGCGGGGTCGGGGCAGCACCTCGTGGGGGGTGCGGGCGCTGGCGCGCAGGGCCTCGCCGGCGAGCAGCCCGGCGTAGGTGGTCGCGGCCCGGGTGCGCGAGACCATCGGCACCAGCGGAACCACCAGCGGCAGCGCCCGGGTCAGGTGCGGCGCCGTCCGGGTCATCAGCAGGCCGCGCTCCAGCGCGCTCTCGTGGGCGACGCCGAGCTGACCGTGGGCCAGGTAGCGGAGGCCGCCGTGGACGAGCTTGGAGCTCCAGCGGGACGTGCCGAACGCCAGGTCGTGGGCGTCGACGGCCACCACGTCGAGCCCGCGGGAGGCGGCGTCGAGCGCGACCCCGGCGCCGGTCACGCCGAGGCCGACGACGAGGAGGTCGACGGTCCGTCCGTCCGTGGCCTCGTCGAGCTCGACCGCCCGCCGTCCCGCCGACAGCGCCGTCCCACGCAGGGGGCCGGCGGTCACGGTCGGAGGTACCGCTCGACGAGGACTCGGAGCTCGGCGTCGAGCCCCGGGTCGACCGCCGCGCCCGCGACGTCGGACATGGTGTGGGCGGAGAGGGTGAAGCCGTGTGCGGCCAGCAGCAGGGTGCGCGACATCAGCCGTGGGTCGCCGGGCCGGATGTCGCCGGTGGCCTGGCCCGCGGTGAGGGCCGCCTCGGTGAGCTCGAGGATGGTGTCCTGGGTCCGGCCGCGCCGATCGAGCAGGTAGGGCAGCAGCAGCTCGGGGTCGACGTCGATGATCCGGCGGAAGAGGTCGTTGTGGCGCAGCGCCGTCACGCTCGCCACGATCCGCTCGACGACCTGGTCGCGGGTGTCCTGGTCTCCGGACCCGGAGGCGGCGTCTCCCTCGACGATCGCGGACCACTCGCGGGTCATCAGGTCCGCGAGCAGGGTCTCCATGTCGGGCCAGCGGCGGTAGATCGTCATCCGCGAGACCCCGGCGCGCCGGGCCACGTCGGTGAGGGTGGTGCGCTTCCAGCCGACGGCCAGGATCGCGTCCCGGGCGGCGTCGAGCAGCGGCCGCTCGCCCTCGGTGGCGCCGGCTGTCATCGGCCCGACTGCTTGTGACGAAGTGACGTCATATGTCACACTGTAACACATGACGACTCCGATGCATTGGGCCCGTTGGGGCGATCCGGCGCTGGCCGACGCCCTCCCCGACGCAGCCCGGGACCTGGTCGAGCTCGCCTTCGGCGCGGCCGCCGAGCGGGCGGTCACGCCGCTGCCCGACGTCCGTGTCCCGGCCTCCAGCCTGTCGACGGAGCACATCGCCGGCCTCGTCGGGACCGTCGGCGCCGAGCACGTGCACACCGACCACGAGACCCGCGTGCGGCGCACCCGCGGCAAGTCGACCTCCGACCTGCTGAAGATGCGCGCCGGCGATGCCGGCGACGCCCCGGATGCCGTCGTCGTCCCGGCCGACCACGCCGAGGTCGCCGCGCTGCTGGCGTGGTGCGGCGAGCAGCGGGTCGCCCTGGTGCCGTTCGGGGGTGGGACGTCGGTCGTGGGCGGCCTGGCCGCTCGTCGGGACGGCTTCGCCGGGGTGGTCGCTCTCGACCTGGCCCGCCTGGACCGGCTGGTCTCGGTGGACGCCGTGTCCGGCACTGCCGTGCTGCAGGCCGGGGTGCTGGGTCCGCGCGCCGAGGAGCTGCTCGGCGAGCACGGCCTCACCCTGGGTCATTTCCCGCAGTCCTTCGAGTACGCCTCGATCGGAGGCTTCGCCGCCACCCGGTCCAGCGGCCAGGCCTCCGCCGGGTACGGCCGCTTCGACGACCTCGTGGTCGGCCTCACCATGGCTACCCCCATCGGCGACCTCGTGCTCGGTTCAGCGCCGGCCGACGCGGCCGGGCCGGACCTCCGCCAGATGGTGCTCGGGTCCGAAGGTGCCTTCGGGGTGATCACGTCGGTGACCGTGCGGGTCAGGCCTGTCCCCGACGTACGCGTGCACGAGACCTGGCGTCTGGAGACCTTCGCCGACGGCCTCGCTGCCGTGCGCGACCTGGCCCGGTCCGGGCACGTCCCGACCGTGCTGCGGCTCTCCGACGAGAGCGAGACCGCCCTCAACCTCGCCCGGCCCGACGAGGTCGGCGCGGGGGGCGACGGCGGCGTGCTGGTGGTCACCGGGTTCGAGGGCACCGCGAGCGCGGTCGAGGCAGACCGGGCCGTCGTGGCGGCCCGGTTGGCCGAGCTCGGTGCCACCTCGTCGGGCGAGGAGGGCGGCGAGGCCTGGGCGGAAGGACGCTTCCGCGGGCCCTACCTGCGCGACGCGATGCTCGATGTCGGAGTGCTGGTCGAGACCCTGGAGACCGCGACCTTCTGGTCCGGCCTGCCCGCGCTGTACGCCGCTGTCACACAGGCGCTGCGGGAGTCACTGACCACGGAGGCGGGCGGACCGATCGTGCTGTGCCACGTCTCGCACGTCTACGACACCGGCGCCTCGCTCTACTTCACCGTCGCCGCCAAGCAGGTCGGCGACGGGCTCGCGCAGTGGGCCCGGGCGAAGGAGGCCGCCTGCGACGCGATCGTGGCGTCGGGGGCGACCATCACCCACCACCATGCGGTCGGTCGCGACCACCGACCGTGGCTGGCCGCGGAGATCGGGCCGGTCGGCACGGACATCCTCCGAGCCGTCAAGGCCCGGCTCGACCCCCATGGCATCCTCAACCCGGGCGTGCTCGTCCCGTGAACGGAGGCCTGGGTTGATGCGGTCCTTCCACTGCCTGGTGAACCCGTCGGCCGGCGGAGGTGCCGGCCCGGGCGCGGTCGTGCCGGTGGCGCGCCTGCTGCGTGAGGCAGGGGCGGAGGTCACCGTGACGTACAGCCCCGGTCCGGCGGCCTGCGCCGACCTGGCCCGGGCGGCGGTCGCACGGGGCGAGGTGGTGGTCGCCGTCGGTGGCGACGGGATGCTCTCGTCGGTGGCCACGGCGGTCAGCGAGAGCGGCGGCGTGCTCGGCGTCGTACCGTCCGGGCGGGGCAACGACTTCGCGCGGATGCTCGGGATCGACCCCGCCCCCGACGAGGTCGCCCACCTGCTGCTGGAGGCGACGCCGCGCCGGGTCGACGCCATCGCGACGGACCGCCGGCTGGTGCTCGGCAGCGTCTACGCCGGCGTCGACTCGCTCGCCTCGGAGATCGTGGACCGGTCGCACCGGCTGCCCAGGTCGCTGCAGTACCCCTACGCGGCCGTGCGTGCGGTCCTGCAGCACACCCCGACCCGGATGCGGCTCGAGGTCGACGGCGAGGTGCACGAGGAGGACGCCCACAGCGCGGTCGTCGCCAACTCCTGCTACTACGGCGCCGGGATGAGGATCGCCCCGAGCGCCACGCTCGACGACGGCCTGCTCGACGTCGTGGTGATCCGGGCCGGGTCCAAGACGCGGCTGCTGCGGGCGCTGCCGAAGCTCTACGACGGCAGCCACGTCGACCTCGAGGGGGTCCTGCTGCTGCGTGGCCGGACGGTGTCCTTGTCCAGCGCCGCGCCGCTGACGGCGTACGGCGACGGCGAGCGGCTCGCGCCGTTGCCGCTCACGGCCACCGTCCGCCCCGGGGCGTTGACCGTGCTGGCGTGACGGCGCCCGTCAGAGGCGGTGCCTGACCCAGCTGCCGTCGTCGGGGAGCTGGTCGAGGCAGATGAGCTCGGTGCAGCCGCCCTCGCCCTGGTTGAGCAGCGTGACCGCGCGCCACTTGTAGCGGGTCAGCCCGCGCTGCACCAGTCGCCTCGGCACGGTGACCACGAGGGCGGACCGGTCGGGGCGCGTCAGCGTGACCTTGCCGGAGCAGCTGCTGAAGCTGCCGCCCGTCGAGGTCTCGTCGGTGCAGATCTCCGCGAACAGCTCGTCCTCGCGGAAGCCGAGGTCGAGGGTCCGGTGGCGGCCGCCGGCCTTGAGGAACAAGGTCACGGTGCCGGAGGCGAGCAGCCGGGCGGCGAACGCCTCCTGCATCACCAGCCGGTGCTCGAGGCGCCGGCCGTCGTGGGCGTGGCTCCCCGAGGCCAGGTCGAGCTTGCCGAGCGTGTCGTCGGGGTCCTCGAGCATGCGGTCGCCGGCCTGGGCGCCGACCGGAAGCGCGAGCAGCGCGCCGGTGAGGACGACGGCAAGAGTGCGACGGACGGCGGTGCGCATGGATCCCCCGGGTGGTGCTGTCGGACGCGGTCGTGGGGGTGAATGGTACGCCCGTCAACGGGAGCGGTGCATCTCCCAGACCAGCACCTCGCAGCCGTCGGGTCCGGCCGTGAGCCGGGCCGAGCCGGCGCCGTCGAGCCGGACCGCGTCACTGTCGTCGAGGGCGCCGGCACCCTCGAGCTCGCCGCTGCCGGCGGCGACGAACACGTGCAGGTGCGGCGCGTCGGGGAGGTTCACGGTGCCGCCGGCCGGAACCCGAGCGGCGAGCAGGGCGGCGTCGCGGTTGGCCAACGAGACCGGTGTGTCGGCCCTGGCGCCGGGGCGGCCCGAGGCCACCGGCACCAGGTCACCGGTGGCGAGGTCCGCGGTGACGTCACGCTGGGCGTAGTCGGGCCGGGTGCCGGTCTCGTCGGGCAGCACCCACATCTGCACGAAGCGCACGACCGGACCGGAGGCCGGGTCGTGGTGCTCGGCGTGGCGGACGCCGCTGCCCGCGCTCAGTCGCTGCACGAGGCCCGGCGTGACCAGGCCGGTGTGGCCGCGGGTGTCCCGGTGACGCAGGCCGCCCTCGAGCACCCAGGTGATGATCTCCAGGTCTCGGTGCGGGTGCTCGTCGTACCCCTGGGCGCGCTCGACGGTGTCGTGGTTGTGGGCCACCAGCAGCGCGTGGCCGACGTTCTCGGGGTCGTAGTGCGGCCCGAACGAGAACGAGTGCCGCGAGACCAGCCCCTCGGCGCTCGTCGTCAGCCGGCTCGCCGCGCGACGTACCTCGATGCTCATGGGTCCATCGTGCCGTGGCCCGGCGCCGTCGCGGCCCCGGCGGCCCGCTTCCCGCAGAGAACCGGAGGTTCCCGCAGGGAGTTCGGTGCGGGAACCGGGCGATTACCACGCGAACGTGGGAATCTGCCGCCACCCCTCAGGCCGGATGCTGCCGGTCGATCTGCCGGTCGGCCTCATGGGCGATCTCCGCGTCGAACCCCTCGGTCGAGACCGCCTCGATCTCGTCGGCCATCACCGTGCGACGCAGCCGACCCCGCTTGGCGACGTACTGCGCGCGGTCGGCGGCGGCGAACAGCTGACGGGGGTTGTACGGCGTGTCGCGGCCGACCAGGACGCTTGCCGCGCCGCAGGACAGGTCCGCGGGGAAGCCGAGGTTCCAGGTCAGGTTGCACAGCTCGTCCGAGACCTCGAGCACCGCGGAGGGGTCGTGCCCGACGACCAGCACGGTGAACTCGTCGCCGCCGACGCGAGCCACCAGGGCGCCGGGGAGCCGCGAGAAGTGCCGGAGCATGCCGCCGGCCACCGCCTTGATCAGCTGGTCGCCGACGAGGTGGCCCTGGGTGTCGTTGACCTTCTTGAGGCCGTTGATGTCGGCGACGATGACACTCACCGGCCGTGGGGTCTGGTCGCCGTGGTCGAAGACCGACTCGGCCCGCTCGTCGAGCGCCCGCCGGTTGGCCAGACCCGTGAGGGGATCTCGGTAGGCCATCTCCTCCAAGGACTCCTCGCGCAGGGCGCGGGAGACCGCCCCGGCGAGGATCGCGGTCAAGGCCTCGAGGTAGGCGGTCTCGTCGGGGCCGAACGCCTCGTCGCGACGGCGCCGGGTCGCGAAGAACTCGCCCCACAGCATCCCGTCGACGATCAGGGGGGCGCCCATCGAGCTGCCCTTGCCGAGCTCGCGGAGCAGGTCCTGCTCGCGACGGTCACCGCCGGGGTCGTCGACATGCGTCGTCCAGGAGGTCGCGCCCTGGGTGATGAGGGTCAGGCACGAGAACTCGCTGATCGTGTAGGTCTCGTCCTCGGGCCAGCGCTCCTCGGTGGGGCCGAGGTCGCCGATGTTGAGGAGGGTGCGGACCAGCCCGGTGCCGTGCTCCAGCCGGCTGACCGAGACGCTGGCGGCGCCGAGCGCCTCCCGTGCGCTCTCGGCGGCGGCCTCGAGCAGGTCGTTGAGCGTGCCCGAGCGTCCGGTGGCCCGCGCCAACGAGGCGAGGCTCCGGATCCGGGTGAACTCGTCCCTTGGCAGCATGGGCAGCACTTGCGCTCCGTGTGAGGCCTCCACCCGTCCCCAGGCAAAGGTGTCCTTGGGTCGATCATCGGCACGCCGGGGTCCTCGGCTGAGGACTTCGGGGGCGCGGGATCAGCCGAACGGTTCCGCAGCGACCGAGGACCGGCGGCGCTCGCGCTTGGCCACGTACAGCGCCCGGTCGGCGGCGGCGAACATGTCCGTCGGGGTCAGCCGCAGCGCGTCGGAGAGCTCGGCGTGCGCCACCCCGCCGGACAGGGCGGTGCTGGGGCTCCGCTCCCAGCTGCGCGCGATGACCTGGTCGGCGACCTCGATGAGCGGGTCCACCGACCGGTCGACGGAGAGCACCGTGAACTCGTCGCCGCCGACGCGCCCGACCACGCAGGCGGACAGCACCGCGAACGAGCGCACCAGGTCGCTGGCCACCCGCCGGATCAGCTCGTCGCCGGCCAGGTGGCCGTGCTGGTCGTTGGTCAGCTTGAGCCCGTTGATGTCCAGCGCCACCACACCGACCCGGCGGCGCATCCCGGCGGGTACGTCGAAGGCGATCCGGGCGTGGTCGTCGATGGCCCGCCGGTTCAGCAGGCCGGTCAACGGGTCGTGGTAGGCCAGCTGCGCCAGCGACTCCTCCCGGCCCGAGCGCGCGAGCGACCCGGCGAGGATCGCGACCAGCGCTTCGAGGTAGGCGATGTCGTCGGTGTCGAAGGGGTCGTCGAAACGGTGCCGGGTCGCGTACAGCTCGCCCCACAGCTCGCCCTCCACCACCAGCGGCGTCGAGACCGAGCTGCCCTTGCCCAGAGCTCGGAGCAGCTCCTTCTCCGCTGCCGGCGTGGCCGGGTCGTCGAGGTGGAAGGCCCAGGTCAGCAGCTCGTCGGAGGCGACGTCGAACCCGGCGAACTCCTCCATCTTGTGCACCTCGTTGTCCGGCCAGCGCACCTCGTTGGGCCCGAGGTCGCCGACGTTGACGATCGTGCGCACCGAGACGCCGTCGGGCTCGAGCCGCGAGATCGACACGCTGGCGGCGCGCAGCGTCCGCAACGCCTCCTCGGCACTGAGCTCGAGCAGTCGATGCAGAGTGTCCGGCCGGCTGAGGACGCGTGCCAGCGCGGCGAGACTCCGGATGCGGACCTCGTCATCTTTTCGGCGCATGCAGACCCCCCTGCTGTGGCCACCCACGGACGATTCTCACAAATCACCACAATGAACGCGACGATTTGCTGGAGATTTGACCTTCTGAGTCGTCCTGCGGACTCGAGAACGTGCTCTTCTACCCCACCCGGCTGACAGGGTAGCCGGGGGCCGTGCACTTCCTCACCCGCCCCTGCCCCGTTGCCGAGCGGCTTCCGGTTCGGTGCCGGCAAGGCCGACGTGGACCGGTGTCCCCGTCGCGCCGCCGTACGTCGTCGCAGCGGTGGCCTGCGTGTCCGGCGCGGTGCTGGTGACCCGGATCCGGACGGTCGCCGGAGTCGACGATTGGTCACGAACTGCAGGATTCGGCCCCCGAAGGCTGCGGTTGGGGACCAAACCGCAACGCCGGCGCCGCAGGATCAGGAGCGGGTGATGGTGACGTTGAGGGCGCCGGTGTTGTCACGGTGGTCGAGGTCGAGCACGGCCAGGGAGATCGGGCCGCTCCTGCCGGCGACGTACGACGTCGAGTAGGTGTGGCCCTCGGCGCAGCCACCGCTCGCACTGCCGACCGGCGTCCACGTGCGCGGCTGGCCGTCGACCCAGAGGTCGAGCGGGTCCTGGCCGAGCGCCAGCCCGGGGTCGCGCGGGGTCCAGCCGGCGGCGGTCGCCACGCAGGTGGCGTCGGCGGTGACACCGTGGGAGGTGTAGCTGCCGGAGACGCTGACGGTGACGTGCTGGCCGCGGGGGACCCGCATGGTCGAGGTGCTGCCGGCCCGCTCGGCGAGGTTGACCGCGACGTTGTCCACGTCCTGCGTCCAAGGTCCGTCGTACGCCGGCCGCGCGTAGCCGCCCGCGGCGGGCACGGTGAGGTCGCTGAGTCGCTGCACGGTCACGGTGAGGTCGCCGCTGTTGCCGGCCGGGCCGAGCGGGTCCCAGAGCGCGAGCTGGAGCTGGCGTGTCCCCGCGGCCGTGAACTCCATGACGTGGCTGTGCGTACCGCAGCTCGCTCGACGGCTCGCCGCCGAACGGCTGGCCGTCGACGTAGAGGTTGCCGTGGTCCTGGTCGGGTCGGCGCGGATCGAGCGAGGCGCTGGGGTACCAGGCGCCGCCGATCCCGACGCACTGCCCGTCGGACTGGACGCCGTCTCCGAGCTCGACGACCCCGGAGACCGTGAGCCGGTAACGTGCTCCGGCCGCGACCTCCTGACGGGTGAGGACCGGGTCGACGGCGGTGGCCGGGACGGCGAGGGTCTCGGCGAGCAGGCCGGTGCCGCGCGTGGACGTGCGGAGGGTGGGCGCCGCCGACACGGCTGGGATGCGGGGCATCGCCTTGGAGACGTCCGTGCGGCGCTTGGAGACGGCCAGCACCAGCCGGCCGCCGCTGACCGCGGCCGGGGTGGCGAGCTTGACCTTGAGCCGGCCGGACCTGCGCGGCACGAAGCTCGCCGCGTAGACGTGGCCGCCGGAGCAGCTGGTGCCGAACCGCTTGTGCCCGTTGACCTTCAGCCCCGAGCCGCCGACCCAGCCACGCGCCTGGCTCGACCAGGTGCAGGCGCCGTCGGACACCTGGTCGGGAGCTCCGTGGCTCACGACCCCGCCGACGGTGAGCTTGTAGGTCTTGCCCCGGCGCAGCTTCCACCGGCTCTTGAAGGTGGAGCCGTCGGCGGGCACCCGCACGGTGGCCCACCGCTTCTTCCGGCCGAGCTCGAGCTGGCCCTTGACCTTCTTGCCGAGCTTCACCTTGTGCTTCGTGGGCGCCGGGGGCGTGGGAGTGGGCACGACCGGGTTGGGCGGCGCCGGGACCGTGGGGTCGACCGGCGGGGGCGGCACCGGCACCGTCGGCGGCACCGGCGTGGTCGGGACCGGGGTCTCGGGGATCGGCGACACCCAGGTCGGGTCGTCGCGGTGGTACCAGCTCGTCTCGCCCCTGCCGCCGTCGCGGGAGAGCGAGATGTGCACGTGGTTGCGGTGCCGCAGGGTGACCGAGCACTTCTTGAGCGTGCGACAGCCCGAGCTGCGGTAGGCCTTCTTCTCGAAGCCGCGGTAGGAGGCGTAGAGGTGGTCGTCCCAGATCAGGTACATGACACCCATCCGCCGTGCCAGCGCGGCGGGGTTGCCCTCGTCGTCGGCGGCGAACAGGTCGGCGAGGAGGTCCTTGACGTAGCCGCGGTCGCGCTTGGAGGTGGCGTTGACGGCCCAGTCGAAGGCACGGCCCTCCTTGTGCTCCGAGGTGCCCCCGTGGCCGCAGGCGCGCGAGATGCCCAGCGACCCGCTCCCCGGGTACTTCTTCATCAGCCACCGCGACAGCGCGACGGTGCCTGCCTTGGCGGTCGGGCTGCACTTGGTCTGCGGCTGGTAGCCGGCGAAGTCCTCCAGCGGCACCGCTGAGGCGACCGCGGGAGCCAGCACGACGAGGGCGACGACCAGGCCGGTGAGGCGACGCAGCCGCACCGGCGTACGGCGCGGGCGGGCAGGAGGTGGTGCGGCAGGCATGCAGATCCCCGGGGCTGTGGTGCGAGTGCGTCAGAGAGGTCATCGGCAGGGTGTGGTGGAGTGTTGAGCGGTCCGGGACAATCGGCTCATGACGCGCACCCTGCCGGTCACCCTCGGCGCCCTGATGTTCGTGTTCGGCTCCGTGTTCACCTTCCAGGGGCTCGGCTACCTCGAGGGCAGCCCGATGACCGACTCGACGTTCTGGGCCATCGTCGGCCCGATGATCGCCGGCCTCGGGGTCGGCTTCTTCCTCGCCGGGCTCAAGCGCGGTCGCTGATCGGGCGTCCGCGGGACTCTCCTCGTCGCTGAGCTCGCCGCGCCGGGCGCCGAGCAGCCGCCTGGCGGTGGTCAGGCAGGCCGGGAGGAGCTCGACCAGGTCCCGCAGAGGCCTGGGGGCAGCCTCCGGGCGAGCACCGCGAGCAGCGCATAGCCGGCGACGAGGCCGACGGCCCCGACCGCGGACACGGCGAGCCAGCCGCGCAGGTCGAGGTCGCTCACGCCGCCGACGTGCCGAAGGGGAAGCGGGCAAGCGTGCGGCAGCCGCCCGGCTCGTACCAGAACAGCGTCGCCTCCCGGGCGTAGGTCGTCAGCGGGAAGCGCGGCGCGAGCTCGAACTCCAGCGCCTCGATGCCCTCGCCCTCGGGGATCGGCACGGTCAGGTGCGGAACCACCTCGTCGAACGCCCCGCCGTAGGGCGGGTGCTCGGGGAAGAGGTGCGCGAGCCCGTGGGTGAGGTGGCGGAAGGGTGCGGCCGGGCTCGGGGAGAGGTAGACGGTGCCGCCGGGGAAGGTGTGGATCCCGGTCAGGTGGAAGTCGAAGGCCGTCACGTCGGCGAAGAAGCGCTCGAGCTCGTCGAGGACGCCGTCGGTCAGCTGGGCGAGGTCGACGAACGGACCGAGCACGGTGATGTGCGCGACCGGGTCGTCCGGGTCGGCCGGTACGTCGTCGGGTGACAACCGCTCCAGCCGCGGCCGGACCACCCCGTCGAGGTCCGGCACCGGGATCATCACCACGCTGTGAGGCATGCGGCTTTCATACCAGTCCGCACCTGTGGCCGGGCTCCACTCCATGCCGAGGGGTCACCAGAGCAGGCCTGTGCGCGGTGTGTCGGTGCACAGCTGACCCCTCGGGCGACGGCCGGGCGCCCCGTCGGCCGTTGACGTCATGGGCCGGTGGCTCCCTGCCTGGCCGGCTCCGGCGGCCGGTGCGGATCGAGACCGATCATCACAAGGCGGCGGCGACCTCGGTGCCCTGCCTGATCGCCCGCTTGGCGTCCAGCTCGGCGGCGACGTCGGCTCCGCCGATCAGGTGGGCCTCGATGCCTGCGGTCATCAGGTCGTCGTACAAGCCGCGCACGGAGACCTGCCCGGCGCAGACGACGACGTGGTCCACGTCGAGCACGCGGCGCTCGGCGGTGTCGCCCTCGCCGAGGGTGACGTGCAGGCCGGCGTCGTCGACGCGGTCGTAGGTGACGCCGGGGACCAGGTGGACGCCGGAGTCCCTCAGCACGGCTCGGTGCGCCCAGCCCGAGGTCTTCCCGAGGCCCTTGCCGATAGCGGTGGTCTTGCGCTGGAGCAGGTGCACCTCACGGGGCGACGTGCGGGCCTTCTTCTCCTTCAGGCCACCTCGGTCGACGGCCGGGTCGCCGACGCCCCAGTGGTCGAACCAGTCCTGGCGGTCGTCACCGGGGTCGTGACTGAGCAGGTGGCTGACGTCGACCCCGATGCCGCCGGCGCCGATGACGGCGACGGTGCCGCCGACTCGCCACGACACCGGTGATGGCGTCGGGGTAGGAGACCACCTTGGCGTGGTCGCTGCCGGGGAGGTCGAGGTGGCGGGGGGTGACCCCGGTGGCGACGACGACGCTGTCGAAGCCGCGCAGGGTGTCGACCTCCGCGCGGGTGGAGAGGCGGACGTCGACGCCGAGCACGTCCATCCGGCGGGTGTAGTAGCGCAGCGTCTCGGCGAACTCCTCCTTGCCGGGGATCCTCATCGCGAGCCGGAACTGGCCGCCCACGTCGGCGGCGGCCTCGAACAACGTGACCCGGTGGCCCCGCTCCGCGGCCGTGACCGCGGCAGCGAGCCCGGCCGGGCCGGCACCGACGACGGCGACGGTGCGAGCGGCGCGGGTCGGCGAGAGCACCAGGGTCGTCTCGCGGCCGGCGCGCGGGTTGACCAGGCAGGAGGCACGCTCGTTGGCGAAGGTGTGGTCCAGGCAGGCCTGGTTGCAGCCGATGCAGGTGTTGATCTCGTCGGCGCGACCGGCGGCGGCCTTGGCGACGAAGTCGGGGTCGGCCAGGAACGGCCTTGCCATCGAGACCAGGTCGGCCTGTCCGTCTGCCAGGATCTGCTCGGCGACGTCGGGGGTGTTGATCCGGTTGGAGGCGCAGACCGGGATGCCCAGCTCGGGACGCAGCCGCTCGGTGGTCCACGCCCAGGCCGCACGCGGCACCTGGGTCAGGATCGTGGGCACCCGGGCCTCGTGCCAGCCGATGCCGGTGTTGATCACCGAGGCACCGGCCTCCTCGAGCGCCCTCGCGAGCGCGACGGTCTCCTCCCAGGTCTGCCCGTCAGGGACCAGGTCGAGCAGGGACATCCGGAACATGACCAGGAAGTCCTCGCCGAGCGCCTCACGGGTGCGGCGCACGATCTCGGCGGGGAACCGCATCCGGTCTTCGGCGCTGCCACCCCACCGGTCGGTCCTCCGGTTGGTGTGGGGGCTCAGGAACTGGTTGATCAGGTAGCCCTCGGAGCCCATGATCTCGATCCCGTCGTACCCCGCGCGCCGGGCGAGCCGGGCCGCGTCGACGTAGTCGCCGATGGTGCGTTCGACGCCGCGGCTGCTCAGGGCGCCGGCCTTGAAGGGCGTGATCGGGCTCTTGGTCGCGGACGCGCTGACGTTGAGCGGGGTGTAGCCGTAGCGCCCGGCGTGCAGGATCTGCAGCGCGATCGCGCCACCCTCGGCGTGCACCGCGTCGGTCACGAGCCGGTGCCCGTCGGCGTGCTTCTGCCGGGTCATCATCGAGCCGAACGGCAGCAGCCAGCCGCGCACGTTGGGCGAGTAGCCGCCCGTGACCGCCAGGCCGACGCCACCGCGCGCACGCTCCGCGAAGTAGGCCGCGAGCTCGGGGAGGTGCCTGGCGCGGTCCTCCATCCCGGTGTGCATCGACCCCATCACGACGCGGTTGCGCAGGGTCACACCCCCGACGGTCAGTGGCTCCAGCAGGTGCGGGTAGGGGCTCATGCGGGGGCTCCTTCGAGGCGGGCGGCCGGGGTGGGCGCGACCACGCCGTGTGCGTGCAGGCACTCGCTGAGCCAGCCGACCCAGAACTCCTCGAGCCGGATGCCGCCGCGCAGCACCAGATAGACGTCGAGGTCGTGGTCGCGCAGCCGGTCAGGCCGCGGGAAGTCGCGCGCGGCGAGGCCCTCGTAGTGGGCGAGCCGGGCGTGGTGGTCGGCGAGGTGCTCGACGACCTGGTCGAGCACGCCCTGCCGGTCGCCGTACGACGCCCCGCGGAGTCGGACCGCGACCTCGCTGCGGAACGCCTCGACGGGACCGGGCTCGGCCAGCCAGCGACGCAGCTCCTCGTCCCCGGCCGCCGCGACCCGGTAGACCTTCTTGTGCGGCCGACCGGTCTGGGCGACCACCTCCGAGTGGAGCCAGCCGGCGCTCTCCATCCGGGCGAGCACGCGGTAGATCTGCTGGTGGGTGGCGCTCCAGAAGAAGCCGAACGAGCGGTCGAAGCGTCGGGTGAGGTCCAGACCGGATGCCGGGCGTTCGCGCAGGGACACCAGCAGCGCGTGGTCGAGGGCCATGCCGGTCATCCTGCCGCGAACCCAACCCCTATGCAACGAGTTGCAAGCGTGGCCTGCCTCACGGTCGGGGCACCTGCTCCTCACCCGCCCGCGCACCGGCCACGAACCTGCTGACGGCTCCGCGCAGCGCGTGCCGTGAGCGGGGTGGGTCGTGCGTGCCGCTCACTCCGGCGAGGAGCAGCCCGTCGGCCAGGGCGAGGAAGTCCTCGGCGCGGGGGCCCGCTTCCGGGATGCCGTGGTCCTCGAGGAGAGCGGTGACGACCTCACGCAGGTGGCGGTTCCCCGCGGCCAGCGGGTCGCGGAGCTCGGGTCGACGGGCCGCCTCGAGCATGAGCTCGTAGCGTGCGAGGAGGCGTTCACGACCGTCCCCGAGGGCCACCGCCAAGACCCGGGTCAGGACCGTGACCAGATCGCCCCGCCGAGCGGGGAGAGTGGCGGCGTCGAGCTCCGCGAGCCTGGCGACGGCGGCCTCGAGGAGTCCGGCGCGGGTGCGCACGTAGTAGGACGTCGACCCCGGTGGTAGTCCGGCGGTCTCGTCGACGGCGCGGTGGGTGAGCCCCCGGCTCCCCTCGCGCGCCAGGGTCGTGATCGTGGCGTCCGCGATCCGGGTCCGGCGGGCTGTCATCAGAAGGTCTCCTCAACTACTCTACGGCTGTAGAGTAGCGCCTCGACAGTTGTAGAGGAGTCGACATGCCCTTCGGATACCTGGCCACCGTCCTCCTGTGGGCGGCTTGCGCGCTGGCGGCCTGGGCGCCCCCGCGCCGACCACGGCTCCTGGCCCGTCTCGGCTATCTCGCCGGCCTGATGGTCAACGAGGTGCCGCAGCTGGTGGTGGTCGGTCTGCTCGTGGCCACGGCACCGCTGGTCGTCTCCGGCGGGATCGACGGCAGCCCGGGCTCCGTCGTGGCCGCTCTGACGGCGCTGATGACGACAGCGCTGGCAGTGGCGCTGGCGCGGCGCGGCTGGTCCTCGGAGGAGGCGGCCGTCGCGGCGGTGGCCGCAGCCGGTCTGGACGAGAGCGTGGTGCGCGCCGGCCCCTCGCGCCGGTCCCGCCTGCGTGTCCTCCTGACGCCGGTGCCGGTGCGGCCGCGATCGGTGGAGCGACTGGGCAATCTCCACTACGGCCCCCACCGCCGGCAACGGTTGGACGTCTACCGGCGGCGTGAGGGCCCTCGCGGGGGTCCCGTCCTGGTCTACCTGCACGGCGGCGGCTACTACTCCGGGGACAAGCGTCGCGGGGCACGAGCACTTCTCCACGGGCTCGCGCAGCGTGGCTGGGTGTGTGTGAGCGCGACGTACCGGCTCCGTCCCGCGGCCGGGTTCGAGGACCACCTCTCCGACGCCAAGCGGGTGCTCGCCTGGGCGCACGAGAACGCCGCCGACCTGGGGGGTGACGCCTCGACGCTGGTCATGGCCGGCAGCTCCGCCGGTGCCCACCTCACCGCGCTGTGTGCCCTGTCGCAGGGGCGGCCCGACCTGCAGCCCGGCCCCGTCGAGGGTGAGACGCGGGTCAGTGCGGCGGTCTGCCTCTACGGCTACTACGGGCGCTACTACGGGCGGGACGCGACCGAGCCCATCGTGTCCACGCCGTTGGCCCTCGACGCTGGCGGAGCCCCGCCGTTCCTGGTCGTCCACGGCACCTTGGACAGCTACACCTCGGTGGAGGACGCCCGGGCACTCTCCACGCGGCTGAGGCGGGGGTCGTCGCAACCTGTCGTCCACCTGGAGCTCCCGGGCGGTCAGCACGGCTTCGACCTGGTGCGCTCGTGGCGGTTCCAGGCGGTGCTGGGCGCCGTCGACGCACTGGTCCAGCACGTCGACCCACACGCGTCGCGACCAGGGGTCTCGCAGGAGCGGGGTGAGACAACGGGACGCGGAGGCCGTGCCGGTCCTAGCATCAGGCCATGAGCCTGCCTCGACACCGTGCCGCCCTGACCCTGCTGGTCGTCCCGGCCCTGCTGCTCGCCGCGTGCGCGCCGGTCGAGGAGGCCGACACCGCCGAGGAGCCGACTGCTTCGGCCTCGCCCGAAGAGGCGGAGGAGAGCGCGGCGCCGGACGCCTGTGCCACCGACAGCCTCGCGGTCAGGACCCCGGGGACGTTGACGATCGGCACCGACTCGCCCGCCTTCGATCCGTGGTTCTCAGACAACGACCCGACCAACGGCGAGGGCTTCGAGTCCGCGGTCGCCTACGCCGTCGCCGAGGAGCTCGGCTTCACCGCCGACCAGGTCGAGTGGGTCAAGGTGCCGTTCAACAGCTCCTACGCCCCGGGTCCCAAGGACTTCGACTTCGACATCAACCAGATCTCGATCACGCCCAAGCGGGCTGAGGTGGTCGACTTCTCCGACGGCTACTACACGGCCGCCCAGGCACTGGTCGCGCTGAAGGACTCACCGGCCGGGACCGCCACCTCCGTGGCCGAGCTCGCCGACCTCAACCTCACCGCCCAGACCGGAACCACCTCGCTGACGGTGCTGCGCGAGGTGATCCAGCCCGGCAAGACGATCAACCCGTTCGAGGACACCAACCAGGCCAAGCAGGCGCTCAACAACGGCCAGATCGACGGCTTCCTCGCCGACCTGCCGACGGCGTTCTTCATCACCGCGGTGGAGATCCCCAAGGCCACCATCGTCGGGCAGTTCGCGCCCGAGGGCGGTGAGCCCGAGGAGTTCGGGATGCTCTTCGAGAAGGGCAGCGAGCTGGTGCCCTGCGTCAACGAGGCGCTGGCATCACTCGAGGAGTCCGGCGGCCTCGACGACATCGAGCAGCAGTGGCTCTCCGACGTGGTCGACGTGCCCGTGCTGCAGTGACCGATCGCGCCGCCCCCGACGGCTGGACACCCAGCCCACGGCAGGTCGAGCGGGACGCCGTCCGCCGACGGCTGCGCACCCGCCGGGCACTGGTCGCCTCGGCGGCGACCGTGGTCGTCCTGGGCGGCACCCTGCTCGCGCTCACCACCTCGCCGGGCTGGCCGACCTTCCGTGAGACGTTCTTGTCGTGGGAGGACGCCAAGGCCTCGTTCCCCGCGATCTTGGAGGGCTTCGGCAAGAACGTGCTGATGTTCCTCCTCGCCGAGCCGGCCATCCTGATGCTCGGCGCGCTGGTCGCGGTCACCCGCAGCACCACCGCGCCCGCGCTCTTCCCGCTGCGGCTGCTCGCGGTGCTCTACACCGACGTCTTCCGGGGCGTCCCGACGATCCTGCTGGTCTTCGTGTTCGTCTTCGGCATCCCGGCGCTGGGCCTCCAAGGGGTGACCACGAGCATCTTCTGGCTCGGCATCACGGCGCTGGTGCTGTCCTACGGCGCCTACGTCGCCGAGGTGTTCCGGTCCGGCATCGAGTCGATCCACCCGTCCCAGGTCGCCAGCGCCGACGCGCTCGGGCTCTCGGCGTCCCAGTCGATGCGCTTCGTGGTGCTGCCCCAGGCGGTGCGCCGCGTCGTACCCCCTCTGCTCAACGACTTCGCCTCCCTGCAGAAGGACACCGCACTCGTGGGAGCGGTCGGCGTCTTCGACGCGCTCTTCGCCGCCCGTGACTACGCCAACTTCAACTTCAACTTCACGCCGTACGTGGTCGCCGCCGCCTTCTTCGTCGCCCTGACCGTGCCGCTGGCGCGCTACACCGACTGGCTCGGCCGGCGCTATGCCCAGCGCGAGCGGGCGGGGGCGCGATGAGCAAGGAGCTGCTGCGGGTCACCAACCTGCGCAAGGCCTACGGCGACAAGGTGGTGCTCCACGACGTCGACCTCTCCGTCGAGCAGCACGACGTGGTCTGCCTGATCGGTGCGTCCGGCAGCGGCAAGTCCACGCTGCTGCGCTGCCTGGACCTGCTCGAGCCGGTCGACGACGGCGAGATCTGGCTGGACGGCGAGGAGATCACCGACCCGCGGGTCGACGCGCGCCGCGTGCGCAGCCGGCTGGGCATGGTGTTCCAGGCCTACAACCTCTTCCCGCACATGTCGGTGCTCGACAACATCACGCTGGCCCCGCGCAAGGTGCACGGCGTCGCCCGGGCGGAGGCCGAGGAGCGTGCCCGAGACCTGCTCGGCCGGTTCGGCCTCGGCGACAAGGCCGACGAGCACCCCGACCGGCTCTCGGGCGGACAGCAGCAGCGGGCCGCGATGGTCCGGGCGCTGGCCACCGAGCCCGCGCTGGTCCTGCTCGACGAGGTGACCTCGGCGCTCGACCCCGAGCTGGTCGGCGACGTCCTCGACATCGTCCGGGAGATGGCGGACGGGGGCACCACCCTGGTGCTCGCCACCCACGAGATGACCTTCGCCCGCGAGGTCGCCTCCACCGTCTGCTTCCTGCACGAGGGCCTGATCCTGGAGCAGGGGCCGCCGGCCCAGGTGCTCGTCGACCCCGTCGAGGAGCGCACCCGCCAGTTCCTCCGGCGGGTGCTGTGAGCGCGTGGAATAGATACCCCTGAGGGGTAGTTGCGACCACATGGCAACCTGGCGTACGGCGATCAACGCGACACTGCACTGCCTGACCGGCTGTGCCATCGGCGAGGTGCTCGGGATGGTGCTGGCGACCTGGTGGGGCTGGTCGACGGTCCCCAGCGTGCTGCTCGCGGTCGCGCTCGCCTTCTTCTTCGGCTACCTGCTCACCGCGCGCTCGGTGCTCAGGACCGGGCTCGGCCTCCGCGCCGCCGTCCGGGTCGCACTGGCGGCCGACACCGTGTCGATCGCGGTGATGGAGATCGTCGACAACGCCGTGATGGTCGCCGTGCCCGGCGCGATGCACGCCGGCTTGGCCAACTGGATCTTCTGGACCGCGCTGGCGTTCTCACTCGTGGTCGCCTTCGTGGTCACGGTGCCGGTCAACCGCTGGCTGATCGGGCGCGGTCTGGGCCATGCCAAGGTGCACGCGATGCACCACTGAGACCAGGTCAGTGCAGCGCGGCCGGCAGGCTCGCCGGGTCGGCAGCGGGAGCGGTCCACGGCTCCTCCGGGAGCGCCGCGACCTGCTCCCTGCACCACGGGCTGACCTCACGGCTGCCGTCGAGCACGGAGTCGCGGAAGTCGGCCCAGGGCGTCCACACCGTGTCTTCCACCTCGGCGGGGTCGGGCGCCACCGCGTCCCGGGTGCGGGCCACCAGCACCGGGCACATCTCGTTCTCCACGGTGCCGTCAGGCATCACGGCGCGGTAGCGGAAGGTCGGCAGCACCAGGCGCAGGTCGTCCAGGCCGATCCCGAGCTCCTCGCCGACCCGGCGGCGTACGGCGCCGAGCAGGTCCTCCTCGGGGGCGGGGTGGCCGCACGCGCTGTTGGTCCAGACCCCCGGCCACGTGGTCTTGTGGAGGGCGCGTCGGGTCACCAGCAGCCGGTCGTCGGAGTCGAAGACGTAGCAGGAGAAGGCCAGGTGCAGCGGGGTGTCCGCGTGGTGCACGTCGCGCTTGGCGGCCGTGCCGACGCGGGCACCGGACTCGTCGAGCAGGACCACCTGCTCCTCGGCGGGGCCCGTGAGCGCGTTCACGCCGGGCCCGAGAGCGCGTTGACGGCGGCGTCGAAGACGCGTGGGAGCCGGGTCGCCGCAGGCACCAGGTGGCGGCGCAGCGGCGCCCGCCGGGTCACGCCCAGCAGCGCGGCGGTCATCAGGTCGTGCTTGCGGGTCACCTGGGTCCACGCCCTCTCGTAGTCCTGGGGTCGGCCATCGGTCAGCGCGTCGATCGCCGCGCGGGCCTGGGCGAGTCCGACCGCGATGCCTTCACCGGTGAGGGCATCGACATAGCCTGCCGCGTCGCCGACGAGCAACACCCGACCGTCCACGCGGCGGCGCGACCTCTGCCGCAGCGGCCCGGCTCCGCGGACCCCGGCGGGCGCGGTGCCACCGAGCCGGTCCAGGAGGTCGGGGAACGACGCGAGCAGCGTCGGGAGGGGCTGCCGGCTCGCGCTGAGCACCGCGACGCCGACCCGGTCCGGGCCGACCGGCGTCACGTAGGCCTCCCCGGTCCTCGACCAGTGCACCTCGACGAACGACGTCCACGGCGCGACGTCGGCGTGGGCGCGCAGGCCGTAGCGTCGCCGGCCCGGTGCCCTGCTCGCATCGAGACCCAGCCGGCGACGCAGCGGGGAGTGCAGGCCGTCGGCCGCGACCAGGTAGCGGGCGGGCAGCCCGTCCACCGTCACGTGGTCGGCGTGCACCTCGACCGCGTCGACGGCGCGCTCGACGACGGGCACGCCGGCCTGGTCGACGGCGTGCCGCAGCGCGTCGTGCAAGGCGGTACGCCGGACGCCGCGGCCGGGGCCGGCCCGGAAGCGCGACTCCACCTGGCGGTGGCCGTCGAGGTAGCGGATCCCGCTCAACGACTCACCCGGTGGGTCCACACCGAGCTCGCGCAGGGCGCTCAGCGCGCCGGGCATGAGCCCCTCGCCGCACGCCTTGTCGATGCTGCCCGACCGCGGCTCACGGACCTCGACGTCGAGGCCGGCGCGGGCGGCGTACAACGCCGTGGCGAGGCCGACCGGCCCGCCACCGGCGATCACGAGGTCGCGCACGAGGGCTCCTGCACGACCGTCACGAGCGCGGCGTTCTCCACCCGGATCCGCACGGTGAGCAGCGCGGCGTTGGCCACCGTGAACACGACGGCCGTCCACCAGGCGGCGTGCACCAAGGGAAGGGCGAAACCCTCGATGACGACGGCGACGTAGTTGGGGTGCGGGAGGAAGCGGTAGGGGCCTGAGTGCACCAGCTCCCGCCCGGGCACGACGATCACCCGCGTGTTCCACTGCCGACCGAGCGTGCTGATGCACCACCACCGCAGTGCCTGCGCCGCGACGACGAGGGCGAGCATGGTGCCGGCGAGGCCGACGCCGACCTCCGGGCGCCGCCACCAGGCCTCGGCCAACGCGCCGACGAGCAGGCCGGTGTGCAGCACCACCATCACCAGGTAGTGCCGCTGCCCGGTCTCGACGCCGCCGCGGGCAAGGCTCCACCGGGCGTTGCGGGTGGAGACCACGAGCTCGGCCACGCGCTCGAGGGCCACGAGGGCGACGAGCACGGTGAAGAACGTCAGCGTCGTCACGCCCTCACCCCTCGGGCCAGCACCAGCTCCGAGCAGAAGCCCGGCCCCATGGCCAGCACGATGCCGTGGGATCCGGGCGCTGGTGGTCGCTCGCGCAAGGTGTCCTCGAGGACGTGCAGCACCGAGGACGACGACAGGTTGCCGATCCGGGCCAGCGAGTCCCAGGTGAGCTGCACCGCCTCACGTGGCAGCCCGAGGGTGGTCTCGATGGCCTCGATGACCTTGGGACCGCCGGGGTGGCAGGCCCACCAGTCGACGTCGCCGAGGTTGAGGTCGTGGTCGGCCAGGAAGTCCTCGACGTCGGCGCGGAGGTAGCGCTCCACGAGGGCCGGTACGGCGGCGTCGAGCACGATCTTCAGGCCGGTCGCGCCGATGTCCCAGCCCATGGTGCGCTCGGAGTCGGGGTAGAGCCGGCTGCGCGAGGCGAGCACCTCCACGCCGCCGACCCCGTCCTCCGGCCCGCGCGGAGGCCCCCCGCGAGCGACGACGGCCGCAGCGCCGTCGCCGAAGAGCCCGCTGGCGACCAGGTTGGGCACCGAGGTGTCGTCGCGCTGGACCGTCAGCGAGCACAGCTCCATGGAGACCAGCACGGCGACGTCGTCGGGGTGACCGACCAGGTGGTCGTGCAGCCGCGCGATGCCGGCCGCACCCGCGACGCAGCCGAGCCCGAACAGCGGCACCCGCTTGACGTCGGGGCGCAGCCCGACCGTGGCGGCGATCCGGGCGTCGAGGGACGGCGCTGCGACGCCGGTCACCGTCGTGGAGACGATCAGGTCGACGTCGGCAGGGGTGAGACCGGCGGCCTTGAGCGCGTCGACGAGCGCCTGCGAGCCGAGCCGGACGGCGTGCTCGATGAAGGCGTCGTTGGCCTGGCCGAAGTCCCTGATGAGGGCGTACTCCTCCAGTGGCAGGACCAGGTGCCGTGACTCCACCCCGGCGTTGGCGTGGAAGCGTCGCAGCAGCCCCTCGTCGAGCGAGGTCGTCGCCAGCGTCCCCACGAACGCGTCGGTGATCTCGGCCTGGGTGTAGCGGTGCTCGGGCAGCGCGCCCCGGACGGTCAGGATCTCCATGGGGCTCCTCGGGACGACGGGTGGTTGAGGTTCACGGGGCGGTCACCAGGACGAGTACGTCGACGAGGGCGATCCCGACCGCGGCCCGGAACGCCGTGCGTCCCGACGAGCGCAGCGCGACGGCCGACAGTGCGGCGACAGCCGCGATCGGCAGCCAGGTCGCCGCCGGACCGGAGACAGGAGCAGCCCCGACGACGACCACCGTCGCCACGGCCAGGACCACGACCGCGACCGGCGCCGCCCACCGGGTGCCGAGCCGGTGCGGCAGTCCGCGCACGCCGGTGGCCGCGTCGTCGTCGAGATCGGGGAGGGCGTTGAGGAGGTGGGCCCCGACGCCGAGCAGCCCGCCCGCCACGCACGCGGACCAGGCAACCGGGTCGCCCGCGGCGAGGGCGACCACCGCCGGCAGCGCACCGAAGGCGACGGCGTACGGCACCCACGACCAGGCTGTCGCCTTCAGGCCGAGGTTGTAGGCCCAGCCGCCGCCGACGTGCAGGAGGAGATTGACCAGGCCCGCGACCAGACCGAGCGCCGAGGAGAGGGCAACGGCGGCGACCAGCGCCGCGACGCAGGCGATGGCCACGGGGCGTGTGTCGACCGACCCGGTGACCAGCGGCTTGTCGGCCCGGCCGACCTGCCGGTCGCGGGCGGCGTCGATGAGGTCGTTGGACCAGCCGATCGAGAGCTGACCGGCCAGCACAGCAGCCACCACGAGTGTCAGCGTCCCGGCGTCGAGCCCGGCGTGCCACGCGAGCAGCGCCACCAGCGCGGTCACCGCGAGGGCGGGTCCGGGGTGTGCGGCGCGCACCAGAGCCGTCATGGTGCGACTCTAGGTCGCTGCCCCGAACGCCGGTCTCCCCGAATCGGCAGGTCGGGTGCGGATCAGGCCTGGACGGCCGCGCCGGAGGCGATCAGGGCGTCGACGTCGGCGATGCCCCAGGCGGTCAGCGCCTCCCGGGTGTCGCCGCCGGGTGCGCTGGGTCCGGTCCCGAGGCTGGCAGCGGTGCGGGAGAAGCGCGGTGCCGGCGCCGGCTGGTTGAGTCCGTCGCGGGTGACCCAGGTGCCGCGCGCGGCCACGTGCGGGTGCCGGGCCGCCTCGCTGATCGGCAGCACCGGTGCAACGCAGGCGTCGGTGCCCTCGAACACCTCGGCCCACTCGGCCTGGGTGCGTTCGAGGAAACGCGCGGTGAGGCGGTCGCGCAGCTCCCCCCACCGGTCCAGGTCGCCCTGCCCCGGTGGGTCCTCGAGCTCGAGCAGCCGCACCAGCTCGGCGTAGAACTGCGGCTCCAGGGCCCCCACGGACAGGTGTCGGCCGTCGGCGGTCTCGTAGACGTCGTAGAACGGTGCGCCACCGTCGAGCAGCCCGACGGACCGCTCCTCGCGGGCTACTCCACCGGCCAGCATCGAGGCCTGCATCGTGGCCAGGTGGGCCGTCCCGTCGACGATCGCGGCGTCGACGACCTGTCCCGAGCCGCTGGTGCGGGCCTCCAGCAGGGCGGCGAGCACCCCGATCACGAGGTAGGTCGAGCCGCCGCCGAAGTCGCCGAGGAGGTTGCCCGGGAAGTGTGGACGGCCCGGCTCCTGGCCCAGGCCGTGCAGTGCCCCGGCGACACCGATGTAGTTGAGGTCGTGACCGGCGACCGTGGCCGACGGACCGTCCTGCCCCCAGCCGGTCACCCGGCCGTACACCAGCCGCGGGTTGCGGGCGAGGGCGTCGTCGGGCCCGAGTCCCAGCCGCTCCGCGACGCCGGGTCGCATCCCCTCGAGCAGGACGTCGGCGGTCCCCACCAGGCTCAGCACCGCCGCGACGGCGTCGGCCTTCTTCAGGTCGAGCGCCACGCTGGGGCGACCGCGCGTCAGCAGGTCGCTCTCGCGGGGACCTGCACTCGCGGCACCGCCTGGTCGCTCGATGCGGATGACGTCGGCTCCCAGGTCGGCGAGCATCATCGCGGCGTGCGGGCCGGGACCGATCCCGGCGATCTCCACGACGCGGATGCCCCGCAACGGGCCGGTGCCCGCCCCGAGAGCCGGCGTCATGGTGTCCTCATCGCGCCCTGCGCGCGACGGTCTCACGCTTGGTCTCGTTGACCGCCGACTCGTAGGCATTGACGAGCGCGGCCACCGTCACCGGCTTGAACTTCTCCACCACCTCGCGGATCTGGTCGGGTGTTGCCCCGTCCTCGACGTAGGCGGGCCACACCTTGGTGCGGAACAGCTCGGTCAGCTCGTCAGCGATCGCCCGGCCGTGGGCCAAGAAGATGTCCTGCGCGGCGAGCGCGGCGTCGTGCGGCATCCCGAGCTCGAGCAGCGAGAGGCCGACCGAGAGGTGGGCCACGGCGACCTGGTACCTCCCCTGCTTGGTCGGGAAGACGATGCCGAGCGCGTTGAGGGTGTCGAGGTGCTCGTCGGTGAGGTCGCGGCCGGCCCGACGCACCAGCTCACGGCGGGTCATGGTCTCGGGCAGCTCTGCCATCCACGGCGCCAGCAGCGTCCGGTGCAGCGCGATCGTCTCCGGCGTCGCGTCGGAGGGGATCTTGGCGACGTACTTCTCGATCGCGGCCAGCGTGAAGCCGTGCGCCTGCAGCTCACGGACCAGCTCGAGCCGGGCGAGGTGGTCCGCGGAGTAGTACCCGGAGCGACCGCGCTTGATGGGCGGGGGGACCAGGCCGCGAGTGGTGTAGAAGCGGAGGTTGCGCACGCTCATCCCGGTGCGTCGGGTGAGCTCGTCGAGCGTGATCAGGTCGCTCGCGCGCTCGACGTCGTCGAACGGCTCGGCCACCGACATACGAGCTCCTCCTCCGGGCGCGAGGTGACGTGGAGACGTGGAGCACACCTCCTGACGGTTGACGACGCTAACAGCAGGAGTGTCACAATCGAAGGACAGCCCGCCCCCGATCTCAGAAGGACTCACGAGATGGCGCTCGACTCCCACGCACCCCAGGCCTTCGTGTACGACGCCCTGCGCACTCCTCGTGGCCGGGGGAAGAAGACCGGCTCGCTCCACGAGGTCAAGCCGGTCGACCTCGTGGTGGGGCTGCTCGAGGAGGTCCGCACCCGCAACCCCGGGCTCGACCCCTCGCGCGTCGACGACGTCGTGCTCGGTGTGGTCACACCGATCGGCGACCAGGGCGGCGACATCGCCAAGACAGCGGCTCTCGCCGCTGGCTACCCCGAGACCGTCGCCGGGGTGCAGCTCAACCGGTTCTGCGCGTCGGGACTCGAAGCGGTCAACCAGGCGGCGGCCCGGGTGCGTTCCGGCTTCGAGGACCTGGTCCTCGCCGGCGGTGTCGAGTCGATGTCGCGGGTGCCGATGGGCTCCGACGGAGGCGCCTGGGCGATGGACCCGGCGACCGCGCTGAGCACGTCGTTCGTGCCGCAGGGCATCGGCGCCGACCTGATCGCCACGATCGAGGGCTGGACCCGCGAGGACGTCGACGCCTACGCGGTCGAGTCGCAGGCACGTGCCGCCAAGGCGCAGGCCAACGGCTACTTCGACGGCTCGGTGGTGCCGGTGATCGACCGCAACGGCCTCACCGTGCTCGAGCGCGACGAGTTCATCCGGCCCGGCACGACCGTCGAGTCACTCGCCGGGCTGCCGTCGTCGTTCGCCGGCATCGGCGACCAAGGTGGCTTCGACGCGGTCGCGCTGGAGAAGTACCACTGGGTCGAGCGGATCGACCACGTCCACCACGCCGGCAACTCCTCGGGCATCGTCGACGGCGCCGCGCTGGTGGCGATCGGCACCGAGCAGGTCGGCAGCGACCTCGGCCTGACCCCGCGTGCCCGGATCCTCGCGGCCGCCGTCTCCGGCGCCGACCCGACGATCATGCTCACCGGCCCCGCGCCCGCCTCCCGCAAGGCACTGGCCAAGGCCGGGCTGGAGGTCGACGACATCGACCTGTGGGAGATGAACGAAGCCTTCGCCGCGGTCGCGATGCGCTTCATGCGCGACCTGGGCCTGTCCCACGACAACGTCAACGTCAACGGGGGCGCCATCGCGATGGGGCACCCGCTCGGCGCGACCGGCGCGATGATCCTCGGCACCCTCATCGACGAGCTCGACCGCCGCGACCAGCGCTACGGCGTGGCCACGCTCTGTGTCGGCGGCGGGATGGGCATCGCCACCGTCGTCGAGCGGCTCTCATAGCTGCGCGCCACGCGCTCCGAGCGTCGGGAGATTCCCACGTTCCCGTGGTAATTGCCCGGTGCTCCACAGCCTCCAACGTCCGCATCCCACCGCAGAGGACCACCCATGTCGCAGACCAGCACCCATCAGACCGGCTCGGGCCAGACCGGCTCGGGGCCGAGACCAGCGCCGTCCGCTACGACAAGGACGACGACGGCATCGTCACCTTGACCCTCGACGACCCCACGTCGAGCGCCAACACCATGAACGAGCTCTACAAGGAGTCGATGGGCGCAGCCATCGACCGGCTCGAGGCCGACGTGGCGGCGGGGGACGTGGCCGGGGTGGTCGTCACCAGTGCCAAGAAGACCTTCTTCGCCGGCGGTGACCTGCGGTCGATGTCGACGGCGCGCCCCGACGACGCCGCCGCGATCTTCGCGATGGGCATGGAGGTCAAGGCGCAGCTGCGTCGGCTGGAGACGATCGGTCGCCCGGTCGTCGCCGCGATCAACGGCACCGCGCTCGGCGGCGGCCTCGAGATCGCCCTGGCGTGCCACCACCGGATCGCGCTCGACGCCCCCGGCGTACAGATCGGGCTGCCCGAGGTCACCCTCGGCCTGCTGCCCGGTGGTGGCGGCGTGACCCGCACGGTGCGGCTGCTCGGCCTCTCTGACGCGCTGATGAACGTCCTCCTGCTCGGCCCGCGGATGAAGCCGGGAGACGCCAAGGACAAGGGCGTGGTCGATGCGCTGGTCCATGACCGCGACGAGCTGCTCCCGGCCGCCAAGGGTTGGGTCAACGCCCACCGCGACGACGAGGAGGCGGCGACCCAGCCGTGGGACCGTCCGGGCTACCGGATGCCCGGTGGCACCCCCTCGACGCCCAAGCTCGCCGCCTTCCTGCCCGCCTTCCCGGCCAACCTGCGCAAGCAGCTGAAGGGTGCGGACTACCCGGCACCGCGGGCGATCTTGTCGGCTGCCGTCGAAGGGGCGCAGGTCGACTTCGAGACCGCCTCCCGGATCGAGGGCCGCTACTTCACCAGCCTGGTGGTGGGGCAGAACTCCAAGAACATGATCCAGGCGTTCTTCTTCGACCTGCAGGCGATCAACTCCGGCTCCTTGCGACCCGACGGCTTCGAGCGGTTCACGCCCACGAAGGTCGCGGTGCTCGGCGCCGGGATGATGGGCGCCGGGATCGCCTACTCCTGCGCCCGCGCCGGGATGGAGGTCGTCCTCAAGGACGTCGAGATCGCCAACGCCGAGAAGGGCAAGGCCTACTCCGCCACGGTGCTCGACAAGCAGGTCGCGCGCGGCAAGCTGGACGACGACAAGGCCGCCGAGGTGCTCGAGCGGATCAGCGCGACCGCCGACTACGCCGACCTGGCCGGGTGCGACCTGGTGATCGAGGCCGTCTTCGAGGACCCGAAGCTCAAGGCCGAGGTGTACGCCGAGGTGCTCGCCGTCGTCGACGGCACCACCTTGATCTGCTCCAACACCAGCACCCTGCCGATCAGCGGTCTCGCCCAGGGACTGGACCGGCCCGCCGACTTCATCGGACTGCACTTCTTCTCGCCGGTCGACAAGATGCCGCTCGTGGAGATCATCCGCGGCGAGCAGACCTCCGACGCGAGCGTCGCCAAGGCCGTCGACGTCGTCCAGCTGATCAAGAAGACCCCGATCGTGGTCAACGACAGCCGGGGCTTCTACACCTCCCGCGTCATCGGCACCTTCGTCAACGAAGGCCTCGCCATGCTCGCGGAGGGTTTCCACCCGGTCAGCGTGGAGCGGGCCGCGACCCAGGCCGGCTACCCGGTCGGCACCCTCCAGCTCTCCGACGAGCTCAACCTCGAGCTGATGGCCAAGATCCGCAAGGCGACCGCTGACGCGCTCACCGCGGCCGGGCACGAGGTGCCGGCCCACCCCGCCGATGCGGTCGTCGGCACCATGATCGAGGCGGGCCGGCCCGGTCGGCTCCGCGGTGCCGGGTTCTACGACTACGACGAGTCCGGCAAGCGGCTCGGCCTCTGGAAGGGGCTGGCCGACACCTTCCCCGTCAGCGACCGGGCCCCGGCGTTCGACGACCTGGTCGACCTCAAGGACCGGATGCTCTTCATCGAGGCCGTCGAGACCGCCCGCTGCTTCGCCGAGGGCGTCATCGAGTCCGCAGCCGCGGCCAACATCGGCTCCATCATGGGCATCGGCTACCCCGCCAACACCGGCGGCGCCGTGCAGTTCATGCAGGGCTACGACGGTGGCCTGACCGGGTTCGTGGCGCGGGCGCGCGAGCTCGCCGCGACCTACGGTGACCGCTTCGAGCCGCCCGCCTACCTCGTCGAGCTCGCCCGGACCGGAGGCTCCTTCCCCGCCTGAGGGACGGTCGACGGCCGAATCCCGCCGTTCCACCGGCGCGCTCGGTGCGCTCCGGGGACAATGGACCGGTGAGCCTTCCCCTCGTCCAGGTCGACGACCTCTGGGTCCGCTTCGGTCCCGTCGACGCCGTCCAGGGCATCGACCTGTCCGTCGCGGCGGGTACGGCGACCGCGCTGCTCGGCCGCAACGGAGCCGGCAAGTCCACGACGATGCGGGTCCTGGCGGGGGTCATCCCGCCCACCAGCGGTCTGGTGAGCGTCGACGGCCGCGACATCCGCAACGACACGCTCGGGGTGAAGCGGATCACCGGCTACTGCCCCGACGTGGGCGGTCTGGTCCCGCGCGCGACGCCCTGGGAGCACCTCCAGCTCGCCGCCCGGCTGCGCCGGGTGGAGGACGGCTGGGAGGTCCGGGGCCGCGACATGCTCGAGCGCTTCGACCTCGGTGCCGCCACCCACCGGGTCACCGCTGGCTTCAGCCACGGCATGGGCCGCCGGATGTCGGTCATCCTGGCGGCCTTCCACCGGCCGAAGGTGCTGCTGCTCGACGAACCCTTCGACGGTGTCGACCCGCTGGGTGTGGAGGCCACCATGGAGGTCATCGCCGACGCCCGCGCCGAGGGTTCGGCGGTGATCGTCTCCACCCATCTCCGCGAGCTCGCCGTCGAGGCCTGTCAGGAGGCCTACGTCCTGCGCGGCGGCCGTGCCGTCGCCCAGCTCCCGGCCGCCGAGATGTCCGGGGAGGCTGGTGCCGGTGCCTACCGCGCTCTCCTCGACTGACCCGGCCGACCCGACGAGGGAGGCGGTGACCAGCCCGCGCGACGGCTTCTGGGCCGACCAGCTCCGCGCGGTGGCCGAGGTCGGTCCCCTGCTCCAGTTCCGGGGGGCCGGCGTGCGGGGCCGTTCGCGCACCACCCTCGTCGTCGTCGGCGCGATCGTGCTCGGCCTCACCATCGCGGCGGCCTGGCTGCCGGCCTACCTCCCGCGCAGCGACGACCGGGTCCGCGACGTGCTGCTGCTGCTGCCCTCGGGCTACATCGGCGTGCTGGTGATCTCGATGATCTCCGCCGCTGCCTCCGGTGGGGGCCGCGAGCTGCTGCCTCGCGAGCAGGCGATCGCCTTCCCGGTCAGCTCCACCACCGACCACCTCGGCGCGCTGCTGATGGCGCCGCTCAACATCGCCTGGATCGTGCAGTCCTGGACCCTGCTCGGTGCGACGTCGTACGTCGTCGGGCCCGTCTGGTCGCTGCCGCTCGCGCTGGTCCCGGTCCTGATCTGGCTGGTCGCGGCCACCGCGCTGGCCCAGATCGTGTCGTGGATGATCGAGTGGATCCGCCGGGGCCGGTTCGGCATCCTCACCTTCCGCCTGCTCACGATCTTCTTCGGACTGTCGCTGGCGATCCTGATCGTCAGCGGGGAGCTGCTGCCCCTGCTCGACAGGAGCCCGACGGTGCAGATCACCTTCGCGGTGCTCGCGGGTGCCGCGCTCCGGTGGGGCGCGTGGCTCATGGGTGTCGGCATGCTGGTCGCGATCGCGGTGGGTGCGGTGGCCCTCGGCGCCGTCGTCGCCTCCGCCGTCGTCCGACGTCCCGCCCGCGACGAGCTGCGCGAGGAGAGCTCCTCGCGGCCGGCCCGAGCCAACCCGGCCAGCGACCTGGTCGCGCTGCTGCGCACCGACCGGGCCGCGATCTGGCGCTCGGTGCCGTTGCGCCGCGGCCTCGTCGTGCTGGCGCTGCTGCCCGGCCTGGTCGCGCTGGCGGGCGGCCTGGACTGGGTGATGCTCGCCATCATGCCCGGCCTGGTCGCGTCCGGTGGTGCGCTGCTGTTCGGGGTGAACTCCTGGTGCCTGGACGGACGCGGCGCGCTGTGGCGCGACAGCCTGCCGGTGTCGCCGGGACTGGTCTTCACCTCGCGGGTGGTCGTGCTGGTCGAGGTGCTGCTGGTCGTCACGGTCCTCACCCTGATCATGGGGTCGGTCCGGGCCGGCGAGCCCACGGCCTCGCGCGTGCTCGCGGTGCTCTGCTGCGCGGTCGTGGTCACCTTGCAGGTGGTGGCGACCTCGCTCAAGTGGTCGGTGCGCTCGCCGTTCTCCGTCGACCTGCGCAGCGCCCGGGCTACGCCGGCGCCTCCGGTGGTGATGGTCGGCTACTCCGCCCGACTGGCGTTCTCCACCACGATGACCGGCATCGTCTTCGGGGTGGCGACCTACGCGCCCTGGCAGTTCTCGGTGCTGCTGATGCTGCCGTTCCTGCTCTTCTCCGCCCGCAAGCTCGCCGGGACCGCGGTCGCCTGGAGCCGGCCCGACGTGCGCTCCCGCGTCGTCGCGGTGGTCGCGAGCTGAGCGCGAGGGCTACTGGGCGGCACCGCCCGCACACTGCATCATCGGCGCGATGACCTCCTGGTTGGCCTCGTCCTGCTTGCCGCTGAACATCAGCGTGAACATCGTCTTGAGCTTGTCCTCGGTGATGACCTCCTCGAGGCAGGCCTGGGTCTCCTCGTCGACCTGACCGCCCGTGGAGATCGCCTCGGACATCAGCGCGGTCACGTCGGTGCAGTCGAAGAGCACGCCGGTGGCGGCCTCGGCGTCCGCCGGGTCCATCCTCACGTCGGTCATCGGCTTGGCCGTCATGTCCTCGGTCAGGAAGCCGTACTCCTGGAGCTGGTCCACGCCGACCTCGGCGACGAAGCCGTCACCGATGCAGTCAGCCTCGGCGCGCTCCATCGCGAAGATGCTGTCGGTGCCGGCCTGCTGTTCCTCCATGATCGAGTCTGCGATCGCGGAGGACGCCGCCTCGTCGTCCCCGGAGCCGCCGCACGCGGCGAGGCTGAGGAGCAGTCCGGCAAGCACGGTGGCGCGGGTCTTCGTCATGCTGCGAGCCTAGGTGACCGGCGGGTGCCGCCCACCACGGCCGTGCGAGCAGACGCGCCGCCCCGTCGGCGACGCCTCGGCAGGTGGGCGTAGTCCGGCTAAGCCGGATGGATGACGTGGGCCGGCGGTCGGCGCCGCAGGGTGGTAGCTGGTTTTCACGGGACCGGTTGCCGGCCCGCCGGCCATCGGTGAGAGGGCCCGAGATGTCAGCTGCCACGACGAGCCGACGCGGACGCGCCCTGCTCACCCTCGTCCTGGTCGCGGCGCCACTGGCGTGGGTCGGCCTCGCCTCCCCCGCGGACGCGGTGCTGCCGGCGACGCCGACGCTCTCGCTCGTGCGCACGATCGGCACCAGCCCGTTCCCGGGGTCCTCGGTGGCGACCCGGGACAACGAAGGCTCTGCCTACGTCCCGCGGGACGGTTCCTTCTGGATCGCCGACGACGACGCCGACGCCCTCCACGAGGTCGACGTCTCCACCGGTGCCCTGAAGCGCACGATCAGCGGGTCGGTGTTCTCCGCGGTGCGCCAGCTCGGGGGTGGCAGCGCCGCCGGCCCGGACCGCGTGCAGGACTTCGAGAGCGTCGCCTACGACGAGGCGACCGACACCCTCTACGTGTTCTCCGGGTCGTGCTGCTCAGCCTCGGTCCTGCCCGCCGTCTTCCGGCTGACCCGCTCGGGTGGCCAGCTCCAGCCGGACTCGTTCCAGCCCCTCCCCGCCTCCGACTTCACCGCGGCGGCGTGGAACCCGGCCGACGGCAAGGTCTACGTCGGCATCAGCGGCCAGCTGCGCACCTACGACTACCCGACCAACACCGCCGGAGCCACCTTCGGCATCAGCGGGGTGTCCGGAATCCTCGGGATGGACTTCACCGCCGACGGCAGGGACCTCTTCATCGCCCGGTCGGGCACGACGATCACGCGCGTGAGCTGGGCCAGCAGGCAGGTCGTCCCCGGCTGGAGCTTCGACGTGTCCTCCTTCGGGCTGCTCGACACCCGCGCCGTGGAGGTCGTCGCCGACCAGCTGTGGGTCTCCGACGGCTACGACGCCCGCGGCTCCGGCGACCCCCTCGCCCACGCGGTGTTCGTGATCGACGTGGGCGCCAACCCTGCACCGCCCCCACCCACACCCCCCGTGCCCGGCACGCCGGCGGCGCCGGTGAACCTCGTCGGCAACCCCGGCTTCGAGCGGAGCCTCGCAGGCTGGGGCGGGAGCCGGAAGCCGGGGATCCGGCTGACCAGGGTGCGCGGCGGCCACGAGGGGCACTGGTCGGCGCGGGTGCGTCGCACCAAGGGCCACCGCACGCTCGCGTTCCGGGACGCACCGGGCTGGGTGCCCACGAGCCAGGCAGGGACCTACCGAGCCCGCCTCTGGGTCCGCGCCAACCGCCCAGGGGGCAGCGTGCGGCTGCGACTGCGCGAGCTCCGGGGCGACAACTCGGTCGGTCGCACCGTGGTGAAGGTCCCGCTCACCCGTCGGTGGCAGCGCGTCGGCACCGCACTGGAGACCCGGGCCTCCGGTCGGTCGAGGATCGAGCTCTCGGCGAAGGTCCGCGGCCCGCGTGCCCGGATGGCGGTCAAGGTCGACCAGGTCGAGCTCACCCGGTCCTGACGCGTCAGTGCGGGCGCAGGCCCAGCAGGGCGTCGAGGGCCGCGGTGCAGTGCGCCACCAGCTCCGCTCCCGATGCGCTACGTCGCCGGGGCGGAACCGCCGACCAGGCCAGGGTGCGGTCCTCGACGTAGGCCCACCACGCGTGCACGACGGGGGCCGTCGCGGCCTCGAGGCCCAGGGCGGAGACGACGCGTTCCGTCGCCTCCGCCCAGATCGCGTCGTACACCTCGACGAGGGAGTCGTCGGCGGCGCCGGTGCCGTGCAGCAGCGAGAGGTAGAAGTCGCGCCGCCGGTCGATCTGCTCGACGAACAGCCGCACCATCGTCGTGACCTGCTCGTCGGGCGGCAGCGTCGGGTCGGCGCGGGTGTTGCGCAGGATCCGGCGACCGGCGGCCTCGATGCAGGCCCGGTGGTAGTCGCGCTTGGATGCGAAGTAGTGGAACAGCAGCCCTCGCGAGATCCCCGCCTCGGTCGCCACCTCGTCCAGCGACAGGTCCTGGATGGGTGTCTCGATCAGCTTGGCCAGGCCGATGCCGACGAGCTGACGCCTGCGTTCGTCGTGGCTGAGCCGGACCCGCCGGGTCGGGGCCGGGTCGACCGGTGGGGTGGGCGGCACGCTATTGAGCATTGCTCAACAAGCCTCTAGGGTCAACCACATGGACTTCAGCCCCTCGCCCCGCGCCGCCGACCTCGCCGCCCG
Source organism: uncultured Actinomycetota bacterium (assembly GCA_963772415.1). Taxonomy (GTDB): domain Bacteria; phylum Actinomycetota; class Actinomycetes; order Propionibacteriales; family Nocardioidaceae; genus Nocardioides_B. The sequence continues at coordinate 336,544 of CAVYWU010000001.1, read as the reverse complement.
TGTCCGCGGCTTCGTGGAGACCGAGATCGAGCCGATGGAGCACGGCTACCACCGTGAGATCACCGCGCTGCGCGAGTCCGGTGGGGACGCCTGGACGCCGCTCCCGGTGCTGGAGGAGCTCAAGGCCAAGGCCCGCGCGCAGGGGCTGTGGAACCTCTTCCTGCCTGCCGGCCACGAAGGCGCCTACGCCGAGCGCTTCGGCACCGACGGCGGCACCGGGCTGAGCAACGTCGACTACGCCTCCGTCGCCGAGGAGACCGGGCGCTCCTTCATCGCACCGCTGGTGCTCAACTGCAACGCGCCCGACACCGGCAACATGGAGGTGCTGCTGAAGTACGGCACCGAGGCCCAGCAGAAGACCTGGCTGGAGCCGCTCCTCGACGGCCGGATCCGCTCGGCGTTCACGATGACCGAGCCCGACGTGGCCTCCTCCGACGCCACCAACATGGCCGCCACCGCCGTCGTGGACGGCGACCAGGTCGTGGTCAACGGCCGCAAGTGGTGGTCGACCGGCGCCGGCAACCCCGACTGCAAGATCTTTGTCTTCATGGGGCTCACCGACCCCGAAGCCGATCGGCACGCGCGGCACACGATGGTGCTCGTCCCGCGTGAGACGCCCGGAGTCACCGTCGTCCGCCGGCTCAGTGCGATGGCGATGTACGACGAGCCGCTCGGTCACGCCGAGATCGACTTCGACAATGTCCGGGTGCCCCTCGACAACGTCCTCCTCGGCCCGGGCCGAGCCTTCGAGATCGCCCAGGGCCGGCTCGGCCCCGGGCGGGTGCACCACTGCATGCGCCTGGTCGGCCTGGCCGAGAAGGCGCTCGAGCTTGCCGTTCGCCGCGCCACCAGCCGGGTCGCGTTCGGCCGCCCGCTGGCGAAGCTGGGCGGCAACGCAGAGCGGATCGCCGACGCCCGGATCGCCATCGACCAGGCCCGGCTGCTGGTGCTCCACGCGGCCTGGAAGCTCGACACCGCAGGCCCTCGCGGCGCGCTCTCGGAGGTCAGCCAGATCAAGGTCGCGGTGCCTCGGATGGCCCAGGAGGTCATCGACATGGCGATCCAGCTGCACGGCGCCGGTGGCATGTCCGACGACTTCCCGCTTGCCGCCGCCTGGACGAGCGCCCGCTCGTTGCGCCTGGCCGACGGCCCCGACGAGGTGCACCGCGGCGTGATCGCCAAGATCGAGCTCGGGAAGCATTCGTGAGCCGTCGCGTCCTGGTCACGGGCGCGGCCTCGGGGCTCGGCGCCGCCCTGACCGCAGCGTTCCGGGCGCGCGGTGACGAGGTGCTGGCCACCGACCTGACCGCCCCCGAGGACGGCCTCGCCCTCGACGTCCGCTCCGAGGACGACTGGACGTCCGCGCGCGAAGCGGTGGCGCAGCGGTGGGGCGGTCTGGACGTGCTGGTCAACAACGCCGGCATCGCCGGTGGCGGCCGCGTCGACGTCTGCACGCTGGAGGAGTGGCAGCGGCTGACCGACATCAACCTCTTCGGCGTCGTCCGCGGCACCCGCACCTTCACCCCGATGCTCAAGGCCCAGGGCTCCGGCGCGATCGTCAACATCGCCTCTCTCGCGGGACTGGTGCACCCGCCCGGCATGGCGTCCTACAACGCTGTCAAGGCGGCGGTCGTGGCCCTCTCGGAGACGGTCGGACACGAGCTCGCGCCGTACGGCGTCCGCTGCACGGCGGTGTGCCCGTCCTACTTCCGCACCGGGCTGATGGCCACGATGCAGTCTGCGGGCACCGCCGACGCCGACGTCGCCGACAAGATCACGGCGATGGTCGAGCAGTCCCCGATCAGCGCCGAGGAGATCGCCACGGCGGTGCTGGCGGGCCTCGACGACGGCCTCGACGTGATCGTCCCCGACGAGCCTGCCCGAGCGGCGGTCGCCCTGAAGTCCGGCGACCGCGAGGCCTACGATCGCGAGATGCGGAGACTCGCGCATCGCCTGAGGGAGCGAAGCCATGCATGAGCAGGTCGCCGCGACCGGCGAGGACCGGGACAACCCGGCCGGTGACGTCCGCGACGAGGACGCCTTCGACGTCGCGGCGATGGCCAGCTGGCTGCGTGACCACGCCCACGAGGGCGTCGACACGAGCGGGCTCGGCGGCACACCCGACGTCCGCCAGTTCGCCGGCGGGGCCTCCAACCTCACCTACCTGCTGACCTACCCCGACCGGGAGCTGATCCTTCGTCGCCCGCCGTCGGGGGCCAAGGCGCGCGGCGCCCACGACATGGGCCGCGAGCACTCGATCCAGTCCCGCCTCGCCCCCGTCTTCGGCTACGTGCCCCGCATGGTGGCGTTCTGCACCGACGAGTCGGTCATCGGGTCGGACTTCTACGTCATGCAGCGACTGCCCGGCACCATCGTGCGCTCGGAGCTCCCCGAGGGCGTCACCCTCGACGAGAGCGGGGCGCGGGCGTTGTGCGAGCGGTTCCTCGACGTGCTCGCCGAGCTTCACGATGTCGACGTCGAGGCGACCGGGCTCGGCGACCTCGGCAAGGGCGAGGGGTACGTCGCCCGCCAGGTCGGCGGCTGGTCCGAGCGCTTCCGCCGGGCCCGCACCGACGACGTCGGCGACCTCGAGACGGTGATGGGCTGGCTCGACGCCCACCAGCCCGACGACGTCGCCACCTGCGTGATCCACAACGACTACCGCCTCGACAACGTGGTGCTCACCGGTGCCGTCGGGGGGGACCTCCGGATCACCGGCGTCCTCGACTGGGAGATGGCCACGATCGGCGATCCGCTGATGGACCTCGCCGGCGCGCTGGCCTACTGGATCCAGGCCGACGACGAGCCCGACCTCCTCGCGATCCGACGCCAGCCCAGCCACCTGCCCGGGATGCTCACCCGCGCCGAGATGGTCGCCGGCTACGCCGCCCGCACCGGTCGCGAGGTGACGCCCGAGCAGTGGCGCTTCTACGAGGTGTTCGGGCTGTTCCGGCTCGCTGTGATCGCCCAGCAGATCTACTACCGCTTCCACGAGGGCCAGACCACCAACCCGGCCTACGGTGCCTTCGTCGACCTGGTCCGCATCCTCGACGCACGCTGCTCCCGTCTGGTCGTCGGCGGCACCGACTGATGGGCGTGCTGCTGCTGGTGCGGCACGGCCAGGCGTCGTTCACCTCCGACGACTACGACCGGCTCTCCGGCGCCGGCCACGACCAGGCCCGGGTGCTCGGGCGGGCGCTGGCCGCCCGTGGCTTCGCGCCCGACGTCGTCGTCCGGGGTGCGATGCGCCGGCACCGCGAGACCGCCGACAACGTGGTGGTGACGGCCGGGTGGGGCTGCAGCGTCGAGGAGGATGCCGGTTGGGACGAGTTCGACCACGTCTCCACGATCTCCGGGATGCCCGACTTCGCCTTCGCGCCGGGGGAGTCCTACGAGGACCGCGTCCGGCGTGCCGACGAACTGATCAGCCGGTGGGCCTCGGGGGACCACGACGCCGACTACCACGAGGACTTCCCCAGCTTCCGTGACCGCGTCGGCGGCGCCCTCCAGCGCACCCTGGACCGGATCGGCCCCGACGGTCACGGCGTGGTGTTCACCTCGGGCGGCCCGGTGGCCTGGGTCTCCGCCAGCCTCCTCGACGGCGGCGTACCGCTGTGGGGAGGGCTGAGCGGCGTCGTGGTCAACTCCTCGGTCACCAAGGTCGTGGTCGGCAGGCGTCGCGGCCCCACCCTGGTGACGTTCAACGACCACAGCCACCTCGAAGCGACACCGTCCCTCCTCACCTACCGCTAGGAGCCAGCGTTGGCGACCATCTTGATCACCGGAGCCTCCGGCGGGCTCGGCGCCGAGATGGCCAGGCAGTTCGCCGCCCGCGGCCACGACCTGGCCCTGTGTGCGCGACGTCTCGAGCGCCTCCAGGACCTCCGCACCGAGATCACCTCAGCGCACCCCGACCGGAGGGTGGAGGTCCGCGCCCTCGACGTCGACGACCACGACGCGGTCTTCGAGGTGTTCGCCGCCTTCCGGCACGACTTCGGCCGGCTCGACCGGGTGATCGTCAACGCCGGCATCGGCAGGGGCGCACCCATCGGCACCGGCCGTTTCGAGGCCAACAGGGACACCGCGATGACGAACTTCGTCGCGGCGCTGGCCCAGACCGAGGCCGCCGTGGGTATCTTCCGCGAGCAGGAGTCCGGCCACCTGGTGATGATCTCGTCGCTCTCGGCCGAGCGGGGGATGCCGAAGGCGATCACGACGTACGCCGCGACCAAGGCCGGCGTCGCCCACCTGGCCGAAGGAGTCCGCGCCGAGCTCTACGGGTCTCCGGTCAAGGTCAGCGTGGTCTACCCCGGCTACATCCACTCGGAGATGAACGACGGGATGCGAGCGCCGTTCATCGCCTCGACCGAGAGGGGCGTCGCCGCCATCGTCGAGGCCGTGGAGAAGGAGAAGCCGCACGCGCGCGTGCCACCGTGGCCGTGGGCGCCGATCGGCTTCGCGCTGAGGCACCTACCCCTTCCGCTGGCCCGCCGGCTGATGGGATAGTCCGCACCATGACCGGTCGCGTGGTGCACTTCGAGATCCCCTTCGACGACGGCGAGCGGGCCCGTGCCTTCTACGCCGAGGCCTTCGGCTGGGACGTCGCTGCCGTCCCGGGCATGGACTACTCGATGGTCTCCACCGGTCCCTCGACCGAGACCGGGCCCAACGAGCCCGGCTACGTCAACGGCGGGATGGCACAACGGGGCGACCCCCTGACCGGCCCGACGGTGGTCATCGACGTCGAGGACATCGAGGAGTCGCTGGCCAAGGTCGAGGAGCTCGGCGGGGTCACCTTGCTGCGCAGCACCCCGGTCGGCGAGATGGGCTTCTCCGGCTACTTCCGGGACACCGAGGGCAACGTCGTCGGGCTCTGGCAGAGCCGATCCTCCGACTGAGCCACGCTCCCTCGAGGGCTCCGCTGTCTCCTCGCCTGTCCCCGCCGATGAGTCCCGCCGGTCCGCCGGGTCGGTAGGGGTGGGGACACCGGCACGAGGAGGAGCGATGGGCGCGGGAACGGTCACAGCGGGGCTGACGGTCTCAGTCGACGGCTACTACGTCGGACCCGATGACGGCCCGGGTTGCGGGCTGGGCGTCGGCGGCGAGCGCTTGCACCACTGGGTGTTCGGGGGCCCGTGGACCTACGACAGCGAGCGCCCGACGGGCGAGGCCGACGCGGCCGATGCAGCCTTCCTGGAGGAGTCGCTGGCCCGTGCCGGTGCGGTGATCTGCGGCCGCGGCACCTACGAGGCGGCCGGCGCCTGGGGCGGCAACAACCCCTGGGACACGCCGCTCTTCGTGGTCACCCACCGGGTCGAGGACCAGCCCGACGCCGACCGTGGCTTCGTCTTCGTGCCGGACCTGCACGCGGCCCTCGCGCTGGCCCACGAGGCGGCCGGGGGGCGAGCGGTCAACGTGATGGGTGGCGGCGGCATCATCAGCGAGGCCCTCGCTGCGGGCGTCGTCGACGAGCTGGTCATCTCCACCGCGCCGCTCCTCCTCGGCCGCGGCAAACGCCTCTTCGAGGATCTCGAGCTGGACCTGGACCTGGAGAAGCTCCAGGTCTGGGACTCCCCGCGCGCCACCCACGTCCGCTACCGGGTGGTCCGTTGACCACGCTGCCCGGTTCAACGATGAGGCGGCGGACGACCGCCGATCGTCCTCGATCGTCAATCAGGCCTAGGGATTCGGGACTCCTGTGCCTGTTCAAGTGGTGGTCACGCCGGGCCCGAAACTGTCGGTGCTGCCTGGGAGAGTTTCCTCATGGAGAAGCTCCTCGATCCCCCGACTGGCCCCGTGGCCGCGGTCGCGGGTGCCCGGGAGACGGTGGTGGCTCTCGCCGCCACCCTGTGGTCGGCGGCCCGCCCCGAGGACCTGCTGGCCATGACCGAGGAGCTCCAGCGGCTTCGCTCGGCTGTGGCTGCGGTCGAGGCCCAGGTAGCGGTCGAGGTCGAAGCCACCGAGGCCGCGAAGACACAGGGGTGGGTCTCGCCCGGTGACTGGCTCACCCACACCGCGGGTGGCCGGCACGGCCACGGGTCCCGGCTGCTGCGCACCGCACGGCCGTTGTGCGGGGACCGGGCCGCCACCCTGGTCGCGTTGCAGGCCGGCGAGGTGTCGCCGGAGCAGGCCGAGGTGATCGTGGCGGTGATCGACCGACTCCCCGGCCAACCCGCGCTGCGGGATGAGGCCGAGCGGATGCTGTTGGACCAGGCCGCCTCCCTGAACGCCTCCGAGCTCCGCAAGGCCGGTGAGCACCTGCTGGAGGTGCTCGACCCCGACGGTACCGCCCGCGCCGACGAAGCCGCGCTGGACCGGCTGGAACGCTCCGCCCACCTCGGCCGGTTCCTCACCCTGAGCGAGGACGGCATCGGCGGGGTCCGGGTCCGTGGCCGCGGCACCGTCGAGGACGCCGCGCTGATCAAGAACGCCCTGCACGCACTTTCGGCGCCCCCGAGCCGGGGACGGATCCGGACTGTGCCGATTCAGGGGGCGAGACCGCCCGCGACCTCAGGGATCTCGGTGCCCGCACCTGGGACGCCCTGGTCGAGACCTGCGTGAAAGCCAGCGAGGTCGACGGGCTGCTCCCGGACCAGCACGGCGCCAAACCCCGCCTCACCGTCACCGTCACCCTGGACCAGCTCAAGGCCGGGCTCGGTGCCGTGTCGTTGGACACCGGTGACCAGCTCAGTGCGCCCGCGGTTCGTCGGCTCGCCTGTGACGCCGAGGTCATCCCCGCCGTCCTCGGATCGTTGGGTGAGGTCCTCGATGTCGGCCGCAGCCACCGCCTGGTCACGGCCGCGATCTGGAAGGCGTTGGCTCTGCGTGACCGGCACTGCCGGTTCCCCGGCTGCCGGCGGATGCCGCTGACCTGCGACGCCCACCACCTGCAGCACTGGGCCGACGGCGGCACCACCGAGCTCGACAACCTGGTCCTGCTCTGCCGAGCCCACCACACGGTGCTCCACGCGACTCCGTGGCAGGTCCGGCTCAACCCGCTCGACCGACGACCCGAGTTCCGACGACCCCACACCCGACGCCGGCGGCCCGGCACCAGCCCGCCCGACGACTGGATCCGCGAGATGCACAAGCGGGAGTAGACCCTGCGCGGATCCGGTCGGGGGCCAGGCCGCGAGTATTGATGCCCGCGGCCCTCAGGGCTCAGGTGGGGCACCGATGCCATGATGTCCGCGAGCCGCACCCAACCTCAGCGACATCGGGATGGCAGGACCGCCGGGTACGACTCCCCCCGGGCAACGTCACCCCGGTGGCCCGCCAACGGTCAGGACGGCTGCGGCTCCGGGTCGGTGAGCACGTCGCGCCACGAGTGCTGGGGCGTGAAGCCGAGGAGGTCGCGGGCCTTGTCGATCGCGTAGAACGTCTCGTCGCGTCCCATCTCCCGACGTACCTCCACGCCGTCGTAGAAGCGGACCCGGATCTCCTGGCTCGTCGCAGCGACGGACATGTCGGCGTTGGCGACGTTGAACACCTCGTAGCCCAGCCCGTCGGTCTCCAGGCAGCGCTGAACCATCTGACCGAGGTCACGCACGTCGATGTAGGCGAAGACGTTGCGGCGCCGCAACGACGGGTCCTCGAGGAAGGCGGGAAACAGCTCGGCGTACTCGTGCGGCTCGATGACGTTGTTGATCCGGAGCCCGTAGATGTCCGCGCCCGTGCGAGCCTGGAAGGAGCGCGCCGTCACCTCGCCGGCGACCTTGGACATCGCGTAGGAGTCCTCGGGGACCGTCGGGTGGTCCTCGTCGACCGGCACGTAGAGCGGTCGGCGCTCGCCCTGGGCGAAGCAGATCCCGTAGGTCGTCTCCGAGGAGGCGAACACGACCTTGCGCACGCCCAGCCGGGTCGCCGCCTCCAGGACGTTGTAGGTGCTGAGGACGTTCGTCGCGTACGTCGTCGTGTCGGGGGCCAGCAGGATCGCCGGCACCGCGGCGAAGTGCACGACGGCGTCGTACCCGGGCTTCTCCGCCAGCTCCAGCTCACCCATCGCCGCCAGCCCGGCCAGTGCCGAGTAGGTCTGCCCGGCGTCGGTGAGGTCGACGCGCAGGTCCGCCACGTCCGGGTGCCCCAACGGAGCGAGGTCGGCGTTGGTGACCTGGTGACCCTGTGCGGCGAGGTAGGGCGCGACGTGCCTGCCGGCCTTGCCGCTGCCTCCGGTGAAGAAGATGCGCATGCCACCACCCAACCACCAGAACCCTTGCGAGGGCCCCGAATCTCAGGGAGGCAGGCCCTACCGTGATGTCCGCGTCCGTCGAGGTGCCGGCTCGACGCCGGCTCGGCGCCGACTCGTCGCTGGTCCGGCCGTCGCCACAACGGTCGGGCGGCACCTCGAACACCCCACCGGTCTAGCCTTGCGGCATGCGGGTGCTCATCGTCGACGGCGCCAACGTCGTCGGCAGCCGCCCGGACGGCTGGTGGCGCGACCGCGCCGGTGCGGCCCACCGGCTGCACGCGGCGATCCTCGCGTCCGAGCTCGGCTTCGACCTCGTGGAGCTGGTGCTGGAGGGGAAGGCCAAGGGCGGCCAACCGGCCGGAGAGGACGGTGCGGTCCGGACCGTGCACGCCCAGGGCTCCGGCGACGATGCCATCGTGGGTCAGGTCCGCACGCACACCGCCGACGGCGACGAGGTCGAGGTCGTCACCGCTGATCGCGCCCTGCGCGAGCGGGTGAGGGCGGCCGGCGGCTCGTCCGTCGGCCCGTCCTGGCTCCTCGACCAGATCGAGTCCGGATGACCGGCGGCGAACCTGAGTACCTGAGCCGATGCGGTCCGTCGGTCCCGCGCGCCAGGCTCGGAGAGTGACCCTACGACGCGTCCTTCTCCTCGTGCACCTGCTCCTGGTCCTCGCCGGCGTCGGCTACTACCTGCTCTCGGTGACCGTGGGGGAGACCCCGGACGCCAACATCGGCGCGGGGCTGGCGGTGTTGTCGCTGCTGGGCCTCGGACTGCCCTGGTCCTGGCCCCTGATCGTCGATACCTCGCAGGCCTTGTCGTTCCCCGCCGCCGCGGCGCTGGCGACACTCAACCTCGGACTTCACGGACTGCTCACCCTGGGCGTCGGTCGCTTCCTCGACCGGGACCAGGGGACCCGCCTCACGCGTCCGGGTTGGCGGCGTAGGCCTTGACGAAGTCCACCGGATAGATCGGCAGGCACCAGAGCGAGTCGCTGAAGGACGGGATCCCGCCGGTCTTCCACTTCTGCCAGAACACCGTGTAGGAGTCGGCCTCGTTGCCGATGGGCACTGCGTGGTAGTCGGGATGGTTCTCCCGCAGGTCGGCGTCGAGCACGTCGGGGTCTGCGCGAGACTCGCCCTGGCCGCCGGAGTTCTGGAAGTAGAAGGCGCCGGTGCTGGTGTGCTCGTCGCCGTTGTCGTCGGTGTAACGCAGCTGCGCGTCGTCGTCGTAGCCGATCAGCACCTTGTAGTGCTCCGAGCTCCAGTGCCCGTCGCCCTGGTCCATCAGCTCGTCGACCGTCACCACGACCGGCACCCCGGCGTGGATCCAGCGCTTGAGCTGTGCGAGCGCCTCGGACTTGCCCAGGGAGTCGTAGGTGTAGGGCTGGGCGGAGAAGCCGTAGAACCGGGCGCCGAGGGTCATCGTCTCCTGCAGCGTGCCCGGAGAGGGGTCGTCGGTGAAGATCGAGACGACCGCGGGGATCAGGCCGAGGCTGGCGTAGGTCAGCAGGGAGTGCAGCCAGGTCGACGTCCAGCCGTCCTTGATGTGCTCGCCCGCCCACTGACCGTTGTCGCCCATCGGGTTGTAGCGCAGCGGTGCCCAATAGCTGAACGCGTGCGCCAGGGAGAAGAGCCCGCACCACCGGGTCTGCTGCTGGTGCTGCTGGACCACGTTGCCCTGCAGGAACGCCTTGGGAGGCGGGTCGGCGTCGAGACGGGTGAGGTCGAAGCCGTGGTCGAGGCCGACCTCGCGCACCGACGCCGCGTCCATCAGGACGTCGCGCACGGTGGTGACCACGATGCCCTGGTCGGAGTGGCCGGCCACCACGTAGCGGCCCGGCGCCAGGCCCAGCACGATCGTGCTGTCCTGGGTGGGATCGGTGGTCAGTGTCTGCACCGGCGCGACCTCGAGCTCCTCCTGCTTGACGAACGCGAACTTGTCGCACGTGCCGCAGGTGTTCCCGTCCTTGTCGTAGGTCGCCTGGGACTGCGCGTGCTTGGCCGGGTAGGTCGTCGAGGCGGGGTGCACCGACAAGGTCACGATCTCCGGGTCGTGGAAGACCCGCAGCGAGCTGCCGGTGCCGAGGCCGAGTCGGGTGAAGGCCGTGGCGACGGGTACGTCGACCCGGATCGACCGGCTCGCGTCGGCCACGACGTACTCCCCGACCGAGGGGAAGGAGACGACGCCACCCGTCGCATCGAGCCCGAGGCCGTGCCGCACCGTCAGGTCGACCGGGCTCGTGATCCCCGGCCCGGACGCGATCGTGAGAGCGACGCCGTCCAGGGGTGAGCCGTCGGCGGTCACGAACACCGGCACGCACTGCCCGAACCGGTGCACCCACCGCACCGCCATCAGGTTGAACATGTCGTAGTAGAGGTCCGGCCCCACGTCCTTGAGGCGCAGCACGTCGAGCCAGCCCTGCGGGTCGGCGTCCACGAGCCGACGGGCTGCCTTGGCGCCTCGGCCGCGGAAGAAGCGGCCCTTGCCGGCGTTGTGCAGCGAGGGCACGACGAAAGCGCCTGCTGTGTCGCGGAAAGCGGTGAACAGGTCGTCCCGGGTCAGCCCGGGCGAGGCCAGGAAGGTGATCAGCTCCGCGGTGACCTGGTCGAAGAGCCACTCGTCCGGCGCCCCGACGATCGGCGCCGTGCACCGGCGCACCATCGTGGACTTCCGCGGGGGGTAGTTGCGCGCGATCTCGGCGGCGGATCGCTCGTCGACCATCTGTTCACCTCCGTCGCCGCCGGGGCCTGCGCCTCAGGCCTTGTGCCGATCCTCGCGGCTTCCCCGGTGAACGGAACCACCCAGACGGGTCATTGTCGCGACAACCTCGGCCGCAGGTGTCCGGCTCGTTGACGCCACCATCGCTAGCGTGTCCCGAGATGCGCATCCTGTTCACCTTCATCGGCGGCCGCGGTCACCTGCAGCCACTCATCCCTGTGGCCCGCGCTGCGGCCGCGGCCGGCCACGTGGTGGCGGTGGCGGGGTCGCGCAAGCAGGGGGACCACATCCGGGCGGCAGGGCTCGAGGCCATCGCGACGGGTGCACCTGTGCCCACGCCGGAGCAGGCAGGCCCGACCCGCGACCTGACTCCGCTCCAGCCCGTCGACCCGCGCCAGGACGAGCGCGACTTCGTCGAGAGCTTCGCGCGCCGTGGCGCCCGACGCCATGCCACCGCCGTGCTCGACGTCGTACGCCGGTGGAGACCGGACGTGCTGGTGCGCGACGAGGCCGACTTCGGGTCCGGCGTCGCCGCCGAGCGAGCGGGCGTGCCATGCGTCGTGCTGCTCGTGCTCGCGGCCGGGTCGCTGCTTCGTCGGGACCTTGTCGTCGGTCCGCTTGCCGAGCTCAGGGACGAGCACGGTCTCGCCCCCGAGGGCGCGCTCGCGATGCTCGACGGCGACCTGGTGCTGTGCCCGTTCCCGCCCTCCTTCCGACACCCGGACTCGCCGCTGCCGTCCGGATCCTTCGCCTTCCGGCCAGGGCAGGCAGCACCGGCGCGGCGACCCTCCGATGCCGGGCCGGTCATCTACTTCACCCTCGGCACGTCGTTCAACAGCCGATCCGGCGATCTCATCGAGCGCGTCCTGGCCGGACTCCACGACCTGCCCGGTCGGGTCGTCGCCACCCTCGGCCGCGACGTCGACCCGAGCGAGGTCGCGCCCCAGCCCGACCACGTGAGGCTGGAGCGGTTCGTCGACCAGGCCGAGCTGTTGTCCGGCTGCGACCTGGTGATCTCGCACGGCGGTTCGGGCAGCGTCGTCGGTGCTCTCGCCCACGGGCTGCCCACCTTGCTGCTGCCGCTGGGCGCCGACCAGGCCCACAACGCCGAGCGCGTGAGCGACCTCGGCGTCGGTCGGGGCCTGGACTCGGTGCACGCGACTCCCGGCGACGTGCGCGACGCCGTCCTGGACCTGCTCGGTGATCCGGTCTACCGGGCCGCGGCTGCGGAGATCGCCGCCGAGATCGCGGCCCAGCCCGGAGTCGAGGGGACTGTTCCTCGCCTGGAGTCCATCGGTTCCGGTGCCGGCCGCGCGGGTCTACCGTGGTCGCGTGGGGTCGAGCGGCCCTGACCAGCAGGTCCTGATCGAGAGTGCGCGCGCCGCGCACCGGGAGCACCGGTACGACGCGGCGTACGACGGACTGCGCGCAGCCCAGGACCTCGGTGGACTGGTTCCCGAGGACCTGCACCGACTGGCCGACGCGGCCTGGTGGTTGGGCCTCGTGCCCGAGTGCCTGCGGATCACGGAGTCGGCCCACCGTGAGTTCCTGAGCTCGGGCAACCTCGACCGTGCCGCCACCCAGGCTCTCGACATCGGCGGCATGCTCGCGATGAGGGGCGAGCCGGCCCTCGCCGCCGGCTGGCTCTCCCGGGCGCGTCGGCTCCTCGAAGGAATCCCGGTCGGCCCGGCGCACGGCACGCTCTGGTACATCGACCTCTCGTTCGCACTCGGGGAGGGTCACCTCGACCTCGCTGCTCAGCTCGCGGCCGACCTCTGCCGGCTCGGCCGGGAGAGCGGTCCGGACGACAGCGTGGCGCTGGGCCAGCTGGGCGAAGGCCTCGTGCTGCTGCGCCGCGGCCAGGTGGCCGAGGCCTTCGCTCGCTTCGACGAGGCGATGCTGCTGGCCGTCGGCGGCCTCGTCGACCCGGAGTGGGCCGGCCACATCTGCTGCATGATCGTGTCGGCCTGCCTCGACGTCGCCGACCTGGACAAGGCGCGGCTCTGGTCGCGGGCGGCATACCGGTGGCTCGAGGACTTCGAGCACGCAGTCATGTTCACCGGAGTCTGCCGGGCGCACACGGTGGCCCTGCTCGTCAGCGAGGGCGAGTGGCTCGCGGCCGAGCGCGAGGCGGCACTGGTCGTGCGAGACCTCGCCGAGCTGAACGTCGCGGCGGTCGCGGAGGTCGAGTACCAACGGGGCGACTGCCACCGTCTTCGCGGCGAGCTCGTCGAGGCGGAGGCGGCCTACGCGCGCGGCCATGCTCTCGGCCGGGATCCCCAACCGGGGCTGGCGCTTCTGCAGCTCGCGCGGGGGGACGAGGAGACGGCCTGGGGGTCGGTCAGCGATGCGATGGCCCGCTCCAGCGCCGACCCGTTCCGCAGTGCCCGGCTCTTGCGTGCCACGGTGACGATCGGGCTGGCCACCGACCACGTCCGCGCGGCCGGGGCCGCCGCGGGGAGTCTGCGTGAGCTGGCCGAGACCTACCGGACCCCTGGATATCTGGCCTGGGCCGCCCACTGTGACGGCGCGGTCGCGCTGGCGCGTGGACAGACCGCTGCCGCGCTCGAGAGGCTGACCTGGGCGGCCATGGCGTCGCGGAGGATGCGCGCCTGGTGCGACGCCGCCGCGACCGACCTCCTCCTGGCCGAGGTTCACCTCGGCCTCGGCGACGAGGCGAAGTCGACGTCCTACCGGGACTCGGCCTCCGCCGTGCTCCGCCGACTCGGCATCGCGGCACCGGAGCAGCGCGCGCGACGCGTGCGCAGCACACCCCTCACTGCGCGCGAGAGCGAGGTGCTGGCCCAGGTCGCCACCGGGGCAGCCAACCGGGTCGTCGCCGAGGCGATGTCGATCAGCGAGGCGACGGTCCGACGCCACCTGGCCAACATCTTCCGCAAGCTCGACGTCCGCTCAAGGACGGAAGCGGCCGCCTGGGCCCACCGGCACGGCCTGGTCCCGGAGACCCAGGCCTGATCGACCGCGATGCCCGGCCGGCCTGCACCATCTGGACCACGTGCCCGACAAAGGCGCACCATGCGGTCGATGCGACGCAGTGACGCCCGAGGCCACTCTCGAGGAGAGGCCTGCACACGGCAGGTCCGACCGGAGGAGTCGTCATGACCACCATCGAAGCCTCGCCCGACCCCGTGCCCGTCCCCGTCGACGAGGCTGCCCGCGGGGCTTTCGGCGACCGCATGCTGTCCATGCTGAACGAGGCGCTCACCGGTCTCCTGGTGAGTCTCGGCCACCAGGCCGGGCTGTTCGACACGATGAACGCGATCGGCCCGGCGACCAGCACCGGACTCGCCGCGTCCGCGACCTGCAACGAGCGCTACGTCCGGGAGTGGCTCGGTGGCCTCACGGTGGCCGGCGTCGTGCGGCACGACCCCGCGGACGACACCTACCGCCTGCCTCCGGAGCACGCGGCCTGGCTGACCAGCGACGCCGGGCCGGACAACCTGGCCCGCCTCCTGGGTTTCGTCCCGATGCTCGCCGAGGTCGAGCAGGACATCCTCACGTGCCTGCGTCGAGGTGGCGGGCTGTCCTACGACAAGTACCCACGGTTCCATGCCTTCATGGACGCCGACAGCCGCGCCACCATCGATCACACGCTCCTCGATGCCGTCGTACCGCTGGTGCCCGAGCTGCGCGAACGGCTCCGTGCCGGGATCGACGTGGCGGACATCGGGTGCGGCAGCGGGCACGCGATCAACGTGCTCGCCCGGGAGTACCCGGACAGCCGGCTGGTGGGCTACGACTTCTCCGAGGAGGCGGTCACGCGTGCGCGCGCCGAGGCTGCCCGCCTCGGCCTGGACAACGCCCGGTTCGAGCAGCGGGACGTCGCTGCGCTGGACACGCCGGGTCGGTTCGACCTGGTCACCGCGTTCGACGCGATCCACGACCAGGCCTTCCCCGCGCAGGTGCTCAGCGAGGTGTCACGTGCGCTCAAGCCCGGCGGGACGTTCCTGATGGTCGACATCAAGGCGTCGAGCAACGTCGACGACAACGTCGAGAACCCGTTCGCCCCCAGCTTCTACGCGTTCTCGGTCTTCCACTGCATGAGCGTGTCGCTGGGCCTCGGCGGTGCCGGCCTGGGCACGGTCTGGGGGCGACAGCTCGCCACCTCGATGCTGCACGAGGCCGGCTTCGGACACGTCGACATCCAGGAGATCGAGGGCGATCCCTTCAACGACTACTACGTGTGCACGCCGGCCTGACCGGGCTAGGGGCGTGAGCGCCAGTTGGCAGCACCGACGACGATCATCCGCAGCTGCTGCTCCGCGGTGCGCACGATCTCCTGCTCGACCTCCGGGCGCCCGGGTGGCGCGTCGAGCACGCCCTCGGCGGTGGCGACCATCGTCAGCACGATCAGGTCGGCCATCACCCGCAGGTCCTCCGTCGACCAGTGCTCGGAGTTGGGGAGCCGGCCGAGGTCGACGGCCAGCTCGCGCTCGAAGAGCCCGAGTCCGTGCCGGATCGCCTCGCGCACCTGCGGGGGACCGCTGGCCCGCTCACGGGCGATGAAGCGGAAGTGCGCGGCCTGGCGGTGGGCGTGGTCGACCAGGATGGCCACCGACCCGCTGATGATGCTGGTGATCTCGGGACTGCCCCGGCGTACGTCGCGGAGCAGCTGGCGCAGCGAGGCGAACGACTCGTCGACCAGGGCCAGGCCGACCTCGTCGAGGGAGGCGAAGTGGCGGTAGAAGCCGGTCGGCACGATCCCTGCCTGCCCGGCCACCTGCCGCAGCGACACCGAGGACAGGCTGCTCGCGCCGGCGGCCGCCAGGGTGGCGTCGAGGATCGCCCGCCGGGTGCGCTGCTTCTGCGCGCTGCGGCTCCCGGGGCGCTCGGCACGGTGCTCCACCACGTGTCGCACTCTAGCCGGGGTCGCCGGTCGGAGTGCACATGCGTGCTCCGAACGACGAGCTCACTCCACTGTGCCGTCCGTGAGAGGAGGGCTCGTTGAGGGGCGGGTGGTGCGGGTCACCTTGACCATACCGTCAGTATGGTGGCATGGTTCTAGTGCACGGTTGTTCACTGAAAGGAATAGCCCTCCATGAGCCCCACCCAGACCCTCTGGTCCCCGGTGCTGGCCGGCCTGGACGCCCTCGCCTCACCGCACGGCGTGGACCGCTACCTGGAGCAGGTGAACCCGATGTGGGCCGCGCGTGACGTGCGCGCCCGCCTCGTCGAGGTCACCCGCGAGGTCGACGTCCCCGGTCACCCCGTGGTCGCCACCCTCACCTTCGAGCCGACCTGGACCTGGCGTGGCCACACCGCCGGCCAGCACGTCCAGCTCGGCATCGAGGTGCCCGGCGCCCGGCGTACCACCCGCGTCTTCTCCGTCTCCAGCCCCGACTCCCGCGCCGGTGACCGTTTCACGATCACGCTGCGCGCCAACCCCGACGGGGTGGTCTCGCGCTACCTGGCCACCGAGGCGCGGCCCGGTCAGGTCGTGCACCTCTCGCAGGCCGAGGGCGACTTCGTCCTCCCCGCGCAGGTGCCGCCGCACCTCGTCCTCATCTCCGGCGGCTCCGGGATCACCCCGGTGATGGCGATGCTGCGCAGCCTGCAGCGCCGCACCCACCGCGGCCGGGTCACCTTCCTGCACTACGCGCAGAGCCCCGAGCACCAGATCTACGCCGACGAGCTCGAGCTGATCGGGCGCTCCGGCTACGGCGTCGACGTGCACCTCCTGCACCCCGAGCTGGGCGACCCTTCCCTCAGCCCGGCCTACCTCGAGCGGCTCGTGCCCGGCTACCGCGACGTGCCCACCTGGGCGTGCGGGCCGGCCCCGCTGATCGAGGCCGTCCAGGCGGCGTACGACGGCTCGCAGGAGCTGCGCGTCGAGTACTTCAAGACGCCCACGGTCGCCACCGGCGACGCCGAGGGGGCCGTGACCTACGAGAAGGCCGGCACCACCGCGGCCAACTCCGGCGCCACCCTGCTCGAGCAGGCCGAGGCCGCCGGGCTGACCCCGGCCTACGGCTGCCGGATGGGCATCTGCTTCTCCTGCACCGCCCGCAAGAGCGAAGGCACCGTGCGCAACGTCGTCACCGGTGCCGAGTCCTCGCTGCCCGACGAGGACATCCAGATCTGCGTCAACCAGCCCGTGGGCGACTGCGCCCTCGCGCTCTGACCCCGCCTCCGAGGAGGACCCCATGACCACCACCCCCACCACGCACGTGACCCTCACCGACGAGCAGATCGAGGAGTTCGGCACCGAGCTCGACGCGCTGCGCACCCGCCTCATCGACAGCCTCGGCGAGGACGACGCGACCTACATCCGCACGGTCGTCAGGGCCCAGCGCGCCTTCGAGGTCGCCGGCCGAGCGCTGTTCTACGTGCCGCCGGCCTGGCCGCTCGCCGTCGCGTCGCTGAGCATCTCCAAGATCCTCGACAACATGGAGATCGGTCACAACGTGATGCACGGCCAGTACGACTGGATGGGCGACCCGGCGCTCAACTCGCGGATGTACGAGTGGGACACGATGTGCCCCAGCGAGCAGTGGAAGTGGTCCCACAACTACATCCACCACACCTTCACCAACATTCTCGGGAAGGACCGCGACATCGGCTACGGCATCCTGCGGATGGACGAGGACCAGGCGTGGCGGCCCTACTACCTGGGCAACCCGGTCTACGCGACGCTGCTGATGCTGTTCTTCGAGTGGGGCGTGCTGCTGCACGACCTGGAGATCGAGGAGATCACCGCGGGCCGGCGCACCTGGGCCGACACCAAGCACCTGCACCGCGGGATGATCCGCAAGGTCCGCAACCAGACCCTGAAGGACTACGTCCTCTTCCCGGCGCTGACCGGGCCGCTCTTCGTCCCGACGCTGGTCGGCAACGCCACGGCCAACCTGGTCCGCAACGTGTGGACCTTCGGGATCATCTTCTGCGGCCACTTCCCCGCCGGCGTCGCGACGTTCAGCGAGGAGGAGACCGAGGACGAGACCCGCGGCCGCTGGTACGTCCGCCAGCTGCTCGGCTCGGCCAACATCACCGGCTCCCGGCTCTTCCACGTGATGACCGGCAACCTCTCGCACCAGATCGAGCACCACCTCTTCCCCGACCTCCCGGCGCGGCGCTACCCGATGATCGCGCCGGAGGTCAGGGCCCTGTGCGAGAAGTACGGCCTGGACTACAACACCGGCTCGCTCTCCCAGCAGCTCGGCTCGGTCGCCCGCAAGATCTGCCGGCTCGCGCTGCCCGGTCGCCGCGGGCAGACCGGCGACCAGGGCGCGAGCTTCACCGTCGACGGCCTGCGCGCCGCTGCCTGACGGCGATGCCCGACAATGGCGCCATGAAGGACCGCATCGGCAAGGGCGAGATCCGCAAGGACGCGCTGCAGGACTCGGTCGAGGCCACCGCCGACGCGGTCGGCGTCGTGACCGGCATCGTCACCGGCGCCGTCCGTGACGTCGCCCGCGCCGTCGGCGGTCTGGCCACCGAGCTCTTCGAGATCCGCGACGCCTCGCGGCGGGCCGCCGACGACAACGCCGACCCCGACCCCGACCCCGACCAGCTGTAACGCGGGGTTATAGACGCTCAACACCCGGCACACCTCGTGTTGAGCGTCCATAACCCCGCGTTACAGCCAGCGCCCGGCTCACCCGAAGCGCACGCGTACGTCGCGGAGCCGGAACGACACCAGCGGCCGACGCCCGTGCAGGAAGCCGAGCGGACCGTCGGCAGCGAAGTCCCAGGTGCCCAGCGCCGGGAGCGTGCGGGCGGAACCGCGCATCGGCGTCACCACCTCTTCGCCCGCCCCCGCCCCGGAGTCGTCCCCCGGCCCACCCCGCAGCTGCGAGGTGCTGGCGGAGAACGGTGCCCGCACCAGGGCCGCGCCCGGGGTGGACGCGAACTGACCTGCCGCCACCTCGGCCCCGTCGACCCGCGCGGCGAAGGCGGTGTGGGCGGTCGGCCCGACCCGCGTCTCCTCCAGGTCGAGCTCGGCGAGGCTCTTCGGGATCGCCCACAGCACCCGGCCGGCGTCGCGGGAGGGCGCCGAGTCGACCCAGATGTCGGTGATCCGGACCCTGCGGCTCCTGGTGTCGAGCAGGCGCGCGACCAGCAGCTCGCGGTAGGTGAGCGGCCCCGGTTGCTCGTAGGAGACGAACGCGGCGCCGTACATCCCCGGGGGGTGCGACACCCCGGCGGCCGACGGCAGCCGGAAGACCGACAACCACATCTGCGCTGACAGGTCCCAGGGTGGTGAAGGAAAGGGCACCACCGCAGACTACGACGATAGACGGATCGTCAGGGGGGCATGCTTCTGGCAGTGTGGGCCTTTCACTGACCACCGTCCCAGGGGGGATCCGGCCGCCATGACGTCGCCCTCGGCTCGAGCCGCCATCATCGGGGCCGGGTCGTCGGGCATCACTGCCGCCCAGGTCCTGCTCGCGCGTGGCATCAGCGTCGACGTCTTCGAGATCGGCAGCCAGGTCGGCGGCAACTGGCGCTACGACAACGACAACGGGCTGTCCTCCGCCTACCGGTCGCTGCACATCAACACCTCCCGCCAGATGATGGAGTACGCCGCCTACCCGATGCCCGAGGACCTGCCGGACTACCCGAACCACTGGCAGATCGCTCAGTACTTCGACGACTTCGTGGACCACTTCGGCTTCCGGGACCGGATCCGGTTCCGGACGGAGGTGGCCAAGGTGGCGCCCCGGTCCGACGGCTACGACGTCACCATCCGCACCCGCAACGAGCACAACGAGTCCAGCGAGCCCGAGACACTGCACTACGAGAGCGTCATCGTGGCCAACGGTCACCACTGGGACCCGCGCTGGCCGGAGCCGTCGTTCCCGGGCAACGAGACCTTCCCCGGCACCCAGATCCACGCCCACTACTACAAGACACCCGAGATCCTCGAGGGCAAGCGCGTGCTGGTCCTGGGCATCGGCAACTCCGCGACCGACATCGCGGTGGAGGCCTCGCGGGTCGCCGAGAGGACCTATCTGGCGATGCGGCGCGGGGCACACATCGTGCCGAAGTTCATCTTCGGGATGCCCACCGACCACCTCACCGGCGGCCCGGCGGCCCGGATGCCGCTGCCGGTGCAGCAGGTGCTGCTGCGCTCGATGCTGCGGATCTCGCAGGGCGACGTCACCGACTACGGCCTGCCGCGCCCCGACCACCGGGTGCTGCACGCCCACCCGACGGTCAGCGAGGACCTGCTGTCCCGGCTCGGCCACGGCGACCTGACCGTGCTGCCGACGATCGACCGCTTCGAGGGCTCCAAGGTCTTCTTCGTCGACGGCTCCGCCCACGAGATCGACGTGGTCATCTACTGCACCGGCTACAAGGTGAGCTTCCCGTTCCTCGACGGCCGGGTCGTGCGCGCCACCGACAACCACGTCGACCTCTACCGCCGGGTCGTCGACCCCGACCACCCGGGCCTCTACTTCGTGGGACTGGTCCAGCCGCTCGGGGCGGTGATGCCGCTGGCGGAGGCTCAGGCCCGCTGGGTGGCCGACCTGCTGACCGGCGAGGCCGCCCTGCCGTCGTACGACGAGATGCGCCGGCAGATCCGCCAGTTCGACGAGGCGCTGCACAAGCGGTACGTCGCCTCGAAGCGGCACACCATCCAGGTGGACTTCCACAAGTACCGCGTCGAGATCGCCCGCGAGCGACGCGCCGGACGGTCCCGGCTCGTGCCCGAGGCGACCCAGGTCAGCTCGGCGTGGGCGCGACTTCGCTCGCGTGCCTCGGCAGCCCGACGAAGCTGACCACGCCGCCGATCACCAGCAGCACGCAGCAGACCAGCATCGCCTTCTCGTAGCCCGTGTCGAACACCGCAGGCTCGGCGTAGTCGGCGCCGGCCAGCCCGACCAGCCCGGGCAGGGCCGCGACGGCGAGCAGCGACCCGGTGCGCGCCACCGCGTTGTTGATCCCGCTCGCCACGCCGGCGTACCGGTCGGGCGCGGCGGCCAGCACACTCGTCGTCAGCGGCGCGACGAGCGAGACCATGCCGAAGGAGAACAGCGTGAGCGCGGGCAGCACGTGCAGCGGATAGCTGCTCCCGACATCGACCCACGCGAGCCACAGGACGCCCCCGGCGCACAGCAGGGGGCCGAAGGACATCTGCAACCGGGGGCCGATCCTGGCTGCGAGCGCCCCCGAGCGCGACGACAGCAGTGCCATCACGACGGTCATCGGCAGCGTCGCCAGGCCCGCCTGCCAGGGGGCGTACCCCACCACGACCTGCAGCTGGAGCACCAGGAAGAACGTCATCGCGCCCAGCGAGCCGTACACCACCAGCGTCATCGCGTTGGCCACGCTGAAGACCCGCGAGCCGAACAGGTGCAGGGGCATCAGCGGGTGGGTGCTGCGCGACTCGACCAGCAGGAAGCCGGCGAGCGCGGCCACTCCGGCGGCGCCGAAGGGAAGCGCCCACGACGACGACGCCTCGATGAGCGCGAAGGTGACGCCGCCCAGCCCGATGACCCCCAGCGCCGAGCCGAGCACGTCGTAGCCGCGCTTCGCGTCCGGGTCCAGGCTCTCCGGCACGTGCCGTACGCCGACGACCACGATCGCGATGGCGAGCGGCACGTTGGCCAGGAAGATCCAGCGCCAGCTCGCCGTCTCGATCACCCAGCCACCCACGGGCGGCCCGATGGCGGCCGCGACGCCGCCGAGTCCGGCCCACTGGCCGATCACCTTGCCGCGGTCGGCCGGTCGGAAGGAGGCCTGGATGATCGCGAGGCTGCCCGGGGTCAGCAGGGCGCCGCCGATGCCCTGCACGAGCCGGGCCAGGACCAGCTGGTCGGGGGTCTGGGCGATGGCGCAGAGCAGAGACGCCGCGCCGAACCAGCCGATCCCGATGTGGAAGAGCCGGCGTCGGCCGAACCGGTCCCCGAGGCCGCCACCGACCAGGATCAGCGAGGCCAGCGAGAGCAGGTAGGCGTTCACGATCCACTGCAGCTCGCTGACGTCGGCGTCGAGGTCGTCGCCGATCCTGGGGAGCGCGACGTTGACGATCGAACCGTCGATGAAGGCCATCCCGGAGCCCAGCACGACGGCCAGCAGCACCCAGTTGCCCGCCGGCGTACCGGCGCGGACGAAGGGCTCGCCGGTGCCCTGGCAGCCCACCGTCCCGGGGGCGGGTCCCGTCGCTGCCATCAGAGGTCCGTGGTGAGGGTCGGTCGCGAGTAGCGCATCTCGATCGGGTGCGGCGGCCACGGCGCCTCGCGCCGTTCCGCCTCCGGGC
Organism: uncultured Actinomycetota bacterium; assembly: GCA_963772415.1. GTDB lineage: Bacteria > Actinomycetota > Actinomycetes > Propionibacteriales > Nocardioidaceae > Nocardioides_B. Next base: position 314,413 of record CAVYWU010000001.1, on the reverse strand, counting down.
TCCAGCCGAGGTGCTCGTAGAGCCGACGCGCCCGGTGGTTCTCCTCCAGGCACCACAGCGACGCGTGCGCGCAGCCCTGCTCCGCCATCGCCCGCAACGCCTCGCCGATCGCCCTCGAGGCCAGTCCCTGCCCCCAGTGATCGGGATGGACCGCCAGGTGGCGCAGCGTCTCCGCGTCGTAGGCCGCGAACAGGACCAGCGACCCGTCGTCGTGTCCGGTCGCGACCAGCGTGGTGACGCCGGGCTCGTCGAGCACCAGGGACCAGCGCGCCAGCACGGCGGACTCGGGGAACGGGAAGCGCTCAGGTGGGAACACGTGGCCCAGGGCAGCGAGGTTGGCCGCGCGCTCGAGGTCCCGCAGGGCCGCGAGGTCCGCGGTCGTCGCCCGCCTCAGCTGTGTCTGCACGGCACCATCCTCCACCCCGCCCCCGGAGGTTGAAGTGCGAGCGGCAACCGGTGGTTGAAGTGCGAGCGGCAACCGGTGGTTGAGGAGCGAGCGGCAACCGGTGGTTGAGGAGCGAGCGAAGCGAGCGTCTCGAAACCTGTGCACCGCGACAACAAACAGTCAGCCTTGACTGTTTGTTCGTCGGGCAGCACGATGTGCCCATGTCCGTCACCGCCAGCAGCACCGCCGGCCGGGTGCCCCAGGAGGAGCGCTCCCGCGTGATGCGGCAGCGGCTTCTCGAGGCGACCGTGGAGTGCCTGGTCGAACGCGGCTGGAGCGGTACGTCGACCACGCTCGTCTCCCAGCGGGCAGGCGTCAGCCGCGGGGCGCAGCTGCACCACTTCCCGAGCAAGTCGGCGCTCGTGGTCGCTGCCGTCGAGCACCTCTCCCACGTGCGCGGGGCGGAGCTGCGCGAGGCGGCGGCACGCCTGCCAGGCGGTCGGCGCCGCACCCGGGCGGTGCTGACGATGCTGGCCGACCACTTCACCAGCCCGGTCTTCACGGCGGCTCTCGAGCTCTGGGTCGCCGCCCGCACAGACCCAGAGCTGCACGCCGCGGTCGGGCCGCTGGAGCAGCGGATCGGCCGCGAGACCCATCGGCACACCGTCGAGCTGCTCGGCGTCGACGAGTCCGAGCCCGGCGTCCGCGAGCTGGTCCAGGCGACTCTCGACCTGGTGCGCGGGCTCGGCCTGGCCGCCACTCTCACCGATGACGGCGCCCGCCGCCACCGGATCCTCGACGAGTGGGCGCGGGTGCTCGACGCCCGCGTCACCGGAGACACCCCGTGAGCACCCTCGACACGGTGCTCGCCGACCTGGCGGCGGAGTGCGCCCAGCTCGACGGCCTCGTGGCGGCGCTCCCGGACGACGAGACCGGCTGGCGACGGCCGACGCCCGCGGCCGGGTGGGACGTCGCCCACCAGGTCGTCCACCTGGCCTGGACCGACGAGACCGCGCTCCGGTCCGCGACCGACAAGCCGGCCTGGGACGCCTCGATGCTTGCCGCGCTGGCCGACCCGGACGGGTTCGTCGACGCCGAGGCGCGGGCCGGCGCGGCAGCCGCGGGGCTGGAGATCCTCGACCGGTGGCGGGCGGCGCGAACGGCGCTGGCCCAGGCGCTCCGGGCCCACCCCGAGGGTGAGCGCCTGCCCTGGTACGGGCCGCCGATGAGCCCCACGTCGATGGCGACCGCTCGCTTCATGGAGACCTGGGCGCACGCGCGCGACGTGGCCGACGCGCTCGGCGTCACGCTCGGTCGAGACGACGGGGTGCGCCACGTGGTCCACCTCGGCATCCGCACCCGCGGCTTCGCCTTCGCCGGTCGTGGCCTCGAGGTCCCCACCGAGCCGATCCACGTCGTGCTGACCCTGCCGGGCGGCGGCAGCCACGAGGACGGACCGGCCGACGCCGATCAGAGTGTCCGCGGGTCGGCGTACGACTTCGCGCTCCTGGTCACCCAGCGGGTGCACCGCGCCGACACCGACCTCGTCGCCGTCGGCCGGGACGCGGACCGGTGGCTGGACATCGCGCAGGCTTTCGCCGGGCCTGCGGGCGCCGGTCGGCCCTCGAAGGGGCTGGCATGACCTACCGCATCGGCAACGCCAGCGGCTTCTACGGCGACCGGCTCTCCGCGATGCGGGAGATGCTGAGCGGCGGGCCGCTGGACGCGCTGACCGGTGACTACCTGGCCGAGCTGACCATGCTGATCCTCGGCAAGGACCAGCTCAAGAACCCCTCGCTCGGCTATGCGCGCACCTTCGTCCGGCAGGCCGAGGACTGCCTCGGTCTGGCTCTCGAGCAGGGCGTCCGGATCGTCACCAACGCGGGAGGGCTCAACCCCCGCGGCCTCGGTGACCGGCTGGCCGAGGTCGCCGGTGGGCTCGGGCTCGCGCCCGGCATCGCCTACGTCGACGGCGACGACCTGCGGGGCGATCTCGATGTGCTGGGGCTCGTCGACGAGCGGCTGGGTCGACCCCTCACCGCCAACGCCTATCTCGGCGCGGCCGCGATCGCCGAGGCGCTCCGCGACGGAGCCGACGTCGTCGTGACCGGCCGGGTCACCGATGCGTCCCTGGTCGTCGGACCGGCGCTCGCGCACTTCGGCTGGTCCCTCTCCGAGTCCGCGGACCCGGCCGACCGGGACGCCCTCGCCGGCGCCACCGTCGCCGGCCACGTCATCGAGTGCGGCACGCAGGCGACCGGCGGCAACTTCTCCGGCTTCGTGGACCTGACCGCCGCGTCCCGCGCCCGGCCGCTCGGCTTCCCGATCGCCGAGCTCGAGGCCGACGGCTCCTGCGTCATCACCAAGCACGAGGGCACCGGCGGCGTGGTCACCGTCGAGACCGTGACGGCCCAGCTGATGTACGAGGTGCAGGGGCCGGCCTACCTCGGCCCCGACGTCACCACCCACCTCGACAGCATCGAGCTCGCCGACGCAGGGCCCGACCGGGTCGCGATCAGCGGCGTGCGCGGCTCGGCGCCGCCCGCGTCGCTGAAGGTGTGTCTCAACTTCCTCGGCGGCTACCGCAACAGCGCCGAGCTGGTCGTCGTCGGGCTCGACCTGGAGGACAAGGCCGCCTGGGCGCGGGCCCAGGTCGAGGCAGCGCTCGACGCCTCGCCGACCGGGCGCCCGGCCGAGGTGGAGTGGTCGCTGGCCCGCACCGACCGGGCCGACGCGGACAGCGAGGAGGCCGCGTCCTCCCGGCTCCGGGTCACCGTGCGCGACGCCGACGCAGCTGTCGTGGACCGGGCGTTCACGGCGCCACTCGTCGAGCTCGCGCTCGGCTCCTACCCCGGCTTCACCCTCACCGCGACGCCCGCCCCCGCGACGCCGTACGCCGTCTATCGTGCGGGTTTCGTGCCGCGCGACGCCCTGCCCGCCGGCGCCGCCGGCACCGTCCACCACCTCACCAAGGCCGAGAGGCCGGATTCCCACCAGGTCTCGCGGCGGGTCGTGCGTGACGGGCCTGTCCTCAGGAGCGAGGGAGGTGAGCCTCCCGAAGGGGCCTCCGGGTCGGGCGAGGATCGCAGCTCGGCGGCTGCTGGACCGGCGGGGCCTCCTCCGTCGCCCCCCAAGCGCACGTATGAGCATCCCGGAGGCACGTCTCAACTCCCCGGAGGCGCGTCTCAACTCCCCGGAGGCGCGTCTCGACGTATGCCGCTCGGACGGGTCGCGCACGCGCGCTCGGGCGACAAGGGGGGCGATGCCAACCTCGGCCTCTGGGCCATCGATGCAGGCGCCCGGCCCGATCGGGTGCGCTGGCTGCTCGCCACCATCACCCCCGACGTCATCCGCCGCCTGGTGCCGGAGGCCGCGACGCTCGACATCGAGGTGCACGCGCTGGCAAACCTCGGCGGGGTCAACGTGGTGCTCCACGGCCTGCTCGGCGACGGGGTCGCGCGCGTCGAGCCGCTTCGACCCGCAGGCCAAGGCGCTCGGCGAGTGGGTCCGGTCGCGGTACGTCGACGTGCCGGAGGAGCTGCTGTGAACGGCTTCTGGAGCGCGGAGCAGGAGGCGCTGCGCGAGACAGCGCGCGCCTTCGTGCTCAGTGAGGTGGCACCGCACCTGCAGGTCTGGGAGGACGCGGGTGCGGTGCCACGCGAGCTGCACGTCGCCGCGGCGAAGCTCGGGCTGCTCGGCCTCGGCGTCCCTGAGGAGCTGGGCGGCAGCGGCGGCACCTTCCTCGACGCCCTGGCCGTCTCCGAGGCGTTCACCGAGGCCGGCGCGTCCAGCGGTCTGCTCGCCGCCCTGTTCACCAGCGGGATCGCGCTGCCGCACATCGTGGCGTCCGGGGACGCCGACCTGGTCGACCGTTTCGTCCGACCGACCCTCGCCGGCGAGACGATCGGCGCCCTCGCGATCACGGAGCCCGGCGGTGGCTCCGACGTCGCCCGGCTGCGCACCACCGCGCGCCGCGACGGCGACCACTACGTCGTCGACGGTGCCAAGACCTTCATCACCTCGGGGGTGCGCGCGGACTTCGTCACCACCGCCGTGCGCACGGGCGGAGCCGGCCACGGCGGCATCAGCCTGCTGGTGATCGAGAGCGGCACTCCCGGCTTCGCGGTCACCCGGTCGCTGGCCAAGATGGGCTGGCACTGCTCCGACACCGCGGAGCTCTCGTTCACCGATGTCCGCGTGCCTGTCTCCAACCTGGTCGGTGGGGAGGGCACCGGCTTCGCCCAGATCGCGCAGGCCTTCGTCGTCGAGCGGCTCGCACTGGCCGCGCACGGCTACGGCATCGCGCAGCGCTCGCTCGACCTGGCGGCGGCGTACGCCCGGGAACGCGACACCTTCGGCCAACCGCTCGTCGCCAACCAGGTGGTCCGGCACCGCCTCGTGGAGATGCACCGGCGTGTCGACGTCGCGCGCAGCTACACCCGTGAGGTCGCCCGCCGCCACGTCGCGGGGGAGCAGCCGCTCGTCGAGGCGCTGCACGCCAAGGCCACCGCCGTCGAGTGCGCCGAGTGGGTGGTCAGCCAGGCCGTCCAGCTCTTCGGCGGCAGCGGCTACCTGCACGGCACCGAGGTGGAGCGGCACTACCGCGACGCCCGGGTGCTCGGCATCGGAGGAGGAGCCACCGAGGTGCTCACCGACCTGAACGCACGCCTGCTCGGCTACGCCGATTGGTCACAAACTGCAGACGCAGCCACCCGAAAGCTGCGGTTGGGGACCAAACCGCAAGCCCCGGGGGCGACGTGAGCAGCAACCGAGAGGCGATGCTCGAGAAGATCGCCGCCCTCGACATGGAGCACGCCAAGGCGGTGGCCGGCGGCGGGGAGAAGTACGTCGAGCGGCACCGCCGGCGCGGCAAGCTGACGGCGCGGGAACGCATCGAGCTGCTCCTCGACGAGGGCTCCGCGTTCCTCGAGCTGTCCCCACTCGCCGGGTGGGGGTCGGACTTCGCGGTCGGCGCCTCGGTGGTCACCGGTCTCGGCGTCGTCTCCGGGGTCGAGTGCCTGGTGATCGCCAACGACCCGACCGTGCGCGGCGGTGCCAGCAACCCTTGGACGTTGAGGAAGGTGCAGCGCGCAGCCCAGATCGCCCGCGAGAACCGACTCGTCACGGTGAACCTCGTCGAGTCCGGCGGCGCCGACCTGCCCACCCAGAAGGAGATCTTCATCCCGGGCGGCGCGATGTTCCGCGGCCTCACCCGGGCCTCGGCGGAGAAGACCCCGACGGTGGCGCTGGTGTTCGGCAACTCGACCGCCGGTGGGGCCTACGTGCCGGGCATGAGCGACTACGTCGTGATGGTCAAGGAGCAGGCCAAGGTGTTCCTCGGTGGCCCACCGCTGGTCAAGATGGCCACCGGCGAGGAGTCCGACGCCGAGTCGCTCGGCGGTGCCGAGATGCACGCGCGCACCTCCGGGCTCGCCGACTACCTCGCGCTCGACGAGCACGACGCGATCCGGCTCGGACGGCGGATCGTCGCCCGGCTCAACCATCGCAAGGCCGTGCCGCCACCCGCGACGACCTACGCCGAGCCCGACCGCGACCCCGACGGACTGCTCGACCTGGTGCCGACCGACCTCAGGGAGCCGTTCGACCCCCGCGAGGTGATCGCCCGTGTCTGCGACGGCACCGGCCCGGGCAACGAGCAGGCCTTCGACGAGTTCAAGCCGCTCTACGGCAGCTCGCTGGTCACCGGCTGGGCCTCGCTGCACGGGCGTCAGATCGGCATCCTCGCCAACGCCCAGGGCGTGCTGTTCAGCGAGGAGTCACAGAAGGCCGCGCAGTTCATCCAGCTCGCCAACCAGATCGACGTACCGCTGCTGTTCCTGCACAACACCACCGGCTACATGGTCGGCAAGGACTACGAGCAGGGCGGCATCATCAAGCACGGCGCGATGATGATCAACGCGGTCAGCAACTCCACCGTGCCGCACCTCTCGATCATGATGGGCGCGTCGTACGGCGCCGGGAACTACGGCATGTGCGGTCGCGCCTACGACCCGCGCTTCCTGTTCACCTGGCCCTCGGCCAAGTCCGCCGTGATGGGTCCGGCGCAGCTCGCGGGGGTGCTCTCGATCGTCGCTCGGCAGGCAGCCGACTCGCAAGGGACAGCCCTACGACGAGGACGGCGACGCCCAGATGCGCACGTTCATCGAGCAGTCCGTCGAGGAGCAGAGCCTGCCGTTCTTCCTCTCCGGGATGGTCTACGACGACGGCGTCATCGACCCGCGCGACACCCGCACCGTGCTCGGCATCTGCCTGTCCGTGATCGAGAACGCTCCCATCGAGGGCACCGACCGCTTCGGCGTCTTCAGGATGTGATGCAGATGGTTTCGAGACACTCGCAAGCTCGCTCCTCAACCACCGTGCAGCGACTGCTCGTGGCCAACCGCGGCGAGATCGCGCGCCGGGTGTTCGCGACCTGCCGCCGGCTCGGGATCAGCACGGTCGCGGTGCACTCCGACGCCGACGCCGGACTGCCCTACGTCGCCGAGGCCGACGTCGCCTGCCGCCTTCCGGGCAGCGTCCCGGCCGAGACCTACCTGCGCGGCGACCTGCTGGTCGCGGCGGCCCTCGCTGCTGGTGCCGATGCGATCCACCCCGGCTACGGCTTCCTGTCCGAGAGCGCGGCCTTCGCCCGGCAGGTGGTCGAGGCCGGTCTCACCTGGGTCGGACCCACCCCCGACTCGATGGAGCAGATGGCCTCGAAGACCACCGCCAAGAAGCTGATGGCCGATGCGGGGGTGCCGGTGCTGCCCGAGCTCGACCCTGCTGTGGTGACGGCAGCCGACCTGCCGGTGCTGGTCAAGGCGGCGGCCGGTGGTGGAGGTCGCGGCATGCGCGTGGTGCGTGACCTCGCCGAGCTCCCTGCCCAGGTGGAGCGCGCCTCCGCGGAGGCGGCGTCGGCCTTCGGCGACGGCACCGTCTTCGTCGAGCCCTACGTCGAGCGCGGCCGCCACGTCGAGGTGCAGGTGCTCGGCGACCGGCACGGCAACGTCGTCGTGGTCGGCGACCGGGACTGCTCGATCCAGCGGCGCCACCAGAAGGTGGTCGAGGAGGCGCCCGCGCCGTGGCTCCTCGACGGTGTCCGCGAGACCCTGCACGCCGCGGCGGTCACCGCCGCGGCGACCATCGGCTACGTCGGCGCCGGCACGGTGGAGTTCCTGCTGCGCGACTCCGGCGACCGGCAGGACGTCTACTTCCTGGAGATGAACACCCGGCTCCAGGTCGAGCACCCGGTCACCGAGGTGCTGACCGGGCTCGACCTCGTCGAGCAGCAGGTGCGGATCGCCGAGGGCGGCCCGCCGGTGGTCTTCCACAGCGACCCGACCAGCCACGCGATCGAGGTGCGGCTCTACGCCGAGGACCCGGCCGCCGGCTACCGGCCGCAGAGCGGCCGCCTGACTCGCTTCGAGGTCCCGGGGGTGATCGCGGAGTTCGACCACCTGCCACGTCACGGCATCAGGCTCGATGCCGGTTTCGGCGCCGGCGACGAGATCGGTCACCCACTACGACGCCCTGATCGCCAAGGTCATCGCCAGGGCGCCGACCCGCCGGGCTGCCGCGCGGCGGCTCGCGGCGGCGCTCGAACGCACCGAGGTGCACGGCGTGCGCACCAACCGTGACCTGCTTGTCGAGGTGCTGCGGCACCCGCGCTTCCTCGACGAGGACCTCACCACCGACTTCCTCGACCGGCACCACCTCGGCACGCTCACACCCCGGGCGTCCGAACCCGACACAGTGGCGCGGGCCGCTTTCGCGGCGGCCGTCGCCCTGGCCGCGCGGGCGCCGCGGCGCGTGCAGGCTGCGATCCCGGCCGGCTGGCGCAACGTCGTCTCGACCCCGCAAGAGACCCGCTTCGAGCTCGACGGCAACGACGTTCTGGTGCAGTGGTACGGCGGGCGGGACGGCTTCCGCTCCGACGCCGGGCTCCACGGCGTGGTCAACGCCGACGGGAGCATCGGCGTCGTCGAAGGCACTGTGACGAGCCGCTTCACCGTGCACGTCGTCGGCGTCCGGGTCGACGTCGAGTCGTCGCTGGGGCACGTCTCCCTGCGCCGTACCCCGCGCTTCGTCGACCCCGCCGACCAGGTGGCCTCCGGCTCCCTGCTCGCCCCGATGCCCGGCACGGTCGTCGCGGTGGCCGTCGAGGTCGGCGCCGAGGTCACGGCCGGGGCGCCCGTGCTGGTGCTCGAGGCGATGAAGATGCAGCACACCGTGGCCGCGCCGCACTCCGGCACCGTCACCGAGATCCCCGCCTCCGTCGGTGACCAGGTCGCCGCCGGGGACGTCGTGGCCGTGGTCTCGACGAGCTCGACCCCCGAAGACTTGGAGGAAGCATGACCCAGACCCCGTTCACCGAGACCGAGGAGCGACAGGCGCTGCGTGCGGCCGTGAAGAAGCTCGCCAGCGGCTACGGCCGCGACTACTTCACCGCGCAGGCGCGCAGCGGCGGCAAGACCACCGACCTGTGGCTCGACATCGGCAAGCACGGCTATCTCGGGGTCAACATCCCCGAGGAGTACGGCGGCGGCGGTGGCGGCATCGGCGACGTGGCAGCGGTCTGCGAGGAGCTCGCCGCCCAGGGCTGCCCGCTGCTCATGATGGTGGTCTCCCCGGCCATCTGCGGCACCGTGATCAGCCGCTTCGGCACCGACGAGCAGAAGCGACGCTGGCTTCCTGGGATCGCCGACGGCACCTCGACGATGGCGTTCGCGATCACCGAGCCGGACGCCGGCACCAACTCCCACAACATCACCACGACCGCACGTCGCCGACCCGAGGAGGACGGCGGCGGCTGGGTCCTCACCGGGCGCAAGATCTACATCTCCGGTGTCGACGAGGCCGACAACGTGCTCGTCGTCGCCCGCGCCGAGGATGCCCGCTCGGGCAAGCTCAGCCCCTGCCTGTTCGTGGTGCCGACCGATGCCGCCGGCTTCGAGTACCAGCCGATCGCGATGGAGATCGTCAGCCCCGAGCAGCAGTTCACCGTCTTCATCGACGACGTCACGCTGCCGGCGGACGCCCTCGTGGGTGATCAGGACGCGGGGATGCTCCAGCTCTTCGCCGGGCTCAACCCCGAGCGGATCATGGCGGCGTCGTTCTCGACCGGTCTGGCGCGCTACGCCCTCGACAAGGCGGTCGCCTACGTCAAGGAGCGCGAGGTCTTCGGCGCCCCGATCGGCACCCACCAGGGCCTCGCCCACCCGCTGGCGCAGTCCAAGATCGAGATCGAGCTGGCCCGGCTGATGACCCAGAAGGCCGCCGCTCTCTACGACGCCGACGACGCGGGCGCCGGCGAGGCGGCCAACATGGCGAAGTACGCCGCCGCCGAGGCCGCCTGCGACGCGGCCGACCGGGCCGTGCAGGCGCACGGCGGCAACGGGATCACCCAGGAGTACGGTGTGGCCGGCCTGCTCGTCGCCGCCCGCGCCGGCCGGATCGCCCCGGTCTCCCGGGAGATGATCCTCAACTTCGTGGGCATGCACTCGCTCGGCCTGCCCAAGTCCTACTGACGACCAGCGACCACCGGGAGACCACGTGACCGAGCTCGTCCACTACGACGCCGATGCCGGCACCGGGGTCGCCACGCTGACCCTGGCCTCCCCGCACAATCGCAACGCGCTCTCCAAGCAGCTGGTCTCCGAGCTGTACGACGGCCTGGGGCGCGCCGAGGACGACGCCGAGATCATGGTGGTGCTGATCCGCGCCGAGGGCCGCACGTTCTGCTCCGGCGCCGACCTGTCCGAGGCGAGCGGCGAGGGCATGGAGAAGGCGGCCGGGGTGCTGGTGGAGCTCCAGCGACGGATCGTCACCCTCGCCAAGCCGGTCGTGACCCGTGTGCACGGCGCCGTGCGCGCGGGCGGCATCGGCATCGTCGCCGCCTCCGACGTCGCCATCACCGCGGCCGACGCGACGTACGCCTTCACCGAGGTGCGCCTGGGCCTCACCCCGGCGGCGATCTCGCTGACCGTGGTGCCGCGGATGACCGACCGCTCGCTGGCGCTGACCTTCCTGGGCGGTGAGGTCTTCGACGGCGCCACCGCGGCGACGACCGGCCTGGTCACCGAGGCGGTCACCGAGGACGAGCTGGACGCGCGGGTGGCGGAGGTCTGCGCAGCCCTCGCGCAGGGCAACCCGCAGGGTCTGCGCGAGACCAAGCAGCTGATCGGGCGGCACCTCGTCGCGCGCATCGAGGAGCAGGGGGCCGACCTGGCGGCCCTGTCGGCGCGGCTGTTCGGCTCCGAGGAGGCCAGGGCGGCGATGCTCGCGTTCCTCGACCGGAGGAAGTAGCCGGACACGCAGGCGAGCCCGGCACCTCTCGGCTGCCGGGCTCGCGCGCGCAGATCAGGTCAGCGGACGACCTTGACCTTGGCCTTGTCCTTGGAGCCGATGGTCATGGCGTTGCCGAGGTAGTCGACCTTCAGCTTGTGCTTGCCGCGGTCGAGACCCCTGACCTTGATCAACACCACACCCTTGTCGGCGGCAACGAGGGTCCCCTTCGCGACCTTCTTCTTGCCCTCGGAGACCTTCACCGTGCCGGTCGGCGCGGCCACACCGGGCACCCTGACGACGACCTTGAGCTTGGCCTTGTCGCCGACGTCGACCTTCTTCTTCCTGGGCTTCGCCGTGGTCGACGAGAGGAGTCGGGCGACGGCCGCGTCGCCCGAGCGCGCCGTGCCGGTGTGGGTGTTGGCCTGGGTGGCCGTGACGACGAACGCCACGGCCCCTCCCGCGTCGGCGGCGGTCGGGACGTACGTCGTACCCGTCGCGCCGGGGATCGCCGCGCCGTTGCGCAGCCACTGGAACGACAGGTCAGGCGTCTCGTTCCAGGCGCCGACGCTCGCCGTCACCGGTACCCCCACCGTCGCGTTCGCCGGGATCGCCGGCGCGATCGTGGCGACGGGCGCCGGCGCCGGGCCGTCGAAGTTGAAGTTCTTGACCAGGTCCGTGCCACCCACGGTGAAGACACCCGGCCCGCTCGGTGCGGACGGCTTGGAGGCGTTGCCACCCAGCCACTTCCGTTCTCCCAGGGCGCTGCCGCTCCGCGGGCGCTCGAACTCGACGGTGTAGATGCCCGCCGGGGCGTGGTCGAACGAGTAGCTCCCGTTGAACCGGGTCTCCTCCCAGTCGAAGGAGTCGAAGTGGTTGTGGGAGGGCTCCCAGCGCCACAGGGTTGCCTCGCTCTCGCCGGCACGAGCACCCGACACCGTCCCGCTCACGGTGTGCAGGGCCGGGTAGGCCACGTCGGCCCGCACCGAGCCGCCGTCCGTCACGTCGAGCACACCAGGCTGCGCGAGAGTCTCCGGGAGCGTCCACGCCGCCCCGAACGGCTTGCCTGGCAGCCGGGAGCCGGAGAACTCGAGGGCGTAGCGACCCGGGGGGACGGTGAACGTGAACGTCTTGGCGGTCGTCGTCGAGGAGATGTAGAAGGCGTCGAAAGGGTCGAACTCCTGGCCGACCGCGTCCCACGCGTACAAGTCGACCCAGCCGTAGGTGATGGACCTGTTGGCGGCCGTGACGGAGCCGGAGATGGTCCCGTCCGCGGCGTACGCGGACGAGGAGCCGGCGACGACAGTCCCCGAGGTGAGCAGGAGCAGGGCGGTGGTGCGACCCACCAGCGTGCGGACACGCGACATCAAGAATTCCCCCTTGAATCGAACACTTGGCGCAGGTGTTCCCGCGCGCTGGAGAACATACGGGAGCAACTCGGGCCGAATGCCATCAATTGCGACGATTGCCCGAGGGGGCAACAATGCGTCCCCGTTTGGGGCCCGCTCACCGGGGAGGGACGCTGGAGGGGTGAACTCGATGCCCGAACCCGAGCCGGAGCCGTCCGAGCCCGTGACCCCGGATGCGCCGCCCCTGCGAGGGGCGGTGCTGATGCACCAGGACTGGCGGGACCTGACGTTCGTGCACTGGGCCGTCGAGCCCGAGAGGGTCGCGCACCTGATGCCGGCAGGAGTGCGTCCCGACCGGCTCGACGGTCGCACCTTCGTGGGTCTGGTCCCGTTCCGCATGGTCGATGCCGCTCCGGGCAGGTCCGGCGCGCTGCCGTGGCTGGGCAGCTTCCTGGAGACCAACATCCGGCTCTATTCCGTCGACGCCACCGGACGCCGAGGAGTCGTGTTCCTCAGCCTCGACTGTGACCGGCTCCCGGTGGTGGTGGGTGCGCGCGCCGCGTTCGGCGTGCCCTACCGCTGGGCTGCCATGGCCCACCGCCGGCACGTCGTGGCCGGTGCCGAGGAGCACGTCTATGCCACCCGGCTGCGACTGCGCAGGCGACCGGTCACGAGCCGGGTCGAGGTCCGGGTCGGAGCCCCGCGCGAGGCCACCGAGCTGGACCACTTCGTCAGCGCTCGCTGGGGGCTGCACACGACGTGGGCGGGCCGCTCCCTCTACGTGCCCAACGAGCACGAGGCGTGGCCGCTCCACGACGCCGACCTGGTCTCCCTGGAGGGGAGCCTCCTCGGCATGGCCGGCTTCGGCGACCTGGCGCACCGGGTGCCCGACCACCTGGCGTTCAGCAGTGGGGTGCATGCCGAGTTCGGCCTGCCCGGCGCCACGAGTCGCCCGCGCAGCGGATGAGGCCGGGTCAGCCTCGCCGCAGTCGCGGGCTCCAGGGGAACGGTGCCCGGTTGTCGAAGCGGGGTGCGCCGGCGTTGTCGATGATCTCGTCACCGTCGTGCTGGAGCACCGAGGCGCCGTACCGCACCCGCACCCAGGTGGGATCGCCCAGGCAGGATCGTGGGATCGAGACCCGCATCAGCTCCTCGGCGTAGGAGATCATGATGCCGACGCGGCACGGGTTCTGGTTGTCCTTGAAGAGGAAGCCGCCGCGTGAACCCTCGGTCGCCATCACGGTGAAGAAGGTGCGTCCGCGAGGGGTGCGGACCTGGATGCCGCCGAAGAGGAACTGACCTGTCGGGTGCAGCTCCACGAACGAGGCGCGCACCACGACCGCGTCGGTCCGGTGTGCGAAGCGGACGCGGGTGATGTCGGGGTAGCCGCGACCCGGGAGCGGCACGAAGACGTTGGAGTCCTCGCCGACCCGGGACAGGTCTCCCCGCTGGTCGGTGCGGACGAACTCCTGGGCTGCCGCGGGAGCCGCCGGCACGAGCACGACGACGGCGGCGAGAGCGACCGTGAGGAGCTGACGGGTGATCTGCACGGGCTGATCCTTGTCGTCCAGGCGCCCGTAGGCAAGGGCGCTCGCTGAGGGAGGAGGGCGCCGGGGCAGAGGTGATACTAGGCAGATGAAGAGCGATGCGACCCTCGTCGAGGAATACCTCGACGAGCTCCCCGAGGACCGTCGCGAGGCGATCAGCACGATCCGCGACGTGATCAACGAGCACCTCCCCGACGGCTACGAGGAGACGATGGCGTTCGGGATGATCGGGTGGAGCGTCCCTCTGTCCACCTACCCCGACACCTACAACGGCGAGCCGCTCGGGGTCGTCGCCCTGGCCTCGCAGAAGAGGCACATGGCCGTCTACCTCACGGGTGTCTATGCCGACGAGGGGCTGGAGGACTGGTTCCGCGCCCAGTACGCCGATCGTGGCCTCAAGCTCGACATGGGGAAGTCGTGTGTGCGCTTCAACCGACTCGAGCAGCTGCCGCTCGATGTCCTCGGCGAGGTGATCCGCCGGGTACCGCCGGAGCGCCTCATCGCCCACTACGAAGCCGCGCGCGGCGAGAGCGCGGCCGGGCGCTGATCCTCAGCCGCCGTTGCCGCCGCCACCGTTGCCGGTGATCAGGCTCCCGGTCGAGGGCTGGTAGGGGTTGAGCCCGTGGTCGATGGAGTACTGCTTGAGGTAGCCGTCGCGGCCGAGCACCTTGATCCGCTCGTTGATCTTGGCGGCCTCGGCCCTCTCGACCGCGATCTGCGCCTGCGTGGCCAGCTCACGCGCCGCGGCCTCTGCCTCGGCCGCCTTGGCCCGCGCCACCGCCTCCTGCTGCTTGACCAGCGCGTCCTTGATCTCCTGCGGCGGCTCGGGCTTCTGCAGCGTGATCGCGAAGTTGAGGAAGAACTCGGTGTCGCCGTCGGTCTGCCGGTTGACCAGCCCGGGCAGCTGGTCGAGCACGTCCTGCTCCCAGTCGGCCTTCTTGGTGGGGTCGGTGTAGAGCTCGGTGTAGGTGTAGTTCTGGCCGGCCCGGTCGATCGCGGTGTCGAGCGGGCGGGCGATGTAGACGTTGAGCATCTGGCGCCAGCCGCCGGACCGCTGACCCTCCGGGGTCATGTAGGCCTGGTAGCGGTTGCCGATCAGCTCGTGGAAGCGCTGCAAGGTCCCGCCGATGTAGCGCGTCTCCCCGATGGTGCTGGTCTCGCAAGCGGTGTTGAGCAGGAAGTTGGTGACGCCCTCCACCGCCATCTCGATGCCGTCGCGGGTGACGAAGGTGATCTGGCTGCCGTCGCTGCCGTTGTCGGCATCGAAGACGAAGTTGGTCTGCGACGACGGGTAGGCGAAGTGCGAGTCGCCGGGGCCGTCGAACACCCGGTTGGAGGGCGCGATGCAGTCGGAGAAGCGTTTGCTGGAGAAGGCGCCACCCTTGTAGTGCAGGGCGACCTGGTCGGGCCCGGTCGACGTCGTCGACGGGCGCACGAACACCAGGGTCAACAGGGCGATCACGAGGACGACACCGCCGACCACGGCGGCCCGGATCGCGCGTCGGCCTGCGGACTTGTGCGGCGGCAGCCCGTCACTCACTCGCCCAGCTCCTTCTTCTCGTGGGTCCGGATCTCGTCGACGATGATCGTGGCCAGGGTGCTGTCCAGCTCGCGGTGGTCCCACGCCAGGTCCTTGAGCCGGCCGACGAGGGCACGCAGGCTGACGATCTCGTGCCGGACGGCCTCGACCTGCCGTGCGTCGACCGCGGCCTGGCCGGCGGCCTGACGGCCGATGGCATAGCCGGCGAATCCTGCGACTCCGGCGACCACGAGCAACAGGAAGAGCAAGATCGGGGTCATCGAGAGCCCCCTTCGTGACCGATCCGGATGGTCCCGGAAGGCTATCCCAGCGGTGCCGCCCCGGCAGGGATACGGCCGAGCAGGACCGCGGGCGGCCGCCGATCCCCGAATCCCTGCGCCAGCCTCGGTGCCGCGCGGGTAGACTTTCCGACTCGCCTGATCCAGCACCGGGACAAGCGCCGTACCACACAGCTCTAGCAAGCCAGGGGAAGCGTGAACCACGGGTCTCTCGACCAGATCGCCCCTGCCACCGAAGACGTGGCAGGACAGGAGATCGCACACGAGCAGCAGTTCGTCGACCGCGTCTACCGTCAGCTCGACCTGTCGACTCGCAATGCGGAGGCGCTCGCCCGGGAGGGCTATGGCCGCGGCAGCCTCGGGCACGAGGGCGGACTCGTCGAGCGCGACGCCATGGTCTTCCAGGCGGCCAAGCGGATCGCCACCCTCAACGCCGCCCACGAGGGCCTGGTCTTCGGCCGGCTCGACCTCGACGAGTCGATCAGCCGGGGTGACGGTCCGCGCTACGTCGGCCGGATCGGCCTGCGTGACGAGCACCGCGACTCGCTGCTGATCGACTGGCGCGCGCCGGCGGCCGCGGTCTTCTACCAGGCGACCGCGGCCGAGCCCCAGGGAGTCGTACGTCGCCGGGTGCTGCGCTGCGTCGGCGCCAGCGTCACCGGCGTCGAGGACGACCTGCTCGACCCCGAGGCCGAGAGCGCCGCCGACCTGCCGATCGTCGGCGAGGGCGCGCTGATGGCGCAGCTCTCCCGCGCCCGCGACCGCACCATGCACTCCATCGTGGCCACCATCCAGGCCGAGCAGGACAAGGCGATCCGCGCGCCCAGCAAGGGTGTCGTGACGATCAGTGGCGGCCCCGGCACCGGCAAGACCGTGGTGGCGCTGCACCGGGCAGCCTTCCTGCTCTACTCCGACCGTCGCCGCTACGAGACCGGCGGCGTGCTGGTCGTCGGTCCGTCCGGCGTCTTCATGCGCTACATCGAGCGGGTGCTGCCCTCGCTGGGCGAGACGGCCGTCGCGCTGCGCTCGCTCGGCGAGGTCGTCGACGGCATCCGAGGCTCCCGCCACGACATGCCGGCGGTCGCCGACGTCAAGGGCCGGGTGCAGCTGGCCGAGCTCATGCGCAGGCTCTCGCGGCAACCGGTGCCCGGCTCCCCGCGCGAGTTCAAGGTGTTCTACCGCGACGACACCCTGCTGCTCTCGGGCCGCGACCTCAACCGGATCCGTCGCCAGCTGCTGTCCCAGGGCAAGCGCAACCGGCAGATCCCGCGGGTGGCCTCGGCGCTGCTCGACGCGCTGTGGCGCCAGGTGCGCGGTGAGCGCGGCCGCGACCGCGGCAAGGACGAGTTCGTCGACACGATGCTCGGCACCACGGCGTTCGTGGAGTTCGCTCTGTCGTGGTGGCCGAGGCTGGACGCGCCCGAGGTGCTCGGCTGGCTGCGCGACGGCGACCTGCTCGCGCGGATCGGCGAAGGCGTCGTACCGCACGACGACCTGGCGCTGCTGAGGTCGTCGTGGGGCGACCGGACCGCCGGGGACTGGTCGGTCGAGGACGTCGCGCTGCTCGACGAGCTGCGCTACCTGCTCGGCGACGCCCCCGAGGTCCCCCACGACGACGACCCGCTCGCGCACCTCGTCGACGACAACATGCCCGAGCTGACCACCGTCACCGACCGCGAGTTCACCCGGGGCCCGAGCCTCGGTCGCACCGAGGACGACGGTTATGCCCACGTCCTGGTCGACGAGGCCCAGGACCTGACGCCCATGCAGTGGCGGATGGTCGGCCGTCGAGGGCGCACCGCGACCTGGACGATCGTCGGCGACCCGGCGCAGTCGTCGTGGCCGGTGCCGGCCGAGGCGTCCCGCTCGCGTGAGGAGGCGCTCGGCGACAAGGCCCGCCACGACTTCCACCTCTCCACGAACTACCGCAACAGCAAGGAGATCTACGACTTCGCAGCGCGGTACGCCGAACGGGTCGGCCTCGACGCCGACCTGCCCGACGCGGTGCGCTCCACCGGGATCGATCCCGAGCAGCGTGCGGTCGACGACCTGCAAGAGGGAGTGCGTGCCGCCGTGGGCGAGCTGTCCGAGGCGGTCGAGGGCACGGTCGCGATCGTGGTCCCGGTCGCCCGGCGCGAGGAGGTGACCGGCTGGCTGGCGTCGTGGCCGGAGCACGCCGAGGCGATCAAGGGCGACCGCAACCACGAGGCCCGGATCGCGGTCCTCGCCGGCCTGGACACCAAGGGCCTGGAGTTCGACGGGATCGTGGTCGTGCAGCCCGACGAGATCGAGCAGGAGTCGGCGACCGGGCGGGCCACGCTCTACGTCGTGCTCACCCGCGCCACCCAGCGGATGCTGACGATCACGGCCTGAGCCCCCACCCGCGCCGCAGGGTGCGGATTGGTCCCCAACCGCAGCTTTTCGGGAGCGAAACCTGCAGTTCGTGACCATTCGTCGACCGGCCGGGCCGGATCGCCGACTGGATGGGGCAGACCTCGCGGCGGCGCCTCGCCGTAGAGTTCCGGCCATGGACGATGCCTCGCCTGCCCGGGCTGCGCTCGAGGCGTTGCAGGGGCACGAGGCGTGGGCGATCATCCGCCGTTCCACCCGGGCCGGGGACCGCGACACCGTCGGCATGATCGGCGGGCGTCGTCGGGTGGTCGAGTCGCTGCTCGACGTACCGCTGGAGGAGGGTCCGCCCGCCGCGGGTCACATCGCCGACCGCCTGCTGGCCGTGCCGTTCCGGCAGATCGCCGAGCGTGGCTTCGAGGTCCACGACGACGACACCCCGCTGGTGATGGTCGACATCGAGAGCGAGCGGGAGTTCTCCGTCGCCGAGGTGATCGACGCGATCGACGACACCGGCATCGAGTTCGCCGAGCAGAGGCGGCTTCGAGACCGGCGACGAGGACTACGGCCGACTCGTCGGCTCGATCATCCGCGACGAGATCGGCCAGGGCGAGGGAGCCAACCTCGTCGTCGGGCGGCACTACCGCGCGACCGTCGCCGACTGGGGCGCGGACAAGGCGTTGACGGTGTTCCGACGGCTTCTCGAGCGCGAGCGGGGCGCCTACTGGACCTTCGTGTTCTTCACCGGCGACCGCTACCTGATCGGTGCCAGCCCCGAGCGACACGTCTCGATCCACGGCGGCGACGTCCGGATGAATCCGATCAGCGGCACCTTCCGGATCCCGTCGGAGGGTGACCTGCGCCGGGGCCTGCTGGACTTCCTGCACGACGAGAAGGAGATCTACGAGCTCTTCATGGTGGTCGACGAAGAGCTCAAGATGATGTGCGACATCTGCAACCAGGGCGGCCAGGTGCTCGGGCCGTTCCTCAAGCCGATGAGCCGCCTGGTGCACACCGAGTACCTGCTTGCCGGCCGCACCGACCGCGACCCGCGCGAGGTGCTGCGCGACACGATGTACGCCGCCACCGTGACCGGGTCGCCGGTCGAGAACGCCTGCCGGCTGATCAAGAAGTACGAGACGTCCGGGCGCGGCTACTACGGTGCCGCCCTCGCGATCCTGGGTCGCGACGACGAGGGCGGCCCGATGGTGGACAGCCCCATCGTCATCCGCACCGCGGACGTCTCCCTCGACGGCGAGCTGACCGTGACGGCGGGCGCGACCCTCGTGCGCGACTCCGACCCGGCCTACGAGGTCGCCGAGACGCACGCCAAGGCCGGCGGGATCCTCAGCGCCTTCGGGCTGGTGCCGCCCGCGCCGACCCCGACGGTCAACCTGGCCGAGCTGGTCAACGACGAGGACGTGCTGGTCAGCCTCCACCAGCGCAACCAGCGGCTCTCCCGCTTCTGGCTCACCGACCAGGGTGGCTCGCCTCCCGCCGCCGAGCTCAAGGGCAAGTCGGTGGTGATCCTCGACGGCGAGGACGACTTCGTCAACATGCTGCGGCACGTGCTGTCGGTGATGGGGATGACCTCCAGCGTCGTACGCCACGAGGACATCCCGGCCGAGCTCGACGGCTTCTTCGACTCCTGGGACCTGGTGATCGTCGGGCCGGGACCCGGCGACCCGCGCGACGGCGACCACCCCAAGATCGCCGCCTTCGGCCGGGCCCTGGACAGGTTGCTCGCAGCCGAGGTGCCGTTCCTCGCGGTGTGCCTGGGCCACCAGGTGCTGTGCGGCCGGCTGGGGATCGGGCTGGCCTACAAGGACATCGTCTTCCAAGGCACCCAGTCGAGGGTCGACCTCGGCGCGGCGCTGGGCAGTGCGTCGCTCGGGGGTCTCGGCGACCGGGTCGAGAACGTCGGCTTCTACAACACGTTCGTCGCACGGGCCACCGGCTCGCTTCCCGACGGCGTCACCGTCGCAGCCGATCCCGAGACCCGGGACATCCACCTGGTGCGCGGCCCCCACTACCGCGGCATCCAGTTCCACGCCGAGTCGATCCTGACCGAGCGTGGCTACGACCTCATCCACGACCTGGTCCTCGAGCTCCTGGCGTGAGCGCCGAGAGGCCACCTCCCCGCCAGCTTTCGCGGAGTGGCGTGCGCGAAGTGGCCTCTCGCCGGGTGCTGGTCGTCGACCACCACGACTCCTACACCTGGAACCTGGTCCACCTCGTCGCCGGGGTGACCGGCGACCTGCCCTCCGTCGTCGAGCACGACGAGGTGTCGGCGGCGTCGGTGCTCGAGGGTGGCTGGACCCACCTGGTGCTCTCACCCGGTCCGGGCAGCCCGGACGTGGAGACCGACTTCGCCGTCGGCCGGCGGTTGCTGCGGGAGTCGACGGTGCCCGTGCTCGGCGTGTGCCTGGGCATGCAGGGCCTGGTCAGTGCGTACGGCGGCCGGGTCGGTCAGGTCGAGCCGGCCCACGGCGACGTCGCGTCGGTGCACCACGACGGGAGCGGGGTGTTCGCGGGGCTGCCGTCGCCCTTCGCCGCGGTGCGCTACCACTCGCTGGCGGCCCTCGAAGTTCCCGACGACCTGCGCGTGACCGCATGGTGCGAGAGCCGGGCCGGCCGGGTCGTGATGGGTGTGGCGCACCGGAGCCGGCCGCTGTGGGGCGTGCAGTTCCACCCCGAGTCGATCCTCACCGAGCACGGCCACCGGCTGCTGTCGAGCTTCCTGGCGACCCGATGAGCGACCCGCTGTCCGTCTTCGTCGAGCGCGCCGCCGCCCACGACCGGATGTTCTGGCTCGACGGTGGCGGCGCGCGACCCTGGTCGGGACGGCGATCCATCCTCGGGTTCCTCGACGACGACGACGTGTCGTTGACCTACGACGCGGCCACGCGCGAGGTCCGGCGTCACCAGGGCGGTCGGGCAAGCGTGGTCGGCGACGACATCTTCAGCGTGCTGGAGCGGGAGCTCTCCGTCGACGGTGGTGCGCCGGACGTGTCCTGGGTCGGCTACCTCGGCTACGCCTGCCGCACCGACCTCGCGGCCAGGCCGGGTCGTGACGGTGGCGTCGTACCGGACGCGGTGTGGATGCGGGTGCGCGACCCGCTCGTGGTGGAGCACGCTCCGGCGATCGCGGTGCCGGACCAGATCGCGCGAGCGGGCAGCGACGCGACTCCCGAGTGGTACGCCGCTGCCTTCGCCGAGGTCCAGCAGGAGCTCCGCCGCGGCAACAGCTATGAGGTCAACCTGACCTACCGCGAGGAGCACGCGTCGGTCATCGACCCGGTGACCGCCTACACCCGACTTCGCGCCGCCAACCCCGCGCCGTACGCCGGGTTCCTCCGCCACGGCGACGTCGCGCTGCTCAGCTCGAGCCCGGAGCGCTACGCGACGATCGACCGACACCGCTGGCTCGAGACCAAGCCGATCAAGGGGACCACACCGCGCGGCGCGAGCCCGGCCGCCGACGAGGTGCAGCGCGATCTCGTCGCGACCGACCCGAAGTTCCGCGCCGAGAACCTGATGATCGTCGACCTGCTCCGCAACGACCTCTCGACGGTGTGCGAGCCCGGCACCGTCGACGTACCGGCGCTGATGCAGGTGGAGTCCTACCCCTCGGTGCACCAGCTCGTGTCCACCGTCCGGGGGCGGCTGCGTGGCGGGATCGGCACCGTCGAGGCCCTGCGGGCGCTGTTCCCCGCGGGGTCGATGACGGGCGCGCCGAAGCGGCGCACGATGGAGATCATCGACCGGGTCGAGGCGACCCCGCGCGGGGTGTACGCCGGGGCCTTCGGCTGGATCGCCGGCGACGGCCGGGCCGACCTCGGCGTGGTGATCCGCAGCCTGGTCGCCCGCCGGGCTCCCCACGACGATGGGTGGCACTACTCGCTCGGCACGGGCGGCGGCATCACCGTGCGCTCCGAGGTCGACGAGGAGTGGGCCGAGACCCGGTGGAAGGCCGCCCGCCTGCGCGCCGTCCTCTGACCTCGCGGCCTCAGGAGGAGGGCTGCCCCTCGTCGCTGTCCAGGGTGACGGTCAGGGTCTCGGTCTGCGCCTCGGCGGAGCTGCCGGAGTCACCGGGGCTGGTGCCGGCGGTGTCCGCGGCGCCGCGGACGACGGTGAGGGTGACCTCGTCACCGGGGCGGTGACCGCGGATGGTGGCCACCAGCGACTGGCTGTCGCTGATCACCTGGTCGTCGACCTTGGTGATCACGTCGCCCTGCTCCAGGCCGATCCCTTCGGCGGCGGAACCGGCGGAGACCTCGCCGATGCCGGCGCCGGTGAGCAGGCCGTCGTTGCTGTTGGCGTCGACGACCGAGACCCCGAGTCGGGCGTGGGTGGGGGTCTCACCGTTGCGGAGCTGGTCGACGATCGGCAGCACGTTGTCCAGCGGGATCGCGAAACCGAGACCGATCGAGCCGGCCTCCCCGCCGACCCCACCCGAGGTGGAGCGGATCGAGGAGTTGATGCCCACGACCTCCCCGCGCATGTTGACCAGGGGACCGCCGGAGTTGCC
Source organism: uncultured Actinomycetota bacterium (assembly GCA_963772415.1). Taxonomy (GTDB): domain Bacteria; phylum Actinomycetota; class Actinomycetes; order Propionibacteriales; family Nocardioidaceae; genus Nocardioides_B. The sequence goes on along the minus strand of CAVYWU010000001.1, from coordinate 292,150 downwards.
CGGGTTGATCGCGGCGTCGGTCTGCACCGCCGGGTAGGTGGTGTCGCTCCCGCTCTCGCCGGCCGACACGGGCCGGTTGAGGGCGCTGACGATGCCGCTGGTCACCGTGGCCTCGAGGCCGAACGGTGAGCCGATCGCGACGACCTCCTCGCCGACGTCGAGCTGGCCGGACTGGCCCAGCGTGGCCGGGGCCAGCCGGCTCACGTCCTGCGCCTGGATCACGGCGAGATCGGTGAGCGGGTCGGTGCCGACGATCTCGGCGGGCGCCGACGTCCCGTCGGAGAAGCTCACCGAGATCCGGCCACCTTCGGCGGCGACCTCGACCACGTGGTTGTTGGTGAGGATCTCACCGTCCTCGCTCAAGATGATCCCGGAGCCGGATCCGGAGGCCTGGGCGCCGCTGACGTTGATCTTCACCACCGAGGGGAGCACCGAGCTCGCGACCTGCTCGACGGAGCCGTCGGCGGCCGGGATGTCAGAGGAGTCCGAGACGGTGGAGGTGGTGGACCCTGCCGGAGCCGACGTCTGCTGCTCGTCACCCCCGACGAGGTCGTCCACGGCGGAGAAGCCAGCTGCGCCAGCCAGGCCGCTGAGCCCTCCCACGACAAGGGAGGCGGCGAGAAGGCCCGCCACGACACCCCTGCTCGGGCGTGACCTACCCCCGGCCGCGGGCGGCGCGAGCCCCGGCTGCTCGTAGCGATGGATCGACCCGTGCGGGTCGGTGGTCATCTGGAGCGTCTCGCCGTTCTCGGGTCCGGAGTCGGGGCGGGGGGTCTCGGTCATGGACCCACTCTGCCGGGGGAGGCTGAAACGCAACTGAGAGCCGCCCGTGACCTCTCCGTGCGTCTCCGGGCGGTCGCGGGACCGGCAGTCGCCGCCGGTCCGGGGGCACGCTGCGCCGCGTCAGGGCGATGCGGTGGCGGTGTCCTCGGACGTCGCGCTCGGCGCCTCGACGTCGTCTCCGGGCTCCGTAGAGCCGGGCAGCGACAGCCAGAATGCAGCCCCACCCTCGGCGTCCGCGCGGCCGGCCCGGACCGACCCGCCGTGCCGCTCGGCGATCTGGCGCACGATCGAGAGGCCGAGCCCCGAGCCGGGCATCGTGCGGGACTCCGCCGAGCGGTAGAAGCGATCGAAGACGTGGGGCAGGTCGCCCTCAGCGATGCCCTGACCCTGGTCGGCGACCCGCAGCACGCCGTGGTCGAGCCGGACGCTCACCGTGCCCAGCGGGGGACTCCACTTGGCGGCGTTGTCGAGCAGGTTGGTCGCCGCCCGCTCCAGGGCGCCGGCCTCCCCGGTCACCCACCACGGGGTCACCTGCACGTCGAAGTGCAGGCTCGACGCGCGCCGGCGCACCCGCTCCACGGCCCGCGCGACGGTGTCGGAGAGGTCGACGGGCTCCAGGGTGACCGGGGTGGTGTCCTCGCGCGCCAGCTCGGTGAGGTCGCCGATGAGGGTGGTCAGCTCACCGATCTGGAAGCGCACGTCGTCCATCAGCTCCGCGCGTGACTCGGCGGAGAGCCCGCCGCGCTCGTCGGCCTGGGTGAGCAGGTCGAGGTTGGTGCGCAGCGAGGTCAGCGGCGTGCGCAGCTCGTGGCCGGCGTCGGCGACGAGCTGACGCTGCCGGTCGCGGGAGGCGGACAGCGCGGCCAGCATCGCGTTGAACGCGGAGGCGAGCCGGGCGATCTCGTCGTTGCCCTCGACGGCGATCGGGTCCAGCTGCTCGGTGCGGGCGATCTCCTCCGCGGCCTCGGTCAGCCGTCGCACCGGCCGTAGTCCGTTGCGGGCGACCCCCCAGCCAGCCAGCGCCGCCCCGATCACCCCGAGGGCACCGAAGAGGAGCAGCACGAAGCCGAGCTTCTCAAGGGTGTAGCGGTTGCTGTCGAGGGACTGCGCGAGCACCAGCGCGACGCCGGGCTCGTTGCTCGGCACCGCGGCCACCCGGAAGTCCCCGTCAGCCGTGGTGATCGTGCGGCACGTGTAATTGCGCTCGCCGCGGGCGACCGCGATCTCCGGGCCGCCCAACGTGATCGGCTCCCCACTGTCGGCCCGGGTGCCGTTGATGTCCCCGGAGGCGCTGACCGTGCCGATGCGTACGTCGGCGGCACCCACCACCCATGAGGGCACCTGCTCGCGGGTGAGCGCGTTGATGGTGCTCGACCGGGCTGCGGCGTACGCCCGGTTCTTCAGGGAGTGGTCGAGGGTGTCGAGGAGCTGGTGGCGCACGGTGAAGTACGCCGCCGCGGCGAGGAGGGCGACCGAGAGGCCGACCGCCATCGTGGCGAGCAAGGTGACCCGACTGGCCAGGGACCGCCGGTACTGCCAGCTCCGAGGAGTCGGCATCACGACTCCTTGAGGACGTAGCCCACGCCGCGCACGGTGTGGATGAGCCGTGCCTCGCCCTCGGCCTCGGTCTTGCGGCGGAGGTAGCCGACGTAGACCTCGAGGGAGTTGGCGGTGGTGGGGAAGTCATAGCCCCACACCTCCTCGAGGATGAACGCGCGCTCCAGCACCCGTCGCGGCCGCTTGAGGAACATCTCCAGCAGGGCGAACTCGGTGCGCGTCAGCTCGATCGCGCGGTCACCGCGGCGCACCTCTCGGGTGGCGACGTTGAGGGAGAGGTCGGAGAACGCCAATTGGGACCCGTCGAGGTCGTCCTCGTCGCCCGGAGCGTGCACGCGACGCAACAACGCGCGCAGGCGGGCCAGCAGCTCCTCGAGCGCGAACGGCTTGGTCAGGTAGTCGTCGGCGCCGGCGTCGAGCCCCTCGACGCGATCGCCGACGGAGTCGCGGGCGGTGAGCACCAGGATGGGGAGGTCGTTGCCGGCGGTGCGGAGCGCGCGCGTCGCCTCGATGCCGTCCAGGCGCGGCATCATCACGTCGATCACCAAGGCGTCAGGGGTGCGCCCGGCGATGCTGGCCAGCGCCTCGGCACCGTCGTTGGCCAGCGCCACCTCGTAGCCGTTGAACTCCAAGGACCGTCGCAGCGACTCCCGGACGGCCCGGTCGTCGTCGACGACGAGCACGCGCGAAGGGGCGTCGGGACGGTCGGCTGGCACGGCTCCACTGTGCCACTCCGACCTGAGTCACGGCTGAGAAGCGTCGGGCTCCCTGGGGCAGTCGACCGGGGTGGCCGCGACAGCGAGCTGCTCGACCAGACGTTCCATCGGGACGACACCCACGAACGCGCCGGTCTCGTCGATGCAGATGACCGGGTCGAAGCGGTGTGCCTGGTCGCGGTTGAGCGCTCGGTGGGTCGCCTCGACGACCGGGGTGTCGACGTGCACCTTGAGCACTGCGTCGCGGGTGGTGCGTGGGGGGTCGGCCACGGCGGAGAGACCGTCCGGGGTCGCCACCAGCGCACTGCCCGGCTGCACGAGCAGACGCAGGGTGGGGCCGGATCCCTGGCGGTCCAGCGCGCGCAGGTGGCCGCGTGCCTCGTCGGAGACCGGCACCGGCTCGGCAGCAGGACGACCGAGCAGGAAGCCCTGGGCGAGTGGTACGCCGATCCGGCGCAGCGTGGCCAGCTCCGCGGTCGTCTCGACGCCCTCGGCGAGCACCCAGGCGTCGAACCGGTTGGCGAAGCTGCCGAACATCTCCACGAGCGCCCGACGCGGCCGGTCGGAGTCGATGCCGGCGACCAGGGTCCGGTCGAGCTTGATGATCTCCGGGCGGACGCTGATCAGGTGGTGCAGCCCGGCGTACCCGGCGCCGGTGTCGTCGACGGCGATCACCCCGCCGGCGGACCTCAGTCGCTCGAGCTCGGCGGCGAGCTCGTCGTAGTGGTCGACGCGCGAGTGCTCGGTCAGCTCGACCACGACGCCTGCGAGGTCGGCCGTGGTGAGGAAGGCCTCGCGGATCGCTCCGTGGCGCAGCACGCCCGGAGCAACGTTGACCGACAAGAAGGTGTTGGCCGGGAGGGCCGGCCGCGACTCCAGCGCCAGCCGGATCGCGACCGCTTCGAGCTGAGCTCCGCAGCCGTGGGCGTGGGCGGCCTCGAACCAGTCGGCCGGCGAGGCCACCGCGTGACCGGGGAACCTGAGCAGCGCCTCGTAGCCGACCACGTCACCGAGGGCGAGGTCGACGATGGGCTGGAAGTGCACCCTGACGCCGTCGCCGCGCAGGGCACGGGCGAGCGAGCGTGGCCAGTCCTGGATGCGGTGGCCGAGGGCGGGGGTGAGCGCGCGGCGGGTCGCGGTGCTCGACACGGTTCCCCCTCCGGGTGCGCTGAAGCTCGGTGCGTTCCCCCGCTCGACCATCGTGTCAGGGTGTGTCCTGTTGCGCGGCGGTTAGCGGTAATTGTCTGAAATGACTACCGCAAGCCTCACTCCGACGACGGTTCCGGTGGTGGCCGGCCGGGCTGCGCAGACGACCTGTCCCGCAGCAGGGGGTGACGGTGGGGCATCAGCGCAGGGCGCGGGCGGCCTCGCCTGCGCGCGGGCCGTAGCTGCCGCCGAACAGACAGGCATGCACCAGCAGCGGGAACAGCTGGTGCAGGCCCACCCGGTCCTCCCAACCGTCCGCGAGCGCTGAGGCCTCGGCGTAGGCGTCGAGCACGCGCGGCAGCTGCGGGCAGCCGAAGAGGGCCAGCATGGCCAGGTCGCTCTCGCGGTGACCGCCGTGCGCCGCGGGGTCGATCAGCCAGGTGCGGGCGTCGGCCGCCCAGAGCAGGTTGCCGGCCCAGAGGTCGCCGTGCACCCGGGCGACCGGTTCGTCGGGTCCGGCCAGCTCGGCGATGCGCCTCACGACGTGGTCGACCGCGTCGCCGTCGACGGGCGAGATCCGGCCGCGGTCGCGGGCCAGCTTGAGGTAGGGGAGCAACCGCCGGGTGGCGAAGAACTCCGGCCACGTGCCGGCGGTGCGCTGGGGAAGCGGCAGGGTCGCGATGAACGTGTCCTCGCCCGAGAGGCTCCCGTGGCACGGGGCGCCCGCGGCGTGCGTGGCCGCCAGCGACCGGCCGAACCGCTCGGCGGCCTCGATGCTCGGTTTGGCGCTCTCGACCCACGCGAGCACGAGACAGTCGTCCTCGACCGCGAGCACCTCGGGGACGTCGACCCCGCCGGTCCCGGTGGCCTCACCGAGCCAGCGCAGCCCGTCGGCCTCCGCGGCGAAGAACCCGGGCGGCGCCTGCGAGCGGGTCTTGATCACCGCGGAGCGACCGTCTGCCAGCCGCAACCGGGTGGAGGTGCAGACGTCGCCGCCCGCAACGGGCGAGGTCGCTGCCACGGCGGTGCCGAGCAGCGCCTCGGCGCGCTGGGCGATCGCCCCCATCCGGGCCATCTCAGCCGCCAGCCTGACGGTCCTCGACGCGGGTTGCCGCAGGCGAGCCCGCGATCCCCTCGACGAGGGCGTCAGCGGTCCGCTCGACCATGGCGAGCACGGCGGCGAACCCGTCGTCACCGCCGAAGTACGGGTCGGGCACGTCGTGGTCACCGCCGACCGCGCGGGGGTCGAAGTCCCGGAACATCCGCAGCCGGTCCCCGTCCCGGCCGTCGAGCATCGCCTGGAGATCGGCGAGGTTGCCCCCGTCCATGGCCAGCACCAGGTCGCACGTGTCGAACCAGCCCGCGTCGAAGGTGCTGGCTCGGTGGCGACTGGCGTCGTACCCGTGGCTGGCCAGCAGGGCGGCGGCGCGTCGGTCCATCGGCTGCCCGACGTGCCAGTCGCCGGTGCCGGCACTGACCACCTCGACCGTCGCGTCGTGCCCGGCGTCGGCGAGCTTCTCGGTGAGCACCACCTCGGCCATGGGCGAGCGGCAGATGTTGCCCAGGCACACCACGGCGAGGCGGTATGGCGCACTCGCGCCTCGGCGCGGTGGGAGCGTCGGGGGACCTGCGCCCTGTGCACTCACCGTGAGGTACTGCTCCGGCGGCCGGTTGCGCGCAACCGGCCCCTGTCCGGCTCTCCGACGACCAGCTCGAGCGCCCACGTCACGACGGTGATGATGAAGGCACCCAGGAGCGCGGTCCAGAAACCGTCGACGCGGAAGTCCAGGCCGAAGGCCCCGGAGAGCCGCTCGGTCAGCAGCAGCATCAACGCATTGATGACGAAGATCAACAACCCGAGCGTCAAGATGATGAAGGGCAACGACAACAGCTTGACCACGGGCCGCACGACCGCGTTGACCAGGCCGAAGATGACCGCCACGAACAGCAGCGTGAGCACCTGGTCCTGGGTGGAGCGGCTGGTCAGTCGGATCCCGTCGAGCAAGCCGGCGGCGGCGGCGAGGGCCAAGGCGTTGACGACGATCCGGATCAGGTACTTCACGCTCCCGATGATGCCAGGTGGACCGAGGCGGCGAGAAGGCATGGCGCTGCCCCTGGTCCCACCTGGGGAGATGCCGGTGGCCGGCTCGGACAGGCGGGATCTTCCCCGCGTGCCGGCGACCTACCGGCGCGTCCCCGAACGCTGACGGACCCGCACGACCACTGGTCGTGCGGGTCCGTCTGTTCCCCCCACCACGTGCCCCCACCCGGTGGGCGGGCAGGCGCCCGGAACGATGTCGGGTGCCGCCAGGACCATGGTGCCCAATCAGCGGCCTGGTTGCATACAAAACGTACTAAATCGGACATCCATGGAGGGGAACTTCCGCCGCGCCCGCTCGCCGGGCTCGCCTGGTCCCGTCGATCCGGGGGGCGCCTAATCCGACGTGCGCTTGGGCGCGTTCACCAGCCGGGACAGATCTGCCACTGCCTGGGGAGTGGGGGAGGCGGCCTGCCGGTTGGTGGCGGCGACCTCCTCGAGGAGCTCTTGACGGCGCACCGCGACGCTGCGCGGGGCGTCGACGCCGATCCGGACGACGTCCCCACGCACCTCGAGCACGGTGATGACGACGTCGTCGCCGATCACGATGCTCTCGCCGAGGCGGCGGCTCAGCACCAGCATGGGAAATCCTCCTGGACGCGGCAGGGGTGCGAGTGAGCAACGGTACCCGCACGGCCGTCGCCGCGTCCCCGGACCGCGCCGAGGCGCCCGGCGAGCCGACAGCCCGCCGCACCTCCGGGTCAGGTCACCCAGCGGTCAGGTGAGCCTTGATCGGCAGGTCCATGTCGTCGAGCACGACCTGGGCCGCGCGCCGGGTGCGGTGGTTCACCAGCAACGGCGCGAGCAGGTTGGCGGTCGCGTCCTGGGCACTCGCGCCCAGCGTGACCACGACGAGGGTGAGCAGGTCGTCCTCGTGCTCGACCTCGAGCTGCGGAGACGGTCGCGTCGTTGACCTCGGGACCGTAGTCGGGGAAGAACAGGTGCGGCGGGACGACCACGAAGCTGACCGTCGGGTCGTCGACCGAGCGGAGGTCGCACACCGTGCCGTCGTCGTCGAGACGCGCGAGGGCGAAACGGTGGTGGTCGGGGAAGCCGACGAAGGGGTGCACCATCTCCAGCACGGGGAGCTCCGTGGTGTTGTCCATGGCCTGCTGCGTCGTCACTGCCGTCGTCGCTCCGGTCTCGGGGGTCAGTGTGGTCGGGTCTGCCATCGTCGTCATCGCAGGAAGTCCAGGAGTGAGGGCTGGAGCACTCGCGCGGTGGCGCCGAGAGCGGCTTGGTAGGCGACCTCCTGCATCTGCAGATCGACGACGGCCTTGGCGATGTCGACGTTCTCCACCTCGGAGAGGTTGGCGGTGTTGCTCAAGGTGGTGTCGGTGAGCGTGCCCATCGCGCGCTCGACCCGAGCGTAGCGGGTGCCGACGTCGGCGAGCGCCGTGCGCATCTGGCCGGCCACGGCGTCGAGGCGGGTGAGGCTGTCGCCGAGCTGGTCGGGTGCCGCGGTGAGGCGGGTGATGGTGTCGGAGAGGACGGTGAACAGGTCGTCCGCGCCCGCCGAGAAGGCCTCGGGGCCGGTCGTGTTGGCGCGGACCGTGAGGCCGGTGCCCACCGTGCGCTCGACCCCGAAGGAGTCGCCGACGTAGGTGCCGTCGGGCTGGTAGGCGACCGGGCTCGCCGACGTACCGGCGAACAGGGCGCGGCCCTGGTGCCGGGTGTTGGCCAGGCTGAGCAGTGACTCCCGGATCTGGGTCATCTCGGCGGCCAGTGCGGCCCGCGCCTCGGGACCGGCCGAGCCCGTGGAGGCGCCCTGCACGATCAGGTCGCGAACGCGGCGGACCTGGTCGCTCATCGAGGTCAGGGTGTTGTCGGTCTGAGCCAGCGCGCTCAGCCCGTCCGAGGCGTTGCGCGCGTGCTGGGTGTCGGCGGCGAGCTGGGCACGCAGCCGCATGGCGTCGTTGGTCCCCGTCGGCGAGTCGGAAGGCCGGTTGATCAGCCGCCCGGTGGACAGCTGCTCCTGACTCTTGGCCAGGCGGCTCAAGCCCGTGTTCATCGCGTACAGCGAGCGCTCGACCATCAGTCGTTGGGTCACACGTGGTGTCGTGGTCATCGCAGCAGGCCCGTCCGGTTGATCAGCGTGTCGAGCACGGAGTCGATGGTGGTGAGCACCCGCGAGGCGCCCTCGTAGCCGCGCTGGGCAGCGAGCAGGTTGACCATCTCCTCGTCGATGCTGATGCCCGACAGCGCCTCACGGGAGGCGTCGACCTGGGAGGCGAGCACCGACTGGTTGATCGCGCCGCGCTGGGCGGAGGCGATCTTGACGCCGAAGGAGGTGATGGTCTCGCGGTAGGACCGGCTGCCCATGTCGAGGCCGGCCAGCGCGGTGGCGTTGCCGCCGTCGAGTCCACCCTTGGTGGGGTCGCCTGCGGCGATGTCGGCCGCGGTGGTGATCGCGACGGCGAGGTCGGCAGCGGTGCTGCCGCTGAAGAAGGCGCCGCCGGGGTCGCCGTTCTGCTTGGCACCGGCGGCGTGCTGGGTGTTGACCTGGCTCACCAGCTGACCCACGAACGAGTCCAGCGAGGCCAGGTGGTCCGGCAGGTCGTTGTTCATCACCGTCTGCGTCCCCCCGACCGCACCGGCGCTCAGCGTGAGGGCGACGCCTCCGACAGCGAAGACGACCGGATCCGCACCGGCGTCAGCGAGCTCCGTGGCACCGGTGACGGTGACGGTGCCGGCCACGTTGCCGGTGACGAGAGCCTGACCGGCGACGGTCACGTCGACCGTGCTGTCCTGGTTGATCGTGATCTTGGAGCCGGTCAGCTCCGAGAGGCGCAAGGTGAGCAGATCGCGCTGGTCCAGGAGCACGCCGGCGTCGCTGCCCGCGACGTAGGAGCTGCGCAGGCCGTCGTTGAGCCGGGCGAGCTCGGACGCCACCTGGTTGACCTCGGTGCCCAGAGCACTCAACCGCGAGCGCTGGTCGGCCCACTCGGTGCGGACCGCGTTGTCCTGCGCCTTGATGGTGGTGCGCAAGGTCTCCCCGAGGGCGAGCACCTGGCTCCGGGCGGCGGCGTCGCCGGGGTTGTTCGCGACGTCGTGCCAGCCGGCCTGGTAGGCCGACAGCGCCGCGGCGATGCCGTTCTCTCCCGGCTCGGACAGCGAAGTCTCGAAGCGGTTCAGCGAGGTGACGCGGGCGTCGAGGAACGACGACGCCGCGTGCTCCAGCCGTGCCCGGGCGTCGAGCAGCGGGTCGACCATCCGGTTGATGCCGCCGGCCTGCACGCCGTCGCCGAGGTTGGCGTGGTCCCAGCGTGACCACATCGACAGGACGGTCGGAGCGCCGGTCGCCTGCCCGACGACCTGGCGCCGGGCGTAGCCCTCGGTGCCGGCGTTGGCCACGTTGCCGCTCGCCACTTCCATCGCGACCCGGTTGTACCGCAGCGCGGAGAGGGCCGTGTTGAAGGAGGAGAAGGTGCCGGACATGGCGTCACAGGCTCCGGTCGAGCAGCGACGAGCGGCGGCGCGAGTCCAGGGCGCCGTCGGCGCCGTAGGTCCCCGAGCCCTCCGAGAGCGAGAGCAAGGTGGCCTGGGCCGCGTGGTAGCCGGCGGTCAGCAGGTCGCGGTTGCTCTCGGCCATCTTGCTGATCTCGGTGGCGACAGTGGTGAACGCCTCGCGGTGGTCGAGCCAGATGGTGGTCCAGGGCTCGTCGCTCGCGGCGGCGATCTCCTGCAGGCTGGGGTTGGGCTCGAGACCCAGAGCCTCGGCGAGGGCGTCGAGCTCGAGAGCGCGCAGCACCTCGATCTCGCGGATCCGGTCGAGCACCTGCTCGACCTCGCGGGCCGCGGTAGCCAGCCAGTGGCTGCGGCCCCCCGCCAGCACCAGCTGCTCGACCTCCAGCTTGTACAGGAGGGTGTCGAGAAGCTCACGCTCGCGCCAGAGAACGGAGGAGAGGTCTTCCATGGACATGGTGCTGGCCCTTCGGGCAGGTGTTGCTCGTGACGGTGGGGTGGGTGCTACGACGCCTCCATCGGCCCGGACGAGAGGTCCCTGAGCGTTCCCTGGCCAAAAACTTCGTCCAGTTTCCTGAACGGCCGAGTGCCCTATAGCCCAGAGGGACTACCTGGTCGGTGACACCGCTCGACCATGTAGTTGCTGCTTCGTACTAAATACTCGTTGAGCTGTAAAGCGGGACACGCCGGACACCGAGAACTTCCTCGTGCTCCCTGTTAACTCCCCCGCCGCTGCCGCTCCCGCCGTCGACACCGACGAGCTCGTGCGCCAGACCCTTCCCCTGGTCGGACACATCGTCCGCGACATGGCGTCCCGCGTTCCTGGCCACGTGGCCCGCGAGGACCTGATGTCCGCCGGCATGATGGCTCTCGCCCAGTCTGCCCAGGCCTTCGACCCCGCTCGCGGTGTCAAGTTCTCCAGCTATGCCGCGACCCGCATCCGGGGCGCGATCGTCGACGAGCTGCGCAGCCTCGACTGGGCCTCGCGCTCGGTGCGGCGCCGGGCCCGTCAGGTCGACGAGGCCCGCAACACCCTTGCGGTGACGCTGGGCCGGGTCGCGACCGACGCCGAGGTGGCCGGCGCGATGGGTATCGGCACCTCCGAGCTCGCCGCGCACCGCGACGACCTCTCCCGCGCTTCGGTCATGTCTCTCGACGGCTTCGAGGACGGCAGCGCCGACGACCTGCTTCCCGCCGGTGGCCCCACCCCCCTCGAGGTGCTCGAGGACCGGGAGCGGATCGCCTATCTGCACGACGCGGTCGAGCAGCTTCCCGAGCGACTCCAGCTCGTGGTGCGCGCCTACTTCTTCGCCGAGCGGCCGATGGCCGAGATCGCCGCCGAGCTCGGCGTGACCGACTCGCGGATCTCGCAGCTGCGCGCCGAGGCGGTCAGTCTCCTCCGAGGGGCGATGACGGCGTCCTTGGACACCGAGCTGCACCAGGAGGCGCGCAACCCCGACGGCTGCGCGACCCGCCGCAAGGAGTCCTACTACGCCAGTGTCGCGGCGCACCGCTCCTTCTCCTCGCGCCTCACCCAGCCGCTGTCCGAGGCCGCCACCGCCTGACCCACTTCGGTGGTTGAGGAGCGAGCTGACGCGAGCGTCTCGAAACCACCGCACGCGATCACCGCGGTTTCGTTTCGAACCACCGCACCTGAGCACTCCGGTTCACCCTCGAGCAAACCGGACAAAAAAACCATCTCGAACCCTTCAGGTCGACAACCCGTCGGCCGAAGTCATGACCAGCACGGCTCATGGAAGAGCCGTCGACCCACTTCAAGGAGGAAAATCATGGGTCTCCGCATCAATCAGAACATCGCGGCGATGAACTCGTACCGCAACCTGTCCGTCACCGATGGCCAGATGGCCAAGTCGCTGGAGAAGCTGTCCAGCGGGTTCCGCATCAACCGCGCTGCGGACGACGCGGCCGGCCTGGCGATCTCCGAGGGCCTGCGCTCGCAGGTCGGCGGGCTCAAGGTCGGCGCTCGCAACGCGCAGGACGGCGTCTCCGTCGTGCAGACGGCTGAAGGCGCGCTCACCGAGGTGCACTCGATGCTGCAGCGGATGAACGACCTGTCCGTGCAGTACGCCAACGGCATCAACAACGCCGACTCACAGGCGGCGCTGAGCGGCGAGTTCACGGCCCTCCAGGCCGAGATCGTCCGGATCACCGACAACGCCAAGTTCAACGGCGTCAGCCTCTTCGCGGCCGGCACGCTGAGCTTCCAGGTGGGTTCGGACGCCGGGGACACCATCGACGTCACGACGGCTGCCGCCCCGGCGACCGTCGCAGCGGCGGTCATCACCGACAGCGCCTCGGTGCAGACGGCGATCACCGACGTGTCGACGGCTCGTGCGGACCTCGGTGCGCTGCAGAACCGGTTCGAGCACACCATCAACTCGGTCAACGTCGCCATCGAGAACCTCTCGGCGTCGGAGAGCCGGATCCGCGACACCGACATGGCGGCCGAGATGGTCAACTTCACCCGGGCGCAGATCCTGTCCCAGGCCGGCACCGCGATGCTGGCCCAGGCCAACCAGGCGCCCCAGGGCGTGCTTCGTCTGCTCCAGTGAACCACTGACGGCTGAGGGTGGCTGAGGACCTGGGAGGGCCTCAACCACCCGGACGTCGAGCAGCAACAAACTGTGGGGGCAGGTGCACCGCACCTGCCCCCACAGTGCTGAACGCCTCCCGTCACCACCATGTCCCGGACCGCGACGAACCGTAGAGGAGCACACGATGCCCAACGCCAGCATCGGCGGGCTCGTCAGCGGCCTGGACACCGCCACCATCATCAGCCAGCTGATGCAGCTGGAGGCGCAGCCACAGACCCGGCTGAGGGTCAAGGTCGGCACCGAGCAGTCCGCACTGACCAGCCTCCAGGCGCTCAACACCAAGCTGGCGTCGCTGACCACCAAGGCGGCCGACCTGGCCAAGGTCAGCGGCTGGTCGCCCAGCACCGCGACCAGCAGCAGCGAGCACGTGACCGTGCAAGCCGACGCCGGGGCCACGGCCACCAGCCTCTCCTTCACGGTGCAGTCGTTGGCGACCCGGTCCCAGCAGGCCTACGAGACGACCGCGCTCGCCGCGACCGCCGGCACCGGCACCGCCGGTGAGGTGACGGTCTCCTACGCCGACGGCAGCACCGAGACCCTCGACTTCGGAGACGGATCGCTCCGGGCCATCGCCGCCGCGATCAACTCCGACAGCGACAAGCTCAGCGCCGCCCTGGTGCGCGTCGGCACCGAAGCCGGCGAGCCGGTCTACCGGCTGTCGGTCAGCGCACGCAGCACCGGAGCCGGCACCGGCTTCACCATCGGCGATCCCGGCTTCCTCGGCGGCGTACGGGCCGGCGCCGTGAGCGGGCAGGACGCCGCGATCCTGCTGCCCGGCGAGAGCGCGCCCTTGACCTCGGCGACCAACACCTTCACCGACCTGATGCCTGGGGTCGACGTGACCCTCGGCGCCGCGGCCACGGGCACCGTGACCGTGGACATCGCCCGCGACACGGCCGGCCTGAAGACGCGCGTCCAGGACCTGGTCGACTCGCTCAACACGGCACTCGCCGACCTGGCCACGATGACCGCGACGTCGGTCTCGGGGAAGGCCGGCCCCCTCGCCGGCAACGCCACGCTGCGCGACGTCCGCAACCAGCTGCTCTCCTTGGTGTCCGGCGGCGTGGACGGCAAGAGTCTGGCCTCCGTCGGCGTACAGACCACTCGCGACGGCAAGCTCGAGTTCGACGCCGAGGCCTTCTCGGCAGCCATGACCGCCGATCCCGCCGCAGTCACCGACCTGTTCGCCCCGACCGGCGCAACCGACGGCGGCTTCGCCAGCGGGCTCGAGACTCTCGGCAAGCGGCTCAGCAACTCCGTCGACGGCACGGTGACAGGCCTGATCAACGGCCGCACGGAGACCATCGACGGCCTCAACGACGCCATCGACACCTGGGACGTCCGGCTCGAGCTGCGACGGCAGACCCTGGAGCGCACCTACGGCGCCCTCGAGGTGGCGCTGGGCAAGCTGCAGAGCCAGTCCAGCTGGCTCGCCGGCCAGATCGACTCGCTGCCGACCATGTCGAGCGGATCCTAGGAGTAGTGAGATGAACGCGCGCAATGCCTACGTCACCTCATCGGTGCAGACTGCCAGCCCGTCCCGGCTGCTGGTCATGCTCGTCGAGCGGCTGGCTCGCGACGTGGAGCAGGCCGCCGCGGCCCAGGAGGCCGGCGACCATGCCACGGCGTCGGTCCAGCTCCTGCACGCCCAAGAGATCGTCATCGAGCTCCTGACCTCGCTTCGGCCCGACGTCTGGGACGGTGCGGGCCGGCTCGGCTCGATCTACGGCTGGCTCCACAAGGAGCTGGTCCGGGCCAACATCACCCGGGACGCCACGGTCACCCGTGACTGCCAGCGCCTCATCGACCCGTTGGTCGACACGTGGCGGCAGGCAGCACTCGTGGCCGTGGCCGGGTGAGGCGATGAGCCCGACTCCGGGCTCGACCGGGACCGAGACGTGGAGCGCTGCCTGGGAGTCGGCGCTCGACGAGCTCGAGCTCACCTTGGAGGAGACCGAGCACCTCCTCCAAGGTGAGCATCCCGACCCGACGTCGACCCAGACCGGCTGGACCCCGCCGGTGCTGCCAGGACCGCTCCCGGCGGAGCTGGCCGACCGGGCGCGTGAGCTGCTGGCCCGCCAGCAGGACCTGCTCCTGCGCACCGCCCAGGCCGCGACCAGTGCGCGCGCGAACGCCAACTTCGTGGGGCGCCTCGCCGACACCCGGCCGAGCGTCCGGTCACCGATCTACGTCGACGTCTCAGCCTGACGATTCCGGACAAAGAGCCTCAGCGGAACCCTCAGGTCACCGGCCCGCTTGCCGAACACCTCTCCGAGCACGGATCGCTCACCCCTTGCCGACGGACCGGCGCCCCTGTGACGAGATCACGGAGACACCGGTCATGCTCATCTCTGCGTCGGACCCCGTCGCCGCTGCCCTCGGCAGCGCGCTGGACGGTCTCGCCCTGCGCCAGCGGGTGATCGCGGACAACATCGCGAACATGGACACCCCGGGGTTCATCGCCTCCACGGTCGACTTCGAGGGCTCCCTGCGATCTGCGCTCGCCGACGGCTCCATCTCCTCGGGCGGTGTCGCCCCGGGCGTCTCGTCCTCGTCGGCCACGCCGGGCGCCGACGGCAACAACGTCGACCTGGGCACCGAGACGCTCAACGCCATGCAGTCGACCTTCCGCTACCAGCTGATCACCCGCGCCGTCGGCGACCGGGCCGCGCTGATGACGACGGCCCTGGGCGGCATGTGATGGGTGCCTTCGACATGATGAACATCGCGGGCTCCGGCCTGTCGATGCACCAGACGTGGCTCGACACGCTGTCCTACAACATCTCCAACGTGAACACGGTCCGCTCGACCGACCAGAGCGCGTTCCAGGCCCAGTACGTGATGGCCCGCTCTGGTGAAGGCGCCTCCGGGGTCAGCGTCTCGGGCATCGCACTGGGCGATCCGACCGGCCGGATGGTGCTCCAGCCCGACCACCCGCTCGCGGACGAGGACGGCTACGTCCGGATGCCCGACATCGACCTCAGCTCGCAGATGAGCCAGCTGATCATGGCCCAGCGCGGCTTCCAGGCCCAGTCCTCGGTGATCAAGAACGCCCAGGACATCTACTCCTCCGCCCTCTCGATCGGACGTAACGCATGAGCATCAACCGGATCGAGTCGATCGGCGGATTCCCGCCGATGGTGCCGCTCACTCTCCGTACGCCGGCCACCGGTGCCGCGGGGACGGTGTCGCCCCTCACGGAGGCCTCCGCGCGTGGCGGGTGCCCGCACTGCCGACTTCAGCAGCATGCTCAGCCAGGGCCTGCAGAACCTCGAGGGTCTGCACGACCGCGCCGACCAGCTGGCGGTCCAGGCCGCGACGGGTGACCTCAGCTCGCTGCACGAGTACACCATCACCGCCACCGAGGCCAACGTCGCCACCCAGCTCACCACCGCCGTACGCAACAAGGCCGTCGAGGCCTTCCAGGAGATCATGCGGATGTCGATCTGATGCGCCAGCAGTTCACTGGAGGCCTGCAGAACCTGCAGCGCACGTTCTCCGCCTTCACCGCCGGCCAGAAGACCGTCGCCGTCATCGGCGGCCTGGCCCTCGTCCTCGCCGGCGTCATGGTGTTCCGCTGGGCCTCGACCCCGGCCTACGCCCCGCTGTTCACCAACATGGCGGCCGAGGACGCCTCGGCCGTCGTCGACCAGCTCGACGCCTCGGGCACGCGCTACCAGCTCGCCGACGGTGGCAACACGATCATGGTCCCGCGCGACGCGGTGTACGACACCCGCATCCAGCTCAGCGGCGAGGGCCTGCCCAGCTCCAGCGGCGACGGCTACTCCCTGCTGGACAACCAGAGCCTCTCCACCTCGCAGTTCCAGGAGCAGACCTGCTACAAGCGGGCCATCGAGGGCGAGCTCGAGCGCACCATCGAGGCACTCGACCCGGTGCAGACCGCGGTCGTGCACGTGGCGATGCCGCAGGAGGAGCTCTTCGAGAGCGACGTCAGAGCCGACCACCGCGTCGGTCCTGGTCTCCACCGGCCCCGGAGGCACCCTCGACACCGGTCAGGTGCAGGCCGTCGTCCACCTCGTCGCCTCCAGCGTCGAAGGCCTCGACCCCAAGCAGGTCACCGTCACCGACGCCACCGGTCAGGTGCTCTCGGCCGCCGGAGACGCCGCCGGCACCGTCGGCGACGCGCGCGCCCAGCAGGTCAAGTCCTTCGAGGAGCGGCTGGGCAGCTCGGTCGGCACCGTGCTCGACCGGGTGCTGGGGCCCGGCAACTCCGCGGTCCAGGTGACCGCCGACCTCAACTTCGACGAGACCACCACCCAGACCACCCGCTACTTCACCGACCCGGACGCGACTCCGCTGACCGACTCGGTGATGACCGAGACGTACACGACGCCCGACGGCACGACGGCCGGCGAGACCGGCGGCGTCGTCGGCCCGGACGGTGAGCTCGCCACCACCGGCACGACCGACGGCGGCACGACGTACAACAAGGAGCAGCGCACCTCCGACAACGCCGTCAACAGCGAGATCGAGCAGCGCGAGGCGGCCCCCGGCAACGTGGAGAGCCTGCACGTCGGCGTCGTCCTCGACACCGCAGGCGCTCGGCGCCATCGACATCAACGAGGTGCAGGACCTGGTCACCTCGTCGATCGGGATCGACGAGAAGCGCGGCGACACCGTCGAGGTCACCAGCGATGCCGTTCGACCGGACCGCCGAGGAAGACGCCACGGCGGCACTGGCCGCGGCGGAGAAGGCCGACAGCCGCGCCGAGATGATCTCGCTGGGCAAGACCGGCGGCCTCGTGGTGCTGGTCCTGCTGGTCCTGCTCATCGCGTGGCGACAGAGCAAGAAGCGCATGAAGGCCCGCGAGCAGGCGACCACCTACGTCGTCGAGCAGCTGCGGCGCACCGAGCCCGTCGCGGTCGCCCCGGTGCGTGCCTCTGCTGGTGCGCTCGACTCCGGTCAGTCCGACCTGCGCCTGGCCGCTCGCGACGAGATCGCTGCCCTGGTCGAGCGGCAGCCCGAAGAGGTAGCCCAGCTCCTGCGCGGCTGGCTCGTGGACTCGGAGCGCTGACATGACCGTTGCCGCCCTCACCACGACGGCCTGCGCAAGACCGCCGTGCTCCTGATGCAGATCGGCCAGGAAGCCGCTGCCAAGGTGCTCTCCCACATGGGCGAGGCCGAGGTCGAGGCGGTCTCCGCCGAGATCGCCCGGCTCAACTCGCTCGGCGCCGGCGAGACCGAGTCGGTGCTGGCGGAGTTCCGCGACCTCTCCACGGCCCAGCTGAACATCATGCGCGGCGGCCCGACTTCGCCCGCGCCCTCCTGATCGACTCGCTCGGTCCCGAGCGCGCCGACGCCATCATGAGCCGGCTGGCCGCATCGGCGATGAAGCTGCCGTTCCAGTTCCTGCACCGCGCCGACCCGCGACAGCTGGTCTCCTTCATCCACGGCGAGCACCCTCAGGTGATCGCGGTCGTGCTGGCTCACCTGACCAGCGACAAGGCGACCCTGGTCCTCTCCGCCCTGGACCCGCTGCTCCAGGCCGACGTCGCCCACCGCATCGCAGTCATGGACCGCACCTCGCCCGAGCTGCTCTCACACCTCGAGGAGCGCCTCGAGCGGAAGATGTCCTCGGTGCTGCAGCCGACCGAGATGGCCAGCGTCGGCGGTCTCGACCCGCTGATCCAGATCATCAACCGGTCCGACCGCGCCACCGAGCGGCTGATCGTCGAGGGTCTCGTCGAGCGTGACCCCGAGCTGGCCGAAGAGGTCAAGAGCCGGATGTTCATGTTCGAGGACATCACCCTCCTCGAGGACAAGGACGTCCAGCTGGTGCTGCGTCAGGTGGACACCTCCGACCTCGCCGTCGCGCTCAAGGGCGTGGCCGAGGAAGTCCGGATCAAGGTCACCTCCAACATGTCCGAGCGGGCCGCGACCACGCTGCTCGAGGACGTCGAGCTGCTCGGCCCCGTCCTGCTCCGTCAGGTCGAGGAGGCACAGCAGAAGATCATCCTGGCCATCCGTCGTCTCGAGGACTCCGGCGAGGTCACGCTGAGGAGGGGCTCCGATGACGAGTACGTCGTCTGAGAGCGTCGTCCTGCGGGGCGAGCTCGCTGGCACCCCGACGGCGCCGATGATGGCAGCCAACGAGCTGCGAGCCGGGACCTGGACCCGTCTCGGGGCCTCCACCGTCCTCGGAGACAGCGCGACCGAGGCCACGCTCGGCGGGCTCGCGGACCGCGCCCGGGCAGCCGGGATGGCCCAGGGCTACGCCGCCGGTTGGGCCGAGGGACGCCGGAGGGCGCAGGAGGAGGCCGACCGCGCGGCCACTGCTCGCTCCGCCGCCGACCACGAGGCGACCCAGGCACTTCGTGCGGGTCAGCAGGCGCTGGTCGACTCCGCCAACGGCGTGCTCGAGCGTTGCGACGCCGAGCTCGCCCTGCGGGCCGAGCACGTCGGCGTGGAGGCGACCGAGCTCGCGCTCCGCATCGCCGAGGCCGTCCTCGGTCACGAGCTCGCCGCGATGACCGACGCCGGCGCCGAGGCGATCGCCCGGGCCGTCGCCGAGGTGCCCGCCTCGGCCGTCGCGACCGTGCGTCTGCATCCCGACGGACAAGGCCGGCCTCGACCCCACGACCTTCGACGGCCGCCCCCTCACCGTCGTCGCCGACCCCGGGGTCCCCCGCGGTGGTGCCCGGCTCGACACCGAGATCTCCTCGGTCGACGCCACCATCGAGGCGGCCCTCGACCGCGTCCGTGCCGCCCTCACCGCGCCCAGGGGTGCATGAGCGATGGCCGCCATGATCGACGACACCGTGCTCTCCCGCGCCCTCGAGGCGGCTCGTCCCGCTGTGCGTGGCCGGCTCGCCGAGCTGCGCGGCCTGCACCTGCTCGCCCGGGGTGTGGATGCCGCGGTCGGTGAGCTCCTCGAGATCGAGGGCGCGCACGACACCGTCCTCGCCGAGGTGGTTGCCAGCACGCCGGCCGGCCTGGTCTGCGTCCCGCTCGGCTGCACCCACGGACTGCGTGTCGGGGCCCGCGTGCGCGCCACCGGCCGGCCGCTGACCGTGCCCGTCGGCCGCGCCCTGACCGGTCGGGTGCTCGACGGCCTCGGCCGCCCCATCGACGGTGGCCCCTCCCTCGATGCGCTCCCGCGGGTCTCGGTCGAGAACAAGACTCCCGAACGCGTTGCTCCGCGGCCGGGTCGACACCCAGCTCGGCCTCGGCGTCCGCGCGCTCGACGGCCTCGTGCCCGCCGGCCGCGGCCAGCGCCTCGGGATCATGGCCGGCTCCGGTGTCGGCAAGTCCACGCTGCTCTCGATGGTCGCGCGCGGCAGCGAGGCGGCCATCTCGGTGATCGCGCTGGTCGGCGAGCGTGGTCGTGAGGTGCGCGAGTTCCTCGAGAACGACCTCGGTCCCGAAGGGCTGGCCCGCTCGGTCGTCGTCGTGGCGACCTCTGACGCCCCGCCCGTCGAGCGGCTCCGTGCCGCCTTCGTCGCGACCCGGATCGCGGAGTGGTTCCGCGACCAGGGTGAGGACGTCGTGCTGATGATGGACAGCCTGACCCGCGTGGCGATGGCCCAGCGCGAGATCGGACTCTCCGCCGGCGAGCCCCCGGCCACCCGCGGCTATCCCGCCGAGCGTCTTCGGTCTGCTTCCGCGGCTGCTCGAGCGCGCCGGCCCGGGTGAGGTCGGCAGCATCACCGGTCTCTACACGGTCCTCGTCGAGGGCGACGACATGCAGGATCCGATCGGTGACACCGCGCGGTCGATCCTCGACGGTCACGTCGTGCTGTCGCGCCGCCTGGCCACCAGCGGCCACTTCCCCAGCATCGACGTGCTCGAGTCGGTCTCCCGCGTCGTGACGGCGGTGACCACGCCGGAGCAGCGCGTCGACGCGGTCGGCCTGCGCCGCCTGCTGGCCGCGCACCGTGACGTTCGTGAGCTGGTCGAGATCGGCGCCTACGTGGCCGGCGGCACCGCGGACGCCGACCGCGCCCTCGCGCTGATGCCACTGATCAACGACTTCCTCCGCCAGGACGTCGACGAGCCGTCCCACGCGGCACAGACCTGGCGCCGGCTCCACGAGCTGGTGGGCATGACATGAGCACCCCCAAGATCCACCAGGACGACCGCGGGCTCGCGGCCGTACGTCGGGTGCGGGTCGCGCGCGAGAACGACAGCCGCTTCGGCCTCCAGCAGGCCGCTGCCGAGAGTCGGCGCCGCCTCGCGCGGCCGCCGAGCGCGCCCACCAGGCGGTGGTGGCTGCGCCGCAGTTC
The DNA here is from genome assembly GCA_963772415.1 of uncultured Actinomycetota bacterium. Classification (GTDB taxonomy): domain Bacteria; phylum Actinomycetota; class Actinomycetes; order Propionibacteriales; family Nocardioidaceae; genus Nocardioides_B. The sequence goes on along the minus strand of CAVYWU010000001.1, from coordinate 271,526 downwards.
GGCACCGGCCACCTCGCGGACTTCCAGATGTACCGGGTCCTGATGGCCGCCCGCGTGCAGAGCCACGTCGCCGCGGAGCAGAGCGCCGCCACCAGCGCGCGCATCGCCGAGGAGGCCCGCGTGCACTGGATCGCGGACCGCACCGCCGTGCGCAGCGTCGACCTGCTGCTCGAGCGCCGCGCCGAGGTCCGCGCCGAGGAGCGTGCCCGCCGTGAGGCGGCCGACCTCGACGACCTGGCCTCGGTCGGCTGGTTGCGCCGCACGAGCGCCGAGAAGACCGCAGACGAGGGCGGGGAGGTCTCGTGAGCGTCACCGACGTCGCCGCCCGCATCCAGCAGCTGCAGAGCCAGTTCGCCGCGCTCAGCGGTGGCCTGGGCACCAAGAGCGCCTCCGGCATCGCCGGGGGAGAGGCCTTCGCCCAGGCGATGACCACCGCCAGTGCGTCCGGTGCCGGGTCCACCACGGACTTCGCCAGCGCCCTCGCTGGACTGCCCGGGGCTCCGGGCACCACGACCGTTCCGCTCTCGACCGACGGCACCGCGGTCACCGGTAGCGCCACCGAGCAGGCCGTCGTCGACGAGGCTCGCAAGTATCTCGGCGTCCCCTACGTGTGGGGCGGCACGGACCCCAAGAGCGGCCTGGACTGCTCCGGCCTGGTGCAGCTGGTCTACAAGAACCTCGGCGTCGACCTGCCGCGGGTCTCCTACCAGCAGGCCACCCAGGGCCAGAAGGTCGCCAACCTCGCCTCGGCCCGACCCGGCGACCTGCTCGCCTTCGGCAGCCCCTCGGTGAACCACATCGCCATCTACATCGGCGGCGACAAGATGATCCACGCGCCGCGCCCCGGCGAGAAGGTCGAGGTCTCCGACGTCTACGCGACGCCGGTCGCGATCCGGCGGGTCCTGCCCGACTCCGGGTCGGCGCGGGTGGCCGGACCGGCCGGCGTGTCCGGCATGACGGCGGCCTCGACGGGCACCCCGTTCTCCGGGCTCTTCGCCGCTGCCGAGAGCAAGTACGGCGTCCCCGCCACGCTGCTCGCAGCGGTCGCGAAGCAGGAGTCCGGCTACAACCCGGCCGCGGTGAGCCCGGCCGGCGCCCGCGGCCTGATGCAGATCATGCCCGCGACCGCGCAGGGTCTCGGCGTGGACCCGATGCAGCCGACCCAGGCCGTCGACGGCGCGGCCCGGTTGCTCAAGGACCTGATCGACCGGTTCGGTCGCGTCGACCACGCGCTGGCGGCGTACAACGCAGGACCCGGTGCGGTGATCCGCTACGGCGGCATCCCTCCCTACCCCGAGACCAAGGCCTACGTCCCGGCCGTGCTGGGCATCCAGCGCGCGCTGGAAGGAGCAGCATGACGATCACCCCGATGGCGCCACCGGTGCTCTCGCTCCCGGTCGACGCAAGCGGCGCCGTCTCGAGCGGCGACGGTGCCGGCACGTTCGGCACCCTCATCGCGGTCCAGCTCCAGCTGCTCGAGGAGCCTGCCCCGGATCAGCCAGCCGGAGCAGCGATCACCGAGGACACGACCGCGGACGCGGGGTCCGAGGCCGGCGGCGACGATACCGACCCGACAGCCTCCGCGATCGCTCCCGCGATGACCCTCAGCTCGCCCACGCTCGCGACCGCGGCCGTCGCCGCAGGTCCGGTGCCGGCCCCGGTGCCGAGCCCGCTCGTGGCAGCGGTGCCGGACCCCGAGACCCACTCCGACGGTGCTCCCGTCTCCGAGTCGTCGACCGGTGAGCCCCGGGGCCGTTCGGCCCAGCTGCCCGGTCACACGGTCGTGCCGCCCGTCTTGGTGGGCGAAGGGCCTGGTGCCCACGCCGAGGTCCGATCGCGGGGGCCGCAGGATGCCCCGGCGGCGCTGCAGGACGCACCGGTGACTCCCCAGGTCGCCCCGGTCACGCCGCAGGACGACGCGGCCGAGGCTGTCACGGGCCCGCTGGCCCCGGTCGGGGCGGAGAGCCCGAACACCCTGTCCGTGGGGGTCCGGACCGAGAGCGCCCCCGATGCGTCACCGACCCCGGTGTCCCTCGTCGGCCCGGCCGCCGCAGCGGCGCCGGGCGTTGCAGCCATGCCTGTCGAGGTCGCGTCGGCTATGCCTCCGAGCGCACCGGCCAACCCCGTGCTGGACCAGGTCGCCTCCGTGTTCACCCGCCTGGTCAGCGGCCCCGAGGGTCAGCACCGGATGATGCTTCGGCTGCACCCGGCCGACCTCGGTGAGGTCCACCTGACCGTGACCGTCAAGGGCGACACGTCCAGATCACCGTCTCGGCTCGACCGGAGGCCAGGGAGATGCTCGCCGACGGCTCGAGCCAGCTCCGCTCGCTCCTCGACTCGGTCGGCCGGACTGCCGACCGGATCGTGTTCCGCGACCTCCCCGGCACCGGTACCACCGTGCAGGTGGTCACCACCGGCGGCGACACCGGCAGCCAGCCCGGCCCGTCGTACGCCGACTCCGGCCGCGCCGGCAACGGTTCCGCCCAACAGGGTCAGGAGGGTCAGGGGCGCAGCCACGGCCCCGAGCAGCGCGACACCGACCGCTCCGCGGCGCACCAGACCACCACCCAGACCACCACCACCCAGACCAGCACCGCCGCCGGACTCCTCCGCGGCGGTCTCGACGTGAGGATGTAGCGCCATGTCCGTACCCGCCATCGAGTCCCTCGGTACCGCCACCTCGGCGACCCCCACCAGCGGCACCTCGTCCACCCAGATGGACAAGGACCTGTTCCTCAAGCTGATGGTCGCCCAGCTGAAGAACCAGGACCCGATGAACCCCCAGGACTCCGCGGAGTTCCTGGCCCAGACCGCCCAGTTCACCTCGCTGGAGAAGCTCGAAGCGGTCGCCACGCAGAGCTCGCAGGCGCTCGCCGCCCAGATGGCGTTCGGTGCCAGCACCCTGGCCGGCCGCACCGTCACCTACCTCGGTGACGACGGTGCGACCGAGATCTCCGGGACCGTCGACTCCGTCCGCTTCGGCGCGGCCGGGCCGGTCCTCTCGATCGGCGGCACCGATGTGCCGTCGCCAACGTCGTCACGGTCGCCACCTGACGTCTGCCCAGCGCTGCTGGACCGCACGACCCCACCACCACAGCCGTCCGGGACCTGACCCCCGACCATCCGAAGGGAACCACCACCATGCTTCGCTCGCTCTTCTCCGCCATCTCCGGTCTCCGCGCCAACCAGACCATGCTCGACGTGACCGGCAACAACATCGCCAACGCCAACACGATCGGCTACAAGTCCTCCAACATCATCTTCCAGGACACGCTGAGCCAGATGCTCACCGCCGGCGCGGCCCCGCAGGGCGGCAACGGCGGGCAGCAACCCGATCCAGATCGGCCTCGGCGTCCAGGTCGGCCGGCATCACCACCAACTTCAACCAGGGCTCGGCCCAGGTCACCGGTCGCCTCACCAACCTGATGATCTCCGGTGACGGCTTCTTCGTGGTCAACCGCGGCGGCGAGGACGTCTTCACCCGCGCCGGTGCGTTCAACTTCGACAACGGTGGCAACCTGGTCACCCTGGACGGCGACATCGTGCGCGGCTACGAGGCGGACGCCGACGGCAGCATCGACACCACGGGCGCGCCGATCAACATCACCATCCCCGACATGGTCGACGACACGCTCGTCCCGGCGATGCGCTCCTACAACATCGGCAACGACGGCATCATCACCGGCATCTACGCCGACGGCAGCAGGAAGTGCGCTCTTCCAGGTCGCGATGGCCAACTTCGTCAACCCCGAGGGGCTGGAGAAGATCGGCGACACCTCGTTCCGGGCCGGCCGCAACTCCGGCGTCGCCCAGGTCGGCGCCCCCGACACCGGTCGCCGCGGCGAGCTCATCGGTGGCCAGCTGGAGATGTCGAACGTCGACCTCGCCCAGGAGTTCACCAACCTGATCATCGCCCAGCGTGGCTTCCAGGCCACCTCCCGCGTGATCACCACCTCGGACCAGGTGCTCGAGGAGCTCGTCAACATCAAGCGCTGACGCACTGGCTCTCCAGCGATGCCCCGGCCAGGCGCCGGGGCATCGCCACGTCCAGGGGATGCCTTCTGGGAGGTTGAGAGGTGCCTCCGGGAGGTTGAGAGGTGCCTCCGGGGGGTTGAGAGGTGCCTCCGGGGGGTTGAGAGGTGCCTCCGGGGGGTTGAGAGGTGCCTCCGGGGGGTTGAGAGGTGCCTCCGGGAGGTTGAAAGGCGCCTTCGGGTTCTTCGTAGCGCGCAGATGACTCCCGGAAGGCGCGCATGAACTTCCCGGAGGCGCGCATGAACTTCCCGGGCGCGCATGAACTTCCCGGGGCGCGCATGAACTCCCCGGAGGCGCGTCTCAACGGGAGAGAAAACGGACAAATGTTCCACCCAGGGGGCTCAGATGCCCTCGGTAACAGCCGATGAAGTTGGTGCGGCCAAGGATGGCCCGCACGTTAGACCGCCAAGGATGGTGCAACCGATGGTCACGCTCACCCGTATGACCGGGGCGCAGTTCGCGCTCAACCCGGATCTCATCGAGCGGGTCGACTGCACCCCTGACACCGTCATCACGCTCGTCGACGGGACCAAGTACATCGTCCTGGAGTCCCTCGACGAGGTCGTCGCGGCCGTGCGTGACTACCGCGCCCAGATCATCGGTGCGGCGAGCGCCTTCGAGCACGGCGTCCGACGAGCCGGCCCAGCGAGGCCGCCTCAGCGCCGTCCCCGACGTGCCTGCGGACGCCGATGCCGGCGACGACACTGACGGTCCCGCGCGGCCGCTCAGCCCGAGGAGCCTGTGATGGACCGCGCGACACCGATCGGCATCGGCCTGGCGTTCGTGGCCATCATCGGGGCCAACGTCATGGAGGGCGGCAACCCGATGTCGCTGATCCTGATCCCGCCCATGATCCTGGTCATCTTCGGCACGCTCGGTGCCGCGATCGCCGGCTGCACCATCGCCGACATGAAGAGCTCCGTCGCCGCCCTCAAGTCGGCGATGGGCTACAAGGCGACGCCGCCTGCCGACCTGGTCCCTGTGGTGGTGGACCTGGCCGACAAGGCACGTCGCGGTGGCCTGCTCACGCTCGAGGACGCCGTCGCCGAGATGGACGACGAGTTCCTCAAGAAGGGCGTCAGCCTGGCGGTCGACGGCACCGACGCGGAGGAGATCCGCGAGATCATGGAGGCCGAGGCCGCGGTCAAGAAGAAGAAGGCCAAGCAGGACGCCAAGTTCTACAACGACATGGGCGGCTACGCGCCGACCATCGGCATCATCGGGACCGTCATGGGTCTGGTGCACGTGCTCGAGAACCTCTCCGAGCCGGACAAGCTGGGTCACCTGATCGCCGGCGCCTTCGTCGCGACGCTGTGGGGCGTGATGACCTCCAACGTGATCTGGCTGCCCATCGGTAGCCGGATCACCCGCATCGGCGACCTCGAGGCCGCCCGGATGGAGATCATCATCGAGGGGGTCCTGGCCGTCCAGTCGGGCTCCAACCCCCGCGTGGTGGCGCAGCGGCTCCAGTCGCTGCTCGCCGACGCGGGCGCCGGCGCCGAGGCCAAGGCGGCCTGACATGGCCAAGAAGCAGAAGCACGAGGAGCCAGAGGAGCACGCCAACCACGAGCGTTGGCTGGTGTCGTACGCCGACATGATGACGCTCCTGATGGTGCTCTTCATCGTGCTGTTCGCCATCAGCCAGGTCGACCAGAAGAAGTTCAACGAGCTGCGTGAGGGCATGGCGGCCGGCTTCGGCCAGCAGCCGTCGCCCTTCCAGGGGGACCGGTCGGTCCTCTCCGAGGCCGGGATCGCGCCGATGGCGCCGGTCGCGCCCGGCCAGGTCACCACCGAGACCGAGCAGACCGGTCTCGAGGGACCGCAGGCAGTCTCAGAGGATGCCCGGACGGCCGCCGAGGAGAAGGAGCGCAACCTGGCGGAGGCCGAGCGCGAGGTGGAGCGACTCGAGGCGCTGCGCCGCAAGGTCGACGCCGCGCTCCGCAAGGAGGGCCTGGCCGACGACGTGTCCATGCGCATCGACGAGCGTGGCCTGAGGATCAGCCTGGTCTCGCGACACATCGTGTTCCAGGCCAACCTCGCCGACCTGAGTGCGCGGGGCAAGCGGGTGCTCGCCGTCCTGGCGCCGGTCATCGACGACCTGCCCAACCAGATCGAGGTCGCCGGCCACACCAACCAGGTCAAGGTGAAGCCCAAGTACTTCCCGAGCGACTGGGAGCTCTCGGCCGCCCGTGCGGTCACCGTGCTCCGGCACCTCAACGAGCGCGGCGGGGTGCCCGGCAACCACATGCTGGCCGCGGCCTACGGCCACGAGCAGCCGCTCATCGACCCGAGCAAGCCCGGGTCCCAGGAGCTGAACAAGCGGGTCGACATCCTTGTGCTGTCGACCGCACAAGACAACGTGCGTGCCCTCTTCGGCGAGGTGCTGCGCAACCGACGGACGACGACGAGCTGAGGACGACATGAGTGCGACGACGCTGGCCCCCGACGAGGCCGAGGCGCCCGAGAAGAAGAAGGGCGGGAAGAAGAAGCTGCTGATGATCGTGGTGGTGCTGCTGCTCGGTGGCGGCGCGGCCTGGTGGTTCATGCTCCGCCCCGCTTCGGCCGAGGAGGAGCTGGTCCCCGGAGAGGTTCACCCTCTCGAGGCCATCCAGATCAATCTCCAGGACGACCACTACCTGCGCATCGGCCTGGCCCTCCAGGCCGTCGAGGGTGGCGGGCACGGCGAGTTCGACGGCAGCAAGGCACTCGACGCGACGATCGAGATCTTCACCGGGGAGAGCAAGGACGACCTCGCCGAGACCGAGTACCGCCACAAGCTGAAGAAGAAGCTCGAGCACGAGCTCGAGGAGCTCTACCACCACGAGGTCATGGGGGTGTACTTCACCGACTTCGTCACCCAGTAGCGGCCGCGTCGCCCCGCTGCCGCCGGTGGGTCCGCCGGGCCGCATCGGAGGACCGACACCCCGGCCGGTCCGTGGGCGGGTCGCGCGATTCCCTCATGTAGCGCGGCCGGACGCCGATACGTCCTGCCGTGAACGCCTCCACCCGCACCGTGCGCAGTCGTGTGCTGCCCACGTCCGGGCAGGTCCGACGCTCCCCGGAGACGCTGGCGGCCTACGACTTCCGTCGTCCGTTCAAGCTCTCCCGCGAGCACCTGCGCACGCTGCAGGTCGCTTTCGAGACGTTCGGTCGCCAGACCGGGACGCTGTTGACCTCGGCGCTCCGGTCGGTCTGCTTCATCGACCTGGTCGAGGTGGAGCAGCAGACCTACAGCGAGTACGTCGCCACGCTCGACGAGCTGACCTACCTGACCGTCTTCAGCGCCGAGCCGCTCCAGCAGCCGGGTGCCCTGGAGATGCCGCTCAGCGTGGTCATGACCCTGGTCGACAAGCTCCTCGGCGGCCCCGGCGCCGCAGTCCAGCCGCAGCGCCAGCTCACGCGACCTGGAGACGGCGCGTCGTCTCCGGTCTCTACGAGCGCCTCGTCGCCGAGGTCCGCTACGCCTTCACCTCCATCGTCACGCTCGAGCCGGTCGTCAAGGGCGTCGAGTACAACCCTCAGCTCGCCCAGCTGGCCGGCTCCTCGGACGCCATGGTCGTGGCCCGTTTCGTGCTGCGGATGCGGCGAGGTCCAGCACCCGGTCTCGGTGTGCCTCTCCTTCCCCGGCCTCGCTCCCGTACCTGTCCGCCGCCGACGGCAGCGACGTGGTCAGCGAGCGTGAGCGCGCTCGAGCGCGAGCAGAGCTCCCACCGGCTGGCCGCGGGCATGCAGACCGTCCCGGTGGACGTCGCGATCCGCTTCCGCAACACCGCGGCCGACCCGATCGAGCTGTCCGGCCTCCAGGTGGGCGACGTCGTCAAGCTTCGCCACCCCGCCGCTGCTCCCCTCGACGTCGTCGCTGCCGACGTCGTCTTCGCACACGCCAGCCCGGGCGCACAGGGCCCCCGACTCGCCGCACTCGTCGTGGCGTCACCCACCCAGGAGAACCGATGACCGCGCCTTCCACCGAGCTGCACCCCGGCACCGTCGACCGAGCGGCGGGCGCCGCCGCCGCAGCCGTGGCACTCGTGCCGGCAGCCGGCAACCTGGTCGTGTCCACGCCGGTCCCCGCGGCGGAGGTCGACCCCTCGGTCTGGACCGCCGGTGCGGTGGCCGACCTCAACGCCGGTGGCCCCGGCGCCCAGGTCGCAGTGCTGGTCGGTCCCGAGCTGGTGGAGGCGCTTGCCGCCGCTCCCGGTGGTGCCCTGGACCTCGGCGCGGCCCTGCAGCCGGCCCTCGACGCCGCCGCGGCAGCCCTCGGCTGCGCTGCCGGTGCCGCCCACACCTTGGCCCCTGGCGAGCTGGGCTCGGTGCTCAGCGCCGGCGACGTCGCCGTCCCCCTCGACTCCGACGGCCTCCCTGCCGCCCTCCTCGTGGCCGCTCTCGGCTCCAACGTGGCCGGCTCGACGACACCGGTGACCAGCGCCGTCTCCGCGTCCCGCGGGGTCGAGCTCCTCCACGGCGTCGCGATGGAGGTCACCGTCGAGCTCGGCCGCACCCGCCTGTCGGTCCGCGACCTGCTGGCGCTCTCCCCTGGTGACGTCATCGAGCTCGACCGCGCGGCCGGCAGCCCGGCCGACCTGCTGGTCAACGGTCGTCTCATCGCGCGCGGCGAGGTCGTCGTGCTGGACGAGAACTTCGCGCTCCGCGTGACCGAGATCGTCGCTCAGTCGGCAGCGGTCTGATTCGATGCTCGAGCTCGTCCTCCGCCTGGGGCTGTCCCTGGGCATCGTTCTCGGACTGTTCTGGGCCATAGCCCGGACCAGCTCTCGGCGGATGACCGGCAACCGGTCGCTGCTGAAGGTGCGTGGGCGGCAGTCCTTGAGCCGTACGGCGAGCGTGGCGATCGTCGAGGTCGGCAACCGGGTCCTCGTTGTCGGGATCAGCGACGGGGGAGTCCGGCTGCTCACCGAGCTCGACCCCGACGAGGTGAACGAGCCCGTCAACGGGCAGGTGGTCGGCGTCGAGGCCGACGAGGTCGAGGTCGCCGGCCAGCTCGTCGCCGTCGCCGGCAAGCGTCGCGCCACCTCCGCACCCGCCCCGGCTCTCGGCGGCTCCATCCTCGCACCGGACACCTGGAAGAGCGCGTGGGCAGCGGCGACATCCAAGCCTGCTGCCGGTCACGCCGCCCGCGGGCGCCTGGTCGAGCCGATCCATGACTGAGTCCCACGTGCGGCGCGTGCTCAGCGCGCTCGCGGTCCTGATCTGCCTGGTCGCTGCCCAGCTGCTGCTCGGCGCGCCCGCCCAGGCCGTCGACCTGCCCTCCCCGACCACGCTCGGCAACGCCGGCCCGATCCCGCCGCAGGACGCGGTCGTGCCCGTGGTCGACCGGATCGACCCGGTCGCCGAGATCGTGCCGCTCACCGACGAGACGGCCCCGGGCACTCCGACCACCCCGGAGGGCCCGGCCCCGTCGACCGAGGAAGGTCTCCAGGGTCCCGTGGGCCCCTCCGGCCCCGGCTCCAGCGGTAACCCCGGCGACATCACCATCCAGCTCGAGGACATCACCTCCGAGCCCAGCACGCCGATCGTCGCGCTGCTCGGCCTGACGCTGCTCTCGCTCGCGCCGGCGATCCTGCTGACCTGCACCAGCTTCACCAAGATCCTCGTCGTGCTCGGCCTGACCCGCAACGCGCTGGGCCTCCAGCAGATCCCGCCCAACCAGGTGCTCGCCGGTCTGGCGCTGTTCCTGAGCATCTTCATCATGGGCCCGGTGCTGAGCGAGATGAACGAGGTCGGCCTCCAGCCCTACCTCGACGGCACCAAGACCCAGACCCAGGCCTTCGACGACGGCATCGACCCGCTCCGCGGCTTCATGATCAAGCAGGCCGGCGACAAGGAGATCGCGCTGCTGACCGAGGTCGCCGGCCGGGACAAGCCGGAGGTCCCGAGGACGTCGCGCTCACCACCTTGATCCCCGCCTTCGTGCTCAGCGAGCTCAAGCAGGCGTTCATCATCGGCTTCATGATCTTCATCCCCTTCCTGGTGATCGACATCGTCGTCTCCGCGGGGCTGATGTCGCTGGGCATGATGATGATGCCGCCGGTGATGGTGTCGCTGCCCTTCAAGCTGCTGCTCTTCGTCCTCGTCGACGGCTGGGGCATGATCGTGCGTTCCCTCGTCCAGTCCTACGGCGGAGGGTAGCCACGCCATGACCGACTCCGTCGTCATCGAGATCGCGCTCCAGACCATGGTCGTGGCGCTCAAGCTCTGTGCACCCGATCCTGATCCCCGCGCTGGTCATCGGCTTCGTGATCTCGCTGATCCAGTCCATGACGCAGATCCAGGAGTTCACGCTGGCCTTCGTGCCGAAGCTGGTCGGGGTCGGGGTGGCCCTGCTCGTGTCCGGCAACTGGATGCTGCACACGCTGATCGCCTACACGCAGGACCTGTTCGCCCGGATCCCCGGCATGCTGGGCTGAGTCGCCGTGGTCCTCTCCCTCGACGGCGCGCCGCTGATCTACTACGTGATGGCCTCACTGCGGATCGTCGCGTGGCTGGTGATCGTGCCGCCGTTCTCGACCAAGGCCGTGCCGGTGGTCGCCAAGACCCTGCTCGCCTTCGGTCTGGCGTTGGCGGTCGCTCCCCAGCTGGCCGGTGCGGACCCGGCGCCGATGGACGAGCTCACGATCATCGTGACCGCCGTCCAGGAGGTGCTGATCGGCGCCACGATGGGCTTCGTCACGTTCTTGATCTTCGCCGCCATGCAGGCTGCCGGCGACCTGATCGACACCTTCGGAGGCTTCTCGCTGGCGGCCGCCTTCGACCCGCTCAACCAGACCTTCAACTCCATCCACGGCAAGCTCTTCTCGATGCTGGCGACGATGCTCCTCTTCACCAGCAACGCCCACCTCCTGGTGATCGGCGGCCTGCTGAAGACCTTCGAGGCGCTTCCGGTCGGCACGATCTGGCAGCCCGACAACGCCACTGAGGTCGTCACGGCGGCGTTCACCGTCTTCTTCACCTCCGCCATCCAGATCGCGCTCCCCCTCATCGCGGTGCTGTTCATCGCCGACCTCGGGCTCGCCCTGCTGACCAAGGTGGCCCCGCAGCTCAACGCCATCGGGATCATGTTCCCCGCGAAGATCGGCCTGACCCTGCTCGTGGTCGGGATGTCCTTCGCTGTCCTTCCCGACGCACTCAGCCGCCTGGTCGAGATGGTCTCCGACGCGACGAGGGCCCTGGGATGAGCGCCGGCCGCGGCTCGGAGGAGAAGTCCGAGAAGCCGACTCCCAAGAAGCTCAAGGACTCGCGCAAGGAAGGGCAGGTTGCCCGCACCCCCGAGCTCGGCGCCTGGGCCTCGGTCCTGGCCGTCGCGATGTCGCTGCACTGGCTCGTGGGGTTGGGCCTGGACCAGCTCCAGTCGCTCATGGGAGAGACGCTGGCGGCGACCGAGACGGCCACGGCCGAGCGCGCGCTGGCGATGCTGGGTGAGGCCGGGCAGACCGCCCTGATCCTGACCGCCGGCTTCGGCGCCTTCATCATGGTCGTCGCGGTCATCGGCGCCCTCGCGCAGGGCGGCCTCTTCTTCGCCACCAAGGCGCTCAAGCCCAAGTGGTCGCGGCTGAACCCGCTCCAGGGGGCCAAGCGGCTCTTCGGCCCGCACGCCCTCTGGGAGGGCGCCAAGATGATCATCAAGAGCGGCCTGGTCGGGGTGTTCGTCTACCGGGCGATCCAGGACCTGATGCCGATGCTCGGTGGCATGGTGCCGCTCTCGGTCGCGCTCGGTGTCGCCGCCGACGCGGCGACCGGACTGATGCGCGACGTCGCGCTGGCCGGCCTCCTCGCCGCGGCCGGCGACTATGCGATGGCCCGTCGGCGGACCGGCAAGCAGGTGCGGATGACCAAGAAGGAGGTGCGTGACGAGCACAAGAACTCCGAGGGGGACCCGATGCTCAAGGGCGCGATCCGCTCCCGACAGCTCGCCGCCGCGCGCAACCGGATGATGGCGGACGTACCCGAGGCCGACGTCGTCCTGGTCAACCCGACCCACGTCGCGATCGCCCTGCGCTACGACCCGACCAAGGGCACGCCGCGGGTGGTCGCCAAGGGCGCCGGCGTGATCGCCACCAAGATCCGGGAGCTGGCCGAGGAGAGCAGGGTCTCGATGGTCGAGGACGTCCCACTCGCCCGGGCCCTGTTCTCCAGCTGTGAGGTGGGTCAGGAGATCCCGCCCGAGCTCTACCAGGCGGTCGCCCAGGTGCTCGCCTTCGTGCTCAGCCGCAAGGCCTCCGGCGCCCCCGCGGGCCGCTACCGCACGCCGCGCGACGCCGCCCCGCTGCCGACCGTGCCGAAGCACCGACGCCGGGTGCCCGCGGGCGCCGAGGCCTGAACCTCTCAGGTCGGCACGGCACCCTGCCGATAGCACTCGTGCCAGGACGGCGGCTGTAGCGCGCGCACCACGGAAGGTGCCTTCACCAGGTATCCCCAACGGATGAGGTCCCGTGGCCCAGAGTCAGTCCCGACACGCTGCCCAGCAGCCGCCCAACCGGCGGATGGCGCAGATCGGTGTCCCCGTCGCGGTCGTGGCGATCGTGGTCATGCTCGTCGTCCCGCTGCCGCCGGTGCTGCTCGACATGCTGATCGCCTTCAACATCAGCGGTGCGCTGCTGATCCTGCTGACCGCGATGTTCGTGCACAAGCCGCTCGACTTCTCGTCGTTCCCGGCGCTGATCCTGGTCGCGACGCTCTTCCGCCTCGCCCTCAACGTCAGCGCCACCCGGCTGGTGCTCCTCGACGGGTACGCCGGCAAGGTGATCGACACCTTCGGCCACTTCGTCATCGGCGGATCGCTGATCGTCGGCATCATCGTCTTCGCGATCCTCGTGGTCATCCAGTTCGTCGTCGTCACCAACGGTGCCGGTCGCGTCGCCGAGGTCGGGTGCCCGCTTCACCCTCGACGCCATGCCCGGCAAGCAGATGGCCATCGACGCCGACCTCAACTCGGGCCTGATCAACGAGGACGAGGCGCGTCGCCGTCGCGCCGAGGTCGTCCGGCGAGGCCGACTTCTACGGCGCCATGGACGGTGCCTCGAAGTTCGTCAAGGGCGACGCGATCGCCGCGATCATCATCACCGTCGTCAACCTCGTCGGCGGCTTCACGATCGGCATCGTGCAGCACAAGATGTCCTTCGGTGACGCCGTCTCGACCTACTCGCTGCTGACCATCGGTGACGGCCTGGTCTCCCAGATCCCGGCCCTGCTGCTCTCGGTCGCGACCGGCATCATCGTCACCCGCGCCGCGGGCGACGCCGACATGGGCACCGACCTGATCGGCCAGCTGTCGCGGCAGCAGCAGCCGCTGCGGATCGCCGGACTGGCCGCCCTGGGACTCTGCCTGATCCCCGGCATCCCCAAGCTGCCGTTCCTCGTCGCCGGCGGCCTGCTGGTGCTGCTCTCGACCCGTGTCTCCTCCGAGCAGGAGAACGCCGAGGCCGCTCTGGCGCTCGACGCCGCCGAGGAGGCGGCCGCGGGTCCCGCGCCGGACTCGATGGAGGCGCTCCTCGACGAGATCCGCGTCGACCCGCTCGAGCTCGAGCTGTCCGGCGACATCATCGACCTCGTCGACACCGCCTCGGGCGGGGACCTGCTCGACCGGGTCAAGGCTCTGCGCCGCAAGGTGGCCACCGACCTCGGCGTGGTGGTCCCGCCGGTGCGCACCCGCGACAACCTCGACCTGCCGATGGGCACCTACGCGATCCGGCTCTTCGGGGTCGAGGTCGCCCGTGGTCAGGCACCCCCCGGCACCGTGCTGGCCATCGGCGACGGGCTGGAGGGCTGCCCGGCCGTCGCACCCAGGAGCCGGTCTTCGGCCTCGCGGCCGTCTGGGTCCCGACCGAGCTGCGCAGCCAGGCCGAGCTCGCCGGTGCGACCGTGGTGGACCGCTCGTCGGTGCTCACCACGCACCTCGCCGAGATCGTCCGCGGCTACGCCTCCCGCCTGCTCGGTCGTGAGGACGTCAAGATGCTCACCGACGTCGTCCGGCGCACTGCACCCGGCCGTGGTCGACGAGCTCACCCCCACGCTGCTCTCCCTCGGTGAGATCCACCGGGTGCTCCAGGTCCTCCTCGAGGAGCAGGTCTCCGTGCGCGACCTCGCCCGCATCTTCGAGGCGCTGTCGCTGCGGGCCCGGGTGGCCAAGGACATCGACGGTCTCGTCGACGCCGCCCGGGAGACGCTCGGTCCCGCCGTCGTGGCGCCGTACGTCACGGAGGGCACCATCAGCGTGATCAGCTTCGACCCGATGCTCGAGCAGCGGCTCCTCGAGGGCCTGCGGGTCTCCGACGCGGGCGGATTCCTCGCCCTCGACGCCGACCTCACCCAGGCGCTCCTGACCCAGCTGGCCCAGCTCGGTGCGGCGGCCGAGGACCAGAATCTCTCGCCGGTGCTGGTGTGTGCGCCGCAGATCCGCGCCGCCGTCCGACGCATGGTGGCGCCCTCGATCAACCGTCTCCCGGTGCTGTCGTACGGCGAGCTGACCGGACCGATCCAGATCCGGTCCGTCGGCGTCGTCAACGGCCAGGCCCCCGCAGCTGCGGCGGTGGCCCTGTGAACCGGCTGCCCGACCCGTCCCCGTCCCGCCCGAGCAGAGGAGCCCACCTGTGAGCCCATTTTCCGCACCCGTCCTGGTCGGGGCCGCCCTGGTCTGCTCTCCTGCCCTGTGGAACGTGCTGCACGGCACGGCATCGCCGGAGCTGGCGCTGACCCGCTACCTGATCAGCGTGGTGCTGTGCTGGATGGCGCTCGCGGTCGTCGGCTTCGTGGTCGGGCCCGTCCCCTCGGCGAGGACCACCGCCACCGCACCGGTGGACTCCGACGCGCCGACCGAGCAGGTGCCGGCCGTCTGACGCCGGTTCACAGGTGGGGTGGCTCGACCAGCACCCGGGCGCGCCGGGCTGTCTGAGCGAGCACGATGCCGAGCACGACCGCCAGCCCGCCGATCACGGCGACGACGCCGAGGGTCTCGGAGAACCACCACCAGCCCAGCGCGCTGACGCCGACGGGCTCGAGCATGGCCACCATCGTCACGGTCGTCGCGGGCAGGTGCCGCAGGGCCTGCAGCTCCACCCCGAACGGCACCAGCGTGCCCGAGGAGCGACCACCCACGCCAGCAGCACCCACACCGGTGCCGACAGGCCGTCGAGGCGGCCGAGCAGGGTGGTGCTCTGCGTGAGCAGCCCGGCATCGAAGTCGGAGAGGGGGGAGACGACGTTCATCGCGACGGCGGCGACGACGAAGGCCCACAAGATCACCCGCATCGGGTCGAGCAGCCCGACGCCGTGCTCGCCGATCAGGAAGTACGCCGCGAAGCACACCGCCGCGCCGAACCCGGCGGCGATCCCGACGACGTCGAAGCGCAGGCCCTGCCAGATGCCCGTCGCTGCCGCCAGCCCGGCCATGGCCAGCGCCAGTCCGACCCACATCCGGCCGCGGACCTGCTCCTTCTGGACCACCCGTGCCCAGATCGCGACCAGGATCGGTGCCTGGTACTCCAGCAGCAGCGCCATCCCGACCGGCAGCCGATCGATCGCGACGTAGTAGGTCCACTGGAGCGCAGCCACGCCGACCAGCCCGTGGACGACGAGCAGCACCGCGAGCCGACCCCGCGGCGGCCGCAGCGCGCTGCGCCTGAACAGCGCGGCGAGCAGCACCAGCACGGCCGCGGTGCCGCTCACCCGCAGCGTGGTCAGCGAGACCGGGTCGACCCCGGCCCGCAGCGCCACCCGGGACACTCCCGCGTTGACGATGAACAGGGTCGCGCCGATGGCGACCAGGCCCAGGCCCAGCGAAGGTTTGCGGTGCGACACCAGGCAAGGGTAAGGGTTGTGAGCCGCTGACGGTCCTGACGTCTCGGGCGGGTGTCCTCAGCGCACGAAGGCCGGTGTGACGCCGAGGAGCACGTCGTTGCCGGCCGGCTCCCCGATGGAGACCCGCGCACCCTCGCCGGCGAACGGGCGCACCATGACCCCAGCGGCGTCGGCAGCGGCGGCGAACTCGGTGGTGCGCTCGCCGAGGGGGAGCCAGACGAAGTTGCCCTGCGCGTCGGGGATGTCGAAGCCCTGGTCGCGCAGGGCGCCGACCACCCGGGCGCGCTCGGCGACGATGCCGTCGACGCGCTCGAGCAGCTCGGCCTCGCGCTCGAGCGACGCGATGGCGGTTGCCTGGGCGATGGAGGAGACGCCGAAGGGCAAGGCACAGGCACGGACCGCTGCTGCGATCGGTGCGTCCGCGACGACGTAGCCCACCCGGAAGCCGGCCAGCCCGTAGGCCTTGGCGAACGTGCGCATCACCGCGACGTTGGGGCGCCCGGCGTACAGCTCGACGGCCTCGAACGGCTCACCCCACTCGCCGGCGCGCACGAACTCCCGGTAGGCCTCGTCGATCACCACGACCACCCGCGGCGGCACCTTGGCGAGGAAGTCCTCGAGCTCGGCTCGCGTCACCGCCGGGCCGGTCGGGTTGTTCGGCGTGCACACGATGATCACCTTGGTGCGGTCGGTGACGGCGGCCGCCATCGCGTCCAGGTCGTGCCTGGCGCCGGCACCGAGCGGCACCCGCACCGACGTCGCTCCGGTGACGGCGACCGCGATCGGGTAGGCCTCGAAGGAGCGCCAGGCGTAGACGACCTCGTCACCGCTCTCGCAGAAGGCCTGGAGCAGGTGGTAGAGCACCGCGACCGAGCCGGTGCCGGCGGCGAGGTGCTCGCGCGGCACGCCCAGGCGCTCGCTGAGGGACGCGTAGAGCGCGGTGCACCCCATGTCCGGGTAGCGGTTCATCGTCGCGGCAGCGGTGGCGGCGGCCTCGAGCACCCCGGGGAGCGGCGCGTTGGGGTTCTCGTTGGAGGAGAGCTTGTACGTCGTGACCCCGGGGCGCGCCGCGGGGGGCTTGCCGGGCACGTAGGCGGGGATGTTCGCGATGGCGGCGCGGACCTGCGGAGCCGACGGGTCGGGGGGCGTCATGGCCGTCACCCTAGTCCGCGCACCGGGGTCGAAAAGGAGTTGGGAGCCGTCAGGAGCACCGGGTATTCTGTCTCTTACCGCCGTGCGCGCGCTCGTCCCAGCGCGCGAGGGGGCTGACGAGGGGATCCCGCCCAGCAGATGACTGACGCCGTGACGACGACCGGACCCAACGACCACCCTCCCGCCAGTGTGCGCTCCCTGTGGCGGCTGCGGGGCTACCTCCGACCTCACGTCGGGACGCTGTCGATCATGATGGGCACCGCGCTGGTCGGGGTGGGGCTCTCGATCGCGATCCCGTTGGTGACCAAGGCGATGATCGACGGCCCGATCACCGACAAGGAGATCGGTCCGGTGCTGCCGCTGGGACTCCTCGCGCTGGCGCTGGGTGTCGTCGAGGCCGCGCTGATCTTCTGGCGGCGGTGGGTGCAGTCCACGACGGTGCTGAGCGTCGAGACGGTGATGCGCCACGACCTCTACGTCCGCCTCCAACAGCTGCCGATGGCCTTCCACGGCCACTGGCAGTCAGGCCAGCTCCTGTCCCGCGTCACCACCGACCTGAGCAGCATCCGCCGGTTCTTCGGGTTCGGGATGCTCTTCCTGATCATCAACGTGGTGCAGCTGGTGGCGGTGACCGTGGTGCTCCTGAACATGTACTGGCCCCTCGGTCTCGTGGTGGCCGTCACCGCGATCCCGATCGTCGCGCTGTCCAACCGGTTCGAGCGGCGCTACGTCGTCATCTCCCGCCAGGTGCAAGACGAGCAGGGTGACCTCGCGACCCTCGCGGAGGAAGGTGCGGTCGGGATCCGGGTGATCCGCTCCTTCGGCCGCAGCGAGTACGTGAGCGAGCACTACGAAGGCGGCGCTCGCCAGCTCTACGGCACCTCGATGGACAAGGTCCGGCTGTCCGCGAAGTTCTGGACGTTCCTGGAGGTCATCCCCAACATCGCTGTCGTGGTGGTGCTGCTCCTCGGTGCCGTCGGCGTCGGCCGCGGCGACCTGACCCCGGGCACCCTGGTCGCGTTCATCACCTTGATGCTCTCCCTGGTGTGGCCGATCGCCGCGCTCGGCTACATCCTCGCGATGGCCCAGGAGGCGATGACCGCAGCCGCCCGGATCAACGAGATCTTCGACACCGAGCCGTCCATCGTCGACGGGGGGCGACGCCTGGAGCGTCCGCGTGGACACCTGCGCCTCGAAGGGGTCGGCTTCGCGTTCCCCGACGAGCCCGACCGGCCGGTGCTCCACGACGTCAACCTCGAGGTGGCTCCCGGCGAGACCGTGGCCATCGTCGGGGCGACCGGCTCGGGGAAGACCACGCTGACCGCCCTGGTGCCTCGTCTGTACGACGTCACCGCGGGCCGCGTCACCATCGACGGTGTCGACGTGCGCGAGCTGGACCTCGCTAGCCTGCGCTCGGTGGTGGCGACCGCCTTCGAGGAGCCGACGCTGTTCTCGATGAGCGCGCGGGAGAACCTCACCCTCGGCCGGGCCGACGCGGGGGAGGAGGAGGTGCTCGAGGCCATCGAGGTCGCTCAGGCGGGCTTCATCCACGACCTTCCCTGGGGCCTCGACACCCGGATCGGGGAGCAGGGGATGTCGCTCTCGGGCGGCCAGCGCCAGCGCCTCGCGCTCGCCCGCGCGGTGCTCGCCAGGCCCAGGGTGCTGGTCCTCGACGACACCCTGTCCGCCCTCGACGTGCACACCGAGAAGCTCGTCGAGGACGCGTTGCGCAGGGTGCTGGCCGACGCCACCGGCATCGTGGTCGCCCACCGGGCCTCGACGGTGCTCCTCGCCGACAAGGTCGCCCTGCTCCAGGACGGCACCATCACCCACGTCGGCCGACACAGCGACCTGCTCGCCGAGGTCCCGGCCTACCGCGAGCTGCTCGCCGCGGACGCCCAGACCGACGCCGAGCTCGAGGAGGTGCCGGCATGACCACCACCGGCACCGACCCGGCCACCGACGAGGCCGCTGCCCGGGACAAGGACTGGCGCGGCGTCGCCGCCGACGGCCAGGAGGTCAGCGCAGAGGTCTCCGGGCTGCTGCTGGCCCGCTCGCGCCGACTGCTCGGGGAGCTGCTGCGGCCGCACAAGAAGGTGCTCTGGATCGTCGTCGCGATCGTGCTCGTCGAGAATGCCTCGCGGCTCTCCATCCCCTACCTGGTCAAGGAGGGCATCGACCGCGGGATCCCGCCGATCCGGGAGTCCGACGACACCAGTGTGCTCTTCACGATCGTGGGCATCGCCTTGTTCGCGACGATCCTGCAGGCGGTCACCCGGCGCACCTTCCTGGTGCTCTCGGGCCGGATCGGGCAGGACATGCTCTTCGAGATCCGGCGCCGGGTCTTCCGGCACTTCCAGAAGCTCAGCCCGGCCTTCCACGACGACTACACCTCGGGCCGGGTGATCTCCCGGCAGACCTCAGACGTGGACGCGATCTACGAGCTGCTCGAGACCGGCTTCGACGGGCTGGTCAACGCGATCCTCACCCTGGCCGGCACCGCGATCCTGCTGCTGGTCCTCGACGCCAAGCTCGCCCTCGTCGCGCTGGTCAGCTTCCCGTTCCTGATGTGGCTGACCAACTGGTTCCGCAAGGAGTCGGCCGCGACCTACCGGGTCACCCGGGAGAAGGTCGCGCTGGTGATCGTGCACTTCGTGGAGTCGATGCTCGGCATCCGGGCGGTGCAGGCGTTCCGCCGCGAGCCGCGCAACACCGAGATCTTCGACGACGTCAACGATCAGTACCGGGTCGCCAACCTGCGTGCCTTCCGGCTGGTGACCTGGTTCATGCCGGGCATCAAGCTGATCGGCAACATCACCATCGCGATCACCCTGCTCTACGGCGCCTACCTCGCCTTCGACGACGAGGTGACGGTCGGCGTGCTGGCGGCCTTCCTGCTCTACCTGCGCCAGTTCTTCGAGCCGATGCAGGAGATCTCCCAGTTCTACAACACCTTCCAGTCGGCGAGCGCGGCGCTGGAGAAGCTCTCGGGGGTGCTGGAGGAGGAGCCGTCGGTGCCCGAGCCGACCCGGCCGGTTGCGCTGGACCGGGTGCGCGGTGACGTCCGGTTCGAGGGCGTGCGCTTCGAGTACGTCGACGGGGTGCCGGTGCTGCCCGGGCTCGACCTCACCGTGCCCGCGGGCCAGACGCTCGCCCTGGTGGGCACCACGGGCGCCGGCAAGACCACGATCGCCAAGCTGCTCTCGCGGTTCTACGACCCGATCGAGGGACGGGTGACCCTCGACGGGGTCAGCCTGCGCGACCTGGACGAGCCCACCCTGCGCCGGTCGGTGGTGATGGTCACCCAGGAGAACTACATGTTCAACGGGACCGTCGCCGACAACATCCGCTTCGGCCGGCCGAGCGCGAGCGACAGCGAGGTGGTGGCCGCCGCGACCGCGATCGGCGCTCACGACTTCATCTCCCGGCTGCCCCAGGGCTACGCCACCGACGTGGCCAACAAGGGCGGCCGGCTCTCGGCCGGTCAGCGTCAGCTCGTCGCGTTCGCGCGGGCCTTCCTGGCCGACCCCGACGTGCTGATCCTCGACGAGGCGACCAGCTCCCTCGACGTACCCTCCGAGCGGCTGGTGCAGCGGGCGCTGCGCACGATCCTCGCCGACCGCACCGCGGTGATCATCGCCCACCGGCTCTCCACGGTGGAGATCGCCGACCGGGTGCTGGTGCTCGAGCACGGCCAGATCGTGGAGGACGGCAGCCCCGCGGAGCTGATCGCCGCGGGCAGCGGTGGCGTGGACGGGGAGCGGGGCCGCTTCGCCGCGCTGCACGAGGCCTGGGTCGACTCGCTCGTGTGAGCCACCCGGACTAGCCATTCTTGACTCATTCCAGAAACGGGGACAGACTCGGTCACGTGTCGACCACCGAGCTCGAGTCCTCGCTGCGCGGGGCCTCTCTGCGCGTGACCCGTCCGCGGGTCGCCGTGCTCGCCGCGGTGCGCGCCCACCCGCACGCCGACACCGACACGATCATCGGAGCGGTCCGCGGCGACCTCGGCGAGGTGTCGCACCAGGCCGTCTACGACGTGCTGAGGGCGCTGACCACGGCCGGACTCGTACGGCGCATCCAGCCTTCCGGCTCGGTCGCCCGCTACGAGGGCCGGGTCGCGGACAACCACCACCACCTCGTGTGCCGCTCGTGCGGCGCGATCGTCGACGTCGAGTGCGCCATCGGCCAGCGCCCGTGCCTCTCCGCCTCCGAGGACCACGGCTTCACGATCGACGAGGCCGAGGTCGTCTACTGGGGCACGTGCCCCGCCTGCTCCACCCCGAGTTCTTGACCGAGCACCAGCCCCCGGAAGGAAAGTCATGCCTGAGCACCACGATGCCGTCGTCGGCGAGATGAACGAGGAGGCCGGGGAGCCCGCCGCGAGCCAGTGCCCGGTCGCCCACGACCGCGCGCCGCACCCCACCCAGGGCGGCAGCAACCGCGGCTGGTGGCCGGACCGGCTCAACCTGAAGATCCTCGCCAAGAATCCCGCCGTGGCGAACCCCCTGGGGGGCGACTTCGACTACGCGGAGGCGTTCAACAGCCTCGATCTCGGCGCCGTGAAGCAGGACATCACCGAGGTGCTGACCACCTCGCAGGACTGGTGGCCCGCCGACTTCGGCCACTACGGCCCGTTCATGATCCGGATGGCCTGGCACAGCGCGGGCACCTATCGGATCAAGGACGGTCGCGGCGGCGCCGGTGCCGGGCAGCAGCGCTTCGCCCCGCTCAACAGCTGGCCGGACAACGGCAACCTCGACAAGGCACGGCGGCTGCTGTGGCCGGTGAAGAAGAAGTACGGCAGCAGCCTCTCCTGGGCCGACCTGATCGTGCTGACCGGCAACGTGGCCCTGGAGTCGATGGGCCTGGAGACTTTCGGCTTCGCCGGTGGGCGTCCCGACGTGTGGGAGCCCGACGAGGACGTCTACTGGGGACCCGAGACCGAATGGCTCGGCGACGAGCGCTACACCGGTGACCGCGACCTGGAGAACCCGTTGGCGGCGGTCCAGATGGGTCTCATCTACGTCAATCCCGAGGGTCCCAACGGCAACCCGGACCCGGTCGCTGCCGCCCGCGACATCCGCGAGACGTTCGCCCGGATGGCGATGAACGACGAGGAGACGATCGCCCTGATCGCCGGAGGGCACACCTTCGGCAAGACCCACGGTGCCGCCGACCCCGAGGAGCACGTCGGCCCCGAGCCCGAGGGGGCCGGGCTGGAGGAGATGGGTCTCGGCTGGAAGAACTCCTTCCGCTCCGGCAAGGGCGCGGACGCGATCACGAGCGGTCTCGAGGTCACCTGGAGCGCCACCCCGACGGTGTGGAGCAACAACTTCTTCGACAACCTGTTCGGCTACGAGTGGGAGCTCACCTCGAGTCCCGCAGGCGCCCACCAGTGGCAGCCCAAGGACGACGGCGGGGCCGGCACGGTCCCCGGTCCGGACGAGGGCTCGGCCAAGCGCCCCCCGACGATGCTCACCACCGACCTGTCGCTCCGGTTCGACCCGATCTACGAGCCGATCTCGCGACGCTTCCACGAGAACCCGGCCGAGTTCGCCGACGCGTTCGCCCGCGCCTGGTTCAAGCTCACCCACCGCGACATGGGCCCGATCGATCGCTACCTCGGCCCCGAGGTGCCGCAGGAGACGCTGCTGTGGCAGGACCCGGTCCCGGCCGTCGACCACGACCTGGTCGGCCCCGACGACGTCGCCGCGCTGAAGCAGCAGGTGCTGGACTCGGGCCTGACGGTGGCGCAGCTGGTCGGCACGGCCTGGGCCTCGGCCTCGACGTTCCGCGGCAGCGACAAGCGGGGTGGTGCCAACGGCGCCCGCCTGCGTCTGGAGCCGCAGAGCGGCTGGGCGGTCAACGACCCCGACGAGCTCGCTGGCGTGCTGCGCACCCTCGAGGGGGTCGCCGCGTCCTTCAACGCCGGCGGCGGTGCGAAGGTCTCGATCGCTGACCTGATCGTGCTCGCCGGCTGTGCGGGCGTCGAGCAGGCGGCGCGCAACGCAGGTCACGAGGTCTCGGTGCCGTTCACTCCCGGCCGCACCGACGCCTCGCAGGAGCACACCGACGTCGAGTCCTTCGCGGCCCTCGAGCCGGCCGCCGACGGCTTCCGCAACTACCTCGGCAAGGGGCAGCGGCTGCCCGCCGAGTACCTGCTGCTCGACCGGGCCAACCTGCTCACGCTCAGCGCTCCGGAGATGACCGTGCTCGTGGGCGGCCTCCGGGTCCTCGGCGCCAACGCCGGGCAGTCGACTCACGGCGTCCTCACCGATCGCCCCGGCTCGCTGACCAACGACTTCTTCGTCAACCTGCTCGGCCTGGAGACCACGTGGCGCGCTGCCGACGACTCCTCGGAGACCTTCGAGGGTGTCGACGGGGCCGGCAACGTGACCTGGACCGGCACCCGGGTGGACCTGGTCTTCGGTTCCAACTCCGAGCTCCGTGCCCTGGCCGAGGTCTACGCCAGCGACGACGCCGAGGCGTCGTTCGTGGCCGACTTCGTCAAGGCCTGGGACAAGGTGATGAACCTGGACCGCTTCGACGTCGCCTGACCAGCCCTCCGATGTCGGTAGGCGCCGCGGATCCGCTCCGCACCGCCTACCGATGTCGGGGTCAGCGGCGGCGCAGCCAGCGCACCTGGTACTCCGCCAGCACGATCCGGGAGTCGGCGTCCTCGCCGGTGACCAGGTCGTGGACGCTGCCCCAGTGCGTCGGCAGCGCGCTCTCGACCACCTCCGGGGACACGTTGGCGAGCACCAGCAGCTCTCCGCGCGCACTGGACCGCAGCAGCGTGAAGACGCGCGCGTCCTCCCCCCACAGCGCGGTCGCCGCGGCCTGCGCGTGCAGCTCCGGTGTGGCCGCACGCAGCCGGACGAGGGCCTTCAGCTCCTGGTAGATCCTGGCCTCGATCGTCGCGGCGTCGGCGCGGCGATCGGCCGCGGCCCAGTCCATCGCCGGACGGTGCAGCCAGCGGTTGTCGTCGGCCAGCTCGGGGTCGGCGGCGTACGCCGGGTCGTTGCGCATCCCGATCTCGTCGCCCATGTAGACCAGCGGGATCCCGCCGAAGGTCAGGATCAGGTGGTGCAGCAGCAGGATCCGGCGCACGGCGAGCGCCGACAGCCCGTCGTCCCCCTGCTCCAGCGCCGCCTCCAGCCCGGCCAGCGAGGCCAGGGACCCACTGATCCGCCGGTCGCCGGTCTGCGGGTTCGCCTGGAAGACAGCCCCGCGCGCGAACGAGTCCGGGAAGGCGCCGGAGTAGAAGTCCGACAGGAACGCCCGGTGGTCGAAGCCGGCCAGACCGACGGCGCCGGCGTTCTCGTCGGTGACCGCCCAGCCGATGTCGTCGTGCAGCCGCGCGTAGGTCAGCCAGGCGGCTGAAGGGGGTAGCGGGGGCATCGCCCGCACGGTGTGGGTGAGAAGGGTGGCCTTCCTCTCTGCGAGCGCGCTCCACAGGCTGACCATCAAGACGTTGTGGTAGGCGAGCTCGCACTCCTTGCCGGCTCCCTCACCCTGCCCGAGATAGCCGACCAGGTCCTCGGGCGACACGATCGCCTCGGCCAGCAGGATCGTCGCGGGCGCCACGATCTTCGACAGCGCCCGCCACGCCTGGAGCAGCAGGTGCACCTCGGGCTGGTTCTGGCAGTTGGTTCCCAGCCGCTTCCACATGAAGGCGACGGCGTCCAGCCGCAGCACCTCTACCCCCACGTTGGCCAGGTGGCACATCACGTCGAACATCTCGGCGAACACGTCGGGGTTCGTGTAGTCGAGATCCCACTGGTAGTCGTTGAAGGTCGTCCACACCCACCGCTCGCAGTCGTCGTCCCAGGTGAAGTTGCCGGGGGCGAAGTCGGGGAACACCTCGGGGAGCGTGGCCTCCCAGCGGTCGGGCTCGGTCCGGTCGGGGTAGGTGCGGAAGTAGGCCAGGTACGTCGGGTCGCCGGCGCGGGCCTTCTCGGCCCACGCGTGCTCGCGGGCGGTGTGGTTGCAGACCAGGTCGAGTGCCAGGCTGATGCCGCGCTCGCGCAGCGCCGCGGCCACCTCGCGCAGGTCCTCGACGCTGCCGAGCCGCTCGTCGACGGCTCGGTAGTCGGCCACGGCGTAGCCGCCGTCGTTGGGGCCGGGCCGTGGCTTGAGCAGCGGCATCAGGTGCAAGAGGGTGACGCCGAGGTCGCGCAGGTAGTCGATGCGCCCGGGCAGGTCCCGCAGGGTGCCGGCGAACCGGTCGGTGTAGCAGACGTAGCCGAGCACGTCGCTGCGCTGGAACCAGTCCGGCGCGACCAGGCGCCGCTCGTCGAGGGCGCGGAGCTCGTCGGGGCGATCCGCATGGGCCGCGACGACCTGGGCGCGCAGCCGGTCGAGCACGGCGTCGAAGTCGGCGCGATCGCCGTACAACCCCCGCAGTGGCCGGACCACGTCGGGCCACAAGGCCTCGAGGCGGGCCTCCAGGGTGGCGTCGCTCATGGCGCCAACCTAGCGAGTCGGGCTCCGAGGCTTCGCAGGCTCAGCCTCGGGGGCGTGAAGCATCGGCCTCGGCCGCGTCCTTGAGCCGCACCAGGGTGCCCTCGATGCCGGCCCGGTTGCGCTGGGGGAAGCCGGTCACCTCGATGAGGGTGCTCCACAGCTTGTTGTAGCGCGAGTAGTCGAAGGTCTCGGTGACGCGGGTGCCGCTCGCCGGTCGGCTCGAGCTCGTAGCGCCAGCGGTGACCGCCGAAGTGGCGCCAGGCGATCAGGCGGGCGGGCTCGTACTCGACGACCTTGTTGGTGATCTTGTAGGGCATCCCGAACAGCTTCATGCTGACGCCGAACGTATCGCCCTTGGTGACGTGGTCGGGTCCCTCGATGAGGCTCTGCACGGAGCCGGACCCGTCGATGCGGGGGTGCTGGTGCGGGTTGGACACGATGGCGAAGACGACCTCCGGGGGCGCGTCGATCGTGGTGGTCGCGGAGATCAGCTTGTCGCTCATGCCTCTAAGTTACCCGCGGGTCACCAGGGTTCACCTGGTCGGGGTGCGGCTCGCCCGACGAGGCGAGGGCCGCCTGGCGGGTGCGGCGCGGCCGCTCGGCGGTGATCACCAGCGCGACCGCGAGCACGACGATGCCGCCACCGAGGAGCACGGCCGGCGTCACCGCCTCGCTCAGCACCAGCCAGCCGAGGAACACCGCGACGACCGGGTTGACGTAGGCATAGGTCGCCACCAGCGAGATCGGCGCGTTGGCGAGCAGCCAGACGTAGCTGGTGAAGGCGATCACCGAGCCGAACACCACGAGGTAGCCCAGCGCCACCCAGGTGCGCAGGTCGTACGCCGCGGTGAACCGCTCGCCCGCGACGAAGCCGACGCCGACCAGGATCAGCCCGCCGAACAGCATCTCGTAGACGGTCGTGACGAAGACGTCCTCGGGCAGCGGCAGCCGGGGCTGCAGGTAGGAGCCCAGCGCCCAGCAGGTCGAGGCGAAGAGCACCAGCAGCCCGGCGCCCAGCGGGAACGCGCCGGCGCCGTCCGCGACCGGTCAGCACCAGCACCGCCGAGCCCGACGAAGCCGGCCAGGACGCCGACCAGGGTCAGCCCGCGGGGTCGGTCGCCCTCGGCGACCCGGAAGACCACGATGATCAGTGGCGCGATCGCGATCAGCAGGGCGGTGACGCCTGACGGGGCGCCCAGGCTCTCCGCCACCGAGACCATGCCGTTGCCGAGCACCGGCAGCAGCAGGCCCAGGAGGGCGGCGCCCGGCGGCCTGGCGACGGGTCAGGCGCAGCCGCCTCCAGCCGCCCCGCGACGGCGAGGAGCGCGCCGAGCAGCAGCGCCGCCGTCGTGTAGCGCAGCCCCATCGAGGTCATCGGTGGCGCTTCCTCGACGACGATCCGGATCGCGAGGTAGGTCGAGCCCCACACGACGTACACGATGACCAGGGCGGTGACCACCAGCCCGAAGGCGGGCGCCACCCGCCTCGTGGTGGCCGGCCCGCTGCGGGTCGTCGATGTCATGACCGTCTCCTCTCTATGCCCCTGACGAGGGTAGGGCAGCAGACAGTCCCTGTCGCGCGGGTTTCGGACAGCCGCGGCGTCGATTTCGGCCACCGCGGTGGGTCCCCCGGCGGCTGGCCCCTGATTAGGCAGCGCGCGGGAGCGACCGGTACCTTGTGGGCACGAGCGACCGGTGTGGCACCGGTCACAGCGACGGCCCGATCACGGCCACGTCGCCGTCAGGTCCGGCGCACCACCCCCGCGCCGGCCCGAAGGCGCCGGGTCCGAGTCGTCAGCTCCCAGAAGCCGGCGTCCGGAGACCCCGTGAGGCCGACGAGACGAAGGAGTGCACGTGAGCCATCTATCCGCGGAAGGGCACCCGGGTGGGCATTTCGGCCCGAACCTCGGTGAGGTCTTCGGACCCCGGCAGGCCGACGGCGGCCCCGAGCTGATCCAGCTGCTGACCCCCGAGGGGGAGCGCGTCGAGCACCCGGACTTCTCCTTCGGCGACGGACTGTCGGCGGACGACGAGGCCGAGCTGATCAAGGGCTTCTACCGCGACATGGTCCTCACCCGGCGCATCGACACCGAGGCCACCGCGCTGCAGCGCCACGGCGAGCTCGGCATCTGGGCCCAGCTGCTCGGCCAGGAGGCCGCCCAGATCGGCTCCGGCCGCGCGCTGCGCAACCAGGACTTCGTCTTCCCGACCTACCGCGAGCACGGCGTCGCCTACACCCGCGGCATCGACCCGCTGCGGCTGCTCGGCCTCTTCCGCGGTGTCGACCAGGGCGGCTGGGACCCCAACGACGGCAACTTCGGTCTCTACACGATCGTCATCGGCGCCCAGACCCTGCACGCCACCGGCTACGCCATGGGCCTCCAGCGCGACGGCGTCGTCGGCACCGGCGACGCCGACCGTGACGCCGCCGTCGTCGCCTACTTCGGCGACGGTGCCAGCAGCCAGGGCGACGTCAACGAGGCGTTCATCTTCGCCGCGTCCTACAACGCACCCGTGGTGTTCTTCTGCCAGAACAACCAGTGGGCCATCTCCGAGCCCATCGAGCGCCAGACCCGGATCCCGCTCTACCAGCGCGCGCTCGGCTTCGGCTTCCCCGGCGTGCGCGTCGACGGCAACGACGTGCTGGCGACGTACGCCGTCTCCCAGGCCGCGCTCCAGCGGGCCCGGGACGGTCAGGGCCCCACGTTCGTGGAGGCCTACACCTACCGGATGGGTGCGCACACCACCACCGACGACCCGACCCGCTACCGGCTCTCGGAGGACCTCGAGCACTGGAAGCTCAAGGACCCCATCCAGCGCGTGAAGGTCTACCTGACCCGCAACGGCCTGGTCGACCAGGACTTCTTCGACGAGCTCGACGCCGAGGCCGAGACCCTGGGGGCCCACCTCCGCGAGGGTTGCAAGGCGCTGCCCGAGCCCAAGATCCTGGACGTCTTCGACCAGGTCTTCGCCGAGAACACCGCCGAGCTCGAGGCCCAGCGCGACGGGTTCGCGGCCTACCTCGACAGCTTCGACACCACGGCAGGAGCGCACTGATGGCCACCAAGATCACGCTCGCCAAGGGCCTCAACGGTGGCCTGCGCAAGGCCATGGAGGACGACCCCAAGGTCCTGGTGATGGGTGAGGACGTCGGCAAGCTCGGTGGCGTCTTCCGGATCACCGACGGTCTCCAGAAGGACTTCGGCGAGGACCGCGTCATCGACTCCCCGCTCGCGGAGTCCGGCATCCTCGGCACCGCCGTCGGCCTGGCCATGCGCGGCTACCGGCCGGTGTGCGAGATCCAGTTCGACGGGTTCGTCTACCCCGCCTACGACCAGATCGTCAGCCAGGTCGCCAAGATCCACTTCCGCAGCCAGGGCAAGGTCAAGATGCCCATGGTGATCCGGATCCCGTTCGGGGGCGGCATCGGTGCCGTCGAGCACCACAGCGAGAGCCCGGAGGCGCAGTTCGCGCACACACCTGGCCTCAAGGTCGTCGCCTGCTCCAACCCGGTCGACGGCTACTGGATGATCCAGCAGGCCATCAAGAGCGACGACCCGGTGGTCTTCCTCGAGCCCAAGCGGCAGTACCACGCGGACAAGGCCGAGCTCGACGAGTCCGTCCCGCCGCAGCCTCTGTTCACCTCTCGCGTGGTGCGTGAGGGCAACGACCTGACGCTGCTCTCCTACGGACCGATGGTGAAGACCTGCCTGGCTTCCGCCGAGGCGGCTGCCCAGGACGGGCAGAGCATCGAGGTCATCGACCTGCGCACGCTCTCGCCGCTCGACATGGGTCCGGTCATCGACTCGGTCCGCAAGACCGGTCGCGCGGTCGTCGCCCACGAGGCGCACGTCAACCTCGGCCTGGGCTCTGAGATCGCCGCTCGGATCACCGAGGAGTGCTTCTACTCCCTCGAGGCGCCGGTGCTCCGGGTCGGCGGCTTCGACACGCCGTACCCGCCGAGCCGCATCGAGGAGGAGTGGCTGCCCGACCTCGACCGCGTCCTCGACGCCGTCGACCGCTCCCTGGCCTACTGACCGCACGCACCGAAGGACTCCTCTCGTGAACGAGTACAAGCTGCCAGACGTCGGCGAGGGCCTCACCGAGGCCGAGATCGTGACCTGGAAGGTCAAGGTCGGCGACGTCATCAAGATCAACGACATCGTCGTGGAGATCGAGACCGCCAAGTCCCTGGTCGAGCTGCCCTCGCCCTACGCCGGGACGATCCAGGCCCTGCTGGTGCCCGAGGGGGAGACGATCCCCGTCGGTACGCCGATCATCCGGATCGGCGACGGAGCCGACCCTTCCGTGGGTGAGGAGGGCGACGGCGGCACCACACCGCAGACCGAGTCCGACCCCTACCTGGGTCTGGCCCAGAAGGCCGGCGCCGGGGCGACGAGCGACATCGACATGTCCAACCCGGCCGCGACCGGCGGCGGGGAGAACCAGACCCTCGTCGGCTACGGCCCCCGCGAGGCGGCCGCCAAGCGTCGTCCCCGGCGCGGTGGGGCCAGCCCGGCCTCCGACGCCGGCGCCGCCGCGCAGCTCCAGCTCCAGGGCGCGTTCGCCGCGGGGGGTGCAGCGACGGCCGACGTGGTGGAGGCCGAGGAGACCCCGGTGCCCTCGGTGCCCGCGGCTCACGCCGACACCCCGGCGCCGGCACGGGTGCTGGCCAAGCCGCCGGTGCGCAAGCTGGCCAAGGACCTCGGCGTCGACCTGCTCGCGCTGACCCCGAGCGGCCCCGAGGGCACCATCACCCGCGACGACGTGCAGGCAGCGGCCGGCGCCCCCGACAGCCGGTGCGGCCCCCTCTGCGGCTCCGCGCGCGACCGGCGCACGGGAGACCCGCGAGCCGATCAAGGGCGTCCGCAAGATGATGGCCCAGGCGATGGTCGACTCGGCCTTCACCTCGCCCCACGTGACCGAGTGGATCACCGTCGACGCCACCCGCACCGTCAAGATGGTCGAGCGGCTCAAGAGCCACCGTGACTTCCGCGACGTCAAGGTCTCGCCGCTGCTGGTGCTCGCCAAGGCGGTGCTGCTGGCGATGCGCCGTACGCCGGAGATCAACGCGATGTGGGACGAGGCGACCCAGGAGGTCGTCTTCAAGCACTTCGTCAACCTCGGCATCGCGGCCGCGACGCCGCGCGGCCTGGTGGTGCCCAACGTCAAGGACGCCGACGCGATGTCGCTGGTCGAGCTCGCGCAGGCGCTGGGCGTGCTCACCCAGGTCGCCCGGGACGGCAAGACCCAGCCGGCCGAGATGAGCGGCGGCACCTTCACGATCACCAACGTCGGCGTCTTCGGCGTCGACGCGGGCACCCCGATCATCAACCCGGGCGAGTCCGCGATCCTCTGCTTCGGCGCGATCCGCAAGCAGCCGTGGGTCCGACCGGGCAGCGACAAGATCACCGTCCGCGACATCACCACGCTCGCGCTGTCCTTCGACCACCGGCTCATCGACGGCGAGAAGGGCTCCCGCTTCCTGGCCGACGTCGCCGCCATCCTCGAGGACCCGGGCAACGCGCTGCTGCACTGAGCGCTCCGCTGACTTTCTGTCGGGGGTGAGGGGCGGGCGATTACCACGTTCCCGTGGTGATCGCCCGCTTCCCGCAGGGAGTTCGCTCCGGTCAGCGGAGGTTCTCTGCGGTATGCCGTCGCTCCGCCCGGGTGGCCCCCGGGTCGCCCGGGCCACCGCTCTAGCATGGATGCAACATGAGAGAGTCCCTTCCGCCGCCCGGCTCGGCGGCTCGCCGTGCCTACGACTTCACCAAGTGGGCGATCCTCAACGCGGTGTACGCCGCCGGCGAGGTGATCACCGAGGGCGGCGTGGCCAACGAGATCGGGGTCAGCCGGACGCCGGTCCGCGAGGCGCTCCTGCGCCTCGAGGTGGAGGGGCTCGTCGTGCTCAAGCCCAAGAAGGGCGCGATCGTCTCCACCTTCACGATGCACGACGTCGAGGACGTGCTCGAGGCCCGGGTGCTGGTCGAGAACCACACCGCCGCCAAGTCGTTCGCCGCCCGGGAGACGCTGCTTCCCGCGCTGGAGGAGGTGCACGCGGAGATGCGCCGCCGCCGGCTCGAGCACGACACCGCCCGGTTCACCGACGCCGACCGGCGTTTCCACGAGCTCATCGTGGACGCGGCCGACAACGCGGTGCTGTCCTCGATCTACCGGATGCTGCGCGAGCGGCAGACCTTGTTCACCTCGGTGATGGTGCGCGGGCGCACCGACCGGATGGACGACGCGATCGCCGAGCACGACACCATCATCGAGTGCCTCCGGGGTGACGACGCCGCCGCCTTCGCCGACGTCGTCAATGCCCATCTCGAGTGGTCGATCGCACTGGCCCGGGAGTCGCATTGAGCCAGCAGGTCCCGGTCGCCGAGCCCCGTGGTGGCCGGCGGGCGACGGTGGTGTGGCTGACCGCGGTGTCGGTCTACTTCCTCGCGATCTTCCACAGGTCCTCGCTCGGAGTCGCCGGCATCGCCGCCGCCGAGCGCTTCGACATCTCCGCCTCCCAGCTCTCGACCTTCACCGTCCTCCAGCTGCTCGTCTATGCCGGCATGCAGATCCCGGTCGGCGTGCTGATCGACCGCTACGGCCCGCAACGTCTGCTCTTCGTCGGCGCGGTGCTGATGACGTGCGCCCAGGTCGGCTTCGCCTTCACCGGGTCCTACGCCGGCGCCGTGGTCGCGCGCGTCTTCGTGGGGATGGGCGACGCGATGGTCTTCATCAGCGTCCTCCGGCTGATCTCCTCCTGGTTCCCGCCGATGCGCAGCCCGGTGATGACGGCCTGGACGGCGTTGCTGGGTCAGTGCGGTGCGCTGGTGGCGGCGGTCCCGCTGGCGCAGGCACTGTCGCGCTACGGCTGGACCCCGACGTTCGCGGTGAGCGCGGCCCTGGGGGTGGTCCTCGGCGTCCTCGTGGTCGTCATCGTCCGCGACGTACCGCCCGGTGCACCGCCCTCCCGCACCCCCAAGGACGTCCGCGCCGTCGGCCGTGACCTCAAGGACTCCTGGCGCGATCCCGGCACCCGGCTGGGTCTGTGGTCGCACTTCACCGCGCAGTTCGGCGCCAACGTCCTCGGTCTGCTCTGGGGATACCCGTTCTTCGTCCACAGCGAGCACACCGGGACCACGACCGCCGGCCTGCTGCTCTCCCTGCTGGTCGTCACCTTCATGATCGGTGGCCCGCTCATCGGCGGCTTCATCGCCCGGCACCCGTGGCAGCGCTCGACGCTGGTGCTCGCGATCATCGTCGCGATGATGGCCAGCTGGGCTGCGGTGCTGCTCTGGCCCGGCGACGCGCCGGTCTGGCTGCTCGCGGTCATGGTCGTGACCACCGGTCTCGGGGGCCCGGGTTCGATGATCGGCTTCGACCTGGCGCGCACGTTCAACCCCGCGACCCGGCTCGGGTCGGCGACGGGCATCGTCAACGTGGGTGGCTTCCTCGCCTCGCTGGTGATGATCCTGGCCATCGGCGTCCTGCTCGACGTGTTCACGCCGGGCAGCGGGACCGACTACCCGCCGCGCGCCTACACCTTGGCGATGTCGGTGCAGTACGCCGGCTGGTTGCTCGGCCTGGTGCTCATCTGGCGCTACCGGCACCGAGCCCGCGCACACCTCGAGGCCACGCAGCCGGAGACCTTCCGGAGCATGACCCGCCGAGAGGACTGACTCAGTCGGCCTGTCCGCGGCGTCGCACGACCAGCAGCCCGGCGCCTCCGGCGACGAGGACGACGCCGAGCAGGGCGAGCGTGCCCGCATCACGCGGAGCGCCCGTGTCGGCGAGCGTGCCGACGGTGGCCTCCGTCCCCTCGACGGCCGGGCAGGTCGCCTCTCCGGCGACGGTGACGACCACCGAGTCGGGGCCGTCACACGCGGGCCCCTCGTCGGCGATCGCCTCGGTGCCGCAGATGTCCACCGTCCCGTCCGCGCCGATCTGGCTCAGCGTGAGGACGAAGTCGACCTCCGCCTGCTCGCGCATCGCGCTCTGGTGGGGAACGTCGTCGAAGCGGAGGACGACGTCCACCGGCTGCACGCCGCCCGCCGGGATGCTCGGTCCGGTGGTGTAGGTCGCGCAGGTGGTCACGTCGTCGACTGCCACGGGCACCCGTGAGCGGACGCCCCCCACGCTGGTGTCGAACCACAGGTGCTGCTCGAGGGTGTTCCAGGAACCGTCGCCGACGACGGCGAGGGTCGCCCGGGCCGATCGGGCGGAGCTGTTGCGCAGGTAGAAGCGCTGGGGGACCGAGTCCGAGGGCACCAGCGGGCCTGCGTCGGCGAACAGGGGCGCGTCGAGGTTGTCCAGCCACGGGCCTTCGGCGCTGGCCCCGACCTGTAGCCGCTCCCGCTCCGCCGCGACGGAGGGTGTGACCAGCAGCGCGGACAGCAGGACCGTGAGCAGCAGGAGTCCGACGAGGCGGACCTCGGCCCTCACGTGGTCGCCTCCCGCTCACGACGGCGTCGCTCGAGGAGCCCGCCGGCGAAGAGGTAGCCGCCGTAGAGGACCAGGCCGGCAGCAGCCAGGTCGATGACGAGCCGCAGGCTCGCGCCCGAGGCCCAGGTGGAGACGATGGCCGACCAGCGGCACGGAGTACCAGACGGTGCCCCGCACCTGGGCCGGCATGACGGGTGCCGGGTCGACGGCGTCGTTGGCGTCGCCCTGGGTGGTGTAGGCGCGCCCCTGGTCGGTCAGCACCACCGCGACCACCCGGTGGGTGGTCAGGTCGGGGTTGCCCGACTCGGGCTGGAAGGTGACCACGTCGCCGATCTGCAGGTCATCGGCGTCGGTGGGGCGCACCACCACGACGTCGCCGGGGTCGTACGTCGGCTCCATCGAGCCGCTGAGGACGGTGAGTGGGTGGGATCCGGTCGCCTTCGGGACGCCGATCAGGGCCACCCCGGCGAGCACGACGGTCCCCAGCAGCAGCGCGCTCAGCACCCGGCTGACGACTCGGGTCACGCGCCTCATGGGCTGACCTCCGTGCACACGAAGTTGCCGTTGCCGTTGCCCTTGCGCACCAACTTCAGGGTGTTGCTGAAGTCGGACTCGCCGCCCGCGCCGGAGGCGGTGACCCGGTAGTACCGGGTGCCGTCGCTGGACAGCGTGACCGTCGCGGTCTGCAACGGGGTCGTGGTGAGGTCGGCGTAGCTGGAATCGCTGTCCGAGGAGGCCTGGTAGACGGTGTAGCTGGTAGCGCCGGGCACCGCGGACCAGGACAGCGAGTAGGTGTTGTTGCTGGCCCGCGAGCCGCAGGACAAGGTGGGCGCCTCGGGACGGGTCGCCGCCGTCGACACGGTGGCGGTCGCCGTGCGGGTCGCTGCTCCAGCCCATCGCCGAGCCGGCCCGCGTCTGCTGGCCGCGGACGCCGAACGTGAGCGTGCTCAGCTGCAATCCCGCGCTCGTCGGCGCCGACTCGGGCAGCAGCAGGGTGACGCAGAGCGTCACCTGCTGGCCGGAGGTCAGGTTGGCACCGCTGATCGCGGTGGGGGTGTAGCCGGACCCGACCGGCTTGAAGCCGCTGCCGGCCACGGTGCACGATCCGCTCACCTGCCGGGCGTTGACCTGCAGCACCCCGTCGAGCGCTGCGTTGCTCGAGGTCACCGTGTCGAGGTGCAGCTGCACGCGCAGGTTCTTGCTGGCCGCCGCCGAGTCGTTGACCACGGTCGTCGCAGCGGCCCGTGCCTGTCCTGGCACCAAGGGCACCGACCACGCACCGGCGGCCGGGCCAGGGAAAGCGACCGAGAGACCCCCGGATCGGGCGGTCCCGGAGCTCGCGGAGGCAGCGTCACGCCAGGTGGCATGCGTGCCTCCCGTGACGGCGCCCATGACGAGGAGGGCGCCGACCACGGTGCTGGCGAGGACGGTTCGGAGACTCACGATCTGGTCCCGGGTGGAGGCCCGAGAGGTTCCTCTCGGCTAGGACCGGACCTGGGAGACAGCGACGCCGACGCTGGCGAGGCTGACCGTCTTGTTCTGGTCGGCCGTCCCGGTCACGTCGTTCGGGAAGTCGAAGGTGACGACGAGGTTCTTGGTGCCCGCGATGGAGGATGCGGCGTTGTAGGTGAACGTGTACTCCGGACCGCCGGTGGGCTGGGGGGAGACCGCGCTGAGCGACTGGCCGCCGTAGGTCATCGAGACGCCGAGGTTGCTCCAGGTGCCCTTGTCGATGCCGGTGACGTCGAACTTCACCTTCAGGTTCTTGCCGACGGCGTTGATGGTGACCGGCTGGGTCAGCGCGACCTTGTCGCCGGGGACCATCGCGTCGGTGGAGGGGTTCCAGCTCGCGCCGGTGCTGCCGACGGTGGAGACGTCGGCCCAGGTGGGGGCGCCGGTGCCGGTGATGTCGAGCGCTCCGGACTGGATCTGGCCGGAGTTGGCGGCGGCGGTGTCGGTCCACAGTGCGTAGGTGCCGAAGCCGCCCATCAGGAGGACGATGCCGGCGGCGCCAGCGGCCGAGCCCTTGACCATCTTGTTCATCGGTGTGCTCCAGGGAGTGGGTGCCCGGGTCGGGCAGTAGTAGTTGACGTGTCAAAGAGTAAGTAGCCAAACGGCGACCAAACGCCGATTTGGTCAGTGGATGGCTCCCTTGGCGACCCGACTTGACCGAACGGAGGAGTAAAGTGTCTAGACCACCTGCCGGAAACAGCCGATTTCCGAGGGTTTCGATGCCGAGTTCGTCTTTGAAATGACTGTTGGAGTGAGTGGGGTCACATCCGTTTGATTGGTTCCACGCCGGACGCGCACCGGTGGGGCTAGCGGGGACCCGTCAGGACGGCGGCGCCCCGTCCTCCGACTCCGGGCTGCTCGACGTGGCCAACCTTCGGTAGCGCTCCCGACGTCCAGCGATGAGCCGGGCTCGGTCGGCGTGCAGCAAGGTCGCCAGCTCGAAGCGCAGCACCTCGCCGAGCCGGCGACAGAAGTCCTCGGGCTCGTCGGCGGCGTCCGGGAGCTCGGCGACGATCCGGTCGACCACGCCGTTCGCCCGCAGGTCCAACGAGCGCACTCCCTGGGCGCGGGCCATGTCGGGTGCGTGCGCGAGGTCGCGGTGCACGATGGCGCTCGCGCCCTCCGGTGGGAGCGGCGAGAGCCATCCGTGCTGGGCCGCGACGACCCGGTCAGCCGGCAGCAGCGCCAACGCCCCACCCCCGGTGCCCTCCCCGAGCAGCAGGCAGAGCGTCGGCGCGGACAAGGTGACCAGGTCGGCGAGGCATCGCGCGATCTCGCCGGCGAGGCCGCCCTCCTCCGCCTCGACCGACAACGCCGCCCCCGCGGTGTCGATCACGGTCATCAGCGGCAGGTCGAGCTCGGCAGCCAGCCGCATGCCGCGACGCGCCTCCCGCAGCGCCCCGGGACCCAGTGGGTGGGCCTCGGTCTGCCCCCTCCGGTCCTGCCCGAGGAAGACGCACGGCGACCCGCCGAAGCTCGCCAGGGCGATCAGCAACCCGGGGTCGGACTCGCCCTGGCCGGTGCCGTTGAGCGGGATCACGTCGGTGGCGGCGTACTTCAGCAGGCGTCGTACGCCGGGTCGCTCTGGCCTGCGCGAGCGGGTCACCGACTCCCAGGTGTCGACGTCGGGGATGTCGTCGTGCGGCGGGTCGACCGGGTCGGGGGAGACCTCGCGCCGCGCGAGCAGCACCGTCAACGCCCGGTCGAGGATCGCCGCGATCTGGTCAGGCGGCAGCACGGCGTCCACGAGTCCATGGGCGAAGAGGTTCTCGGAGGTCTGGACGTCGTCGGGGAAGCTCCGGCCGTAGAGCGCCTGGTAGACCCTCGGTCCGAGGAAGCCGACGAGCGCGCCGGGCTCGGCCACCGTGACGTGGCCCAGGACCCCCACGACGCCATCACGCCGCCGGTGGTGGGGTGACGCAGGTAGACCAGGTAGGGCAGCCCGGCCGCCTTGTGCTCGGCGATCGCCTGGGAGATCTTCACCATCTGCACGAAGGCGAGGGTGCCCTCCTGCATCCGGGTGCCGCCCGAGACGGGCGCCGCCAGCAGCGGCAGGCCCTCGGCGGTGGCACGTTCGACGGCGGCGACGAGGCGCTCGGCGGAGGCGATCCCGATCGAGCCGGCGAGGAACTCGAACTCGCAGGCCAGCACTGCCACCCGCCGGCCGTGCATCAGCCCCTCGCCGCTGAGCACGGACTCGTCGAGGCCGGTGCGCTCGCGGGCCCCCGCGAGCTCTGCGGCGTACGCCGCGGAGACCGGTCCCTGGTGTGGCTCGGTGTCCCACGACGACCACGAACCGGCATCGAGCACGAGGTCGATCAGCTCGCGCGCACCGAGCCGGGCAGGCTTCGCGTCAGTGGCCACGGACCCATCCGACCATGCCGGGCCTCAGAGCGGGGACCTCACCACCGACTCGCGCACGCGGTGAGGTTGACCTTGACCTGCTGTCCGCGGTCCACGACGACAGGCACGGTCTGCAGGACGCGGCCCTCCTTCTCGCAGGTCAGGGTCCAGTTCTCGATGAGGCCGGGC
The DNA here is from genome assembly GCA_963772415.1 of uncultured Actinomycetota bacterium. GTDB lineage: Bacteria > Actinomycetota > Actinomycetes > Propionibacteriales > Nocardioidaceae > Nocardioides_B. Next base: position 233,581 of record CAVYWU010000001.1, on the reverse strand, counting down.
ACCTCGGAGGAGCTGACCGTCGTCGAGTCGTACAGCGTCGCGGTGAGCGTGTACGACGGGGTGGCGGAGGCGAAGTTCACCACGCGAAGGACATAGCTGCCAGGGGACGGCGCGGCCACCTCGAGCGACTCCTTCTCGCCGGGCGCGTTGCCGGAGGTCGCCACCTGCGTGAGCGAGCCGTCTGCGTTCCTGCGGTAGACCTCGAGGTCGAGGTCGTCGGGCGTCGGCCAGTCGAGTTCGACGCCGAGGACGTCCGCGCCGGTCTCGGTGACGGTGAACTCGTGGTCCACACTCTGCCCGACCGTGGTCGAGGATCCCTCGAACGTCTGGGAGCGCAGCGGCTGGTCCTCGGTGATCTCGACGAGCTTCTCCTGCACGACCGGCCGCGTCGACTGGTTGACGTGCCAGGTGTAGCGCCCCGAGGTGCCGACCTTCATCGTGGAGTCCAGCGTGTCCTGGAAGGAGCCCTCCCACGTCGGGGAGGCAAACTGCTTGCGCAGTCGCAGCGTCGCTCCCGCGGGTGCCTTGCCCGTGAGGACGGAGTGGTTCGCGGTGGCGACGGTGTTCTCCAGGGCGATGAGGTAGGCCTCGCGGTTGCCCTTGCCGGCGTACTGCCCGGCGCCGAGGTACTCCTCGACGACCTGCGGGAACGGCGGGTGGAACTCGTTCGGCCCGATCTCGAAGGTGTAGCCGTAGCCTCCGGTGGCGTTGTAGGACCAGTCCTCCGTGGTGCCAGTGGTGTCGTAGAGCTCCCAGCCGTGGATGTTGGCGTAGCCGTTGGCGGCGGTCATCTGCGCGCCCAGCGCCTTCAGGCCCTCCTCGTCGGGGGCGTCGCCGACCGGCAGGCCGTCGAAGCCGATGGTGTCGGGGTGCACGCCGTTGGGCCGCAGCACCAGGTTGGAGAAGGTGTGGTTGGAGATCAGGGTGGTCACCTGGCGGCTGCTGACCAGCTCACGGACGTTCTGGATCTCCGGCTCGGAGAACGGGCCGGCGCCGCGGTACGTCGGGTCGGCGAACAGGTCCGACGCGCCGGGGCCACCCCAGAAGCCGCCGTAGTTGCGATTGAGGTCGACGCCGGCGCCAAATCCACCGGGGCTCGTGGCGGCGACCCGGCAGGTGCCGTCGGGGGTGTCCTGGCCGTCGACGATGCGGCAGTTCTTGCGCTTGTAGGCGTTGCCCGGCGTGGCCAGCACGGAGGTGGTGCCGCCGAGCGGGTCGACCTGGTTGAGGTCGCGAAGATCGATCATCGCGCCGTCGGTGCGCGACAGCTCGAAGCCGTCGACGTTGACGACCGGGACGATCACGACGCGAGACCGGTCGAGGAGGCCGGTGATCCGGGTGTCGCTGCCGTAGCTCTTCACGAGGTCGTAGGCGAACTCCATGGCGAGCTCCCCGGAGGGCCACTCACGGGCGTGGTGCACGCCGAGCAGCACGAAGGTGGGACGCCCGTCCTCGGCCGCCTGCACGTCGCGGCCGATCTCGATGCCGTAGACGGTGCGGCCGTCGAGGGACGCGTGCGGCAGGGTGATCCGCTTCGCGATCGAGGGCCGGATCGCGGCGAGCTCGCGGATGTCGTCGTTGTAGTCCGCCAGCGTCCGGTAGGTGTCCCGCCCCGAGGGCAGCGGCGACTCCAGGGTCGCGGCCGCATAGGCCCGGTTGGCGGCGTTGATCTCGCTCTCGCGCCGCACCAGGTCGGCGATGCGCACGTCGTACCCGAGGCCGGCGCCCTCCAGGAGCCCGAGGTCGGTGAGGTTGTGCAGCACCACCTCGACGTAGTCGTGACCCGCGTGCTCGGTCAGGTCGAGTCCCAGGGACTGGAGCAGCTGCTTGTCCTCACGGGTCGGGGTGTCGACGGTGACCAGCTGCGGCGCGAAGACGGTGTCCCCGGCCTCGGCGGATCCTGCCGCGAGAGCGGGGAGGAATCCCAGCAGCGCGATCGAGGTGGTGGCGGCGATGAGCGCTGCACGGGGACGACGGACCATGGGGGATCTCCTGGTGGACGGGCGGTGCCAAGGTGTTCCCCACAACGAGCCACTCCGGGCGACGTCACGTCCGATGAGCCTCGGCGGGCTGGACCAGTCGTCCTCAGAGCGGACACCAGGCCCCCGGTGGCGGCTGCCGCGAGCACAGCCGTGCCCCGACCCGCTGGGACAGGGCCGGGGCACGGGGGTCCGTGCGCGCGTCGCCGCGCGTAGGTGGAGTCCTTCCCACAGTTGCCCGAGGTCACTCCTCCTCTGTCATCCCAATTCTGCCCGGTGTGGCCAACCTGGTGTGGGCAATCGGGACCTCAGCGCGCCGTCGGCTCCTCGAGCCAGGCCCGGACGGCTGCGTCGTGCTCGCCGAGGCGCGGTGGCGGCAGGTGCTGCTCGCGTGCTCCTGCGTGGGTGTTGTCGTCGAGGCGGAGCGCCGGACCGGGCAGCTCGACCCGGCCCAGCGTCGGGTGGTCGACCTCGATGACGAGCCCCTGCGAGCGGGTCTGCTCCCAGGTGTAGACGTCATCGAGGGTGCGCACCTTGCCGGCCGGGATGCCCAGGTCCGCGAGCCGGCCCAGCCAGCTCTCGGCGACGTCCTGGGTGAGGGCTGCCTCGAGCATCGCCACCAGCTCGTCACGGTGCCCGACGCGGGCGCCGTTGGTCGCGAACCGGTCGTCGGCGATCCCGAGCAGGCCCGCGAGCGCGACCCACTGCCGGTCGTTGCCGCAGGCGATCTGGATCGGGGTGTCAGCGGTGTGGAAGAGGCCGTAGGGGGCGATCGCCGAGTGGTGGTTGCCGATCGCTCGTGGCACCTCCCCCGCCACCGTCCAGCGGGTGCCCTGGAAGGCGTGCACGCCGACCACGGAGGCGAGCAGGCTGGAGCGGACCACTCGACCGCGTCCGGTGGTGCCGCGCTCGTGCAGCGCGGCCACGACGCCGTAGGCGCCGTACATCCCGCTGAGCAGGTCCGCGATCGGTACGCCGACCCGGGTGGGGTCCTCGGGGCCGGAGCCGGTGATCGACATCAGACCGGCTTCGCCCTGCGCGATCTGGTCGTAACCAGGGCGCCCGCCCTCGGGACCGTCGTGACCGAAGCCGGTGATCGAGAGGATGACCAGCCGCGGGTTGATCTCGTGGAGCCGGTCGACCGAGAAGCCGAGCCGGTCGAGCACACCGGGCCGGAAGTTCTCCATCAGCACGTCGGCGCGGGCCACGAGCCGGGTCAAGAAGTCCTGGCCGTCCGCGGACTTGAGATCGGCGGTGACGGACTCCTTGTTGCGGTTGCACGACAAGAAGTAGGTCGAGACCGGGTCGTCCTCAGGCCCCACGAACGGCGGACCCCACGATCTGGACTCGTCGCCGCCCGCGGGTGACTCGACCTTGATGACCCGCGCGCCGAGATCGGCGAGCATCATCGCGGCGTGCGGTCCGGCCAGGGCGCGGGTGAGGTCGACGACGACGATGTCGTTCAGCATCCCGCAACTCTAGGCGCCGCCCCCGCGCACTCCAGCCGGGCATCGACCGCCGGCGGCCGACCGGACCGTCGGCGAGCGGGAAGGCGAGGGAGTCGGCGCGCACCCACCACTCCATCACCTCGTAGCCGAGCCGGCTCGCCTTGTCGACCAGCCGACCTTTGGAGACGCCGGTCCACTTCTTGAGCACGGCCAGCCGAACGTCGAAGAAGGCCTTGTCGGAGAGTCGGCCGTTGACCGGGAACCAGGTGAGCGCCCCGTAGGGCTTCTGCATCGTCCAGACCTGGCCCTTGGCGGTCGTGTGCCACCCGTGGCCGACGTCGAGGTCGGGCTGGCCCTTGGTCGCGTGCGCCGCTCCTCCCACGACGTACGGACGCTTCCCACGAGGCAGGACGCGTGTGGAGCGTCCATAACCCCGCGTTACAGCTGTTGGGAGCGGCGGTCGCTGATCCGGACGGCCTTGCCGAGGGAGCGCTGCAAGGAGTCGGGGGCGAGCACCTCGATCGTCGCGGTGGTGCCGATGCGGTCCTTGATCCGGCCGCCGAGCCGGTCGCCGAGCGCGGCGCGGTCGGCATCGGCGACCGACGGGTGTGCTTCGACCTGCACGGTCAGCTCGTCGAGGGAGCCGGGCCGGGTCAGCACGCAGAGGTAGTGCGGCGACAGGCCCTCGACGGTGAGGATCAGCTCCTCGATCTGGGTGGGGAAGACGTTGACCCCGCGCACGATCATCATGTCGTCGGTGCGGCCGGTGACCTTGGCCATCCGGCGGAAGGACGGGTGCGCGGTGCCGGGCAGCAACCGGGTCAGGTCGCGGGTGCGGTAGCGGATCACCGGCATCGCCTGCTTGGTGAGGCTGGTGAAGACCAGCTCGCCCTCCTCGCCGTCAGGGAGCACCTCCTGGGTGACCGGGTCGATGATCTCGGGATAGAAGTGGTCCTCCCAGACGTGCAGCCCGTCCTGCGTCGCGCCGGACTCCTGCGAGACGCCCGGGCCGATGACCTCGCTGAGCCCGTAGATGTCGACGGCCGTGATCCCGGAGCGCTGCTCGAGGTCCCGGCGCATCTCGTCGGTCCACGGCTCGGCGCCGAACACCCCGATCTCCAGGGACGTCGAGCGCGGGTCCACGCCCTGGCGGTCCATCTCGTCGAGGATCGCCAGGAAGTACGACGGCGTCACCAAGATGACCCGTGGCTCGAAGTCGAGGATCAGCTGCACCTGCCGCTCGGTCATCCCGCCGCTGATCGGTACGACGGTGCAGCCGAGGCGCTCGGCACCGTAGTGCGCGCCGAGCCCGCCGGTGAACAGGCCGTAGCCGTAGGCCACGTGCACCATGTCGCCGGGGCGTGCGCCGGCGGAGTGCAGCGACCGCGCGACCACGTCGGCCCACATCGCGAGGTCGTCGGCGGTGTAGCCCACGACGGTCGGCTTCCCCGTCGTACCGCTGGAGGCGTGCACCCGCGCCACCTCGGCGCGCGGCACCGCGAACATCCCGAAGGGGTAGTTCTGCCGGAGATCCTCCTTGCTGGTGAACGGGAACCGGGCGAGGTCGGCGAGCGAGGTGACGTCCTCGGGGTGCACGCCGGCCTCGTCGAACGCGCGCCGGTAGTGCGGGACGTGCTCGTAGACGCGGGCCAGGGTGGCGCGAAGGTCGTCGAGCTGGCCGGCGCGGAGCTCCGCGTGCGTCGGCTCGGGCATCTGGAACGTCACTGGTCCTCCTCGTCGTCCTCGTCGAACAACGTGCCGCGGATCTCCTTGCTGCGCCCCACGAACTCAGCGACGACGGTGTCGTCGCAGCGCACGGTGATGTCGTACACGCCGTCGCGCCCGTCCCGGCTGCGCTCCACCGCGGAGGCGACCAGCAGGTCGCCCTCGCGCGTCGGGGCGAGGAAGCGGATCTCGGCGCCCGCGGCCACGGTGCGCCGGTTGTAGGAGTTGCAGGCGAAGGCGAAGGCCGAGTCGGCGAGGGTGAAGGTCAGTCCGCCGTGGCCGATCGCCTGGCCGTTGACCATGTCGTCGCGCACCGTCATCTCCAGCGTGGCCGTGCCCGGACCGACCGCGGTGATCCTCATGCCCAGCGCCCGACTGGCGCGGTCCGAGGACCACATCGCGTCGGCGCTGCGCCGGGCCAGCTCGGCCGGGGTCACGCGTCGAGCTCCTTGGTCATCATCGTGACGAGGTGTTCGTCGTCGCCGAGGCGGCCGATCTCGGCGTACCCGCGGCCCTGGTGGAAGGCCAGCGAGGCGTCGTTGCGCGGGACCAGGTTGACCTCCAGCGCCAGCCGTCCGTGCGGGCGGGCAGTCTCCTCGACGCTGTCGTAGACGAACCCTCCGAGGCCCTGCCGCCGGAAGTCCTCGTGCAGCACGATCCGGTCGAGGTAGTAGAAGTCGGCGAGGCGCTGGGTGAACCATGCGTACTTGTCCGAGTCGTACGCCGTGCCGGGGCCGAAGGTGACCACGAAGCCGGCGAAGGCGCCGTCGACGTCCAGCACGTCGACGCGGTCGGCCCACTCGTGGATCTGCGCGAGGCGCTCCGCGTCGAGGGGTGCAAGCTTGACGACGTTGCGCTCGTTGAGGGCGAGCACGTCGTCGACGTCGGCAGGGGTCATCGGGCGCAGGATCGGCACGGTCACACCCTAGGCGCGTCGACCGCCCGCGACCGACCCGATGATCCCGATCAGGACGGCGGCAGCGCACCCGATCGTGACGTAGCCCATCAGGTCGTAGAGCCCGGCGGTCAGCACGTCGTAGTAGGCACGGCCGGCCGCCTCCGGGACCGCGGCCGGCAGCGAGTCGAGGTAGCTCGAGCGGCCCGCGCCCAGCGCCAGCCACAGGCCGCCGAGGCCGATCAGGCCGAGGAGCGCGGTGCCGACCAGGGCGGGACCGAAGCGTCGGGCGAGTCCGAGGCCGACGACCAAGAGGATCACCGCGATCGCCGGCAGCGCTCGGCCGTAGTCCTTCAGCAGCCTGAAGGCGATCTGCGCGCGGCCGAGGTCGTCGGTGCTACCGAGGGGGTAGGTCGACTCGGCGCGCGGGATCGCGCCGCTGAACGGGATACCGGCCTTGTCGACCTCCTCGCGCACCGCGGCGCTCAACGGCCCGAGTCGCAGCTCGACGGTCGAGCCGGAGTCGACGCCCACGGACTCCGAGTCACCCGTGAGTGCCCCGACGATCTGCCGGTGGGCGGCCCGGTTGGACTCCTCCCAGGCGCGCGCGAAGGCGGGACCCTCGACCACGACCCGGGTCGCGCGGGCGACCAGGGCCTCGACCCGGTCGGCGATCGGGGCGGGAACGCCGCCCAGCGACGCACGGGTCCGCTTCACCAGGGTCGCGGCCACGGCATCCTGCACGTCAGGGTCGTCGGCGAGCGGAGCGACCGTCTCGACGTAGGCCGACCGTGGCACCACGGTGTCGCGCAGCCACCAGCCGGCCGTGGCCGCAGGGACCATCAGCCCGGCGACCAGCAGCACCAGGAAGGCGGCAAGACCTCTCATCAGGCGCGTGCTGCGCGGGTCACGAAGTCGGCGATGTCCTTGCTCTGCTGCAGCCGGCTCGGCTCGTGGACATACATCATGTGGCCCGCCTCGTAGTAGCGGTGCTCGATGTTCGCCCGCAGCTCCTCTGGGATCTGCAGGTGCGCGATCACGTCCTCCGCCGCGTAGTGCGGCGTCGCTCCGTCGTAGTAGCCGTAGGCGACCTGGATCTTGAGGTGTGGATTCTGCCGCATGGCGCGTTCGAGCTTCGGTGTCACGTCGATCGGCCGGCCCTCGAAGTCCTTGAACGACCAGGGCTGCACGCGACGCGAGATCTGCTCGTAGGACAGGTCGTTCTCGTAGCCGAGCTCGTCGCGCAGGTAGTGGTTGATCGCCGCGGCGTAGGGGCCGGCGATCGCGTCGTGCGACGGGTCGGCGTCCATGTGCTCGGCGATGGGGTTCGCCGCGGGACCGCTGAAGCGGCCGTCGAGGCGTCCCGCCGTGCGCCGCTCGTCGCGCAGCAGCTCGCCGAAGAAGCGCCAGTGCTCGATGCGCAGGTCGGCCCGGTCGACGTACTCCTCGCTGAGACCCGAGAGTGCCGCGATCCTGCGCACGGCTGCAGCCCGCTCCTTGGCGGGCAGCCGGTCCCCTTGGGCGAGGACGTAGGGATAGTCGCGGGCGGCGTACTCCTCGGCCGCCTTCACCGCGGACTTCAGCGAGCCGCGCTTGATCTTGCCGTGGTAGTGCGCGATCGCGGCGTAGGTGGGCAGGTAGAGGGCGTGCGCCTTGTCGTTGCGCTGGTTCTCGAAGTCGATGCCCGAGAAGTCCAGGACGCTGGAGATCAGGATCAGCCCGTTGATGTACATGCCGTAACGCGTCTGCAGGTGCTCCACCAGCGCCGCCCCGCGGGTGGTGCCGTAGGACTCCCCGGCAACGAACTTCGGCGACATCCAGCGCTTGTGCCGGCCGGTCCAGATGCGGATCACCTCGGCGACCGAGTCGATGTCGCCCTGGTAGCTGTGGAACGGCTCTGCCTTGGTGCCCTCGAGCGTGCGGGAGTAGCCGGTCGAGACCGGGTCGATGAAGACCAGGTCGGAGACCGCGAGAAGCGACTCGGCGTTGTCCTCCAGGTCGTACGGCGGAGGCACGAGCTTGCCGACGTCGCCCATGACGACCCGCCGCGGCCCGAACAGGCCCAGGTGCAACCAGACCGAGGAGGATCCCGGGCCACCGTTGAAGGCGAAGGTCACCGGCCGGGTCGTGCCCGCGGGCGCGTCGACGACGTAGGAGGTGATCGAGACCTCGGCCTTGGCCTTGAAACCGGTGAAGACACCGTCCTCGTAGACCTCGTCGCGCAGCACCATGCGGCCGGTGGTCGCGGTGTAGTCGAGGGTCTTGCGGCCGACCTTCAGGTGGTGCTGGCTGGTGACCAGGTCGTCCACGGGGTCCGCGGGCTTGGTCGCCTCGTCGTCCTTCACGGGCTTCTTCTCGTCGCTCACGCGGGCCACCCTAGCGACTGGTCCGGACCTCGCTCAGGCCGCGCTGTAACGCGGGGTTATGGACGCTCAACACGAGGTGTGACGCGTGGGAAGCGTCCACACCTCGTGGGAAGTCGCGCCTGTGGTGCGGGCAGGATGGGTGCATGGACTACGACGTCGACCGCGTGCGCAGCGACTTCCCGGCACTTGGTGAGGGTGTCGCATTCTTCGACGGGCCGGGCGGGACCCAGGTGCCGCGCCAGGTGGCTGACGCGATCGCGGGGGCGATGACGGCAGGCATCTCCAACCGGGGCGTCGTCACCCGGGCCGAGCAGCGCGCTGAGGCGGCGGTGGCGGACGCGCGTGCGGCGATGGCCGACCTGCTCGGTGCCGACCCGGCTGGCGTGGTCTTCGCGCGATCGATGACCCAGGCGACCTACGACGTCGCACGCACCCTGGCCAGGACGTGGGGACCGGACGACGAGGTGGTCGTCACCCGGCTCGACCACGACGGGAACGTGCGCCCGTGGGTGCAGGCAGCCGAGGCCGTGGGTGCGCAGCTGCGCTGGGTCGAGTTCGACCGCGACACCGCAGAGCTCACCGTGGACGACGTCCGTGCGGTGCTGTCCCGGCGCACCCGGCTCGTCGCCGTCACCGGCGCCTCCAACGTCCTCGGGACCCGGCCAGACCTGCCGGGGATCGCCGACGCCGTGCACGAGGCCGGCGCCCTGTTGTACGTCGACGGGGTGCACCTGACCCCGCACGCGCCGGTGGACCTCACCGCCACCGGCGCCGACTTCTACGCCTGCTCGCCCTACAAGTTCCTCGGCCCGCACCACGGTGTCGTCGTGGCGTCGCCGGACCGGTGGGAGCAGCTCCACCCCGACAAGCTGCTGCCGTCGAAGGACGACGTGCCCGAACGCTTCGAGCTCGGCACCCTGCCCTACGAGCTGCTCGTGGGCACCACCGCCGCCGTGGACTACCTGGCCGGGCTCGCGTCGGAGGCCGGCGACCGGCGCACCCGGGTGCTGGAGTCGATGCGGGCCCTCGAGGACCACGAGGAGCAGCTCTTCGGCCGGCTGCTCGACGGCCTGCGCGGGCACGGGGCGGTGCAGCTCCACGGCGACCCCCAGCGACGCACGCCGACCGTCTTCTTCTCCGTGGAGGGCGCACGCCGGGCAGACGGTCTACGAGCACCTCGCGGCCGTCGGCGTCAACGCCCCGGCCAGCTCGTTCTACGCGATCGAGGCGTCCCGCTGGCTCGGCCTCGGCGACACCGGCGCGGTGCGCGCCGGCCTGGCGCCGTACACCAACGCCGACGACGTCGACCGCCTCCTCGCCGGGGTCAGATCGCTGCTGTAACGCGGGGTTATGGACGCCCAACACGAGGTGTGCCACGTGGGAAGCGTCCACGGCTCGTGGCAAGTCGCGCGCGGACCGGCCCTCAGGCCTCGACGACCGCACCGTGCCGCTCGGCGAGCTGCACCGCGCCGGCGAGGTCGAGGCGGGTGCCGGCAAGTCGGGCCAGCTCGAGGTCGGTGGCATCGAGCCGGGCCCCGCGCAGGTCGCAGCCGGTGAGGTTCGTGTTGCGCAGGGTCGCCCGCGACAGGTCGCAGCCGACCAGCGAGGTGGCCGTCAGGTCGCTGTCGGCGAGGTCGGCCTCGACCATCGAGACCTCGTCGAGCCTGAGCCCGGTGAGCTTGGTCGCGCGCATCGTGACGCCGTGCCACCGGCCGCCGGTGACGGTGAGTGGGCGCAGCGTGCAGTCGACGAAGACCGATCCGTCCAGCTTGCAGCCGTCGAGGGTTGCTCCGAACAACGACGTCCGGCGCAGATCGCAGGCGACGAAGGCAGTGCCCACGTGCGTCGATGCGTTGAGCCTGCACAGCGACAGCTCGCACGACTCGAACGTCGCCCCGCGTGACGTGGACTCGGTGAGGTCGACGTCGCGGAACGTGCACCGACGGTAGGTGTTGCCGGCGAGGTCCTCGCCGTACCAGTCCTCGTCGGTGAAGGTCTCCTCTTCGTAGGTCGTCATGACCTCATCGAAGCAGGGGCCTTCAGTTGACCTGCCGCTCGTGGTCGGCCCAGAAGGGCTCCCGCAGCTTGAACTTCTGCAGCTTGCCCGTCGCCGTCCGCGGCAGCTCCTCGACGAAGTCCACCCGCTTGGGGCACTTGTAGCCGGCCAGGACGGTGCGGCAGTGGGCGATCACGTCCTCCTGCGTCACCTCCGAGCCGTCGGTCACCACGAGCGCGGTGACCAGCTCGCCCCACTTCTCGTCGGGGATGCCGATGACCGCCACCTCCTTGACCGCGGCGTGCGACATCAGCGCGTCCTCGACCTCGATGGAGGAGACGTTCTCGCCGCCGGAGATGATGACGTCCTTCTTGCGGTCGGAGATGACCAGGTAGCCCTCGTCGTCGAGGTAGCCACCGTCGCCGGTGTGGAAGGTGTTGCCCTCCTGCACCCGTGCGGTCTCTTCGGGGTTGTCCCAGTAGCCGTCGAGGTTGTGGTTGCTCGAGGTGAGCACCTCACCCTCGCGGTCGATGCTGACGCGTACGCCGAGGGCAGGCGCTCCCGCCCGGCCGAGGCGCTGGGCCCGCTCGTGCACGGAGAGGTCGTCCCACTCGGCGCGCATCCTGTTGACGGTGACGATCGGGGAGGTCTCGGTGAGGCCGTAGATCTGGTTGAACTCCCAGCCGAGCTCCTCCAGCACCTGCTCGATGGTGCGCGTGGGCGGCGGGGCGCCGGCCACGATGATCCTGACCCGGTCGCGGCCTGGGATCTCGCCGTCCCAGGTGGACGCGGCCTCGAGCGCGGCGCTGACCACGGCCGGGGCTGCACACATCAAGGTGACGTCGTGCTGCTCGATGCGGCGCAGGATCTCGGCTCCGTCGACCTTGCGCAGCACGACGTGCTTGGCTCCCAGGCCGGTCGTGACGTAGGGCATTCCCCATCCGTTGGCGTGGAACATGGGCAGCGTGTGGAGATAGACGTCGCGGTCGCTGACGCCGGCGTGCAGGCCGAAGACGGTCGCGTTGAGCCACAGGTTGCGGTGGGTCAGCTGGACGCCCTTGGGTCGTGCAGTGGTGCCGGACGTGTAGTTGATGGTGCCGGTCGCGGCCTCGTCGGGCTCGTCCCACGGCTCCGGCTCCGTGTCGCGAAGGAACAGGTGGTCGTCCTCGCCGAGCACGAACTTGTGCTTGACGTCGAGGGCTTCGAGCTTGTCCTTGAGCTCCGGGTCGGCGTAGACGACTTCCGCCCCGGAGTGGTTCACGATGTATTCGATCTCGGCCAGGCTCAGCCGGAAGTTGACCGGCACCAGGACTCGGCCCCACCCGGTGACGCCGAAGAACGAGGTGAGCAGGCGGGCGGAGTTCTGCGAGATCACCGCGACCCGGCCGCCGGTGGGCACACCGAGCTGGTCCAGGCGGGCGGCCTGGGCACGTGCGAGCGTGCCGAGCTCCCGGTAGGTCAGGTTGCCCAGGCTCGGCGCGGGCTGGTCGGGCTCGTCGACGACCGCGACCCGGTCGGGGTAGACGGTCTCGGCGCGGTCCAGGAAGTCACGCACGGTCAGCGGGTAGTACACGCCTGCTCCTGTCGGTTGTGGGCACGGCCCTGCCCCGATTCCACATGCTCGACGCCGATCACGCCACCCCCGACCGCACGGGTGGGCGTCGTACTCTCATGGGCATGCTGCTCGCCGAGGACCTGCTCCTCCTGCTGACCGACGACGACTCTGGACGCCTCGTCGTGCAGGGGGCGGCGGTGGACCCGGCCCTGGGCGGCGCGCGCCTGGTCGAGCTGACGCTGCTCGGCCGGGTCGACGTCACCGCCGAGGGGGAGGGGCGCAAGGGTCGGCTCGTCGTGCGAGACCGGTCGCCGCTGGAGGACCCGCTGCTGCAGGACGCCCTCGAGGTGGTGATCGCCCACGAGGGCAAGAAGCCGCAGGCGGTGGTCGGTCCGCTCGGCAAGAAGCTGCGGGAGCGGCTCTACGATCGGCTCGTCGACCAGGGCGTCTTGAGGGCCGAGAAGGGCAAGGTCCTGGGCATCTTCCCGACCCGATCCTGGCCGGCCGCCGACGCGGCCCACGAGCGTCAGGTGCGTGCCGCGCTGGAGCAGGCCCTGCTCACGACGCTGCCGCCGGAGCCGCGGACAGCGGCGCTGGTCTCGCTCCTGCTGGCGTTGCGCTGCGTGGCCAAGGTGGTGCCGCCCAAGCAGCACCGCGTGACCCGCCGGGAGCTGGAACGCCGAGCCAAGGAGATCGCCGAGGGCGACTGGGGCTCGGCCGCGGTGCGCAAGGCGGTCGACGCCATGAACGCCGCCACGATGGCCGCCGTGACGGCGGCCACCACGGCGGCGGCGAGCTCAGGCTAGATCCGCTCGGCGCGTCTTCCGGGTCAGCAACAGCCAGCCGATCATCCAGAACTCGCCGACGCTCGCCGGGACGGCCAGCGCGTCCGCGACCACACCGGCCTCCGGGGCCAGGTAGCTGACGAAGGCGCTGAGCACGTAGCCTGCGCCGCCTGCGACGAGGATCCAGCCCAGCGGTCGTGGCATCCACCCGGAGCGGAGCACGCACCAGCCCATCGGCACCAGCCACAGTCCGAAGAACAAGGCGCCGACGCCCCAGAGGTTGTTGCTCACCAGGTACATCAGCTGGACAGCGGAGGCGGAGTCGCCGAAGGGCTCTGCCGCCACCTGCACGGCCGTGCCGAGCGCGGCAGCGGAGGCGAGGATCGCGACGGCGTTGACCAGCCCGAAGACAGCGATCGCGCCGGCGGCGAAGGCGTCGACCGGACGGAACAAGCGGTAGAACCAGAGCGCTGCGAGCGCCTGGGTCACCACGATGCCCATCTCGAGCGCGACACCCACGCGGGCCAGTGCGGCCTGGTCGACCAGGTGGCCCAGCGTCGCGACGGGGTCGCCGGCGACGTACAGGGCCGGGCGCACCAGCAGGAAGCCGAGCATTCCGGTCAGGGCGAGGCCGAGGTACAGCAGACCGGTGGTGCGCGCGACCCGCGGATCGGCGTTCCCGGGGGTTGTGTCGCCGGGCCCCGAGCCGGGAGTCGCGGACTGAGGTGGGGAGAGGGGTGGGGACTGGGACATCTGTGCCTCCTGGAAGGTGTGCCTTACGACGTAAGGTAACCATACGCTGTAAGGTTCTGGCAAGGTCAAGGAGGAATACCCCGATGTCAGTCCGCACCACCCGCTCACCGCTGAGCCGCGCACGCGTCCTGGCCGCCGCCGTCGACCTCGCCGACGGCGAAGGTCTCGGCGCGATGACGATGCGCAGGCTCGCCGGAGCGCTCGACGTCGAGGCGATGTCGCTCTACCACCACGTCCCCGGCAAGGAGGCACTGCTCGACGGACTGGTGGAGTCCGTCGTCCTCGAGGTGGTGGCTGCGGTGGCGTCCGGTGACGAGCACCCACCGGCCGGGGAGTCCGACTGGCGGGCGGTGCTGCGCCGGCGGTTCCTGACCGCGCGCACGGTGATGCTGGCGCACCCCTGGGCGCCGGGGCTGATCGGCTCGCGGAGCGAGGTGCCGGCCAGCGTCTTCGCTCTCTACGAGGGGATCCTGGCCACGATGGTCGAAGGCGGTCTCTCCTACCACCTCGCCCACCGGGCGCTGCACTCCTTCGGCAGCATGCCGCTCGGTTTCGTGCAGGAGCTGTTCAGCCCGGTGCCAGCCGAGGCGGTCGACGACCGGGCCGCGCGCCGAGGCCGCCGAGCAGGAGCTCGCCGAGCTCGGCGCTGGCCGACGCGATGCCGCACCTCGCCGCGATGGTCGCCTCGGAGATCCACGACCACGACGAAGGCACCCTCGGCTGGTGCGACAGCCAGGTCGAGTTCGAGTTCACCCTCGACCTGCTGCTCGACGGCCTCGAGCGGTCCCGCTGACCCGGACGACGGCGGCTACGAAAGGGGCCCGACGTCGTCGATTGGTCACGAACTGCAGGTCCGCGGCCCCGAAAGTTGCGGTTCGGGGACCAATCCGCATGGTTTGACGCCTGCGCAGCGACGACCCCCCTCGATTGGTCACAAACTGCAGGTCCGGGGCCCTGAAAGTTGCGGTTGGGGACCAATCCGCAACCCCGGAGCGAAGCGACAGCGGCGGGGCTCAGCCGTCCAGCGCCGCCGAGACCACGCTCCGTGCCTCCTCCTGCACCCGGGCGAGGTGCTCGGGTCCCTGGAAGGACTCCGCGTAGATCTTGTAGACGTCCTCGGTGCCGGAGGGGCGCGCGGCGAACCAGGCGGACTCGGTCGTGACCTTGAGCCCGCCGATCTTCGCGCCGTTGCCCGGCGCCTCGGTGAGCTTGCCGGTGATCGTCTCGCCGGCGAGCTCGGTCGCGGTCACGTCGTCGGGGGAGAGGGCGGCGAGCTTCGCCTTCTGCGCCCGGTCGGCGGGCGCGTCGACGCGGGCGTACGCCGGGCTCGCCGTGCCGGGCGACGAGGTCGGCGTAGTGCGCGCTGGGGGACCGGCCGGTCGTCGCCAGGATCTCGGAGGCGAGCAGCGCCAGGATCAGGCCGTCCTTGTCGGTCGTCCACGTCGAGCCGTCCCGCCGCGAGGAACGACGCGCCCGCCGACTCCTCGCCGCCGAATCCGAAGGAGCCGTCGATCAGCCCGGGCACGAACCACTTGAAGCCGACCGGCACCTCGCTCATCGGCGACCGACCTGCAGCGACCCGGTCGATCATCGAGCGACGACACCAGCGTCTTGCCGATCCGCGCGTCCTCGGCCAGCCGGGTCGCGCACCGCCGAACAGGTAGCCGATCGCGACCGCGAGGAAGTGGTTCGGGTTCATCAGGCCGGCGTCGGGCGTGACGATGCCGTGCCGGTCGGCGTCGGCGTCGTTGCCGGTCGCGATGTCGTAGTCGTCCTTGCGGCCGATCAGCGACGCCATCGCGCTACGGCGAGGAGCAGTCCATCCGGATCTTGCCGTCCCAGTCGAGCGTCATGAACCGCCAGGTCGGGTCGACCAGCGGGTTCACCACGGTCAGGTCGAGCTTGTGCCGCTCGGCGATCGCCGCCCAGTAGTCGACGCTGGCACCGCCCAGCGGGTCGGCGCCGATGCGCACCCCGGCAGCGCGGATGGCGTCGAGGTCGACCACGTTGGGCAGGTCGTCGACGTAGCGGCCGAGGAAGTCGTAGGCCTCGGCGGCCGCCGGGCGCGGGTCGAACGGCACCCGGTTGACCTCGCCGAGGCCGCCTCGGATCAGCTCGTTGGCGCGCGCCGCGATGACCGACGTGGCGTCGGTGTCGGCCGGACCGCCGTGCGGCGGGTTGTACTTGAAGCCGCCGTCGGACGGCGGGTTGTGCGACGGCGTCACGACGATGCCGTCGGCGAGCCCGGAGCCGGTGGCGCGCCCGCCGTTGGCGCGGAGGATCGCGTGCGAGACCGCCGGCGTCGGCGTGTAGCCGTCGCGGTCGTCCACCAGCACCGTGACGTCGTTGGCGACGAGCACCTCCAACGCCGATCGCCCAGGCCGGCTCGGACAGGCCGTGGGTGTCGCGGCCGACGAACAGCGGTCCGTCGTACCCCTGCTGGTCGCGGTAGTCGCAGATGGCCTGCGTGGTCGCCAGGATGTGCGTCTCGTTGAACGCCGTCCTCAGGCTGGTGCCGCGGTGCCCGCTGGTGCCGAAGGCGACCTGCTGGTCGACGTCCTCGGGGTCGGGCACGCCGGTGTAGTAGGCGGTCACCAGATGGGCCACGTCGACGAGGTCGTCTGGTCCGGCGGGCTGTCCTGCTCGGGGGTCTGCCATGGCGCCATCATGGTCGCGCGAGCCCGACGGGTCCATACCGCGCCCCGACGGGCGGTGGCGCCGGGTCGCTGATGAGTTCAGCGCCCCCCGCCGGTCTGGTGTGCTGGCTAGCCTCGATCCGTGAGCGTCTCGATGAAGTACGCCGTGGTGGAACGTGAGCGTCGCTTCCGCGTCGCCGGTCTGCCCGAGGGGGTGGTCGAGAGCAGAGAGATCGTGGACCGCTACCTGACGGGCACCCGCCTGCGACTGCGCGAGGTGCGCGGGCCGGACGGGACGGTCGTGCGCAAGCTCGGCCACAAGGTTCGTCTGACGGAGGGTCCGGCCGAGGTCGCCTGCACGAACCTCTACCTCGACGACCAGGAGTGGGCTGCGCTGACCGGCCTGCCCGGTCGCCTGCTCCGCAAGACGCGCCACCTGGTCCACCGCGACGGCCTGGTCGTCGCGATCGACGAGCACCCGGACGGCTTGCTCCTCGCGGAGATCGACGACGGGGACCGACCCGCGCGTCCGGTCCCCGACTGGCTCGACGTCCTCGAGGACGTCAGCGGCGACGAGCGTTGGACGGGTGCGCACCTCGCACGTGGGCAACAGCACCCAGGACCTCACTGAGACGACGGAAGCATCCCGCCCGGTGTTGTGTTCACTGTTCCTGTGAGCACCCGTCCGACCCGTATCCCGCGCGTGCGCGCACCCGAGCTCCGCGGCCGCGGCTGGCTGAACACCGAGGGGCCGGTGTCGCTGGCCGACCTGCGGGGTCGCTTCGTGCTCCTCGACTTCTGGACCTTCTGCTGCATCAACTGCCTGCACGTCCTCGAGGAGCTGCGGGCGGTCGAGGAGCGCCATGAGGGCGAGCTGGTCGTGATCGGCGTGCACTCCCCGAAGTTCGAGCACGAGACCGACGCCGACGCCCTCGCTGCGGCCGTCGAGCGCTACGACGTACGACACCCGGTGCTCGACGACCCGGAGCTGACCACCTGGCAGGCCTACACCGCCCGGGCCTGGCCGACCCTGGTGCTGATCGACCCCGAGGGCTACGTCGTCGCGCAGTACGCCGGTGAGGGTCACGCCCACGCGATCGAGGCGCTGCTCGCCGAACTTCGCGAGGAGCACGCCGCCAGGGGCACCCTGCAGCCCGGTGACTCGCCGTTCGTGGCGCCTCCCCTGCCCGAGGGTGCCCTGCGCTACCCGGCCAAGGCCGTCGCCCTGCCCGGCGGCACCGTCCTCGTCGCCGACGCCGGGCACGGCGACGTCGTGGAGCTCGAGGGCGACACCGTCGTCCGCCGCTTCGGGGACCTGCGCGAGCCCAACGGTCTGTGCCTGCTGCCCCCGGAGCTGGCGGCCGTCGTCGGGTACGACGTGGTCGTCGCCGAGACCGTCGGCCACCGGCTCCAGGGTCTGACCCTGGAGACCGGCGCAGTGCGCGTGCTGGCCGGCGACGGCACCCAGTGGATGCAGGGCGACGGCACCGACCGGCTCAGCAGTCCGTGGGACGTCGTCTGGCACGACGGACTTGTCTGGGTCGCGATGGCCGGCATCCACCAGCTGTGGACCTTCGACCCACGCACGGGGCAGGTCCGCGTCGCCGCAGGCACCACCAACGAAGGGCTCGGCGACGGGCCGCTCGAGGATGCCTGGTTCGCCCAGCCCTCCGGGCTCGCCTCGTCGGGCGGCCGGTTGTGGCTCGCCGACGCAGAGACCTCCTCGCTGCGGTACGTCGAGGGGGGCGAGGTCCGCACGGCGGTCGGCCGCGGGCTCTTCGACTTCGGATTCACCGACGGCCCCGCGGCCGAGGCGCTGCTCCAGCACCCGCTCGGTGTCGCCGTGCTGCCCGACGGATCGGTGGCGGTCGCCGACACCTACAACGGTGCCGTCCGCCGCTACGACCCGGTGGGCGGCGACCTGACCACGGTCGCCGCCGGTCTCGCCGAGCCCAGTGGCCTGCACGTCGAGGGGGACGTCCTGGTCGTGGTCGAGTCGGCAGCGCACCGGCTCACCCGGGTCCCGCTCGGCGCCTCGGCAGCGGCCTCGGGATCCTCGCACAGCACCCAGCGGCCGGTGACCGACGTGGCTCCGGGGCTGGAGCTGGTCGTCGCTTTCGAGCCGCCCCCCGGGCAGAAGGTCGACGACCGCTTCGGCCCGCCGTCCCAGCTGGTCGTCGAGGCGACCCCGCCCGCGCTGCTCAAGGACGGCGGCGGCCGCGGGACCGACCTGACGCGCACCCTCGTCCTCGACCCGGCCGTGGGTCACGGGGTGCTGCACCTCGCCGCACGCGCGGCGTCCTGTGACGAGGGGGCCGGCGAAGGAGCGGCCTGCCACGTCCACCAGCAGGACTGGGGCGTGCCGGTGCGCGTCGTCGAGAGCGGCGCCGACCGTCTGGTGCTCCCGCTGTCCGGACTCTCCTGAGCGGTCGTCGGTACTGGACACGACAGCAACGGGAGGCCAAGGTCGATCCATGCGAACTCTTCTCGGGGCCCTCGCCCTCAGCCTGGCCGTCCCCCTGTCCCTGACCCCGCCCGCCGTTGCTGCGCCCTCCGGCGACCCCGGAGACTTCACCACCTGGTCGTTCGCGGACAGGACCATCGACGACTCCCAGAGCTTCCGCGGCCTCGACGGCGTCGACGACCGCATCGCCTGGGTCGCCGGGGAGAACATCACCGACGACGGCGGACCCGGCGCCGTCTACCGCACCCGCAACGGTGGGAAGACCTGGAAGGACGTCAGCCCCGAGGTCGGCCGCGACCTCGCGTTCCGTGACGTCGAGGCAACGAGTGCGCGCGAGGCCAGCGTGCTGGCGATCGGCGAGGGTCGTGCGTCCCGCATCTACCGCACCACCGACGGCGGCAAGACGTGGGAGAAGACCTTCCAGAACACCAGTCCCCAGGCGTTCTTCAACTGCATCGACTTCTACGCAGGCGGCAGGAAGGGTCTGGGTGTCAGCGACCCGGTCAAGGGCAAGTTCCGGATCATCGAGACTCGTGATCGCGGTCGGACCTGGACGGTGGCCAAGCGCAGGGGGATGCCGGCCGCCGTCGACGGCGAGTTCAACTTCGCCGCGAGTGGGACGTGCTTGACGGTCTCCGGGCGGCACGCCTACATGGCCTCGGGTGGTGCCGCGTCGCGGATCTTCCACAGCCGCAACTTCGGCAGCACCTGGACGGTCACGGACGCACCGATTCCCGCCACCGACGCGGGCGGGGTGTTCTCGCTGTCCTTCAAGAGGGCCACCCGCGGCGTCGCCGTCGGGGGCGACTTCCTGGCTCCCGACAACGGCGTGGATGCGTCCGGTCTCACTCGGGACCGACGCTCCTGGAAGGCGGGCGGCGACCTCGGCGGCTACCGGTCCGGCAGCAGCTGGGTCGACGGCAGCGGCCGCGCGTTCGCCGCGGTCGGCCCCACCGGCATCGACGCCACCACCAACGGCGGCCGCACCTGGACGACGGTCAGCGACGTCGGCTACCACGCGGTCGCCTGCGTGCCTGGCCGGTGCTGGACCTCCGGCTCCGAGGGCCGCATCGGGTGGGTGAGCACCCAGTAGTTCCTGGAGGTCGGCGTGGGCCGGGGGTGGTGGAGGTCTCGCCCTCGATGGTCGGGGCGTGCCCCTCGGCCCGGTAGACTCAGGATCAGCCGAGGCCGAGGGGCTTGACTCCTCTCGACCTTGTTTTTCTTGCCCGGTGTGGTGCCGCTCGCCTCGAGCACAAGACCAGCAGTCGGGCCCGAGGAACGCCTTGCGCCCTGCTGGCTCGCCGGTCCCACGCCTGTGGTCCGGGCCAGGTCGCGCCCGTCCCACCCCTGGAGAATCCTCATCGTGACGTCTTCCGACGCCGCTCCGTCCACCCTCGCCGCCCGCACCGAGGGCCGCCCCGACGGACCGGGCTTCGCCGACCTCGGCCTGCCCGCTGAGGTCGTGAGCGCCCTCGCGGCACAGAGCATCACCCATCCCACGCCCGTCCAGGCAGCCGTCATCCCTGACGCGCTCGCCGGCAACGACGTGCTCGGCCGCGCCCAGACCGGCTCCGGCAAGACCCTCGCCTTCGGGCTTCCGATCCTCAGGCGGCTCGCCGGCACCCGCAGCAAGCCCAAGCACCCGCGGGCGCTGATCATCGTGCCGACCCGCGAGCTGGCCACGCAGGTGCGGCGCTCGCTGGAGCCGCTGGCCTTCGCCGCCCGCCTCAAGCTCACCACCGTGTACGGCGGGACGCCGTACGACCGTCAGATCAAGCAGCTGCGCGCGGGAGCCGACATCGTCGTGGCCACGCCGGGACGGCTCCAGGACCTGATCGACAAGGGGCACTGCCGCACCGATCAGGTCGAGGTGACCGTGCTCGACGAGGCCGACCACCTGTGCGACCTCGGCTTCTACCCGGCCGTCGACGCCCTGCTGAAGCACACGCCCGCCGGTGGTCAGCGGATGCTGCTCTCCGCCACCCTCGACGGCGATGTGGACCGACTGGTCCGGGCTCACCTGCGCGACCCTCAGCTGCACGAGCTCGACCCCAGCTCCGGGTCGGTCAGCACGATGAACCATCACGTGATGGTCGTCGGCGGCTTCCGCGACAAGGTCGCCGCGGTCACGGCGCTCGTGGAGGCCAACGACCGCTCGATCATCTTCACCCGCACCCGTGAGGGCGCCACCGAGCTGCGCGACGCGCTGAGCCAGGGCGGTATCGAGGCGGTCGACCTGCACGGCAACCTCTCCCAGCGGGTGCGTGAGCGCAATCTGCACAAGTTCTCCACCGGTCGGGCCCAAGCAGTGGTCGCCACCGACGTCGCCGCACGCGGCATCCACGTCGACAACGTCGGCCTGGTCGTGCACTTCGACGCACCGACGGATCCCAAGGCCTACCTGCACCGCTCGGGCCGCACCGCGCGTGCGGGGGAGTCGGGCACGGTGGTCACGATCACCACGCCCCGGCAGCTCGACGAGGTCGCCCGGCTGCAGTCACGGGCCGGCGTCGCCTCGCGCCACCACGACATCCGGACCACCCCCCGCCCGATGACGGCCGAGGTGCTGGCCGAGTCGGGCACCGAGGCGCCGGCCGTGCGCGGCGGCGGTGGCTCGCGTGGCTCCCGACCTGGCGGTCAGCGACCAGGAGCTCGTGGCGGTCACCGTGGCAGTGGCCGTCCCGGTCAGGGCGGCGGCTACCGCGGTCGCCCGGGAGGCAACCGTCGCGACGGCTCGAGCGCACGCTGGTCGGCCGGGAAGCACGGCGGCTAGGCCCACCCGCGCGACGAAGGGCCGCCCCACCGAACCGGTGGGGCGGCCCTTCGTCATGGTCGGGGGCCGGGGTCAGCGCGGAGGCGGGTTGTGGCGGTGCTCCTCGACGTGCTTGGTCTCCGAGCGCTGCCGGTTCATCACCAGCGCGAGCACGATCGCCAGCACGCCGGCGATCAGCAGGATCCAGCCGAGACCGCCGTCGTCGATGAAGCTGATGTCGACCTGCACCACGCCCATGACGAGGATGAGTCCGATGACGAGCAGCACGACGCCCAGTCCGATTCCCATGATGTCTCCCTTGGTTGGGGGCGACCGAGTTCGCCCGGATGTTGCAGGAGTTGCTTATGCCAGGGGATACCCCAAATGTGTCGTGGTCAATCCGCCACGCTGTGTGTGAGTCGCAAGGGATCGGGGTACGAAGCCGGAACTGCCTCGGCCGAGGGTCGGGGCATGTCCACGCCAACAACCCTCAGAGGAGGTTCCGGTGAACACTCGGACCATTGCCATCGCGGCGCTCGTGATCGCGGTCATCATCTTGCTGATCTTCCTGCTCTGATCTCCGGCGCGGGCCGACCGCGTTGATCCAACAGCATGGTGAAGGGCCACTCCGCAGGGAGTGGCCCTTCGCCGTCGGCCCGGTGGTGACCTGGCTCAGAACGCGGACTCGTCGAGCTCCATCAGCGAGAGGTCGGTTGTCTCCGCGATGGCCCGCTCGGCCGCGATCTTGGGCAGCACGTTGCGAGCGAAGAACTGGGCCGCGGCGATCTTGCCCTCGTAGAACGACTTGTCCGCGGGGCCGAGACCTCGCCGTCCAGTGGCCGAGCGCGACCTCGGCCTGACGCAGCAGCAGCCACGAGCCGACGATCAGTCGCCGAGGGCCAGCAGCACCCGCCGGGTGTTGAGGCCGACCTTGTAGAGCTCGCGGGTGTCGCCTTCCTGGGCGCTCGCGCCGAGCCAGCGTCGATCAGCGTGCCGAGGATGGCCTGCCGTTCTCGAGTGCCTTGGCGAGCGCAGCCGCTCCTCCTTGAGCTGGCCGTTGCCGGCCTCGCTCTCCGTCGACGAACTGCTGGATCTCGCCGGCGACGAAGCCGAGCGCCTGGCCCTTGTCCCGGACGATCTTGCGGAAGATCAGGTCGAGGCTCTGGATGGCGGTGGTGCCCTCGTACGAGCGTGTCGATCTTGGCGTCGCGGACGTACTGCTCGAGCGGGTAGTCCTGCAGGAAGCCGGAGCCGCCGAACGTCTGCAGGGACTCGTGGCCGAGCAGCTCGTACGCCCGCTCCGAGCCGACGCCCTTGACCAGCGGCAGCAGCAGGTCGTTGACCCGCTTGGCCGAGCTCGTCGCGTCTCGCCGGCCGCCTCAGCGATGTGCGATCTTGTCCTGCCAGGTGGCGGTGTAGAGGACCAGCGCGCGCAGCGCCCTCGGCGTACGACTTCTGCATCATCAGCGAGCGGCGTACGTCGGGGTGGTGGGTGATGCGTGACCCGGGGCGCAGCCTTGTCCGAGGCGCTGGTCAGGTCGGCGCCCTGCACCCGGTTCTTCGCGTACTCGAGGGCGTTGAGGTAGCCGGTCGACAGGGTGGCGATCGCCTTGGTGCCGACCATCATCCGGGCGTACTCGATGATCATGAACATCTGCCGGATGCCGTCGTGCACCTCGCCGAGCAGCCAGCCCTTGGCGGGCACGCTGTCCGCGCTGTCGCCGAAGGTCATCTCGCAGGTGTTGGAGACCTTGATGCCCATCTTGTGCTCGACGTTGGTGGCGTAGACGCCGTTGCGCTCGCCCAGCTCGCCGGTCTCGTCGTCGAAGTGGAACTTCGGTACGACGAACAGCGACAGGCCCTTGGTGCCGGGGCCGCCGTGGCCCTCGACGCCGACCGGGCGGGCCAGCACGTAGTGGATGATGTTGTCGCTCAGGTCGTGCTCGCCGGAGGTGATGAAGCGCTTCACGCCCTCGATGTGCCAGGAGCCGTCCGGCTGCGGGATCGCCCGGGTGCGGCCGGCGCCGACGTCGGAGCCGGCGTCGGGCTCGGTGAGCACCATCGTGGAGCCCCACTGCTTGTCGACGAAGAGCTGGGCCCACTTCTTCTGCTCGCGCTCGTTGCCCTTGCGATGCATGATGTGGGCGAAGGACGGACCGGAGGCAGTACATCCAGACCGGCGCGTTGGCGCCGAGCACCAGCTCGGCCAGCGACCACCAGAGGCTCGCGGGGGCCGGTTGCCGCCGAGCGCCTCCGGGCAGGTCCAGCCGCCAGAACTCGGCGTCCATGAACGCCTGGTACGACTTCTTGAACGACTCCGGCACCGGCGCGGTGTGCGTCACCGGGTCGAAGACCGGCGGGTTGCGGTCGCTGTCCTCGTAGCTCGCCGCGAGGTCCTCGCGGGCGAGGCGGTCGACCTCGGCGAGGATGTCCGCGCGGTGTCGACGTCGAGATCCGCGTACGGCCCGGCCGAACGCCTGGTCCGCCCGAAGACCTCGAACAGGTTGAACTCAAGGTCGCGCAGGTTGCTCTTGTAGTGGGTCATGCTCCACCTTCGCGTCGGGGGGACCGGGGTCCGTCGGTGCGCCCGGCGCCCGCCGGGCCCCGGTGCTACTCGTCAGTAACTACAGTATGCTACCCGCCAGTAGCAATGGCAAGCCTTTCGGCCGGAGGGCACCGGACGGGTACGGCTCCCGGGGGTTGCTTCGACGGGGCGACGGCTCCAGAGCCAGGGTGCCGTCGCTCAGCGGGCCAGGCCCTCGGCCTGCCAGATGCGGCCGCGATGGCGATCGACGAGGCCGAGCCCGTCCTGCTCCACGACGCCGACCATTGCGTGGGGCGGGTGGGCGAAGGTCCGGAACTCCTTGCTGCCCACGGCCAGTGCGACATTCTGGGCGGCGATGACGGCACGGCTCACGGCATTGCGCGGTGGATGGCTGAACGCGAGTCGCCGACGGGTGAGCGCGGCAGCGGCACCGAGCAGGCGGGGGTAGTCGGGGTAGCAGCAGACCACCCGGTGCAGCACCACCACGTCAGCCTCCGCGACGTCCCCCGGTGGCGCGGCGGCGACGTCGACGATGCGGCGCTGCATCCGGTCGGCGACGCCCGCCTCTCCAGCGAGTCGGGCGGCGTCCTGGTCGTAGGCGGCGGTCAGCTCCAGCGTCGTGACCGAGGCGGCTCCGCGCCGGGCCAGCTCGATCCCGATGTCGCCGACGCCGCCGCCGATCTCCAGCACGCTGGCACCGTCGATCCCGTCCTCGGCGAGGAAGTCGACCATCCAGGCAGCGGCGGGGTCCAGCCCTCGGCGGCGGTACGCGCGCGCCGTACGCCGGGCGAAGCGGCTGCCGAAGATGTCGTCGCACCCGCGGGGGTCACAGCATCCGGCCATACCCGTGAGTCTCCCGCGGATGCGTCGTTGACGGAACACCGCTGTCTGCGCTGGCCGGCCGGAGGGCCGGCGCAGACGGGCGATGACGAGAGTGTGAGCGGGGGGCGGATGCTTCGTCGGAGGCACAAATCGGTTGCCCCCTACGGGCGGGTGCGACAACCTGCGCGGGTGGACGCCTACCCGCGCACCGTGATCCACCAGGATCCGCTCGCCTACCTGATCGGCATCGAGGGGATCGCGCTCCTCAAGGCCTTTGCGGGTGAGTACGACCGTGACTTCACCCGGGCCCGGCTCGACGACGTACGCCGCCTGCTCGACGCGGCGGGAGCCCTCGGTGACGCGGTGGATCTCGAGCCGCTGACGGCTGCCGCGGGCTACGACGGCTGGGCACCGCACTACGACAGCCCTGACAACGGCATCTTCGTGCTCGAAGAGGCAGCCATCCGGCCGATCCTCGCGGCGCTGCCGGTTGGTGACGTAGTCGACGCGGCGTGCGGCACCGGTCGTCACATCGGCTTCCTCGCCGAGCTGGGTCACCGGGTCAGGGGGTACGACATCTCCGAGGGCATGCTCGCCGCTGCCCGGGACAAGCTGCCCGGCGTGTCCTTGGAGCTAGCCGACGTGCGGTCGCTGCCCGTAGCCGAGGCCAGCGCCGACATCGTGGTGTGCTCCCTTGCGCTGGCGCACGTACGTGATCTGGGGACGGTCTTCGCCGAGGTCAGCCGGGTGTTGCGGCCCGGCGGGCGCTTCGTGGTCTGCGACACGAGGGGGCACTACCTCGGCGCGACGCACTATCCGCTCGTCGAGTGGGACCCCGAGGGCAACGTGGGCTACATCCCAGGCTGGCGGCACTCGACGGTGGACTACCTCCAAGCAGCGCTCGCGCACGGGTTCGCCGTACGGTCGGTCGACGAGCCACTGCGCGGCGAGGACGTCGCCGACGTCGCCGCCCCCGTGCCGGACGCGGTCGAGGACCCGGACCTCCCGCCGAACATCTGGGAGCTGCACGCCTGGGCGCCGGAGGCGGCGAACGCGGCCAAGCGCGACGACCCTGTGCTCATAGTCTGGGACTTCGAGCTGGTCGCTCGCTGAGGTCCTCGGACACCCCGCCCGCAGGAGGTGGACCCCGGCGGGCAGCACTTCGGCGTAGGGCGCCTGACGCAGATGAGGGGGGTGATGCGCGAGTTGCTCGCACAGGCTGGTCTCGGAAGGCCGGGGTACCCAGCATTTGCCTCGTCGAAGGTGCGGCCGGAGCGCAGTCCTGAGGTCGCCGTACCCGTGGAAGGAAACCCTCGATGACAGCGTCCCGCTCGAGAGCGTACGTCCGCCTGCTCGTCGCCGGGTCCCTCGTCGCCGCGTACCTGTCGGGCGCGGTCGCGCCGGCCGGTGCCGTCCTGCCCACGACGCCGAACCTCACGCTCCACCACACGTTGCAGGCGAGCCCCTTCGTCGGTTCCAGCGTCTCGGCCGAGGACAACGAGGGCTCCGCCTACGTGCCGCGGGACGACTCGCTGTGGCTGGTCGACGACGACGCCCAGTCGATCTACGAGGTCAATGCCACGACCGGAGCACTCAAGCGCACGATCGACGACTCGGTCCTCTCCGGCGTACGCCAGCTCGGCGGGACCGCGTCGGCCGGGACGAGCCGGTCGGAGGACCTCGAGAGCCTGGCCTACGACGAGGTCAACGACGTCTTGTACGCCTTCTCCGGCACCTGCTGCTCCTCCAGCGTCCGTTCGGCCGCCTACCGCTTCACGCGTGCGGCCGGGCGCCTGGAGGTCGAGTCCTTCCAGGCGTTGGACGATCTCGACTTCACCGCGGCTGCGTGGAACCCGGGTGACGGGATGCTCTACACCG
Organism: uncultured Actinomycetota bacterium; assembly: GCA_963772415.1. Taxonomy (GTDB): domain Bacteria; phylum Actinomycetota; class Actinomycetes; order Propionibacteriales; family Nocardioidaceae; genus Nocardioides_B. The sequence continues at coordinate 206,982 of CAVYWU010000001.1, read as the reverse complement.
GGATCGACGACGAGCTGCGCACCTATGACTACGCGGCCAACACCGTGGGTGCCTTGGTCGGACTCAACGGCGTCGACGACATCCTGGGCATGGACTTCACCAACGACGGCAAGGACCTCTTCGTCGCCCGCTACGGCACCACCGTGACCCGCGTCGACTGGGCCACCAAGCGGGAGGTCGCCGGCTGGTCCTTCGACCTCGCGCCGCTCGGCCTGCTCGACACCCGGGCGGTGGAGGTCGTGGGCGACCAGCTGTGGGTCTCCGACGGCTACGACTACCGGTCGTCCGGCGACCCGCTGAGCCACGCCGTCTTCGTGCTCGACCTCGGGGGCTCCACCGCGCCGCCGAGCGCGCCTTCCGCGTCGTTCTCCGTCTCGACCTCCAGCGGTGTGGCTCCGTTGCCGGTCGCGTTCACCGACACCTCGTCGGGAGGGGCGCCGACGTCGTGGCTCTGGGACTTCGGCGACGGGTCCGTGGCGGCGACGGCGAGGCCCCACCACACCTATGCCGACGCGGGCAGCTACACCGTGCGTCTCACCGTCTCGAACGCGGGCGGCGCCAGCACCGCGAGCCGCCAGGTGACGGTCAGCGCACCGCCGGAGCCACCCGAGCCGCCGACCCCCCCGACCCCCCCGACACCACCGCCGCCGCCCACACCGGATCCGCCCGTCCCGCCGACTCCCGATCCGCCCATCCCACCCTCGACCACACCCCCGGCCCCGATCGAGTACGTGCGGGTCAACCTGCTCCGCAACCCGGGCTTCGAGTCATCGCGGCGTGGCTGGAACGACGCCGGCAAGGCCGGGGTCAGGCTCAAGCGCGTGCGCGGCGGGCACACCGGGACGTGGGCGGTCCGCGTCCAGCGCAGCCGCGGCACCCGGACGCTGATCCTCAACGACAAGCGCGACCCGGCCTCGACCAGCCAGGCGAGCGTGTACACCGCCGGCCTCTGGGTCCGCGGTCGTCCCGGCGACGTGCTGCGGCTCCGGCTGCGGGAGAACCTCACCGGGACCAAGGTCGGGCAGACCGCGACCCGCGTGACGCTCACGCGGCGCTGGCAGCGGGTCACGGTCTCCCTGGCGGTGCGTGCGCCCGGCCGGTCCACGATCGACGTCGCCGCGCTGCTGCGCAGCGGAGCGAAGCGTGCCTGGTTCGAGGCCGATGACGCAGAGCTGGTGGAGTCCTAGCCCCTCGGCGCGAGAACCTTCGTCATCGTGGGAGGAAGGTGGCCAGCACCGGCCGATGGTCAGAGGCCGGCTCGTCGAGCCGGGCTCGCGGGTCGTCGGTGATCGACGCCGGCCTCGGGCCACCCGTGGAGACCTCGACGACCCGGGTGACCAGGTTGCGCGAGACCAGGAGGTGATCGATCAGCTCCGGCCTCCCGCGGTAGACGCGGGAGAACCTGTCGGGCTCGGGGATCAGTGACTCCAGGTTCCACAACCGCGCCCCGTCGCCCTGGTCGGGCGCGTCGAAGCCGCCGGTCCCGATCTCGGAGCCGGGGGGACCCAGCAGGATCTGCGTGGTCGCGGCCAGCGGCTCGTCGTTGAGGTCGCCTGCCACGACCAGCGCTCGATCGCGGCCCTCGTCGTCCAGGTGGTCGGTCACGAACGTTCGTACGGCGGCGGCCTCGGCTGCGCGGCGGTGCAGGGCGTAGACGCCGTAGCGCGCCCGCTCGTCCTCGTCGCGGGGGCTGAAGCGACCGCCCGGGAACGACAACAGCTTTGACTTCAGGTGCACACTCACCACGTCCAGTGTCGCTCCGGTGTCGTCGAGCACCCGAACCCGCAGGGCCGGCCGCCCCATCGTGCTGAGCGTCGTGCCGGAGTCGTCGACCCGCACCGGTCCGATCCGTGCGGGCAGGTCGCTGACCTGCTCGGCCTCCTCGACCGGCCGTCGGGTGATCACGCCGACGCGGATGCCGCGTCCGTCGGGGTCGGCCAGCGCGTGCTGCCAGGACCCGTCGAGCCGGTCGACCAGATCGGCCAGCGCCTCGGGGCTGCCCACCTCCTGGACCGCGAGCACGTCCGGGTCGAGCTCGTCGATGAGGCCGGCGAGGCCGGCCAGCTTGGCGGCGTACGTCTCCTGGTCGGGAGGCCCGTCGGGATCGCCCGGAGTGAAGAGGTTCTCGAGGTTCCAGGTCGCCACCTTCATGGGGCCAGTGCACCACGCGATCCGGGACGATCGCCCCGCTTCCCGGAGCGATCTGGTGCCTACCGCAGGGAGTTTCCTGCGGTCAGTGGGGGATTCCCACGTTCCCGTGGTAATCGCCCAGCCGCGCTACCCCCGACCCAACCGGCGCGCCACGCGACCGCCCAGCGTCCGGGCGCGTGAGGTGTTGGACCGCTCGGACCCGGCCTGCAGCTCGCGCAGCTCGGCGCGCAGTGCGGCCACCTCCTTGGTCAGCACCGCGACGGCGTCGACGGCCACGTCGCGGGAGGCGCGCGGGGTGACCCGGTGGTCCGCGGCCACACCTCCCCGAGGCGGCAACGGGGTGAGGTCGTCGAGGTCACCGACGACGTCGTAGCCGGCGCCGGCGATCCGGGTGCGCCACGCGTCGGTGATCTCCGTCAGCCGCGGGAGCAGGTCGACCGGGGTGCTGACCCGGTCGGAGGCGTCGGAGCGCAGCGCCTCGTTGACCAGCACCTGCTTCACGGTGCGGCGCAGGTGCGGCGGCGTCTCACCCTGCCGGATCCGGCGGTTCACCCGCCGCAGCACGTCGACGGCGTTGACGCCCAACGACGTGTTCGCCCCCAGGGCGGGGAAGTCCGCGAGGCTCGGGTCGACGTCCACGACGGTGCAGAAACGCTGCCAGAGCAGCTCCCGGGGAGCTCCTGGTGGCGGACAGGTCACCACGTGGACATGGTCGGCGGGCAGGTGCTCACCCCACCGATCGAGCAGGTCGGCCAGGTCCTGGTGCCGCCAGAACTTCCGCGCGTGCACGTGGGCCCGCCGTGGGTCCAGCACCCGCTCGAGGAAGCGGTCGAAGCGCAGACCACGGCCGTGCTTGACACCCTCCTGCCACTCCGCGGGGAGCTGCCGCGCGAGGTCGCGGGCCGTGACGACCAGGTGGACGTCGGCGGCGGACAGCGGGGCCAGCACCTGGGGTACGTCGGCCGCGTCGATGTTGCTCAGCAGCTCGTTGCTGAACACCGAGGTGCCGCCGCGCTTGATCGCCTTGCGGCACAAGCCGGCCCAGCTCCCCTCGACCCGCTGTTGGGGAACGCCCCAGCCGGGATGGTTGCCGGTGAGCTCGAGCGCCGCGTGGAACAGGCCACGGTGCTGCTGCGTCGGGTACCAGACGCCGTGCTCGGCGAGCCGGTCGGCGTTCTCCCGGAGCGTCGCCTGGAGGAACGACGTACCGCTCTTCGGAACGCCCACGTGCAGGACGACCCGGGGCCGGTCCGACTTGCTGCTCATGCTCTGAAGGATAGGAGGGAGCGGTCCCGGCGGGTCTGAGGGGACCGAGTGACCCGTCTAACACTATTGACCTAGTTGACTTAGACGCGATTGCCCTTTTACTGTAGTGAATAACTCAACAAACAAACCTATTCGCCAAAAGTGGTTCGCACTCCGGATCGCCTTCGAAGGGACACACTCGTGCGCAGTCTGCTCGTGCTCGGCCTGGTGGGCTTCGCCGCCCAGCTCGTCGACGGATCGCTCGGCATGGCCTACGGCGTCACCTCCTCGACACTGCTCCTCGCTGCCGGGATCGCGCCGGCAGCGGCATCCGCAGCGGTCCACTTCTCCGAGATCGGTACCACCCTCGTGTCGGGCATCAGCCACCACCGCCTGGGCAACGTCGACTGGCGGACCGTCTCGATCATCGCTGTGCCCGGCGGCATCGGCGCCTTCGTCGGCGCGACCGTCCTCTCCAGCCTCGACGGCGACACCGCCAGGCCCTGGGTGGCCGGCCTGCTGCTCGCCCTTGGCTTCTACGTGATGTACCGCTTCCTGCGCCTCGGCGGTCGGCGCCCGCAGTTCAAGGGCAAGGTCGCCGCACCGTTCCTGGTGCCGCTCGGTCTGGTCGCAGGCCTCATGGACGCCATCGGTGGCGGTGGCTGGGGACCGGTGGGCACGCCGTCGCTGCTGGCCTCGGGTCGGATGGAGCCACGCAAGGTGATCGGCTCGATCGACACCGCAGAGTTCGTCGTGGCCGTCGGCGGCTCGCTCGGCTTCCTGATCGCCCTGGGAAGCCAGGGCATCCGCTGGGAGATCGCCGCCGCACTGCTCGTGGGTGGTGTGATCGCCGCACCGATCGCTGCCTGGCTGGTCAAGCACCTTGCTCCCCGGGTGCTCGGGGTGGCGGCCGGTGGCCTGATCATCCTGACCAACTCCCGGACCATCCTCGAGGCCCTGGGGGCCGACGGATCCACGGTCGCCGTTGCTGCCGCCGCGATCCTCGTCGCCTGGGTGGCGCTCATCGTGTGGGCGGTCAAGCAGGAGCGGATCGGGCGCTCGGCACCCGAGCCGGAGACCGTGACGGTCTGACCACCTTCGAGCACGAGGCCCGGCGGTGCGCACCGCTGCCGGGCCTCGTTCGTCCTGCCACGCCGCGGGCCGCGCTATGTGCAGTTCTCTGACAGACTTTCACCATGCGCGTCTCCGCCAAGTCCGACTACGCCCTCCGGGCGTTGATCGAGCTCGCCGGTCGCGACGAGGGCGCCCCGGTCAGTGCCGAGGAGATCGGTCGGCAGCAGGACATCCCGCACGGCTTCCTCCAGGCCATCCTGGCCGACCTCCGTCGGGCCGGGGTGGTCATGAGCCAGCGCGGACAGTCCGGCGGCTGGAGGCTGGCCCGCGATGCGTCCAGCGTGAGCGTCGCCGACGTGATCCGGGCCGTCGACGGGCCGCTGGTGAGCGTCTACGGCCTGCGCCCGGAGGCGGTCTCCTACAACGAGTCGGCGCAGGTGCTCCAGCACGTCTGGATCGCCGCCCGGAGCAGCCTGCGCGACGTCTTCGAGCACGTCTCCATCCGTGCCCTGGCCGATGCCAGGCTGCCCAAGGCCGTCACCTCGCGGACCAAGTCCGAGGACGCCTGGCTGCCGCACTGAGCCCCTCCCGGGTTCCGGTGGCCTCTCAGGTTCCCGCCGTAGGCTCGGCGCATGATCGGTGAGGTGTTCAAGGCGGTGCTCGCTGCGCTCACGGCGGCCGCGATCGCCACCAGCGCCACCCCGATGCCCTCGCCCGAGGAGCCGCGCCTCGGTCGCGGTCCTGTCGTCGGCGCCGACATCAGCTGGCCCAACTGTCCGCGCGGCCTCGGCATCTCATCGCGACCCACCCTCGGCAAGCCGCTACCACGGCGACAGGCCCGCTTCGTCGTGATCGGGCTGACCAACGGGCCGGCCTTCCACCCGAACCCGTGCCTGGCCGCGCACGTCGAGTACGCCCGTGAGCGACGGCTCTGGACGTCGGCTTACGCCGTGGCGACGTACCCGACAGCGGGTCAGCTGGAGCGGTACGCCGACGACGGCCCCCGCTCCACCGACACCGAACGCGGCCGGCTGTTCAACACCGGCTATGCCCAGGCGCTGATCAACGTCGAGGAGATGCGCGAGGTCGGTCTGGACTCGCCGGCGGTCTGGGTCGACGTGGAGCCGGTCAGTCCGCCGGCGCCCTGGTCGGGCCGGGTGCGGGCCAACAAGGCCGTCGTCGACGGCGTGCTGGCCGGCTACCGCGACGAGGGCCTGCGGGTCGGCTTCTACTCCGTCGCGACGCTGTGGCAGCAGATCATGGGCAGCACCCGCTACGGCCTGCCCGAGTGGCGCAGCGCCGGGCCGACGACCCGGCAGCGGGCCCTGGCGATGTGCGGCTCGGGCCGCTTCCAGGGCGGACCCGCCGTGATCGGTCAGTGGTGGGACGACGACCGCGACTACAACGTCCTGTGTCCCGGTGAGCCTGCCCAGGACGTGCTCGACCGCTGGTTCGTCCAGCTCTGAGCCGCGGTGCGTACGCCCACGGCGAACAGCGGAACACCGGGGTGGCTGCGGGGAGTTGAGCCAACACCTGTCAAGACATGAGGTGAAGGCATGGACCAGACTCCGCAGCGCCTGCCGGTGCTGTTCCTCTCCGACGGCGTGCTGCTGCCCGGCATGGTCGTCCCCATCGAGCTCGACGAGGCCGCCCAGGCTGCCGTCGACGCCGCCCGCAGCGAGGGCGGCGACACCCTCCTCGTCGCACCGCGCCTGGAGGACCGCTACGCGTCCTACGGCGTGGTCGCGACCATCGAGAAGGTCGGCCGGTTCCGCGGCGGATCGGCCGCGGCCGTCCTGCGTGCGGGTGGCCGCGCCCTCATCGGCAGCGGCGTCACCGGACCGGGCGCCGCCCTGTGGGTCGAGGCGACCCCGGTCGAGGACGGGCCGGCGTCTGATCGCGCCGTCGAGCTCGCCGCCGACTACAAGAAGCTCGTCGTGGCCGTCCTGCAGCGGCGCGAGGCCTGGCAGATCGTGGACCAGTTCACGAGCATCACCGACCCCGCCGTCGTCGCGGACACGGCGGGCTACGCGCCGTACCTCTCGGTCGACCGCAAGCGCGAGCTGCTCGAGACGCCGGCCACCGAGTCCCGGCTGGAGCTGTTGATCGGCTGGACCCAGGACTACCTGGCGGAGGTCGAGGTCAACGACAAGATCGGTGACGACGTCCGCGAGAGCGTCGAGGCGACGCAGCGGGAGTTCCTGCTGCGCCAGCAGCTCGCCGCGATCCGCAAGGAGCTCGGCGAGGGCGAGCCCGACGGCACCGACGACTACCGCGCGCGGGTCGACGCCGCCGACGTCCCCGACGCCGTCCGCACCGCGATGCTCCGGGAGGTCGACCGGCTCGAGCGGTCCAGCGACCAGAGTCCCGAGACCTCGTGGATCCGCACCTGGCTCGACACCGTCCTGGACCTGCCGTGGTCGGTCCGCACCGCCGATGCGACCGACATCGACGCGGCGCGCGCCGTGCTCGATGCCGACCACCACGGGCTCGAGGACGTCAAGGACCGGATCGTGGAGCACCTCGCCGTCCGTGCCCGGAGGGCCGAGCGTGGCCTCGAGGTCGTCGGCGGACGTGGCTCCGGCGCCGTCATCCTGCTCGCAGGCCCGCCCGGGGTCGGCAAGACCTCGCTGGGTGAGTCGGTCGCGCACGCGCTCGGCCGGAAGTTCGTGCGGGTCGCGCTCGGTGGAGTCCGTGACGAGGCCGAGATCCGAGGTCACCGGCGCACCTACGTCGGCGCTCTGCCCGGCCGCGTGGTGCGCGCGATCAGGGAGGCCGGGTCGATGAACCCGGTGGTGCTGCTCGACGAGGTCGACAAGGTCGGCTCGGACTACCGGGGTGACCCGGCGGCTGCGCTGCTGGAGGTGCTGGACCCGGCGCAGAACCACACCTTCCGGGACCACTACCTCGAGCTCGACCTGGACCTGTCCGACGTGCTCTTCATCGCGACGGCCAACGTGCTCGACACCATCCCGCCGGCTCTGCTCGACCGGATGGAGCTGGTCTCGATCGACGGCTACACCGAGGACGACAAGGTCGCGATCGCACGCGACTTCCTGCTGCCCCGACAGCGCGATCGCGCTGCGCTCGCCGAAGACGAGGTGGTGGTCGAGGACGACGCCCTCCGCGAGCTGGCCGCCAACCACACCCGAGAGGCGGGCGTGCGCCAGCTCGAGCGGCTGATCGCCAAGGTCTTCCGCAAGGTCGCGACCAGGCTGGCCGGTGGCACGGAGGTGCCGGTGCGGATCGACACCGCCGCGCTCAGGGACCTCGTCGGCCGCGCCCGGTTCACCCCTGAGGCGCACGAGCGTACGGCGGTGCCCGGCGTCGCCACCGGCCTGGCCGTGACCGGTCTGGGTGGGGACGTGCTCTACATCGAGGCTTCTGCGCTGCCCGGCGAGACCTCCCGGCTCGACCTCACCGGCCAGCTCGGCGAGGTGATGAAGGAGTCCGCCCAGATCGCGCTCACCTACGTGCGCGCGCACGCCGCCGAGCTCGGCATCGACGAGGACGCGCTCGCCGACCGGCTGTCCGGCCCGCTGCACCTGCACGTCCCCGCCGGCGCCGTGCCCAAGGACGGACCATCGGCGGGGGTCACCATGACCACCGCGCTGGTGTCGCTGGCGACCGGCCGTCCGGTGCGCGGTGACGTGGGGATGACCGGCGAGCTCTCCCTGACCGGCCGGGTGCTGCCCATCGGCGGCGTCAAGCAGAAGCTGCTCGCTGCCCAGCGGGCCGGACTCACCGAGGTCTACCTGCCGGCGCGCAACGAGGCCGACCTCGACGACGTGCCCGCCGAGGTGCGCGAGGCCGTCACGGTGCACCTGGTCAGCGACGTGCGTCAGATCCTGGAGACCGCTCTCGAGCCAGCCGCCGCCGAGGCGCCGGAGGCCACCACGGCAGCCTGAGGCAGACCGCGGGTGGCCGCCTACTCCGAGTGGGCGGCCACCCACTCCAGGAACGGCCGCGTCGCGCGCCAGTCGTCGCGCACCCGATCGGCAAGCGCAGCAGTGTGGATGACCTTCTCGAAACCGTAGGACTTGCCCAGCGACATCGTCTTGTGACGGAGCAGGTCGATGCGCGGGTGCCCGGTGTCGTAGCCACGGGGCGCGGTCTTGAGGGTGTCGCCGCCGAGCTCCCAGCCCCTTGTCGCGAGGCCGGCGAGCATCTTCTCGAGCTCGGCGCCGGTGCGGTCGTCGGCGACGGCCCGTCGGAACGTCGCCAGTCGCGAGGACTCCGACTCGTAGAACCCGGCGCCGACACGGACGCCCGGGGCCGCCACCTCGACGTACCAGCCGGTCGACTGTCCGGTCTGCACGAACGCCCCCTGGTGGGTCTTGTAGGGCGTCTTGTCCTTGGCGAAGCGCACGTCGCGGTAGGGGCGGAAGATCTTCGCCGACCCGAACTCGTCCTGCAGCGCTGCGCACAGCGCCAGCATCGGCTCCTTGACCGCGCTCTCGTAGACCTCCTTGTGGGCGGTCCAGAACGACTTGGTGTTGTCCATCTCCAGGTCGTCGTAGAAGTCGAGCGCTGCGGTGGGGAAGCCGGTGAACCGGTGGGGGGCGGGCATGTCCAGACGCTATCGGGACGGCAGGCCGCGACGTGTGCGAGCATCGCACGGTGCGCGCTGCCGCAGAGGACTCGGGCGCCGGCCAGGAGCGCTCGGCCTTCCTCTCGACACCCATGGTGCTCCGGGTGTGGGTCGGGCTCGCGGTCTCGGCGGCCCTCTTTCTCCCGTTCGCGCTGGCCTCGCTGGGTCGTGAGAGGGCCGCGCACCATCCGGTGCTCACCGCTCTGCTCCTGGTGCTCCTCGCCGCGCTCGACGTCGAGCTCGGGCGGTCCTTGGAGGGCAGGCTGATCGACAGCCAGCGACCGCACAAGGCACTCGCTGCCTGGGCCTTCGCCGCCGCACTGCTGCTGCCGCTGCCGTTCTGCTGACTGGTGGTGGCGATCAGCTATGCCCACGCACGCTGGCGCGGCCTGCGCGTGCAGCTGTGGAAGTGGGTGGGTTGGGCCGCCTACCTCGTGATCGCCGGCGTCGCCGCTGGGATCGTCGCCGCCACAGCGTGGGGACCCGGGGGCAACGACATGTTCGACGACGGGGACCAGGGACTGCTGGCCGTCATCGCCTTCTCCGCGGTCGAGACCGGGCTCTTCCACGGCAGTGCCTACCTCAACCACGCCGAGGACGAGGTCTGGCTTCGGCGCACGCTACGCGGACGGCCGTTCTCCTTCATCGAGGCGTCGGTGCTGCTGCTCGGCGGCCTGTTCGCGGCGATCTGGACCGGTGGTCCGTGGTTCGTACTCCTGGTCGTGCCCGTCTACGGCCTTGCGCAGCGCTGGCGATGATCGGCCGCCAGCGCTGCATCAGCCGGCAGGAGCCGTGGAGCCTCGCCCTCGACCTCGACCGGGTCTGCGTGCGCTGCTACGTCATGAGCGACGACGTGGCGGGCGTCGACGCGGCCTGGGTCCCGGCGGCCTGAGCGCCGACCGCTGCGGGCTCCGACACACGCGCCGAGGTGGTGGCTGCGCGACCGTGGTTGTGGTCTTGTGGTGAGTTCTGTCCAGACGGCGCTGCGCTGTCCCAGCGCACGGCTCACACATCGACCGGTAGGGGCTCGGGTTGAAGGCCATCTTGCTGAGCGGCTCGTTGGCGCTTGTGCTGTCGCTGATCGTGACGCGGTGGGCGATCGCGCAGTTCACCTCCTGGGGCCTCGGACAGCCGATCCGCGAGGACGGTCCGCAGACGCACCACGTGAAGCGGGGGACCCCGACGATGGGCGGCGCCGTCATCGTGGTCTCGGTGCTGCTCGCCTACGCGGCGGCCAAGCTGACGACGGGCGACCTGCCGTCGAGGTCCGCGCTCCTGGTGCTCTTCCTCCTGGTGGGGATGGCCGGCGTGGGCTTCCTCGACGACTTCATCAAGGTCAGGAGCCAGCGCAGCCTCGGGCTGCGGAGCAAGGCCAAGCTGGTGGGGCAGACGTTCGTGGCTCTCACCTTCGGGGTCCTGGCGCTCTGGCCCTCGTCGGGGAGCCGGCCGGATGCTGTGTCCGAGAGGCTGTCGTTCGTCCGTGACTTCGGCCCCGTCCTGCCGTGGGTCGTGGTCATCGGGCTGCTCTGGCTCATGGTCAGCGGGACCAGCAACGCCACCAACCTGATCGACGGACTCGACGGTCTGCTGACGGGCACCGCGGCGATGGTCTTCGCTGCCTACACGTTCATCGGCACCTGGCAGAACAGCCACTCCTGCGGATCCGCCGGGCTGCCCGACGGCATCTGCTACCAGGTCGCCTCCTCGTTGGACCTGGCTACGGTCGCGGCTGCCCTGGCCGGCGCCTGCTTCGGGTTCCTGTGGTGGAACGCCTCTCCGGCCCAGATCATCTTGGGCGACACCGGCTCCCTCGCGATCGGGGCGGCCATGGCCGGACTTGCCGTCCTGACGCGGACCGAGCTGCTCCTCGTCGTCCTCGGCGGCCTGTACGTGGCCGTCACCGGGTCGGTGATGATCCAGGTGACCTGGTTCAAGCTGACCAGGCGCACCACCGGGGTGGGCAGGAGAGTCTTCCGGATGACGCCGCTGCAGCACCACTTCGAGCTGCTCGGCTGGGAGCAGGTCACGGTGGTGATCCGCTTCTGGATCCTGACCGGTGTCTGCGTCGTCGCCGGTCTCGGGATCTTCTACGGCGACTGGCTGACGGGCTGGGGCTGACCCGGCCCGCGGCATCGGTCCTCGGCGACGCGTGGAGCGGATGACGAGATTCGAACTCGCGACATCGACCTTGGGAAGGTCGCGCTCTACCAACTGAGCTACATCCGCATCGGAAGGCCGTTCGGGCCACCGCTCGCAGATCGTACCTGAGCAACCAGCGGGCGCGGCCCCCGGCCGGAGCACGAGTCCAGGTAGGTTCTCCCTGTGCTGCTCTCAGATCGCGACATCCTGGCCGAGGTCGACGCGGGCCGGGTGGGCCTGGACCCCTTCGAGGCATCGATGGTGCAGCCGTCGAGCATCGACGTACGCCTGGACCGCTTCTTCCGGGTGTTCGAGAACCACAAGTACCCGCACATCGACCCGGCTGAGGACCAGCCCGACCTGACCCGTCAGGTGGAGCCCGAGGGCGACGAGCCGTTCATCCTGCACCCCGGCGAGTTCGTGCTCGGCTCGACCTACGAGGTCATCACGCTGCCCGACGACGTAGCGGCACGGCTGGAGGGCAAGTCGTCGCTGGGCCGGCTCGGGCTGCTCACCCACTCGACGGCCGGCTTCATCGACCCCGGCTTCTCCGGCCACGTGACGCTCGAGCTCTCCAACGTCGCCACCTTGCCGATCAAGCTGTGGCCGGGCATGAAGATCGGGCAGCTGTGCTTCTTCCGGTTGAGCTCGCCCTCGGACCACCCGTACGGCTCGGAGAAGTACGGCTCGCGCTACCAGGGCCAGCGGGGACCCACGCCGTCGCGCTCCCACCTGAGCTTCCACCGAACCGACATCTAGCGCGCCGGCCGGGACTCAGTCGACCGGAGCCCCGGTGCCTGGCCGGACGTAGGTCGGGTGCTTGGGCCTGAGCCCGTCCCCGGAGCTGGCGCCGCGCACCCGGCGGCTGATCCACGGGCCGAAGTGCCCGCGCGCCCACGCGAGATCGGCGTCGCGGCGCTGCCGGCGGTCCATCTCGGGAAGGGGGGCGAGCTCGACCGGTGGCAGGGCGTGGTCGAGTCCCAGGGTCTCCAAGACGATGCCCGCCATGTGGTGGTGGCCGGCCGCGGACATGTGCATCCGGTCGATGTCCCACAGCCGGTAGTCGCGGTACTCGCGCCGCCGCCAGTAGTCGACCAGCGCGGCGCCGTGCTGGTCGGCGATCTCGCGAACGATCTCGTTGTAGGTCGCCACCCGTCCGCGCAGGTGTCGGAACACCGGCGCGAATCCGAGGTCGAAGCCGGTGAAGAGCACCACCGTCGCGCCACTGGCCGCGAGCTTGCCGATGGCGTCGTCATAGCGCGCCATGATCACGTCGATGTCGACCTTGGGCCGCAGCAGGTCGTTGGCCCCGGCGTACATCGTGATCAGGTCGGGTCGCAGCGCGAGACCGCGGTCGAGCTGCTCGTCGATGACGGGGATGAGCTTGCGGCCGCGGATCGCGAGGTTCGCATAGCCGAAGTCGTCCGTGCCGGCCGCCATCGCCTCCGCCACCCGGTCGGCCCACCCGCGCACGCCGTTGGGGCGCCCGGCGTCGTGGTCACCGACGCCCTCGGTGAACGAGTCGCCGAGAGCGAGGTAGCGGTGGAAGGTCATGAGTCCATTGTCCCTGGCCGGGGCCCCGGACGCGCAGGGGCCCGCTGCCGGTGGTGGAGCGGCAGCGGGCCCGGGGCCGGTGGGCGGCTGGGTCAGCCGTCGAGGCGTTCGGCGAGGGCGTGCAGCCGGTGGGCGAGTGCGTGCCGACCGCGGGGACGCCGCGGGCCGGGGACCTGCGGCTGCTGGTGGCGGGCGACGCGCTCGCGGATCTGCTGGTTGGCCAGGATGTCGAGCTGGGCGCTGAAGTCAGACATGGTCGGTCGTCCCTTCGGGAGTGCTGCGGTGATGCCGGGTGGTGGTGTCGAGACTGCCGCTGAGACGGTGTCGTCGGCCTGATCGGCTTTGCTGTGCCTCGCGCTCGCCGCTCGGCTCGGTGCTCTCGTCGGACGGCGCTGGGATGCGCCAGGCGCGCCTCATCTCTGCTCCAGGGAGATGTCGCCGCTGACGGTCTTGGCGTGCAGCTCGAGGAACTCCTGCCCGTCAGCGGGTTGCCCGGCGCCCTCGAGGGTGGATCGGACGCCGCCGGTGACGGTGCTGATGTCGGTCCACACCGGCAGCCCCGCCGGCACGCCCACCCGGATGTCACCGGAGACGTTCTTGGCGGCGAGCTCGCCGGCGCCCATCAGGTCGACGGTGAGGTCGCCCGAAGCGGTGGTCAGGGCGACGTCGGCGCTCGGCTTGCGCACGCGCAGGTCGCCGGAGCCGGTCTTCACCTGGACGTCGCCGGCGGCGGCGGTGATCTCGACGTCGCCGGAACCGGTGGAGATCAGGCTGTTGCCCGCGACCTCGTGGATGGTGACGTCGCCTGAGCCGGCCTTGACGCGCAGGTCGCCGGCGACGAGTCCGAGCTGGATGTCTCCGGAGCCGGTCTCGATCATCACCTCGCCGTTGGCGGTCTCCAGGTCTACGTCCCCCGACCCGGCCCTGAGCGAGGCCTTGCCGACATCGCCGGTGACGGTGAGGTCGGCGGACCCGAGCTGGGTGGAGAGGTCGGTGTCGTGCGGCACCGTGACCTGCACGTCGAGCTTGCCGCTGCGGCCGAGGTAGCCGGCCCGGTGCTGGGGGCCGATCACGACCACCCGGTCGCCGCGCTGCTCGACGGTGACGTCCTCCGCGGCGTCGCCGGTGACCTCCACCGTCGTTCGGTCGTGCTGGTCGGCGCGGACGGTGACGTCACCGCTGCCGATCTCGACGTGGAGGGAGAGGTGGTCGGGGGTCTCGAAGGTGTACTGCACGGTCTGCTCCTTGCGTGGCGTGGTCGAGGGTGTGCGGTGCCGCCCGACCGGCCTGGTGGCCGCCGGAGGCGTGGGGTGGTGGTGGGCTGCGGGCGGTCAGACCCAGCCGGTCATCCGCTTGCTGCCGCGGCGGCCGGCGGGACGTCCAGAGTCGAGGAACGGGATGCTGGAGAGGTCGACCTCGACGTTGATCGCGCGGTCGCGGGTGGCGTTGCGCACCACGTTGACGATCCAGGCGTTGAGCGAGTGCCCGCTCTTGGCGGCGAGCTCCTCGGCCTTGTACTTCACCGACTCGGGGATGCGCAGGCTGATCCGGGCGACGGAGTCGTCCTCCTCGACCTCGATCTCCTCGGCGCTGGGCGGCGCCGGCGGGCTGGGCGGCGCCGGGGCGGCGGCCTGCATCGGCATGGTCGGTACGTCGACCACGAACTGGGGCTCGCGTCCCTTGAGGCGGACGTCGACCGACCCGGCGGGCAGCTCGGCGGTGATCTCGGCGGCGGCCTGGCTGAGCGCGTCCATCAGGGCGAGTCGCATCGCCGGGTCGAGAGCGAGCGCGAGACGCTCGGCCGCGGCGCGGGCCTCGTCGCCGCCGGCCTCGGCGGCCGCGGCCAGGTCGTGGCGGAGGCTTTCGACGTAGGGGGTGATGTCCATGCGCATCACTCTGACATCAAGATGACGTCACGTCAAGAGTTTACGGCATCATTTCTGACATCAGATGACGTCATCTGGCGTCAGGTGATGTCACCCGATGGCTCGGCAGACTCAGAAGAGCGTGTCGTCGTCCTTCTTCTTCGCATCGTCGGTGGCCTCGGGAGTCTCGGCCCCTCCGGACCCTCGACCCCTCGGACCCCTCGGATTCCTCGGTGGCCTGGGCGGCCGCTCCGACCTCGCTCGGCTCGGTGACGGTCTCCTCGGTCTGGGTGACGTCGTCGGGCTCGGGCTCGGCCTTGGTCTCGACGGGCTCGGGCGCCACCGGTTCCTCCTCCTCCGCCTCGGGCCGGTCCAGCACCGCGGTCGTCGTACCGCTCGCGGTCGGCTCGCCAGCCTCGCTCGCCTCGGGAGTCGGGGTTGGCGTCGGGGCGGGCCGCGGTGAGGGGGCGCGCTTGACCGAGGCGAGCAGCAGCTGGGCCACGTCGAGCACCTCGACCTCCTCGCGGGCCGAGCCGTCGGCCTGCTTGGAGGTGAGGCCGTCGGAGAGCATCACCCGGCAGAACGGGCAGCCGGTCGCGATCTGGTCGGCCCCGGTCTCGATCGCCTCGTTGGTGCGGTTGAGGTTGATCCGCTCGCCGGTGTTCTCCTCCATCCACATGCGCGCTCCGCCGGCTCCGCAGCAGAACGAGCGCTCGCTGTTGCGCGGCATCTCGGTGAGCTCGGCGTCGGGGATGATCTCGATCAGCTCACGCGGCGGCGAGTAGACCTGGTTGTGCCGTCCGAGGTAGCACGGGTCGTGGTAGGTGATCGACCGCTTCGCCGTACCGGCTGCACCGTTCGACCGATCGGCGACGGGGGTGAGCTTTCCCTCGCGCACCAGCCGGTTGAGCAGCTGGGTGTGGTGGGTGACCTCGAGCTCGACGCCGAACTGGGAGTACTCGTTCTTGAGGGTGTTGAAGCAGTGCGCGCAGGTCGAGACGACCTTCTTGACCTTGGTCTCCTTGAACACCTCGGCGTTCTGCATCGCGAGCTGCTGGAAGACGAACTCGTTGCCCGCACGACGAGCCGGGTCGCCGGTGCAGGTCTCGCCGTCGCCGAGCACGGCGAACGAGACACCGGCCGTGGTGAGCAGCTCGGCGACCGCACGGGTGGTCTTCTTGGCGCGGTCCTCGTAGGCCCCGGCGCAGCCCACCCAGAACAGCCACTCGACCTCGTCGAGGTCCTCGACGTCGGTGCCGACCTGCAAGACCTCGAAGTCGAGATCCTTCGCCCAGTCCATCCGGGCGTTGGGTGACATGTTCCAGGGATTGCCCTTGTTCTCCAGGCCCTTGAACAGTCCGTTGAGCTCGGAGGGGAAGCTGGACTCGATGAGCACCTGGTAGCGGCGCATGTCGATGATGTGGTCGACGTGCTCGATGTCCACCGGGCACTGCTGCACACAGGCGCCGCAGGACGTGCAGTTCCACAGCACCTCGGGGTCGATCACGGCGCCGCCACTCGGCAGGGTCGGGTCGCCCTCGGTGGCGCCGACCAGCTCGCGCTCGGCCGCGGCCTTGACGTCGTCCGGCAGCGAGTCGCGCTCCTCGGGGTCGGCGAGGAGGTACGGCGCCTTGGCGTAGGCGTGGTCCCGCAGGTTGGTGATGAGCAGCTTGGGAGAGAGCGGCTTCTCGGTGTTCCAGGCCGGGCACTGCGACTGGCAGCGGCCGCACTCGGTGCAGGAGGTGAAGTCGAGGATGCCCTTCCAGGCGAAGTCCTCGAGCTTGCCGACGCCCATCGCGGCGTCCTCGTCGAGGTCCTCGATGTTTTCGAAGTCGATCGGCTCGCCGTTGATCATCATCGGCTGGAGACCGCCCAGCGACGTACCGCCGTCGGCCTTGCGCTTGAAGAAGATGTTGAAGAACGCGGTGAAGCGGTGCCAGGCGACGCCCATCGTCGTGTGCAGCGAGATGACGATCATCCAGGTGAAAGAGATGACGATCTTGAGGGCCGCGACCAGGTAGATCCCGTTCTCCAGCGCGCCGGTGGAAGTCCCGGAGAACGCCTCGCCGAGCCAGAAGGTCAGCGGGAAGTGCAGCGCCGAGGCCTCCCCGGTGGTGGAGTCCATCAGGGCGTACTCGAGGCCGCGCAGGGTGACGATGCACAGGCCGACCCCGAGAATGACGGCCTCGACGAAGTAGGCCTGCCACATCGTGGAGCCGTAGAAGCGGCCGTCGGTGCCGCGGGTGCGCTCCTTGGGGCGGGTCGCGCGGTAGCCGATGAAGGCCACGATCGCCACGAGCATCGCCCACGTGAACAGCTCGGTGATCCACTCGTAGAGGAAGAAGTGGCCGATCAGCGGCAGCGCGAACTCTGCGTCGAAGAGCTGGCCGAACGCCGTCGAGAAGGGTGAAGAACAGCAGACCGAAGCCGACGAAGACGAACCAGTGGCCGACGCCGACGGCCGTCCACTGCAGCATCCGGGTGTGGCCCAGCGACTCCTTGAGCAGGGTGATGGTGCGCGCCCTCGGGTCGCCGGTGCGGCTCGCGGTCGGCTGCCCGAGCTTCACCACCGCGATGATGTGCCGGATCGCCTTGACGAACAGGGCGATCCCGACGGCGGCGATCGCCAGGGACACCACGATGGCGAAGATCTGCATCAATGCTCCTCTGCGGCGGCTGGCCGGACCCGCGGCGGGCGGGCTGCGGCGTCGGCTGAGCCTAGTGCGGGCCCGGGTGCCACGTCAGCGGTCGTGGTCACACCGGTCGAGGCGAAGCCTACCAACCGGTAACTTCCCTCCTCCGCACAGGTTGAGACGCGCGTGCGGGAGGTTGAGACGCGCGTGCGGGAGGTCGAGACGCGCGTGCGGGAGGTCGAGACGCGCGTGCGGGAGGTTGAGACGCGCGTGCGGGAGGTCGAGACGCGCGTGGGTGAGCGCGCGTGTTCGAGAGCGCCCGGCCCAACGCGCGCGCATGAACTTCCCGGAGGCGCGCATGAACTTCCTGGAGGCGCGCATGAACTTCCGGAGGCGGATGATCTTCAGCGGAGGCGGTTGCGGTCGTCGAAGCGGAGCTCGACGGTCGTGGTGTCACCGGACCGCGTGGTGGCGCAGTAGGTGAAGGTGTCGCCGAGGCGCCGGTGCGGCTGCCCGGCGGTCCGCAGCACCTTGGCCACCGGCGGCGCCGGCGCGCAGGCCGCGGATGACGCGGGCGCGCTTGGCGACCTCGGGCTCGCGGCAGGCGTCGTTGCTGACGCCGACGGCGCGCTCCCACATCTGCAGGTAGGCCTCGACGCCGCGGGCCATGTCGGCGGAGATCTGGTCGCCGGTGCCGGGTGCCTGGGCGTCGGCGACCTTGCGCAGGTCCTCGATCCAGTCGGGGTAGAGGCCGTAGTGGGCGACGCCGTCGACGTTGACGTCGTAGACCCGCTCACCGCTGACCTGACGCTCGACCTCGACGCCACCGAGGCCGGTGAAGGGATAGCTGACCGGGTTCGGCACGTCGGCGTCCGCGCGGGTCGCCCTGGGCGCCGAGGCCGTTGATGTCGGCGCCGTAGCCGAAGCCGAAGTAGTAGCGCGGGTCGGCCCAGGACAGGTGCCGCTTCCACTTGTCCACGAAGCCGGTGGAGTCACCGGCGTACGGAGTGATGGTGCCGCCGAGCCGATAGATGCGCGGGTAGGAGTCGGGGGTCGACCAGGAGTGGCTGGAGATGACGCCGGGGTAGTCGAGCGCCTCGAGCTGGTCCAGCGCCGCGTCGCGGCCGGACACCGACATGTGGTCGGGATCGAAGATCATCTCGCGCTCGGCGAGCCGGTCGATCAGGTGGGCGCCGAGGTCGGTGAGGCCGCGGCGGTTGCAATGCTCGGGCGGGCCGTAGAGCGGTGCCGGCTGGACGCCGCTGATCTGCGCGATGGCGCCGAAGAGCGCGTCCTGCTGGGCGGCGATCGATGCCCGCAGGTGCGGCGTACTGCGCGCGGTCGTGGTTGCCGTCGACACCCTCGCAGTGCTCCATCGCCCAGAAGGAGCCGGTCTCCAGGAAGTTGGCGCTGTTGACCAGCAGCCCGGTCGAGCCCTCGTCCCCGGCGACCCCGGAGAGGGCGTTGTCGAACTTGTTGACCAGCTCCATCTGGCGCACGCCCAGCTTGTGCACCTCGTCGAGCTGGGCGTCGATGGTCGCCTTGTCGCACTGCGGGATGTCGGCCTTCATGGTGCAGCGTGAACGGCACCGAGGTCTCGATGCCCATGATGACCGCGAGCTTGCCCTGGTTGATGATCCTGCGGGCCTGGAAGGGGTTGGTGACGATCCGGTACCAGCCCTCGCCGGGACCACCCGACTGCGCGTCGATGTAGCGCTCGAAAGCGCGCATCTGCTTGGCCTGCAGGCGGATCGAGTCCATGTCGTCGCAGGAGTTCTTCTTCAGCGGGTAGAGCTCGCAGAGCTTGTTGTTCTCGACGAGCAGGTTGGTGAACAGCCGCAGGCCGCCCGCGCCACGAGCGCTCCATCCACTTGTAGTAGGTGCCCTCGTGGGTCAAGGAGTCCGGCGCGGGCCAGTCCTTGAAGGTCGGCCAGCCCACCGGGTCGTGGCCGGGCCGGCCCGACAGTGCGGTCTCGAGGGCGGCGCCGTAGCCGGCGGTCAGGGTGTGGTCGGGGCAGTCGACGAGCGCGTGCTGCACGCCGTACGGGTGCCAGGGACGCCCGCAGTGCGCCCGGCCGCCGAGGAACTCGAAGGCCATGCCGTGGGTGTGCGCGTCGACGTACCCGCGGGTCTCGGCGATGTCGGACACGCCGCGGAAGGTGCGCCCGCGGACGTTGGTCTCGATCTCGTCCCAGTCGGCGCAGCCCTCGGTGCTGCGCAGGTCGAACCCCTCCGCGGTCCGGCCGAGGACCACGGCGCCGCGGGGGTCGACGGCGACCGCGTCGCCGTCCGGCAGGGCGAAGGAGTACGTCGAGCCGCGGCGCGCAGCCACCCAGTCGGCCGACGTGCTCGGGGCGTCGGCCGCCGCGACGGTGCCCTTCCCCAGGAGAGGAAGTCCGGCCATCGCGGCCATGAAGGTCTGGTCGTGGCCGAACAACAGGTAGCGGCCCAGGTCGGTGGCCTGGAAGTGGAACGGCTCCGCCGCGCTCCGGTCCGCCGAGGTGGCGGCGTAGCCGGCTCCGGCCCGGGCGACCCAGCGGCCCGTGCTGGTGCTGCGCAGTGCGTAGCAGCCGCCGGCCATCGCGTAGCGGTCCTCCGGGGACCTCCGCCGCGCGGGCGTGCGCGGCACCCGCACCAGGCGGGGGTCGGGCTCGGCGCGCTGGTCCGCGACGGACGCGATGCCGGTCATCCGCTCGGCGAGGCTCGTCGGGTCGGTGGCCCCGGCGCCTGCGTCGGCGGTGCGGGACACGGCGTTCTTGGTGGAGAGGTCGCCGTGGTCGTGACCGTGCCCGTCGGCCCCTTCGCCGCCCGGGCCGGGTGCGGTCTCGTGCTGACGCAGCGCAGCGGCCTCCGCGGCGGCGCGCACGCCGGTGTCGTAACGCTCGACGAGGCTGCCGCTGCCGCCCGCGCGCTCGGTGACGGCGCTGCCCACGGTGTCGGGGCTGACGTCGTCGTCGGCCGACGACGGCACCACGACGAGGGCCCCGAGGACGGTGCCGGCCGCCAGAGCGGCAGACCAGGCCAGGCGACGTGCGGACGCGGCGGCGATCGACATGCGGGTTCCCTCCGGGTCGGACCTTCGCTAGGTGAAACGAGTTCCACTCCCGAGGGTTACGCCGGTCCGCCCAGGCGACGCGTCAGCGCCTGTGCGGTACGTCGGACGTGGTGGGCGATCCGGTCCACCGACGGCGCCTCCTCCACGGGGTAGGTGACCGCGACCCCGGCGACGGGGTGGCCGTTGTGGTCGAGCACGGCAGCGGCGACAGAGGCGAACCCTGGCGTCACCTCCCCGTCCTCCACGGCATGACCCCGCTGGCGCGTCTCGGTGAGCAGGCTGCGCAGCGCGCTGGGCGAGGTCGGGCCGGAGCCGTGCCGGTCGACGAAGGCGGCGCGATCGGGGTAGAGCGCCCTGACCTGGTTGGCCGGGAGAGCCGCGAGCACGGCCC
The DNA here is from genome assembly GCA_963772415.1 of uncultured Actinomycetota bacterium. Taxonomy (GTDB): domain Bacteria; phylum Actinomycetota; class Actinomycetes; order Propionibacteriales; family Nocardioidaceae; genus Nocardioides_B. Next base: position 186,284 of record CAVYWU010000001.1, on the reverse strand, counting down.
GACCACTCGCGGTCAGGTGGGCCGGGAGCCGCACGCCGACGTCCGTGACGAGCGGCGGTCGGCCGGGGGCCCGCTCCTCGACCACGTAGAGCACGTCGCGCCCGTGCGGCACCGCGAGGTGGGCGCTCTGGCCCAGCCGGTCGACCAGTGCGGCCAGCGGGCGGCGGGCGATCCGCTGCAGCGGCGCCTGCCGGCTGTAGCCGCTGCCCACCTCGAAGGCGGCGACGCCGAGGCCGTAGCGGTGCTCCTCGGGGAGATGGGTGACGAAGCCTTCGGCCTCCATCGCGCGCATCAGGTGGTAGGCCGTCGAGCGGGGCAGCCCCACCGCGGCCGCGAGCCGGTCGAGGCTGACCGGGTCGGGCTGGCTGGCGAGGTAGCGCAGCACCCGCAGTGCCCGGGTGGCCGCCGGGACGTTGCTCATGCCCCGGCCGGGCGGCGGGCGCTCCAGGTGACCGCCGAGGGGCGGTACCCGAGAGCGTCGTTGACGGCGAGCATCGGCGCGTTGGCGTCGTCGTTGCCGGTGCCGCAGCTCGTGATGCCGGCGGCGGCGCAGGCGGCGAGGGCGTGCGCCTTCACCAGGGTGGCCAGGCCGCGGCCGCGGTAGGCGGGAAGGGTGCCGGTCATCGCGTTCCAGGCCCGGTCGTCCGCCGCGGTGATCTGGGCGTAGGCCGCGACCGTCCCGTCCGCGGTGACGGCGGCCCGGCCGAGGTCGGCCCGGTGCAGCGGGTCGCTCCACTCGGTGTCGAGGAACTCCGCCAGCGGCACCGGCCTGGTCAGCCCCGAGGGGTCGTCCAACGCCACCTCCTGCAGGCAGGCCCACACCAGGGCGGCGTCGAGCGTCGCGAGCGGCACGACCGCCAGGCCCTCCGGGGTGGCCCGGGGCGCCGGCGCCTCGCGGGGGTCGACGGTGGAGATCCGGTGGGAGCGCTCCCGCGCGAAACCCCAATGGTCGCTGACCGCGACGGAGTAGTCGTCGCCGTTGACCACCCCGGCCAGGCTCCGGCCGTCGGCCACCCGCAGCGCCTGCTCGAGCAGTCGCGTGCCGACTCCGCGCCCCCGGTGGTCGGCGTGCACCTGGAGCATCACGCGCACCTCCCGGAGAGAGGCCGCAGCGCGCACCCGGGTCAGCCCGAGCACCGCGCCGTCCTCCACCACGACGTACCGCGCCAGGGTCGCGGCGTGGTGGGTCATGTCGTGCAGCACCGACTCCTCGGAGCCGACGAGGAACGGGCTGGCCGAGCGCTGCACGGCGGCCCAGCCCGCCGCGGCCCCGTGGGTGGCGAATCTGAGCTGCATCCGCGCAGCCTAGCCACGTCTCGGATCCGAGACACGCGTGCCACCCAGGGCATGGCCGTGCAGCCTCGGGTGCGCTGTGATGAGGGCATGCGCACGCCGATCACCACTCGCACGGTCCAGGTCGGGACCGGCCCGCTCTCCTTCGACGACGTGCTGGCCGTCGCTCGGGACGGCGCCGGGGTCGAGCTGGCGCCCGACGCCGTCGCCGCGGTCGAGCACGCCCGTGTCGCGGTCGAGACGCTGGCCGCGGCGCCGACGCCGGCGTACGGCATCTCCACGGGCTTCGGTGCGCTGGCCACCCGGCACATCCCGACCGAGATGCGTGCGCAGCTCCAGCGCTCCCTGGTCCGGTCCCACGCGGCCGGCAGCGGTCCCGAGGTCGAGCGTGAGGTGGTGCGGGCCCTGATGCTGCTGCGGCTCTCGACCCTGGCGACCGGCCACACCGGCGTACGTCTCGGGACCGTGCAGACGCTCGCCGGGATGCTCACCCACGGCATCACCCCGGTGGTGCACGAGTACGGCTCCCTGGGTTGCTCCGGCGACCTCGCGCCGCTCTCGCACTGCGCGCTGGCGCTGATCGGCGAGGGTGAGGTGCACGACCGGCACGGCGTACGCCGCCCGGCGGCGGTCGCGCTCAGCGAGGCCGGCCTGGCGCCGGTCGAGCTGGCCGCCAAGGAGGGCCTCGCCCTGATCAACGGCACCGACGGCATGCTCGGGATGCTCGTGATGGCGATCGCCGACCTGCGGATGCTGCTCAAGGCCGCCGACATCACCGCGGCGATGTCGGTGGAGGGCCAGCTCGCCACCGACCGGGTCTTCGCCGAGGACCTGCAGGCGCTCCGGCCGCACCCGGGCCAGGGCGCGAGCGCGGCCAACCTGCGCCGGATCCTCGCCGACTCCGGGGTGGTCGCGAGCCACCGCGGCCCGGACTGCAACCGGGTGCAGGACGCCTACTCGCTGCGCTGCTCCCCGCAGGTGCACGGAGGTGCTCGCGACACCGTCGACCACGCCGCGGCCGTCGCCGGACGCGAGCTGGCCAGCGCCGTGGACAACCCGGTCGTGCTCGACGACGGCCGGGTCGAGAGCAACGGCAACTTCCACGGGGCACCGGTCGCCTACGTGCTCGACTTCCTCGCCATCGTCGCCGCCGACGTCGCCTCGATCAGCGAGCGTCGCACCGACCGGTTCCTCGACAAGGCCCGCAACCACGGCCTGCATCCGTTCCTCGCCCACGACCCCGGCGTCGACTCCGGGCACATGATCGCGCAGTACACCCAGGCCGCGATCGTCTCCGAGCTCAAGCGCCTCGCCGCCCCGGCGAGCGTGGACTCGATCCCGAGCAGCGCGATGCAGGAGGACCACGTCTCGATGGGCTGGTCGGCTGCCCGCAAGCTGCGGAAGTCGGTCGACGGTCTCGCCCGCGTGGTGGCGATCGAGTACCTCACGGCGGCGCGGGCGCTGGACATGCGCGCCCCGCTCTCGCCGTCACCGGCGACGGCCGCCGCCGTCGCCCTGCTGCGGCGCAACGTCGAGGGGCCGGGACCCGACCGGCACCTCGCCCCCGAGATCGAGCACGCCTACCAGGACGTCGTCTCCGGCGTCCTGGTCCGGGTGGTCGAGGACGCGATAGGAGAGCTGGCATGACCACGCAGACCCACGAAGAGCAGAGCGGCCCGCGCGAGGTGCGGGCACCGCGAGGCCTCGAGCTGACCGCGAAGTCGTGGCAGACCGAGGCGCCGATGCGGATGCTGATGAACAACCTCGACCCTGACAACGCCGAGAGGCCCGACGACCTCGTGGTCTACGGCGGCACCGGCAAGGCCGCCAGGTCCTGGGCGGCGTACGACGCGATCATCCGCGAGCTCGAGCACCTCGAGTCCGACGAGACGCTGCTGGTGCAGTCGGGCAAGCCGGTCGGCGTGATGCGCACCCACGAGTGGGCGCCGCGGGTGCTGATCGCCAACTCCAACCTGGTCGGCGACTGGGCCAACTGGGAGGAGTTCCGCCGGCTCGAGCACCTGGGGCTGACGATGTACGGCCAGATGACCGCCGGGTCCTGGATCTACATCGGCACCCAGGGCATCCTCCAGGGCACCTTCGAGACCTTCGCGGCCGTGGCCGACAAACGGTTCTCCGGCACGCTGGCGGGCACCATCACGCTGACTGCCGGCCTGGGGGGCATGGGCGGCGCGCAGCCGCTCGCGGTCACGATGAACGACGGCGTGGCGATCTGCATCGAGTGCGACCAGACCCGCATCACCCGACGCATCGAGCACCGCTACCTCGACGTGCAGGCCGACTCGCTCGAGCACGCCGTCGAGCTGGCGGTGGAGGCGCGCGATGCCCGCCGGCCCCTGTCCATCGGCGTCCTGGGCAACGCCGCCGACCTGGTGCCGGCACTGCTCGACCAGGACGCCCCGATCGACATCGTCACCGACCAGACCTCGGCACACGACCCGCTCTACTACCTCCCGGCCGGCATCCCGTTCGACCAGTGGGCCTCGCTGCGCGACAAGGACCCCGAGGTGCTCACCGAGCGCGCGCAGGAGTCGATGGCCCGCCACGTCGCGGCCATGGTCGGCTTCCAGGACAAGGGCGCCGAGGTCTTCGACTACGGCAACTCGATCCGCGACGAGGCGCGCAAGGGTGGCTTCGCCCGCGCCTTCGACTTCCCGGGCTTCGTGCCGGCCTACATCCGGCCGTTGTTCTGCGAGGGCAAGGGCCCGTTCCGCTGGGCGGCCCTCTCCGGCGACCCGGCCGACATCGCCGCGACCGACAAGGCGATCCTCGAGCTCTTCCCGGCCGACGAGAAGCCGGAGTACGAGCGGCTGCACAAGTGGATCACCATGGCCGGTGAGCGGGTGGCCTTCCAAGGCCTACCGGCGCGGATCTGCTGGCTCGGCTACGGCGATCGGCACCGAGCCGGCCTGAAGTTCAACGAGATGGTCGCCTCGGGTGAGCTGACCGGCCCGATCGCGATCGGGCGCGACCATCTCGACTGCGGCTCGGTCGCGTCGCCGTACCGGGAGACCGAGGCGATGGCCGACGGCTCGGACGCGATCGCCGACTGGCCGCTGCTGAACGCACTGGTCAACACCGCCTCCGGGGCGACCTGGGTCTCGATCCACCACGGCGGTGGCGTCGGGATGGGTCGCTCGATCCACGCCGGGCAGGTCACCGTCGCCGACGGCACCGACCTGGCCGCGCAGAAGATCGAACGGGTGTTGACCAACGACCCGGGCATGGGCGTGATCCGGCACGTCGACGCGGGCTACGACGACGCGGTCGAGGTCGCCCGCGAGCGCGGCGTGCGCGTGCCGATGCAGGAGGGCTGAGGCTCAGTGCTTGGGGCGTTGCCACCAACGGCGCCGCGGCGCGGCTGCCTTCTCCCGGAGCTCGGCGGCGCGCACGACGCCCCGACGCTCCGCGCGACGCTGGCGCCACGCGTTCACCTCGTCCTCGACCTCACGCGTCGGTGTGATCACCGGCGGGCCGCCCTGGAGCTGACGGCGCGCGGCCACCACGCGTCGGTTGAAGTCGGCGAGAGCCTCGCGCACCTGCTCCTCGGTCGCCATCCGGTCGAGCTCGCCGTCCAGCGCCGCGTCCTCGGCACGCAGCCCGATCGCCGGAGGTGCGACGCCGGTGATCTTCTCCCGCTCGATGAGCTGCTTGGCCCACCAGTCGGGATCGTGGGTGTCCGGGAGCTTCAACGGCTTGCCCGCACCGGGCAGGTTGTCGAAGTCACCGCGGGCGATCGCGGCCCGCACCTGGCGGTCGACCCAGGCGGTCTGCTGGTCGATGCGGGCGCGGGCGCCCTCCTCGGCCTCCGCGTCGGCAGCGTCGACCTCGGGGTCGGGCGGAGCGCCCATCGCCCTGGTCACGGCGGCCTCGCGCAGGCGGCGTTCTTCGTCCTGCCACTCCGCGAGGCGGTTGTGCTTCTCGCTCATGGCGATCACCTCGCGAACATTCTACGGAGGCGGTCACCAGCGACCTCGGTGCACCACCTCGGCCGGGTCGCGGCGGGCACGTCGGGTCGGGCTGCCCTTGGCGCCGGTCCGGGTCGGGTCGGCCGGCTTGTGGCCGACGCTGATCGCGCCGATCGGGGTGTACGCCGCCGGCACCCCGAACGCCTCGCGGAACGCCGTCGTCGCGTGGGGCGGCACGCCGAAGAAGCACGCACCGAGCCCTTCGTCGACGGCGGTCTGCAGGATCAGCAGCGAGGCCATCCCGGTGTCGATGTCCCAGTAGGGGACCGGCCAACGGTTCTCGTCCTTGTCGGTCCAGCCCTTGTCGCGCTGGGCGTACCGCTCGAGGTAGATCTCCTTGCAGGACAACGGGATCACGATCAGCGGCGCGGTCCGCATGCCGCGCAGCCAGCCGTCGGCCTCGACGTCGGGATCGCCCTCGGAGGTCGCCGCCCAGAAGCGGGCCAGGTCCTCGGGCGTGTCCAGCACCAGGAACGCCCAGCCCTGGCTGAAGCCGGCGCTCGGCGCCCGCACCGCGTTGTCGAGCAGCCGATCCACGACGGCGGGATCGACCGGCCGGTCGGGGTCATAGCTGCGCACCATCCGCCGACGACGTACGACATCCTGGAACTCCATGGGAGCGATCTTGTCTGACTTCGAGTCGATGTGGGCCGATCTCGCGCCGCTGGGCAGGTCGGCGTCGAGCGGCGGCTACGTCCGCCAGCCGTTCGCCTCGGCCGAGCGGGAGTGCACCCTCTGGTTCCTCGACCAGTGCGCCGCCCGCGGTCTCGAGGTCGAGTCCGACGGCAACGGCAACGTGGTCGCGTGGTGGCGACCGGTGGGAGCGACCGCGCCCGCCGTGGTCACCGGGTCCCACCTCGACTCGGTGATCGACGGCGGGGCCTTCGACGGGCCACTCGGGGTGGTGTCCGCGCTGGCGGCCATCGACCTGCTGCGAGCCCGGGGCTTCGAACCGGCCGGTCCCGTCGGGGTGTCGGTCTTCGTGGAGGAGGAGGGCTCCCGATTCGGGATCGCCTGCCTGGGCTCACGTCTGATGACCGGGCTGATCTCGGCAGAGGCAGCGGCCGGTCTCCGCGACCGGGACGGGGTCTTCCTGCTCGACGCGATGGCGCAGTCGGGCCTGGAGCCGGACCTCGGACCGTCGTCGCTGCTCGACGACGTCGTCTGCTTCGTCGAGCTGCACGTCGAGCAGGGGCGCGACCTGGTGCACCGGGAGGTGCCCGTCGGCGTGGCCTCGGCGATCTGGCCGCACGGCCGCTACCGCTTCGACTTCACCGGCGAGGCCAACCACGCCGGCAGCACCCGGATGGAGGACCGGCGCGACCCGATGCTGACCTACGCCATGACCGCGCTCGCGGCCAACAAGCGGGCCCGGGTCAGTGGCCAGCGCGCCACCTTCGGTCGTCTCGACGTGCTCCCCAACGGCACCAACGCCGTGCCCTCACGGGTCACGGCCTGGCTCGACGCGCGTGCCGAGTCCGGCGATGCCCTCGACGCGATGCTGGCCGACATCGAGCGGCAGGCCCAGGACCGGGCCGACCGGGACGGCACCGCCCTGCGCGTGACCGCGGAGTCGGTGTCGCCCGAGGTGCGCTTCGATCCCGATGCCGCGCAGCGGATCTCCCGACTCGGTGGCGCCGAGCCGTGGCCGGTGATCCCGACGATGGCCGGTCACGACGCGGGCGTGCTGTCCTCGGCCGGGCTGCGCAGCGCGATGCTGTTCGTGCGCAACCCGACCGGCATCTCCCACTCACCCGCGGAGCACGCCGGCACCGCCGACTGCCTCGCCGGCGTGACGGCGCTCGCCGACACCCTCGCCGGGGTCGTCGGGGGCTTCACGCCTGATCGTCCAGCGGGGTCCGCGTGACGACGTGGTGGCTGGAGAGGGCGCTGCTCCCGACGGGTGTTGCCGTCGGCGTGCGCGTGTCGGTGGAGGGTGGCCGCTTCGCAGCCGTCGAGATCGGCGCCACTCCCGAGGGGGCGGATCGTCTTGCCGGGCTTGACGATCCCGGGCCTGGCCAACTGCCACAGCCATGCCTTCCACCGCGCGTTGCGCGGGCGCACCCAAGGCGTGGGCGCCGGGCCGGGAACGTTCTGGACCTGGCGGGAGCAGATGTACGCCGTCGCCGCTCGGCTCGACCCCGACAGCTATCTCGACCTGGCCCGCGCGACCTACCGCGAGATGGCGCTGGCGGGTATCACCTCCGTCGGGGAGTTCCACTACCTGCATCACGGCCCCGACGGGACGCCGTACGCCGACCCCAACGCGATGGGCCACGCTCTGGTCGAGGCAGGGCGACAGGCCGGTGTGCGGGTGGTGCTGCTGGACGCCTGCTACCTCGCGGCCGGCATCGCGCAGGCGCCCGAAGGCGTCCAGCGCAGGTTCACCGACGGCACCGCCGACGGCTGGGCCGAGCGGGTGGCGGCGCTCGATGCCCCCCACGTCGGCGCGGCGATCCACTCGGTGCGCGCCGTGCCGCGCGACCAGCTGCCGGTCGTCGCGGCCTGGGCCTCGTCGCGGCAGGCGCCGGTGCACGTGCACCTCTCCGAGCAGGTCGCGGAGAACGACCAGTGCCTCGCCGCCTACGGCATCACCCCGACCGCCCTGCTCGGCGAGGCGGGTGCACTGGGGGAGCGCACCTCGGCCGTGCACGCCACCCACCTGACCGAGCGAGACGTCGCGGTGCTCGGGGAGTCGCGCACGTTCGCCTGCTTCTGTCCGACCACCGAGCGCGACCTCGGCGACGGCATCGGGCCGTCGCGGCAGCTGCACGACGCGGGCGCCCCGCTGACGCTGGGGTCCGACAGCCACGCGGTCGTGGACCTCTTCGAGGAGATGCGGGCGGTGGAGCTCGACGAGAGGCTCGCCACCCAGCAGCGTGGACACTGGTCGGCGGCCGACCTGTTGGGCGCCGCGACCCATGACGGGCACCGGTCGCTCGGCCTCGCGGACGCCGGCCAGATCGCCGTCGGCGCGCGGGCCGACCTGGTCACCCTCGACATCCTCAGCCCACGCACGGCGGGCACCGCCGGCGGCAACGCGACGGTGGTCTTCGCGGCCACCGCTGCCGACGTCGTCCACGTCGTCGCCGACGGCGTGGTGGTGGCGACGGCCGACGACCGGCACGATGTGGGGGCCGAGCTCGACCGGGCGATCAGGAAGGTGTGGAGCCGTGAGCACGCCACGAACGAACGCGCTCGGCTCCTTCCCCCCGAGGACCTCGCATGACCTCGCTGCTGCTCACCGGCATCGCCGAGCTGACCACCCACGACCCTGGTCACGGTCCCGAGCCGGTCCGCGGTGCCGCGCTCGTCGTCGAGCAGGGCCGCGTCGCGTGGACCGGGGCGTCCGATGCCGCGCCGGCGGCCGACACGGCGTACGACGTGGGCGGGCGGGCGGTGATCCCGGGCTTCGTCGACTCCCACTCCCACCTCGTGTTCGCCGGCGACCGGTCCGAGGAGTTCGCCGCCCGGATGACCGGCACGCCCTACTCCGCCGGTGGCATCCGCACCACCGTCGCCGCGACCCGCGCCGCCACCGACGAACAGCTCCTCGCGCACGCCGCGCGCCTGGTCGAGGAGATGCGCCGCCAGGGCACCACGACCGTGGAGATCAAGAGCGGCTACGGGCTGACCGTGCGCGACGAGGCACGCAGCCTCGTCGTCGCGCGCCAGCTCACCGACGAGACCACCTTCCTCGGCGCCCACGTCGTGCCCGAGGACACCACCCCCGACGAGTACGTCGCCGTGGTGACCGGGCCGATGCTGGAGGCCTGTGCTCCCTATGCGCGCTGGATCGACGTGTTCTGCGAGCGGGGCGCGTTCGACCCGGACCAGGCCCGCACCGTGCTCGCTGCCGGTGCCGCCGCGGGGCTGCGCGGCCGGTTGCACGCCAACCAGCTCGGGCCCGGACCCGGCGTGCAGCTCGCCTGCGAGCTCGGTCTGGTCGCGGTGGACCACTGCACCTACCTCGACGACGCCGACGTCGCAGCCCTGGCCGACTCCGGCACCGTCGCGACGCTTCTGCCCGGGGTGGAGTTCTCCACCCGGTCGCCCTACCCCGACGCCCGCCGCCTCGTCGACGCGGGGGTGCGGGTGGCGCTGGCCAGCGACTGCAACCCCGGCTCCTGCTACACCTCGTCGATGCCGCTGTGCGTGGCGCTCGCCGTCCGCGAGATGGGACTGTCGCCGACCGAGGCCGTCGCCGCCGCGACGCTCGGCGGTGCGGCGGCCCTGGACCGCGACGATGTGGGCCACCTGCGCGTCGGAGCCCGTGCCGACCTCGTGGTCCTGGAGGCTCCTTCGGCCGTCCACCTCGCCTACCGCCCCGGCGTACCGCTCGTCCGGGAGGTCCTCGTCGGCGGCCGCCAGACCGGGCTGTAACGCGGGGTTATGGACGCTCAACACGAGGTCTGACTCGTGGGAAGCGTCCGCACCTGGTGGCAAGTGCGCCGGTGGGCTACCCCGCCAGCGAGCGCAGCGTCGCCAGCATGTCGGTGACCGACCCGGCCGGGTCGGTGATCGGCATCTGCGCGTGCCGGACGGTGCCGGCGTGGTCGAGCAGCAGCGTCTGCCGCTTGTAGCGGTCGGTGCCCGCGACCCGGAACGCCGGCAGCCGCAGCGCGGTGCCCACGCGCAGGTCGACGTCGGAGAGCAGGTCGAAGGGCAGCGCGGCGTGCTCGGCGAAGGCGGCCTGGTCCTCGGTGCGCTGCGAGGACACCCCGAGCACGGTGGCGCCGGCGGCCGCGAACTCGTCGTGATGGGCGGCGTACGTGGTGGACTCCAGCGTGCAGCCGGCCGACCCGGGGATGTCGCCCCAGCCGGCGGGATAGCCGGTGCCACCCGGGGCGAACGCGCCCGGGAAGAAGTAGACGACCCGCCAGCCCTCGCCGGCTCCCAGACCGACCTCCGAGCCGCGGTGCGAGGGGAGCGCGGTCGTGGGGACCTGTCGACCGACCAGGGCGTGCACCCGCCGTGCCTCGCCCGAGCTGGCTGCCGCGGTGGCCGTGGTGGAGCCGTCGCCCATCACGTGCTTGTCGCCGAACTCCTGCAGCGCGAGCAGCACCGGGATCAGACCCTCGCCCTTGGCGGTGAGGACGTAGTCGAAGCGCGGCGGTCGGTCGGAGTACGCCGTCCGCGCCAGCACGCCGTTCTTGACCAGGCCGGTGAGCCGCTCGGTGAGGGCGCGCCGGCTGATGCCCAGCGAGGACTGGAGAGCGTCGAAGCGGGTGACGCCGCCGGTGACCTCGCGCAGCACCAGCAGCGTCCACCAGTCGCCGACGACGCCGAGCGCCTGCGCGATGCCGCAGGAGGCGTCCGCCAGGTCGTCGCGTCTCACGGGGTCGATCCTCCCGGTTGCGGGCGCCGAAGGCAGCCTCTAGGGTCAGTTCCATTATGGAACTTACTACGGAGGCGACGGCGGCACGAACCTTCTGGACCTACTGGTCCGCTAGCGCCACGTCGTCGGTCGGTTCCGCGGTCGGAGCGGTGGCGCTGCCGCTGACGGCGCTGCTCGTGCTCGACGCGACGCCGTTCGAGATGGGCCTGATCGCCGCGTCGGCCTACGCCGCCTGGCTGGTGATCGGGCTGCCCGCGGGGGTGATCGCGCAACGCCTGCCGCTGCGCCGGCTCCAGGTCGGGATGGACCTCGTGCGCGCGCTCGCGGTCGCCTCGATCCCGCTCGCCTGGTGGCTGGACCGGCTCACCCTGACCCACCTCGTGGTCACGGCGTTGATCACCAGCTTCGCCAACGTGCTCTTCGACGTCGCCAACTCCACCTTCCTGCCCAGCGTGGTGCCGCGCGAGCAGCTCCAGGCGCGCAACAGCCTGATGAGCGGCACCCACGCCGCCAGCCAGCTCGGCGGACCCTCGCTGGGCGGCGTCTTCGTCCAGCTCCTCGGCGCCGTACCCACGCTGCTGCTCAACTCCCTGAGCTACCTCGCCTCGGCCGTCCTGCTGGGCCGGCTGCCCGAGCGCACCGCACCGACGACCGACCGACCGCCGATGCGTGAGCTGATCCGCGAGGGCTGGCACTACGTCACCCGGCACCCGGTCATGGGGCCTTGCATGTGGGATGCGACCGCGACCAACTTCGTCTGCGGCGGCCAGATGGCGCTCTTCGCGCTCTACCTCGTGCGCGACCTCGACGCCCCGGCCGGGCTGGTCGGCTTCCTGCTCGCCGCCGAGGGCATCGGCTCGCTCGTCGGAGCCGCGCTCGTCCCGGTCGTCGTACGTCGCATCGGCTCTGCCCGCGCCTGCGTCGCCGGCGGGTTCGTCTCGGTGCTGGGCGCGTTCCTGGTGCCGGTCGGCTCGGGCCTCGCCGGCTATGTCGCCTTCGCCGTCGGCACCGTCGTCTTCGCCGGAGGCGTGGTGGTGCTCTCGACGACCACGCGCACCTACCGCCAGATCGCCAGCCCGCCCGAGATGCTCTCGCGGGTGATGGCCACGGTGCGCTTCGTGTCGTGGGGCGCGATCCCGGTCGGCGGGCTGGCCGCGGGCGTGCTCGCGACCTGGCTCGGCACCCGCGAGGCGCTCGTCGTGCTCGCGGCGCTGACGCTGCTCTCGCCGTTCATCCTGCTCGCCAGCCCGATCCGGACGATGCGCGACTTCCCCAGCGAGTGAGGCGCTCCGCACCCTCGGCACTTCCCACGAGCCGTGGACGCTCCCCACGAGGCGCACCCCCTGTTGAGCGTCGATAACCCCGCGTTACAGCTGCTTCTCGTCCGGCTAAGGCGCCGGCGGGCCACCGGTGCGCGAATAGGGATTACGTCCGATGTGCGGCCCTACCTCAGACGCGCAGGATCGACGACATCAGCAACACCGAGGAGAGGTCATGATGATGTCGGAGATCTTCAGCGCCGCCGCAGAACCGTTCTGGGCGGCCGAGATGGACTACCGCCGCGAGCGTGCCCAGCGGGACTGGGGTGGCGGCAGCCGACGCCGGTGGCGGGTACGTCGCCGGCCGACGCTCACGCTGCCGCAGCCGCGGCGTCGCCCCGTCGCCGTCGCGTGAGCGCCCTGTGAAGGCAGGGGTCGCGTCGGCGACCGACCAGGACGAGGCACGGGAGGGAACGCAGGACGACCCTCACAAAACCATGCGTCACCTGTCGGTCGTCGGCGCGATGATGGGTCCTGTGGCCCCCGATGCAGGCACTGCCGCCCCGTTCCTGGGACGCGACCGCGAGCTCCGTCAGCTCACCGACCAGCTCGGACTCGACCACGAGCCGCGCTCGCGAGCCGTGCTGCTCGCCGGCGACGCCGGAGTGGGCAAGACGCGCGTGCTCGGCGAGCTGATCGCTCACGCGGAGGCGGCCGGTTGGCGAACCGCAGTCGGCCACTGCCTCGACTTCGGCGACAGTGCGCTTCCCTATCTTCCCTTCACCGAGCTGTTCGGCCGACTCGCTCACCGCGACCCCGAGGCGTCCAAGCGCCTGGCGGACGCCCACCCCGCGCTCGACACCCTCCAGCCCGGCCGGCGGTTGTTGTCCGGTGCCGCCGCATCGGCCGGCTCGGCAACCGGGCCAGCGGGTGGGCCAGCGGGCGGGCCGGCCGACGCGGGCCTCGACCGGGCCGACCTGTTCGAGTCGGTGCACGGCGCCCTCGACGAGCTCGCCGACTCGACGCCTCTCCTCGTCGTCGTCGAGGACGCCCACTGGGCCGACCGGTCCACCCGCGACCTGCTGTCGTACTTGTTCGGCCGTCCCTTCCGCAACCCGGTTGCCGTCGTCGTCTCCTACCGCACCGACGACCTGCACCGGCGACACCCGTTGCGTTCCACCGTCGCGGAGTGGGTGCGTGTCCCCGGCGTCACCCGGATGGCGCTGCCGCCGCTGGCCGACCACGACGTACGCCGACTCGTGCAGGCGCTGCACGGTGGCGATCTCTCGATGCCGGACCTGCTGGCGATCGTCGCCCGCGCCGAGGGCAACGCCTTCTTCGCCGAGGAGCTGGTCGCCGCCGAGCTCGGACCCCGGGGACTTCCCGACGACCTGGCCGACCTGCTGCTGGTGCGGCTCGACCGGATCGACGACGACGGGCGCAGCGTGGTCCGCGCCGCCTCGGTGGCCGGACGCCGGGTGCCGCACGCGATGCTGAGCGCGGTCGTGGACCTCGAGCCGGATCGTCTCGAACGCGCCGTCCGCGCGGCCGCCGAGTCCCACGTGCTGGTCCGCGTGGGCGACGACGGCTACGCGTTCCGGCACGCCTTGCTGGCCGAGGCGGTCTACGACGACCTGTTGCCCGGCGAGCGGGTGCGGCTGCACGCCGCCTACGCCGAGGCGATCGGCACCCAGGCCGTCGACGGCACCGCCGCCGAGCTCGCCCGGCACGCCCGCGCCGCCCACGACCTCGACACCGCCGTCCGCGCGAGCATCGAGGCGGGCGACGACGCCATGTCGGTGGGCGGGCCGGACGAGGCTGCCCAGCACTACGAGACGGCACTCGAGCTGCTCGCGGACCCGCGGCGGTCGCTGCCCGACGACCTCGATCCGACCTCCTTGGTGATGCGGACGTCCGAGGCGGTGATCGCCTCGGGTCACCCCGAGCGCGCGCGCAAGCTCGTGAAGGATCAGCTGACCCGGCTGCCCGAGGACGCGCCCGCCCACCACCGGGCGCGTCTTCTGATGGCCTGGGCGGTCGCCACCCTCCTCACCGACGATGACGAGCGTGCCCTGGAGGCGACGACCGAGGCGATCGACCTGGTGCCCGACGAGCCGACACCGTTGCGCGGCAAGCTCCTGGCCGTGCACGCCCGTGCGCACGCCGCGCACGGTGACGACGTCGAAGCCGCCCGGCTCGCCTCCGAGGCGCTCGGACTCGGCCAGAAGCTCGACATGCCCATGCTGGTCGCCGACGCGACCACGACCCTGGCCGGCATCGACCAGCGCGTCGGTGATCCCGACGCCGCGTTGCGCGCGCTCGAGGGGATCGTGACGCGCGCCCGCGCCGCCGGCGACCCGGCCAGCGAGATGCGCAGCCTCTTCCTGATCGGCCACCACCACCTCGAGCGCGCGGAGCTGCCCGCTGCTCGCGACGCCTTCCGCACGGCCGACCAGGCGGCCCGCACGGCGGGCCGGCCGTGGGCGCCCTACGGCTTCGACGCCCGGCTCATGGAGGCACTGACCGACTACTTCCTCGGCGACTGGGATGCTGCGCTGTCGGCCGTCGACCGGGTCACCGGGGCCGGCCCGCCGATCTCGCAGGGGCTGCTCGACGCGGTCCGGATGATGGTCGCAGCCGGCCGGGGCGAGGCCGACGCGCGGCTGCTCCTCGAGCACAGCCAACCCCTGTGGGATCGCGAGGGCTTGGTGGCGATCTTCGCCGCCCCTGCCGCCATCGACGGCTTCGGCGACGCGGGCGACCTCGACCGGGCCCTCGCCGTCCACGACGAGGCGATCGCTGCTCTCTCGCGACTGTGGGACGAGCACTTCCAGGCACGGGTGCGCTTCATCGCCGTCGTCCTGGGCCAGCTCGGCTCGGCGGCCGCGCGGGTGCCGACGGCCGAGCGCTCGGCGCTGGTCGAGCGGCTCCCGGCGTCGCTGGCGGCGATCGAGGGCGTCCACCAGCGGCTCAGGAAGCGCAAGCGCCCGTTCGGACCCGAGGGTCTCGCCTGGACCGCTCGTGCCCATGCCGAGCACCTGCGGCTGCGCTGGCTCGCCGACGTCGACCCGCCCGCCGAGGACGACCTGGTGGCCGCCTGGCAGGGAGCCGTCGAGGCGTTCGAGCTGATGGGCAACGCGTTCGAGACCGCCCGGTCGCGGGCCAGGCTCGGTGCGGTGCTGCGCGCGGCGGGTCGCTCCGACGAGGCGCGCCCCCATCTCGACGCCGCTCGGGCCGCCGCCACGGAGCTCGGGGCCGAGCCGCTCCTGGCCGAGCTCAGGGCGTCGGGCGGCGAGGCCGTCGGCGTACGACGAGGTCGGCGGTCGTCGGGCGGCGACCTCACCGCCCGTGAGACCGAGATCCTCGTCCTGGTCGCCGACGGCCGCAGCAACGGCGAGATCGCCCGCCAGCTGTTCATCAGCGCCAAGACGGTCAGCGTCCACGTCAGCAACATCCTGGCCAAGCTCGGCGCGTCCGGCCGCACCGAGGCGGCGGCCATCGCGCGCCGCGACGACCTGCTCCCGTGACGCCCGGAGGGCCGGTCGCGGGCCTACGCTGAGACGTGCTCGAAGCAGCGTGGTGGGGCTTCGTCGGCGGGGCGGCGCTGCTGCTCGGCGCCGCGGTCGGCGTCTGGGTGAAGGTGCCGACCCGACTGATCGGCCTCGTGCTCGGCTTCGGTGCGGGCGTGCTCTTCAGCGCCGTCGCGTTCGAGCTGACCGTGGACGCCTTCCAGACCGGGGGAGTCGGCCCGTTGGTCGGTGGGCTGCTCGCGGGCGCGCTCGCCTTCTTCGTCGGTGACGCCTGGCTCGACCACCGTGGCGCCCATCACCGCAAGTGTCCGGACGGTCCGCCGGCCGGGGCGGCCGCATCCGCACTGGTGCTCGGCGCCCTGCTCGACGGCATCCCGGAGTCCGCCGCGGTCGGCCTCACCCTGGCCGACGGCGGTGGCGTGGGGATCGCCGTGGTCGCCGCGGTCTTCCTCTCCAACGTCCCCGAGTCGCTCTCCTCCGCGTCCGGCATGCTCGCGGCCGGGCGGTCCCGTGCCCGCATCCTCCTGCTCTGGGGAGGGGTGACGCTGGCCGGCACCGTGTCGGCGGCCCTCGGCTACAGCCTGCTCGGTGGGGCCGGAGCGTCCGTGGTCGCGGGGACGCAGGCCTTCGCCGCGGGCGCGATCCTGACCATGCTCGCCGACACGATGCTCCCGGAGGCCGCAGAGCACGGGGGCCGGGAGGCGGGACTGGTCACCGTGCTCGGTTTCGCCACCGCCTTCCTGGTGTCGACGGCGACGATGGTCTGACCGGAATACGAGTGCGCCCACCGCGCGGGCCTGGGAGACTCGCCCCTCGTGACGCTGCGCGATCGGCTCCGGATGATGCGCCTGGACACCACGCCCTTGCGCCGGTCCCGCGACTTCCGGCTGCTCTTCGTGGCGGGCACAGTGTTCTACCTCGGCGCGATGGTGTCCTACGTCGCCGTTCCCTACCAGCTCTACGACCTCACCGGCTCCAACTTCGCTGTGGGTGCGCTCGGGATCGCGGAGCTGGTGCCGCTCCTCGTCTTCGGTCTGTACGGCGGGGCGCTGGCCGACCACCTGGACCGGCGCCGGCTGCTCATCGGCACTGCGCTCGCCCAGGTCGCGCTCACCAGCGTGCTGGCCTGGAACGCCTTCCTCGACGACCCGCACGTCTGGCTGATCTACGTCGTCGGCGCGATGCTCGCGGCTGCCGGCGCACTCCAGCGCCCGTCGAGGGAGGCCCTCGAGCCACGCACCGTCCCGCACGACCAGATCGCCGCCGCCAGCGCGCTGTCGTCCTTCGGCATGCAGATCGGGCTGCTCTCCGGCCCGGCCGTCGGCGGGGTGCTGCTCGCCACCGTCGGCATCGGATGGTGCTTCATCGTGGACGTCGCCGGACTGCTGGGCGCGACCGTGCTCTTCTTCCTGATGCGGCCCTACCCGCACGTCGGCGAGACCACCCCGCCCAGCCTGCGCGCCATCAAGGAAGGCGTGGTCTATGCCGCCCGTCGTCGCGACCTGCTCGGCACCTACCTCGTCGACATCGCAGCGATGCTGCTCGCGATGCCGGTCGTGCTGTTCCCCGCTCTGGTGCAGGACATCTACCGACAGCCCGAGCTGCTCGGCCTTCTGTACTCAGCCGAGACCGTCGGCGCGTTGCTCGCCACCGCGACCTCCGGCTGGGTGGGACGGGTGCACCACCACGGCCGCGCGATCGTGCTGGCCGCTCTGGCCTACGGCGCCGCGATCGCCCTGATGGGTCTCGCCCCGAGCCTCCTCACGGCGGCCTTGTTCCTGGCCGTCGCAGGAGGTGCCGACATGATCAGCGGCATCTTCCGCGCCACGGTCTGGAACCAGACCATCCCCGATCACATGCGGGGACGCCTGGCGGGCATCGAGATGCTGTCCTACTCCCTCGGCCCGCTCGGCGGCCAGGTGCGCGCCGGACTCGTCGCCGATGCCTGGTCGGTGCGCGGCTCGATCACCAGCGGCGGCATCGCCTGCCTCGTGGGCGTGACGGCGACAGCCCTGTGGCTGCGCGACTTCTGGTCGTACGACGCCCGCACCGACGAGCACGCCACGGCCGAACGCGATGCGAGGCGGCGTGCGTCCGGGGACGGCGATGCCGCTGCACCTCAGTAGCCGGGGAACACCTGGCGAAGCTCGTCGAGCCCCGATCCCGCGACCCTCTGTTCCCCACCGGTCACATACCCGTAGTATGTGAAAGCAGGAACACGTTCCAGCGATCGGAGGGAGCCGCGATGACCGTGACCGACGACCGGCTGGCCCGGATGCGCCCGTCCGCCTCGGGCAGGCCGCCACGCACCAAGCGGTCGGAGGTACCCCCGGGTCCCCGGTGGCCGGCGATCGCGCAGAGCATCGCGCTGGTGCGCTTCCGGCACCGGTTCGTGCCGTGGTTGCACCGCACCTACGGCGAGGTGTTCACCGTGCGGATCATGCCGAGCGGCTCGGCGCTGGTGCTGTTCACCCGGCCCGAGCACGCCAAGGAGATCTTCGCCGGCGACCCCGAGGTCTTCCACGCAGGCAAGGGCAACGCGATCCTCGGGCCGATCATGGGCGAGCACTCCCTGCTCCTGCAGGACTCGACCGAGCACCAGCGCGCTCGTCGGCTGCTGATGCCGGCCTTCAACGGTGCCGCCCTGCGTGGTTATGCCGACCTGGTCACCGCGATTGCGCGCGAAGAGGTGGCCCGGTGGACACCGGGTGCGACGTTCCGTTCGCTGGACCGGATGAACGCCCTCACCCTCGACGTCATCCTCCGCGTCGTGTTCGGGGTCACCGACGAGGCCCGGCTCGCCCGGCTCCGGCCGCTGGTCAACCGCACGGTCGACGTCAACCCGGCGGTGCTCCTGGCCTGGGGCTACCCCTGGCTGCAGAGGTTCGGGCCCTGGAAGCGCACTGTCGACAACCAGCGCGCGCTCGACGAGGTGATGTACGCCGAGATCGCCGAGCGTCGTCACGCCTCCGACCTCGCGAGCCGCACCGACGTCCTCTCCCGTCTGCTGCTCGTCGGAGGCGCCGAGAGCGAGGAGCCGCTCACCGACGCCGAGCTGCGCGACCAGCTCGTCACCCTGTTGCTCGCCGGGCACGAGACCACCGCGACGGCCCTGGCCTGGTCCCTCTACGAGCTCGGCCGCGACCCGGCCCAGCTCGACCGGGCCCGCACCGCGGCCGACGAGGGCGACGACGCCTACCTCGAAGCGGTCTTCAAGGAGTCGATGCGGCTCCACCCCGTGATCCCGATGGTGATCCGCCACCTGATGGCGCCGGCCGTCATCGGCGGCATCGACCTGCCCCGCGGCACCAACGTGGGACCGTCGATCCTCCTCGGCCACGCCAGCGACGACAACTTCCCCGAGCCCGAGCGCTTCCGGCCGGAGCGCTTCCTCGAGGGGGAGGTCGCCCCGCACACCTGGATCCCGTTCGGCGGCGGCGCGCGCCGCTGCATCGGTGCCGGCTTCTCCCTCATGGAGGGCGTGGCGGTGCTGCGCGAGATCCTCGTGGTCCACGACGTGTCGCTGCCCGCCGGAGCGGTCGACCACCCCAAGGTCCGCAACATCACCAGCGTCCCGCGCCACGGCGCCCGGGTGAGGGTCAGTCCCCGGTCAGGACGTGCCTGACGGTCTCGCGCAGCACGTCACCCTCGGTGGCCGCGTGGAAGTCGTCGTCGGCCGCTATGCGCGCGTAGAAGCCGTCGACGAGCAGGGTGACCCAGCTCGTCAGACGTGCCGGTGAGAGGTCGGCGCGCACAGCGCCCTCGGCCTGCCCGCGCGCGACCAGGTCTCGGAGTCCCGGGACGATCACCTCCTCGTTGGCCAGCAGGGCGACCGCCACCTCCGGCTCGCCCGCGGCGCCGTACATCGCGTTGACCAGCCCTCCCACCCGAGGGTCTCGCGCCTCCTCCAGCGAGCGCTCCACCCAGGCCGTCAGTGCCTCCCGACCGGGAGCGTCCTGCTGGGCCTGGAAGAACCCGCGGATCTCGTCGGTGTCCAGGTCGAGCAGCGCGACCATGAGGGCCGCCTTGCTCGGGAAGTAGTGGAACAGCGTGCCCGAGCCGATCCCGGCCTCCCGGCACACGAGCGCGGTCGTGGTCCGGTCGTAGCCGTGCGCGGAGAAGCAGGTGACCGCGACGTCGAGGATCATCATCCGGCGGGCCTGGTGACGCTCCGGGTCGACGGTGCGCGCCATCAGTCGGCCTGCTCCTGGCGCTGCTGGCGCCTGCGCACCTCGCGGGTGGCGATGACGACCGCGACGAGGATCGGGAACCAGTACCTCTTGGAGTCCAGCACGGCCTGGACCCAGGCAGGCAGCTCCCAGTCGGGCCAGTCGGGCAACGGGACCGACGGCAGGGGGATCGACGGCAGGTCCCAGTCGGGGAGCGCCAGGTCGGGCAGCCAGCCCCACGGGACCCAGCGCCACAGCAGCGAGAAGGCCACCAGTCCGAGCAGGACCTGCGCGCTCGCGAACGCGACGTGCCGGGCTGCGTACCAGCGGGGGTGTGCCTGCTGGAGCTCCCACGAACGCCGTGCCCGCGCGCCCATCGGAGGCTCCAGGTCGAGTCGTTCCGGTCGGGCGCCGGGCGTCGGCACCACGACCCGCGCACTGCGCAGCGAGCCGCGGCGCCACGAACGCAGCACGAGGCGTGCCCCGCCCAGGTCCAACGACTCGAGGTCCCAGTCGAGGTCGAGCTCGGAGAGCCGGATCTCGGGGTCGAAGAGGCCGACGTCGCGGGTGGCCACGTCGCGACCGTCGGCCGTGACGACTGCCGTGGTGACGCCCTCGACCACGTGCGTCTCGACCGCGAGCTCGTGCCCGCGGAGGCGCAGCCGCCAGGCGCCCTGCGCAGGCACGGTCCCGGTCATGCGATCAATAATAGAGCATCCACTCCAGTAATTTTGAAAGCGTTTCCAGCACCCTCCCGTCCTGGCGCGTCACGATTGGGCAACACGGGGGTGCCGATCCTTGACTCGGGGGTCAACAAGGACGACGTTTGCCTATCGGCGCACTGTCCGTGTTCCGGTGCCGGCACGATGAGGAGTAGCAACGCGTGAGCACGCCCCTGGAAGTCGGCCCGGCAGGAAGCGTTGCCGCTGATGAGGCCGTTCTCGCGGGTGGCGACAAGATCGAGGGCCGGTCGCTCGGCGAGATCGCCTGGCGTCGCCTCAAGCGTGACAAGATCGCGATCGCCGGCTTCGCGTTCCTGGTCTTCCTCGTCCTCGTCGCGGTCTTCGCCCCGCTGATCGTCAAGCTGCTCGGCGACCCGCCGACGCAGTTCCACCAGGACCTGATCGACACCTCGGGCGGCACCCTGCTGCCCATCGGCACCTTCGGTGGGATGAGCTGGGACCACCTGATGGGCGTGGAGCCCGTCAACGGGCGCGACATCTTCAGCCGGGTGGTCTACGGCTCGCGCATCTCACTGCTCATCGCCTTCTTCGCCACCATGCTCTCGGTCGCGATCGGCACCACGATGGGCGTGGTCGCCGGCTTCTTCGGCGGCTGGGTCGATGCCGTGATCAGCCGGCTGATGGACATGTTCCTCGCCTTCCCGCTGCTCGTCTTCGCGATCGCTCTCGCGGGCGTCTTCCCCGATCAGGCGTTCGGCCTGCGGGGCAACACGCTGCGCATCGTGCTGCTGATCTTCATCATCGGGTTCTTCAACTGGCCCTACATCGGACGCATCGTCCGGGGGCAGACGATGTCGCTGCGGCAGCGCGAGTTCGTCGATGCCTCCCGCAGCCTGGGAGCCCGTCGCCCCTACATCCTCTTCAGCGAGCTGCTGCCCAACCTGGTCGCGCCGATCCTCGTGTACTCCACGCTGCTCATCCCGACCAACATCCTCTTCGAGGCCGCGCTCTCCTTCCTCGGCGTGGGTGTCCGTCCGCCGACCCCGACCTGGGGCGGGATGCTCTCGGACGCGGTCACCTTCTACACCAGCCCGCACTTCATGCTCTGGCCCGGACTGGCGATCTTCGCCACCGTGCTGGCCTTCAATCTGTTCGGGGACGGGCTGCGCGACGCACTCGATCCCCGGACGCGGTAGAGATCGAAGCACCACCTGCACCACGACACCTCAAAGAAGGGGCGTAACACAGATGAGGAACACCCGCTGGAGGGCCTTCGGTGCCCTGGCTGCGGTCGCAGCACTCACCCTGAGTGCGTGCGGCGGCGGTGAGTCCGGCGACGGCGACGACGGTGGCAGCGACAGCGGAGCCGCTGTCACGCCCGAGTTCAACGCCGCGCTGGACGAGGTCTACAACCCGTCGGAGTCGACGGGCGGCATCATCAAGGCGGCGCACTCGAGCGACTGGGACACGCTCGACCCGGGTGAGACCTACTACGGCTTCTCCTGGAACTTCGCGCGGCTCTACGGTCGCTCGCTCCTGATGTTCAAGGCCGCTCCGGGCGACGAGAGCAACGAGCTGGTCCCTGACCTGGCCGAGGACCTCGGTGAGGCCAGCGACGACGGCAAGACCTGGACCTACAAGATCCGCCAGGGCGTGAAGTACGAGGACGGCACCGAGGTGACCGCCCAGGACGTCAAGTACGCCGTGCTCCGTTCGACCGACAAGGCGACCTTCCCCAACGGGCCGGCCTACTTCGAGGCGTTCCTCGACCTGCCCGAGGGCTACGAGGGCCCCTACAAGACGCCGGACATGGACACCGACTCGGCGATCGAGACCCCGGACGACTACACCATCGTCTTCCACCTCAAGCAGCCGTTCTCCGGCTTCGACTACATGGCGCAGCTCACCCAGACCATGCCGGTGCCCGAGGACAAGGACAGCGGTGCGGAGTACCGCGACGAGATCGTGTCGACCGGGCCCTACAAGTTCGAGGGGCTCGAGCCGGGCAAGGGCTTCTCGCTGGTCCGCAACGACCAGTGGGACGCCGAGACCGACCCCAACCGCACCGCGCTGCCCGACGGCTGGGACGTCCAGCTCAACGTCAACGCCGACGACATCGACCAGCGTCTGCAGACCGGTGACCTGCAGGTCGACCTCGCCGGCACCGGCGTGCAGCCGGCGGCGATGAGCCAGGTGCTCAGCGACCCGGCCAAGAAGGCCATGGTCGACAACCCGACGATCGCGCGCCTCTGGTACACCTCGATCAACCCGACGGTTCCGCCGCTGGACAACATCGAGTGCCGCAAGGCGATCATGTTCGCCATGGACCACAAGTCCTACCAGACGGCCTACGGCGGCGAGTTCGCCGGCGGCGACCTGGCGACGACGATCATGCCGCCGCAGATCCCCGGCTACGAGGAGTTCGACACCTTCCCCGCGGGGGAGACCGGCGACCTCGACGCAGCCCAGGAGGCGCTCGACGCGTGCGGCCAGCCCGACGGCTTCGAGACCTCGATGGCGTTCCGTTCGGACCGCCCCAAGGAGGAGGCCACTGCCGAGGCGTTCCAGCAGGCGCTGGACCGCGTGGGCATCAAGGTCAACCTCAAGGGCTACCCGGCCGCGACGTACTTCTCCGAGAACTGCGGCCTGCCGCCGTTCGTGGTGAAGAACGAGCTGGGCCTGTGCACCAACGGTTGGGGTGCTGACTGGAACGACGGGTTCGGCTTCCTGTCGCAGATCGTGGACAGTCGGGTCATCCGGGAGACCGGTGGCTCGTCCAACACGAGCGTCCGGATCCCCGAGGTCGACACGATGCTCGACGAGGCTCTGCTGGAGCTCGACGACGCCGCTCGCGAGGCCGACTGGACCGCGATCGACAAGCGCGTCATGGAGGAGGCCGTCATCTACCCGGGCGTCTACGCCAAGAGCGTGCTCGTCCGTGGTCAGGGCCTGACCAACGTGTTCGTCAACAACTCCTTCGGCATGTACGACTACATGTCCATGGGCACGGAGTGACCTCGCTCCGGTTCTAGTCACACAAGCAACACCGAGCAAGGCATGTGGTGCCCGGTCGGGGGGTGAGACCCCTGGCCGGGCACCACGTCCGGAGAGCCTCCCGTGATCACCTACATCGTCCGGCGCGTGATCGCAGCCATCGCGCTGCTCTTCGTCGTCAGCTTCATCACCTTCGCGATCTTCTACCTCGTGCCTCGCCTCGCCGGCGCCACACCCGAGTCGCTGGCCACCCGGTACGTCGGGCGCGCCGCCACCGCCGACACGGTGAAGGTCACCGCCGAGAGGCTCGGGTTCTACGACCCCATCTACGTGCAGTACGGCAACTGGGCCAAGGGCCTGGTCGCCGGTGCCGAGTACGACATGGGCTCCTCGACGGTCGACTGTCCGGCCCCGTGCCTCGGGTACTCGTTCCTGACCCGGCAGGCGGTCTTTCCCGAGCTCGTCGACCGGGCCCCGGTCACCTTCAGCCTGGCCATCGGCGCCGCGGTGATCTGGGTGGTGTTCGGCGTCTCCGTCGGCGTCCTGTCCGCACTCAAACGCGGATCGTTCTTCGATCGCGCCGCGATGACGATCGCGCTCGCCGGGGTGTCGATGCCGATCTTCTGGACCGGCCTGATGGCGCTGAGCCTGCTGAGCTACAAGCTCAACATCACCGCGCCGGGAGGGTCCTACGTGCCCTTCACCACCAATCCTGCGCAGTGGGCCTACTCCCTGCTGCTGCCGTGGGTGACGCTCGCACTCCTGTTCTCCGCCCAGTACGCCCGGCTCACCCGGGCCGGCATGCTCGAGACGATGAACGAGGACTACATCCGCACCGCCCGCGCCAAGGGGCTCAAGGAGCCGCGAGTCGTGGTCAAGCACGGCCTCCGTGGGGCGCTGACCCCGATCGTGACGATCTTCGGACTCGACTTCGGCCTGCTCATCGGCGGTGCGGTGCTGACCGAGCGGGTGTTCTCGCTCAACGGCCTGGGCAACTACGCCGTCCAGGGGATCTTCGCCAGTGACCTGCCCAAGATCCTGGGCGTGGTGCTGCTCGCGGCCGTCTTCGTGGTGCTCGCCAACCTGGTGGTGGACCTCCTCTATGCCGTCGTCGACCCGAGAGTGAGGGCCAAGTGACGCCGAGCGACACCTCGACGACGTCCCATCCGGCGTCGGCGCCGGCATCGGGCAGCGGGCCCTTCCTCGACGTACGCGACCTGCAGGTGCACTTCCCCACCGACGACGGGCTGGTGAAGTCCGTCGACGGTCTCTCCTTCCACGTCGAACGCGGGAAGACCCTCGGGATCGTGGGTGAGTCAGGGTCGGGCAAGTCCGTGACCAGCATGTCGGTCATGGGCCTGCACAAGCGCGGCACCGCCAACATCTCGGGCCAGATCCTCGTGGACGGGCAGGACCTCGTCGGTGCTTCGCCGGAGT
Source organism: uncultured Actinomycetota bacterium (assembly GCA_963772415.1). Classification (GTDB taxonomy): domain Bacteria; phylum Actinomycetota; class Actinomycetes; order Propionibacteriales; family Nocardioidaceae; genus Nocardioides_B. The sequence goes on along the minus strand of CAVYWU010000001.1, from coordinate 161,592 downwards.
CCGTGCGTCTGCTCCGCGGCAAGCGGATGTCGATGATCTTCCAGGATCCGCTCTCCGCGATGCACCCCTACTACACCGTGGGCAACCAGATCGTGGAGGCCTACCGCGTCCACAACGACGTCTCCAAGTCCGAGGCGCGCAGGCACGCCATCGAGATGCTCGACCGGGTGGGCATCCCCGAGCCGGACCAGCGCGTCGACTCCTACCCGCACCAGTACTCCGGTGGCATGCGGCAGCGGGCGATGATCGCGATGGCGCTCTCCTGCGACCCCGAGCTGCTCATCGCCGACGAGCCGACGACCGCCCTCGACGTGACCGTCCAGGCCCAGATCCTCGACCTGATCCGCGACCTGCAGAGCGAGTTCAACTCCGCGGTCATCCTGATCACGCACGACCTCGGGGTGGTCGCCGAGCTCGCCGACGACATCCTGGTGATGTACGCCGGCCGGTCGGTCGAGTACGGCACCGCGGAGCAGATCTTCAACGCGCCCGAGCACCCCTACACGTGGGGTCTGCTCGGCTCCATGCCCCGCTTCGACCGGGCCCGCACCGAGCGGCTGCTCCCGATCAAGGGGTCACCGCCCAGCCTCATCAACGTGCCGCGCGGGTGCGCCTTCAACCCGCGGTGCGGCTACGACGAGCTCAACGGCGACCTGAGCACCACCGAGCGGCCCGAGCTCACCGAGAGCTCGCCGGGCCACCTGGTCGCCTGCCACCTGCCGCTCACCAAGCGCCGTGAGATCTGGCGCGACGAGATCCTGCCGAAGCTGTAGAGGGACCCACCTCCATGACACTCACCGATCCCACCCCCGAGGGCGCGGCGTCCGACGACGGCGCCGACAAGGCCGAGCTGCTCCGCGTCACCGGCCTGGTCAAGCACTTCCCGATCCGCAAGGGACTGCTGCAGCGCCAGGTCGCCGCCGTGCAGGCCGTCGACGGACTCGACTTCTCCGTGCGCGAGGGGGAGACGCTCTCGCTCGTCGGTGAGTCCGGCTGCGGCAAGAGCACCACCGGCCGTCTCATCACCCGGTTGGAGGAGCCCACCGCGGGCCAGATCGTCTTCGAGGGCAGGGACATCACCCACCTCAAGGACGGCGCGATGAGGCCGCTGCGCCGCGACGTCCAGATGATCTTCCAGGACCCCTACTCCTCCCTGAACCCGCGGCACACCGTGGGCAAGATCGTCAGCGCGCCCTTCCACCTCCAGGACGTGAAGCCGGAGGGCGGCGTCAAGAAGGCGGTCCAGGACCTCCTCGAGCTCGTCGGGCTGAGCCCCGAGCACTACAACCGCTACCCCCACGAGTTCTCCGGCGGGCAGCGACAGCGCATCGGCATCGCCCGGACGCTCGCTCTCAAGCCGCGCCTGATCGTGGCGGACGAGCCGGTCTCCGCCCTCGACGTGTCGATCCAGGCCCAGGTCGTCAACCTCCTCGAGGACCTCCAGAACGAGCTCGGCCTGACCTACGTGATGATCGCCCACGACCTGTCGGTCGTCCGGCACGTCTCGGACCGGGTGGCGGTGATGTACCTGGGCAAGATCGTGGAGATCGCCGATCGCGACCCGCTCTACGAGAAGCCGATGCACCCCTACACCGTCGCGTTGATGTCCGCCGTGCCGATCCCGGACACCAAGCGGCGTCACGAGCGCGACCGGATCCGTCTGCAGGGCGACGTACCCTCACCGATCAACCCGCCGCCGGCCTGTCGCTTCCACACGCGCTGCTGGAAGGCGCAGGACATCTGCAAGACCACCGAGCCGCCGCTGCTCGAGCTGACCCCGCGGCACTCGGTCGCCTGCCACTTCCCGGAGAACGCGCCGGCAACCGGGGCCCCGTCCGGGTCCGCCACCGGCTGAGGCGCGGAGCGGACGGGGGAAGGACAGTGGTACGACGGGGGTCGCCGAGGCGCGACGGTGCATTCGGCCGGGGTGCTCGCGGGTTGCTTGGCCGGGTCCGGGATGATCGGGGCATGGTCGGCTACGACGACGACGAGGACGAGGACGAGACGCCATGGAGCCGCACGCTCCTGGTGGGGCTCGCCGCGCTCGTCGCGGTGTCCCTCCTGGTCGGCGCCGTGGTCGGCGTGGTGGTCTTCGGTGCCACCAAGCTGACCGGCATCGACGAGGCCACCGGCGGTCCGACCGTCGCGCCCAGCCTCTACATCCCCTCGGGCAAGCCGAGCAGCAGCCCCGAGGCCTACCCCGACCCACCCGAGCTCGAGGCCACGCCCACCGAGGAGGCGACCACCGAGGAGCCCTCGCCGACGAAGGCGCCCCGGGCGATCACGCTCCAGGGCTTCCCGGCCCAGGTCAGCGGCGGCGAGCGGATCAACCTCACCGGCATCTACGCCGCCGGTGACGGAGCCACCCTCCAGGTGCAACGGTTCGAGGGCGGCTGGACCGACTTCCCGGTGACCGTCAACGTCAGCGGCGGCACCTTCACGACGTACGTGCTGACCAGCCGCACCGGGGTGACCCGGTTCCGTGTCACCGACCAGGCCTCCGGGAAGTCGTCCAACCCGGTGCGGATCACCATCCGCTGACCCTGGCCGGCGGGCTGAACGGCCCACGGCCCGCGCCCCCGGAGGGACGCGGGCCGTGGGTGAGGCACGGGTGCGTCGTGGCTAGCTGGTCAGCCGGCGCCGCGAGACGAGCAGCGTGCCTCCGACCGTCACCATCATCAGCCCGACCAGCAGCATCCACTGCTGGGCAGGGGCGCCGGTGTCGGGGAGTGCGGCTGCCGCCGGCGAGACCGCAGCGGGCGGCGTGGGGCCGCCCTGCACCGTCGGGGGTCGGAAGACCTCCTCGCCCTTGATGCAGTCGGCCGTGTAGGAGCGGGAGGCGATCTCGTCCCCACCGACCGACACGGACACGGTGCGCTCCTCGTCCTCGGTGACCGGGAAGGTCAGCGAGGTCTTCTCTCCGGCCGGGACCGTGACCTCGCGGTCCTTCCCGCCCGGACCGGTCACCGTGAAGGTGGCGTCCGCCGTGCCGTCGGTGTTGGTCAGGGTGACGTCGAACCCGTTGCAGTCCGCATCGACAGCAGCCTCGGGAGCCGCCGCCGGCGGCACCACCGGGGTGGCCGGCGGCGTCGGCGGCGTGCTCGGAGGCGGCACGCAGTCAGCGGTGTAGGTCGCGCTCTCGAGCTCCACGCCGCCCGAGAGCACCCGCACCGTGCGGGCGACGTCCTCGGTGACCGCGAAGCTGATCGGTGCGGCCTGCTGCCCGGCCGGGACGGTGACGTCCTGGCTGGTGCCGTCCGGTGCGACCACGGTGAACACCGCGTCCGCGGCCCCGTCGGTGTTGGCAAGGGTGACCACGAAGCCGTTGCAGTCCACGCTCAGGTCAGCGGTGGGGGCCGGCGTCGCCGGTGGCTCGGTGACGCAGTCGGCCTCCGCCGCCGTCAAGGACTTGGTCGTCTCCGGCAGCCCGGCGCCGGTCACGGTCACCGACTGGTCCTGGTCCTCGATCACCGGGTAGGTGCGGGTGAGGGGTCCTTGGCCGGCCGGCACGGTGGCCTGCTCGGATGGTGGTGTCGGGCTTGGTGATGGTGAAGACGGCGTCGGCGGTGCCCTCGGTGTTGGCGAGGGTGACCTTGAAGCCGTCGCAGTCGGCCTCGACCGTGGCGGTGGGCTTGGGGCGGCGGGCGGGACGCAGTCGGCGGTGTAGGTCTTGGTGGCGAGGGTCTTCCCGTCGGCGGCGACGCTGACGGTGCGTTCCTGGTCCTCGGTCACCGGGTAGGTGCGGGTGAGGGGTCCTTGGCCGGCGGGCACGGTGACCTGCTCGGTGGTGGTGTCGGGCTTGGTGATGGTGAAGACGGCGTCGGCGGTGCCCTCGGTGTTGGCGAGGGTGACCTTGAAGCCGTCGCAGTCGGCCTCGACCGTGGCGGTGGGCTTGGGGGCCGCGGGCGGGACGCAGTCGGCGGTGTAGGTCTTGGTGGCGAGGGTCTTCCCGTCGGCGGCGACGCTGACGGTGCGTTCCTGGTCCTCGGTCACCGGGTAGGTGCGGGTGACGGGTCCTTGGCCGGCGGGCACGGTGACCTGCTCGGTGGTGGTGTCGGGCTTGGTGATGGTGAAGACGGCGTCGGCGGTGCCCTCGGTGTTGGCGAGGGTGACCTTGAAGCCGTCGCAGTCGGCCTCGACCGTGGCGGTCGGCTTGGGGGCCGCGGGCGGCTCGCAGTAGCTCGGCCACGAGACCTTGGTCACCGGGAGTACTGGCGACCGGCGGCGTGGTAGCCGCTGGTGCCCCAGTCATCCTGGGCGTAGGCCCTGAGCCTGACCCCGGTCCCGGCCGCGACGTCGGTGAACGAGCCGGTGAACGTGAAGGAGTTGCCGGCGTTGTAGGCGCCTCGGGCGATCTCGACCCAGTCACCGCCGCCGGTCTGGCGCTGGATCCTGATGTCGTCGTTGTGCCTGGCGCGGGAGTCCTGGGTCCGCCAGGCGGTCGACGTCCAGGTCACCTTGCCCTGGCAGTCGCCCGGAGCGGTGAGCTCCGGGTGGTGCGCCGAGGCCGGCACGACGGTGAGCCCGATCAGACCCAGCGTCAGGGCGAGCACGGCCAGGACGCGAACGCCCCCCCGGCCCACTCGGTGGAGCGGCGCGCTGGCGCGGCCGCGTCGGTGAAGCTCGAACACGGTAAGTCTCCCCTCTGGCAAGGGGATGGCGCGGATCCAACAGCGCCGCCCGGACGCAGGCGTCCTGGCGGCCCCCCGAGATCATCCCCCTGGCGGACCGGCCGACCCGAGTGGCCCGACCGACGGACGGCGCCCCACGCGCCGCCACAACGGGACAAACGATACCCAGACGTGCCGGTTACGGCCAAGGGGGATCTTTTACCTTGTGGAGCCCGCTGTCCGCCGGCGTTCGGAGGAGATCGCACCGGTTCCACAAGTTGAGTTGAAGAGACTCAACTTGTTTGACACACTCGGAGCAGACGGCCCAGCATCGGGCCGTCCCCTGACTCAACGCACACCCTGCGGCAACCGCGGGGCGCAACAGGAGGTATCCACATGGCTCGCGCGGTCGGCATCGATCTCGGCACCACCAACTCCGTCGTCTCCGTCCTCGAGGGCGGTGAGCCGACGGTCATCGCCAACGCCGAGGGCGCCCGCACCACCCCCTCGGTCGTGGCCTTCGCCAAGAACGGTGAGGTGCTCGTCGGCGAGGTCGCCAAGCGGCAGGCGGTCACCAACGTCGACCGTACGATCCGCTCGGTGAAGCGCCACATGGGCACCGACTGGAAGACCCAGATCGACGACAAGTCCTTCACCCCCCAGCAGATCTCCGCGTTCGTGCTGCAGAAGCTCAAGCGCGACGCCGAGTCCTACCTCGGCGAGACCGTCACCGATGCGGTGATCACGGTGCCGGCGTACTTCTCGGACTCCCAGCGCCAGGCGACCAAGGAGGCGGGTGAGATCGCCGGCCTCACCGTCAGCCGGATCGTCAACGAGCCGACCGCGGCCGCGCTGGCCTACGGCCTGGACAAGGAGTCCGACCAGACCATCCTCGTCTTCGACCTCGGTGGCGGCACCTTCGACGTCTCCCTGCTGGAGATCGGCGACGGCGTCGTCGAGGTCAAGGCCACCTCCGGCGACAACCTGCTCGGTGGTGACGACTGGGACTCGCGTCTGGTCGACTGGATGATCAAGAAGTTCAAGGACAACAACGGTGTCGACCTCGGCGCCGACAAGATCGCCAAGCAGCGCCTCCAGGAGGCCGCGGAGAAGGCGAAGATCGAGCTGTCGTCGTCCACCGAGACCACCATCCACCTGCCCTACATCACCCACTCCGAGTCCGGCCCCCTGCACTTCGAGGAGAAGATCGGGCGCGGTGAGTTCCAGCGACTGACCCAGGACCTCCTCGACCGCACGAAGGAGCCCTTCAAGTCGGTCATCAAGGACGCCGGCATCGACGTCGCCAAGATCGACCACGTCATCCTCGTCGGCGGCTCGACGCGGATGCCCGCCGTCGCCGAGGTCGTCAAGGAGCTGACCGGCGGCAAGGAGCCCAACAAGGGCGTCAACCCCGACGAGGTCGTGGCCGTCGGCGCCGCCCTCCAGGCCGGCGTGCTCAAGGGCGAGGTCAAGGACGTGCTGCTCCTCGACGTCACGCCGCTGAGTCTCGGCATCGAGACCAAGGGCGGGGTGATGACGCGTCTGATCGAGCGCAACACCACGATCCCGACCAAGCGGTCCGAGGTGTTCACCACCGCGGACGACAACCAGCCCTCGGTGATGATCCAGGTCTACCAGGGCGAGCGTCAGATGGCCGCGCAGAACCAGCCGCTCGGCAACTTCGAGCTCACCGGCCTTCCCCCGGCGCCCCGCGGTGTCCCGCAGATCGAGGTCACCTTCGACATCGACGCCAACGGCATCGTGCACGTCTCCGCCAAGGACCGCGGCACCGGGCGTGAGCAGTCGATGACCATCACCGGTGGTTCGGCGCTCTCCAAGGACGACATCGACAAGATGATCAAGGACGCCGAGCAGTACGCCGATGAGGACCGCCGCCGCAAGGAGGCCGTCGAGACCCGCAACCAGGCCGAGGGTGTCGTCTACTCCACCGAGAAGTTCCTCGAGGACAACGGCGACAAGGTGCCCGACGAGGTCAAGACCGAGGTCACCGCCGACGTCGAGGCGCTCAAGGCCGCGCTCGCGGCCGGCGAGGGCGGTGAGGACGACTCGGCCGCCGCCATCGAGGCCGCCCTGGCCAAGCTCAACGAGTCCAGCCAGAAGATGGGCGCTGCGATGTACGCCGCGGGCGAGGCCGACGCCTCCGCCGCCGGTGGCACCACCGGCACGGGCGACAGCGACGAGGACGTCGTCGACGCCGAGATCGTCGACGACGAGTCCGATGACGGCGCGGCCGAGGGTGAGACCAAGTGACCCAGGGACAGTCCCCCGGTCACTTCCCCGACGAGGGCATGACCTCCTTCGACACCGAAGGTGATGTCCGCTCCGGGGACGCCACGGGCGAGAAGTCTCCGGGGCCGCAGGAGACTGCGGCGCCCGCAGACGGGGCCGAGCAGGACGCGGCCGGTGACCTGGCCACGGCCCAGGCCGCCGTCGGCGCGCTCACCAACGACCTGCAGCGGCTCCAGGCCGAGTACGTCAACTACAAGCGACGGGTCGATCGCGACCGCGAGCTGGTGCTGGAGAACGCCAAGTTCTCGGTGCTCTCGTCGTTGATGCCGGTGCTCGACGACCTCGACCGTGCCCGCGAGCACGGCGAGCTGTCCGGCGGCTTCAAGGCTGTCGCGGAGACGCTCGAGCGGATCGTCGCGGCCCAGGGTCTGGTGAAGTTCGGTGCGCCGGGCGACCAGTTCGACCCACGCTTCCACGAGGCCCTGATGCACGCGCACTCCGCCGACGTCACCACCACGACGTGCGCCAACATCGTGACCGCCGGCTACCTGATCGGCGAGCGGGTCGTCCGGCCGGCGCGGGTCACGGTCGTCGACCCCGAACCGTCGGGGTCCGGCGGCGACGGCGCGTCGGGCCCGGCCTGAGCCGGCGACGTACCACCATCACCAGAGCAGCACCGCCCGCGGGAAGGGAGGAGGGGACATGACCAGCGCCGATTGGGCCAACAAGGACTTCTACAAGGTGCTCGGCGTGGCCAAGGACGCGCCGGCGAGCGAGATCAAGAAGGCCTACCGCCAGCTCGCGCGAGCCAACCACCCCGACTCCCGCCCGGGCGACTCCGCCGCCGAGGAGCGCTTCAAGGCGATCGCCGAGGCCTACGACGTCGTCGGGGACGCCGACAAGCGCAAGCAGTACGACGAGATGCGCTCGGCCTTCGCAGGCGGCTTCGGACCGTTCACCACCACCGGTCAACCCGGTGGGCGCGGCTTCGACGTCAACGACATCTTCGGCAACCGCGGAGGGGGCGGCGGTGCGGGGGGTGGCGGCTTCGGCGACATCTTCGGCACCATGTTCGGTGGCGCAGGCGGCGGGCAGCGCAGCACCCGCACCCAGCCGCGACGTGGCGCCGACATCGAGACCGAGGCGACCATCGGCTTCGCCGACTCCATCGACGGGGTCACGGTCTCGCTTCGGTTGACCTCCGACGCGCCGTGCCCCGACTGCTCGGGCACGGGAGCCAAGTCCGGCACCGTGCCGCGGGTCTGCCCCGACTGCGATGGCGTCGGCATGCGGGCGGCCTCGGTCGGGGGCGCGTTCACCATGAACGAGACGTGCCCGGCGTGCGGTGGTCGGGGGCTGGTCGTCGACGACCCGTGCCCGACCTGCCACGGCTCCGGCCGGGGGCTGTCCAACCGCACCATCTCCGCCCGTATCCCGGCGGGGGTCAAGGACGGCCAGAAGATCCGGCTGCGCGGCAAGGGCGCCAGCGGTGAGCGCGGCGGGCCCGCCGGTGACCTCTACGTCACCGTCAAGGTGGCCGCCCACCAGCTCTTCGGCCGACGCGGCGACAACCTCACCCTCGACGTCCCGGTCTCCTTCGACGAGGCCGCCCTCGGCGCCGACATCAAGGTGCCCACGCTCGGAGGTGCCCCGGTGACCGTGAAGATCCCCGCAGGCACCCCGAACGGGCGGACCTTCCGGGTGCGCGGCAAGGGCGCCGCCGGCAAGGGCGGCCACCGCGGCGACCTCCTGGTCACGATGGAGGTGCAGGTGCCTGCCGTGCTCGATGCCGCCGCCCGCACCGCCGTGCAGGCCTACCGTGACGCCGTCGCCGGCACCGACCTCCGTAGCAAGCTGTTCGAAGGCGGCGCGACGTGAGCACCCCGGGCGGGTCCTGGCACCAGCCGGGTCCGGACGTGCCCGTCTACGTCATCAGCGTCGCCGCGGAGCTGACGGGTCTGCACCCGCAGACCTTGCGCAGCTATGACCGACTCGGCCTGGTCAGTCCCGGCCGCACCGGCGGCGGCGGACGCCGCTACTCCTGGCGTGACATCGAGCTGCTCCGCGAGGTCGCCCGCCTCACCGGCACCGGCATCGGGCTCGAAGGCGTCCGCCGGATCCTCGAGCTCGAGCATGCGGCCGACGCGTTGCGGCACCGGGTGGGCGAGCTGGAGGCCGAGCTGCTCGCCGCTCACCAGGCGCTGCGGGCCACGCTCGACGAGCACGCCGCGCGCAACCTGCCTGCGGTGCGCCCCAGCCCCGCCCAGTCCGTCACCGTCTGGCGCCGTACCCCGCACTTCTGACCCCCGACCATGCCACCCATGTCCAGACGTGCCTCCGGGGAGTTGAGAAGGGGGTTTGGGGTGTTGAGAAGGGGGTTCGGGGAGCCGGCCGATCCCGAACGCACGCATCGACTTCCCGGGGGCGCGCATGAACTCCCCGGAGGCACCTCTCAACATCCCGGGCGCGCGACTCGACGGGGAGTGGGATCAGGAAGTGGACGAGGGAGAGGACGGTAGCGACCACGATGGATGCATCGAAGTTCACCACGCGCAGCCAGCAGGCGATCAACACGGCCATCGAGACGGCCAACGCGGGCGGACACCCGCAGGTCGAGGCGGTGCACCTGCTGGCGGCGCTGCTGGCCCAGCCTGACGGGATCGCCCGGCCCCTCTTCGAGGCCGCCGGGGTGCAGCCGGGCGATGTCGTGGCGGGTGTGCAGGCCGAGCTGTCCAAGCTGCCGGCGGCGTCCGGAGCCACGGTCGGAGCGCCGTCGTACTCCCGCGCGGCCCTGCAGATCCTCACCACCTCCCAGGACATCGCGGGAGAGATGAAGGACGACTTCGCCTCCACCGAGCACCTGCTGATCGCGGCCGCGACGGTCGAGAGCCCGGTCAGGACCATGCTCACCGGAGTGGGTGCCAGTGCCGAGGCGCTGCGCGGAGCCCTCTCCAGCGTGCGCGGCTCGCAGCGGGTGACCAGCCAGGACCCGGAGTCGACCTACCAGGCGCTGGAGAAGTACGCCGTCGACCTCACCGCCCAGGCCGAGGAGGGGCATCTCGACCCGGTGATCGGCCGCGACGCCGAGATCCGCCGTGTCATCCAGGTGCTCTCCCGGCGCACCAAGAACAACCCGGTGCTCATCGGCGAGCCCGGCGTCGGCAAGACCGCCGTCGTCGAGGGGCTGGCCCAGCGCGTCGTCGACGGCGACGTCCCCGACTCGCTCAAGGGCCGCAAGGTGCTCTCGCTCGACCTGGCCGCGATGGTGGCCGGCGCGAAGTACCGCGGCGAGTTCGAGGAGCGGCTCAAGGCGGTGCTCCAGGAGATCAAGGATGCCGAGGGCCAGGTCATCACCTTCATCGACGAGCTGCACACCGTCGTGGGGACCGGCGCCGGCGGCGACTCGGCGATGGACGCCGGCAACATGCTCAAGCCGATGCTCGCTCGCGGAGAGCTGCGGATGATCGGGGCGACCACGCTCGACGAGTACCGCGAGCGGATCGAGAAGGACCCGGCTCTGGAGCGACGCTTCCAGCAGATCTTCGTCGGCGAGCCCTCGGTCGAGGACACCGTCGCGATCCTGCGCGGCCTGCAGGAGAAGTACGAAGCGCACCACGGTGTGAAGATCACCGACCAGGCGCTGGTCGCCGCGGCGATGCTCTCCGACCGCTACATCAGTGGCCGGCAGCTGCCCGACAAGGCGATCGACCTCGTCGACGAGGCCGCGTCGCGGCTGCGGATGGAGATCGAGTCCTCACCCGAGGAGGTCGACCAGCTCCGCCGTGCCGTGGACCGGATGCGGATGGAGGAGCTCGCCCTCGACCGTGAGACCGACGACGCGTCGAGGGAGCGGCTGCAGAAGCTCCGCGCCGACCTCGCGGACCGCGAGGAGACCCTGCGCGGTCTCGAGGCGCGGTGGGAGCGGGAGAAGACGGCGCTCGAGGGCTCCGGCGAGCTCCGCAAGCGCATCGACCAGCTGCGGATGGAAGCCGAGAGGCACCAGCGCGAGGGCGACCTGGCCACGGCGAGTGAGATCCTCTACGGCCAGATCCCGGCCGTCGAGAAGGAGATCGCCGCCGCGGCGGAGGCCGAGCAGGCAGGTGTCGGCGAGGAGCCGATGGTGCGCGAGGAGGTCGGGACCGAGGAGATCGCCGACGTGGTCGAGGCCTGGACCGGCATCCCGACCGGGCGGCTTCTCGAGGGCGAGACCGCCAAGCTGCTGCGCATGGAGGAGGTCATCGGGGAGCGGCTGATCGGCCAGAAGGCTGCGGTCGGCGCCGTCTCCGACGCCGTACGACGCTCGCGGGCGGGCATCTCCGACCCGGACCGCCCGACCGGGTCGTTCCTGTTCCTGGGCCCCACCGGTGTCGGCAAGACCGAGCTGGCCAAGGCGCTGGCCGACTTCCTCTTCGACGACGAGCGCGCGATCGTGCGCATCGACATGAGCGAGTACTCCGAGAAGCACAGCGTCTCGCGGCTGGTCGGTGCCCCGCCCGGCTACGTCGGCTACGAGGAGGGTGGCCAGCTCACCGAGGCTGTCCGCCGCCGCCCCTACAGCGTGGTGCTCCTCGACGAGGTGGAGAAGGCGCACCCCGAGGTCTTCGACATCCTGCTCCAGGTGCTGGACGACGGGCGGCTCACCGACGGCCAGGGTCGCACCGTCGACTTCCGCAACGTGGTCTTGATCTTGACCTCGAACCTCGGCTCGACCTTCTTGGTCGACCCCACCCTCGATGACGACCGGAAGCGCGAGTCGGTGATGGGCGTGGTCCGGGCGTCGTTCAAGCCGGAGTTCCTCAACCGGCTCGACGAGGTCGTGCTCTTCGACGCGCTCACCCCCGACGAGCTCTCCGTGATCGTCGACCTCCAGGTCGCCGAGCTCGGTCGTCGGCTGGCGGTGCGCCGGATCTCGGTGCAGGTCAGCCCCGCCGCCCACGAGTGGCTCTCGCACACCGGCTTCGACCCGGCGTACGGCGCCCGGCCGCTGCGCCGGCTCGTGCAGAGCGCCATCGGGGACCCGCTGGCGCGGATGCTTCTCTCGGGCGAGGTCGTGGACGGCGCCACCGTTGAGGTCGACGTGGCAGCCGAGGGCGAGGGGCTGGTGCTCACGGCGCCCTGAGCCCGGATCCGGGCTGAGGCGCTGTTGGGACTGCATGGTGGAATGGCCGACATGACTGACCTGCCCCGACCCCGTCAGGTGACGACGGCCGGAGTGATGGGTGTGGCCGGGAGCGTCCTGGTCATCCTCTCGCTGTTCGACACCTTGGCCAGCCTGCGCACCGTGGACGTGCGAGAGCGGATCGAGGCCTATCTCGCGACCCCTCCCGGGCAGGGACTCGGCGTCGACACCGCCTGGGTGCTCGACGCCCTGCACGTGGCGGTGCTGGTCAACGGCGCGCTCGCCGCGATCGCCGCCGTGCTCGGCGTCTTCGTCTTCCAGCGCCACAAGGGTGCCCGCATCGGCTTCTCCGTCAGCGCGGTGCTGCTCTTCATCGGGATGTGGGTGGTCGCCGACTTCGTGCAGGGCGTGCTCATCGGCGTCGTGGTCGTGGTGGCCTTCGCCGCCTCGATGATGTGGAGCCCACCAGCCCGTGACTGGTTCGCCGGCCGGGCCCCGGCGGCCGCGGCGGCGGCCCGCGGCCGCGCCGCGTCGTCGAGCGAAGGCTCGTCGTCGTGGCCCCCCCAGGAGCCTGCCGGCCAGCAGCCGTCGACCACCTCGGCCGGGCAGCCGGCCGCCTCGTCGTACCCCTTCGGCGAGCAACGGCCCTCGTCGGGGCAGGAGCAGGCCGCGATGCCGCCCGCTTCCTACGGCGTGCCCGCACCTTCCCAGCGACCCGCCCCGGACAGGCGGCCCGGTGTGGTGACCGCAGCGGTCCTGCTGACCTGGCTGGGCGCCGGCCTGGTGGGCTTCATCTTCTCCCTGCTGGTGCTGATGCTGCTCGTCGCGCAGGACACCCTGCTCGAGGCGGTGCGGCAGGCCCCCGGGCTCGACGAGCTCGGCCTGACCAGCTCGGACCTGCTGTCCTTCCTCTGGGTGACGGCGGCGATGGCGTTGTTCTGGTGCCTGGCTGCGATGGTGCTGGCGCTGCTCGCCTTCCGACGGGTGACCTGGGCCTGGGGCCTCCTGATCGCCTCGGGGGTCATGACCGCGCTGTGCTCGCTGCTCACCTTGCCGGTGGGGCTGGCCTTCGGGGTTCCCGCCGCGGTGTCGGTGGGTCTGCTCGTCGGCGGTCGCAGCCGGCACTGGTTCCTGCGCCGCCGACCGCAGCAACCCCCCGGCCCCCCGTCGGGCCCGCCCACCTACGGACCGCAGGATCCGCCTTCCACAGGTCCGGCGCCGTCGGGGAAGCCGCCGGTCTGGTGAGGGCACATATCGTCCAATCGGCGTAGACGGAGCAGTCTGGGTGACCGGGTTGTGCACGCCGCCCGGGGCGCAAGATATTGCCCGTGACTGGACTCCGTTGGGACCTCCCCGTGCGCCTTCTGTGCGCCCTCGCTCTGGCCGTCGTGCCGCTGTCGGTGGCCGGCCTGGCCGCCCCTGCTGGTGCGACCTTGCCGCCGTCCCCCTCGCCCAACCTGGAGCGCCTCCTGCGCACCAGCCCCTTCGCCGGCTCCACGACCGTGGCGCGGGACCACGAAGGGTCGGCGTACGTCGCTCGTGACGGTTCGCTCTGGCTGGCCGACGACGACGGTCGCTCGATCTATGAGGTCGATGCCGTCACCGGCGCCCTCAAGAGTCGGGTCCGGGGGTCGGACTTCGCCAACGCCCTCTCGCTCGGTGGTGCGGTGCGCGCAGGAACCGAGAGGGCCGACGACATCCAGGCGCTGGCCTACGACCCGGTCAAGGACGCGCTGTACGTGTTCTCCGGCACCTGCTGCGCCGTGGGACTGCTCCCGGCCGCCTTCCGGCTCACCCGCTCGTCGGGGAGCCTCCAGATCGACTCCTTCCAGGAGGTGGGCGTCGACGTCAACGGCGCGGCATGGAACCCGGGCGACGGCACGCTCTACGTGGGACACGTGGAGTTCCTGCGCTCCTACGTCTACGAGACCAACACCCTGGGCGCTCAGTTCGTGATCCCGGGGCTCAACCGGATCTACGGGATGGACTTCACCGACGACGGCAGGGACCTGTTCGTCGCGCGACCCCCCACGGTCGTCAGCCGGGTCGACTGGGCCAGCAAGACCCTGGTCCCGGGCTGGGACATCGAGCTGGCGCCCCTCGGGATTCTCGACGTCCGAGCGGTCGAGGTCATCAACGAGCAGCTCTGGCTCTCCGACGGCTACGACCTGCGGGCGCCCGACGACCCGATGAACCACGCGGTCTTCGTCGTCAATCTCGGCTCCTCCGGCCCGTCCACGACGCCGCGGCCACCGGTCCGCCCGGGCGGACCCCCGCCGGGCACGCCCGGTGTGAGCAAGAACCTCGTGGGCAACTCCGGCTTCGACCGCAACACGAAGGGCTGGAAGGCGGAGAAGTCCGGCGTCAAGCTCAAGCTGACCCGCAAGTCGCACTCCGGGAAGAAGGCGGCTCGCCTCCAGCGCACCCGCGGCAAGGGCAAGGTCATCCTGACCGACTCGCCCGGCTGGGTCACCAAGAGCCAGTCCGGGAACTACACCGGCAGCCTGTGGGTGCGGTCGTCCAAGACCGGCGCGAAGCTCAAGCTGGTCCTGCGCGAGGAGCGCAAGGGCAAGAAGGTCGGCGAGAGCGTGGCGAAGATCCGGCTCACGAAGTCGTGGCAGCAGGTCGGTGTCTCACTCGTGCCGAAGAAGCCCGGCAAGTCCTCCATCGACTTCTCGGCCTCGGTCAAGGGAAAGAAGGGCACGTCCTTCGACGCCGACGACGCCAGGTTGATCCGCTTCTGAGGCTCAGGCACCCAGGTCGGCGGACAGCAGCCGGCGCAGGCCCTCCTCGATGACCTCCGCCTCCTTGCAGAACGCCCATCGCACCTTGTGCCGGCCTTCGTCCTGGTCGTCGTAGAAGACCTGTGAGGGGATGGCAACGACGCCGGCCCGCTCGGGCAGTGCCAGGCAGAAGGCCATCGCGTCGGGGAAGCCGTAGCGCCGGACGTCGGTGGTGACGAAGTAGGTCGCCTCGGGGACGAACACCTCGAGGTCGAGGTCGGCGAGACCTGAGCAGAGCAGGTCACGCTTGGCCTCGAGCTCGCGCGCCAGCCCGTCGTAGAAGCCGGACTCCTGGTCCAGCGCCTGCGCGATCGCCGGCTGCAGCGGCGCCGCGTTGCTGAAGGTCAGCCACTGCTTGGCGGAGTAGACGCAGGCGACCAGCTCGGCGGGCCCCGTGGCCCAACCCACCTTCCACCCGGTGAAGGAGAAGGTCTTGCCGGCGCTGGAGACGCTGATGGTGCGCTCCCACATGCCCGGCAGCGTGCACAGGGGCAGGTGCTCGCCGCCGTCGAAGAGCAGGTGCTCGTAGACCTCGTCGGTCACCACGAGGAGGTCGTGCTCGATCGCGACCTCGGCGACCGCCGCCAGCTCCGCTCGGGTGAGCACCGTCCCGGTGGGGTTGTGGGGCGTGTTCAGCAGGATCAGCTTGGTGCGCTCGCTCACCGCCGCGCGCAGCCCCTCCACGTCGAGCCGGAAGTCGGGGGCGCGCAGTGTCACCGGACGTCGTACGCCGCCGGCCATCGCGATGCACGCGACGTAGGAGTCGTAGAACGGCTCCAGCACGACCACCTCGTCACCGGGGTCGACCAGTGCCAGCAGGGCCGCGGCGATGGCCTCGGTCGCCCCCGCGGTCACGACGACCTGGGTGTCGGCATCGAGCTCGATGCCGTAGTGGCGGCGCTGGTGGCCGGCGATCGCGGCGCGCAGCTCGGGGAAGCCGATCCCGGGGGCGTACTGGTTGCGCCCCTCGCGCATCGCCGCGACCGCGGCGTCGACCACGCGGCTGGGGCCGTCGACGTCGGGGAACCCCTGCCCGAGGTTGAGCGCGCCGGTGCGGAGGGCCAGCGCCGACATCTCGGCGAAGATCGTGGGTGGCACGCCGTGGAGGCGCTGTGCGGTGCGAGGGCTGGGGGCGGCCATCCCTTGACTGTAGGGGGCGCGGCGCGCCCGCCGGCTGCCCCCGTCGCTCCGCCCCGGCACAGTCCTCACCACTGGTGAGGGATGATCGGGGACATGATCGGGGGGCGACGGCAGCGACGGGGCGTGGCGTTCTGGCTGGGTCTCGGGTGCGTGGTGACGGGGCTGGCCATGCTGGGCTTCGTCGGCTGGCAGTTCTTCGGCACCAACATCGTCTCCGAGCGAGCGCAGCGTGAGGCCGTCGAGGCCCTGGAGAAGACCTGGCGGCAGGGGCCGCCGGCGGACGCGCGCGGGGAGACCGACGACGGCGGCGCTGGTCCCGGTGCCGCCGGACCTGCCTCGGTGCCGCTCGGCACCGCGACCGCGTTGATCCGGATCCCGCGCTTCGGTGACGACTACGTCATCCCTGTCCTCGAGGGCGTCGCCGACGACGTGCTCGCGCGCGGCTTCGGTCACTTCGAGGGGACGGCCCAGGCCGGTCAGCGGGGCAACTACGCCCTCGCTGCCCACCGGGTCACCCACGGGGAGCCGCTGCGAGACATGCCCTCGTTGCAACCGGGTGACGAGGTGCTCGTCGAGACCCGGGACCGCGTGCACACCTACGTCCTCGACACCGACCCCAACGCGCTGGTGGTGTCCTTCCGGGACGTCTGGGTCGTCGACGAGACGCCGGTCAACCCCGGAGGTGGGGTGGGGCCGGTCGACCACCCCCGGCTGATCACCTTGACGACCTGCTCGGAGCTCTTCCACACCGACAACCGGCTGATCGCCTTCGGTCACCTGGTCTCGTCGGAGGAGAAGAGCGCGTCGGCCCCCTCGTAGCCGAACCGTGCCGCAGGGTCGCCCGCGGGCCTCGTAGGGTGGGCAGCATGAGCGATCCCACCGCCCTGGCCCGCGACGTCGACGCCTGCTGCCGCCTGACCGGCTCGTTCACGCTGAGGTCCGGGCAGGTGTCCTCGGAGTACTTCGACAAGTATCTCTTCGAGTCCGATCCCGTGCTGCTGGCCCGGGTCGTCGACCAGATGGTCGACCTGGTGCCGGCCGACACCGAGCTGCTCGGTGGCCTGGAGCTGGGTGGCATCCCGATCGCCTCCGTGCTGAGCGCGCGCACCGCGCTGCCCACGATCTTCGTCCGCAAGAAGGCCAAGGAGTACGGCACCTGCAAGCTCGCGGAGGGTCCCGACGTCGCTGGTCGCCGGATCACCCTGGTCGAGGACGTGATCACCACGGGTGGAGCGGTCCGCGACGCCACGATGGCGCTGCGGGAGGCCGGGGCGATCGTCGAGGCCGTGGTCTGTGCGATCGACCGCAGCAGCACCGGCACCCACCCGCTCGAGGACGTCGGGCTCAAGGTGCTATCGGTGCTCACCAAGGCGCAGCTCGACGAGGCGGCCGCGCTCCGGTGACGAGGAGAGCAGCATTCCTGGAGGCCGGCGAGATCACCCTCGCGCTCCTCCGCCACCCCGACGTGGCGGCGCGCTGGACGCAGCAGAGTGCGTTGCCGGGCATGACGATCGGCGGGCTCGCCCACCACCTCGGGGTCCAGGTCGTCTCCGGCCACTCGGCCTCGGTGGACCGGGCGCTGCGCGGTGTCGACAACCCGGTGACGCTCGTGGAGCACTACCGCCGGGCCGCCTGGGTGCGCGCCGACATCGACGACGAGGCGAACCTCAGCATCCGCACCGGTGCCGAGCGCTCCGCGGGCGATGGGCCCGGCGCCGTGGTGTCCCGGGTGGCGCGGGCCCTGGCGGACCTGCAGCCGTGGCCGACCGACTCCTTGCAGTCCGTGCAGATGCCGTGGTGGCACTGGTCGATGACCGCCGACGACTTCCTGCTCACCCGGATGATGGAGATGATGGTGCACGCCGACGACCTCGCCGCGAGCCTCGGGGTGGAGACGCCGGTCTTCCCGCGCACCGTCGCACGCCAGGTGTTCACCCTGCTCGCAGCGGTGGCGGTCGACACCCATGGCCAGGCCGCCGTTCTGCGCGCGCTGACCCGCTCCGAACGAGCCAGCAGCATCGTCGTCTTCTAGCTTGATGCCCAGGGGGATGTCCCCGTCCCGGGTGCCCGGCCACACAGTGCCCGAAGGTGGTCCGTACCAGGTGGAGGATCTGCTCGGAAAGGCGCAGAGTGGCAAGGGCACGCCGGGGGCGACGTGCGAATCAGCACTGGGGGGGAGGTGTCATGACGCTCACCGTCGACGACGAGAAGGATGTCTTGGGCTTCAGCCACGAGGTGGCCTTCTACGAAGGAGCCAGTGGCCTGGTGCCTGCCCTGGTGCCGTTCCTGCGCGAAGGCATCGACCGTGACGAGCCCGTGCTGGTCGTGATGCTCCCCGACCGGATCCGGCTGCTCCGGGCGGCCCTCGGCGACGCTGCCGAGCAGGTGGCCTGGGGCGACATGGGAAGCGTCGGTGGCAACCCCGCGTGCATCATCCCGGCCTGGCGGGACTTCCTCGACGCCCATCGCGGCCAGGGACCGGTGCGCGGCATCGGCGAGCCCGTCTGGGCCGGCCGTCGCGACGCGGAGATCGCGGAGGCGCAGCTGCACGAGTCGCTGCTCAACCTTGCCTTCGACTCCGGTCCGGACTGGCGGCTGCTCTGCCCCTACGACGTCGACTCGCTGCCGGCCGCCGTCGTCGAGGAGGCATTCCGCAACCACCCGGTGCGGCACGTCCAGCGTGACTCGGTGCCGTACGCCGGCCACGAACACGCCTGGCAGGGCTTCTCCCACCGGCTCCCCGAGCCTCCGGTCGACGCCTCGACCCTCGCGTTCGAGGGGACCGACCTCGGCACGGTGCGCGCGGTCGTGCGACGGGCCTGCGAGGCGGCCCGTCTGCACCCCTCCGTCACCGACGACCTGGTGCTCGCCGCGCACGAGGTGGCGGCCAACAGCGTCCTGCACGCCCAAGGTGGCGGCGTCCTGCGGATCTGGGACGAGGCGGGGGCGCTGGCGGTCGAGGTCTGGGACGACGGTCGGATCCACGACCCGCTGGTCGGACGGACCCCGCTCGACCTGACCTCCGAGCACGGGCGTGGCATCTGGATGGCCAACCAGCTGTGCGACCTCGTGCAGGTGCGGTCGGGCGACCACGGCACGCAGGTCAGGCTCTACTCCTGGCTCTGACCAGTCGGCGCTGCTCGGGCCCGCCCAGGAGGAGCCTCAGGGCTCCATCGGCGGCAGCGCGTCCGAGGACTC
Organism: uncultured Actinomycetota bacterium; assembly: GCA_963772415.1. Lineage (GTDB taxonomy): Bacteria > Actinomycetota > Actinomycetes > Propionibacteriales > Nocardioidaceae > Nocardioides_B. The sequence continues at coordinate 142,492 of CAVYWU010000001.1, read as the reverse complement.
CAGCACCCCTAGCCCTGTGATCCGCAGCAGGTCAGCCACCACCGAGCGGACCTGGGCGAGGATCACCTCGGCCGACAGGTCGTGGCTGCGCTCGACGCGGGCGCTGGCCGCGGCCAGCTCGAGGAGCGCCGGCTGCGCGGCCACGGCCATCCGGTCGGCCGCCAGCTCGGCGGCGACCAGGTCGGCGGCATCGGCGAGCTCGGCGCAGAGCACGGCGTAGCCGCGCGGCACGGGCTCGCGCCGGTGAGCCGCGACCGCTGCCCGCCGCACCAGCACCCGCGTGTTGCGCAGCGCGAGGTCCAGCGGCTCGACCACGTCGGCCATCCGGCGCAGAGGCTCCTTGTGGCGCACCCGGAACGGCGAGGACGCCACGACGGACAGCCCCTCGTCCGAGGCGTCCTGGAGCTCGCGGATCAGACCATCGGTGGCCCGCGCGTCGGCCAGGAGCGCCAGCGCCCGCTCGACGTGACCGTCGAGCATCACCTCGGACGCGCCGCGCAGCAGCTCGGAGATCTTGGAGACCACCACCGCAGCCTGCTCCCGGGGCCGACGCAGCGGCGCTCGTGGTACGACGGTGGCCGCGACGATCGCAACGGCCCCTCCGACGAGGGCGTCGCTCCAGCGGGTCAGGGCCGCACCGGGCTCTGGCACCAGCGCCGTCACCACGATGGCCTGCACCGCTGCCTGGGTGATGAACAGGCGACCGGCGTCGAGGAGGAACGCGACCGACATCGCCACGCCGACGACGACGGCGAGCTGCCACGCGCCGGACCCGAGGAGCAGCACGAACAGGTCGGCGATGAAGACGCCGATGGCGACGCCCAGCGTGACCTCGACGACCCGGCGCAGCCGCTGGCCGTAGGACGTGCCCAGGCAGAGCACCGCGGCGACCGGGGCGAAGAACGGCTGCGGGTGGCCGAGCAGGTCGGCCGCGACGAACCAGGCGACACCGGCCGCGAGGGCGCACTGCGCGATGTGCCAGGCGTTGCTGCGGAAGCGCTGCAGCCGCTGTCGCACCGAGGTGCGACCGCGCCGCAGCGCCCGGTCGAGGGTCTGCTGGGCGTCCACCCGCTCAGGCTCCCAGAGGGGAACGATTCACGAGCGTGCGCTCGCCGCGGCCCGCCGGTGCCTCCAGTACTCCACGACCATCGGGAGCACCGAGATGAACACGATCACCAGGACGGCGGCCTCGATGTTGTGCTGGAGCAGCTCGATGCCGCCCAGGAAGTAGCCGAGCAGGGTCAGCCCCGTGGCCCACAGGACCGCGCCTACGAACGACCAGACGAAGAAGTGTCGCCGGTCCATCTTGCCGATGCCGGCGACGACGGTGATGAAGGTGCGCACGATCGGCACGAAGCGACCGAGCACGAGCGCCCGGGCGCCGTACCGCTCGAAGAACGCGTGGGTCTGGTCGAAGTACTTCTTCTTCAGGAAGCGGCCGCCACGCTCCTGGAGCGGCTCACCGAGCGCGCGGCCGATCTCGTAGCCGACCACGTTGCCCAGGAACGCCGACAGGCTGAGGATCACGCAGACCGAGACGATCCCGTAGTCGATCCCGGCCTGGCCGGCCTCCGAGCGGTGCACGAACAGGCCGACGCTGAACAGCAGCGAGTCGCCCGGCAGGATCGGGAACAGCAGCCCGCACTCGATGAAGACGATCACGACGCTCACCCAGAACATCTGGTCCCCGAACTGGTCGAGGAGCCACTCGGGGTCCATCCAGTCCAGCCCGAGCAGCAGGGGCGCGGCAGCCACGAGGTCGATCACGCAGGAAACCCTAGGCCACGACTCCCAGCCGCGGTCGCCTCCTACGATTCCAGGGTGGACCAGGACAGCGACCCGACCGGCGAGGCGCGGGCGCCGTACGACCCGATGCCGCACGGACAGCCCGAGGTCGGCGTCGGACCGTGGGTGGGAGCCTGGCCCGAGGGGGAGCAGTACGACGCTGCGCTGCTCGCCGAAGGTGACCGGCGCAACGTGGTGGACCGCTACCGCTACTGGACCATGGCCGCCATCGTGGCCGACCTGGACACCCGGCGGCACGACTTCCACGTCGCGATCGAGAACTGGCAGCACGACTTCAACATCGGGACCATCGTGCGCACGGCCAATGCGTTCCTGGCCGCCGAGGTGCACATCGTCGGCAACCGGCGCTGGAACCGCCGTGGGGCGATGGTGACCGACCGCTACCAGCATCTGCGCCACCACGACGACGTGAGGTCGCTCTCCGCCGACCTGCACGGCCGCGGCATCTCCCTCCTCGGCATCGACAACCTGCCCGGATCCGAGCCGATCGAGACGCTCGTGCTGCCCCGCTCGGTGTGCCTGCTCTTCGGTCAGGAGGGCCCGGGGCTCTCCGACGCGGCACGGGCCGCCTGCGACGGCACCTTCTCGATCACCCAGTTCGGGTCCACCCGCTCGATCAACGCCTCCGCCGCTGCGGCGATCGCGATGCACAGCTGGGTGCGCCAGCACGCCGATCTCGCCGGCGACCACTCCTGGTCCGGCTGAGTCCGGGCTCAGAAGGTCACGATGCCCCCGGTGACCACCCCGCCCGCGAGCACGAGCAGAGCGCCGGCCAGAGCCAGCAGCGCCAGGAGCACCGAGGCCCGAGCAACGGTCAAGGCCCAGCCGTCGGTCCGGCGGAGGGCAGGTCGTGCCAGGAGCACGACCAGGAAGGCTGGCGTGAGCACGCTCCGCACAAAGCTCCCTGCACCCGAAACCGGGTCCAGCGCGTCCGTTCTCTCGGTCATTCGGCCCCCTGACCTTCGTCTGTGGTGCTCCGAGTCCAGGACTCAGCAGTCGACGTCGAAGAGGGCCTCCGCCGTCCCGACGGAGGAGCCGGCCGCGCCGAGAGCGTGCGCGGCGAAGGGGCAGTCGAGGACGACGACGGCACAGATGGGCGAGTAGCCGCTCTGCTCGACGTACGACGGGTCCCACCTCACGACGTCGTCGCCGGCCTCGACCCGCGCATGCTCCTCGACCAGGACGGTGAAACCCTCGCCCCCGAGGTGGACGGTGTCGATGCCGAGGTGCACGAGCACGCTCGGCCCGGCGTCGCTCTGCACGACGAAGGCGTGCGGGTGGGCCTTGGCGATCACCCCCGCGATCGGCGAGACGGCCACCTGCGTGCCGGGACCGGGCATGATCGCCGCTCCCGGCCCCACGAGCCCGGCGGCGAAGACCGGGTCGGGCATCGCGCTCACCTCCTGCCGGACACCCGCGACGGGCGAGAGGATGTGCACCATCAGCGGGGTCCCCGCGAAAGCCCGCGGGGAGCGGACTGTCTCGTGGCGTGGTTCACAGGAGGTCCTCGATCGCGCTCGCGATCGTGTCGGCGTCGGGGCCGACGACCACCTGCACGACCGAGCCCGCGCGCATCACCCCGTGCGCTCCGGCGCCCTTGAGAAGGGCTTCATCGACCAGACCAGTGTCGGAAAGTTCGGCGCGGAGGCGGGTGATGCACGCTTCGATCTCTACGATGTTGTCGCTGCCACCCAGACCGGCGATGACCTGCTCGGCCTGGCTGCTGGGTGGAGGCATGGCTCGATCTAACCACTTGGTGCCGGTGCGTGACCCGGCACCACACCTCGATCCGGGACGAGGACGGAGGCCGGATGGCAGTCCAGGGGGATCAGGCGCCGGCCCCGCAATCCGGCGCGTCTCCTCGCAGGCCGGGACTCGGCGTGCTGCAGCGGCTCGGCCGCAGTCTGATGCTCCCGATCGCCGCGCTCCCCGTCGCGGCGCTGCTGCTCCGGTTGGGTCAGCCCGACATGCTCGGGGCCGGGGACAGCGGCCTGGCGCTCGCGTCGCGGTGGTCGTGGCTGGAGCCGGTCGCGGACGTCCTGGCGGCCGCCGGCGGCACGCTCTTCAGCCACCTCGGGCTGCTCTTCGCGGTGGGGGTCGCGGTGGGGTTCGCCCGCAGGTCTGACGGGTCCACGGCGGTGGCTGCCCTGGTCGGCTACCTGGTGTTCGAGGCGGTCACGGTGGCGATGTCGCCGTACGTCCTCGAGGTGGGTGACTCCTCCGAGCTGATCGACTACGGCGTCTTCGGAGGCATCGTGATCGGCCTGTTGTCGGCGGTGCTGTGGCAGCGCTACCACCGGATCAAGCTGCCCACCTACCTCGCCTTCTTCGGCGGTCGGCGCTTCGTGCCGATCGTGGCCGCGATGGCGAGCCTGGTGACCGGGGTGCTGCTCTCGTTCGTCTACCCGACCTTCGACTACGGGCTCACCCGACTCGGCGAGTGGCTGGTGGGCAACGACATCCTCGGCCCGGCGATCTACGGATTCGTCAACCGGCTCTCGGTGCCGTTGGGGCTGCACCACATCGTCAACAGCGTGCCCTGGTTCGCCGTCGGGGACTTCGAGACCGCCGACGGGACGATCGTGCGCGGAGACATCGCCCGCTTCCTCAACGGCGATCCCACGGCCGGCGCGTTCATGACCGGCTTCTTCCCGATCATGATGTTCGCGCTCCCCGCCGCGGCCCTCGCGATCTACCACGAGTCGTTGCCGGGCCGGCGCAGGATCGTCGGCGGCGTGATGCTCTCGGGCGCGCTGACCTCGTTCGTCACCGGGGTCACCGAGCCGCTGGAGTTCGCGTTCATGTTCGTGGCCTGGCCGCTCTACCTGATCCACGCCGTTCTGACCGGCATGTCGATGGCCCTCACCAACGTCCTCGGCATCCAGGACGGCTTCGCCTTCTCCGCCGGTGCGATCGACTACGTCCTGAACTTCACCATCGCCACCAGGCCGCTGCTGATCATCCCGGTGGGGCTGGCCTTCGCGGTGGTCTACTACGTCGTCTTCCGGGCCGCGATCCGTCGATTCGACCTGCCCACGCCAGGCCGGGAGCCTGACGAGGACGGCGAGGCGGAGAGCCAGACCACCGGTTGAACGGGCTTGCTCGCGGCAGCGACCCACGCCCTAAGGTGGACTTTCCGGCCCCAGACCCCAGGAGACGACCATGCCCATCGCCACTCCCGAGGTGTACGCGGAGATGCTCGACAAGGCGAAGCGCGATTCCTTCGCCTACCCGGCCATCAACGTGAGCTCCTCGCAGACGCTCAACGCCGCGCTCAAGGGCTTCGCCGACGCCGGCAGCGACGGCATCATCCAGGTGTCCACGGGGGGAGCGGAGTACCTCTCCGGGCCCTCCGTGAAGAACATGGTCACCGGTTCGGCCGCCTTCGCCGCCTACGCCGCCGAGGTCGCCAAGGGCTACCCGGTCAACATCGCTCTCCACACCGACCACTGCCCCAAGGACAAGCTCGACGGCTTCGTCCGGCCGCTGCTCGACCTCTCCCTCGAGCGCGTCAAGAACGGCCACACGCCGCTCTTCCAGTCGCACATGTGGGACGGCTCCGCCGTACCGCTCGACGAGAACCTCACCATCGCCGAGGAGCTGCTGGAGAAGGCGGCCGCCGCGCACATCGTCCTCGAGATCGAGGTCGGCGTCGTCGGCGGCGAGGAGGACGGCGTCGAGGGAGGCTCCGGCGACAAGCTGTACAGCACCACCGACGACGCGCTCGCGACCGTCGCGGCGCTCGGCACCGGCGAGAACGGCCGCTACCTGACCGCGCTGACCTTCGGCAACGTGCACGGCGTCTACAAGCCCGGCAACGTCAAGCTGCGGCCGGAGATCCTCAAGCAGGCGCAGGCTGCGGTCGTGGACAAGCTCGGACTCGACTCCGACGCGTTGCCCTTCGACCTCGTCTTCCACGGCGGCTCGGGCTCCCTGCCCGAGGAGATCGCAGCGGCCGTCGACTACGGCGTGATCAAGATGAACGTCGACACCGACACCCAGTACGCCTTCACGCGGCCTGTCGCGGCGCACATGTTCGCCAACTACGACGGCGTCCTCAAGGTCGACGGCGAGGTCGGCAACAAGAAGATCTACGACCCGCGCGCGTGGGGCAAGGCCGCCGAGGCCGGCATGGCCGCCCGCGTCCAGGAGGCGTGCGAGAACCTCCGCTCCACCGGCACCTCCGTCGGCCAGTAGGACCAGACACAGCGGCCACCACGCAGCACCAAGGGCCACCCCGCAGCCGATGAGCTACGGGGTGGCCCTCTGTCATGCCATCAGGAACGTGCCCAGGCACATCCGCCACCAGTAGTGGCCCTCCGTCATGGCGCGAGGAACGCGCGACATGAAACCTCTAGCCGAGGGGTCCGCTCGCTCGGAGGAGCGCAGCGGGGGAGGGCGAGTTGATCCCTCGGCGAGGTCGACCACGCGCGAACGTGCCGAGAGCCAGCGGAACCCAGCCAGAAGCAGCCAATCCCCAGGGGAGGCCAGGGACCCACCTAGGGCTGGACCGAACCCAGCCACAGCCCTCAGCCCGGCAGGAGGGCCCACACGGTCACATCGGTCGGCACGCCGCCGTCCAACAGATCGGCGCTGGAGACCAGCACCCTGGCATTGTCCGGCAGCGCGACCGGCTCCACGCCGAAGTTGGTCAGCACCAGGTAGCGCCCGACCGGCGTCGTCCGCTCCAGCGCGAGCACGTCCTCGTCGTACCCCTCGACGACGGCGACGCCGCCGGCGCCGAGCTCGTGCTCCTTGCGGAGGGCAAGCAGCGAGCGGTAGAGCTCGAGCGTCGAGCCGTCGACGCCGGCCTGCTGGTCGACGGCATAGCGGGCGAAGCTCTCGGGCTGCGGCAGCCAGCTCTCGCCGGTGTCGTTGAAGCCGAAGGCCGGAGCGTCGGCCGTCCACGGGATCGGCACCCGGCAGCCGTCGCGGCCGACGACCTCGCCCTCGTGGCGGAACCACGACGGGTCCTGGCGGAAGCTGTCGGGCAGGGTGCCGTGCTCGGGCAGGCCGAGCTCCTCGCCCTGGTAGAGGTAGGCCGAGCCGGGGAGGGCCAGCATCAGCGTGCTCGCGGCCCGCGCCCGGTGGAGGCCGAGCTCCTCGTCAGGCTGCGGGTCGCTCGGTCCGATGCCGTGGTGGTTGTGGATTCCCGGCTCGGGCAGGCCGAGCCGGCTCGCATGGCGGACGACGTCGTGGTTGCTGAGCACCCACGTCGTGGGAGCGCCGACGAGCTCGTTGGCCTCCAGGGAGGTCTCGATGGCCTCGCGGATCTGCGGCGCCGCCCAGAGCGAGCCCAGGTAGTGGAAGTTGAAGGCCTGGTGCATCTCGTCGGGGCGCAGGTAGAGCGCGAGGCGCGAGGCCGGCTCCACCCAGGCCTCGGCGACCAGCATCCGGCCGTCGTACTCGTCGAGCACGGCGCGCCACTCGCGATAGATCTCGTGGACGCCGTCCTGGTCCCACATCGGCGGTCGCTCGCCGTCGGGGTTGGCGCCGTCGAGCATCTCCTGGTCCTGGTCCCAGTCGGGCAGACCCTCGGCCTTGACCATCCCGTGCGCGACATCGACCCGGAAGCCGTCGATGCCCCGGTCGAGCCAGAAGCGGAGGATGTCGAGGAACTCCTCGTGCACCTCGGGGTTCGCCCAGTTCAGGTCCGGCTGCTTCGGGTCGAAGATGTGCAGGTACCACTGGCCGGGACGGCCGTCGGCCTCGGTGACCCGCGACCAGGCGCCACCGCCGAAGACGCTGCGCCAGCCGTTGGGCGGCTGGTCCCCCGCGGGGCCGCGGCCATCGCGGAACAGGTAGCGCTCGCGCTCGGGCGAGCCAGGCGCAGCGGCGAGGGCGGCCTGGAACCATACGTGCTCGTCGGAGGTGTGGTTGGGCACCAGGTCGGCGATCACCCTGATACCGCGGCGGTGGGCCTCGACGATCAGCGTCTCCGCGTCGCCGAGGGTGCCGAAGAGCGGGTCGATGTCGCGGTAGTCGGCGACGTCGTAGCCGGCGTCGGCCATCGGGGAGACGTAGTAGGGCGAGAGCCACACCGCGTCGACACCGAGGTCGCTCAGGTAGGGCAGCCGGGCGGTGACCCCGGGCAGGTCCCCGACCCCGTCGCCATTGCCGTCGGCGAAGGATCGGGGGTACACCTGGTAGACGACCGCGCTGTGCCACCACAGTGGCGTCACGGGCCCCTGTTCGGCGGGTCGGGTCAGCGGAGTCGTCGGGAGAGTGGCGGAAGAAGTCACCGCTCCATGGTGAGTCATGCCCGACCCTTGCTGCAAGCGCAAACTATTGCGGCACCCGTCGGTCACGATGTGAGCCAGCCGTCTCAGGCCATGGAGCGGGGTGCCGCGGCGGTGGTCGAGCGGACCACCAGCTCGGGCCGGAAGAGCATCTCCGAGGTCATCGGGGCCACTCCTGAGATCTGGTCCACCAGCGAGGCGGCGGCCGCCCGACCGATGGCGTCGGCCGGCTGCCGGACCGTGGTCAGCGGGGGGTCGGTGTACTGGATCAGCGTGCTGTCGTCGCTGCCGACGACCGACACGTCCTCGGGGACGCGCAGACCGCGCCGGCGGGCGGTGGTGATCGCCCCGATCGCCATCAGGTCCGACCCGCACACGATCGCGGTGGCGCCCCGGTCGAGCAGGGTGTGTGCCGCGGTGGCACCGCCCTCCATCGTGAAGACCGTGCAGTCGATCAGCTCGTCGAGGTCGGCGTCCTGCAGGCCGGCGTCGACCCGGGCCCGCATCGACGCCTTGTAGCCCTCGATCCGGCGTACGACGGGCTGGTAGCGAGCCTGGCCGGTGGCGAGGCCGATCCGCTGATGTCCCAACGAGACAAGGTGGCTGACGGCCAGATCCACCGATTCGTGGTCGTCGGCGGAGATGCAGGTCGCGCCGATCTTGGGGATGCTGCCGTTGACCAGGACGATCGGTAGTCCGCCGTCGACGTAGGCCTGGTAGCGGCTGGCGTCGGTGTCGTGGATCGCGTGGATGCCGGAGACGAAGATGATCCCCGAGACGCCCCGGTCCATCAGGGTGGTGGCGTAGTCGTCCTCGTGGACCCCGCCGAGGCTCTGGGTGCACAGCACCGGGGTGTAGCCGTGCCGGACCAGGGCCACCTCGATGGCCTGGGCCATCCGCGGGAAGATCGGGTTCTCCAGCTCGGGGACGATCAGGCCGATCAGGCCGGCGTCGCGGCTGCGCAGCCGGCTGGGTCGCTCGTAGCCGAGGACGTCGATCGCGGTGAGGACGGCACGACGCGTGGGCTCGGCGACCCCGGGCTTGTCGTTGAGCACCCGGGACACGGACGCGATGCTGACGCCAGCGCGCTCGGCGATGTGCGACAGGCGGACGGTCATGCCTCAATCTAGCCCGACGACGGACTCACTTCGCAACAAGTTGCTGCAACTCTTTGCAAGCGCTGAAATCGTTGCTAGCGTGTCGCCGATCACACACCTTCCGAGGGACGCCAGCCGGAGTCCTTCCCCCTGACCCCAAGGATCCACATGCGCAAGTTCGCCCGGGCTCTCGCGCCCGCCGTGGCCGCCACGTTCCTGTTGGCGGCCTGCGGCGGTGGCGGGGGCGACACCGAGGCCCAGACGACCACGCCGGAGGAGACTCCCGCGGAGACGGCCGCGTCCGAGGAGGGCGCACCCGCCCGCGCCGACGCCGACCTGGTCATCTGGACCGACGCCCTGAAGATCGACGCCGTCAAGGCCGTGGCCGATCCCTTCGGTGAGGCCAACGGCATCAGCGTGGAGGTCCAGGCTGTCTCCACCGACCTGCAGACCAACTTCGTCACCGCCAACGAGGCCAACAACGGTCCCGACGTCGTCGTCGGTGCGCACGACTGGATCGGCAACCTGGTCCAGAACGGTGCGATCGAGCCGCTCCAGCTCACCGCCGACGAGCTCTCCGGCTACTCGCCCAAGGCTGTCCAGGCCACGACGTACGACGGTCAGCTCTACGGCGTCCCCTACGGCATCGAGGCGCTGGCGCTCTACCGCAACACCGAGGTGGCCCCCGACGAGCCGAAGACGCTCGACGCCGCCCTCAAGGAGGGCGAGGCTGCCGTCAAGGCCGGCGACGTCGAGTCGGCACTCAACCTGCCCGTCGGCGAGCTCGGCGACGCCTACCACATGAACCCGCTCTACACCTCCATGGGCGGCTACATGTTCGGCACCAAGGCCGACGGCAGCTACGACCCGACGGACCTCGGCGTCGGCGGTCCTGGATCCATCAAGGCCGCGCAGAAGATCTCCCAGCTCGGCGAGAAGGGCGACAAGGTGCTGCGCCGCTCGATCAGCGGCGACAACTCCATCGCGCTGTTCACCGAGGGCAAGGCCGCCTTCCTGATCTCCGGCCCCTGGGCGCTCGCCGACGTCCGCGACAGCGGCATCGACTACGCGATCCAGCCGATCCCCGGCTTCGCCGGCCAGAAGGCCGCGCAGCCCTTCATGGGTGCGCAGGCCTTCATGGTCGCCTCCAACGCCGAGAACGCTGCCTTCGCGCAGGAGTTCGTCAACAGCGGCGTGAACAACGAGGAGGCGATGACCACGATGTACGAGGACGCCTCGCTGCCCCCGGCCCTGCTCTCGCTGCAGGAGTCGATCCAGGCCGACGACCCGGACACCGCGCTCTTCGCCGAGGCCGCCAACGCGGCCCAGCCGATGCCGGCCATCCCGGCGATGGCGTCGGTGTGGGAGCCCCTGGGCAAGGCCTACTCGGCCATCGTCGGCGGCGCCGACCCGGCCAAGACGATGAAGGCCACCGGCAAGACGATCTCCGAAGCCATCAACGGCTCCTGACGTCTCCACGTCCGTCCCGGCCCGGAGCGCGCTGCTCCGGGCCGGGCCGGGCGACCCCACCAACCTGAGTCCCGTCCGCGTCAGGAGCCCGTCGTGTCCGATCAGCTCACCGACCAGCCGCCGACGCGTCGGCGCTCCCGTCGCGAGAAGCGTGAGATGCACGTCTTGCCGCTGCTGGTGAAGATCGTGGCGCTGGGTCTGGTCTTCGCTCTCGCCGCTGCGGTCACGCCGACCCTGCTGGGCCTCGAAAAGTGGTTCCTGCTCGTCGCGGTCTGGACGATCACGGGAGTGCTGCTGGCGACGTACGCGACCGGCCGCGGCGTGCCGGCGAAGTACCTCGTGCCCGGCACCCTCCTGCTGATCTGCTTCGTGGTCTACCCGATCGTGCTGACCGCTCAGCTCTCGACGACCAACTACGGTGACGGCACCCGCGGTACCAAGGACGAGGCGGTCGCCCAGATCATCGGCTCCTCGGTCGTGCAGACCCCCGACGCGCCGCGCTACAACCTCTCCGTCGGCACCTCCGGCTCTGAGACCGAGGGTCCCTTCGTCTTCCTCCTGGTCGACCCCGAGACCGACGAGACCTTCCTCGGTGACGCCGAGGGCCTGGAGCCGCTGGAGGACGCGACCGTCGCCGACGGGTTCGTGACCGAGGCCAGCGGCTACACCTTGCTCACGCCGGTCCAGGTCAACGATGCCCAGGAGGCGCTCGCGGACTTCACCGTCCCGACCGACAACGGCGCGATCCGCCAGCTCGGCATCCGCGAGGCCTTCGAGGGCCGCACCAAGCTCGAGTACGACGAGGCCGCCGACACGATCACGGACACCGACACCGGCACGGTCTACTCGCCGGTGCTGCGCGGCGACCGGGAGTTCTTCGTCGACGAGGCCGGCGAGCGCGTCGCCGACCAGTCGTGGCAGGCCAACGTCGGCCTCGACAACTACAAGCGGATCTTCACCGACCAGCGGATCAGCAGCGACTTCCTCCGGATCCTGGTCTGGACACTGCTGTTCGCCACCTTGTCGGTCGGCACCACGTTCCTGCTGGGCCTGGGGCTCGCCTCGACGCTGAGCGACCCACGGCTTCGTGGGCAGAAGATCTACCGGGCGATCCTGATCCTCCCCTACGCGATCCCGGGCTTCATCTCGCTGCTGTTGTGGGCGAGCTTCTTCAACCGCGACTTCGGTCTGATCAACAACACCCTGGGGCTCGACATCCAGTGGTTCGGTGACGCGACGATGGCCAAGGTCGCGGTGCTGCTGACGAACCTCTGGATGGGCTTCCCCTACATGTTCCTGGTCTGCACCGGCGCGCTGACCTCCATCCCGGAGGACCTCAAGGAGGCCGCCGCGATCGACGGGGCGAGTGGCTTCGCCGGGTTCCGCAGGGTCACCTTCCCGCTGCTCCTGGTCGCGGTGGCGCCCCTGCTGGTGTCGTCGTTCGCCTTCAACTTCAACAACTACAACGCGATCTACCTCCTGACCGAGGGCGGTCCGTTCACGCCCGAGAACCCGACGGCCGGTGGCACCGACATCCTGATCAGCTACATCCTGCGGCTGGCCTTCGGTGCCGGCGGCGCCGAGATCGGCTTCGCCTCCGCCGTGTCGGTCGTGCTCTTCGTCCTGACCGGCGTGATCGCCGCGATCCAGTTCCGCGCCACCCGCGCCCTCGAGGATGTGAACTGACATGACCAGCAACGTGTCCGACCCCGGCATCACCCTCGACAAGCTCGACCAGCCGGACCGCCAGAAGCGCCGTGCAGTGCCGCCCGGCGCCAAGCCGCCCAGGGAGCACAAGCTCAGCGGGATGCGTTGGTTCCGTGAGGTCGGTTGGCGTCACGTCGTCGGCGTGATCGCGGTGCTGTGGGCGTTGTTCCCGATCAGCTACATCATCTCGGCGTCGTTGAACCCGCTCGGCACCGTGGTGTCGACGACCGTGATCCCGCGCGAGATCTCCTTCGACAACTTCGTCGAGCTGTTCAACACGCCCTCGATCCAGTTCCCGCGCTGGGCGCTCAACACCCTGGTCGTCTGCTTCGTGGTGACCTTCATCCAGATCTTCTGCAGCGCCCTGGCGGCGTACGCCTTCTCGCGGTTCCGCTTCAAGGGCCGCCGGGGCGGGCTGCTCAGCCTGCTGCTGATCCAGATGTTCCCGCAGATCCTTGCCGCGGTGGCGCTGTACTTCCTGTTCACCGACATCGGTGAGGCGATCCCGTCCATCGGTCTGAACACCCTGGCCGGCTACACCCTGGTGCTGCTCGGTGGGTCGCTGGGCCAGGTCTGGCTGATCAAGGGATTCTTCGACTCGGTGCCCCGCTCGCTCGACGAGGCCGCCAGGATCGACGGTGCCAGCCACGTGCAGACCTACTTCAGGATCATCCTTCCGCTGGTGCGCCCGATCCTGGCGGTGAGCGGGCTCCTGGTGTTCGTCTCGGTGATCGCGGAGTTCCTGCTCGCGTCGATCTTCTTGACCTCCGGCTCCAAGAAGACGCTCGCCGTCGGGCTCTACGGCCTGATCGACGCCGACCGCTCCAACAACCTCGGGGTGTTCGCCGCCGGCGCCCTGCTCACCGCGATCCCGGTCGTCGCCCTGTTCTTGTTCCTCCAGCGCTTCATCGTCGGTGGCATGACCGCCGGAGGCGTCAAGGGGTGACCCTCTCCCACCTCCTCCAGCCCCACCACGACGGCTCCGCGCTCTACGTCGAGGACCAGCGACCCGAGCTCGGCGGCCATGCCCGGGTGCGGGTGTGGGTCCCGGAGGCGGCGGGTCACGACGGACCGGTGCTGTCGGGCGTCTGGGTGCGCTCGGTCCGCGACGGGGAGCCTGCGATCACCCCTGCCCACGTCGAGCGCCGCGCGCCGGCGCGGGGGCCGGGTGAGTGGTGGGTCGTCGACGTGCCGGTCAGCAACCCGGTGACGTCCTACCGCTTCCTGCTCCGGTACGGCGACGCCTACCGCTGGCTCAACGGCGGCGGAGTCCACGACCGCGACGTCACCGACGCGGCCGACTTCCGGCTCTCCACCGAGCACCGGCTGCCCGACTGGGTGGTGGACCAGGTCGGCTACCAGGTGTTCCCCGACCGGTTCGCGCCCGGCGAGCCCGCGGCGTACACGCCCGCGTGGGCCAAGCCCGCAGCCTGGGACGACCCGGTGGTGCACCGCGGCCCGGAGGTGCCCTACCAGTGGTTCGGCGGCACCCTCGACGGCGTGCGCGAGCGCCTCGACCACCTCGTGGGGCTCGGTGCGACGCTGCTCTACCTGACGCCGTTCTTCGGAGCCCGGTCCAACCACCGCTACGACGCGGAGTCCTTCGACGAGGTCGACCCCGTCCTCGGTGGCGACGCGGCGCTGCAGCGGCTCGTCGACGCCGCCCACGACGTCGGGCTGCGCGTGGTCGGCGACCTGACGACCAACCACACCGGCGAGACGCACCCGTGGTTCGTGAGGGCGATGGCCGACCCGGACTCGCCCGAGCGCGGGTTCTACCGCATCCACGAGGACGGCGACTACGAGTCGTGGCTGGGCGTGCCCTCCCTGCCCAAGCTCGACCACGGCTCGGCCGAGCTGCGGGCCCGGCTCTACGACGGCCCCGACTCGGTGGTGGCCTCGTGGCTGCGCAACGGGCTCGACGGCTGGCGGATCGACGTGGCCAACATGACGGGACGGCTCGGCGCCGACGATCTCGCCCACGAGGTCGCCCGGACGCTGCGCACGACGATGGCCGCCGAACGCCCGGACTCCTGGCTGCTCGCTGAGCACGGGCACGACGCCAGCCTCGACCTGGCCGGTGACGGTTGGCACGGGACGATGGACTACCACGGCTTCACCAAGCCGGTGTGGAGCTGGCTCAACGGCGGCGCTCCGGGGCAGCAGGGTGCCGGGCTCCCGCACGGCCTGCAGTTCCTCGGGTTGCCGGCGCCGATCCCGGTGCGGTCCGCACGGGCCGCGGTCGCGTCGATGCGAGCGGCGCACGCCGCGATGCCGTGGGCGTCCCGCGCGGCCTCGACCTCCCACCTCGACTCCCACGACACGCCGCGCTTCCGCACCGTCGCCGGCGGGGGCACGACGGGGTGGGTCGACGCCGAGGGGCACGGCCGCGAGCGGCACCTGCTCGGCCTCGCGCTGCAGATGTCGCTGCCCGGCGTGCCCGTGGTCTTCATGGGCGACGAGCTCGGCCTGACCGGGCTCGACGGTGAGCACTCACGCACGCCGATGCCCTGGGACCGTCGCGAGGAGTGGGACGCCGCGACCTACGACGCCTACCGCACCTGGGTCGGCATCCGGCGCGACCACGTCGGGCTGCGTCGCGGGGGGCTCCGTTGGGTGCACGTGCAGGACGACTCGATGACCTTCCTGCGCGAGCACGCCGACGAGACCCTGCTCGTGCACGTCGCGCGCGCCGAGCACCCCGTCGTGGAGCTCCCCGTGAGTCACGTCGGCTCCGTGTCGGTCGTGACGGGGACGGCTCCCGCTGACTCCGGCGAGGTGCTGCGGCTGCCCACCGGCGCCGGAGCGCACGTCTACGTCCTCAGCTGAGGTCGCGCACCAGGCGCGCGACGATCTCCTCCAGCGGGGCGTCGATGTCGACGCGCACGCTGAGCTCGTCGGCGTCGGGCGGCTCCAGGGTGTCGAGCTGGGAGCGGAGCAGGGTCGGCGGCATGAAGTGGTGGCGCGACTCCATCCGTCGGCGGATCACGTCCTCGTCGCCGGTGAGGTGGACGAAGACGGTGTCCGCGGCGCCGGTGCGGAGGACGTCGCGGTAGGAGCGGCGCAGCGCCGAGCAGGTGAGGGCGGTCGACGTACCGGCCTCGGCGCGCTCGCGGGTCCACACAGCCAGGGACTCCAGCCAGGGCCAACGGTCGTCGTCGGTGAGCGGGGTGCCGCTGCTCATCTTGTCGACGTTGGACTGGGGGTGGAAGTCGTCACCCTCGGCGAAGTCGCAGCCCAGCGCGGCGGCGACCGGCGACCCGATGGCGCTCTTGCCGGTGCCCGAGACACCCATGAAGACGAGGTGGCGGGCGGCACCCCCGGCTAGAAGACCAGCCACAGCAGCACGCTCAGCGCGAACGCGGTCAGGCCGATGGTCGTCTCCATCACGGTCCAGGTGCGCAGCGTGGTCTTCTCGTCCATCCCGAAGAACCGGCTGACCAGCCAGAAGCCCGAGTCGTTGACGTGGGAGAGCACGGTGGCGCCGGCCGCGATCGCGATGACGAGGGCGACCAGGTCGACCTGGCCGAGGTCGGCTGCCTCGACCGCCGGGGCGATCAGGCCCGCGGTGGTGGTCAGCGCCACCGTCGCGGAGCCCTGCGCGACGCGGAGGCCGGTGGCGATCACGAAGGCCGCCAGGATCAACGGCAGGCCGAGCGCGTCGAGGGAGTCGGCGAGCGCTCCGCCGATGCCGGTGAAGCGGAGCACGCCACCGAACATGCCGCCGGCGCCGGTGATCAGCACAATGGCGCAGATCGGGCCGAGGGCGTCGTTGAGCAGGCCCTCGACAGCCTTGCCGCTGCGTCCGTCGCGCAGCCCGAGCACCGGGATGGCGACCAGCACGGTGATCAGCAGGGCGACCGGGGTCTGCCCGACCAGGACCAGCGCCTGCACCCAGGCCGCCTCGGAGTCGACCACGCCGGCGGTGCCGAGCGTGGTGATGCCGGTGTTGAGCGTGATCAGCAGCAGAGGCAGGAGCAGGATCCCGAGCACCGTGCCGAAGCCGACCTTGGTGGTCGTGCGCACGTCGCCGTCTGACCGGCCGCCGTTGACCTCGCCGAGCAGGGCGGTGGGTACGTCGATGTCGATCCTCGCGCCGGCGTACCGCGAGAACAGGTAGCTGCCGACGTACCAGGTGACCGCTGCGACCGGGAGTCCGATCAGCAGCGCCCAGCCGACGTTGGCGCCGAGCAGGTCGGCGGCGGTGACCGGGCCGGGGTGCGGCGGGACGATCGCGTGCATGGCGGCGAAGGCGCCGGCCGAGGGGAGGGCGTAGAGGAGCAGCGAGCCGCCGAAGCGGCGCGCCACGGTCAAGATGATCGGGAGGAAGACCACGAGGCCGGCGTCGAAGAAGATCGGGAACCCGAAGATCAGGCTGGCCACGCCGAGCGCGAGCGGTGCCCGGCTCTCGCCGAAGCGCCCGATCAGCGTGTCCGCGAGCGCCTGCGCGCCGCCGCTGACCTCCAGCAGCCGGCCGAGCATCGCGCCGAGACCGACCAGCAGCGCGACGGAGGCGAGCGTGCTGCCGAAGCCGCTCAGCAGCACCGCCGGGACGTCGGCCAGAGGAACCCGCGCAGCGAGGGCGGTGAGCACGCTGACCAGGACCAGCGCGAGGAAGGCGTGCAGCTTGACGCGGATGATCAGCACCAGCAGCAGCGCGACCGCCAGCGCCGCGATGGTCAGCAGTACGCCGGTGGAGTAGGCGGGGGTCATCGGGTCCATGGCACGTTCCTACCCCCTCGTGCCGGTCGTCACGCGCTCCCGTGCCGGACGCCGCCGTCGGGCCGTGGTGAGGACGGTTGCACAATGGCGCCATGACCTTCGAGGACCTGATGGCCGGCCCGCCTCCCACGCACCTGCCGGAGGACCCGGCCGCGCCGCTGCTCGCCGCCCCTGGCGCCGATGTCGCGGCCGTGGTGCGCGAGCACCCCGAGTCGCCGCTGGCCTGGGCGGTCCTGGCCGAGGGCGCGCTCGCCGCCGGCGACGTCGACGACGTCACGGCGTACGCCTATGCCCGGGTCGGCTACCACCGCAGCCTGGACCTGCTGCGCCGCAACGGCTGGAAGGGACACGGCCCGGTGCCCTGGGAGCACGAGCCCAACCGCGGCTTCCTGCGCGCCCTCGCCGCCCTGGCGCTGGCCGCCGCCCGCATCGGCGAGACCCCCGAGGCCGACCGCTGCGCCACCTTCCTGCGCGACTCGAGCCCGGCGGCCGCGGACGCCCTGCTGTAACGCGGGGTTATGGACGCTCAACACGAGGTGTGCCACGTGGGAAGCGTCCGCAGCTGGTGGGAAGTCGCCGGGTCAGGCCGGCGCGGCCGAAGCGGTGCACCGTGGCGGCGTACTCCTGGGCCAGCCGGCGCAGCGTGCGAGCCCGCGCGGCGCCGAACAGCTCGGGCCACACCACTCGTGAGACGCCGAAGCCGCCCGCCGTACGGCGCAGCCAGTCCTCGCGCTGCTTCTCCGCCCACACGACCTCGTGGGCGGGCCGGGTCGCGACGCCGCCCTCCTGGGCTGGGAGGTACTTGACCCGGCCGTCGAACTCGAACAGGTGCCGGCCGACCCGGATGTCGGCGTAGGCCGTGCGGTTGCCGTCGCTGATCCGGAACTGCGTCTCGGGCACGCCGATGCGCAGCTCGAGCACCATCAGGCGCAGCAGCGACTCCCCGATCCCGTCCGCACCGGCGTCAGCGACGCGCACGGCCGCGCGCGCCTGGGTGTTGTGCGGCCAGTTGCGGCCACGCTCGACCATCAGGCTCAGCTGGGACGGAGTCGCACCGCGCCGGAGAGCGGCATCGGCCGCGACCACGCCGCTGGCGAAGCCGTGCAGGCGGGCGATGTCGACGGCCGTGCGCGCCAGACCGGTGACGGTGAGTCCTCGTGCGACGGCGAGGTCGAGGTCGGCGAGGTGTGCACGGTGGTGGGTGACGCCGCTCTCGGTCCGCCCACCCAGGACGTCGGGCCGGGTGACGTGGTGCAGCCGGCGCCACCGGGGTCGGATCGGCAGCCCGTGGACGACCGCGGCGCTGGTGTGGCTCACGGTCGCGCCGGACCAGCCGGAGAGCACGACGGCGTGGACCCCCAGGAGGTAGCGCTCGTCCTCGCTGAGCGTCGCGACCATCGAGCCCTCCGCGTAGACGCCGCGCCGCAGCACGGTCCACTCGCCACCGGGTCGCGTGAGGGTCTTCAGCTGGCGCTCGGAGTAGTCGGCCTCGCGGGCCTGGGCACGGGTGAAGGAGCCGCCTTGCTCGGCGGCGTACGAACGGAGGAGGGGGTGCACCCGGACACGGTGCGCCGGCCGCCGACAGGGAGGCGCCGGTCGACGGGTGCCTGGGGACGAGGCGGTGTCGCGGACGGGTGGGGACGAGATCCGGCGTACGACGGGCGGCGGTGCGCACGCGTTGGCGCTTGCCACGAGCTGTGGACGCTTCCCACGAGGTACGCCCTGTGTTGAGCGTCCATAACCCCGCGTTACAGCTGGACACGGGCGAAGCGCCGGAATCGTCCCCTGCTGCGATTCCGGCGCTTCGACGTGGTGGGCCGTCCCGTCCCTCCCAATTCCCCCGAATGTGGAAGTCATCGGTCGGCCGCAGGACATACATTTCCACTCATCTGCCGGAGAGGTCTGTCCGCTCAGTGACAGTGGCACTAAACTGCCAGGATGCCTCCCGCGAGAGCCCCGGAGCCGCTGCCGTCGCCGTTGTCGGTGCTCGGGCTCACCGAGCCGCAGGAGCGGCTCTACCTCGCGCTGCTGGGTGTGCCTGCCTTGCATCCCGGCGAAGCGGCCCGGCTCCTCGGCCTCAAGCCCGACGGGGAGCGATTCGTCGAGCTGGTGGACGCGCTCGTCGCGCTCGGGCTGGTGCTGCGGGCCGGCGACGACCTGGTCGCAGCACCGCCGGAGCGTGCGCTCGCGCGTCTCGTGGGTGAGGAGCACCAGCGGCTCCAGGCTCTCCGCGAGCAGCTCGCCGCCGTGCGTGGGCTGCTGCCGGCGCTGGAGGCCGAGCACCGACTGGCGCGGGGCTCGCGTGGCGAGGCGGTGCAGATCCAGGCGATCCGCAACCACGAGGTGATCCCGACGTTGCAGTCGCTGGCCCTCGAGGCGCAGGGGGACCTGCGCTGGCTGCGCCCGGACCAGTGGCGGATCGCCGAGGGCAAGGTGGCCGACCTGTGGGTGGGGCGGCTGCTGGGGGAGGGGTGGTCCTCACGTGCCATCTACCCCGCGCGGGTGCTCGAGGAGGCGCCCGCGTCGATCCGGCGGCGCTCCGACGCCGGTGAGCACGTGCGGGTGCTCGGCGACGTGCCCGGTCGGCTGGCGCTGGTCGGCAGCCATGCGGCGCTCATCCCGAGCCGGTTCGACCTGGCCGAGGACGTCGTGCTCGTGATCCGCCAGCCTGCCCTGGTGATGTCCCTGGGCCTGCTGTTCGAGAGCCTCTGGGAGCGCGCCCTGGTGGTGCCCGGGCTCGGTGGCGGAGACATGGCCCCGGCCGCGAGCGCACGCCGGCTGCTGCTGGACCAGATGGCCCGCGGGGCCAAGGACGAGCAGATCGCGCGCACGCTCGGGCTCAGCCTGCGCACGGTGCGGCGACGCGTCTCCGACGTGATGGACCAGCTGGAGGCGGGATCGCGCTTCCAGGCAGGCGTGGAGGCGGTACGCCGCGGCTGGCTGTGACCGGCCCACGACCGCCCCACGGCCCGCCCACCCGCTCAGCGAGGCGGCAGCGGCATCCGGAACGCGCCCGGCTCGAGGCGCCAGGTCCGGTTGCGCTCCGGGCCGTAGAGCTCACCATCGGCGCTGCACCAGAAGGGCATCCCGGTCACCGACACGCTCCGGCCGCGCAGGTAGCGCACGTCGTCGCGCTCGGGGTGCCGACCCGCCTTGAGCTTGACGACGTAGCCGAACCGGGCCAACGGGCCGACCGCGAAGGAGATCATCACGTCGAGCTTGCCGTCACCGGTGTCGGCGTGCGGAGTCAGGTCGGTGCCGCCGCCGACCGTGGTGCCGTTGCCGATCGCGACCTGGGCGACGTGCCGGTCCATGTCGGCGATGACCTCGCCGTCGACCTCGACCCGGAAGCGGTAGTACGGCGGGTTCACCGAAGCGAGCAGGGCGCCGACGAGATACCCGGCCCGGCCCAGCCGCTTCTTCCACTTGGTGGACTTGCGGCTGGCCTCGGCGCCGACCCCGACGTGCACGTTGTTGACCACGATCTCGCCGACACAGTCGACGATGACGTCGACCGCGCGCAGGTCGCCGGAGACGATCAGCTCGGCGGCCGCCGCGGGCTCGAGGGGGATGTCGTTCCCTCGCGCGAAGTCGTTGCCGGTCCCCAGCGGGAGCAGGCCGACGACCGCGTCGGCGAGCTCGTGGCGTCGGTGCAGGGCCGCGACCACCGCGTGCAGGCTGCCGTCCCCGCCGGCCACCACGATCATCCGCTGACCGCGCCGGTGCAGGACGCTGTCGAGCTCGCCCGCGTCTGCGGTGCTCGTGACCTCGACGGAGGTGCTCCGTCGCAGCACCACCAACGCCTCCTCGAGGCGTTCGGCGTCGGTGCTGCCGGCGTCGGCGTTGGCGATCAGCAATAGCGGTTCCACGCTGCGAGACAGTACCCGGCCCGCGCCCGGACCAGCCGGCGAGATCGGACCGGGGGTCGCAGCGAGCGGCTTTGCTAGCCTTCTGCCGCAAGAGCCCCGGTGCTGATTGCACCCAGGGGCCCTTTTCTTTGGTGCGGCGCGAGCCGCGTGGTGAGGGAGGACCTGATGCCCGCAATCGTGGTGCTCGGAGCCCAGTGGGGCGACGAGGGCAAGGGCAAGGCGACCGACCAACTCGGCGCATCCATCGATTATTGCGTGAGAACGTCCGGTGGAAACAATGCTGGGCACACGATTGTCGTCGACGGCGAGAAGTTCGACACCCACCTGCTGCCCTCGACGATCCTGAGCCCCGACGTGGTGCCCGTCATCGCCAACGGCGTGGTGGTCGACCTGGGCGCCCTGTTCGGCGAGATCGACGGCTTCCGCGCCCGCGGTGTGGACGTCGACAACCTGGTCGTCTCGGCCAACGCCCACCTGATCACCGGCTACCACACCACCTTGGACAAGGTCACCGAGCGGTTCCTCGGCAAGAACCTGATCGGCACCACGGGACGGGGTATCGGCCCGACCTACAGCGACAAGATCAACCGCACCGGCATCAGGGTGGCCGACCTCTTCGACGAGAGCATCCTGCGGCAGAAGGTCGAGAGCGCCCTCGATCTCAAGAACCAGCTGCTCGCGAAGGTCTACAACCGCCGCGCGATCAACGCCGAGGAGATCGTCGAGGAGCTGCTCACCTACGTCGACCGGCTCCGCCCGATGGTCGCGGACACCAGTCTGCTCCTCAACCGCGCGCTCGACGACGACAAGACGGTGCTCTTCGAGGGTGCTCAGGCGACCATGCTCGACGTCGACCACGGCACCTACCCGTTCGTCACGTCGTCGTCGCCGGTCAGCGGCGGTGTCTGCACCGGTGCCGGCGTCGGTCCGACCCGGATCAACCGGGTCATCGGCGTCATCAAGGCCTACACCACCCGCGTCGGGTCGGGGCCGTTCCCGACCGAGTTGCACGACGAGGACGGCGAGAGGCTGCGCACCATCGGTGGTGAGTTCGGTGTCACGACCGGGCGGCCGCGCCGGTGCGGTTGGTACGACGCGGTCATCGCGCGCTACGCCGCCCGGGTCAACGGGCTGACCGAGTTCTGCCTCACCAAGCTCGACGTGCTCGGCGACTGGGAGCGGATCCCGGTGTGCGTGGGCTACGAGGTGGACGGCGTGGTCCACGACGAGATGCCGATGACGCAGTCGGACTTCCACCACGCCAAACCGGTCCTGGAGCACTTCGACGGCTGGAGCTCCGACATCTCCGGCTGCCGCTCCTTCGACGACCTTCCCAAGAACGCGCAGATCTACGTGCGCGCGCTCGAGGAGCTCTCCGGCGCGCCGTTCTGGGCGGTCGGCGTCGGCCCCGAGCGGGAGCAGACGGTGATCCTGACGTGAGGGTGCTCGTGGTCGGTGCCGGCGGCCGCGAGCACGCGCTCGCGCTGGCGCTCACCCGCGACCCCGAGGTCGTCGAGGTGCACGCCGCACCAGGCAACCCCGGGATGGCGCAGGTCGCCGAGCTGCACGACATCGACCAGCTCGACGGCAAGGCGGTGGCGGTGCTGGCGGCCGACCTCGGCATCGACCTCGTCGTGGTCGGACCGGAGGCACCGCTGGTCGCCGGCGTCGCCGACGCCGTGCGCGACGTGGGCATCTCCTGCTTCGGCCCGTCCGGCGAGGCGGCCGTCCTCGAAGGCTCCAAGGCGTTCGCCAAGGACGTCATGGCCGCAGCCGACGTACCGACCGCGATGGCGCACGTCTGCACCACCGAGGCGGAGGCGATCGCAGCGCTGGACGCGTTCGGTGCGCCGTACGTCGTCAAGGACGACGGGCTCGCGGCAGGCAAGGGCGTCGTGGTGACCGAGGACCGCGCCGAGGCGCTCGCCCACGCGGTCGCCTGCGAGCGGGTCGTCATCGAGGAGTACCTCGACGGCCCTGAGGTCTCGCTGTTCGCGATCACCGACGGCACCACGGTGCTGCCGATGCTGCCCGCCCAGGACTTCAAGCGCGTGCACGACGGTGGCGCCGGGCCCAACACCGGAGGCATGGGCGCCTACACGCCGCTCCCCTGGGCTCCGGTCGACCTCGTCGCCGAGGTGACCGAGCGTGTGCTGAGGCCCACCGTCGTGGAGATGGCCCGCCGCGGCACCCCCTTCTCCGGCCTGCTGTACGCCGGCCTCGCGCTGACCGGGCGAGGAGTCCGGGTCGTGGAGTTCAACGCGCGCTTCGGTGATCCCGAGACCCAGCCGCTGCTGGCGCTGCTGACCTCCCCGCTCGGCGTGGTGCTCAAGGCGGCAGCCGACCGACGGCTGGACGAGATCGGGCCGCTCACCTGGCGCGAGGGCGCCGCCGTCGCGGTCGTCCTCGCCTCCCAGGACTACCCCGGCACCCCCAGGCTCGGCGACCTGATCACCGGTGTAGCCGACGCCGACGCCCTCGACGAGGTCGACGTCATCCACGCCGGAACCGCGCTCCGTGACGGCGACCTGGTCACGGCCGGGGGTCGGGTGCTGGCCGTGACCGCCGTGGGCGCCGACGTCGCCGCCGCCCGCGACCGCGCCTACGCCGGGGTCGACCTGATCCAGATCGACGGCGCCCACCACCGCACCGACATCGCCGCCGGCGTCGACGGCTCCCCCAACCGTGGAAGGCCCCCGCAGTGACCGTCCCGAACGTCCTGGCGACCCGCTACGCCGGCGCCGACCTGGCCGCGATCTGGTCGCCCGAGCACAAGATCGTGCTGGAGCGGCAGCTCTGGATCGCCGTCCTCAAGGCCCAGCGCGACCTCGGCATCGACGTGCCCGGCGGAGTCGTCGAGGCCTACGAGGCCGTCGTCGACAAGGTCGACCTGGACGCGATCGCAGCCCGGGAACGGCTGACCCGGCACGACGTGAAGGCCCGGATCGAGGAGTTCTGTGCGCTCGCCGGGCACGAGCACATCCACAAGGGGATGACCTCGCGCGACCTGACCGAGAACGTCGAGCAGCTGCAGGTGCGCTCGTCGCTGCTGCTGGTGCGTGACCGCGTCGTGGCCACGCTGGCCCGGCTGGCCCGGCTGGCCTCGGAGCACCAGAGCCTGGTGATGGCCGGTCGGTCCCACAACGTCGCCGCGCAGGCGACCACGCTGGGCAAGCGGTTCGCCTCCGTCGCCGACGAGATGCTGACCGCGCTCGACCGGCTCGAGGATCTCCTCGGCCGCTACCCGCTCCGTGGGATCAAGGGGCCGGTCGGGACCTCGCAGGACATGCTCGACCTCCTCGACGGCGACGCCTCCAAGCTGGCCGACCTCGAGGATCGGGTGGCCGCTCATCTCGGCTTCGAGCGGGTGCTGACCAGCGTCGGGCAGGTCTACCCGCGCAGCCTCGACTTCGACGTGCTCTCCGCGCTCGTGCAGGTCGCCGCCGGACCATCCAACCTCGCGACCACGATCCGGCTGATGGCGGGCGTCGAGCTGGTCACCGAGGGCTTCAAGGAGGGCCAGGTCGGCTCCTCGGCGATGCCGCACAAGATGAACACCCGCTCCTGCGAGCGCGTCAACGGCCTCGCCGTCATCCTGCGCGGCTACCTCTCCATGGTCGGCGAGCTCGCCGGCGACCAGTGGAACGAGGGCGACGTCTCGTGCTCCGTCGTACGCCGGGTGGCGCTCCCCGACGCCTTCTTCGCCGTCGACGGGCTGTTCCAGACCTTCCTGACGGTGCTGGATGAGTTCGGCGCCTTCCCGGCCGTCGTCCAGCGCGAGCTCGACCGCTACCTGCCCTTCCTGGCGACGACGAAGGTGCTGATGGCCGCCGTGCGCAACGGCGTCGGCCGGGAGACCGCCCACGAGGCGATCAAGGAGGCAGCCGTCGGGGTCGCGCTCGCCATGCGCCAGGGCCAGACCGACAACGACGTGTTCGCCCGGCTCGCCGCCGACGAGCGCCTCGGCCTCACCGAGCAGCAGCTCGCCTCGCTGGTCGCCGATCCGATCACCTTCACCGGTGCCGCTGTCGCGCAGGTCGCCGCCGTCGTCGGCCGGGTGGAGGAGGTTGCCGCGCGCTATCCCGACGCGGCGGCGTACGTCCCCGGCTCGATCCTGTAGCGAGGCGTCCGGCCTGCAACGGTCCGGGCGCTGCCGGACATGGGGGAGACATGAAGAGGGAGCACCAGGAAGACGCCTTCCGGCGGCTGTACGTCGAGCACTTCGACGCCGTCCTCGGCTTCGCGCTCCGACGGACCGAGCGTCCGGAGGACGCAGCCGACGTGACCTCGGACACCTTCCTCGTGGCCTGGCGCCGGGTCGGTCACGTCCCGTCGGGGGGTGAGGCGCGTCCGTGGCTGTACGGGGTCGCACGTCGGGTGCTGGCCAACCATCGCCGTGGTCACCGGCGGCGGACGTCGCTCGGTGAGCGGCTCCGCTCGGAGCTCGCCGCGGCCGTGCCGGACACCAGCGACGACGTGGTGCAGCGTGCGGACGTGACCCAGGCGATGCGCAGGCTGAGCGGTCGTGACCAGGAGGTGCTCGAGCTGCACCTGTGGGAGGGGCTCCAACCTCGCGAGATCGCGGAGGTCCTCGGCCTCACCACCGTGGTGGTCCGCCCGCGGCTGTCCCGTGCCAGGGCGCGGCTGCGCGACCTCCTCGGGGAGGACGCCGGCAACGATCCGGGTCCCCCCGGACATCACCTCTCCAGACAACCGCAGCTGTCCCGGAAGGAGTGGCGATGAATCCGATGCTGAGTGACGACGCCGTCGCCGAGCTGCCGCTGCACCGTGGGCGAGCCGAGCTCCTGGAGGAGATCATGGCCGCAGACCTGATCGAGCACAGCACCGCCGACCCCTCGCGCGGACCGGACCGTCCCCGTGCGCGCCGATGGTCGTGGCAGGTGCCCGCTGCGGCCGCGCTCGTCGCGGTCCTGGTGTCGACGCCGGCGTGGTGGGGGAGCTGGGACGCCCCCTCCACGCGGGGCGGTGGGGAGGGACCCCCAGCCCAGGTCGCGACCGGGGGTGGACAGGGAGAGGCCACGGGTGGCTGGGTCGTGCTCGACGCCCCCGGCTGGGTGGTGAGCTACTCCCAGGTCTCCGACGATGGTGGCGCACTCTCCTACGTGCGGGGCGGGCAGTCCCTGGAGGTCAGCTGGTATCCGGCCGCCCGGCACGCCGGCTATGTCGAGGACCGGCGCCACATCGTCGAGCCGCCCGCGGACGGGGAGCGGGTCGAGCTGGTGGGACGGCCCGGGCAGCTGTGGGCCTACAGTCCGCGGGACCACACCGTGATCAGCGACGTCGTGGAGGGCGGCTGGTTCGAGGTCCGGGGATCCGGGATGGGCAAGGCGGCCTACCTGACGCTGCTGGGGCGGCTTCGATCGGTCGGGCCCGAAGAGTTCGAGTCCGCGTTGCCGAGCGGCTTCGTCACCAGCGACGAGCGGGAGCAGGCCATCGCGTCGATCCTCGACGACATCGGCGAGGTGGCCGTGCCGCTGTTGCCGGACGGTGTCGCGCGCTCCTCGATCACCTCGGACCAGAACGACCCCTACCAGCTGGGCGCCGAGGTGGCCGGTGGGGTGGCCTGCGCCTGGCTCGGGGAGTACGAGACCGCGCAGCGGGTCGGCGACGACAGCCGCTCCGTGCAGGCGATGGCGGTGCTGGGCACCACGCGGCTCTGGCCGGTGCTCCAGCAGATGGACGAGAGCGGCGACTATCCCGAGGTGGTCTGGGACTACGCCGACATGGTCGCGGAGGGGCGCTTGCCCGAGGGCTACCCCGGCGGACTCGGCTGCTGACCCCGAGCCCACGGACACCGGTAGCCCCGAGCGTGACCGGGAGGTCGCACCGGGGCTACCGCGATGCTCGGGTGGTAGAGGTCAGCGCACCAGGCCCGGATTGCGTGCCAGCGTGATCGCGGTGTGCGCGACCGCGTCGCTCATGATGTCGAGCGACTCCCGGCTGACGTTGTCGATGTCGTCCTCGCGGCGTGTGGTAGTTCGGGTCGTAGATGACGCCGGCCGTCGCCGCCGTACATCGCCACCTGCTCGGGCGTCTTGACGCCGTCGGCGCCGCTGAACAGCCCGCCGGCGGCGACGCCGTTGTTGATGAAGGCCTGGTAGTCGGAGCGGCCGCTGAAGGCGGTGTCGTTCCACGGCTGGTCGACGGAGTCGAAGTAGTCGGTGAAGACCTCCTCGGTCTCGATCGAGCCCGGCGGGATCGTGACGCCGTCGGGTGCTGGTATCGTCGACTGGTCGGCGTCGTACACGCCGATCTGGAAGTTCGGCGAGCCGAGCATGTCGAAGTTGAGGTAGGTCGCGATGTCGTCGAGCGCGCCTGTCTTGCCCGACGAGCTCGTCGACGTAGTAGGTCGAGCCGACCAGGCCGGTCTCCTCCGCGCCCCACCAGGCGAACCGGAGCTTGCCCTTGATCTTGTACTTCGGGCTCGCCACCGCCTCCGCGACGCGCCAGGATGGTCGCCGAAGCCGGAGCCGTTGTCGTTGATGCCGGCGCCGCCGACGACCGAGTCGAGGTGCGCCCCGAGCATGACCACGTCGTCGCTGCTGCCGCGTCTGGGTCTCGGCGATCACGTTGAACGTCTCGGCGGGTCTCGACGATCGTGCGCAGGTCGACGGTCATGTTGACCGCGCCCGTCGGCGAGCTCCGCGGCCAGCGCCTGGCCGTCGGCCTGGGTGATGCCCGTGGTCGGGATCGCGCCGGTCGGGTCGTCGCCGAGCGTGCCGTTCAGCTCACCGTCGGCGTTGTTGTAGATGATCACGGCCTCGGCACCCGCGGCGGCAGCCTGCTGGCTCTTGATGCAGGAACGAGCAGGCGCCGCGTGAGACCAGGGCGATCTTGCCGGTGGCGTCGACCCCGCTCCAGTCGGCTGCTGTCGCAGCCGACGTTGGCGGCGGGAGACGAGGTCGGCGGTCACGCCGCCCTCCGGGGTGCCCGGACTGCGGTCATCACGTGGTTCTCGAAGGAGCGCGCCGTGGGTGAGTTCTCCGTGACGTCCTCGCCGAGGATCTCGCTGTAGGTGAAGGGGAAGTACTGCCGCTCGGTCGTGTAGCCGGCCTTCTTCAGCCGGTGCTCGACGTACCGGCCGCTGGCCTCGTAGCCCGTCGCGTGCCGGACGCGCGGGTGCCGTCGTTGCCGGTCGGCGACCGCCTGGAACGCGTCGAGGTGCGCATGATCGTCGGGACGCTGACGTCCTTGCGCAGCTTGGCCGACTGGTCGCTGACTCGTGACCGTCCGTGGTCGTGGCCGGCCGTCGTCCCTGTCGCCGGCGCGGCGGCGCTGGCGCCCGCCGAGAGCCGGTGACGACCAGCGTGCAGCGGTGGCGGCGAGTGTGGCCGCCCGTTTGCGAGAGATGTTCACCCAGAGGCTCCTTGCCGAGGGGAGGACGCGATTCGTCCAGACCCGAGAACCCCCGACACAACCAAGCGCGAGGGGGATACGTAAAGACCTCTCATCATTTCGTGACCTTGGAAGGGTGGCAGTCTGGGGCGATGGCCCCGCGCAGCGAACCGATCGCCGTGTCCGTGACGGTGCGCGGCCGGGTGCAGGGTGTCGGCTTCCGCTTCCACTGCGTCGACCAGGCCGAGAGGCTCGGGGTCGTGGGCTGGGTGCGCAACGAGCCGGACGGCGCCGTGCACGGCCACTTCGAGGGTACGGCGGAGGCCGTCGCGGCCCTCGTCGCGTGGTGCCGGCGCGGTCCGTCGTACGCCCGCGTCGACGAGGTCGAGGAGCGGCCGGTGTCGCTGACGGGTGCCCGGACGTTCAGCGTGCGGTGAGCTCCCGGTCGGCATCGAGCCGCAGGTCGCGCACCGCGATCACCAGCGCCGCCCGATGATCACCAGGGCGACGCCCAGGGCGGTGGCGAGGCCGGTGCCGGTGTCGCCCGTGGTCATCGACGTCACCTGGTAGGCGCTCATGATCAGCGCAGCGCCCAGGGCCGAGCCGATCCGCTGGCCCGTCTGCAGCGCACCGCTGGCGGCGCCACCCATCCGCGGCGGCACGTCGGCGAGGGTGAGGGTGAAGTTGGGCGAGACCACGCCGCCGCCGCCGAGCCCCGCGAGCAGCAGCGGCAGCGCGAGCAGCGGCCAGAGACCGTCGCCGTCATGGCCGGGCACGAGCAGGGCGACGACGCCGATGCCGAGCAGCACCACGACGAGCGCGATCACCGTGACTCGGCGGCCGATCTGGGAGACCCAACGTCCGGCAGGGGCCGCGGTCAGCGCCGAGCCGAGCGCGAACGGCGTCAGCGCCAGCCCGGTCGCCAGGGGGGACAGGTCGAGTGCCTCCTGCAGGTGGACCGAGAGCACCAGGAAGACCCCGGTGAACCCCGTGAAGTAGAGGGTGCCCAACGCGATCCCCGATGCGTAGCCGGGCGCCTGCCCGAGCAGGGCGACGTCGAGCAGAGGCGCACCCCCGCCGGCGACCACGCGGCGCTCCCAGCGGTTGAAGGCGAGCAGGAGCAGCGGTGCGCCGGCCAGCACGAGGAGCTCCAGGGAGGCGCCGTCCATCGCCTGCACCGTCGGCACCAGCACGCACAGGACGGCGCCGCCGAGCAGGGCGGCGCCGACGAGGTCGAGCCGCGTGTCGGCGGCGGGGCCCGTGCGGTGCGGCACCAAGCGGGCGATCAGGACCAGCGCGACCAGCCCGATCGGCACGTTGACCAGGAAGATCGCCCGCCAGCCGAGCTCCGGGCCGAGCAGGGCGAGGATCGCGCCTCCGAGGATGGGACCGAGGCCGGCGGAGATCGACACGGTCATGCCGAAGTAGCCGAAGGCCCGGCCGCGCTCGGGGCCGCGGAAGAGCTGTTGGATGAGCCCGGAGTTCTGCGGCGTGAGCAGGCCGGCGGCCACGCCCTGCACCAGCCGGGCCAGCACCACCAGCTCCTCGTTGGGGGCCAGCCCGACAGCGGCGCTGGTCACGATGAAGCCGGTGAGCCCGATCAGCATCATCCGGCGGCGGCCGTAGGCGTCACCGAGCCTCCCGCCGGCCACCAGGGTCAGGCCGAAGGTGAGCGCATAGCCCGACACCACCCACTGCACGCTGGCCGACGACGCGTCGAGAGCCTTCCCGGATCGAGGGCAGCGCGACGTTGACGATGGTGACGTCGAGCAGAGCCATGAAGCCGATCACCAGGGTGACCGCGAGGATCCGCCACCGGCGCGGGTCCGGTTCGTCAGAGGTGGTCATGTGGTCAGACCAGGGCGGTGCCGTCGTGGTGGGCGAGCCGCTCGGCGACGTACCGCAGATCGGCCCGCCAGACCTCCTCGGGCGGCGGTGGCAGCATCTCGTCCCACTCGATCGCCATCGAGCCGAGGATGTCGGGCAGGCGTTCGTAGCGCGCGAAGAACCACACGTGCAGGTGGCTGCCGCCGTCGCCCCACTTGCACACGTGCACCCGGCCGATGTGCGGCAGGTTGCTCATGATCCGGTGCAGCCACACCTGGATCCGGCCGAGCTCGGCGGCCATGGTGTCGTCGAGGTCGGTCAGGTCGAGGTGCTCGCGGGAGTGCAGGAAGAGCATCAGCGGCAGCCCGCTCGGACGGTCCCGGCTGGTCACGACCCAGCGCTCGTTGCGCCAGATCTGGTCGCTGGGCTCCTCGCCCCTCTCGCAGGCGCACGGCTTGTCGGCGCTCTCGCCCCAGCGTGGCGGCTCGGCGTCCAGCGGGGGCCGCACCACCTTGGGGGCCCAGGTGTCCCCGACCTGCTCCCACGGGAAGATGTCCCAGGTGGCCACCGGCGGCATCGGCAACCGCCCGTCGACGCCGACCTGCTGGACGACCAACGCGTAGACATCCTCCGGCGACAGCGGCATGCCGGTCAGCCTAGGGCCGGGCCGGGCAGCCCTCGATGGCGCGCCCCTAGACTCCCCGGGTGAGCGACGGCGACCTCGGCATCCCACCCGCACCGGCCATCGACGGGGCCGACCACCTGCACTCGGGCAAGGTGCGTGACCTCTACCGGTTGACCGGCGGCCCGCACGTCGGGCGGCTCCTGATGGTCGCCAGTGACCGGATCAGTGCCTTCGACTTCGTGCTGGAGAGCACCATCCCCGACAAGGGCGAGATCCTCACCCGGATGTCGCTGTGGTGGTTCGACCAGCTCGCCGACCTGGTGCCGCACCACGTGGTCTCCACCGACGTGCCGGCCGCCGTCGCGGGACGGTCGGTGATCTGTGAACCCCTCGACATGTATCCGGTCGAGTGCGTGGCCCGCGGCTACCTGACGGGGTCAGGGCTGCTCGACTACCAGACCACCGGCGAGGTGTGCGGCATCGTGCTACCCGGCGGGCTCGAGGACGGCAGCCGCCTGCCGCAGCCGATCTTCACGCCCGCGACCAAGGCTGCGGTCGGCGACCACGACGAGAATGTCTCCTACGACGCGGTGGTCGCCGCCGTCGGCGAGGAGACGGGGGGCCGGCTCCGGGAGCTGACCCTGGCGGTCTACGCCCGGGCCGACGCGCTGGCTCGCGAGCGCGGCATCATCCTGGCCGACACCAAGCTGGAGTTCGGGGCTCGCGCCGGCGGCCAGACCGTGCTCGGCGACGAGGTGCTCACCCCCGACTCCTCGCGCTTCTGGCCGGCCGCCGACTGGGTGCCGGGGCGCGCCCAGGCTTCCTACGACAAGCAGATCGTGCGCAACTGGCTGCTCTCGCCGGAGAGCGGCTGGGACCGGGCTTCGGGCGACAAGCCCCCGGCGCTGCCGGAGGCGGTGGTGGAGCGCACCCGGGCCCGCTACGTCGAGGCCTACGAGCTGCTCACCGGGCTGACCTTCTGAGGCCGTTCAGGCTCTCGTCCGTCAGCGCCTCACGGAGCGAGGCACGGGCCTTGGCGTAGCGACTGCGCGCCGTGGAGGCGTTGAGACCGAGGAGCTGTGCGGCCTCCGCGATCGAGAAGCCCTCCCAGTGGACGAGCGTGACGAGGTCGCGGTGGCTTGCGGGCAGACGCCCCACCGCATCCCGGACGGCGTTGCCGGCGGCCGGCCCAGTGTCGTGCGCGACCTCCAGGTGACTGCGGAGCCGGTCGACGAGGGCCGAGCGACGACGCACCGTGCGACGGTGGTTGGCGAGCACCTTGACGGCAATGCCGAACAGCCACATGCGTTGAAGGGTGGGATCGCCGACCGGGAATGCGGCCGTGCGACGCCATGCATGCAGCAGGGTCTCGCCGAGCAGGTCGGCCGCATCCTCCCGGCATGGGACCCGCCGCTCGTGGTAAGCGAGCAGGTCGCTTGCATTGGCGCGCAGCGCGATCCGGATCTCGGCGCGGGCCCGTGGACTCACGGGGTCCCACCCGGGTTGGCGCAGTCGCTGGCCGTCGCGAGGCCCACGGCGTGCTGGGAGCGGCCTTGCCGGGCGAGCGCGGCCGACAGCCTCTTCTCGACCTCCGCGGAGACGGCGAGGAGCTCGAGATCTGCGCGGTCTTCGCCGCCAGTCACCTGGCCGCTCCGCCGGTAGTCGGCGACGGCCTGCGGCACGGAGAGGGTGCTGACATCGAGCTGAGCGAGGAAGTGCCGGGCCGCCGCCATCGTCTCCGTGCGCTCTGCCCTTCCCACCGGGTGGGACTCGTCCTGGAATTCGCGCGCGGCAAAGGTCCATCGGCATTGAGCGCCGGGTGGCTGGACGTCGAACCGCGCGAGGGTCGTCGAACCAAGGCATCGGCAGGAGTCCTGCGGCGCTCGCCGCCGTCCCGAGGGCGGCAAGCCCGGCAGCGCAGCCGATGAGGATGCCGAGGCGACCGAACCGGCGCCGGCGTCGTGGTCCCGCCAAGGCCTCGCTCTCCTCCACGAGGGTCGCGAGGTCGCGGCGGAGGTGGTCGGTGCGCTCCGCGTGTGGCGGCGCTGCCGCCGCGATGAGGTCATCGAGCCGAGAGTCCACTGGTTGCTCCTTCGAGCCTGGATGGTTGCGCCTTCTCCTTCTACGTGTCCGGATCCGCCGCGACCGTCCAAGCATGCTGCGCCCTTTTGTTGCCACGACGGCGGAGACGCGACACCGTGACGCGCGTCACGACCGATGAGTAGGTTGGGCTCATGTCCAACCTTGCTGCCCTCCTCGAAGGCTCCGCCGACAAGTACGCCGATCGCGACGCGATCATCTTCGGCGACACCCGCCTGAGCTACGCCCAGGTCAACGGCGCCGCCAACCAGGTGGCCAACCTGCTCGCCTCGCGGGGGATCAAGCCCGGCGACAAGGTCGCCTTGAGCTGCCCCAACCTTCCCTACTTCACGATCGTCTACTTCGGCATCCTCAAGGCCGGTGCCGCCGTGGTGCCGCTCAACGTGCTGCTCAAGGGTCGCGAGGTCGCCTACCACCTCGCCGACTCCGACGCGAAGGCCTACTTCTGCTTCCAGGGCACCGCCGAGCTGCCCATCGGTGCCGAGGGCAAGGCCGGCTTCGACCAGACCGACGGCTGCGAGCACTTCTTCGTGATCACCGCAGACCCGGCCGCCGAGTCGCCCATCGAGGGCGCCGAGACGATGGGCCGGGCGATGGCCTCCCAGCCGGCGACCTTCGACACCGTCGAGACCGACGACGACGACACCGCCGTGATCCTCTACACCTCCGGCACCACCGGCCAGCCCAAGGGCGCCGAGCTGCGGCACCGCAACATGCGCGACAACGCGCTCTCGGGGGCGGACCTCTTCGGCGCCGATGCCGACAAGCCCGACACGTACCTGTGCGTGCTGCCGCTGTTCCACTCCTTCGGCCAGACCGTCATCCAGAACGGCGCCTGCGCCTTCGGCGGCACCGTGGTGATGCTGCCCCGCTTCGAGGCCGGCCCCGCGCTCGCGCTGATGGGCAAGGAGAAGGTCACGTTCTTCGCCGGCGTGCCCACGATGTACTGGGGTCTGCTCGGCGCTCTCGGGGAGGCCGAGGAAGGGTCCGTGGACGTCGCTGCGCTTGCGAAGAACCTCCGCGTCGCCGCGGCCGGTGGCTCCGCGCTGCCGGTCGAGGTGCACAAGGACTTCGAGAAGAAGTTCGGCGTCACCATCCTCGAGGGCTACGGGCTCTCGGAGACCTCACCGGTGGCGAGCTTCTCCCAGTACGGCGAGCCGGTGCGCGTCGGCTCGATCGGGGTCCCGATCCCCGGGGTGGAGATGAAGCTGCTCAAGCCCGAGAGCTGGGACGAGGTCGAGTGGACGCCGGACGCCGTCGGCGAGATCGCGATCAAGGGCCACAACATCATGAAGGGCTACTACGGCCGCCCCGATGCCACCGACGAGTCGATCCAGGACGGCTGGTTCCGCTCCGGCGACCTCGGCAGGCGCGACGAGGACGGCTGGTACTACATCGTCGACCGGTCGAAGGACATGATCATCCGCGGCGGCTACAACGTCTACCCGCGTGAGGTCGAGGAAGTCCTGATGAGCCACGACGACGTGTCGCTCGCCGCGGTCATCGGCGTGCCGCACGACAGCCACGGCGAGGAGATCAAGGCCGTGGTGATCCTCAACTCCGGTGCCAGCGTGACCGCCGAGGAGCTGGTGGCGTGGGGCAAGGAGCAGATGGCCGGCTACAAGTACCCGCGCCTGGTCGAGATCGTGCCCTCGCTGCCGATGACGGCGACCGGCAAGATCCTCAAGCGCGAGCTCTCCTGACTCCCTCCGGCGGCAGGGGATCCGCCGGCCGGGTAGCGAGAGGACGACCCGGTCCGAGGAGAAACGCCGCCGCGTCGCCCACGGCTCCGCGCAGTCCCCCGTCGTTCACCCGGACAGGGTCGTCAGGCCGACCTCTGGGCCGCGGCCTAGAATCCTCCTCGACGCATCCCCCCTCCCTAGGAGACCCCGTGGCCCGTGTCGTCGTCGACGTCATGCTCAAGCCCGAGATCCTCGACCCGCAGGGCAAGGCCGTGCACGGCGCCCTGCCCCGGCTCGGCTTCGAGGGGGTGACGGCGGTCCGTCAGGGCAAGCGCTTCGAGCTGGAGCTGCACGGGGAGCTCACGTCCGCGCGGCTCGCGGAGGTGCACCAGATCGCCGAGAAGCTGCTGTCCAACCCGGTGATCGAGGACTTCGAGGTGCACGTCGAGGAGCACGAGGGGTCTCCCGCGTGAAGATCGGCGTCGTCACCTTCCCCGGCTCGCTCGACGACGTCGACGCCCGCCGGGCGATCACCCTCGCGGGCGGCGAGGCCGTCGCGCTGTGGCACGGCGACCACGACCTGCGCGGGGTCGACGCGGTGGTGCTGCCGGGCGGCTTCTCCTACGGCGACTACCTGCGCTGCGGCGCGATCTCCCGCTTCTCCCCGGTGATGACCGAGGTGGTGGCCGCGGCCGGGTCGGGGCTGCCCGTGCTCGGCATCTGCAACGGCTTCCAGGTGCTCTGCGAGTCCCACCTGCTGCCGGGCGCGCTGATCCGCAACGACCACCAGAAGTTCGTCTGCCGCGACCAGCGGCTGCGCCTGGAGAACGCGTCGACGGCGTGGACCTCGTCCTACGACGAAGCCGCCGAGATCACCGTCGTGCTCAAGAACGGCGAGGGCTCCTACGTCGCCGACGCGGCCACGCTCGACCGGCTCGAAGGAGAGGGTCGGGTGGTGGTGCGCTACCTCGACGGCAACCCCAACGGCTCGCTGCGCGACATCGCCGGCATCGCCAACGAGCGCGGCAACGTGGTCGGTCTGATGCCGCACCCCGAGCACGCCGTCGAGGACCTCACCGGACCGGGAACCGACGGGCTCGGCTTCTTCACCTCGGTGCTGAGCTCGCTCGCCTCCCGCTGACCCGCCCGCGGACGGCGCCGGCGGCCAGCGCCGTCACCTTCTCCAGGGGGCCCGAGAGTCGGAGCAGCCGGAAGAGCGCGCCCACCACGAGCATGGTCATGACGTGCAGGGTGAAGGTCGGTACGTCGTCGTCGGGCCAGAGCAGCGGCGTACGCATGATCACGTGCAGTGAGTAGAGCGAGAGGGTCATCGCACCGGCGCCGAACAGCACCGCCCACACCGACGGCAGCAGCCGGGTCAGCAGCAGGCACCCCCCGATGACGAGGAGCGCCGAGCCCGTGGTCGCGGCGAGGTCGAACGGCGTGGCCGAGTGCGGCGCCCCGGTGGCCAGCCACCACCAGGACTCGGTGGGTGTGACGCCGTAGAGCCCGTGCTCGAGAGTGTCGGAGAGTCCGCCTTCGTGCGGCACCGTGTCGAGGGAGCGCCGCAAGACGTCTGGCACCCCGGGCCGACCGATCAGGGCACCTGACACGAGGGGAGCCGCCACTGCGAGGACGGCGCCGAGCGCGGCGAGCCGACCGGCCGCACCTGCCCGGCGCAGGTCGAGCCGGCCGATCGCCATCCCGGCCAACAGGTAGGTCAGCCACGGCACGGCCGGGTAGTAGCCGGTGAAGAGCAGCTCGGTGAGCACCCCGGTGGGGTCGGCGAGCAGCCCTCCCAGCGTCGGGCTGTCGTACGACGGCGGAGGCAGCCCCGGCCGCAGAAGGTGGGAGAGGACCGGGGCCGCGACGCACCACCCGGCCGCGAGCAGGCCGAGGCTGCCGGCACGGAGGGCGATGAAGGGGACGCCGAGCAGGAACAGCACTCCGTAGTAGGCCAGGATCACCGCGATCGTGGTCGGGAGCGAGCCGAGGAAGAGGCCGATCGCGAACACGATCGCCGCCCGCACGACCAGGCCGGCCGCGGCGCCGAGGCGGGGCCGGCCGGCCAACGGCCTGTGGCCGCCGGTCATCAGCGCGAGACTGACGCCGGCCAGCACGGCGAAGAGCGCTGATGCCCGACCGCCGGCCACCTGCTGCACCACGGTGGCGCCGCCGTCCGGGGTGCGCGAGACCAGCGCATGGGTCGCGATCATGCCGATCAGCGCAAGGCAGCGCGCGACATCGAGCCCGACGACTCGGCCGGGCGGGACGAGTGACCTCAACCGAGCTTGACCCGGATGACCCGGTCGCCGGACCCGTTGGCGGTCGTGATCCAGAGAGATCCGTCCGGCGACTTCTCCACCGTGCGGAGCCGCCCGAAGGTGCCCTCGAAGAAGCGACGCTTGCGGCCGCGCCTGCTGCCGCGCAGCGTGACCCGGTAGAGCGACTCGCCGGCCAGCGCGCCGACCCAGCCGTGCCGCCCGACGACGGCCAGCCCGGACGGTGAGCACGTCGACGTCGGCCGCCAGGTCGCGACCGGGTCGTGGTAGTCGCCGCCGGGGCCGTCGCCGCCCTCGACCACCGGCCAGCCGTAGTTGTGGCCGCGCACGATCCGGTTGAGCTCGTCGCGGGTGTTCTGGCCGAGCTCGGTGGCCCACAGGCGGCCGCGGTTGTCGAAGGAGAGGCCCTGCACGTTGCGGTGCCCGAACGTCCACACCGGGTTGCCGCCGAACGGGTTGTCGCCGGGCACCTCCCCGGTGTCGGTCAACCGCAGGATCTTGCCTCCCAACGAGCCCAGGTCCTGGGCGTTGCTGGTGTTGCCGGCATCGCCGGTGGCGACGAAGAGGTGCCCGGTCGGCCCGAAGCGCAGCCGGCCACCGTTGTGGATGGTGCTCCTGGGGATGCCCGCCAGCACGAGACGCTGGTCGGTGAGCCGGCCCTGGGCGTACCTCATCCGCACGACGCGGTTGTCGTTGGCGGTGGTGATGTAGGCGTAGAGCCAGCGGTTGCGTCGGAAGTCCGGGTGCAGCGCCAGGCCGAGCAGGCCACCCTCGCCGCTCGGTCGCACGTTGTCGACCTGGCCGATCGAGCGCTTGCCGCCCCGGCGGGAGACCTGGTGGACGACCGCGCTGTCGCGCTCGGCCACGAGTGCGTTGCCGTTGGGCAGGAAGGTCAGCCCCCACGGGATGTCGAGCCCCCTGGCCAGCACCTGGCGAGCAACCGGCGGTCCGGCCTCGGCGACGCCGCCCAGGGCGCTGCTGACCACGAGGCCACCGGTGCCGGCGGCGCCGGCCTTGAGCAGCGTGCGACGGTCCAAGTGCGACATCGGGACTCCTGAGGCGTGGGCGCGGTGGTGCAACGGTCACACTCCGGGCGCGGCGAATCAAGGCGCCAACTCGCCCCCGGCCCTGTCGCTCAGACCTGCGGCCGCGGATCCCACGCCCGCAGCGGCCGCATCGGGTCGCGAGCGAGCCTAGTAGATTGAGCGCGCCTCCCGCCCCCTCCTCGCGTTCGGAGTCATGAGCTCGGTGACAGACCAGCCCCAGCACCTCGCCGCCCTCGACACGGTGGCGGCCGCCGCCGACCAGCCCGACCGCCCGCAGCCGTGGGCCGACCTCGGGCTCAAGCCCGACGAGTACGCCGAGATCCGCGAGATCCTGGGCCGTCGACCGACCTCCTCCGAGCTGGCGATGTATTCGGTCATGTGGAGCGAGCACTGCTCCTACAAGTCCTCCAAGGTCCACCTGCGCCAGTTCGGCGAGAAGATGACCGACGAGATGCGCGAGCACCTCATGGTCGGCATCGGCGAGAACGCCGGGGTCGTCGACATCGGCGACGGCTACGCGGTCACCTTCAAGGTCGAGTCGCACAACCACCCGTCCTACGTCGAGCCCTACCAGGGCGCGGCCACCGGCGTCGGCGGCATCGTCCGCGACATCCTCGCGATGGGCGCCCGCCCGGTCGCGGTGATGGACCCGCTGCGCTTCGGTCCGCTCGACGCGCCCGACACCCACCGGGTCCTGCCCGGGATCGTGGCGGGCGTCGGTGGCTACGGCAACTGCCTGGGACTGCCCAACATCGGCGGTGAGGCGGTCTTCGACGAGAGCTATGCAGGCAACCCGCTCGTCAACGCCCTCTGTGTCGGCGTGATGCGTCACGAGCAGCTGCACCTCGCCAAGGCGTCCGGTGTCGGCAACCAGGTGATCCTCTACGGCGCCCGCACCGGTGGCGACGGCATCGGCGGCGTCTCGGTGCTGGCCTCGGAGACCTTCGACGCGACCGGGCCGGCGAAGCGGCCCGCGGTGCAGGTCGGCGACCCGTTCCAGGAGAAGCTGCTCATCGAGTGCACGCTGGAGATCTTCGCCGAGGACCTCGTCGTCGGCATCCAGGACCTCGGTGGTGCCGGACTGTCCTGCGCGACCTCCGAGCTCGCCAGCGCCGGTGACGGCGGGATGCACGTCTGGCTCGACCGGGTGCCGCTGCGCGACTCCTCGCTCGCGCCGGAGGAGATCCTGATGAGCGAGTCCCAGGAGCGGATGATGGCGGTCGTCGAGCCGGCGCACGTCGACCGGTTCCTCGCGATCTGCGTCAAGTGGGACGTCGACGCCACCGTCGTCGGTGAGGTCAACGACTCGGGCCGGCTCACCATCGAGTGGCACGGCCAGAGCGTCGTCGACGTACCACCGCGCTCGGTGGCGCACGACGGCCCGACCTACCAGCGCCCCTACGCCCGCCCCGACAGCCAGGACGTCCTCCAGGCCGACGGTGCCGACAGGCTGGCCCGTCCCGGGAGTGGCGAGGAGCTGCGCGCGACGTTGCTGCGGCTGGTCGCCAGCCCCAACCTGTGTGACAAGTCCTGGATCACCGACCAGTACGACCGCTACGTCCAGGGCAACACCGTGCTCGCGCAGCCCGATGACTCCGGGATGGTGCGCGTGGACCCGGAGACCAACCTCGGGGTCGCGGTGTCGACCGACTGCAACGGCCGCTTCGCCAGGCTCGACCCCTACGCCGGGGCCCAGCTGGCGCTCGCCGAGTCCTACCGCAACGTCGCGACCAGCGGCGCCCGTCCACTGGCGATCAGCGACTGCCTCAACTTCGGCTCGCCCGAGGACCCGGCGGTGATGTGGCAGTTCGCCGAGGCGACCCGCGGCCTCGCCGACGGCTGCCAACAGCTCGGTCTCCCGGTGACCGGAGGCAACGTCAGCCTCTACAACCAGACCGGCGACCAGGCGATCCTGCCGACGCCGGTGGTGGCCGTGCTCGGCGTGATCGACGACGTCACCCGGCGGACACCGTCGGGGTTCCTCGCCGAGGGCCAGCAGATCTATCTGCTCGGCACGACCCGCGACGAGCTCTCCGGCTCGGAGTGGGCCCATGTCGTCCACGCCCACCTCGGCGGGCGGCCACCGGCGGTCGACCTCGCCGTCGAGAAGCAGCTCGGCGACATCCTCGTCAACGCCTCGCGCGACGGTCTGGTCGACGCCGCCCACGACCTCTCCGACGGTGGGCTCGCGCAGGCGCTGGTGGAGTCGTGCCTGCGCCACGACATCGGCGCCCGCGTCTGGCTGCCCGACGAGCTCGACGCCTTCGTGGCGTTGTTCAGCGAGTCCGCCGGCCGCGCGATCGT
Source organism: uncultured Actinomycetota bacterium (assembly GCA_963772415.1). Lineage (GTDB taxonomy): Bacteria > Actinomycetota > Actinomycetes > Propionibacteriales > Nocardioidaceae > Nocardioides_B. The sequence continues at coordinate 102,360 of CAVYWU010000001.1, read as the reverse complement.
GGCGGTGCCGCGCTCTGAGGAGGTGCGCTTCACCGACATGTGCAGCGCCCGCGGCTTCGCGCACGCGCGCATCGGTGTGACCGACGGCGTCGGTCCCGACGCGGTGCTCGACGTCCAGGACCAGTTCAGCGTGAGCCTGGGTGAGCTGCGGGCGGCGTGGTCCGCGACGCTGCCGGCCGCCTTCGGCTAGGTCGGTGGTTCGAGAGCGAGCCCTCCGTCGGTGGTTGGGGAGCGAACGGAGCCAGCCCTCCTCGGTATGTGAGGAGCGGAGGGAGCCGGCCCTCCTCGGTATGCGAGGAGCGGAGGGAGCCCCGCCTTCCTCGGTGGTTGAGGAGCGAACGGGACCCCGCCCTCCTCGGTGGTTGAGGAGCGAACGGAGCCCTCCTCGGTGGTTGAGGAGCGGAGGGAGCCGGCCCTCCTCGGTGGTTGAGGAGCGAACGGAGTGAGTGTCTCGAAACCGCTCTGCTCGGGCACCTGTGGATGACGGCGTACGGCGCTACCCGATCCGGGTTCTACTGCCGGACATGGCCTGGGTCTACATGCTGGAGTGTTCCGACGGGAGCTACTACGTCGGGAGTACGACGAATCTGGAGGTACGCCTCGGACAGCACGAGCAAGGACTTGGCGCTGCCTACACGCAGCGGCGACGCCCGGTCCGGCTGGTGTGGTCCCACGAGAGCGCGTCGGTGGCTGAGGTGTTCTTCTTGGAGAAGCGCATCCAGGGCTGGTCCCGCGCGAAGCGGCAGGCATTGATCCGCGGGGACTTCACCGCGCTCACGTTGCTCGCCAGCAGGTCCAGGTCGGCACGTGCCGCGCGGACCGAGCAGCCGCCGGTGGTCGAGGAGCGAACGGAGTGAGCGTCTCGAGGCCGGGTGGTGGTGCGGCCTCCGGTGGTCGAGGAGCGAACGGAGTGAGCGTCTCGTCGCCCTCCGTCAACCACCGGTCGGGCTCCTTCGTCGCCCTCCTCAACCACGTCGGGGTCCTCCGGTGGTCGAGGAGCGAACGGAGTGAGCGTCTCGAGGCCGGGTGGTGGTGCGGGTGGTTTCGAGACGGGCTCCTTCGTCGCCCTCCTCAACCACCGGTCGGGCTGCTGCCTCGCCCTCCTCAACCAGCGGGCGTCTCGTCCGGTGGTCGAGGGAGCGAACGGAGTGAGCGTCTCGAGGCCGGGTGGTGGTGCGGGTGGTTTCGAGATGGGCTCCTTCGTCGCCCTCCTCAACCACCGGTCGGGCTGCTGCCTCGCCCTCCTCGACCAGCGGGTGTGGCTGACTACCTGTTGCCCTTGCGGAGCTGGGCCCAGGTCGCCTCGGTGACCACGCCGGTCGCGGGCATCTTGTTGTCGGCCTGGTACTTCTTCACCGCAGCCGTCGTGGTCGCCTCGAAGACGCCGCTGACGTTGAGGCGGGCCCGGTCGGCGGCGTTGAGGGCGCGCTGGAGACGGCGTACGGCGTGGCCGGTGGCGCCGAACTTCATCAACGGGTGCCGGCCCTTGGAGTGGATCGAGGTCCACACGGCTTTGGACATCACGCCGCGTGCGGGGAAGCCCATCTTGACGCGATAGGCCTTCGCCGCCTGGCGGGTGGCCCGGTCGTAGACCCCGGTGATGTCGCCGTCGTACTTCTTCTTCATCCGCAGCAGGCACTGGGCGGCCTTCACCTGGTCGCCCTCGGAGCCCTTGCGGAGCTTGGCGTAGACGGGGTAGTCGATGCCGACGCCGCCGCAGAAGGACTTGGCGCTGCGCGCGACGGAGCCGGTGCCCAGGTCGAGGTAGTTGCTGTCGATGTTGATGGTGACCCCGCCGTGGGTCTCGTTGTGTCCGCCGCGGTACTGGTGAACGCGCTGGTGGGAGGCCCAGCTGGTGTCGCGCACATAGGTGACGCCGGGCTCGTTGATCCGGTTGGGGGTGCCGCTCCAGCGCGCGACCCAGAGCTGGTCGGGCATTGCGAAGGTGCCCGGGCGCAGGCTGGCTGCGTCGTCCAGCATCTTGATGCCGGTGCCGGCGCTGGAGTAGAAGCCGGACACGAAGCCGAGCTCGTGCAGCCGGGTGGTCCAGCCGGACAGGAACGTCAGTGCCGACTCCCGGCAGTCGGTGCGACTGGTGGAGAAGTCGCCCTCGAGGTCGTACCAGAGGGTGCTGCCCGCGGCGAGCCCCAGCGCCGCCGCGGACTGCACCGACTTGTCAGCCTCGGCGCGTCCCTGTGCGAGCGCCGCGGCGTAGCCGCCGGCCGGGCTCGGGCTGATCCGCACCTGCTGCTTGTAGCGATCGCGGCTGGTGCACCAGGCCTGCGGGCCGAGGGTGATCGGCAGCAGCCGCCAACCGTTGGCGAGCTGGGTCGACACCCAGGTCGGGGTCAGGTTGGGCTGCGAGGGGCAGGCGCGCGAGTCGCCGGAGATGTAGATGCCGACCGCCCAGAACGGCGAGCTGCGCAGCCAGGCGTCCATCGCGGCCTGGTTGGGTGCCAGGCACTGGTCGAAGCCGTAGCCGGTGAAGTTGCCCGGCGTGGCGATGTTGCCGGCCTTGTTGACGGCCTGGGCAGGGGCGGCGGTGACGAGGCCGGACACGACCGTGACGAGGCCGGCCACGAGGGCGGCGACCCGATGGCGGACGGGGGCGTGCGACATGAGATGACTCCCGGAGCGGTCAGTGCGGTCGAGTCACTCTAGTCACAAAATTCTCAGGCGTTACCCGGGTTCGACAACAATAATGTGAACTACAAGCCTGTAATTCACAAGTTCGTGCGGTGCGCGACTACCGGCGCCCCTGCCCGAGCTGCTCCCACATCACCGCGGTGACCACACCGGTCCGGGGAAGCCCGCGGCCGCGCTGGTAGCGGGAGATGGCCCTCTCGGTGCGCCGGTCCACGACGCCGGTGACGTCGAGTCGCTTGCCGACGGCGGCGTTGAGCGCGCGCTGCAGGCGTCGTACGGCGTTGTCCCGGGAGCCGCGCTTGAGCAGCGGCTCGGAGCCCGCGGACAGCAACGCCACCCAGGTCTTCCTGTTGACCCTTCCGGTCACGGGCAGCGACTCCGAGCGGCGCTGGAACCGCTTCACGGCGCGGGTCATGCCGGCGTCGAACTTCTCGTCGATCCGGCCCCCGTAGGCGTGCTTCTTGCGCAGGAAGCACTGCAGGGCCGCGACCTTCGGCCCCCGGTCGCGGCGGTGCAGCGCGGGGTAGCGGGGGAAGTCGACCTGCACGCCGCACTGCTTGGCGCGGCCCTTGGGGTCGGCGCCCTTGCCGAGGTCGAGGTAGTTGCTGTCGATGCTCAGCGGCACCCCGCCGTAGGTCTCGGTGTGGCTGCCGCAGAACTGCCGCGCCCGGTTGCGCTGCCAGCCCTCGTCGGGGATGAAGGAGGTGCTCGTCGTGCCCCAGTCGAGGTCGCACGGCTCGGTGCGGCTGACGTAGTGGGCGATCCAGATCTGGTCCGGGAGGCTCCAGGAGTCGCCTGCGTCGGCGCGGGCGTTCTCGAGCATCGTGATGCCGGAGGAGGCGCTGGAGTAGAAGCCGCTCCTGAAGCCGCGGGCGTGCAGCCGCTCGGTCCACCCCGAGACCAGTGCCAGGGCGGAGTCGCGGCAGCCGACGTCGTTGACGTCGAAGTGCTCGAGGTCGTACCAGATCGTGGTCCCGGACCCGATCCCCAGCGCGGTGGCCGACGCGACGGCCTCGTCGGCCTGCGCGGATCCCTGGGCGCGCGCGGTGGCGTAGGTGTCGGTGGGGTTCGGGTCGATCCGCTCCCAACTCCGGCCGGGGTCGGAGCAGGAGGCCTGCAGGCCCACGTGGATCGGCAGCAGCCGCCAGCCGCGGCTCGCCTGCGTCGACACCCAGGTCGGGGTCAGCTCGGCCTGCACCTCGTCGAACCGGTTGGTCCCTGAGGTGTAGATGCCCACGCCCCAGTAGGGCGAGCTCTGCCACCACGCATCCATCGTCGCTTGCGGCGGCGCGGTGTAGGTGTCGAAGGCGAAGCCGGTGAAGGAGCCTGGCATCACCTTGGTGGCGGCCTCCGCAGGGCGCAGCACCAGGCCGGCCGCGACGGTGCCTGCCAGGGTGACGGCGAGCGCCACGACAGCGGTCGTGGTGCGGCGTACGAACGACGGGCGCGGAGTCCGCGACATGGTGCTCTCCCCCGAGATCGGAACTGGAGCCGACACCTTAGCCCTTCGATGAAAGGCCTCGGGCAGACTGCGGGCATGCCGATCCGCCTCCGCCCCGCCGACCCCGTCCAGGTCGCAGCGGCGCTGGCGCGTTTCCGTGCCGACGGCCGCGAGCGCGACGACCTGAGGCTCCTGACCAAGCACTTCCTCGCCCTCCTCGTCGAGCGTGCACCCGGCGGCGCCGTCGAGGTGCGGGTGCCGCCGTACGCGGTCGCACAATGCGTCGAGGGCACCAGGCACACCCGGGGCACCCCGCCCGCCGTCGTCGAGACCGACCCGTCGACCTGGATCGAGCTGGCGGTGGGGGACCTTGCCTGGGCCGACGCCGTCGGCGCCGGCCGGGTGTTCGCCTCGGGTGAGCGCAGCGACCTCGGTGCCCTGCTGCCGGTCACCGGTCGCCCCTGAAGAAGCGCCGGATAGCGTGACCCGCATGACTTCCGTCGACCAGATCCGCGCCGCCGTGCGCGAGGTGATGCCGTCCGTCCGCGCCGACCTCGAGGCCCTGGTGCGGATCCCGTCCGTCAGTGCCGACCCCGCCCGCGCCGACGACGTACGACGCAGCGCCGAGGCGACCGCCGCGCTGTTCCGGGCCGAAGGCTTCGAGGACACCCAGATCCTCACCGCAGGCGGCGGCGCGCCGGCCGTCGTGGCGCGCAAGCCGGCGCCCACGGGCGCGCCCACCGTGCTGCTCTACGCCCACCACGACGTCCAGCCGGTCGGCGACCCGGCCGACTGGGACAGCGAGCCGTTCGAGCCGACCGAGCGAGGCGACCGCCTCTACGGTCGTGGCGCCGCCGACGACAAGGCCGGCATCGCTGCCCACCTCGCCGCGATCCGGGCCTGGGGGGACGATCTCCCTGTGGGCATCACCCTGCTGATCGAGGGTGAGGAGGAGGTCGGCTCGCCGACGTTGGAGAAGTTCCTCGCCGAGCACCAGCACCTGCTCGCCGCCGACGTGATCGTGATCGCCGACTCCGGCAACTGGGACATCGGCGAGCCGGCCCTGACCACCAGCCTGCGCGGCCTGGTCGACTGCTTCGTCGAGGTGCGCACGCTGACCCACGGCGTCCACTCGGGCATGTGGGGCGGCGCCGTGCCCGACGCGGTGACGACGATGGTGCGGCTCCTCGCGACCTTGCACGACGACAACGGAGACGTGGCCGTCGAGGGTCTGGTGTCAGGTCCCGCGGCCGACGTCGACTATCCGCTGGACCGGGTCCGCGCCGAGGCCGGCCTCGCCGACGGCGTGGAGCTGATCGGCACCGGCTCGGTCGTCGAGCGGCTCTGGACCAAGCCGGCGATCGCCACGATCGGCTTCGACGCCACCCGCACGGCGGACGCGAGCAACACCTTGATCCCGTCGGTCAAGGCCAAGCTGTCCGTGCGGCTCGCTCCTGGCGACAGCTCCAAGCGCGCGATGCAGTGTCTCGAGGACCACCTGCGCGGGCACGTCGCGTGGGGCGCTGAGCTCACCTTCACCCCCGGCGAGCTCGGTGAGCCGACCCAGATCGACGCCACCGGTCCTGCCTACGACGCCGCCCGGGCCGCCTTCAAGGAGGCATGGGACGGTGTCGAGCCCGTCGACATGGGCGTGGGCGGTTCGATCCCGTTCATCGCCGCGTTCCACGACGCCTTCCCCGACGCGTCGGTCCTGGTGACCGGCGTCGAGGACCCGGACACCCGTGCCCACGGCGCCAACGAGGGCCTGCACCTCGCGGAGTTCGAGCGGGTCTGCCTCGCCGAGGCGCTGCTGCTGCACAACCTGGTCAGCTGAGGTCGACGATCAGGTCAGGTGCGGCAGCCAGGCGTGGCCGGGATAGATCCTCCGAACCGTCTCGGCGAGCCACCGGCGCGCGTCGTCGTCCAGCAGCGGCCAGGCCAGGTCGCGGTCCAGCCGGTCCTTGGTGCGGTCGAGCCTGGCCTTGAAGAGCAGCGTGATCTCCGGACGCAGGTAGCGCAGCCCGTCGTCGCCGACCCTGGTCGCTTCGGCCACCTCGCGCACGTCCTCGGGCATTCGCTTGCTGGTCCAGCGCCCGTCCCGGTCCGGGGTCACCGGGAGGTCGAGCACCCAGGGGGAGGACCCGTCCCGGCGCACCCACATCTGACCGTCGGGGGCGCCCAGGTCGGGCCGATCGTCCGTGAGGGGCCGCAGGCTCCCCTCGCCGACGCTCCACAGGTGCCACCGCCCGCGGACGTGCTCGCGCAGCGCGGGCACGTCGCACGCCAGCAGCGAGACGTCGGCGTCCTCGTGCTCCCGGGCGATGCCGGTGAAGGACTCGATCGTCCAGCCGCCGACGAACCACCAGGGACGGTCGAACCCCGCGAAGAAGGCCTGGACCTGGTCGCGGTCCAGGGGCTCCCAGCCGCCGTACCACGAAGTCCAGACGTCGTCCTCGGCCACCTCTTCAGGAGAGCGCGGGACGGGGATCACTTCGCGCACGGACACACGGTACGGCGCCTCGGCGGCCAACCCGTACGATGAGGCGCGTGCCTGGTACCCGCGGAGACGGCCGACTGACCCACGAGCTCGACCCCCACGACGCCGGACCTCAGGACGCCTGTGGCGTCTTCGGCGTGTGGGCGCCAGGTGAGGACGTCGCCAAGCTCACCTACTACGGGCTCTACGCGCTCCAGCACCGCGGCCAGGAGTCGGCCGGCATCGCCGTCGGCAACGGCCGCCAGATCCTGGTCTACAAGGACATGGGGCTGGTCTCCCAGGTCTTCGACGAGGCCACCCTCGCCTCCCTCCAGGGCCACCTGGCCGTCGGGCACTGCCGCTACTCCACGACCGGTGCCAGCACCTGGCACAACGCGCAGCCGACGTTCCGGCCCACCGAGACCGGCTCCATCGCGCTGGCCCACAACGGCAACCTGACCAATACCCACGAGCTTGCCGAGCGGGTCGCCGACCTCGGCGGTGCCGGGGAGCTCGACCTGACCCCGCGCAACGTGCCGGTCTCGACCAACGACACCAGCCTGGTCACCGCCCTGCTCGCGCACCACCCCGACCGCAGCCTGGAGGAGAACGCCGCCGCGCTGCTGCCCACCATCAAGGGCGCGTTCAGCTTCGTCTGGATGGACGACCACACCCTCTATGCCGCACGAGACCCCCAGGGCATCCGGCCGCTGGTGCTGGGCCGTCTCGAGCGGGGTTGGGTGATCGCCTCCGAGACCGCGGCCCTGGACATCGTCGGCGCCTCCTTCATCCGCGAGATCGAGCCCGGCGAGATGGTCGCCGTCGACGAGGACGGCCTGCGCAGTCGGCACTTCGCCGCCGCCGACCCCAAGCACTGCCTCTTCGAGTTCGTCTATCTCGCCCGCCCCGACACCTTGATGAGCGACCAGCGGATGCACAGCGTGCGGGTCGAGATCGGCCGACGCCTGGCCCGGGAGTTCCCCGCCGATGCCGACCTGGTGATGCCGGTCCCGGAGTCCGGCACGCCGGCAGCCATCGGCTACGCCGAGGAGAGCGGCATCCCCTACGGCACCGGCCTGGTGAAGAACTCCTACGTCGGCCGCACCTTCATCCAGCCCTCGCAGACCATCCGGCAGCTCGGCATCCGGCTGAAGCTCAACCCGCTGCGCGACGTCATCGAGGGCAAGCGGCTGGTCGTGGTCGACGACTCGATCGTGCGGGGCAACACCCAGCGCGCGCTGGTGCGGATGCTGCGGGAGGCCGGCGCCCGCGAGGTGCACGTGCGGATCTCCAGCCCGCCGGTGAAGTGGCCCTGCTTCTACGGCATCGACTTCCCGACCAGGGCCGAGCTGATCGCCAACGGACTCAGCTCGGAGGAGATCGGACGGTCGATCGACGCCGACTCGCTGAACTACATCTCCCTCGAGCAGCTCGTCGAGGCGACCAACGTGCCGATGAAGCGGCTCTGCCGAGCCTGCTTCGACGGCGTCTACCCCGTCGAGCTTCCCGAGCAAAGCCGGCTCGGCAAGCACCTCCTCGAGCTCGACCCGGTGCTTCCCCTTGACTCCCTCGACGTGCCCAGCCTGAGTCTGACCCCCGGCGGAGGCGCCGGGGACTCGCTCGACCGGCCCTGACGCACGCACGACGACCTGCACCCGACGACCGAGAGGCCGCGATGAACCAGCCCGCCGAGCAAGGCGCGACCTACGAGTCTGCCGGGGTCTCGATCGACGCCGGCGACAAGGCCGTCGAGCTGATGAAGGTGTGGATCGACAAGGCCAAGCGTCCCGAGATGGTCGGCGGGATCGGCGGCTTCGCCGGACTCTTCGATGCCAGCGCACTCAAGAGCTTCGACCACCCGCTGCTGGCCACCTCCGCGGACGGCGTCGGCACCAAGGTGGCGATCGCGCAGGCGCTCGACATCCACCACACCATCGGCTTCGACCTGGTCGGCATGCTGGTCGACGACCTCGTGGTCTGCGGTGCCGAGCCGCTCTTCCTCACCGACTACATCGCGACCGGCCGGGTGGTGCCCGAGCGGATCGCCGCGATCGTCCAGGGCATCGCCGAGGCGTGCGTCCAGGCCGGCTGTGCACTGGTCGGCGGCGAGACCGCCGAGCACCCGGGACTGCTCGAGCCGCACGAGTACGACGTCGCGGGATCGACCACTGGCGTCGTCGAGGCGGCCGACCTGCTCGGCCCCGGTCGGGTGGAGGTCGGCGACATCGTCATCGCGATGGCCGCGAGCGGGCTGCACTCCAACGGCTACTCGCTGGTGCGGCACGTCCTGCTCTCGGGTGCCGCCGGCCCGGCCTGGTCCCTGGACAGGCACGTCGACGACCTCGGCCGCACTCTCGGCGAGGAGCTCCTGGAGCCGACCAGGATCTATGCCAAGGCCTGTCTGGACCTGGCCCGGTCGACCGGGACGCACGCGATGTCGCACGTCACCGGCGGCGGGCTGGCCGCCAACCTGGCGCGGGTGCTGCCCGACGACAAGGTCGCCACCCTCGACCGAGCCTCCTGGACCCCGCCGCCGATCTTCGACCTGGTCCGTCGGGTCGGCTCGGTCGAGCAGGGCGCCCTCGAACGCACCCTCAACTGCGGCGTCGGAATGGTGTCGATCACGCCCGCAGATGACGTGGCCGCCGCCGTGGCGCTGCTCGCCGAGCACGGCATCGCCGCCTGGCCGTGCGGTGAGGTGACTGCCGCCACCGGTGCGCTCGAGGCGCCCGCGGGTGGCTCGGTCAGCCTCGTCGGCCAACACCCCGGTTGGTGACCGCGAACGGGCCCGCCCGTTCGCGGGCGGCGAAATTCGGGTCCGATTCGCGAGCCTGATGTGCGAGAACGTTGTCCCGGTAGGTAGAGTTGGTGCCACGAGAAACCATCAGGACAGACCGGACGCGCGTCCGTCACTGCTTCCTCTGTGGTCACCAGGCCATCGAGGACGGGTGGGCGTGACTCCGGCCAAGTGTGCGAGGGGGTCGACCCTATGGGGCGCGGCCGTGCGAAGGCCAAGCAGACCAAGGTCGCCCGCGACCTGAAGTACCGCTCCCACGAGACGGACTTCGGCGCGTTGGCGCGAGAGCTGCATGGCGGCGAGAGTGACCAGGCGAGCACGTCGGGCGACGAGCCCGACGACGACGAGTGGTCGGACTACACCGACTCACGGTCCTCCCGCGACTAGAGCGCTGATCGGCGCTCGGACCCCTCACCGACCGGATGGCCGCTGAGGGGTTCCTGCGCGCCTGGAGAAGCCTCTCCGGGGTGAAGGGGTCTGGGGGCGGTGATCAGCCGCGGGGGAGCCAGACCCCGCGCAACCGGCCGACCTCGCTCATCCGACGCTCGGCGAGCCGGTCTGCGGCCACCGCCGGCGGCACACCCTCGGAGTCGGCCAGGGCGAAGACCTGTTGCGCGGTCTCGAAGATCCCGGCTGCCCGGGCCTTGGCACGGTCGAAGGAGAACCCCTCGAGCTCGTCGGCGACCTGGATCAGGCCACCGGAGTTGACCAGGTAGTCCGGCGCGTAGAGCACGCCGCGGTCCTGTAGCTGCTTCTCGACCCCGTCGTGGGCGAGCTGGTTGTTGGCGGCTCCGCAGACGACCCTGGCGCTGAGCACGTCGACCACCTCGTCGCTGAGGGCGCCGCCGAGGGCGCAGGGGGCGTAGACGTCGAGCTCGGTGGCGACCAGCGTGCCGGTGTCGGCCACCGCCACCACCTCGGGGAACTCCGCCTGCACGCGCGTGACCGCCGCGGGGTCGACGTCGGCGACGACGACGCGGGCGCCGTCCTCGACGAGATGGCGGACCAGGTGGTGGCCGACCTTGCCGACGCCGGCCACGCCGACGGTGCGGCCGTGCAGCGTCGGCGCGCCCCAGGTCACCTCGGCGGCGGCGCGCATGCCCTGGAAGACGCCGTACGCCGTGAGCACCGAGGAGTCGCCGGCGCCGCCGTGCGCGACCGTGCGACCGGTGACGAAGGAGCACTCACGAGCGATGTCGTCCATGTCGGCAGAGAACGTGCCGACGTCGCAGGCCGTGTAGTAGCGACCACCCAGCGACTGGACGAACCGTCCGTAGGCACGCAGCAGCGCCTCGGTCTTGAGGGTCTTGGGGTCGCCGATGATGACGGCCTTGCCACCACCGAGGTCGAGCCCGGCGAGCGCGGCCTTGTAGGACATGCCGCGGGAGAGGTTCAAGACGTCGGCGAGCGCGTCGGCCTCGGAGGCGTAGGGGTAGAAGCGGGTGCCACCCAACGCGGGTCCGAGGGCGGTGGAGTGGATCGCGACGATGGCGCGGAGCCCGGTCGACTCGTCGTGGCAGAAGACGACCTGCTCGTGACCGGCGGACGAGGCGAAGACGCCCAGGGTGGCCGACTGGTCGGGAGTGGTGCTCTCATGGGGCGCGGTCACGGTGGTGACCCTTTCGGTTCAGGCCCGCGGGGGTGGTGCAGGCTGGTGGCCGACGTCCGCGGGGGTGGTGCGGCCCGTCAGTGCTCAGCCTAACGTCGCTGGTGGACCCTGTCGGGCGGGCCTGCGGTCACCGCATTCCCGGACGGGGGTCGACAGACTGACTCAAAGGGACCATTGTCGTAAATGTCCGTCGCATCTAGTCTTCAAGGTGCAACACTTGGATGGAGGGACGTCCGACGGCATGCCCAGGTGCCGCCGACGCAAGTCAACATGAGGGAGGCCCGCATGGACACGCGGCCACCAGAGTCAGAGCCGCTCCTCACCCCCGCGGAGGTGGCAGCCATGTTCAGGGTTGACCCCAAGACGGTCACCCGTTGGGCGAAGGCTGGCAAGCTGAGCTCCATCCGCACGCTGGGTGGACACCGCCGCTACCGGGAGTCCGAGGTGCGCGAGCTGCTGACCGGGATGGTTCCCGAGCAGCGCCGCGGCGGCGACGCCTCGCAATGAGCTGAGCCGGCGACCCCGCCCCAGCGGCGGAGCCGAGTTTGATCGAGCCCCAGCGCCCTCGCGGGCGGCTGGGGCCTCGTGCTGCCGGGGGCCGTTCTTCTGGTGCTCGGGCCGCCTCGGCAACGAGCTCAGCGGAGGGCGGCGACGTACTGCCGCAACCGGCGCGCTTCGTGCAACCGCTGCTCCCAGGTCACCCCGACGGCGATGAGGAGGGCTCCGGCCCCGCCGATGAGGACCCATCGAGGCACGGCGTCATCGAGGTACGGCGCTGCCAGCCGCAGGACCAGCAGGCCACCGGCCGACGCACCGGCCAGGACAGGGGCGGTCCACCGCAACGACACACCGGTGACGACCAGGGCCAGGCAGCCCAGCCCGAGCAGCAGGACGCGGACTCCCGAGGGCTCGGCGAGCGCCCAGATCAGGCTCGGCAGCAGCGCGAGGGTGAGCCCCGGGGCGAGGAGCTTGAGGGTCGAGGCGTCCGGGCGGCGGCGCAGCTGCCACAGGCCCACCGACACCAGCGCCAGGGCGCTGGGCAGCGTGTAGGCCTCGGGCTCGCGGACGCCGAGGTCGTCCAGGCGCACCCAGGTGGCCGAGGCGAGGAGCAGACCGCCCGGCCAGCCGAGCAGCTTCCGCTCGCGGCGGGCCAGGGCGGTCCCGGTGACCGCGACCCCGGCCAGGGTGAGGTAGCCGGCGGCCCAGCTCGCCTGGGTCGCCTCTGGGGCGAGCAGGACCCCGAGCAGTCCGAGCGGGATGGCCACAGCGGCTGCCCCGACCTCGAGGCCGATGCGTGCCTCGGCCGGACTCGACGCCGCCCACCACGATGCCGGGAGCAGGTGGTGCAGCGTGCCGAGTGCGGCGAGGACCAGCAGGCCGACCAGGGCGGTCCGGGAGGCCGGCGCGCCGCCGAGGTCGCCGATCGACCAGACCAGCCCGGCCAGCGCGACCGCCACCGTGACGCCGACGAGCTCGGCGACCCAGGTGTGGCGCTCGGCCAGGTGCACGAACGCGGAGGCGACCAGCGCGAGGGCCACGGCGATCACGGCCAGCCCGGCGGCATGCTGCGCCACGACGACCGCCACGACAGAGAACAGGGCCGCCGCCACCAAGGTGACTCCCGACGGCCGCAGCGACCACGCGGCGGTGAACCCGGCCGCGGCGACCAGCAGCAGCGCCACCGGAATCCAGACGGGAGGCGCCAGCATCGCCACGGTCAGCACCGACGAGGCGGCCAGGGAGACCACGACGAGGCGGAGGTCGCTCACCCACCGAACGATTCGAGGAGCACCAGCTGCGCGGGCCGAGGTGAGCAGGGACCCGAGCACGGCCGCCACGCACAGCGGCAGCAGCCACGGTGCCGGGAGCGACGCGGCGACCGCCGGGATCACGTCGACAGCAGTGCCGCGCTCGCCGGCCACGCCGGCCAGCAGCTCGGCGCCGACCCCTGCGAGGGCGAGACCCACCGTCGCGACCCAGGCCGCCCCGATGAGCTGGGTCAGGGCCGCGGTGAGGCCCCACGGCTGCGGGGCGATCCAGGCGGCGACGGCGGCGACGATGAGCACGGCGAGGGTCGCAAGGGTCGCCGCGGTGACGGAGGCGTCGACGATGGCCGGTGCGACGACGACGCCCGTGACGATCGCTGCGGCGGTGCTGGCCGCCGCGACCCGGAACCGGAGAGGCAGACGCCGTACCGCGACCGCCGTCCCGACGACCGCCGCCGCGGCGAGTGCGGGCCAGGCGTGCCGCCCCGGCCACAGCTCGGCGAACGTCGCGTGCTCCACGACCCGTGCGACCCCCACCCCGAGGAGGGCGAGCCACGCCAGGCTGGCGGTGACTCCGGACGTGGTGCGCGCGACGCCGAGCGGGATCCGGTGCAGGACGAGGGTGATGGCGAGGGTGATCAGCACGGTCGCCAGCAGGTCCACGTCCGTGCGGCCCTGGTCGAGGTCGGAGAGGCCACCGGCGGCGACGAGCACGCCGAGACCGGCGACCACCTGGGAGCCGGTCAGCGGGCCCGTCGGTGCGGACCTGGTGACCAGCGACAAGGCGAGACCTCCGAGAGCGAGCAGCGCACCGAGCGCGACGAGGAACACCTCGACGCTGGGGCCGCCGAGCCAGCCGGCACTCTCCGCCCCGAAGACGTCCAGGGCGAGCAGGCCCAGCGAGACCACCGCCAGGGACTCGGCGCCGGTGCGCAGGTCCCGCCGGGCCAGCCACCAGGCAAGTCCCGCGGAGGCCGCGGTGAAGGCGACGAGGGTGGCGGTGCGACCGCCGACGCCCATCAGGGACCAGGTGACGGCGAGGAACACCACCGCGGCGACCAGCACGCACAGGGCCCCGAGGCCCAGCAGGATCTGCGGCACCGACGCCGCGCTGAGCCCGCTGCGCGGCCGCGGCCGCGCGACCTTCTTCCCGGTCGGGATCGGGTAGGCGGGCGTCGTCCCGTTGTCATCGCTGGGTCCAGCGCCGACGTACGCCGCGGGTGCAGGCGGGGTCGCCCGGGCGCCCGACGCGGGCGGGGTGCTCGTCTCGGCCGCGGGCAGCGCGCTCGCCCGCAGCTCGACCAGCAGCGCGTCGGCGGCGGTGAGGGTCAGGAAGAGCCGCTGGGCCAGCGCTCCGTGCAGCGGCAGGCCGCAGGTCTGGCACCGTGCTGCCCGCGGCACGATCGCGCTGGCGCAGTCGGGGCAGCGCTCCGGGTCGGCAAATCTGGTCATGGCTCCATGAGGCCACATCCGGAGCGCCGGCGGGCACTGATCGGGGACTCAGGGCGGGTGAGTATGCGGGCTCAGCTGTCCCGGGCGATTACCACGTTCCCGTGGTAATCGCCCGGTTCCCGCAGGGAACTCTCGCCGGTAACCCGGCATTCACTGCGGGAAGGCCCGGCGCAAACGAGCTGCGTCAGCCCAGCGACATCCGGGGCTCGCCGTTGACCAGCCCGGACCCCGCGATCCGGCAGGAGCCGCCACGGGGTACGCCGCCGTTGTAGGCCTGCCGCACGCACGACCTGGTCGCCAGCTGGGCCCAGTAGTTCGGATGCAGCGACTCCTGGATGTAGTAGGGGCTGTTGGAGCAGCAGGTCGAGACCGTGCGGATCTGGTTGACCCACTCGGTCTGGTCGACAGCACCAGGGCTGCGCCAGTCGGCGATGCCGCGCTCCTCGTAGAGCCCCACGGTGTTCTCGCAGAGCCGGCGGCCGTTGAACGCGGTGGAGAGGTCGAGGGTGCGGGAGTTGCTGATCCCGGCCTGGCCGATCGCGCCGGTCACGGCGCCGTTGATCGTGGGCAGCGCGGTGGCGTTGGCCCAGGAGGCGTCAGCGCTCCAGAAGCCGCAGCCGCCGACGCTCTGGCGCGAGTAGCCGCTCTCGGAGTAGCGGAAGGCGTTGCCGTCGGGGATCGGCGAGGGGTAGTTCTGCACCAGCAGCGTCCAGGAGGCGTCGGCGTACCCGGCGTTGCGCATCGCCTGCCGCACGTTCTGGTAGGCGGTCGCGATCTTGGCGCGGACGGCGGAGACGTTGGCGGCGGTGAAGTTGCTGGTGACCGACCCGTCGTCGCTGCAGTAGTCCTTCCACCACGTCGGGGAGGTCAGGAAGTCCGTCACGCAGGTCTGCACGATGGAGGCGAAGTTGAAGTCGTTGCCGCCGATCGAGACCGCGACCATCTTCACGTTGTGGGTCGACGCGAAGGTCTGCAGCATCAGCGCCTGCCCCTCGTTCCCACCACTGTTGTAGAAGTCCAGCCCGGGCTTGAAGCGGCCGTTGGAGTCGGTGTAGGTGGCCGCCCTGGCGCCCGAGCAGGCGAGGTTGAGACCGTTGACCCCGCCCCCGACGTAGGCCTCGGAGGACTTGCTGCGGTGACAGCGCGGGATCTTCTCCGCGGTGCCGCCGGCGTTGTCGAAGTACGCCGAGGCGCCGAGCGCGTCCGCCCGGCTGCTCGACGCGTTGGAGCTTCCGGCCCAGCGGCCGGCCTCGCCCGAGATGTAGGAGTCGCCGAGGGTCACGACCCACGGTGCGCCGACACCGGGTCCGTCCGCAGAGGCGGCGGGTGCGGCGACGGTCAGCACCCCGAGGGAGAGCAGAGGAGCGACAAGCGCGACGACGACGGCCACCACGGTGGACCGGGGACGTCGGTGGTGCGGGAGGAGCAGTGCCACGAGATTCTCCTTCTTCGACAGCGCGGCCCCCCGGCAGTCGACCGGACGAACCTAGCGAGGGGCGGGCTCCGGGGGAAGGGGCCGCGGTCAGCGGATGCGCAGGGCGAGCACCGTGACGTCGTCGAGGAGCGCCGGGTCGGCGAACCTCGCCACGTCGTCGACCACGTCCCGGAGGTCCTCGCTCTGCCCTTCGCGCAGGCGGCGGGCGAGCCGGTCGATCCCCTCGTCGAGATCGTGGTCGCGGCCCTCGACGACGCCGTCGGTGACCAGGACGATCGTGGCGCCCGGCTCGACCGCGACCTCGATCACGCTGCGGGCGTGCTGGTCGACCAGTCCCAGGGGTAGTCCGGAGCCCTCGCCGACGCGCTCGACGGAGCCGTCGCCGTGCACGACGAGGAGGGGGATGTGCCCGGCGCTGCAGAGCCGGAGAGTACGCCGGGTCGGGTCGAGCGAGGCGGCCAGGGCGGTCACGAACTGGTGCTCGGCGTCCCTGGTCACCAGGGCGTCGGCACGGCTGAGCACCACCCCCGGATCGGGGTCGACGGTGACCAGGCCGCGGATGCCGGCCCGCACCCGGATCATCGTCGTCGCCGCGGGCACGCCTCGGCCCATCACGTCACCGACCAGCAGGACCACGCCGCCGTCGTCGGTGGGGATCACGTCGTACCAGTCGCCGCCCACGTGCTCGAGCTCGTCGCCTCCGGGTGCGTAGGCCGCCGCAAGGTCGACGCCGTCCACCTCGGGCAGCGGACTGGCCGAGAGGCTCGACTGCAGCTGGTCGGCGATCTCCCTGGTCCGGGTCTGATGATGGGCGCGGCCGGCCGCGAGCGCGACCTGGGCGGCGAGGTCGTCGAGCAGGACGCGTTCGCCGACGGTCAGGTCGACCTCCCTGCGTAGGAAGGCCGCTCCGTCGCTGATCGCGAGCAGGTCGGGTGGGACCCGCAGCCGGGCCCGCCCCCGCAGCAATGCCTCGACCGCGACCAGGTGCGGCTCGAGGGCGGCGGCCACCTGGGGGAGCGTGTCGGCGGTGGACAGTCCGGACATCACCTGTCGGAGCAGCTCGCTGCGGGCACTGGCCAACCGCTGCTGGGCGTAGGCCCGCTCGAGGTTGCGCGCCGCGTCCTTCTCGTCGGTCAGGTCGTCGACGATCGCCACGGCGCCCACCACCTGCCCATGGTCGTCGTGGACAGGGATGGCGTCGACATCGGCCGGCCACGTGCGTCCGTCGCATCGGCGCAGCCGGATCTGGCCGCGCCAGGCCCGCCCGGTGAGTGTGCCGAGGAGAGCCTCAGCGGGGTGCGGCGACGTGGCGGGGTGGTCTTGCGACACCGCCACCAGGTCGAGGATCCGGTGGCCGACGAGCACTCCTGGCAGGGCTCCGTGAGCGCGGTGGGCAGCGGCGTTGGCGACCTGGATCACCCCACGGGAGTCCCACGTGATCACCGGGCGGTGGAGATCCTCGAGCAGGCGCGACTGGTCGCTCTGGCGTTCCACGACGCCTCCCGTCACAGTCCCCGCGTCTCCCTGCCATTGTGCCCTTCAGCCTCCGGCGGGACTCGCACCTCGGACGAGTCGGAGCCACGACTCTCGCCAGATCTCGACGAGGAGGGAGCCGACGTCCTGCCAGGATGGGAACGTGCACGAGGCGGCGGTGGAGTGGGCAGCCGAGCAGTGGGGTCGCGAGGTGTCGCGGGTGGAGCCGCTCCGTGGCGGCTGGACCTCGACGATGCTGCGCCTCACCGCTGTCGACGGCGGCCAAGCCGTCCTGCGCCTGCTGACCAAGGAGCCCTGGCGTCGGCACGCGTCCGGGCTGCTGGCCAGGGAGGCGGCGGTGCAGACCCTCCTCAGGGGTACGCCGCTGCCGGCGCCGGTCAGCCATGCGGTCGACCTGACCGGTGAGGCAGCCGGCGACCCGGCCCACCTGATGAGCCTGCTCCCGGGGCGGCTGGAGCTGCGCCGCTGCGACGACCACCTCATCGACTCGCTGGCCCGGCTGCTCGATGGCGTGCACGCGGTCGACCCCGGCGCGGCGCGACCTCGGGACTACCAGTCCTGGGCGCCTCCGTCGAAGCGGGTGCTGCCGGACTGGTCGCGGCGGCCCGCCCTCTGGGCGTCCGCGTTCGAGGTGCTGTCCGGGCCGCCCCCGTCGTACCGACCCCGATTCCTGCACCGCGACTTCCACCTCGGCAACGTCTTGTGGAGCGACGGCGTCGTCACCGGCCTGGTCGACTGGGTGGAGACCTCGTGGGGTCCGGCCGAGCTGGACGTCGCCCATGCCGCGACGTACCTCCAGCTGCTCCACGACGGCGATGCAGCCGACCGCCTGGTCTCGGCGTGTCGACCCGGGGCGCTCGACGCGGACCGTGGCTACTGGCACGTCCTGGACGTCGTCGGTCACCTCCCCGATCCGGTCAAGGTGGTGCAGCCGTGGCGGGACCAGGGGCTGCCGATCAGCGACGACCTGGCGCGCGCTCGACTCGAGAGCCGACTCGACCGGGTCCTAGGGTTCATGTCGTGACCCTCACCCTGCGCACCCGCGCCCTGGCTCTCGGCGTGGCCGCGGCGCTCTTCGTGCTGATCGACCTGGTCTGGCTGACGCTGGTCGCGCCCGGACTCTACGACCGCGAGCTCGGTCCCCTGCTGGCGGAGGAGCCGCGCGTCTGGGCGGCGGTCGCCTTCTACGTGATCTTCGTCGTGGGCCTGGTGCACTTCGTGATCACGCCCGCCTTGGAGCGACGTTCCCCGGCCTGGGCGCTTCGGGTCCGGCGCCTTCTTCGGGCTGGTGACCTACGCGACCTGGGATCTCACCAGTCTCGCGGTGCTGGAGGGGTTCCCGGCTTCGCTGGTGCCGATCGACCTCGCCTGGGGGATGGTGCTGGCCGCGACGGTCTCCGGTCTCAGCACCATCGTGGTCACCCGGACCCTGCCACGCGAGCCCGGGTCATGAGCGACAGTCTCGAGCTCCGGTTCCGAGACGTGGACGCGTTCGGGCACGTCTACCACGCGGAGTACCTCTCCTTCCTCGATCACCTGCGGACCCGATGGTTGCGCGAGATGGGGGTGGAGTCCCCCGAGTCCTACGTCGTGGCGCGGGTCGAGATCGACTACGTGAGCTCGCTGCTGCTGGCGGACGGGGCGGTGACCGCGAGCTTCCGCCCCGAGCGCGTGGGCGGCACCAGCATCACCCTCCGCGAGGAGCTCCAGGTCCACGGTGGCAGGCTCGTCGCCAGGGCGCAGGTCGTGATCGTGCTCCGCGACGTGGCCACCGGATCCAAGCGTGTGGTGACCGACCGCGAGCGGGCCGCACTGGGGGTCTGACCGCGGTCTGCGTCGTGGCGACGTGCCGTGGACGGATGGGCCGGAATCAGCCCACGCGGACGCAGGAATCGCTACCGTCGGGACATGAGCGGCGGCGATCTCGAGTCGCGCCTGCGCGAGACGATCCGTGCCGGGGGCCTGCGGCTGAACTACCAGCCGATCGTCACGCTTCCGGCCGGTCACCCGGCCGGTGCCGAGGCGTTGGCCCGGTGGACCGATCCCGTCCTCGGAGTGGTGCCGCCGGACGTCTTCATCCCGGTCGCCGAGGAGAGCGGCCTGGTGCACGAGCTCGGCCGATGGGTGCTCCGGGAGGCCTGCTCCGAGGCGATGAGGTGGAGCGCGGATCCTGACGGTCCGACGATGTCGGTCAACGTGTCGCCGGTGCAGCTGGTGCGCCCCGACGTGGTCGACGCGGTTGCCGAAGCACTCTCCGAGTCCCGGCTCGCTCCGGGTCGCCTCTGCCTGGAGATCACCGAGACCGCGGCGGTCCTGGATCTCGACGTCACCAGCGCGCGTCTCTCCCGGTTGCGCGATCTCGGAGTGCGCGTCGCGCTCGACGACTTCGGCACGGGGTTCTCCTCGTTGACGCTGCTCCGGCGGCTGCCCCTCGACATCGTCAAGATCGACCGGTCGTTCATCGCCGGTCTGCACGAGAGCGGTGAGGACGCCGTCGTCGTCCGACTGGCGGTCGATGCAGCCCACCGCCTCGGCCACACCGTCTGTGCCGAAGGTGTCGAGGACGTCGAGCAGGTCCGGCAGCTGGTGGCGATCGGGTGCGACGCGGCCCAGGGCTGGTACTACGGGCGTCCGCAGGCCGACACCATCGAGCTCACCAAGCAGTCCGAGCGCCTGGCCGCCCTCGCCGACCGGGAACCGCAGGACACCTTCCCCGCCCTCGACACCGCCTCGCGCGCCGACCTGGTGATGGCGATCGCGCCGGACGGCCGGATCCGCTACGCCTCGTCGGCCTCGATGGCGATCCTCGGTCGCCGACCCGAGGACCTGGTGGGCCGGGCCGTCCGTGACCTGCTCCACCCCGGCGACGCCGCGGTCGGGGGTGCCGGGGGCCGTCCCTCGGACGCCTCGCAGGTCCGGCGGCTGCGCCACGCCGACGGAGGCTATCGCTGGATGTCCTCCTCGATCCACCAGCTGCGCGACGACTCCGGCGGGATCAGGGAGTACGTCACCACCAGTCGTGACATCACCGACCTGATCGAGACCCAGCAGCAGCTCGAGGCGGTCGAGGAGAGGTTCCGGGGCGCCTTCGACGGGTCCCCCATCGGGATGGCGCTCTCCGACCTCTCCGGCCGCATCCTGCGGATCAACGACGCGCTCGCCGAACTCATCGGGTATCGGCCGGAGGACCTCGTCGGACGCACCGTCGACGACCTGACCCTCCCCGAGGACCGCGCGGCGGACGCCGAGAACCTCGACCGGCTGGCCAACGGCGCCGAGCGCGGTCACCGCGTGCGCAAGCGCTACCTCGACTCGGCCGGCCGCGAGGTGCCGGTCGAGGTCTGGGCCGCCATCATCGACGGCGGCGACGGGACCCCGGAGATGGTCGTGGCGCACGTCTTGCCGATGCGGGACGTGGAGCGTCCACGGCCGCGGGAGTGAGGAAGCCGCAGGCCAGACCTCGGTGAACCAAGGTCCGGCCTGCGGCTGTTGCTTGTGGGCAGGGGCGGGGTCGAACCGCCGACCTTCCACTTTTCAGGCGGACGCTCGTACCAACTGAGCTACCTGCCCAAGCGCGGGAAACTCTACAACAGCAGCGTCGCGGTCACGGAATCGGCTCGGACCGGCGCGGGCCACCGCCCATGGCACAGCGCCCCGGACCTGGTGGTCCGGGGCGCTGATGCGTTGGCGACCCCGACGGGACTCGAACCCGCGGCCTCCGCCGTGACAGGGCGGCGCGCTAACCAACTGCGCTACGGGGCCTCGATGCTGCTGTGCTGCTCGGTGTCTCGACGTGTGCTTCTCGGCTCCACATCGAGCGGCGCCATGCTAACCCACCGTGTTGCCATCCCCCGAATCGGGAGCGTCGAGCCTCCTGATCCGAGCACCCCCAACGGGATTCGAACCCGTGCTACCGCCGTGAAAGGGCGGGGTCCTAGGCCGCTAGACGATGGGGGCAACTGCCCTTCGAGCGGCCATCGGGCACGACTGCCGTCCGGGGACCGGTCAAGCATAGGGGGCGCCTCGATGCCGTCAAAATCGACGGCGGGCGGTGGTGTCGGGGCCCGGCGACCGGCTGTCGGGGAGGATGGCCAGGTGATCGAGATGAGCCGTGAACGCTTCGAGGAGCTGGTCTCCGAGGCGCTCGACGCGGTGCCTCCCGAGCTGGCCGCGTTCATCGACAACTGTGTCGTGCTGGTGGAGGACGAGGCTCCGGCCGACGATCCCGACCTGCTCGGCCTCTACGACGGCACACCGCTGACCGAGCGCGACTCGGCCTACGCCGGGGTGCTCCCGGACCGGATCACCATCTACCGGCGGCCCACGCTGGAGATGTGCGAGTCCGAGGAGCGCGTCGTCGCAGAGGTCAACATCACCGTCGTCCACGAGATCGCCCACCACTTCGGGATCGACGACACGCGGCTCCACGACCTCGGCTACGCCTGAGCGGACGCTGGCTCAGCGAGCTCCGAGCCAGAAGCCGACCGCGCACAGCGCCAGGGAGGCCGCCAGCGTCGTCGCGGCGAGCGCGGATCCCAGACGGCGGCCTCGCTCGTGCACCTGCACGGCGAAGGTCGAGTACGTCGTCAGCGCGCCGCAGAAGCCGGTGCCGAGCAGCGCGAGCGGGGCGCCGCGGAGGTCGAGGCCGACCAGCCACCCGAGGATCAGGGAGCCGGCCAGGTTGACTGCCAACGTGCCCCACGGCCAGCGACCATCGAGGAGTATCCCGGCGAGGTAGCGCAGCGGGGCGCCGACGGCCGCGCCGGCGGCGACCCAGAGCATCGTCACGACGCCACCCCCTCGGGCCTGGGCGAGTCCCCGCCTGCCGCGACCCGGGAGGCGACGGCGACCGCCAGCAGCGCGGCGCCCAGGGTGGCGAGGAGGTACACCAGGGCCATGCCGGGTCGATCCGAAGCCAGCAGCGTCCGCGACTCCTCGGCGCCGGCTGAGAGGGTGGTGAAGCCGCCCAGCACGCCCGGGCCGAGCGTTGCGACAAGGATCTCCGAGCGGCGCACGACCTCGAGCGCGGGAAGCAGGCCGATCAGGAAGCAGCCGACGACGTTGATCGAGAAGGTCGTCCACGGGAAGCCCGTCGCCGACGACGGGAGGGCGAGGCCGAGCAGGGCACGCGCGACCGCCCCGACCGCACCACCGAGGGCGACAGCCAGCAGGAGGCGGGCCCTCACTGGTGGCTGGGCTCGACCGTGGTCGATCCGGGCCAGGGGCGGGGCTCCAGGCCCGCGCCCTGGCGCACGAACTCGCCGACATACCAACGCATCAGAGCGATCTGCTGGGGGGTGGCCGGCATCGTCAGGAGGCTCTGGTCTCGGCAGAAGGCATCGGCCCGCTCCAGCAGGTCGCCCATCCGAGCCATCGTCTCCGGCGACGTAGGAGGGACCTGGTAGTCGAGGTCGACCGTTGCCTTGCCGGCGTCGATGGCCGCGTCGAGCCGGTCGATGCCGCGCACGTGGCGGCGCTCGAGCTCGACCTGCACCGTCAGGTCGCCCAGCTCGCTGGCCACCGGCACGTCTCCGTCACGGGACAAGGCCAGCAACCGCAGCTCCCGCCTGATCTCGACGTACCAGCTGCGGAACGACGCGAAGACCTGGGCGGGCATACCCAGGAAGCGCACCTGGATCGCGGGCGCGTCGCCGGGGACAGGGATACTGCGCTCGGCGAGCACCTCGTCGAGGTCGAAGACCTCACCCTCCAGGGCGATGTCGACCCCGGGGTCACCGCTCGGCACGAACCACACGACCTTGCCGTCGGCGGAGACGTCGGCGCCCCACGAGCGGGAGTAGAGGGCGATGATCGACATGCCGCGCCCCACCGTGCTCATCAGGTGGTCCTCGTCGGTCATGTCGGCGCCGAACCGCGGTGGCCGCTTGCTGTGGTCGTGAACCTCGACGCGGGGTTGGTCCCGGGAGCCGAGGAGCTGGACCATGATCGGCGGGTCGGCGTGCAGGATCGCGTTGGTGACCAGCTCGGAGACGCCGAGCTCGGCCGCGTCGGCGAGGTCGGGGCGTCCCAGGACGGCGAGCTGGTCGACCACCCACGCGCGGGCGCGACCGACTGCCTGGACCTCGGGCTCAAGCACCAGGGTGCTCATACCGACCTTCTCTCCGCGCGCAGGGACACGAGCCTGGTGACCACCATCGCGATGTAGAAGATACCGACCACCTGCTCCAGCATGATGACACTGCGGGCGTGACCGGTGGCAGGTCCGATATCCGAGAGGCCCACGCTCGACAAAGTGGTGAACGACACGTAGAGCAGCTCCATCCAGGTTCGCTCCTCAGGTCCGAAAGCGCCGGGGTCGAGCGCCTGGACGACGACGAAGAGGAAGGCGAAGGCCCAGGCAAAGAGGGTGAAGACCGTGGGGATCGCGAACAGCTCGTCGGTGGTGACGCGGCTGTCGTGCAGCATGTAGGCGAGCAGCGCGATCCCGGCATAGCCGTAGAGCACTGCCTCGAACGCGGCCGAGATCGGGATCAGCACCGGCTCGCCGGTCACGATCGACGCGGCAAGCAGGAGCAGGGCGGGCACGAACACCAGGCCGCTGAACCAGCTGAACCACGGGGTCGCTCGCACCGCCCGGATGACCAGCAGCAGGGCCAGGATGCCCAGGGACGCGAAGATCGTGCGGCCGGCGTAGCTGCTCTCCCCGCCGAGGAAGGGGTAGATCACCACGCCTGAGAGCTGCACGACGAGCAGCGTCAGGCACGGGGTCTTGCGCACGAACGTGAGCCAGCTCCCCATGCGCGAAGCCTAGTCCGTGAGACGGCTCGTCCCCGTCTCTGAGGGGGTGAGTCGGAACAGCTCCAGCTCGGAGCCGTAGTAGCGGGTGGTCAGGCCATGGTGGGTCATGCCGAGCCGGGCGCACACCGCCAGCGAGCCAGCGTTCCCCGGGCGTACGACAGCCAACGCCTCGGCCAGGCCTTCGGTGAACGCGGCCTCGAGCAACGCCCGCGCCGGCTCGGTCGCGAAGCCGTGACCCCAGGAGTCCGGATGCAGGTGCCAGCCCACCTCCACCTCTCCATCGGCGTCCGGCAGGGGGACCAGGAGCACGGTGCCCGCCACCCGACCGTCGTCCTTGCGTTCCACCGCCCACAGTCCCCGCAGCGGCGTCCGGGTGGTGCGCTCGGCCCACCGCTCGATGCGGGTGACCGCTTCCTCGCGGCTCCGCAGCAGCGTGGGCGTGGCCCCGAGCCAGCGGGCGACCTCCCAGCGGGAGTAGGTGTCGAGGAAGCGATCGGCCTCGTCCGCACGCCACGGCCGCAGCCGGGTCCGCTCGGTCTCCAGCGGCACCGGGTCAGCGGTCAAGGTGTCGTGCCCAGGCGAAGCAGAAGAGGCCGTAGCAGCCGATCCCGACTGCCACGACCGCCAGCAGGACGGGACCGAACGGCTGGTCGAGGAGCTTGAGCAGCGCCTGGTCGAGGCCCCCGGACTTGTCGGGGTCGTTGGTGACGGCGGCGTAGACGAACAGGGCGCCGACGATCGCGAAGGCGACGCCCTTGCTGATGTAGCCCGCCTTGCCGAAGTAGCGATAGGCGGTCCCGTCGTTCCCGGTCTTGCCCGACCCGTCGAGCTTGCTCAGGAACTTCTCCTTCCAACCGCGGTGGGCAAGGATGCCCGCGAAGACGATGACCCCGACGCCGACCAGCCCCACGAGGACGGCGCCGAACGGGACACTCATCAGCTGGGCAGTGTAGGAGTCGGTGCTCTTGGACTTCCCCTCGCCGAGGGCGATCTGCAACGCCGACCAGCCGAGGAGCCCGTAGATCACGACCTTGCCGGCCGAGACTGCCCGCTTGAAGGTGCGTTTGCCGCCGTCCTCGTCACGGTGCCCGACCGCGGCCTCGAGGCCCTGCCAGACCATCAGGGCGATCAGGCCGGCCACCACGACGAACAACGAGATCCTGCCCAGGTCGGTGCCGGCCAGCTGCCGCAACGCCCCGCTCCCGGACGCCGCGCCCTCCCGGTCCCCGAAGACCATCTGCAGGCCCAGCCAGGCGATCAGCAGGTGCACCACCCCGTAGCTGACGAGCCCAACCCGGACGCCGACGTCGAGCGCATCATCTTGATCCATGCGCGGAAGGTACCCCGCGAGTGCATCGACCAGACCCGGTTGGGGGTAGAACGCTGTCTATGGACCATGACCCCCTCGTGCTCGGCCCGCTGCTCAGGCACGTCGCCACGACGACGGCCACCGTGTGGGTGGAGACGGCCGCCGCCGGATCCGTCACCGTGCGGGCCGGTGGCAGGTCGTGGTCGGCGCGCACCTTCGGTGTGCACGGGCACCACTACGCGCTGGTGATGGTGGACGGCCTCGAACCGGGCACGAGGACGGCGTACGACGTCGCGGTGGACGATGCACGTGTCTGGCCACCGGAGGACTCCGCGTTCCCGCCGAGCGTGATCCCGACGTTGACGCCGGACAAGCCCCTGAAGCTGATGTTCGGCTCCTGCCGGACCAGCGTCTCCCACGACCAGCGCGGCAACCTGACCCACGGTGTCGACGCCCTTCGCGCCCTGGCTCGCGGGCTGGCAGCGCACTCGGGCGCCGACCGGTGGCCGGACCTCGTGCTCTTCCTGGGCGACCAGGTCTACGCCGACGAGACCACCGACGAGATGCACGCCTTCATCGAGTCACGGCGCAGCATCGACGAGCCGCCCGGCAAGGAGCTGAAGGACTACGAGGAGTACGCCCACCTCTATCGCCTGGCCTGGAGCGATCCGGCCAACAGGTGGCTGCTCTCCACGCTGCCTTCGGGGATGATCTTCGACGACCACGACGTCCGCGACGACTGGAACACCTCGCAGGCGTGGAAGGACGAGATCAACGCGACCCCGTGGTGGCACCAGCGGGTCGTGGCCGGGCTGTCGTCCTACTGGGTCTACCAGCACATCGGGAACCTCGCACCCGACGAGCTCGCCCAGGACGCCCTCTGGAAGCTCGTGGTCGCCCACGACAGCGATGCCGAGCTCGACCTGACCGCTCGCCTCGACGATCTCTCCGAGCGCGTGGACGCCGACCCCGAGGAGTACCGCTGGAGCTGGAGCCGGGACCTCGCCCAGGTGCGGCTGGTCGTGCTCGACACACGGGCCGCGCGGGTGCTGGATCCCGACCGACGGGCGATGCTCGATCCGACCGAGCTCGCCTGGCTGGACGACAAGATGCAGGGCGGCTTCCGGCACCTGCTCATCGGTGCGTCACTGCCGTTCCTGCTGCCTCCGGGGTTGCACCACCTGGAGGCCTGGAACGAGGCTGTGGCCGCGGGCGCCTGGGGCGCGAGGCTTGCCCGCTTCGGGGAGTGGGCGCGCCAGGAGGTGGACCTGGAGCACTGGGCCGCCTTCCAGCGCACCTTCCAGGCAGTCGCCGACCTCGTGACAGAGGTGGCTGACGGCCGCCGGGGGGACGCGCCGCAGACGGTGACGTTCCTGGGCGGCGACGTGCACCACTCCTACATCAGCGAGGTCAAGCGTCATGGTGGGTCACGGATCGTGCAGGCTGTCTGCTCACCGATCCGCAACCCGTTGCCGCGCTTCTTCCGCTTCCTGACCGCCGTGCTGGCCTACGCGATCGCCGGGCCGATGGGCCGCGCGGTGGCCCGCTCCGCACATGTCCCTCGTCAGCCCTTCAGGTGGCGGCGGCTGGCAGGGCCGTGGTTCGACAACGCGATCGCGACGCTCGAGGACCGCGAGGAAGGGTTGCTGCTCCGATGGGACAAGGGGGTCGTCGGCGACGATCCCCAGGCGTCGCGGTTGGAGCTGGTGGAGGAGCGGCTGATCGCCCGCCGGCACTGAGCCGTGCGGCTCAGTCCTCCAGAGCGAGCAACGCATTCTCGACCACCTCGGTCAGCGCCGGGTGGATCCAGTACTGCCCGCGTGCCACGTCGTGCGCCGTCTGCCCCAGGCTCATCGCCTGGACGACCGGCTGGATCAGGACGGAGGCCTGTGGGCCGAGGATGTGGGCGCCGAGGATCCGACCGGTGCCGGGGTCCGCGAGCACCTTCGCGAACGACGTGTCGTCCTCCATGGCCCAGCCGTAGGCAGTCCCTCCGTAGTCCCGACGGCCGACCACGAACGGGATGCCCTGCGCGGCCGCCTCGGCCTCGCTGAGACCGATGCTGGCCACCTGGGGGTGGCTGAAGACCGCACTCGGCACGTTGACGTGATCGGTCGAAGCCAGGTCGTCGGGGTGGCGCAGGTTGTGCTGGATGGTGCGCGCCTCGGCGTTGGAGACGTGCTTGAGCTGGAAGGTGTTGCTGACGTCGCCGAGGGCCCAGACGCCCTCCACGTTCGTGCGCTGGTGGTCGTCGACGACCACCAGACCGCGGTCGTCGACCACGACTCCGGCGCGGTCGAGGTCGAGGAGGTCGGAGTTGGACCGGCGTCCTGTCGCCACGAGGAGCAGGTCGGCCTCGACGCTGGTGCCGTCGTCGAGGTGGGCCAGGATCCCGCCGCCCTGTGGCTCCAGCCGGGAGACCAGCGTGTCGAGTCGCAGGTCCCAACGCCTGGCGGCGAGCTCGGTGAATCGTGCCGAGACGTCGTCGTCCTCGGCGCGCAGCAGCCGGCCCGAGCGGTTGACCAGGGTGACCTGGGCACCGAAGGAGGAGAAGACGTGGGCGAACTCCGCGGCCACGAAGCCGCCTCCGAGGATCAGGACGCGACCTGGCACGTCGTCGACCCGCATCACCGTGTCGCTGGTGTGGAACGGCACGTCCAGGAGACCGGGTACGTCGGGCAGCGCCGGACGGGACCCGGTGGCGATCACGACGTGGTCGGCCGTGATCGTCTCGCCGGTCCCGGTGTCGATCGTGTGGGCGTCGACGAACCGCGCGTGGCCCTCGAAGAGCCGGACGTTCTCACGGCCGGCGGTCCGCCACTTCCGCCCCGCGGCCGAGATCGGGTCGATCCTTCCGAAGATGCGGTCGCGGATCTCGCGCCAGCGCACCCCGTCGAGGCCGGCCTCCACCCCGAGCCGGTCGGCGTGGGCGGCGCCGTACGCGAGATCGGCGGGGTAGACGAACATCTTGGTCGGGATGCAGCCGACGTTGAGGCACGTGCCCCCGAAGGTGCCCTTCTCCAGGATCGCGACCTGCCAGTCGCGGAAGGAGTCGTCGGCGATGCTGTTGCCGGACCCGGAGCCGATCACGGCCAGGTCGAAGTGGCGGCCGGAGCCGAGCTCAGTGGGGGTGGTCACCGAACCATCCTGCCCGGCCCCGGGTGTGAGGCAACCCACGATCCCGACGGGCTGTGACGGGACGGACATGGACACGGGATGCGTTCTACCTGGTGAAGGGTCGAAAATGGAGTCCCGTCACAGTCCAGCACGTCAGGAAGGCGCATCATGACCAACGCGCAGGCCCAGCCCACCGACCGCCACCAGGTCGTGGTGATCGGTTCCGGCTTCGGCGGCCTGTTCGGCACCAAGGCCCTCAGAAGGGCCGATGTCGACGTGACCATGGTCGCCAAGACGACCCACCACCTCTTCCAGCCGCTGCTCTACCAGGTCGCGACCGGCATCCTCTCCGAGGGCGAGATCGCGCCCCCGACCCGCGAGGTGCTCTCGGACCAGAAGAACGCCCGGGTCATCCTCGGCGACGTCACCGCCATCGACCTCGAGGCGCGCACGGTGACCTCGCGGGTGCTGCACAACGAGGTGGTGACGCCCTACGACTCCCTCGTCGTGGCAGCTGGCGCCGGGCAGTCCTACTTCGGCAACGACCACTTCTCGGAGTTCGCGCCCGGCATGAAGACCATCGACGACGCCCTCGAGCTGCGCGGACGGATCTTCGGTGCCTTCGAGCTGGCCGAGATCTCCACTGACGAGGACGAGATCCAGCGTCTGCTCACCTTCGTCGTCGTCGGGGCCGGGCCGACCGGGGTCGAGATGGCCGGGCAGATCGCCGAGCTGGCCAACCGCACCCTCCGACGGGACTTCCGCCGGATCAACACCCGGGAGGCCCGGGTGATCCTGCTCGACGCCGCTCCCCAGGTGCTGCCGCCGTTCGGGCACAAGCTCGGCGCCCGTGCCCAGAAGGACCTCGAGGACCTCGGGGTCGAGGTCCACCTCGGCGCCATGGTCACCGATGTCGACGAGCGCGGGATCGAGCTCCAGGCCAAGGACGGCACCCGGAGCCGGATCGAGGCGGTGACCAAGGTGTGGGCAGCCGGCGTCCAGGCCAGCCCACTCGGCCGGACCCTCGCCGAGCAGAGCGGCGCGCCGCTCGACCGGGCCGGCCGCATCGGCGTCAACCCCGACCTCACCCTGCCGGGACACCCCGAGGTCTTCGTGGTCGGCGACATGATCAGCCTCGACAACCTCCCGGGCGTCTCGCCGGTCGCGATCCAGACCTCCAAGTACGCCGCGAAGGAGATCCGCAACAGGATCGAGGGCAAGCCCGCGCAAGGTCCGTTCAGCTACTGGGACAAGGGATCGATGGCCACCATCTCCCGGTTCAGCGCGGTCGCGATGGTGGGCAAGCTGCGCTTCACCGGCTTCCTCGCCTGGCTGATGTGGTTGGGGCTGCACCTGGTCTACGTGACCGGCTTCAAGAACCAGGTCACCGCGTTGTTGCACTGGGCGGTCAGCTTCATCGGCCATGGCCGCTCGGAGCGGACCTCCACCGAGCAGCAGGTCTTCGCCCGTGCGGCTCTCAAGCGGCTCAAGGGAGGCGCCTCCGACCTGGTGTCGCGGCCCGGCGCCTACGAGGCCGCCGCCGACCTGATCGCCACGACCAGGGCCGACCTGGAGGCCAAGGCAGCCGAGGAGACCCGGCTGACGGACGAGAACCAGCGGGGGGTCAAGCAGGACGCCTGATCGGCGTTCCCGGGAAATCCCCGGAGTGCCTGCCTTAGGCTCGATGGCGGGTCGACCGCTTCGCGCGGCCGGGCCGGAGGGGATCTCGCAAGGGGTGGGGGGCCGAGCCGTGCGCACACGGGAGTCATTGCTCGCTGACGTCCGTGCCCTGGTCCTGCCCCACCTCCGCGCCTACGTCGACGACTTCTACGCCTCGCTCAGCACCCGGCCCGGCCCGGCCGAGGTCGTCTCCTGGCTGGACGACGCGGACATCGAGAGGCTCAAGCTCGCCCAGGTCCGCCACCTCGACCGGTTGCTGAGCCCGGACCTGGAGGCAGACGTGCTGGCTGCGCGCAGCCGCGAGATCGGCCTGATCCACGCCATGAGCGGGGTGGAGATCGAGTGGTACGTCGATGCGATGAGCGCGCACGTGGCCGAGGTGCTCAGGCGCCTCGACGGGTTCGTCGAGCAGGACCGGACCGCGGCCCACCTCGCGGTCAACGAACGGCTGATGGGGGACCTCCGGGGCGCCCTGCGAGGCTTCCGCGACCTCGACGCCTCCCAGAGCCGGGTGCTGGGCCGGGTCGCCCAGGTGACCGCAGAGGCGCGCACCGTCCCCGACCTCGCGCGCGGGGTGCTGCGGGTGGTCACCCGCCTCGACGGTCTGGTGACGGGATTCTTCGGACGTTCCGACAGCGAGGGGCGGCTCACCTTCGAGGTCGGTGAGGGCAAGGACATGCAGGCCTTCGTCGACGAGGTCACCGGCGCGCGGCCCCCCACGATCACCGCCCACCTCCCGCCACGTCACGGACTCGGACCGACCGGGCGGGCCTGGCGCAGCGGCTCCATCGAGCGGTCCGACACCTTCGACCGGGACCCGACCACCGCGCCCTGGCACGGCATGGCCCGCGAGCTGGGACTGCGGTCGGTCGCCGCGGTGCCGCTCTCCGACGACCTCGGGATGCCCCGCGCGATGCTCACCCTCTACTCCCGGTGGCCGGGCTACTTCGCCAGTGAAGGCCGCCAGCTGATGCTCGAGCAGCTCCGCAGGATGGTGGAGCACGCCCTGCTGGACCTGGGCAGCACCGCCTCCCTGGGCGCGGCGGTGCGCCCTATCGTCGAGAGGTCGGCCCATCTGCGGCGTCTCGAGCGCGGCGAGGTCGAGATGGTGTTCCAGCCGATGGTCGAGCTGTCGAGCGGACGGGTCACCAAGCTCGAGGCGCTGGCGCGCCTTGTCGACGGTGACCGCCTGGCGAGTCCGGCCGAGTTCCTTCCGGCCTTCGGTGAGGACGAGCTGGTCCGGCTCTTCGAGATCGGCCTCGACCAGGCCCTGGTGGCGCTGCAGGACTGGGAGCGCGCAGGGGTCCGGGTCGACGTCTCGCTCAATCTGCCGGCCACGATGTCACGCGACGACCGCTATCACCTGCTGGTCGGCCGAGCACTGGAGAAGCACGGGGTCACCCCGGAACGGCTCACCCTTGAGCTGCTCGAGACCGAAAGCCTGGGCGGGGATCTCGGTCGTCGCCGGGAGGCCTTCGAGGGCCTGCGCAAGCTCGGCGTACGGCTCGCCCAGGACGACCTGGGATCGCGGGTACAGCTCGCTGCTCAGACTCCGACACTTCGCCTTCGACGACGTGAAGATCGACCAGAGCCTGGTGCGTGGCAGCGAGGTGGCACCGCGCTCGGCGTTGCACTTCGTGCGGCCGATCGCCGACATTGCCCACAGCCTGGGCACGACGGTGATCATGGAAGGCCTCGAGACGCCCGGGTTGATCGAGGCCGCGGCCCAGCTCGGGGTCGACACCGGTCAGGGCTACGCGATCGCGCGGCCGATGCCGGCGGACTCGGTGGTGGCCTTCGTACGAGACTTCCGTCTCGACCTCGATCCCGCCGTTCCGCGCACGCGGCTGGGAGCCATGGGGGCGCACGTGGCCTGGGAGCACCGCGCCGCTGCGAACGCCGACGCCCAGCACGCCGAGGGCCTCGCCGACTGCGGGCTCGCGGACTTCCTCGCGACGCCGATCGACGAGGTGGAGATCGCCGGGCAGATCGCCCTCGTGCACGAGGAGGTGCACGTCGAGGCGATGCGGAGCCGCGGCGGCATCGCGCACCGCGAGGCCTGGGAGCACCTGGTGGCCCTGATCGGCGAGGACTGACCCGATGGACCTCCGTGCCCTCTTCGACTCCCAGCCCCCGGCGATGCGTCCGACGGCCGGCTCCGCGCTGCCCTTCCTCGTCGTCGCGTTCCTGGGGATGACGGTGCTGTTCCTCCCTCCGTCCACGCGTACGCCGCTCCACCTCTCGCTGGCGATCGCGATGTTCGTGGTGCTGCTGGCGATCTCGCGGCTGCTGCTGAAACGAGCCGAGCACGGGCTCCTCGACTCCGTACCGGCGCTCGGTGCCTTTCCCTTGATCGTGGTCCTGCGCGACGCCACCGGGGGCTCGAGCTCCGGGCTGGTGCCTCTCCTGCTGCTGCCGGTCCTCTGGCTGGCGCTCTACGGAACCCGCCGAGATCTGATGGCCGCGGCGTTCCTCGTCGTGCTCACCTTCACGCTCCCGATCGTGATCATCGGAGAGCCGGGCTACCCGGTCGGAGAGTGGCGACGTGCCTTCCTGGGTGGGGTGATGACCGTGCTGATCGCCCCGGTCGTCCAAGAGGTCGTGCGTCAGCTCGCCGTCGAGACCCGTCGTAGCCGTGAGAGCGCGGCGCGCGTGGAGGGGATCCTGCGCGGCGCGACGCTGAGCAGCCTGGTGACCACCGACGCCGACGGTGTGATCCGCACCTTCAGCACCGGGGCGGAGCGCGAGCTCGGCTACCGCGAGAGCGATGTCGTCGGTCGGGAGCTCAGCTCGTTGCTGCTCACCCGATCTGAGCTGGGAGAGGCAGCCCACCAGCTGGGCGTCCCGGCCGGGTTCACGGTGCTCGCCCGCCTCGCGCACCAGCGCGCGAAGAGCAGGATCTGGACCTTCGTGCGCGCGGACGGACAGCACGCCTTCATGCGGATGGCGGTGACCGAGCTCCGTGACGACGAGGGTCGGATCAACGGCTACCTCTGTGTGGCGATCGACGCGACGCCCGCCATCCGTTCGCAGCGGTCGCTCACCGTCGCGGAGGAGCGGTGGCGGATCCTCATGGACCACCTTCCCGACACCACCGTGGTCCTCGTCGAGGAGGACGCCGGCATCACCGTGGTGACGGGAGCGGGCACCCTGGCCACCCGGCTGCGTGACGGTGCCGGCCGCAGGCTCACCGAGATCGTGGACCGGGACGGACCGGGGCGCATGCAGCACCTCCTCGACGAGGCGTACGCCGGCCACGAGCCCGGGCCGATCGAGGCTCTGGTCGGCAACCGGGAGCACGAGGTCGTGGCGAGCCCGCTGCCCTCGGCCTCGGCCTCGGCCTCGGAGCGTCGACAGGCGATCGTGATGATCCGCGACGTCAGCGAGGAGCGTCGTCGCGAGAGGAGCCTGACCGAGGCGCTCCAACGCGCGGAGCGGCTCTTCGCCGACGCACCCCAGGGGATCGCCGTGCTCGACCTCGACGGAGTCGTTCTCCAGGTCAATCCCGCGCTCGCCGCGCTCCTCGGCCAGGAGGGGCTCGTCGGCCGGCCGCTCACCCTCCGGTCGTTCGCCGAGGGCGACCCGACGGTCGAGGAGCACCTTCACCGGGTGCGCACCTCCGCAGGGGGCCAGGCCGAGAACCAGTGGTCGGTGCGCGGGCGCGACGGGGAGGAGCGGCACGTCGTGCTGAGCAGCACGCTGCTGCAGTCCGGGCGCTCGGGGGACGCTGCGGAGGACACGGTGCTGAGCAACGTGGTCGACGTCTCCGAGCGGTACCGCTACGAGCGTCAGCTCGCCTTCCTCGCCGAGCACGACCCGTTGACCGGCCTGGCCAACCGTCGGCGCTTCGACCAGCAGCTCGAGCGGCACGTCGACGACTGCCGCCGCTACGGTGCCCGCGGCGCCGTACTGATGCTCGACCTCGACCGGTTCAAGGAGGTCAACGACACGCTCGGGCACGGGATGGGTGACCAGCTCCTGCGCGACGTGGCCCGGGTGATGAGCCAGCGGATGCGCTCGACCGACCTGGTGGCGCGCGTGGGGGGTGACGAGTTCGCGGTGCTCCTGCCCTACGCGGACCGCAAGACCGCGGAGACCGTGGCAGCCGACATCGTGGACTGCGTCCGCGGTGAGGTGAGGAGCCACGACGACACCCGGCGTCACGTCAGCGTCAGCCTCGGCGGCGCCACGGTCGAGTCGTTCCACGCCAGCGCGAGCGACCTGCTCTCCGCGGCCGACGCCGCGATGTACGTCGCCAAGAACTCCGGACGTGACCGGTTCACCTTCCTCACCACCCGGCAGCCGCCCGCGTGACCAGGCGCGGGTAGTCACTCGGGGCCATGTCGGGTCGTTCCTCCCCTCGGCCGACAGGTGTGTCCTACCGTGGTGCCTTCGCCGCGCCCCACCCGCGGTGGCCATCACTGCCAGCTCCCGGGAATCGTCGTGCCTTCTTCCTCACCCCGCCCTGTCCTGATCCTGTTCGGCGTGCTGTTCGTGCTCGCCCTGCTGGCGGTCGCCGGCCTGCTCACGCCTGGCGCGTTCGCAGGCTGAGGCACCGCGGCAGCACGGCGAGGAGCCGGGCCGCGGAGTCGTTGCGTACCCTCAGAGGAGTACGCCGCACTCCGATCGAAAGGGCATCGAGCCCGTCATGGACTCCGACAGTCCCTCACGTCCCGTCCTCGCCTCTGGCGCCTCGTGACAGAAGTCGTCTATCTCCTCGCGGCCCTGGTGCTCGTCGCCGCCTGCGGTGCCTTCGTCGCTGCCGAGTTCGCCTTCGTCACCGTCGACCGCTCGTCGGTGGATCGCGCCGTCGAGGCAGGAGAGCGTGGCGCCGCGGGTGTCCAGGCGGCCTTGCGCAGCCTCTCCACGCAGCTCTCCGGGGCTCAGGTCGGCATCACGGTGACCAACCTGGCGATCGGGTTCCTCGCCGAGCCGGCGATCGCGCAGCTCGTCGACGAGCCGCTCACCGCCGCCGGGCTGCCTGACTCCTGGGTGCGACCGGTGTCGATCGGGATCGGCCTGGTGCTCGCGACCGTGCTCACGATGCTGTTCGGCGAGCTGGTGCCCAAGAACCTCGCCATCGCGAAGCCCCTGGCGACCGCCAAGGCGACGCAGGCGTTCCAGCGCGGCTTCACCTCCCTGATGGCCTGGCCGATCCGGTTCCTCAACGGCTCGGCCAACGCCATCGTGCGCCGGCTCGGCGTCGAGCCCCAGGAGGAGCTGCGCTCGGCACGCAACTCCAACGAGCTCGCCTCCCTCGTGCGTCGCTCCGCCTCCCAAGGCACCCTCGACGTCGGGACGGCCCGGCTGATGGAGCGGTCGGTCACCTTCGCGGACCGGATGGCCGGCGAGATCATGACGCCCCGGGTCCGGATGGACTCGGTGCTCGGGACCGCGCCGGTGTCAGCGGTCGTCGAGGCCGCTCGGCGCACCGGCCACTCCCGCTTCCCGGTGGTGCGCGAGAGCGACGACGACGTCGTCGGCGCCGTCCACGTGAAGAATGCCGTCGCCGTCGCCGCGGACCAACGCGGCACCGTCACCGTCGCCACCGTGATGGTCGAGGCGACCGTCGTCCCCGAGAGCCTGCGCCTCGACCCCCTGCTCGAGCTCCTCCGTGAGGAGGGCTTCCAGATGGCGGTCGTCGCCGACGAGTACGGCGGCACCGCGGGGGTGGTCACGCTCGAGGACGTGGTCGAGGAGATCGTCGGCGACATCGCCGACGAGCACGACCGTTCCGGCTCGATGGCCCGGCGCCGGCGGGACGGCACCCTGTCGGTCTCGGGGATGCTGCGTCCCGACGAGGTCGAGTCGGCGACCGGCATCGACCTGCCCGGTCACGACGACTACGACACGGTGGCCGGACTCGTGATGCAGAAGCTCGGACGGATGGCCGAGGTGGACGACCTGGTCGTCGTACCGCTGCCGCACCACACCGACGCCTCCGGTGAGCCGCTGCCGCCGCGCGAGGCCGTGCTGCGGGTCGAGCGGCTCGACGGTCTGCGCATCGACCGGGTCGGGCTGGTGACGAGGGCGGCCGAGCCGGCCGCGGCCGACCAGGACGAGGACCGCGGCAGCACGGGCAGTGAGCGCCGATGAGCGACTACGCCGCCGTCCTTCTTGCCGTCGCACTCCTGGCTGCCAACGCCTTCTTCGTGGGGGCGGAGTTCGCCCTCATCTCCGCCCGCCGCACCCAGATCGAGCCGCGCGCGGCCGAAGGCTCGCGGGCGGCCCGCACCACCTTGCGCGCGATGGAGCAGGTCTCGCTCGTGATGGCCGGGGCGCAGCTCGGGATCACGATGGCGTCCCTGGGTCTCGGTGCCATCGGCGAACCGGCCGTGGCGCACCTGCTCGAGCCGGTCTTCGCCGCTCTCGGCGTCCCGGAGGCTCTCGTGCACCCGGTGGCGTTCGTGCTGGCGCTGCTGATCGTGGTGGCGCTGCACGTCGTGCTGGGCGAGATGGTGCCCAAGAACATTGCGATCGCCGGCCCCGAGCGGTCCGCCATTGTGCTGGGGCCGCCGATGATGCTGGTCGTGCTGGTCCTCAAGCCCGTCGTGGTCTCGCTCAACGCTGTCGCCAACGCGATCCTGCGCCTGATCCGGGTCGAGCCCAAGGACGAGATCGCCTCGGCGTTCACCCGCGAGGAAGTGGCCTCCATGGTCGACGAGTCACGCGGCGAAGGAATGATCCGCGAGGACGAGTACGACCGGTTGGCCGGCGCCCTCGGCTTCACCGAGCGCACCGTCACCGACGTGCTGCTACCCCGCCACCAGCTCGTCACGGTGCCCCAGGGCGCGACGGTCGCGGACATCGAGGAGGTCTGTGCCGAGACCGGCTACTCCCGCTTCCCGGTCGCCTCGCACGGCGGCGAGCTGCTCGGCTACCTGCACATCAAGGACGTGCTGGAGACCGATCCCGAGCGCCGGCTCCGCCCTGTCGAGGACAAGTGGATCCGCTCCTTCGCCACCCTGCGCCCCGGCGACGTGCTGCACGACTCGCTCGCCACGCTCCAGTCGCGCGGAGCCCACATGGGTCGCGTCGTCGGCGACGACGGCGAGGTCATCGGGCTCGTCGCCCTCGAGGACGTCCTCGAGGAGCTGGTCGGCGAGATCCGCGACGCCGCCCACAGCGGCCCCGAGCAGCTGTAACGCGGGGTTATGGACGCTCAACACGAGGTGTGCCTCGTCGGATGCGTCCCACAGCTCGTGGGAAGTGCCGGCCGCCGAGTGCGGCTCAGGGTGTCGAGCTCGCGGACGACGGAGCTCGACCACGCTGACCAGGTCGCCGTGCTCGGCGAGGACGCGTCGCTGCCGCTGGTAGGACGCGCCGAGCTTGGGGATGTCGGCGACGGCGCGGAGCTCGTGCTCGCAGTCGAGCTCGCGCGCGAGCGGAGACAGCCGGTCGAGGAGGTCGTCGAGGTCGTCGGTGACCAGTCGTTCGTTGCCGGCGGCGTCGAGGATGATCTCGGCGTCGAGGCCGTAGCGGGCGGCGCGCCACTTGTTCTCCTGCACGTGCCAGGGCGGCATCGTCGGGACCGGCTCACCCGCTTCGAGGCGGCGACCGAGATCGACGACGAGGCACTGGGTCAGCGCCGTCAGGGCCCCGACCTCACGCAGGTTGGAGACGCCGTCGCAGATCCGCATCTCCACCGTGCCCAGGGCAGGGGAGGGACGGACGTCCCAGCGGATGTCGTTGAGGTGCTCGATCACGCCGGTGTGGAGCTGGTCCTCGACGAAGCCTTCGTACTCCGACCAGGTCTGGAACTGGAAGGGCAGGCCGGCCGTCGGCAGCTGCTGGAACATCATCGCCCGGTTGCTGGCGTAGCCGGTGTCGGTGCCGCTCCACAGCGGCGAGGAGGCGCTCAGTGCCTGGAGGTGCGGGTAGTGGTTGAGCAGCGACGACACGATCGGCAGCACGTGGTCGCGACGAGCGACCCCGACATGGACGTGCAACCCCCAGATCAGCATCTGCCGTCCCCACCACTGGGTGCGCTCGATCAGCTCCTCGTAGCGGGCACCGGGCGTGA
Organism: uncultured Actinomycetota bacterium; assembly: GCA_963772415.1. GTDB lineage: Bacteria > Actinomycetota > Actinomycetes > Propionibacteriales > Nocardioidaceae > Nocardioides_B. The sequence goes on along the minus strand of CAVYWU010000001.1, from coordinate 64,356 downwards.
GCAGCTGCACCGACCACTGTGCGAACGGGTGCGTGCCGGCGGAGTAGAGGTCGACGCCGAGCGACTCCGCGGTACGACGCACCACCCGGGTCGTGGCCGCGAGGTCGGCGACCGCCTCGGGCACGCTCTCGCAGACGCCGGTGACGACCTCGACGGTGTTGCGCAGGAGCTCCTGGTGCAGCTTGGACTCGTCGATGACGCTCGCAGCCCGCTGGTGCACCGCCTCGAAGAGCTCCGAGGCTGTGTTGGACAGGTCGCGGGTCGTGCGGTCGACGAGCGCGAACTCCCACTCCACACCCACGGTGGGGCGGGGAGAGCTGGTGAAGTCGACGGCCATGTGTCCATCTCACCACCCGAGGGCACCGGGGCGGTACGTCGCGTTCAGCGGGAGCGTGATCGACGTTGTGGACCGCAAGTGCGACCGGATACGTGTTGTAGAACCGTATTTGCCCACGTACTCTCATCTGGATGCCGCAGATGAGAATCAGGGATGCCGCTACCTACCTGGGGGTGAGCGACGACACCGTGCGCCGGTGGGTCGACAACGGGGTCCTCCAGGCCTCCGTGGACGACGCCGGCCGCAAGGTCGTCGACGGTTTCGAGGTCGCCCAGGTGGCCCGGAGCCACGCCAACGCGCCCGCCCTTCCCGGGGGGATGGCGAGCTCGGCGCGCAACCGCTTCGTCGGTCTGGTGACGGACATCAAGACAGACGCGGTGATGGCCCAGGTCGAGCTGCAGTGCGGCCCGTTCCGGGTGGTGTCGCTGATGAGCAGCGAGGCGGTCGACGATCTCGGCCTCGAGCTCGGCTCCGTCGCGGTCGCGGTGATCAAGTCGACCAACGTCATCGTCGACTCGGCGGAAGCAAGCCCGTGAAGCCGGTGATGCGGACAACCGCTGCCGTGACGGCGCTGCTCGTCCTCACGGCGTGCGGGGGGAGCAGTGACGGGGAGGCCGCCGACGACACGGGAAGCACCGAGCCGGTGACCCTCACCGTCTACGCTGCGGCGTCACTGACCGCGACGTTCGAGGAGATCGGCCAGCGGTTCGAGGACAGCCACGAGGGCGTCACCGTCGAGCTCAACTTCGCCGGCTCCTCCGACCTGGTGGCGCAGATCCAGCAGGGGGCCCCCGCCGACGTGTTCGCGTCGGCCGACGAGGCCAACATGGCGAAGCTGACCGACGGAGGACCTCCAGGGCTCGGACCCGGTCCCGTTCGCGACCAACACCTTGGCGATCGCCGTACCCCCGGACAACCCGGCCGGGGTCGAGACCCTCCAGGACCTGGCCGGCGACCTCAACCTGGTCCTCTGCGCTCCCGAGGTGCCGTGCGGTGCAGCCGCCCAGACGGTGGCGCGGTCCGCGGGCGTCGAGCTCGAGCCCGTCAGCGAGGAGCAGTCCGTGACCGACGTGCTCAACAAGGTCACCAGCGGTGAGGCCGACGCCGGGCTGGTCTACGTCACCGACGTGGCCGCTGGCCGGTGACGCCGTGCAGGGCCTCGAGTTCCCCGAGTCCGACGCGGTGGTCAACATCTACCCGATCTCGACCGTGGCCGAGAGTGACAACGCCGACCTGGCGCAGGACTTCGTCGACCTGGTGCTCGCTGACGAAGGTCAGTCGGTGCTGGAGTCGGCCGGATTCGGTCCGCCCTGATCACGCGGCGGAGTGCGGGGCGCGAGCGCCAGGTCGGGCTGCCCGGCTGGCTCTACGTCCCTGCCGTCGTCGGGGCGCTCTTCGTGGTCCTGCCGCTGCTGGCGATCGTGGTCCGCGTCGACTGGACCAACTTCTTCGGGCTGATCACCTCCGAGAGCTCGGTGGCCGCACTGCGCCTGAGCCTGCGTACGTCGGTCGACCAGCACGCTGCTCTGCATCCTGCTGGGCGTACCGATGGCGGTGCTCCTGGCCAGGACCAGCTTCCGTGGTCAAGGGCTGCTGAGGTCGCTGGTGCTGCTGCCGCTCGTGCTCCCCCCGGTCGTCGGCGGCATCGCCCTGCTCTACACCTTCGGCCGACGAGGCCTGCTCGGCGAGTCGATGGAGGTGCTCGGCGTCCAGATCGCCTTCTCGACGACCGCTGTCGTGCTGGCCCAGACCTTCGTGGCGCTGCCGTTCCTGGTGGTCAGCCTGGAGGGTGCCCTGCGCACCGGTGGCCGCCACTACGAGGTCGTGGCGGCCACTCTCGGGGCGCCTCCGACCACCGTGCTGCGTCGGGTCACCCTGCCGCTGGTGCTGCCCGGCCTGGCGTCCGGTGCGGTGCTGTCCTTCGCGCGATCCCTCGGCGAGTTCGGCGCGACGATCACCTTCGCCGGCAGCCTCCAGGGCGTCACCCGCACGTTGCCGCTCGAGATCTACCTGCAGCGCGAGACCGACGCCGATGCCGCGGTCGCGCTCTCCCTGGTGCTGGTGGTCGTCGCCGTCGTGGTGCTCGGCCTGGCTCGGGGGCGGGCCACATGACCCTGTCGATGTCGATGTCACTCCCCGAGCGTGGTGTGCAGCTCGACGTCGAGGTGGGAGACGGCGAGGTGGTCGCTCTCCTCGGGCCCAACGGCGCCGGCAAGTCGACCGTGCTCTCGGTGGCGGCGGGGCTGCTGCGACCCCGGCGCGGCCGGGTGGAGCTCAGCGGTCGCGTGCTCACCGAGGTCTCGCCGGAGCGGGTGCGCACCTGGGTCGCCCCGCATGCTCGCAGGATCGCGCTGCTCGCACAGGAGCCCCTGCTGTTCCCGCACCTGTCGGTGCAGGACAACGTCGGCTTCGGCCCACGCTCCGCGGGTGCCGGCCGCGCCGCCTCGCGAGCGGTGGCGCACGAGTGGCTCGCCCAGGTCGACGCGAGCGACCTCGCCGACAGGCGGCCCGCGGAGCTCTCCGGCGGACAGGCCCAGCGGGTCGCGATCGCCCGAGCGCTCGCGGCCCGGCCCGACGTACTGCTCCTCGACGAGCCGATGGCAGCGCTCGACGTCGCCGTCGCGCCGGCCCTGCGCCAGATGCTCAAGCGGGTCCTCGCCGGTCAGTCGGCGCTGATCGTCACCCACGACGTGCTCGACGCCCTGCTGCTGGCCGACCGCGTGGTGGTCATCGACGGTGGGCGCGTGGTCGAGGAGGGCCCCAGCCGGCACGTGCTCGCGCAGCCGCGCAGCTCCTTCGCCGCACGGATCGCCGGCCTCAACATGGTGAGCGGCCCCTGGCGCGAGGGTGCCGTGCAGTCCGACGCGGGGCTGCGGGTGGAGGGACTCTCCGTCGGCCCGGCCCCCGTGGGCGGCTCGGAGGCCGCGGCCGTCTTCCGCCCCAATGCTGTGTCGGTCTTCCGCGAGAGGCCCGGCTCCGGCAGCCCGCGCAACGCCCTGGCCGTGCGGATCACCGACCTCGAGCCGCGCGGCGACCTGATCCGGGTGCACGGCCACGACCTGATGGCCGACGTGACCCCGCACGCCGTCGCCGAGCTCGACCTGGCGCCCGGCGACCAGGTGATGTTCGTGGTCAAGGCGACCGACGTCTCCGTCTACGCGACCTGAGCCAGTCGCCCGTCGGGCGCTTCGCGTTGAGGCGAGGCGCCCGGGCGAGGATGATCGAGGCATGACGCACCCGCACGGGCACGACCATGCCGCCGGGGCTGCCGCTCTGGCCGATCATCGAGGTCGGTTGGCGGCGGTGCTCGTGGTGACGCTCACGGTCCTGGTCGTGGAGGTCGTCGGCGCGTTCGTGACCGGCAGCCTGGCCCTGCTGGCCGATGCGGCGCACATGCTCACCGACGTGGCGGGGCTGTCCCTCGCGTTCGTCGCCTCGGTGCTGGTACGTCGCCCGGAGACCGACCGGCGCACGTGGGGCTACCGCCGCGCCGAGGTGCTCGCCGCGGCAGCCCAGGCCGCCGTCCTCCTCGCCGTCGGGGTCTACGTGCTCGTGGAGGCGGTACGGCGGCTCCTCGACCCTCCCGAGGTGACCTCGGGGCTGCTGCTGGTCTTCGGTGTCATCGGTCTGGTGGGCAACCTGGTCGGGCTGGCGATCCTGGCCGGCCGCCGCCAGGACAACCTCAACCTGCGAGCGGCCTTCCTGGAGGTCCTCAACGACGCCCTCGGCTCGGTGGCGGTCATCGTCGCGGCCGTGGTGATCGTGACGACCGGATGGATGCGCGCAGACGCTGTCGCGTCCCTGGTGATCGCGTCCCTGATCGTGCCGCGCACGATCGCGCTGCTGCGGACCACGACCGACGTGCTGCTCGAGTCGACCCCCGCGGGCCTCGAGCTGTCCGACGTCCGAGCCCGCCTGCTCGCGCACCCGCACGTGCACGACGTGCACGACCTGCACGCCAGTCAGGTCGCCACCGGCCTGCCGGTCCTGACCGCCCACCTGGTGGTCGACGACTCCTGCTTCCACGACGGCCATCTCGGGCCGATGCTCGACGAGCTCCAGGCCTGCCTCGACGACGACTTCGACGTCGAGCACTCCACGCTGCAGTTCGAGGCCGGCTCTCACGCCGAGCACGAGCACCCGACGCACCGCTGATCGGGGACGTCCGCGGCCTATTCGGCCGCGTTGAACCGCACGGCCAGGACGGCGACGTCGTCCTCCCAGCGGCTCCCGACCAGCGATCCGATCACCGTGTCCACGAACGCGTCGAGATCCTCGACCTCCGGTGAGGAGATCGCCGAGCCGGCCACCGCGGCCAGGCGGTCGACACCGGCGCAGTAGTCCTCGCCCCGGCGCTCCACCAGCCCGTCGGTGTAGAGCAGCAGGGTCGAGCCGGGTGGCATGTCGGCCACCCGGTCGCGTCGCTCCCTGGTCGGGTCGACCCCGATCAGGCAGTCGTTGACCTGCTCGTCGTCGAGCACCTCGGTGGTCCCGTCGCGGAGCACCAGGACCGGGGGGAGGTGGCCGGCGCTGGCCCACGTCAGTCGCCGGTGACCATCGCTTCTGCCGCCGTCGTCGGCGTCGATCCGGGCCAGCACCAGGGAACCGAGCCCGTCCAGGCCGAGCGGCTCGTTGGCGGCATCGAGACGGGTGGTCACCTGGGCAGGGGACTCGTCGGGGTGCGCCCAGGCAAAGGCCGTCAAGGTGCTGCGCAGGCGCCCCATCACGGCGGCTGCCGCCATGTCGTGGCCGACCACGTCGCCGACGACCAGGGCAGTGGCGCCGTCGGGCAGCAGCATGGCGTCGTACCAGTCGCCCCCCACCTTCTCGCGCACCGACGCCGGGCGGTAGCGGGCCACCACCTCCAGTCCCTCGCCGTGCGAGAGGTCGGTGAGCAACGCGTCCTGGAGCACCAGCGCGACGTCGACGCGCTCCTGGTGGAGCAACGCCCGCTGCACCGCCTGCGCGGTGTAGGAGGCGAGCGCCGTCATCGTGGCGCGGTCCTCGTGGCCGAACTCGCGCACCTCGTCCCACACCAGGACGAGAGTGCCGTAGTCGCGGCCGGCGACCGCGAGCGGCAGGAAGGCGCGTCCCTCGCCGATCTGGGCGGAGCTCGCCAGGTGCGGGTGCTGCGCGTCCTGCTCGGCGCGGGAGGAGTGGAACACCGCCTCACCTGCGAGCAGCGCCCGGCCCAGAGGATTGGTCGTGTCGATGGGCAGCACGGAGTGCCGGGAGGCCGAGTCCCACTCGGTCCGCTCGTTCTCGACGAAGGTGAGGTTGCCGACCGGGGGACGTGGACCCGTCCCGCGGGCCGACCGCAGGAGTGGTGCGACGTCGGGGAGCGAGCGCAGCCAGATGCCGGCGCGCAGGCAGCCCAGCGTCTCCCGCGCCACCCGCTCGATCGCGATGGAGACGTCGCGAGGGGTGCGCGTGATCGCGAGACCCTCGCTCAGCGCGAGGAGGGCGCGGCTGCGGCGGGCGGCCCGCTCGGCGGCGGCCGCCTGGTCCCGCGCGCGTTGGCCGAGCACACGCTGCGCCAGCTCGGCGGAGCAGGCGGCCGCCAGGTCGGCGAGGGCGTCCAGCTCGGACTTGGTCCAGGGGTGCGGCTCGCTGTCGATCGCGCACAACGACCCGATCGTGCGGCCGTCCGGGTCGACGAGGGGCCAGCCTGCGTAGGCGATGACGCCGAGGTCGGGGATCGCGAGGTTGTCGTGCAGACGTGCATCGACACGCGCATCAGTGATGACCAGTGGACGATCGTCCTCGACGACGTACTGGCAGAAGGAGTGCGAGAGTGGCGTCTCGCGCGACTCCTGGTACGGGTCCGGGAGGCCCTCGGCCCCGGGGAAGACCTGGCGGTGCTCCTCCACCACGGAGACCAAGGCCACCGGTACGCCCAGGGTGCGGCGGACCATCCGGGCGTACCTGTCGAACGACAGGTCGGCAATGCCCTTGTCCGACACCCGGTGCGCCCTCCGTCCACGATGCCTCTTGCCACGGCCTTTGCGCATCGGAATGGTGTCACGCCGGAGGCCCACGTGGGTGTGATTGCGCGGGGACGGCCGGTGGTCGGGAGAGGCGCCCTCGTGGGCGGTTCCACGCCTGACACACTCGGGCCCATGACGTCACCAACCGCTGCGATCGCCGTCATCGGCGGCTCGGGCTTCTACTCCTTCCTCGACGACGTGGAGGAGATCGCGATCAGCACGCCGTACGGCGAGCCGTCGGCCGCGGTCGCGGTCGGCGACGTCGCCGGGAGGCGGGTCGCCTTCCTGCCCAGGCACGGTGCCGGCCACGCCTTCCCGCCGCACAAGATCAACTACCGGGCCAACCTCTGGGCGCTCGCCTCCCTCGGGGTCGGGCAGGTGCTCGCGCCGTGCGCGGTCGGCGGGCTGCGCGCCGAGGTGGCGCCCGGCGACCTGGTCGTCCCCGACCAGCTCGTCGACCGGACCACGGCGCGGGTGCAGTCGTTCGTCGAGGAGGGTGCGGCCCACGTCCCCTTCGCTGATCCGTACTGCCCGAGCCTGTCACAGGCACTTGCTGCCCACGGCGAGGTGTCGCTCGGCGGCACGATGGTGGTCGTGGAGGGTCCCCGCTTCTCCACCCGCGCGGAGTCACAGCACTACGCCGCGCAGGGCTGGAGCCTGATCAACATGACCGGTCATCCGGAGGCGGTCCTCGCTCGCGAGCTGCGGCTCTGCTACGCCCCGATCGCACTGGTGACCGACATGGACGCCGGCGTCGAGGCCGGGGAGGGAGTCGGGCAGGCCGAGGTGTTCGCGATGTTCGCGCGCAACATCGAGCGGCTCAAGACGCTGCTCGCAGAGACGATCACGACCCTGTCGACAGGCGACTGCGGCTGCAGCTCCTGGGCCGACGACCTGGAGCTGCCCTACGAGATCCCGGGTCGCGCATGAGGGTGCTGCTGACCGGCGCGGCCGGCTTCATCGGCGGCGCGATCCGGACCGAGCTGGACGGGGCCGGTCACGAGCTCCTGCTCGTCGACGCCCTGATCCCGCAGGCCCACCCCCCGGGCGCGACGGCCGCCGACGACGTGCACCTCCTCGACGTACGCCGGGCGGCCGAGCAGGACGCATGGGCTGAGCTGCTCAGCGGCGTCGACGTGGTCTGCCACCAGGCGGCGATGGTCGGCGCCGGGGTGACGGCCGCGGACCTCCCGCTCTACGCCGGCCACAACGACCTGGGGACCGCCGCCCTGCTGGCCGCGATGGCGGCCACCGACGTACGCCGACTCGTGCTCGCCTCCTCGATGGTGGTCTACGGCGAGGGCCGCTACGTCTGCGCCGACCACGGTCCCCAGCTGCCTGCGGTGCGCCCGCGCAGCGCGCTGGAGTCGGGCCGGTTCGAGTGCCCCTGCCCGGTCTGCGGTCGCGACCTGGACTGGGCGCTGGTCCCCGAGGACGCGCCGCTCGACCCGCGCAGCAGCTATGCCGCGAGCAAGGTCGCGCAGGAGCACTACGCGCGCGCGTGGGCACGTCAGGCCGACTCCGCCGCCGTCTCGCTGCGCTACCACAACGTCTACGGGCCGCACATGCCGCGCGACACCCCCTACTCCGGGGTGGCGGCGATCTTCCGCTCCCAGGTCGAGGCGGGCCGGGCACCCCAGGTCTTCGAGGACGGCGGCCAGGTGCGCGACTTCGTCCACGTCGCCGACATCGCCCGGGCCAACCGGTTGGCGATCGAGTCGGTCGCCGGTGATCAGCCGGGCGCGGTGCGCGAGTACAACGTCTGCTCGGGTACGCCGGTGACGATCGCCGACGTGGCCGCGCTCGTGGCGCAGGGCACCGGCTCCGACCTGCGACCCGAGGTGACCGGTGGCTACCGCGACGGCGACGTCCGCCACGTCGTGGCCTCCCCCGAGCGCGCCACGGCGGAGCTCGGCTTCACCGCAACGGTGCCAGCGGCCACCGGGCTGACCGAGTTCGCGACCGCCCCCCTGCGTGAGGCCGCGACCGGCTGAGCCTCACCAACCGGTGAAGAGCAGGTGCTGCACGACCAGGGCGAACACCGCCTGGGCGACCAGCCCCAGGCTCCGCCAGCGCGCCGGCAGCAGGGCGCAGGAGAGCAACAGCCACGGCACGAACGGCAGCCAGATCCGCTCGACCTCCGCCTTGCTCATCTGGGAGGCGTCGGCCAGCAGCACGGTCAGCACAGCAGCCCCGGACAGCACTGCTGCGACCTGACGTCCCCGGTCGAGTCCGCCCTGCCGGGCGCGAGCCAGGGCGGCGCCGAGCCCGGCCCCGAGCAGCGGGCCGGTGGCGAAGAGCAGCGCGGCGGGTCCGCCCCACACCCAGTAGGCCGCCGGCCGCCGCCCGCCGACGCCCTCCCAGTACCGGTCGCGGATCGCCGGGATCGCCTCGGCGTAGGAGAAGCCGTAGGCGTGGAAGACGGCCACGACGGCGAGGGCGGCCATGACCGCGAACATCGGCAGATCCAGGCTCTGCCAGCCACAGCACGGTCAGCGCGAGCACGCCGAGGAGCGGCAGGCCGTAGGACAGCATCACGCAGTAGCCCAGCAGCGCACCGGCCAGGAGTGCGAGCCCGATGCTGCGCCGGGTCGCTGCGAACGCCAGCGCGGTCAGCCCCCACGCGGCGACGGCGGCGAACATCGCGTCCGCCGAGACCGCCTGCCAGATCGCGGCGGGCCCGAGGACGAGGAACGGGGCCGCCCGACGGGCCATCGACTCGGCGCCGAGCTCGCGCACCGTCATCAGCACAGCCACGGCGGTGGTCGCGGCGATGACCGTGACGGCGAAGCCGGCCGCGAGACCGGAGCCGAGCCCGATGCGCGTCAGCGCGACGAAGAAGACCAGCGCGCCCGGTGGGTGACCGGCGATGTGCACGGGCCAGTTGTCCGGCTCCGCGTCGTAGCGGATCCGGGAGACGTACTCGGTCAGGGTGGCGGGCAGGTCGGTCGTGGCCCGGGCGGTCTGGAGGTACTCGTAGTCGGTGTCGAGGATCTCACCGATGCCGTCGAGCCCGTCGACGAGCGCGAGCGCGACCATCCAGGCGAAGCCGGCGAGGAAGGTCGCCAGCAGCAGCCGGCGCCAGGGCAGCCGCTCGGCCAGACCCAGCGAGCTCCGCACCAGCAGCACGGCGAGCAGGAGTGCCGGTACCGTGCCCCACCCGACCCGGGGCGACCAGTCCGCGTGCAGCGGCGGGAAGGTGTTGACCCGGACGTTCCAGCCGGTGACGGCGGGCACCACCATCGACGCCACCATCACCACGACGGCGGCGACCAGGCCTCGTCCGGCGGCGGTCCGGACCCGGTCCGCGGCGGGCGATTCGGTGGCCGTGGTCATGCCCACACCCTAGGGAGCCGCTCCAGCCGGTCACGGTCCGAGCAGCCGCCGTGAGAGTTTCGTAAGAGTTCGCCCGGGGTGGGTGAACCCCTGGATGGATAACGTCGGAGCATGCCCTCCTGCGACCTCGTGCTTCCCTGCCAGGACGAGGCCCCCGCGCTGCACGACCTGCTGCCGCGCATCCCTGCCGACTTCCGCGTGATCGTGGTCGACAACGGCTCCCGTGACGACACCGCCGAGGTTGCCGCGTCGTACGGCGCCCTCGTGGTGCGCGAGGACAGCCCCGGCTACGGCGCCGCGGTCCACGCCGGGGTGCTCGCCGCCGAGGAGGAGTACCTGGCGGTGATGGACGGCGACGGCTCCTTCGACCCCGCTGACCTGCTGGTGCTGCTCGAGGACGTGCGCAGCGGGCGGGCGACGATGGCGACCGGTCGACGGCGTCCGGTACGCCGCGGCGTCTGGCCCTGGCACGCCCGCGCCGGCAACGTGGTGGTGCTGTGGTGGCTGCGCCGACGCCTCGGCACCGACGTGCACGACATCGCCCCGATGCGGGTGTGCCGCACCGCCGACCTGATCGCGCTGGACCTCAAGGACCGGCGCTTCGGCTACCCCGTCGAGCTGCTGCAGGCAGCGGTGTCCGCGGGCTGGCGGATCACCGAGCACGACGTGGCCTACCACCCGCGCGCCGAGGGCACCCGCTCCAAGGTGTCCGGCTCGGTGCGCGGCACCGTGCGCGCGGCCCGCGACTTCGCGAAGGTGCTCTCGTGAACGGCGACCCGGTCGCCCTGATCATGGCGAAGGCGCCGGTGCCCGGCCGGGCCAAGACCCGGCTCGGTGCCCGCGTGGGGCCGGAGGCTGCGGCTGCGCTGGCGACGGCGGCGCTGGCCGACAGCATCGCCGCCTGCGAGGCCGCCTTCGGCACGGACCGCTGCTACCTCGCCCTGGAGGGCGACCTCGGCGAGGCGACCGGTGGCCGTGACCTGGCCGACAGGCTGCGGGTTGGACGGTGCTCCCGCAGCGCGGCTCCGACTTCGGCCGGCGGCTGGCGCACGCACACCGCGACGTCGCGGCGCTCGCCCGCGCAGCGGTGGTCCAGATCGGCATGGACACCCCGCAGGCCACCTCCGCCGACCTGCGCGACGTCGCCGAGGCGCTGGCGGAGAGCGATGCCGTCCTCGGACCTGCCGACGACGGCGGCTGGTGGGTGCTCGGGCTCAACGACCCGCGTCTCGCGCGCTGCCTCGCGGGCGTCGAGATGTCCACCGCGCGCACCGGCGCGGACACCCGGGCCGCGCTGGTCGCGGCCGGGGCGCGAGTCGCCACGACGCGCACCCTGCGCGACGTCGACGAGGTCGAGGACGCGCAGAGCGTCGCCGAGCTCGCGCCAGACCTTCGTTTCTCCAGGCTGTGGACCGCCCACGATGCCCAGCACCGTGTCGAGGGGGAGCCCGCATGACCGCAGAGATCGTGTTCGACCACGTCTACACGCGAGCCCTGCAAGGGGAACCGTGCGTCGTGCACGGTGCCGACCGTCTCCCGGTCGACCTTCCGCTCTCCGCGTGGAGCGCGGGTGCGGGATCCTCGGACAGGCTGCTTCTCTCGCACTGTCACGGTCCGACGCTCGACATCGGCTGCGGACCAGGACGGATGGCCCAGGAGCTGGCGCAGCGGGGGATCAGGGTGCTCGGCGTCGACGTGATCGAAGAGGCGGTGCGGCAGACCCGGGCGAGGGGTGTCGGTGCCCTGCTGCGGGACGTCTTCGACCCGTTGCCCGGCGAGGGCCGGTGGGAGACCGCGCTCCTCGCCGACGGCAACATCGGCATCGGTGGCGATCCGGTGCGGCTGCTGCGGCGGGTCCACGAGCTCCTCGCCCCCGGCGGAGGGGTGGTCGCCGACGTCGGCGCGCCGGGGGCGGGGTTGCGCCTCCACGAGCTCACCCTCGAGTGCGGCGGCAGCCACAGTGACCCGTTCCCCTGGGCCCTCGTCGGTGCCGAGCAGGTGGCCGGCGCTGGCGGCGGAGACCGGCTTCTCGGTGAGGCTGGTGGACACCATCGGCGGGCGCTGGTTCACCGTCTTGGAGAGCCAGGGTTGAGATGCGCGTCGCCGTACCGCAGGAGTCGCACGTCCGCTCCCACCAGCGCGACCCGCAGGTCGCCGCGCGGGTCGGGATGTGGCTCGGCATCTGCTTCGGGATCGCCTTCCTGACCGGGCTCTACAGCCACTGGCTGCAGAGCCCGCCCGGGTGGTTCTCCCCGATCACCCGTCCGGCTGGGTTCTACCGGTTCAGCCAGGGCCTGCACTACCTGACCGGCACGGCCTGCGCACCGCTGCTGCTGGTGAAGCTGTACGCCGTCTATCCCAAGCTGTTCACCCGGCCGCCGTGGCAGGACCGCGGGGAGATGGTCCGGCACGGGCTCGAACGTGCGTCGATCGGCCTGCTGGTCGCGTCGGCGGTCTTCCAGGTCGTGACCGGGATCGCCAACTCGGCGCAGTGGTACCCCTGGTCGTTCTCGTTCCGCTCGACCCACTACGCCGTCGCGTGGGTGGCCATCGGCTCGCTGATCATCCACATCGCGGTGAAGCTGCCGCTGATCCGCACGGCCCTGCGCGACAAGGTCGACCCGCCCTCCGAGGACCACACCGGGCTGAGCCGTCGGGGGCTGCTGCGCACGACCTACCTCGCGACCGGGCTGCTGGTGCTGTCGGTCGCGGGCGGTGCGGTGCCCTGGCTCCGGCGTACGTCGGTGTTCGAGACCCACTTCGTCCCCGGCGGAGGCATCCCGATCAACAAGACCGCCCGACGGGCCGGCGTGACGGTGTCTGCGACCGACCCGACCTGGTCGCTGGTCGTCGCGCATGCCGGCCGCGAGGAGCGTCTCGACCTGGCCGCGCTGACGGCGCTGCCGCAACGCGTGGAGCGGCTCCCGATCGCCTGCGTCGAGGGCTGGAGCGCGTCCGGCGACTGGACCGGCGTGCGGTTGCGCGACCTCCTCGACCTCGTCGGCGCTCCGGCGGGCTCGACCGTGCAGGCCGTGTCGTTGCAGACCGAGGGTCCGTTCCGCAGCTCGACGCTCGACGGCCGCACGGCCGACGACCCGCTGACCCTGATCGCGCTCGGTCTCGACGGCGAGCAGCTCAGCCTCGACCACGGCTTCCCGTGCCGGCTGATCGCGCCCGGCCGCCCGGGGGTCTTGCAGACCAAGTGGCTCGACCGCATCGAGGTGGCCTGATGCGCACCCGGATCGCGATCGGCGCGGCCGGCGGCCTGATGCTGCTCTGGGGCATCCGGCTCGTGCTGGGGCTGGACCTCTCCGACCTGCTCTCCGCAGGGCTGTGGCTGGTCGGCGGGGTCATCGTGCACGACGCCGTCATCGCGCCGGCGGTCGCCGTCGTGGGGATCGGCGTCGCCCGGCTGCTGCCGCCCTGGGCAGCCGGACCGTTCGCCGCGGTGGGGGTCGTCGTCGGCACCATCACGCTCGCGGTGGTGCCGATGCTGGGCCGTTTCGGGGCCAAGAGTGACGACCCCTACCTGCTCAACCGTGAGTACGGCGCCTGGTGGCTGCTCCTCACGACGATCGCGCTGATCACCGGGGTCGTGGTGGCCCTGCGTGCCCGGCGAGCCCACGACCGTGCTGACGCCTCCGCGGCCGCTCCCTAGGATCGAGTGGTGGCCCAGATCCTCGTCGTCGACGACGACCACACCGTGCGGGAGGTGGTCGTGTCCTACCTGCGCGCCGGCGGTCACGAGGTGACCGAGGCGTGCGACGGGGAGACCGCCCTCCAGGCGATGACCAGGTCCCCGTCAGACCTGGTGGTGCTCGACCTGATGCTGCCGGGGATCGACGGCCTCGAGGTGTGCCGTCGGCTCCGTGAGCGCTCCGACGTACCCGTGATCATGCTGACGGCTCTGGGCAACGAGACCGACCGCGTGGTCGGCCTCGAGAGGGGAGCCGACGACTACGTGACCAAGCCGTTCAGCCCACGCGAGCTGGTCCTGCGGGTCGACTCCGTGCTGCGGCGTGCCGACCAGCGGGAGGCGCCGGCGACGGCACCGGTCCACGACGGCGACCTGGTCGTCGACGCGTCCGCACGGGTCGCGACCCTGGCCGGGCGGCAGCTCAACCTGACCGCGCGCGAGTTCGACCTGCTGTCGTTCCTGGTCTCCGCGCCCGGCGTCGTGCACAGCCGGGAGGACCTGCTGGCGCGGGTGTGGGGGTGGACGTTCGGCGACCAGTCGACCGTGACGGTGCACGTCCGCCGGCTGCGCGAGAAGGTCGAGGCAGACCCGACCACCCCCAGCCGGCTGGTCACGGTGTGGGGAGTCGGCTACCGGTGGGAGGCGCAACCGTGACCTCGGACACGTGGGCGATCGTCATGATCGCCGTGGGCTGGTCGGCCACGGCCGGTGCCATCGGCCTGCTCGTCGGCTGGTTGATGCGGCACCGCTCCCTGTGGTGGCTGCCGCCGCTGGTGGCGTTGGCGGCAGTGGCCGCGGTCATCGCCGGGGTGGTGGGCACCGCGCGAGCGATGTTCCTCTCCAACCACGACTTCACCGTCGTGCTGTGGGTCTCGGCGGTGGCCGGGGCGGTCGCGGTGGTCTTCGCGATGGCGCTCGGCACCGGACTCGTCCGTTCCTCGCGGCGGCTGCGCGAGGACGCCCGTCGCTTCGGCGAGGTCGGGCAGTTCGAGGCCGAGTCGCACGGACCGGCCGAGTTCCAGTCGCTCTCCAGCGAGCTGTCCCGCACCAGTGACCGGCTCCAGGAGTCGCGCGAGCGCGAGGCGCGACTCGAAGCGTCCCGGCGCGACCTCGTCTCGTGGGTCTCCCACGACCTGCGGACGCCGCTCGCGGGGCTGCGGGCGATGACCGAGGCGCTCGAGGACGGGCTCGGCGACCCCGAGCGCTACCACCAGCAGATGCGCGGCGAGGTCGACCGGATGGTCCGGATGGTCGACGACCTGTTCGAGCTGTCCCGGATCCACGCCGGCGTCCTGCGGGTCACGCCGGAGACGGTCTCCGTCGGCGACCTCGTCAGCGAGGCGATCGCCGGGGCCGAGATGGTCGCGCGCGCGGGCGGCGTACACCTCGGCGGCTCGGTCGAGCGGGGGCTCTCGGTCACCGCAGACCCGTCCGGGCTCACCCGGGTCGTGCGCAACCTGGTCACCAACGCGATCCGGCACACCCCGGCGGGTGGGACCGTCGAGATCCAGGGGCGGTCGGTCGCCGGCGGGATCGAGCTGGCCGTCACCGATGGCTGCGGCGGCATCGCCCCCGACCACATCGACCGGGTCTGGGACGTCGCCTGGCGGGGTGAGCAGGCGCGTACGCCGGTGCCGGCAGGTGTCGCCGCCGACCTCGGCGCCCCGCAGGCCGACGCCGCCACGGCCGGGGCCGGTCTCGGGCTCGCGATCGTCAAGGGGATCGTCGAGGCCCACGACGGCCAGGTCAGCGTCGACAACACCGGTCCTGGCTGTCGCTTCGCGGTGGTGCTCCCGGCGGGAGCCTCCTAGGCCCCGGCGTCCAGGGCTTCGGCCAGCGCCACCAGGCTGGGCACCTCGACGTCGGCGCGGCGGAAGTAGTCGGGGTAGAGCCCGCCGTCGCGGTTCATCCACGCAGTGCGCAGTCCAGCGCGGGCGGCCCCGTCGATGTCCCACGGGTGCACCGCGACGAGCACGGCCTCGTGCTTGGCGACGCCGACCGTGGACACGGCGTACTCGTAGGCAGCGGCGGCGGGCTTCCACGCGGGCGCGTCCTGCACCGAGAGCAGGTCGGCGAACTCCCCGGCGACGCCCGCCCGCTCCAGCAGCGACGCCGCGATCGAGGAGGCCCCGTTGCTCAGCGTGAACAGCCGGTGCCCCGACCCGGTGAGGCGGCGCACCCCCTCGACGACGTCGGGGTGCACGTCGAGCCCGGTGAAGGCACCCAGCACCGCCTCGATGCCCGCGGTGACCTCCTCCTCGCTGCGCCCCGGTGACAACAGCACCGTCAGCGAACCCTTGGCCAGCTCGACGAACGACGGGTTGTTGCCGGTCACGGTGAGGGCGAAGCCGTCGCGCAGCACCCCGGCGAACCACGTCGGCGCCAGGTCTCGACCCAGTCCGAGCTCCTCGAACCGGTCGCCGATCGGCCCCATGTCCGAAAGCGTCTCGTTGACGTCGAAGAGCACGGTGGTGACTGCGCTCAGGTCTGGTGGACTGGTCGCGTTGGTGGGCTGGCTCATCGATCCACCCTCGCACGCGTTGCTCTCGTCAGCCAGGGGGTCGGTGGCCCGCTCGGTGAGGAGATCGCTCGAGGAGACCAGCGACCGCCTGACTCACCGAGCCCGAGGGCGCGGCAGTGTCCGCCATCAACCGACGTGGGTGTCACCCTCGCCGAAGTAGTGCGACACGTTGGTGGCCACGTCGGGGCTCGAACCCACAACCCGCGGAACTGTTTCCGGGCTGTCTCGAGGGCGTCTGGTCCCGTCTCGGACGTCCGATTCAGCGCCTTGAGGAGCAGGGTCTCGGTCGTCAGCATGTCGGCCGAGGTCCGCAGGGGATCGCAACCGCCCGTATAACCGTGAACGCGGCGGACCGGAGAAGCCCTGAGATCGGGGACCCCTCACGCGCTGGGGCTGTCCCCGTCCAGGGTCCCCGAAGTGAAACCGGGACCTTCCATGTGCCGAGGTCTGGCGGGCGGCCGAGGACGGCGCGCCAGCGCCGCCGCAGGCCGTGGCGGCGGCGCAGCCGGCGCCTTGATCCACTAGAGGTCAATCCAGCAATCTGAGAGCCTGGACCAAAGGGAAACGAGGGATGCGCGGCGCACGCGGCGAAAAGACGCTGTTCGATCCGCGAATCGTGCCAAGGCGGACCTAAGGTCGTGGCGTGAGAGAACTCCCCGTCCTCGATGCGACTGACCAGCGCATCCTCGGCAGCCTGCTCGAGAAGCGGACGACCGTGCCCGCCACCTATCCCCTCTCCGCGAACGCACTGGTGTCGGCGTCCGAGTCGAGTCTGCCGCGACGCAGGCGGGTGGCGTGGACGTGAATCTTCTTCCTATCGAGAAGAGGGTCCACGATGACTTTGTCGTTAGTCCAGTTGAGGTACGTCCACGTGCAGTGGCCCCTGACGGCTTTGCGATGCGCCACTCGCACCGCCGAGGTAGGGAACGTTACTCGGGCGATCGCGGGACGGTCGTTTAAACTTGAAATCCGATGATCGACCCCGCCCGAGCTACGTTCTTGGGCTGCACCCGCTGCACCGTCCACGCCTGAGGTGGCGGGGCGCCCACGGGCCCGACGCGCCTCAGTGGCTCTTCGAGTCAACGCGCGGCGATCGCGGCGAAGTGACGCGCCTCGACGGTAGGCCAGGAGCTTTCCCCGCTACTACATTGGGCTCGACACCCAGAGGAGGCGAGCCATGATCGCGCGTATTGCTGTTTGGGAGCCGATGCCCGACGACGACCGGCAGTGGGTCATCGATGCGGCTAAAGGCGTTCCGGGCGTGATGGACGCGTACCACCTCGTCGACCCCGCGACCGGGAATGGGTTGTCCATTGCATTCTTCGATGACGATGTCGACGTCGCCGAGGTAAAGGTCGCAATCGCGGAGAAGGCGGACGAGATCGGCTGGCACGACGAACCTCGACCGGCGCCGAAGTCCGAGACCATTTACCGAGTGCTGCGTCAGGGGTAACCCGCACTCCAGCCCTCGGTGCGCGACACTCGGTCCTAACCCGACTCGCGGCGGAATGACTTCAGTGGCCTCGGACCGGCAGGGTGCGCCTGTGCCACCGCCGATGGGAAGACGAACGGCCACGACGTAGCCGACCCCAGTCCCGCGCCGGCCGGTAGTTGCCTCCCTGACAATGTTCAAACCGATCGTCGAACCGCCCCCGAACGCGGTCGCTCACAGGAGCGCGGGCTACTGACGGGTCCGTGTCGGTCCGACACCGGGCGCCGGACACTGAAGTACCACCAGATCCTCGACGAGCATCTCGCCCTCGAGCCCGACGAGCGGGCGCTGCTCACGGTGCTGCTGCTCCGCGGCGCGCAGGCGCCGGGTGAGCTGCGCACCCGCACCGACCGGTTGCACGGGTTCGCCAACCGGGGCCAGGTCGAGGAGTGCCTGCGCCGGATCGCGAGCCGCCCGCAGTACCGCTGGCTCCAGCGAACTCGAGCGCCGGTCTGGCCAGCAGGATCCGCGCTGGATCCACCTCATGGGCGCCGCGCCGGAGCCGCGAGCCTCGAGCTGAAACCGGCCCAGCTGGGCGTCGCCGACCCGTCGCGCATCCGCGTCACGCAGATCATCGCCGACCTCCCCGTGACCCGACCTCCCCGCCTGCCGACGCTCTCACCTAGCGACGACACGCGTCTCGCCAAGCAGGCCCAGTGTCAACCAGCGTGGGCTGGAGACTCGTGCGCCCGCCACATGCGTCGCCGAGCTGCCAGCGGCGCGACGTCGCCTCGTGCGCCGCGCTCCCCGATCGAACTGGTCAGAATCCATCACCAGTTCAGGTCGATGCGCCCGCGACCCGCGGTGAGCGGTTGCAACCCGTCGTCCGTCGGTCGGTCGACGGCACGTCGTAGCCGCCTACTCGGGCTTGCTTTAGTACTCGGTTACTGCGGCTGCCTCTGCGGGGCGCTGAACGAGCTGACTGCAGGGCGCCGTTGCGGCCGTGCACGAGTTCACGAAACCCATCCTCGTCGATCAGGCAGATGTGGCAGCCCGGCGGCCGCTGCGCGGCTACGAAGACCACGTCCAAGCGATCGATGGCCTGACGACGGTGCACATGGCGTTCTGGTGCTGTTCGCCTGCGACAAGGCATTGCCGCAACGCCCCAGCGTGTCGCCCACCCGCACACTGTGACCAGTCTGCACGTGATCGCTGGCGCGTTGCAGGTCCCCTGACAGCACCGCCAGGCACGGCGGCGTTTTGATCATCGCGTGGTCTGCCGGCCAGTCCCCGCCCAACCCGCTGCTGCCCGACGCCGCTGGGAGAGGACAACGTCGTTCAGCGGCACGCCCGCTGAGGGTCATGGTCACCCGCGGCGGTTAGCCGCACGTCATGGCCCGCGGGTTCGGGAGGGCGAGCGCTGCCTCTACGAGGCCTCGATTGTCTCGCCGTTGCGAGGACCAGCGACCCTCGAACCCGGTGATGGCGCACGGCGGTCGGCGGTGAGCACGTCCAACGCGATCGATGCCGTCTGCCTGAAGGTGCACATGGATGCAGTTCGCGATCACTGTCGCCGACATGTGTTTGCCGCAACGGCGACCCAGCGTGTCGCCCACCCGCACACTGGTGACCAATCTGCACCTGGAACGCTGGCGCGTTCGCACTGGTGGCAGCACAGCCACCACCAGGCCGGCGTTCAGTTGCCGCGCCGGAGCTGCCGTAAGCGCCTTCCTGCTCGCTGCCTGTGCCCAGGGACCTCGACATCACCTCAGACTTCGGGTGAGACGAGCGGGAACGAGAGCGCATCGGCGCCGGAGGGCGATTCGGAGCTCCCGCGGATCGACCTCCCCGTCGACGAGGGTGCCGACCGTCGAGGGACTGCTCGACGTCAATGGTCACGACATCTACTCACGCTGCAGCAGTGCGGGGTCTCCCACCATCGTCTACTTCAGCGGCTGGGCTCCAGATCCGAGCAAGCTCGGCGTCAGTGCGATCAAGGCCATCGAGGCGGCTGATGACGGCCGACGCCGGATCCTGTTCCTACGAGCGCCGCAACACTGGGCGCAGCGAGACCGTGGAGGGCACCCAGTCGCCACAGGACATCGTCGCCGATGTGGATGGCGTACTCGAAGCCATGGGCGAGGACGGTCCCTTCGTGTTGCTCGGAGCGTCCTTCGGTGGGCTGGTTTCCGGCGCCTACGCCGGCTCCGCGCGTTCGGGACGCAGGAGCGACCTGAACGTGATCGGTGCCGTTCGCCCTGCCGCGTTGACCGGGACGAAGTCGATCGCGAATGACGTGGCGAAAAGGGGGGTGCCGTGGCTGGGCACTCGGTTCGCGGGGCTGTTCTGAGTCAGCCAGCGGCCCTGGAACGGGTATGCGAGGTCGACTGATGGCAGCACTTGGACGACCCCCACTCTCCGTGTTCAGACGATCCCATTCTGCTGTTGCCCCGTCAGCCGGTACAGGTGCACGTGTTGTCGCCGGAGTAATCGACTGGCAGCGCCATGACGCGGCGGAATGGGGCACGGTCGGATGCTGATCTCGGGTTGGACTGTTCCGCGGGCCTCTCGAGCCGTTCGCGACGAGTTCCTCGATGGCGGTTCTGCTGAGCAGGTCCAATGCCTCTGGCTCGTCGGTCTGCCGGATGACCGCCTTCGCCACGGGCTTCGATGGACGAGGCTCGTGACCGCCGAGGTCGGGTCGCTGCAACGTCCCAGGCGCGCCGACCAGCGATGGCTGGCAGCAACCTCGCTGAGCGAATCCCCGGTCCCCATCGGCATGACAACGAGTGGATGTATCGCCGCCGCATCGCACACCGGCCGGATGCCCCCGCCTACCAGGTATCTAGAAGAGCAGGAACGCGATCGGGGTGACAAGGACCAGGGTGAGCACCACCCGCTCGAACCAGATGACGATCATCTGGGGCACCGAGAGCGGGATCTCCGTGGCGACGATGCAGGGCACCATCGCGGAGAAGAAGATGATCTGGGAGACGCAGACAACAGCCACGATGAACTTCACCGCGGGGACCGCCTCCGTCACCAACAGGGCCGGCAGGAACATCTCGGCGATCCCGACCGCTGATGCCTTCGCGACCAGCATGGGCTCGGGGATCTGCAGTGCCCACGTGACGGGGTAGAAGAGGTATCCCAGCCAGTCGAAGACCGGGGTCCAGGTGGCAAGAATCAGGCCGAGTAGCCCGATCGAGAGGATGGACGGCAGGATCGCCATCGCCATCAGCAGGCCATCGCGCACGTTTCGCCAGACATTGACATGCAGCGGCGGGGCGGATGTCACGGTGTGCTGGGCCTCCTCCCAGGCCCGGCTCAGCCTTCGGCCGCGAGCGTCGATCTCGGGGCGTGGCTCGACGCTCTCGAAGTAGGTGTCCGGGATCCGTGAGAGGGGACGGATCCTCACCGTGATGGCGGTGACCAGAAAGGTGACCAGTAGCGTCGTCCAGAAGTACGTCAGCCACGACCCCATGAGGTCCAGGGTCGTCGCGACCACGACCATGAACGTCGCAGAGACCGTTGAGAACCCAGTGGCGATCACTGCGGCCTCGCGCGCGGAGTACTTGCCCTCACGGTAGACCCGGTTGGTGATCAGCAGACCGAGCGAGTAGCTGCCGACGAAGGACGCCACGGCGTCGATCGCCGATCGGCCCGGGGTTCGCCACAGGGGTCGCATGACGGGCTGGAGGATGACCCCGACGTACTCGAGAAGGCCGTAACCCACCAGAAGGGCGAGGAACACCGCTCCGATTGGCACCAGCAGGCCGACCGGAATGACGAGGCTCTCGAAGAGGAATGGCCCGATGTCGGGTCGCGCCAGCCACGTCGGACCGGTCTCGAACACGAGCAGGAAGCCGACCACCAGGCCGACCAGTTTCGCGACCGTGAAGACGACATCGACGCTCGATCGGCGCCACGTGCCGGTGACGAACGGTACCGCCGCGCCGCCAGCGATCAGCGCCAGCGCGTAGTAAGGCATCAGGGAGGGAGCCGCGTCGCGGATCGCGGTGACCAGGTGGTCAAGTGGAATCGAGTCGCGGCCGTCGATGGTCAGGGGCACGAAGAACATGAAGGCCCCGATCGCGCTGTAGAAGAAGAACTTCCACATGCGCGGATGGCCTGCGGTGTCGTGGGCGCCCGCGCGGGCGATGCTCTGCTCGGTCATGTGAGGACCTCCTGGGTCGCGAGCGGTTCCCAGCAGACTGGCACGGCGTCGAAGTTGGCCGGAAGGTGTCGCGCCGAGACGGCATCTCGGATCCGAGACTGAGTTGAAGACCGTGTATGGGCGGCGGGCACGTGCTGTGCAGCACCGCGCTGATACCTCACATGCTCAGGCCGACGAGCATCTCGGGGCCGCACGCTTCTCGCCCTTCATGGGACGGCACAACCGTCGCGCGCGGTTGCCGCTGCCGCTGACGCTCACAGGGCCGGAGCAGCCGGAGACGACAGCAGCCTGGCGACTCTCGGTGTGCGGCCCACGCCGCGTTGATCTGGGCGGTGTCGATGCGGTCCGCTTGCCTAGACGCCGGCGACGTAGGCAGTCAGAAAGTGGACCCCGTGTCGGTCGAGGTTGCCGCGGGCTCGGTCGTAATGCTCGGTAGTGCGGGGATCGGCGTGCCGGGCCAGCATCTGAGCGTCCCGGAGCGGTACACCTGGTCAGTCCGTCGCCTTGGGGCGGTGAGTTGCGACTGATCGGCGTGCAGATCCGACGTACGCGAGACCCGGGATGATGAGCTCATCTGCGCCCTGGTACCGCGACAGCCCTTCGCGGACCATCTCCCGGATGGCGGTCATGTCTTGGGCAGGCAGGACGGCGAGGCGTTGCTTCAGAGGGCCCGCGAGGTCGATACGCAGCTGCCAGTAGTCGTCGAAGGACGCATCGTGGGTGGGCACGTCGATCAGCTGCACGCTGACTTGTTCGAGCCCGGCTGCGGTCAGTGTTGCCTCGAGGGCACCGTCGGCACCCAGGGAGAACGGGCCTGGGGTTCCGGTAGGAGGCACGGGTGAGCCGGTGTGCAGGTGTACGGCGTCTGCCAGCACACCGAGCCAGGGGTTGCGTTCGCGTGGACCCCACACCGCGATGGCCGCTCGGCCACCTGGCCGCAGCACTCGGGCGATCTCGCGCGCGGCTCGGACCGGGTCGAGTGCGAACATGAGTCCCTCGCGGCAGACGACGATGTCGAACGAGTCGTCGGGCATGTCAATCTGCTCCAGGTCGAGGACCCGCGCAGTGACCTGTGCGGTGGCTCCACCGACGTGGGCGCGACGCGCCGCATGTGCCGACGCGATCGCCACCATCTCCGGGGCCACGTCAGAGAGAACGACCCGTCCTGCTGGTGTGACCTCGTCGGCGATCGCCAAGCCGAGGCCACCTGCACCGCAGGCGAGCTCCAGAACCTCGTCGCCGGCGACAGGCGCCACTGCCTCGATCATCAGCCGGGTGACCGCCTCCGCGCGTTGCTCGACATGATCGACATGCTCACCCCAGGACTCCGCGACCGAGCCCCACATCTGGTGCACGCGGTGCCGGATCTGCTCACCGGTGGGCAGTTGAACAGTCTCCTGTGACATCTCGAACCTCCCTAGGCAGTTCGTTACACGTAGTGAGTAACGAATATTGCTACGTTAGTCCCATGACCGCCGAAGTCAAGGGATCGCGCGCCTACGACTCCTCGCTGCGCGCGCAACAGGCCTCAGCGCGGCGCCGCACGCTAGCCCAGGCCGCCCGGGATCTCTTCGTCGAAGCTGGATACCCGGCCACCACGATGGAGGCGGTCGCGAAACGCGCCGACGTCTCGCTGAAGACGGTCTACAACTCCTACCGCAGCAAGGCGGGCCTGCTCAGAGCGGTATGGGACCTCTCCCTCAAGGGCGACCTCGACGACGCACCCATCGCCGAACGTCGCTGGTATACCGAACTTCTGAATGAGGCCGATCCACACCGGCAGCTCGCGATGTCGGCGGAGAACTCGCGCATCGTCAAGACGCGCATCGGGCCCATGCTCAGGGTGATCCGAGACGCCGCCCCCATCGACGAGGACCTCGCAGCCCTGTGGGAACTCATCCAGACCGACTTCTTGGCCAATCAGCGCGCAATCGTCGAAAGCCTTGCCGAGAAAGGCTCCCTACGGCCTGGACTCGATGTTCAGCGCGCCACTGACCTGCTGTGGACGCTCAACCACCCAGATGTCTGGCTGCTGCTTGTCGATCGGCGAGGCTGGTCGCCGGAGGACTGGGAGACCTGGTTCGCCAGAACCTGCCGAGAGCAACTGCTCGCTTAGATCAAGAACGCATCATTCTGGAGCCGGAAAGCCCTTCAGGCTGCCCCGCGAGGACCGGGCAGCGCGACATAACGCCGGGCGGCAGGTCGCTGACCTGCAGGTTCGTGGGCCCCGTGGGGCTCGAACCCACAACCCGCGGATTAAAAGTCCGCTGCTCTGCCAGTTGAGCTAGAGGCCCGTGGGGGCGACGGCCGGGTCGTCGCAACGACACTGCTCTTGCAACCCCACGACGCAGGAGCCTAGTCGGGACGCGGACGGCGGGCCGGGCGGCCCGGGCGCCGTAGGCTCGAGGCATCGGTGCCGACTCCATCGAGCGAGGTGAGCAGACGGGTGCACGAGCACGACGAGGCTCGGGCCGCGGGATCGGGCGAGGTCGCCTCCGAGGACCTGCAGGCGCTGCTGCGGTGGGAGCGCTCGGGGGCGGTGTGGCGGGTCCTCGGCCGCCGGGCCGACGAGGTCACGGTAGGGCTGTTCACCTGCGACGGGGGTGAGGAGATGGATCGCCTCTCCTCGAGTGATCCTGTCCTGCTCCGACACGTCGCCGGCCGGGACAGCAACGACACGCTGCCGTGAAGGCCGATGTCGCGCACCCCGGGCTCTCGGGGCACTAGCGTCGGTCGTCGGCGCACAGGGGGCTGTGGGCCGTTCGGTGTCAGAGGTAGGGGACGAGACGATGCCCGTCGAGGGCTGGGGGCGATTGATCGCCGCGACCGCCGTGGCGGTGACGGGGCTGGTGCTGGTCGCGCCAGCGGGGATGGCCGCAGACCTCCCGGCGGCCGACCTGCCGTCGGCACCGCTGGTCGGGGTGCCGACGAGTGGATCGGCCGGTCTGGTGGACCTGCCGGTCGACGCCGAGGCGGGCACGACGGTGCTGGTCGAGGAGAAGGGTGTCCTGGTCGCGTCGGGCTACGGCACCGGCTCGGCCTCGACGCTGACCTTCGCCGCGTCCACGGGAAAGCACCGCTACCGGGTGCGCACCGTCGACGGGTACGGCGTGGCCAGCGCCGCCGCCCGGGTCGACGTGGCAGCCGATGCGACCCCGCCGGCGGCGAAGGCCGTCCGGGTCCGGCCCGGCGCCCCGGCCGACTCGCGCACCACCGTGACACTGCGGACCGAGACCGGCACCCGCTACGCCCTGCTCGTCGACGGTCTACCCCTTGCCCGGGGCTCCGCACGCGCCGGGCGGATCGAGCTGGCCCGGCAGCTGGTCGACGGTCCTCACGAGATCGCGCTGGTCCTCAGCGACGAGGTCGGCAACGAGCGCGTCCTCACCAGGAGCGTGCTGGTCGACGTTCCGCGGCTGGCCGTCGAGGCCACGACCACCTCCGCGAGCAACGAAGGCATCCAGGTGATCCGGGTCACGGGCACCCCCGGAGCCACCGCACGAGTGCGTGTCCCCGGCGCCGGGACGGAGCAGGTCCGGCTCCGCGGCGGCAGCGGCACCGTCCGCTTCCCCCTCGCCGACGGCACCTACCCAGCGCCCACCATCCGGCTCACCGACGGCGCGGGACGCATCGGAAGCACCCGGCTGAAGACCTTCACCGTCGACACCGTGGCCCCCGACCTCCGTCTCGACGACGAGCGACGCACCGTCGACGGCTGGGCCGCCACGGTGGCAGCCGAGCCCGGCACCGCCGTCACCTGGCGGGCCTTCGACGGTGTCGGGGACGTGATCGGTGCCGGTGAGCTGGCCGCCAGCGGGAGGCGGCTCGCGGTCGCGGTGGACCTCGGCGACGGAGCGCACGAGGTGATCGTCACCGCGACCGACGCCGCCGGCAACGAGAGCACCCGGCGCCGCGAGGTCGCCGCTGCCCCGGCAGCGTCCGGGGTCGGCGACGTCGTCGCGGCAGGCGGGTCAGTGCTCGCCCTCGTCGTCGCGCTCGGTCTGTTGAGCCTGCTCGCCTCGGCCCAGCGAGGCCGCGCCGCCGCCCGCCGGCAACGTGTGCGTGAGGACGAGGCTGCGGCCGCGCACCGGGACGCCGTGGCGGCCCACCGGGACCGGCTGGTCGACCACGAGGCCGCGATGCTCCTGCACGACCAGCACCTCGCCTCCTGGAAGGAGCGCCGTTCCCAGCTCGCCGACCTCGTGCAGCGCGCCCGGCTCGACCGCGGGATGCGCCCGCCGGCCGGCTTCACCGCGGTCCGGCTAAGGGCGTGGGAGCAGGTCTACTGCACCGTGCCCGGCTCGATGCTGGAGCCGCGCAGCCGTCAGGGCACCCACCACGTGGCGGTCGTCGATGACGGCGAGGTGATCGTGACGAGCGAGCGGGTGGTCTTCCACGGCTTCAAGAAGCGCGAGTGGGCGCTGGCGCAGCTCGAGGGCATCGAGCACTCCGGCGCGGACCGCACGATGATGAAGGTGTCGGCCCGCAAGAACTGGTCGGGGGTCACCTACACCGATGCAGCTCACACCCGCCTGGCCATCGCCCTTGCGGCGGCCGACCACGTCGGAGCCCGCGAGGCCGTCGTGGGACTTGCCGAGGACGACCTGCGTGCCCACGAGGACGTACGCCCGGTGGCGCCGCCGCACCCCGGGCCACCGCCTCGGCCGCCGGCGGTCGACGGCGCGGCGGCCGAGCCTCACGCCCACAGGGTCGGTGCCCCGGAGCTCGAGGACGCCGGATGAGTCCGGCGCCGACTCCTTCGGTCGACCACTGGTCCTGCCGATAGCCCTCCGGAGAGCAAGCGACGCCACGACGGTGGTCGCCTACGGGGGTGCGGAGTGCGAGGAACACGCAGGGCCGGGGTCGGCCTGGCAGTGACGGTGGTGGTGCTGGCGTTCCTGGTCGGCAGTCCGGGCACCGGCGGCGGGACCGCGGTCGCGGCACCCGGATCGGACAGGTTCTGGGCCGGCCAGACCTATGCCGGCGAGTTCGGGGCGCCCTCGATCATCCGCGAGGGCGGCCTCTACTACGCCTACGCCACCAACCTCGACGGCAACAACCTGCCGCTGATGACCTCCACCGACCTGGTCACCTGGCGGGCTCGCGACGCGTGGCCGGCGGAGGCGGGCCTGGGCACCTGGAAGGGCTACAACGACGCGATGCCGTGGCCGGCGCGGTGGGCTGCCGGACTTCCCCCGAACGGCAAGCCGGGCGTGTGGTCGCCCGCTGTGACCAAGCTCGGCGGCCAGTTCGTCAACGCCTACGCCGTCCAGATGACCGCCGGCAGCAACCGGCACTGCCTCACCCTGGCCACCTCGGCGCTGCCCACCGGACCGTTCGCCGACGTGACCGCGCGACCGCTCTACTGCTCCAGCGACCCGATGGGCAGCATCGACCCCGCCTGGCTCACCGTGCGCGGTCGGGTCTACCTGATCTGGAAGAACGCCGGCGTCCCGGGCGGCAAGCCCACCGAGGTGCTGGGCCAGCAGATGACCGCCGACGGCCTCGGGTTCGCCCCCGGTACGTCACCGCGGGTGCTGCTCTCCACCGCCCACAGCTGGGAGGGCAATGTGATCGAGGCGCCGTCCCCGATCTCCTACCGGGGCAGGTACTACCTCTTCTACTCCGGCCACAAGTACTCCAGTGCCGACTACGCCATCGGCTACGCCCGCTGCGCCGGTCCGCTGGGCCCGTGCCGCCGGGTGCGCAGCACCCCGCTGATCGCCTCGGACGGCGTCGTCGCCGGGCCCGGTGCGCAGACGCCGGTGGTCGACGGGGCCGGACGGCTGCGGCTGGCCTACTCGGCGTGGCGGTCAGGCCGGGTGGGCTACCAGGACCCGGCCCGGTGCCGGGGCACCGCGGCAGGCTGCAACCAGCGACGGCTCTACGTGGCGACGCTCAAGGTCAAGCGCGACGGCGACCTCAAGGTCGTCCGGGCGCACTGAGACCAGCGACCGTCACAGCCCGAGCTGCTCGATCGACGCGACGGTGTGACGGGCGTGGTAGATGATCGCGCCCAGGGTGTCCAGGCGTGCCGTCACCCACAGCAGGGCCGGGCCGAGGCTGAGCCCGCCCACCGCGAGCACCACGGTGGTGGCGTCGCCGTGCGTGATCGTCAGCAGGCCCGTGGTCGTGCCACCTGGAGGGTCGCCGACGATCGCGGCAGTCGTCGCCGACGACATCGAGTGCAGCGCGCCCGCCATGGCCGAGACCCGTTCCACACGATCGTCGCGCAGTCCGAGGGCCGCCAGGTTGAGCCCGTCGGCCGTGGCGACCATGACGGTCGTCAGCGAGGCGAGCGACCGGTCCAGCTGCTCGAGCGCGGGCAGCAGCTGGCGGCCGATCTCTTCCGAGATCTGACCCCAGCGCTGGGCCTCCACGCCGTCCAGCTCGTACGTCGCTGCGCCGCCCGAGGCAACGGCAGGTGCGCTCACGCGGTCAGCCGGCCTGCTCGACCGGGAAGACGAGCGATGTCTCGAGCGCTGCCACCAGCACCGCTTCGACGTCGGCACGCTCCCGCGGGTCGGCCACGACCAGCGGGATCGAGGCCGAGAACCGGTCGACGATCGTGCGGAACGCCTCGATCTCTGCCGCCAGCGCCTCGTCGTCGGGCAGCCGCGTCAGCGCCACCACGATCTTGTGCAGCGGCACCTCCTTGGCGATGAAGTCCAGCCACAGCTCGGCGTCGAGGCCCGCGTCGACGTGGTCCGCGAACAGCCAGAGCACGACCCCCGAGCTGCGCGGCATCGCGGAGCGCCGGACCAGGTCGAACCGCTCCTGCCCCGGCGTACCCACGATGGACACGCTGCGTCCGTCCGGTGCGGTCCACTCGCCCATCTCGAGCCCCACGGTGGTGCTCGGCTTGACGTGCCGACCCCCGCGCGCGCCCACGAGCGAGCTCTGCACCTCTGTGGTCGACACCGACGCGCCGCACAGGGAGAGGACGGCGGAGGTCTTGCCGACCCCGAAGGGTCCGACGAAGGCGACCTGACGGGTCGCGCGCGAGCCGAGGACGGGCTTCATGACCGAAGATCCTTCACGCCTGGAAAGTCGGACTTTCGGACAGGCACCTGTATGGCCCGTTCGTGCCGTTTCCAGGGAGCGAGACGCCGTGCTACGCGTCGTCCTGGCCGGGCGTGCTCAGGCCAGGGCGGCGTCCACCGCGGCCTCGACGTGGATCCGGGTCGTGGGGAACAGCGGCACCTCGGCGTCCGCCGCACCCACCAGCAGCTCGATCTCGGTGCAACCGAGGATGATGCCCTCCGCTCCGTCCGCGACGAGCCGGCCGATCACCTCCCGGTAGACAGCGCGCGAGGCCGGCGCCACCACACCACGGCAGAGCTCGTCGTAGATGATCCGGTGCACCTCGGCGCGGTCATCCGGCCCGGGGACGCTCACCCCGAGGCCGTGGGAGGCGAGCCGGTCGCGGTAGAAGGGCTGCTCCATCGTGAACGCGGTCCCCAGCAGGCCCACCCGCTCGAGCCCCGCGGCCCGGACCGCTGCGGCGGTGGCATCAGCGAGGTGCAGCAGCGGGATCTCGACGGCCGCCTGCACGTCCTCGGCGACCAGGTGCATGGTGTTGGTGCACAGCACCAGGAGGTCTGCGCCGGCCGCCTCGAGGCCACGAGCCGCGTCCGCCAGCAGCATCCCCGCCTCGTCCCAGGCCCCTCGCACCTGGAGCTCCTCGACGACGGCGAAGTCCACCGAGCGGATCACCAGGTCGGCCGAGTGCAGTCCACCGAGCCGGGCGGCGACGAGCTGGTTGGCGAGCCGGTAGTACTCCGCGGTGCTCTCCCAGCTCATCCCGCCCAGCAGCCCGATCGTGCGCATGGACGTCACGGTAGAGCCCCGGAGCCGGCCGCCGCCCGCCCGAGAGGACGACGGAGGTCGCTGACCGACGTCTCGACGCCGGGCTCAGCCTGCTCAGGGCTCGAGGAGCTCCAGCAGCCAACCGCGCACCGGCCAGTCCTCGGCGGCCTCGGCCGAGCGGGGCTCCCCGACGAATGCCTGCTGGTAGGACAGGGCGCGGCCCACGGTGCCGGTGCGTCGGGCGAGCTCCACCAGGGCGACCAGCTCGGCGCGGTCCGTCCGGGTCGTGAACGGCTCGAGGTAGGCATCGCGGACGCGCAGCACCCGCGGGTCCTCGACCTCGCAGCCCGCGTGGAAGGCGATCGAGTTCATCGTGGCCAGCATCGTGGTCAGCGGGAATCCCCAGGACGCGTCACCCCAGTCGATGACCCTGGCGTCGGCGACCGAACCTGTCCAGCACACGTTGGAGGAGTGCAGGTCGTCGTGCTGGACGGAGTCGGGTACGGCGGAGGTGGCGAGTGCCGCGCACCACCCGTCGTACGCGGGCTGCAGCGCCTCGAGCCGGTCGGTCTCCTCGGTGGTGAGGCCACCGTCCGAGGGATCGCGAGCAGCCAGCTCGGCGACGAGGGCGCGCACCCTGTGCGGCAGGGTCGCCGGAGAGACTTCCGGGACACCCGCCGCCAGCACGGAGTCGCGGTGCCCGGCGAGCTCGATCTGGGCCTCGGCGTAGCGCGACAAGATCCCCTCCCACCAGGGCCACAGCTGGTCGGCAGGGGCGACCGAGCGCAGCACCGGCCCGGCGTCGCGGGTCAGGCTCCAGGCGCGGTCATGGTCGGCGGCGAGCACCGGTGGCACGAGGTCGGGCACCACCTCGCCGAGCAGGTCGACCAGCGCGGCCTCGTGGCGGATTCCGGGACCGTTGACCTTGAACCAGAGCCGGCCGCCGTCGGACTCGAAGCTGATCGCGCTCGACCACGGGCGACAGTGCGGCTGTTCCCAGTCGCCGGTCAGCCGCAGTCCCCGTGGTTCCACCTGCGCGGCCACCCAGGCCCGGGCCTCCTCGACGAAGGCCGGGCTGGACCACAGGTCGACGGGCATGGTGGTGATCGTGGCGTGCCGGCTCGGTCACGACAAGCGGTTTGGGCCGCCGCTGGGTCCCGCCCGGCGGGACCTCGCGTTAAATCGTGGGCTTTGTCCCGTTCGGGCCTCAAGACGGGCGGGCCGCGCACCGATAACCGGGACAAGTGGTGCCGAGGCACCCAACGGTCACGTGACCG
Organism: uncultured Actinomycetota bacterium; assembly: GCA_963772415.1. Lineage (GTDB taxonomy): Bacteria > Actinomycetota > Actinomycetes > Propionibacteriales > Nocardioidaceae > Nocardioides_B. The sequence goes on along the minus strand of CAVYWU010000001.1, from coordinate 33,783 downwards.
CTGACCTTCCGAGTGCCGATCCAGAGGCCGGCGCCCGTGCGGGTCACCTGGTGGCGGGAGGTCCTTCGGGTCGGGGGATCTCGAAGGGGTCTCCCGTCGCCAGACTCTCTCCTCAGAGGATCTGGGCGTCCCCGTCGTCGGTCGAAGCGCCGGTGGGACAGCCCACCAGTGGCTGCCGCCGAGGCCAGACGTCCTGCGGGACCACGTCGCCGTGGGGGTCGAGCACCCGCTGCTCCGTGACGATCTCGACGCCCTCGGTCTGCGGGCCCAGCCACGCCGGCAGGTGGGCGATGCCGCCCCTGGCGCCGGCGCTGAACCACGGGCCCGGCCTGCCGTCGACCACGAAGCGCTGCTGGACACTGTCGATCCCGTCGTGGACCAGCAGCCAGGTCGTGGTCTGGTAGCCGCTGAGCACGTCGCCCTCGCAGTCCCAGCTTGCGCTGCCGTTGGTCAAGAACGCGACCGGCTGGTCCTCGCTCGCCCTCGGCAGCGGCTCGACGGCGGGTGGTCCGCTCTCCGCCGCATCGCAGACCCGCACCTCGCCGGCGGGGTTGCGGAGCACCAGCGCGGGGGCGTCGCCGTCCTGGCCGAGCTGACCGACGCCGTACAGCACCTCCGCCTCGGCCGGGTCGGACGCGAAGGTCGCGTCGGCGCACGCTGCGAGGGCGGCCGGGTCGGCGGTGCCCCGATCCACCTCGATGACCGGGTCCGAGGAACCGGCAGGGGGCGTCGAGGAGCGCGGTGACACCCCGTCCTCGGAAGGCGGGCCGACGGCGACGATGCCCACGAGCACCGCGGCGACGCTGAGCGCGGCCACGATCGCGGTGCCGCCGCGTCGACCCGCCGCCGGCAGGTCCGGCGTCCTCATCGAGATCCCCCTCGGTCGCGGTCCCCGAGGGGCCCCACGCCCCGCCGCAGGAAGACCCCGACGCACCACCCTAGCGCCCGAACCGGGCTGTCTCGGGCCTGTCCTCCAGTCTTTGCCAACCGGCGGACGCGGTTGTCCAAGACTGAAGAGCCGGCGACACGGCGGGACGAGGCGGGGGCGAACGCCGGACAGGCGCGACCAGCCGTTCTAGGCTCGTCGGACACCAGCTCGTCGCCCGGGCATCGGTCGGCGGGCCCGAGGATTCCGGGGGAGGAGTCGTGCCGGTCGTCTCGCGGCAGCGCCGCCGGGGTCGCAAGCGCCGTTTTGCGGTCAACCCCTACCGCGCCACCAAGGTGCCCTCGCCGTACGCGCTGCACCTGATGAACCGGCTGGGCTGTGGCTGGTCGATCGCGACCTGGGAGCAGATGCGCGCCGACGGTGGACCGAGCGCCTGGCTCGACCGACAGCTGGAGCCGGCGACCGTCCCCGAGCACCCGAAGGTCGGCTACCTCGACCGCTGGTTCCCCGAGCTGTTCGAGACACCCGCGGTCAAGTTCACCAAGAGCAAGGTCGGCTACGCCTATGCCGACCAGCTCTCGAGCTGGACGATGCTCCGGCGGATCCACTCGCGCCGGCAGGTGCACGAGACGATGGTCGACTTCTGGTCCAACCACTTCCACGTGGGAGCGGTGGGAGGCACGGCGTGGACGCAGCGGGTCGGGTACGACCAGACCATCCGGGCGCACGCCCTCGGTCGCTTCGAGGACCTGCTCGTCGCCTGCAGCCTGCACCCGGCGATGCTGCTCTACCTCGACAACTTCCGGTCGGTGAAGGACGCGCCCAACGAGAACCACGGGCGCGAGCTGCTCGAGCTGCACACGGTCGGACGGACGTCGGGCTACACCGAGCAGATGGTCCGTGACTCGGCGGTCATCCTCAGCGGCTGGCGGGTGGACTTCCGCCGCACCTGGGAGCAGCGCTACAACCCGCGACAGCACACCACCGGCCCGGTGCAGGTCCTCGGCTTCAGTCATCCCAACGCCGAGGTCGACGGTCGTCAGCTCACGGTGGACTACCTGCGCTACCTCGCCGGCCACCCGGCGACCGCCCGCGCCATCGCCACCAAGCTCGTCATCCGCTTCGTCGGCGACTACCCCTCCGCGGCTCTCGTCGACCAGCTCGCCGGGGTCTACCTCGCGCACGGCACCGACCTCCGGCCGGTGCTGCGGCAGCTGGTCGCCAGTCCGGAGTTCAAGGGGTCGGCCGGCCAGAAGTACCGCACACCCGTCGACGACCTGGTGGCGACGGCCCGCGCCCTCCAGGTGCGCGCCCGCAAGCCGAGCGGCCGTCGCTCGTTCGCCCACCAGATCAGCCACCTCCACCGCGGGCTGCCCCTGTTCCAGTGGCCCCGACCCGACGGCGCCCCCGAGCGGAACGCCGACTGGGCGTCAGCCGCCCGGATGCTGAGCTCGTTCCGGATGCACTGGGACCTCGCCTCGGGCACCCGGCCCTCGCGCGACGTCCGCTACCGCAAGCCGCAGCGGTGGCTGCCCCGCAAGCGGCTCCGGCTCGACCGGTACGTCGACCACCTCTCTCGCACGCTGCTCGGGCGCCGCTCGACCCGCACCATGCTCAAGGCGGTGTGCCAGGCGACCGGCTACCCACCCGAGGAGCGCATCGACAAGCGGCACCCTCTCGCGCGCGGCGAGTTCGTGCGCGTCGCAGCCGTCCTGCTCGACTCCCCGGCCCACCTGACGCGTTGAGGACCCCATGACCACCTCCGAGTCGCCCCGCCAGGACCTCGACGGCTGCTGTGCGGAGTTCGAGCGGGCCGCAGGTGTCTCCCGGCGACGCTTCCTCGCCGGGATGGCCGTCGGGTCCGGTGCCGCTGTGGCCACGTCGGTGTTCGGCGACGCGTTCCGGCAGGTCTCCTTCGCGAGCCCGCGCCGCGGTGTCGGCAACAACGTGCTCGTCGTGATCAGTCTCCGAGGCGGCATCGACGGGATGGGCGTCGTCGTACCGCACGGCGACCCGGCCTACTACGCCGCCCGCCCGACGATCGGCATCCCGGCCGCCTCCCTGGTCGCACCGGACGCGATGTTCGGGCTGCACCCGGCGATGGCACCGCTCGCGTGGCTCTGGGCGGCTGGGGAGATGGGCGCGGTGCACGCGGTCGGGATGGAGGTGCCGAACCGTTCGCACTTCCGGGCGATGGAGGAGATCGAGGACGCCGACCCGACCTCGAGCGTGCGCCGCGGCTGGGTCAACCGGATGGTCGGGCTGGGCGGTGGCACCCAGGCCTCCGACGCGGTCGGCCTCGGCGACCCGATCACGCCGACCTCGTTGGTGGGGCCGTCGCTGTCACTGACCGCCGAGAGCCTCCAGGACATCTCGCTCGCCGGGGCCGACGGCGACTTCCTGCGTCGTCGTCGCCGCCAGCTGCGGACCACCTGGAAGCGCTCCCCGGGTGCGCTCGGCGACGCCACCCGAGCAGCCTTGCGCACGGCGGCCGACCTGCGCCCGATCGTGGACGCCTCCTACCGGCCCGACGTCACCTATCCCAAGGCGTTCCCGGCCGCGGGGCTGGCCGCCGCACTGAAGGACACGGCCCGACTGATCAAGGCCGACATCGGCACCGAGGTGGTCTCGGTGGACTACGGCACCTGGGACATGCACGCCGACTACGGCCGTCTCGACTCCGGGAAGATGCAGAACATGGTGCGCGGGTTCGCCGGCGCGGTGGATGCCTTCCTCCGCGACCTCGGGCCGACCCGCGGCCGGGTGACGGTGGTGACGATCAGCGAGTTCGGTCGCCGCGTCGCCCAGAACGGCAACAACGGCCTCGACCACGGCTGGGGCAACATGATGCTGCTCATGGGCGGCGGTGTGGCGGGCGGCTACCGCGCGGCCTGGCCGGGGCTCGGTACGGAGACGCTGGTGGAGGGCGACCTCGCGGTCACCACTGACTACCGCAACGTGCTCGGCGAGGTGGTCGAGCGCCGCTTCCCCGGCCGATCGGCCACCTCGGTGTTCCCGGGGCTGGTCTACCGCCCGATCGGGGTCATGGCCGGCTGACCCCCGGGTGCTCGAAGTCGATCACCACCCGGCTGGGCCGGGTCAGGGTGAAGACCCGGTAGCGGCGGGTACGGGAGGTGAACCCGAACGACGTGTCACCTTCCCAGGAGCCGGTCAGCGCGATGCCGCGCAGGGCAGGCAGGTCGGGGCGCACCAGGCGACGTCCGACGTAGAAGCTCTCGCCGCCGGTCCCGTAGGTCACTGCCGGGCGCAGGACCAGGTAGGTCCGGTGGCGTCCGCGCAGCGGGACCGGCTTGCCCGAGGGGTCGTAGGTGAGCCTGTCGGGGAAGAGGGTGCGGTAGTCCGGTCGCGTGCCACGCAGCACCACCACCACGCGGTCGAAGTGATCGTGACGGGCCCAGCGCAGGCCGACGACCCGCGGTGTCGGGGTGGCCGGGCGCGGGTTCTCCCACCGCGTCGGCACATCCCTGAAGTCGGGCAGGGCCTGCGCAGGCAGCGCCGTTCCGACCAGCACCATCGCGGTCAGCAGCACGCCGAGGGCCGTCGCTCTGTGCATCTCCTGAGCCCCCAATCTCGTCCGTGTCGGTGCGTCTTCCGACGGCACCCTCACCCGTGTGACGCCCGGTCGTCGACAGCGGTTTACGCACGGTTTGCGATCCGCACTCGGAATCGGGCCTCCGAGTTGATAGGGTCATGCGCGCAGCAGGTGCAAAGTTCCACAGGTCTTCCAAAGGTTGACTGCCGCGGAGTTTGTGATCCGACGGCGTTTTCTCTTGAGTCACAGCTTGAGGGGGTACGGCGTTTCACCGCATCTGTCGCGGGGCCGCCGAGGTGGTGGTCCCAAGCCCCATCAGTAGGAGAAAACGAGCATGGCTCAGGGCACCGTCAAGTGGTTCAACGCCGAGAAGGGTTTCGGCTTCATTGCGCAGGAGGACGGCGGAGACGACGTCTTCGTGCACTACTCGGCCATCCAGTCGCAGGGCTACAAGTCCCTCGACGAGAACCAGAAGGTCGAGTTCGACGTCACCCAGGGTCCCAAGGGCCCTCAGGCGGAGAACGTACGCGCACTCTGATCGCGTCGCCGGGTCACTGCTGAGAGGCAATGGCTGCACCGGCTGAATCAGAACAACACGAAGGACCCCGGCGGACCACCCGTCGGGGTCCTTTGGTTTTGTCCCAAATGACTATGGGTACCACTTGTCGCGTCGGGGACAATGGTGTCAACGCGACCGCGCCACATCGCTGACAGGAGCCATCGCCGTCATGAGACCTGGAGGGAGCGGCGTCGTGAATGACCAGCTGAACGTCCCCCTCGAGGATGCCGAGCTCCTCGCAGAGGTGGAGCTGACCACCAACCTGATCATTGCTGCGAGCGAGGCCGACTCCCCGCTGGACCAGGCCGAGGTCGATCGGCTGCTGGGCGTCGAGCTCGCTGCCATCCCCAACCAGAAGGTCCGCTAGCGCCGGCACGGTGCGGGCTGGTTGTGTGCTGCGTCACCGCCCGGAGGGGTCCGGGTTGACCTGCTTCGCGACACTGCCCCTAGCATGTCCCACGGTTCTGTTCCGTTAACCAGGAGTTCGCTGTGGCCTTGCGCTTCCGCCCTGCCGACACGTCGTTCTACGATCTCTTCGCCGAGTCCGCCCAGCACCTGGTCAACGGTGCAGGGCTGCTCGCAGAGATGCTCGGCGACGGCAACGACCGCGAGGGGATCGCCCAGCGGATGCGTGACGCCGAGCACGCGGCCGACGAATCCACCCACGCCATCATCCGGCGGGTGAACACCACCTTCGTCACGCCGTTCGACCGGGAGGACATCTACTCCCTCGCCTCGAGCCTCGACGACGTCATGGACTTCATGGAGGAGGCCGTCGACCTGGTGCTGCTCTACGAGGTCGAGAAGCTCCCCTCCGAGCTCGCCAACCAGGTCGAGGTGCTCCAGCGCTGCTCGGAGCTGACTGCCGAGGCGATGCCGCGGCTGCGCACGATGAAGGACCTCGAAGAGTTCTGGATCGAGATCAACCGGCTCGAGAACTCCGGCGACAAGAGCTACCGCCGGATCCTGGCCAAGCTGTTCAGCGGCAAGTACGAAGCCCTCGAGGTGCTCAAGCTCAAGGACATCGTCGACTCCCTCGAGGACGCGATCGACGCGTTCGAGACCGTCGCGAACATCGTGGAGCAGATCGCGGTCAAGGAGTCCTGAGAAGGTGGAACTCGCGATCGTCATCGCGGTGGTCGTCGTTGCCCTGGTGTTCGACTACACCAACGGCTTCCACGACGCCGCCAACGCCATCGCCACCTCGGTGTCCACTCGCGCGCTCACGCCACGGGTCGCGCTCATCATGGCCGCGGTGATGAACTTCGTCGGCGCCTTCCTGGGCCAGGAGGTCGCCGACACCGTCGGCAAGGTCATCAGCCCCGAGGTCGGCACCCACGGCCTGGTCGTGGTGATGGCCGGCCTGATCGGCGCGATCACCTGGAACCTGATCACCTGGTACTTCGGACTCCCCTCGTCCTCCTCCCACGCGCTCATCGGCGGGCTCGTCGGCGCCGCGATCGCCTCCGGGTCGCTGGTCAAGTGGGATGTCATCCTGGACAAGATCGTGATCCCGATGGTGGCCTCCCCGCTGTTCGGCTTCGCCGCGGCGTTCGCGCTGATGCTCGGGATCATGTGGGCCTTCCGGAGAGCCAACCCGCACAGGATCAACCGCGGCTTCCGGCTGGCCCAGACCCTCTCCGCCGCGGCGATGGCGCTCGGGCACGGACTCCAGGACGCCCAGAAGACGATGGGCGTGATCTTCTTGGCGCTCCTCACCGGCGGCTACGTCGGCGCCGACGACGACCTCCCGGTCTGGGTCATCCTCTCCGCGGCAGCCGCGATCTCTCTCGGCACCTACTCCGGTGGCTGGCGGATCATGCGCACGCTCGGTCGCCGGATCATCCACCTCGACCCCGCACGTGGCTTCGCCTCCGAGACGATCGCGGCGAGCGTCCTCTACACGACGGCGTTCGTCTTCGAGGCTCCCATCTCGACCACCCACACGATCACCTCGGCGGTCATGGGCGCCGGCGCCACGAAGCGCTTCTCGGCGGTGCGGTGGGGAGTGGCCCGCTCCATCGTCACCGCGTGGGTGCTGACCTTCCCGATGGCCGGCCTCGCCGCCGCGCTGGTCTACTGGGCCTGCCGCTACGTCTTCCAGCTCCCCTGACCCACCCGTTCACACGCGCCTCCGGGGAGTTGAGTGGTGCCTCCGGGGAGTTGAGTGGTGCCTCCGGGGAGTTGAGGGGTGCCTCCGGGGAGTTGAGGGGTGCCTCCGGGGAGTTGAGTGGTGCCTCCGGGGAGTTGAGTGGTGCCTCCGGGAAGCCCAGTGGTGCTTCCGGGTAGCCCGTCGTACCCAAAGGTGCGGTTGAGCGCCCCTACCCCGCGTCTGAACCTCCCGGAGGCGCGTCTGAACCTCCCGGAGGCACGTCTCGACAGGGGGGATGCTCAGCCGAAGCGGCCGGAGATGTAGGCCTCGGTGGAGGCCTCGTCGGGGTTGGAGAAGATCTTCTTGGTCGGGTTCATCTCGACGAGGCGGCCCGGCTTGCCGGCGCCGGCAAGGTTGAAGAAGCCGGTCTCCTCGGAGACCCGGGCGGCCTGCTGCATGTTGTGGGTGACGATCACGATCGTGTAGTCGGTCTTGAGCTCGTGGATGAGGTCCTCGATCGCCGAGGTGGAGATCGGGTCGAGCGCCGAGCAGGGCTCGTCCATGAGCAGCACCTGCGGCTCGACGGCGATCGCGCGGGCGATGCACAGCCGCTGCTGCTGGCCGCCGGAGAGGCTCGAGCCGGGCTTGCCGAGCCGGTCCTTGACCTCCTCCCAGAGGTTGGCGCCGCGCAGCGACCTCTCCACGATCGTTTCGGCGTCCGACTTGCTCATCCGCTTGCTGTTGAGCCGGTTGCCCGCGAGCACGTTGTCGGCGATGGTCATCGTCGGGAAGGGGTTCGGCCGCTGGAAGACCATGCCGACCGAACGACGGACCTGCACGGGGTCGACGTCGGCGTCGTACATGTTCTGCCCGTCGATGACGATCTTCCCCTCGACACGTGCGCCGGGGATCACCTCGTGCATCCGGTTCAGCGACCGCAGGAAGGTGGACTTCCCGCAGCCTGAGGGACCGATGAGGGCGGTCACGGAGCGGGCGCGGATGGACATCGAGACACCCTCCACAGCCTTGAAGTCGCCGTAGTAGATGTCGAGGTCCGAGACGTCGATGCTCTTGGCCATGATCTTGTCGATTCCTTCGGGGTCGCGCTCAGCGACCGGTCTTGGGGGAGAACAGGGAGCTGATGGCGCGGGCGGAGAAGTTCAGCGTCATCACGATCGCGATCAGCACGAGGGCGGCGCCCCAGGCGCGGTCCTGACCGAACTCCGGGGGTACGCCGGGCTGGGTGAACGAGTAGTAGATGAAGACCGGGAGCGTTGCCATCCGCTCGGAGAAGGCGTTGAAGTTCACCGAGTCCGTGTCTCCGGCGATGATCAGCAGCGGCGCGGTCTCGCCGGCGACCCGGGCCACGGCCAGCATCACGCCCGTGACGATGCCGGCGAGTGAGGTGGGCAGCACCACCTTCATGATCGTGCGCCACTTCGGCACCCCGAGGGCGTACGACGCCTCGCGGAGCTCGTCCGGGACCAGCTTGAGCATCTCCTCGGCGGAGCGGACCACGATCGGGATCATCAGCACCGACAGGGCGATCGAGCCGCCGAAGCCCATCCGGACGCCGGGGCCGAAGATGATCACGAACAGCGCGTAGGCGAACAGCCCGGCGACGATCGAGGGGATGCCGGTCATCACGTCGACGAGGAACGTGATCGCGCGCGCCATCCGGCTCTTGCCGCCGTACTCGACGAGGTAGATCGCGGCCATGATGCCGACCGGGACCGAGATGATCGCAGCGAAGAGCGTGATCACCAGCGTGCCGATGATGGCGTGGTAGATGCCGCCGCCCTCACCGATGACGTTGCGCATCGAGTAGGTGAAGAACTGACCGGTCATCATCTTCGCGCCCTTGGTGATGACCTGGTAGATGAGCGTCACCAGCGGCAGCATCGCGATCCCGAACGCCGACCACACCAAGCTGGTCACCAGTCGGTCGGTCGCCGCCCGCGAGCCCTCCACGGCGCGGGACCAGGCAGGCAGGGCGACGGTGAAGAGCACGATCGCAGCCACTGCGATGAGGCCGAGGCCCCACCCCATCGGCAGGCCGAGCAGCAGCGCGGCCGCTACCGCCATCACACCCACGAGACCGGGCGCGATCCGGGGCAGGGTGGGGTGGGTCAGTGGCAGGTCCTGACGGCGTGGACGCTCCTCGGCGTCGGGGCGGGTCGTGGTGGGCGTGCTCATCGCTCGCCTCCCTGGACGCCGCGGCCGGCGATCGCGCGACCGAGGAAGTTGACCGCGAACGTCACGACGAAGAGCACCAGGCCGCTGAAGATCAGCACGTTGACCTTGAGCCCGGACGCCTCGCCGAACTGGAGGGCGATGTTGGCGGCGATGGTCGAGGGGTTGGTGGTCGAGATCAGGTTGAAGGTGATCACGCCGGTGGCGCTGAGCACCATCGCGACCGCCATCGTCTCGCCGAGCGCCCGGCCGAGGCCGAGCATGGTCGCCGAGATCATTCCGGAGCGCGCGTACGGGAAGACGGTCATCCGGATCATCTCCCAGCGGGTCGCTCCGAGTGCCAGCGCGGCCTCCTCGTGGAGCGTCGGCGTCTGCGCGAAGACCTCGCGGGTGATCGCGGTGATGATCGGCAGGGCCATCACGGCCAGCACCAGGGAGGCGGTGAGGATCGTGCGGCCGGTGGTGGAAGCCGGTCCCGCGAAGAAGGGGAGGAACCCGAGGTTGTCCTCGAGCCAGCCGTAGAGCCCGCCGATGCGTCGACCGAGGAAGTCGATGCCCCAGAGGCCGTAGACGACCGACGGTACGGCGGCGAGCAGGTCGATGAGGTAGCCCAGCGTCTTGGAGAGCCGCCGGGGCGCGTAGTGGGAGATGACCAGGGCGACCCCGATCGCGAGGGGCGTCGCAATGATCATCGCCAGGGTCGCGGCGAGCAGGGTGCCGAAGAGCAGCGGCCAGACGTAGAGGGTGATGCCTTCCTTGCCGCCCAGGGCGGCCGGCCCGGCGGTGAGGGCGGGCAAGCCCTCGACGGTCAAGAAGATCGCCACCCCGGCGAGCGCCACCAAGATGGCGATGCCGGCGGCGCGGGCCAGTCCCGAGAACGCGACGTCCCCCTTCCGGCGCACCGGTGCTGGCGGCTTGGGTGCCGCGTCAGTCACTGTCACGGTGACTCCCTCTCCTGGTTCGGCTTCGTGGTGACCCTCAGGTCCCGGTGGCGTCGGCGCCCCTCACGCGGGTGAGTCCGCGCCGCGCAGCTCCCGGCTGCACGACGCGGACCCCCCGGAACGGTGCGGCCTCAGCCGACCGTGATCCCGTCGACGATTGCCTGAGCCTCACCGGCGATCGTGTCGGGGAGCGGCGCGGAGCCGGCGTTCTCGGCGGAGGTGGACTGGCCGTCGTCGCTGATGATGTAGGACAGGTAGGCCTTGACCAGCTCGCCCTCCGCCGCATCGGCGTACGACGGGCAGGCGATCAGGTAGGAGCTCAGCACGATCGGGTAGACGCCTGCCTCCTCGGTCGTGTAGTCGAGGTCGAAGACGAGCTGGCTGTCGCTGTCGGTCTCAGCCTTGGGGGAGACCTCGAGGATCTTGGCCGCGGCCTCCGGGGTCGGCAGCTCGAAGCCGTCGCCGACACCCACCGCGGCCTTGCCGAGGTCACCCGCCTGGCTCGCGTCGGCGTAGCCGATCGAGTTGGCACCGTTGGTCACCGCAGCCACCACGCCGGAGGTGCCGCTGGCACCCTCGCCGCCCTCGACGGGCCACTCCTCGACCTCGCCGAAGGTCCAGGTGTCCTCGGCCACGGTCGCGAGGTAGTTGGTGAAGTTGCCCGTCGTGCCGGACTCGTCGGAGCGGTGCACCGGGTTGATGGTCTCCGCGGGAAGGTCGGCCGACGGGTTGTCGCCCGCGATGGCCTCGTCGTCCCAGGTGGTGATGTCGCCGGCGAAGATGCCACCGAGCGTCGAGGGGCTCAGCTGGAGGTCGTCGACGCCCTCGAGGTTGTAGATCACCGCGATCGGCGAGACGTAGTTGGGGACCTCGATCGGGGCCTCGCCCTCGCAGCGCTCGGTCGCGCCGGAGAGCTCGCCCTCGTCGTCGTTGAGGTAGGAGTCGGAGCCGGCAAACGGGAAACCGCCCGAGATGAACTGTTCGCGACCGCCGCCGGACCCGATCGGGTCGTAGTTGACGGTGACGTCGGGATTGGCCTCCTGGAAGCCGGCGCGCCAGGCGCCCTGCGCGGCCTCCTGCGAGCTCGCGCCCCCACCGTTGAGGGTGCCGGACAGGCTCTCGCCGCTCGGGGCCGCGCCCGCGTCCGTCCCGCCCGGCCCCTCGTTGGCGGCCGAGCAGGCGGTGAGGCCGAGGCCGAGTACGACGGCGGCGCCGAGGGCTGCCGGCCGGCGAAGGGAAGTGATCTTCACTTCAGGATCTCCTGTGATCGTCCGAGACATGTCTGAGTACAGGAGCGAAGCTAGGCAGCCGAGGTGAAGCGACCTGCCGGTGTGGGTGAACGGGAGGTGAACGGTGGCGACCGTTTCGGCGACGTCGGTGGTGGACGTGAGACGGCGGTCACGTGAACGGCGGAGTCACGGCGCCCCTGGCCCGTCGCCGACCTGCGCAAACGCGCCGGCTCCGGTTGACCTTGTCCGGGCTGCCGAGGGCTCAGACCGAGTGCTCCTCGGTCGCGACCACGCGCCCTCGACGGTGGTGGAGGACGACGAGCCCGGCCGGGTCGAGGGGGTGCTCGGGCACCCCCAGGGCCGCCCAGACCGCGGGGAGCGTCTGCCGGTGGGTGCACAGCACGGCCGGCGTCCGGTCGGTCAGGAGGTCGTGCACGACGTCGGCGACCGTGCGCTCGTCGGCGCCCTCGGCGAGGTCGTCGGTGACGTGCAGGTCGGGGCCGGCGACGTGGGCGTACGGCGCCACCGTGGTCCAGCAACGCTTGGCGGCCGAGCTGGTGATCCGACCGACGCCGTACGCGGCGAGGAGGGGGACGAGCCGGTCGGACTGCAGCAGACCCGTTTCCGTGAGCGGGCGCTCGAGATCGTCTCCGGCCCAGGCCTTGCGTGGCTCCGCCCTGGCGTGCCGGACGACGACCAGGGGCGTGGTCCGCTTGCGCACCCGCACGAAGGCATCCAGCACGTCCCGGTCGTAGTCGTGGCTCAGCGTCGCCCTGGCCTCGTCGACGTCGAGCCACCGGACGTCGTCGACCTCGGTGTTGGGGGCGTAGCCGGACACGTCGTCATCACCGACGACCCGGCCCGCCCAGTAGAAGACGCGCTTGCTGCGCATGGTTCCGTTGCCGGTCAGGTAGTCCTGGTGCGGTAGCGCCGGGCCGAGCCTGATGTCCAAGCCGGTCTCCTCGTTGACCTCGCGCACGGCCGCGGTGGTCGCGTGCTCGCCCGGGTCGAGCTTGCCCTTGGGGAACGACCAGTCGTCGTACTTGGGTCGGTGGATCACCAACACCTGCGGTCCTTTGCGGGACACCACAGCGCCGGCGGCGAGGATCTCCGGGGGCTCGACCACGACCACCCGGCTAGTCTCACACGCGACACGGCCGGGTCGAGGTGTCGGGGAGGTGGACGCTGGGTGAGCAGACGGCTGACGCTCCTGGCCGCCGTCGTGGCAGTCCTCGGGCTCGCTGCCTTCGTGGCCTGGCGCGTCCTCGCCCCCGAGTCGGACTACGAGAGGGCCATGGCGACGCTCCCTGCCTCGACGCTGCGCGCCACCTACACGGACTGGACGGCGGTGCGTGACGAGGCGGACGGCGCCGACCTCGACGCCGGGTCCGCGCCCGAGGACATCGGCGACTTCCTCGGACGCGCGTTCGACCGAGACCTGGTCAGCACCTCAGCCATCGCCGACAGCACGGTCGCCATGGGCGCGTCGTACGGCGTGTCGCCGCTCGACGTGGCCTGGGAGGCCTTCGGCCAGGACGAGTCCGGTCAGGTCGTGGTGCTCCGGGTGGAAGACGACGTCGATCTCGCGGGGGTCGAGCAGAAGCTTCGCGGCCTCGGCTACGGCGCGCCGGCGGACGGGATCGGGTCTGGCGGCACCTGGACCGGGTCGGCGGATCTCGTCGCGTCGGTCGACGGCGGCCTGACCCCGGTCTTCCAGAATGCGGTCGTGCTGCCCGAGGAGCGCCTGCTGCTGTTCTCCGACAGGGCGGCGTCGGTCTCGGGCGCGGCCGAGGTGATCGCCGGCGACCAGCCGGGCCTCGACGAGGACGGCCTGGCCGCGATCGCCGGTGAGCCGGTGACGGCCGTCCTGTGGGCCTCTGACTTCGCCTGCGACGCGCTCTCGATGTCGGCGGCGGACGACGAGGACCAGCGCGTCGGCGACCGGCTGGTCGACGCGGCGGGCGGAGTCAGTCCGGTGACCGGTCTCGTGGTCGCCCGCCAGGTCGACGGCCTGCTGCGCGTCGGGTTCGAGTTCGAGGACGACGGCCGCGCGTCCGCCAACCTGCAGCCACGCGTCGACCTCGCCGGGGGCGAGGCCCCCGGTCAGGGCGGCAGCTTCACGGACAGGTTCACCGTCACCTCGGGCGAGGCCGCGGGCGACCTCGTCGTGCTCGAGCTGGAACCGGCGGGCTCCGACTACGCCTTCAGCGACCTGACGTCGGGGCCGGTGCTCTTCGCGACCTGTTGAGTCGCGACCTCACAGCGTCACCGGAGGCGGGGTCACCTTCGTCGAGACCGACGCCCGACGCTTGCGGCGGGACCCGATGAGCGCCTGCTGGAGGTCGCGGAGCGGCTCTCCCGCGTCGTCGAGGTGGTGCCGCACCCACGCGCCGGACTCCTCGAGCCACCACGAGGAGGTCCCGTCGTCGAAGGCGAGGTCGAGCATCCGACCGACCTGCTCGGTGGGCTCGGTGCCGGGCAGCGCCACCAGGCACTCGATCCGCCGGTCGAGGTTGCGGTGCATCAGGTCGGCCGACCCGATCCAGGCGGACGGATCGCCCCCGTTGTCGAACCAGAACACCCGGCTGTGCTCGAGGAAGCGCCCCAGCACCGACCGCACCCGGATCGTCTCCGAGAGGCCGGGCACGCCTGGGCGCAACGTGCAGATGCCGCGCGTCAGCAGGTCGACGGGAACCCCCGCCTGCGAGGCGCGGTAGAGCGCGTCGATGGTGGCCTCGTCGACGATCGAGTTGGCCTTGAACCTGATCCTCGCCGGCCGCCCCGCGACGTGGTGGTCCACCTCGCGCTGGATCCGCGCAAGGATCCCGTCTCGCACCGAGTCGGGTGCGACGAGCAACCGCTCGTAGGAGGCATTGCGTGAGAACCCCGACAGGTTGTTGAAGAGGTGGGCCGCGTCCTCGCCGATCGTCTCGTCGGAGGTCAGCAGGCCGTAGTCCTCATAGCTGCGGGCTGTCTTGGGGTTGTAGTTGCCGGTGCCGATGTGCACGTAGCGGCGGATGCCCTCCGGCTCGTCGCGCACGACCATCGCGAGCTTGCAGTGCGTCTTGAGCCCGACCTGTCCGTAGACGACGTGGCAGCCGGCGTGCTCGAGCTGGCGAGCCCACTTGATGTTGGCCTGCTCGTCGAAGCGTGCCTTGATCTCCACGAGGACCAGCACCTGCTTGCCTGCCTCGGCGGCATCGACGAGCGCATCGATGATGGGGGAGTCGCCTGACGTCCGGTAGAGCGTCTGCTTGATGGCGAGGACCTGCGGGTCGGCAGCGGCCTGCTCGATGAACCGCTGCACCGAGGTGGCGAACGAGTCGTAGGGGTGGTGGAGGAGTACGTCGTTGCGCTGGAGCGCTGCGAACACGTCGACGGGGGAGGCCGTCTCGACCTCGGCAAGCTGGGCGTGGGTCGACGGGACGAAGGCCGGGAACTTCAGCTCGGCGCGGTCGAGGTCGGCGATGTCACCGAGGCCCCGCAGGTCGAGTGGTCCAGGGAGGTGCACCACCTCGGCGTCGGAGACACCGAGCTCGGAGACGAGCAGCTCGAGGATGTGGTCGTCCATCGACTCCTCGACCTCGAGGCGCACCGGGGGCCCGAAGCGCCGGCGGAGCAGCTCCTTCTCGAGGGCAGCCAGGAGGTTCTCCGCGTCATCCTCCTCGACCTCGAGGTCCTCGTTGCGGGTGACCCTGAAGGTGTGCACCCCCTGCACCTCCATGCCGGGGAAGAGCCGCTTGAGGTGCTCGCCGATGACGTCCTCGAGCGGCACGAACCGCTGCTCACCGACAGGCACGAACCTGCTGAAGATCGGCGGCACCTTCACCCGTGCGAAGTGCTCCTTGCCGGTCTTCGGGTTGCGCACCAGCACGGCCAGGTTGAGGGAGAGGCCGGAGATGTAGGGGAACGGGTGCGCCGGGTCGACGGCGAGCGGCGTGAGCACCGGGAAGACGCGGTCGCGGAAGAACTTCTTGCTGTGCTTCTGCTCCTCGCGGGTCAGCTCGCTCCAGCGGAGCAGCTCGATGTTCTGCGCGCCGAGGGCGGGGATGATCGAGTCGCGGAAGAGCGTGGCATGGCGCTGCATCAGCTCGCTGGTCTTCGCCCAGATGCGTTCGAGCACCTCGCGGGGCATCATCCCCGAGGCAGAGGGCACGGCGACGCCCGCCGCCATCCGGCGCTTCAGTCCGGCCACCCGGACCATGAAGAACTCGTCGAGGTTGGAGGCGAAGATGGCCAGGTAGCGCACCCGCTCGAGCAAGGGCAGGCTCGGGTCCTCCGCGAGCTCGAGGACCCGGATGTTGAAGTGCAGCCAGGACAGCTCGCGGTCGAGGAAGCGGTCGCCGGGCAGGTCCGCGGCCTCGGCGTCGTACGGCGGGTCGACGTCGAACGCGTCCTCGGGCACCACGCTGAGCTGGCGTCCCGTGCTCTCCACAGTCACGTCTGCATCGTGGCACCGCCAGGTGAACGCCGGGTAACGAACGGCTAGGTTCGAGCCATGACCCACCCCCTCCTCGCGCGTGCCGAGGCCGGGGCGTTCCGCCGGCTCATGGGCCTCCCCCGGCCGGTGATGCGCGTGCTGGCCGGTCGTCCGGTGGTCCGCGACGGACAGACGCTCGACCTCGAGACCCAGTGGATGCTGCGGCTCAAGCAGCTGACCCGCGAGAAGCCCGTCGAGTCGCTGCCGATCGTCGAGGGCAGGCACCGGTTCGACCGCCAGACCTCCCTCGTCGGGGGACGGTCGCAGTCCGTCGGGGAGGTGCGTGACCTCGACCTCCCCGGGGGCGCCGGGCCGGTCCCTGCTCGCCTCTACGTCCCCCGCTCGCGCGCCGGGGTCGACGCGCCGGCGCCGCTCCTGGTCTTCTTCCACGGTGGTGGCTTCATCTACGGCCACCTCGACTCCCACGACTCCACCTGTCGGCTGCTCGCCGAGCGCGCCGACGTGCGCGTCCTCTCGGTCGACTACCGGCTCGCGCCCGAGGCGGTCTTCCCCGCCGCCGTCGACGACTGCTGGGCGGCGTACTCCTGGGTCGTGGAGCACGCCGACCGCTTCGGGGCCGATCCCGAGCGCGTCGGCGTGGCCGGCGACTCCGCGGGCGGCAACCTCGCGGCGGTCGTGGCCCTGCGGGCGGCCCGCGCCCGAGTCCCGTGCCGCCGGCAGGTGCTCATCTACCCGATGACCAACGCGCACGACCCGAGTGCGAGCCGATCGCAGTTCGCCGAGGGCTTCCTGCTGACCCGCGCGTTCATCGACCTCGCGGACGCCAGCCACGTCCCGGCCGGCGTGGATCGTCGCCACCCCGAGGTGTCGGTGGCCTACGCCGAGAGGATCCCCGACGACCTGGCGCCGGCCATCGTCGTCACCGCCGGCTTCGACCCGCTGCGGGACGAGGGTGAGGCCTACGCCCGGATGTTGGCCGACGCCGGCGTCGAGGTGCTGCTCAAGCGCTACCCGGGCCTCGTGCACGGCTTCTTCAACGTCGCCGGTGTCGGACGGTCCCAGCGTGCCGCGGTCGCCGAGATCGCCGCCCTGGTCAGGTCAGCCCTGCACTAGGAGCCTGCCCAGTGTCGATCCGTCGGTACTGGACGTGGGTGTCCTTTGCTGCACGGTCGAAGCCGAGGCGCGAGTAGACGGCTACGGCCGGGGCGTTGTCCGACTCGACGTAGAGCAGCACCTCGTCCAGCCCGCGCGAGGCGAGGTGGTGGAGCCCGGTCAAGGTCAACGCCCGGCCCAGGCCCCCTCCCTGGGCCTCCGGCGACACTCCGACGACGTAGACCTCCCCGACGGGAGGGTCGCCGTCATGCACCTTGGTCCAGTGGAAGCCGAGCAGGCGTCCCGCGGGGGACTCCGCCACGAAGAAGCCGCCGGGGTCGAACCACGCCTCCGCCATCCGCTCGTCGAGGTCTGCTCGCGTGAGGCCCCCCTGCTCGGGGTGCTGGGCGAACGCCTCCGCGTTGAGGGCGATGAAGCCCTCCTCGTCCCGCCCGGGGACGAACGTGCGCACCCGGTAGTCCTCGGGCTCGGGTCCCTCCGGCAGGTGGGCCAGGGAGCGGCGCATCACCCACAGCTCACGGGACCGGTCGAAGCCGAAGGCAGCGCCCAGGCGAGCGGCGGCCGGGTGGTCTCCGTGGGCCCACGCCGTGGTGACGTCGGTCGACTCCAGCGCCATCTCCACGAGGTCGCGACCGCGCCCGTCTCCGCGCGCCGACGGCCCGACCACGACCGACAGGTCGCCTTCGTGCACCCAGGCGAAGCCGGCCGCGGGGTCGTCCGACACGAGCAGTGTGCTCCCGGCGATCCCCCGGTGCCGCAGGGTCAGCAGGGCGGACTCGTCGAGCGGCGCGACGCCGTCGGCCGACGTGGCCGCGTCGATGACCCCGTGCACAGCAGCGGCCACACCTGCCTGGCCGCCCCTGTCGAACTCCGTCTGGTCGACCCTTCGCACGGCATCCGTCATGCCCCACACCCTAGAAGGCGGTACCCGTGCAGCTCCTGACCCTGCTCAGCGGCATCGCCCTGTTCCCCTTCGCCGGCCTCGGTTTCCTGCTCTGGATGGCCTGGCTCGAGGACTCGTTGCCGGAGTCGGTGCGGCGGGCGGAGCGGCAGCCGGACCCCGAGCCGATCCTGGCGATCGCGCTCAGACCGGCCCCGACGGGGGAGACCATGCGCGTCAGCGTGCCGTCCCAGCGTCAGACTCCGGAGGTCGCCCTCTCGATCGATCGTTCCTTGGGGGGCAGCACGAACCGGTAGCCGACGTTGCGCACCGTGCCGATCAGGGTCTCGTTGTCCGGGCCGAGCTTCGCGCGGAGGCGGCGCACGTGGACGTCGACCGTGCGGGTGCCGCCGAAGTAGTCGTAGCCCCACACCTCCTGGAGCAGCTGCTCCCGGGTGAAGACGCGCCCAGGGTGTTGCACGAGGTACTTGAGGAGCTCGAACTCCTTGAAGGTCAGGTCGAGCGGGCGGCCACCCAGCTTGGCGGTGTAGGTGGCGTCGTCGACGCTGACCTCCCCGGAGCGGATCACGTGCGCCTCGGGGTCGTCGGCGTCGCGCTGGGCAGCGAGGCGACCGATCGCGAGCCGGAGACGCGCCTCGACCTCGGCCGGACCGGCGGTGTGCAGGAGTACGTCGTCCATGCCCCAGTCGGCGCTGACCACGGAGAGACCGCCCTCGGTCACGATCAGGAGCACGGGGGAGTCGGAACCGGTGGTGCGGATGAGCCGGCACAGGTCACGCGCGTGGGCGAGCTCCTTGCGGCCGTCGACCAGCACCAGGTCGACGTCGGGGGCCTCGAGGAGCGCGCTGCCCTCGGCGGGCAGGATGCGGACCTGGTGCGGCAACAGGGCGAGCGCAGGCAGGACCTCGGCCGATGGCTGGGTCGTGCTCGTCAACAGCAGCAGGGTGCTCACCGGGGCCTCCGCGGAAGCGGGAGCGGAGCGAGTGCTTTCGATGGGTGGTTCAACGCACCTCCCGGTGGTCGCCCGGACCAGGCCTTCGCACCAGCTCGCCGTTGAGCCGTCACGTCGTGACAGGTGGCGTGTGGACGCCGCACCGTCGTACGGCAGGATATCCGACATGGGCGACCCACAGCCGGAGTTGTCCGTCACAGGGGCTGTGACGGTGCGCTACTGGGCGGCCGCGCGAGCCGCCGCCGGTGTCGCCTCCGACCGGATCGAGGTCGGTGACGGCACGACACTGGCGGCGCTGATCGATGCAGTGCACGCGCTGCATCCGGACCGTCCTCGCCTCGTCGACGTCGTCGGTGTCTGCTCGGTGCTCGTCGGTGACCGGCCCGTCGGCGCCCTGGATCCCGTCGACGTCGCGATCAGCCCGGGCGACACCGTGGAGCTGCTGCCACCCTTCGCCGGCGGCAGTGAGGACGTCGCCGGGACCTCCGAGCGCCGGTAGCGGGGTCAGGCCGGGGAATGCCGGTCACGGGGCATGCGTTGGGTTCGCCATGAGTCAAGGAGCCTGGGTCCTCGTGGCGGCCCTCGTCGCCGCGACCCTCTTCGGCCTTCTGCGGGCCGCACGGGACGGCCGGTTCCGCGGCACCCACGCCATCCGCGGCACCCAGGTGGCGGAGTCGGGCGAGGTGTCGCCGGGCGTGCTCGACGGCGCCGCCGTCGACGTACAGCTCGGGGAGCGGGCGACGCTGCTGCAGTTCTCCTCGGCCTTCTGCGCACCCTGCCGGGCGACCCGTCGGGTGCTCGGTGAGGTCGCGGCCGTGGTCCCCGGCGTCGTGCACGTCGAGATCGATGCCGAGCACCACCTCGAGCTGGTCCGCCGCCTGGGCATCCTGCGCACGCCGACGACCCTGGTGCTGGACCGGGCCGGCCGTGAGCTGACCCGGGCCGCCGGCCAACCGACGAAGGACTCCGTGCTGGCCACCATCGCGAAGGCGCTGTAGGTCCACCAACGGGAGAACTGTCCCGAAATTCGAGACATGTGTCCATCCAGTGAGATCCGCGCTGTCGGCTCTTCCGTCTCGCCCCTACATTGGACGTCATGTCCTCGACCATGCTGACCCGCCGCCGCGCAGTGGACCACTGCCGCGTGCGGTCGGCGCTGTGTCGAATGTCCTGACGGGACGTCGCAACCCCCTCCGTCGCTGAGCCTCTCGGCTCCGACGCGCCGCTGATCCAGCGTGCCCGGTTGCCCTCGGTCGGCTCCGACGAGCCGTGCCTCCTGACGTTCCGTGCCCAGGCCGCACCGCGGCCCGCCCCCCGAACCCAGGCCAGGAGACATGCCCCGATGACCACCCAGACCATCTCGACGCAGGCGCCGCCGCGTCCGTCCGCCCCGGGCATCGACCCGCGTGGGCCGCAGGTTGCCGCCAGCCTCACGACGGTGTTGCTCGCGGTCGTGCTCCTCGTGGCGCCGTCGCCGCTCGCCGTCGGGCTGCTGGCGTTCCAGGCGGTGGTGTTCGGGGTCGGCGCCGGGCGGGGCGTCGCTCGCACGCCGTACGCCTGGCTGTTCCGCACGGTGATCCGGCCTCGCCTGGCGCCTCCGGCCGAGCTGGAGGACGCCGGTCCGCCCCGCTTCGCCCAGGCGGTCGGGCTCGCCTTCACCGTCGTCGCACTCGGTGGCTACCTGAGTGGCGCTGCCCTGCTGGGCTCGGTCGCCACCGGCTTCGCACTCGCCGCGGCGTTCCTCAACGCGGCCTTCGGCTTCTGCCTGGGCTGCGAGCTGTTCCTGCTCGGCAAGCGGGTGGTGCCGGGACGCCTCGCCTAGGGGCTCGGCTCCACGACCACCGAAGCGCACCGCAGCGCATCTCGACCCACGACCACGACAACGCACCTCAACCACAGACAGCGCACGACCACACAGGAAGAGACACACATGAGCCGCGACAACGCACTCGTCACCGCCGAATGGGTCCAGGACAATCTGGACACCCCGAAGGTGGTGCTGGTCGAGGTCGACGAGGACACCACCTCCTACGACAAGGGCCACATCCCAGGCGCGATCAAGCTCGACTGGACCACCGACCTCCAGGACCAGGTCCGCCGGGACTTCATCAGCAAGGCCCAGTTCGAGACGCTTCTGTCCGGCAAGGGTGTCGCCAACGACGACACGGTCGTGCTGTACGGCGGCAACAACAACTGGTTCGCCGCCTACGCCTACTGGTACTTCAAGCTCT
Organism: uncultured Actinomycetota bacterium; assembly: GCA_963772415.1. Classification (GTDB taxonomy): domain Bacteria; phylum Actinomycetota; class Actinomycetes; order Propionibacteriales; family Nocardioidaceae; genus Nocardioides_B. The sequence goes on along the minus strand of CAVYWU010000001.1, from coordinate 12,692 downwards.
ACGGCCACCAGGACGTCAAGCTCCTCGACGGCGGTCGCAAGAAGTGGGAGCTCGACAGCCGCGAGCTGACCGACGAGCTGCCGAGCCGCGAGGCCACCTCCTACAGTGCGCAGGAGCAGGACCTCACCATCCGCGCCTTCCGTGACGAGACCGTCGAGGCCATCGGCGCCAAGAACCTCATCGACGTCCGTAGCCCCGACGAGTACGCCGGCCGGCTGCTTGCTCCGGCGCACCTCCCCCAGGAGCAGGCGCAGCGTGCCGGCCACATCCCGACCGCCGCCAACGTCCCCTGGAGCAAGGCCGCCAACGACGACGGCACCTTCAAGTCCGACGCGGATCTCAAGGACCTCTACACCGAAGCCGGCGTCGACTGGGACAAGGACACCATCGCCTACTGCCGCATCGGTGAGCGCTCGAGCCACACCTGGTTCGTCCTGCGCGAGCTCCTCGGCCAGCAGAACGTCAAGAACTACGACGGCTCCTGGACCGAGTACGGCTCCCTGGTCGGCGTTCCGGTGGCGCTCGGGGACGCGAAGGGCGAGGCCTGATGTGCGGCGCGACCACCGGGGGTCTCTCCCTCGACGGGGTCAACGTGGCCAAGGAGTCGATCATCCAGGGCGTGGTGACGCGCGCTGGTGCCGACGGGCACAACGAGCCGGTGGGGAACGCCTACGTGCGGCTGCTGGACCGCACCGGCGAGTTCACCGCTGAGGTCCCGACCTCCGCGACCGGACACTTCCGCTTCTTCGCCGCTCCCGGCGAGTGGACGCTGCGAACGCTGGCGCCGCGAGCCGATGCCGTCGACCAGGCGGTCACTGCCCAGCAGGGCGTGGTGGCCGAGATCGCGATTCCCCTCTAGGCGGCGTCGTCACCGACCTCAGACACCGACCCCGGGCCGAGCAGACGGCCCGGGGTCCGGTGCGTGGAAGGGTTCCACGGGGCCGGGAGCGGGTAGACCAGTGTTTTGTGCCCGCTCGACCTCGATCCGTAGGCTGACCTGTCGTGTCTGATCCGCGTCCGCCCGGCGAGCTACCGCCGGACCTCCCCCCGGAGCACGCCGAGGCGTACCGCCGGGGCTACGAGCGCGCCTATCTCGACGCGACCCAGGGCGGGCTCGAGCCCCGGCCCGAGCCGGCGACCAGGCCCGACCCCGAGCCGGAGTACCAGCCTCCGGTGCGTGGGCCGTTGTTCGTCGACGAGTACGGCGCCCTCCTGGCGGAGGACGAGGGGGTCGACGCCACCCAGGCTCTCGACCTCTCCGCCGGTGAGTCCTCGGACTCCGACGAGGCGACGGGGGAGCAGCCCGGCTTCCTCCAGGACCGGCTGAGCTCGGCCACCTCCGCGGAACCCATCGACTACCCCGACCACGCGTGGGCCGAGCCCGACGACTCCGCATCGGACCACGACCCGATCTGGGGTGAGTCCGAGACCGACCCTCAGCGCCGCCCCGGGCTGGTTCGTGCCGGTGCTGTTCGTCGGTCTGGTCGTGATCCTGGTGCTGGGCGCCTACGGCATCGGTCGCGTCCTCTCCAGCTCCGTCGGTGGCGCGGATGTCGCCGTGCCCGAGCCGGACGGGGTCTCCCTGGGTGAGGGAGGGAACGCGAGTGAGTCGGGACAGCCCGAGCCCGGGGCCGCCGAGACGGCCGAGCCTGGCGACGGTGCGTTCGAGGGGCCGGTCGCGGCGGTCACCATCGGCGGTGCGACCGGGTCCTGCCAGGCTCCGTCCAGCGTCGACGCGGCCGGCAACCAGGTCGGGTACCCGCCCGAGAACGCCTTCGACGGCGATCTGACCACCGCCTGGCGCTGCAACGGGAGGGGCGCGGGCGAGTCGCTCACGCTGACCCTCGCGGAGCCGGGCGTGATCGCGGAGGTCGGCCTGGTGCCGGGCTACGCGAAGACCGACCCTCGCAACGGGGTCGACCGGTACGCCGAGAACAACCGCATCACCCGGGTCCGGTGGACCTTCTCCGACGGCTCCTCGGTCGTGCAGCGACTCGACGGGTCCGCCGGCAACCGCGACCTCCAGACCATGCGCATCAAGCCCGCCGAGAGCGACACCGTGGTCCTGGAGGTGCTGAGATCGGTCCGGGGCTCGCGCAACATCATGGCGGTGAGCGAGATCGGCGTGGCCAGGGTGGCCGAGTAGCCGCAGCTCAGGCGGGCGTCTCCACGATCATCGTGATCGGTCCGTCGTTGACGAGCGTCACCTGCATGTCGGCCCCGAACGCTGCCGCGCGCCACGGTCGCGCCGAGTCGCTCGAGCTCGGCGCAGGTCTGCTCGTAGAGAGGCTCGGACAGCGCGCCCGGAGCGGCGGCGGTCCAGGTCGGTCGGCGGCCCTTGCGGGCGTCGCCGTACAACGTGAACTGGCTGACCACCAGGATCGGGGCGTCCACGTCCGACGCCGACTGCTCGTGACGGAGGATGCGCAGGCTCCAGATCTTGCGGGCGAGCCAGGTGGCGTCCTCGTGGTCGTCGCCATGCGTCACGCCGAGGAGGACCAGGAGTCCGGGTCGGTCGATCCTACCGACGATCTTCCCGTCAACTGCCACGTCGGCGGTGAGAACTCGTTGGACTACGGCACGCATCGGGAGATCTTCCTGGGTCGCGATCGACGGTCGTGGGGAAGTCTGGCACGATGCCGCCATGACCGACCCCGCCGCGGACCTGCTGCCCGACCCCAGCAAGCTCCTGGTGACCGTGGCCCCCACGGGAGCTGAGACCAGCAAGGCTGACTGTCCGCAGCTGCCGACGACTCTCGAGGAGCTGGTCGAGACGGCTCGCCGCTGTGAGTCAGCGGGCGCCGCGATGATCCACGTGCACATCCGCGACGACGAGCACCGACCCACCCTCGACCTCGGTCGGCTCACCGCGACCGTGGAAGCGCTGCGCGCCGAGACCGATCTCGTCGTGCAGCTCTCCACCGGCGGCAGCGTGCACGACCCGCTCGACCGGCGTCTCCGGGTGCTCGACGCCGAACCGGACTCGTGCAGTCTCACCATGGGCACCACCAACTTCGGAGACGACGTCTTCTCCAACCCGTGGCCCTTCATCACCGAGCTCTACCAGCTCTCCCAGGCGCGCGAGGTCGTGCCCGAGTTCGAGCTCTTCGACCTCGGCCACGTGACCTCGCTGCGGCGACTCCTCGACGCGTTCGGGCTGCCGTACGGCGGCCGCGTGCACGTCGACCTCGTCATGGGGGTCCCGGGCGGTATGCCGGGCACCGCTGACGCGTTGGTGGCCGCCGTCGCGGCGCTGCCGGGAGCCGTGACGTCGTGGTCGGCGACCGGCATCGGACGCTCCACCCTCGCGGTAGCGCTCGCCTCGCTCAGCAAGGGAGGACACCTCAGGGTCGGGATGGAGGACGTGCTCACCCTCGCCAGGGGGGTCCCGGTCGAGCACAATGACCAGCTCGTCTCACGAGTGGTGGAGCTCGGCCGGGTGGCGCAGCGGACGCCGATGACCCCGACCGAGGCGCGGGCCCTGCTCCAGGTCAAGGCCCGCTAGGCGTCCGGGACGCTCAGTTCACCTGCCCGGGGCCAGGCAGCTGCTGCAGTCCTGTGCGGGCGGCGTACTGAGGGAGCCGTCCGCGGTCCATGGCCCTGAAGAGCCGCGCGGCCGCCACGCGGTCCACCCGCACGATGCTCTGGCCCTCGACCGTGTCGTAGGCCTGCAGCGGCACGGTCACGAAAGTGATGTCCCGTGCCCGCAGGCCGCGCAGGCTGAGCGACAGGTCGCGGACCGCCGCGTTGTCGAAGCTGGTGTCCAGGGTCAGGCTCGAGGTGATCGCGTTGACCGCAGCGGTCAGGCGCACGGGGTTGCGCACCGTGCCTTCGTCCACGAGCTTGCCGAGCAGTGACCGGAGGAAGTTCTGCTGGCGATCGATGCGGTCGAAGTCGCCGTCGCCCAGGCCGTAGCGCATCCGCACGTACATCAGGGCCTCCTGGCCCTCGAGGTGATGCTGGCCGGCGGTCCAGGTGATGTCGTTCATGGTGTCGGTGACCGTCGCGGGGACGGTCACGTCGACACCCCCGACTGCGGTGCTGATGTCCCGGAATCCGGCCCAGTCGACGATCGCGACGTGGTCCACGTCGACGCCCGTGAAGGCCTCGACGGTGTCGACGTAGAGCGCGGGACCACCGAGGGAGAAGGCCGCGTTGATCTTGGCCTGTCCGTGTCCGGGGATCTCCACCCAGGTGTCGCGCGGGATCGAGACCACCGAGGCCTGCTCTCGGTCAGCGGTGACGTGCAGCATCATGATCGTGTCGCTGCGCATCGCGCCCGGCTCCCACCCACCCTCGACCAGCCGGGCCAGCTCGTCGGGAGTGCCCGAGTCGGTGCCTGCGACCAGGATGTTCAGCGCCCGGGGCGTCTCGGCCTCGACGTCCGCGGCCGGCTCGACGCCGGCGTCGACGCGTGGGATCGCGTCGATCCTCGAGTTCAGGTAGGCGAACCAGCCGCCACCGGCCAGGCCGACCATCAGGGTCAGGACGATCAGGGTCGTCACGACCTTGCGCTGCAACGCCCGGGGCATGCTGCTTCTCGACTCCCTCGAATCGTGGTCAGTAGACCAATGCTTGCACGCCCTCGATGAGCGCCTCCTCGACGAAGGCGGCGGCGCCGGCGATCCGGATGCCGGCATGCAGGTCGTCCTGGCCGATCTCGCGGCGCGCCGCGCACTGGGTGCACAACGTGACCCGGCCCCCCTCGCGGACGATGGCGAGGAGGTCTGCGGCCGGCGTGGCCTGCGGGAGTCCGAGGTCCGGGGTGCGGTCCGCGACCGCGAACCACGAGGCCTCGCCGGTCAGCCACAGGCTCACTTCCGCGCCGGCCGCGACCGCGGTGGAGGCGACGGTGAGCGCCTGGTTGCTGCGTTCGGCGTCATCGGTGCCACACGTCACCTTCACCAGGAGTCGTCGAGCCATGCCACCAACACTAGGGGTGGTGGCTGCAGCAGAGCCTGGTGCGCGTCCGCGGCGCGCACCGCTCCCGCCGGACGGGCGTCACGCGCACGCCCTAGACTCGCCCACATGGAAGCCGTGTTCATTGCCCTGATGGCCCTGGTCGTGCTGCTCACCGGCTTTGTCGCCCTCGTGGTCCTCTACAACCTGTTCAAGGCCGACCAGCGGTAATGCCTTTCGAGATCCCCGACAACCTGCACCCCGACTGCGCGCCGGTGGCCTGGCTGCTGGGCACCTGGCGGGGCAACGGTCACGGCGACTACCCGACGATCGACGCCTTCGAGTTCGGGCAGGAGTGCATCTTCACCCACGACGGTCGGCCCTTCTTCCACTACATGAGCCGCTCGTGGATCGTGGACCAGAACGGCGAGAAGGTCAGAGACGCCGCGATCGAGACCGGTTTCGTGCGCCCCAAGGCCGACGGCTCGCTGGAGCTCGTCCTCTCCCACCACACCGGCTTCGTGGAGATCTGGTACGGCAGCGCGGAGATCGGCACGCCTCGTCTCGAGCTGACCACGGACGCCGTGGCGCGCACCCAGACCGCCAAGGACTACGCCGGTGGGCACCGGATGTACGGCATGGTCGAGGGTGACCTCCTGTGGGCCTACGACATGGCGGCGATGGGACAAGAGCTCCAGCCGCACCTGTGGGGCCGCCTCGTCAGGCAGTGAGGCCGTGGGTCCAGCTCAGAAGACGCTGAGCCGGTCGCGCGCCGCGCTGTGCCGCATCGCGAGGTAGCGCTCGCCCGTGCCCTCCAGGACGTGGCCGGCCAGCACGTTCGGCAAAGAGTCTCGGGCTGCGCGCAGGTCGTCGACCAGGGCATCGCACGTCGGACAGCGGGCGGTGTGGCGCAGCACCGAGCGGGGGAGCGAGCCGGGTGGGGCTGCTATCAGGCGACCCGTGTGCGCGCGGCAAGGTGCGGGTAGGTCCTGGCCCCAACGCCGCAGGAGCAGCGACCGCAGCAGCTCGGTCCTGGCACTCCCGACCAGCGCATCCACCTGGTCCCGCGAGACCCCGATGACGGCGCCGACCTCGGTGCTCGTGTCCTGCTCGACGAAGCGGTGCCAGAGCACCGCCTGCCACGCGTCGGGGAGCCGCGCGTAGCAGACCCCGACGGCTTCGTGACGTCCCGGCGGCTGCGGGGGAGATGGCCCGGTCGTCCTTGGCTGCGCGGGCGTGGCGTGCGGCTGGAGGGCCAGGTCGAGCAGGTAGCCGCGCACCCAGGTCCGCGGTCCCCGCGCGCGTCGAATCGCTGCGCGGGCCACCTCGAGGGTGCCCTCCACGAGGGTTTCCGGCGCGGCGGTCAGGATCGAGGCCAGGTCGTGCAGTGCGCTGCGATGGCGTGCGCCCATCAGCTCGAAGGCCCCGGCATCACCGAGGCGTACGCGCGCGATCAGCGCGGCGTCGCTCGCCGTGGTCGCCGACCGCTGTGGCATGTCACCCCCTGGGGGCGTCGCTGGGCCTGGCTCCGGGCGGAGCGTGACCCAGCACCTTCAACGACTCAGTAATGGTTTCGTTACCCGTCGTCCGGTCAGGAACGATCGGCCGTTCGGCCCTTGCGGGAGGCGAGCCGGTCGGGCACGTAACCACACCGGCCGTCACGCGTTGAACGAAGCACACCGGCGCACCGCCGGACCCTGTGAAGGAGCCCCATGCGCCGCACCTCGATCGCCCTGGTCGGCTCGGTCCTGGCCGTGGGAGTCGCGATGGCCGCCGTGCCGTCCGCCGCGGCCGGCCCGACGCGTTCGGCGGCCACGCAGGCAGCGGCCGTCACGAGCCGCGACGTGGCTCGCGAGGTGATGTTCGTCGGCAACAACTGGGCCGGCACGGCGGACGTGGTCGACGCTCGCACCTTCCGCGTCGTACGACGCCTCGACGTCGTCCCCGACCGCGCCCAGCGGATGCGGGAGATCCTGGCCAACCCGGCCAAGCTGGCCTTCTACCTCGCCATCCAGCAGGCCGTCGGGCAGGGGCACGACCAGCTCGTCGACGACTTGTTCTCCACCAGGGACGGCAGGCTCCTCGCGGTGTCGAGGCCCAGCTTCGGTGACGTCGTGTGGATCGACCTCGCCACCGGCGCGATCGTGGAGCGGCAGGTGATGGACGGCTTCCGCACCGACCACATGAACGTCTCGCCCGACGGTCGGCGCCTCGTGGTGTCGGACTCGACGTCCAAGGCGGTGCACGAGTACGTCCTCGGCGGCGCCGACAACCCCCGCACCGGCACCCGGCTCCGCAGCTTCGAGTCCGGTGAGACGCCCCACGAGAGCAACTACTCCCTCGACGGCAGGCGGATCTTCCACGCCAGCATCGGCCGGGTCTACACGCCGGTGGACGCAGGTGAGCTGGACGCGATCGGCGACGTGATCAAGTCCGACCGGTGGTTCCAGATCGTGCGCACCAAAGACTTCTCCGTGGCCCGGCGGTGGGACATGGGACTCGAGCTCGAGGAGGCCGGCTACCCCCAGATGAGCTCGGCGGTGCGCCCGATGGCCATCTCGCCCGACGAGCGCTTCGTCTACTACCAGGTCTCCTTCTTCCACGGGTTCGTCGAGTTCGACCTCCGAGCCAGCGACCCCAGCGGGGGCGGGGACTACACGAGCGGCACCGAGCCGGAGCCCGCGACCGGAGCGGTGACCCGGCTGATCCCGCTGCCCGACCGGGTCCCGGGCACCCCGCGCGAGGACTACGTCCTCGACTCCGCCCACCACGGACTGGCGATGAACGCGCGCGGCACCAAGCTGTGCGCCGCCGGCACGATGTCGGACTACGCCGCGGTGGTCACCCGCAGGAACATGCGCGTGAAGATCCTCGATGGGCAAGGTGATGAGGAGAGTCGTCGCTACCTCAAGCCCTACTGGTCCACCGAAGGGGCAGCCAACACCTGCTGGATGTCGATGAGCGGCAACGATGCCGTGGCCGTGATCGATCTGCGCACCCGTGAGGAGATCGCGTGGATCAAGGTCGGGGACCACCCCCAGCGGATCCGCCCGGGCACGGTGGCACCCGGTGCCGAGATGGCCTGGCGCTCCTAGACTGGCGCATGTGTCCCACGAGCACGCCCACACGCGCCCCGCTGACTGGCAGGCCAGGCTGCGCGCCCAGGGTTATCGGCTGACTCCGCAGCGCGAGCTCGTGCTGCGCGCCGTCGAGCACCTGGGGCACGCAACGCCGGACGAGGTCTTCGGCGAGGTGCGGCGGGAGTCCGCGGCGGTCAACATCTCCACGGTGTACCGCACCTTGGAGCTGCTGGAGGAGCTCGACCTGGTCCGGCACGCGCACATCTCCGACCGGGCGCCGACCTACCACTCGACGGCGACCCCGCCCCACGTGCACACCGTGTGTCGACGGTGTGGCACGGTCGACGAGGTGCCGGTCGAGACTGTCCACCCCCTGGTGGACCGGCTTCGAGACGAGCGTGGCTTCGACACCGATGTCGGGCACCTGACGATCTTCGGCACCTGTGCCACCTGCGCCGAGGAATGACCGGGCGCGGATCACTGTTGTCCCAGAGGACGAGAGGAGCACCATGTCGAGCCCCCTGCTCAGCCTCCCCGGCGCGGTCGCCGGCGACGGGATCGATGCTCCCGTGGCCGCCCACTACGGATCGTTCAACACCGAGCAACGCACGCTCGAGACCGGCGCCGGCTTCGTCGACCTCTCCCACCGTGGGGTGGTCCGGGTCAGCGGGCCTGACCGGCTGACCTGGCTGCACTCGCTGACCACCCAGCACCTCGAGCAGCTGCGGCCCGGTGATCCGACCGGCACCCTGGTGCTCAGCCCGCAGGGGCACGTCGAGCACGCGATGTTCGGCACCGACGACGGCGAGGCGTTCACCGCACACCTCGAGCCCGGCGCTGCGCCTGCGCTGGTGGAGTGGCTGGACCGGATGCGCTTCATGATGCGCGTCGAGGTGGCCGACGTGACCGAGGAGCTGGCGGTGGTCTGGCGTCCCGCGGCGGTGGGCGCGGCGCCGTACTCCGGCTACCAGGTCGTCCCGCGCGACCAGCTCGTCGCCTTCGCCGACGCGGCCGGGCCGGCGGCCGGCATGTGGGCGTTCGAGGCGCTCAGGATCGCCCGGGGCGAGCCGCGCCTCGGGCTCGACACCGACCACCGGACGATCCCCAACGAGGTCGGCTGGATCGGGCCGTCGGTGCACCTCGACAAGGGCTGCTACCGCGGCCAGGAGACCGTCGCGCGGGTGCACACGTTGGGGCGCATCCCACGCCGGCTGACGCTGCTGCACCTCGACGGGTCGGAGAACCGGCTGCCCGCACGCGGCACCGAGATCGAGCACGCCGGTCGCGCCGCAGGCTTCGTGGGCACCAGCGCCCGCCACCACGAGCTCGGTCCGATCGCTCTGGCGGTGCTGAAGCGCCAGGTGCCTCTCGACGCCGCGCTGATGGTCGACGGCGTGGCGGCCTCCCAGGAGGCCCTGGTCGACCCGGACGTGGGCCTGCACGTCCGCCCCAACCTGCGCTGACCGCGGCAGTCTCCCGGGCATGCGGCGCCTCGCCGAGAGGCTGGCGGGCTGGTCTCCTAGACTGACTCCTTCACACAGTCGATCGATCAGGGGTACGAGCAAGTCATGACCAAGAAGGCACTTGTCACCGGCATCACCGGACAGGACGGCTCCTACCTGGCGGAGCTCCTGCTGGGCAAGGGCTATGAGGTGCACGGTCTGATCCGACGCGCGTCCACGTTCAACACCTCGCGCATCGACCACCTGTACCAGGACCCGCACGACCCCGAGGCCAGGCTCTTCCTGCACTACGGAGACCTCTCGGACGGCGCACGCCTGGTCACGCTGCTCAACGAGATCAACCCCGACGAGGTCTACAACCTCGCCGCACAGTCCCACGTGCGCGTCAGCTTCGACGAGCCCGAGCACACCGGTGACACCACGGGCATGGGCGCCATGCGCCTGCTCGAGGCCGTCCGGATGGCCGGGATCGACTGCCGCTACTACCAGGCTTCGAGCTCGGAGATGTTCGGCGCCACGCCCCCTCCGCAGGACGAGGAGACCCCGTTCTACCCACGCTCGCCCTACGGTGCCGCGAAGGTCTACGCCTACTGGGTGACGCGCAACTACCGCGAGGGCTACGGCATGTTCGCGGTCAACGGCATCTTGTTCAACCACGAGTCCCCGCGTCGCGGCGAGACCTTCGTGACCCGCAAGGTCACCCGAGCGGTGGCCCGGATCCAGGCCGGTCTCGCCGACTACGTCTACATGGGCAATCTCGACTCGATCCGCGACTGGGGCTACGCCCCCGAGTACGTCGAGGGCATGTGGCGGATGCTGCAGGCCGACGAGCCCGACGACTTCGTGCTGGCGACCGGCGGCAACTTCACCGTGCGCGACTTCGTCGTCACCGCCTTCGAGCACGCCGGGCTCGACTGGGAGAAGCACGTGAAGTTCGACGAGCGCTACCTGCGCCCCACCGAGGTCGACGCGCTCGATCGGTGACGCAGGCAAGGCCAAGGACAAGCTGGGTTGGGTGCCGAAGGTGCAGACCGACGAGCTCGCCAAGATCATGGTCGACGCCGATGTCGAGGCCCTCAAGCACGAAGGGAAGCCCTGGATCGACCAGCCCACGCTGCCCGGCTGGCCGACTCTCGGCAACCGCCGATGAGCGACGGCTTCACCCCGGGCCCGCTCGATCGCGACGCGTCCTTCTACGTCGCGGGGCACCGCGGCCTCGTCGGCTCCGCGATCTGGCGACGGCTCGAGGCCGAGGGCTTCACCGGACTGGTCGGTCGTCCGTCCTCGGAGCTCGACCTGCGAGACCGACCCGCGGTCTTCGACTTCTTCGCCGAGCAGCGGCCCCGCTACGTGGTGCTCGCGGCCGCCAAGGTCGGTGGCGTCATGGCCAACAACACCTACCCGGTCGACTTCCTCAGTGAGAACCTCCAGGTCCAGGTCAACGTGCTCGACGCTGCGCTCGAGCAGCGAGTCGAGCGGGTGCTCTTCCTGGGCTCGTCGTGCATCTACCCGCGTCTGGCCCCGCAACCGATCCCTGAGGATGCTCTCCTCACCGGTCACCTCGAGCCGACCAACGACGCCTACGGCATCGCCAAGATCGCGGGCATCTTGCACGTGCAGGCGATCCGTCGCCAGTACGGCCTCCCCTGGATCTCGGCGATGCCGACCAACCTGTACGGACCGGGGGACAACTTCTCGCGGGAGGGCTCCCACCTGCCTGCCGGCCCTGATCCGTCGCTACGACGAGGCGGCACGTGACGGCCTCGGCGAGGTGACCAACTGGGGCACCGGCACGCCGCGCCGCGAGCTGCTCCACGTCGACGACATGGCGGAGGCGTGCCTGCATCTCCTCGAGCACTACGACGGGGCTCAGCAGGTCAACGTCGGCACCGGCAGGGACGCCACCATCAAGGAGCTGGCGGAGGTCGTGGCAGAGGTTGTCGGCTTCGAGGGCGAGACCCGCTGGGACAGCGACCGTCCCGACGGCATGCCCCAGAAGCTGCTCGACGTCAGCAAGCTCGCCGAGGCCGGATGGACCGCGCGGATCGGGTTGCGGGAGGGGATCGCGTCCACCCATGCGTGGTACCGCGAGCACGTGCACGACCTGCGGCAGTAGCCGCCCTCACGGCGTCCTGCCGACCACCACGCGGGCGCGTCCGTCGAGGTGGACCGACGTCTCGGTGCCCCGGACGAAGGCTGCCTGCCCGCTGGTGAGCAGCACTTCCCCGTCGTGGCTGCGCACGTGCACCTGTCCCTCGAGGCAGAGCACGATCTGGGGGCGGGTGGGCAGCTGCGAGGACCCGGTGACCTCGACCACGACCAGCTCGAACTCGTCCACGGGTGGGCTGAAGACGGTCACGCCTGCGGCCGGGTGGGACGGCGCCCACTGAGGCGGTGGGGTCGGCGTGAAGTTGGTGACCTCGAGCAGCTCGGGGATGTCCACGTGCTTGCGGGTCAGGCCGGCCCGCAGCACGTTGTCCGATGCTGCCATGATCTCGACGCCGAAACCTGAGGTGTAGGCATGGATGACGCCGGCATCGATGAACATGGCCTCGCCCGCGGCCAGCACGACGTGGTTCAGGAGCAGCGTCACCAGGACCCCGGGGTCGTCGGGATAGCACTCGACGAGAGGCGTGGTGGCGGCGTACACGCGGACCGACTCACGCTCGAGTGCGGTGGGGTCCACGCTGCCGCCGCGCTGGCGGCGTCCTGCATGGGCGGCGTGGGCACGGGCCTCGGCGTCGACCGCGGCGGCGCGAAGGTCCTGGAGGCGCTCGTGCAGGAGGCGTCGGTCGATTCCGAGGAGGTCGGTGACGACGGCTCGGAGCGTCTGGAACGGGGTGTCGGTGGTCTCGATCCGGTGAGCGATCTCGTCGAGCCACGGCAGGTGGAAGCCCCGCAGGATCGCGGCGGTCCTGGTGGCGTCGCGGAAGCCGGCCATGCCCTCGAAGCGGGTGAGTGCGTAGACGAGCTCGGGCTTGTGGGAGGCGTCGGGATAGCTGCGCTCGGGTGCATCGTGGGGCAGCCCCGCGGCCTATTGCTCAGCGCAGCGGATCCTCGCCCGGTCGCTCGTGGGATGGACCTGGAGGGAGAGCGGCTCGCCGGCGGCGAGCAGCTTCATCAGGAACGGCAGCCTGGTGTCGAAGTCGGTCCGGACCTTGTCGCCGAGCATTCCGGCCGGGTCCGCCAGGATCGCGTCGAGAAGGGAGCTGCCGTCGTCGAGGTGAGAGGGAACTGAGGGATGTGACCC